>NC_021169.1:0-1200000 GCF_000385565.1 Archaeoglobus sulfaticallidus PM70-1 | reverse complement strand
ATTATAGTCCTTCTAGGAAGTTTTTTGGACATTTACGGGATAATTGTGATATCATGGGATCTATTGAATTAAGGTCATCAAGTTTGTCAAGCATAAAGCTTGATAAGAACGGGTTTAAAAGAGGTGGGTTAAAAATTAGTGAGAAAATAGACAACTAACTTTGGTTAGAATACCTCTTCTATCATCTACCTCACTATCAGAAAAATAATCGCATTCTGTACACTCGCTTATAGGAACAAGCTTATTCAACTTAGAGCATCTTACAGCTGCAATAATCTCCAGAGGCTTGGATCCCATAAAACTACACCTCCTACATTTCTACTTTTTTTGGATAATCTATTAAAGTATTACTACTCTCCTTGCTCTTTAACTTTAACCCTGTGCAGCAACCTGCGGGGCTCTTTTTCCAGGATACTTTCTCCCTGACTTCTTCAAGATTTACGACAGAATTACCCCATCTTTTCGAGCTTCCTGATTGTTGATTCTATATCTCCCCTGTAGTCATCTTGGAGGGACATGTAAAATCTATCTGCGCGGCAATGTCCGTTCTCATTTTTTCTGCCCTTGTAATGGTACTTGCTTTTACGCTTACAGTTTTTGCATTCGGAAAGTGATACTATGCACGAAAGATATCCAAGGTTTTTGTGTGCATCAGCCCACCGATTCCATTCCTACATTCACCTATTACGAGGAATTTCTGTGTTCTCTTGCTGATTTATTGACGCTTTTAAAATCCCAGTCAAGGCTGGATTGAATCATACTTCACCCATTGCACTAGTTTTCTCCCCAAACCTTGATGTATTTCCTCTCACCCTGCTGTCGCAATTCTATCGCTTGTTTTGCTAGTTCGTGGATTTCGTAAAATGAGAAGAGGAGATTCAGGCATTTAAATGCCAGGCTGATGAATTTTGCTGTAGAGATGGCAGTGTTTTAACCGGTCAGAGCTGAGATCGAGGATGTGTTTGAGGAATTGCATAGTATACAATGAATTCCGAATACAAGTTCGTTGCTGTGAAGGTACTTAGCGAAGTTGTTGCGATGGGTTTCAGGGAAAGGAGGGTGTTGAAGTTAGCTGAGATGTGATTATGCAAGGACACAATTACGCTTTTCTTACAATGACTTCCCCATCCTTGATAACGAACACGATCTTGTCTCCGGCATTTACTCCCAGGATATCTCTCACATCCTTTGTTAGGGTCACTTGGAATTTTTTAGTGACATTGCTAAGTCCCAGTATTCTTTCCTCCATACGAGTAATACAAGTAAGGAAAAATTTAAATATTTCTCAATACAAGTAAGAAATGTAATACAAATAAGGAGGTATTGAAATGGATGCACCTGTTAGAAATGGAGATATTGAGAAGTTGCTGCAGGTATGCAGCCCGAGCAGGCTGGACAGTCTGGTGAGAAAGATATGCCCAGGATACAAAGCCGACAGATCAGCACCATCTTTGCTCTATGAAGAAATACACAATATGGCGGTGGTGATGATATTGACGAGGCTCAGGGCGGCAGGCATAGAGGCAGAGGGAGAGATAGCCATTGAGTATGGGGTTGTGGACATAGTGGTGAAGTACAGAGGCGAGATAATAGCAGTAGTTGAGGTAAAGACGGGCAAGGTGAAGCTCATACAGTCCGCAGTCTATGCACACATAACTGGAAAGCCCGTCTTCATAGTGGAAACCAAAAGTGGAAGGGTCACAAAACTAACACCAGATGTGGCGACAAGGCTGGTGGAACTGTTTATCGGCGTTCTGAAGGACATAAAGGAGGTTAGAGGGGATAAAGTCATCCCCAACCCGGGATGCAGGTACTGCACCGCAAACTGCAGCTACGGGAATGGCAGAAACCTGAAAGGTGCAGATCCGGTGAGGAATATGCTGAAGATGCTGGACAACATAAATGTGGTCGTTGACAGGCTTATAGAAGGTTTGAGAATGGAGATGGAGAGAATCGACAGAGGAAGGCAGGATATGAAAGAGAGGAATAATTAAAGTCTGTCCAGTGTTTTTGCACATTGAATCTACCTTTCTGATTTTTATAAAATTAATTCATCCTTGCGGGGAATCCAGACAAAGTTGAGTATATGTTGAAGTCCTTTTCACCACATGACTCTCTACGCGTAGCTGGTCGCATAGCCGTTCTCGAGCGAGCCGCCGCCCTCTAAAAAAATAGGGGGTAAGGCACTGGGAAGGGTGGAAATTAGGCTGAGAATTGTGAATAGAATAAGCAGCAGAAAGACTCAAGTGGCAAAAAGGCTTAAGCTGCATAAGCAATGGTGGTAGTAAGGCTGGGAATGGTAAGCTGGCTGGTAAAAGCAATCAGCAGCTGAATACAGGTGAAAGATAGCTGAATACAGTGTAAAACCTCTAATCCATGGCAGGAATTTCTGGTTGGTAGATGATTGTTGTTGTGTATGTTGGCAATTGTGGGGTTTCAGTAGTTGGTAAGGCAAATGTCTGGTGTGAGTTATTGGGCAATGGGGTTGTTGTGGAGGGAATTGCTTGGGCAACAAAAGGCAGTGGAATAGCAACTAGGAATGGGATCAGGAAAGAAATAAGATGACTGAAAATGACTGGAATGAGACCTGAGCGGTTAGCCACTGGGAATGGGAATGATGGATAGATAAAGCAATGGAGAGGAATGGTAAGCAGAAGCAATGGGACTGGATGGTAAGCTGGAATAGGGATGGACGGTAGAAGCAATATAGGTAAGGCACTGCGCTGGAATGGATAAAGCAATGGAATGGTAATGAGAATGAAGATTTGGCAAATTGAATGGTTGGAAATGGTGAATGGCTAAAGCAATGGATTGGATAAATTGGAATGGAGCAGTTAGGCTCGGGAATGTACATGGAATGATTAGGCTATGCCGGGAATGAATAAATGGACTCACGCAAGCACTGGGAATGCAAGGCACTGGACTGGTAAGCTTGAATGGGAATGGTAAGCATCTGGAAAGGGTAGGAATGGAACCAGCTTAAGCACTGAGAATGGTAAGACTGGAAGCGGGCACTGGAGCAAGCAATGGGAATGGTAAGCTGGGATGAGAATGGAAATGCTATCTAGCAATGGAAATGCAAGCAATGAGCAATGGAAATGCATGAATGGAAATAGAAATGCAAGCAATGAAGTAATGGAGCACTGGGAATGCAAGCAATTAAGCAATGAAAATGCAAGCTGTAAGGCACTGGAAAAGATAAGCTGGAATGGAAATGCATGAATGGAAATGCAAGCAAGGAAGCACTGGGAATGGAAAAAGCATGCAATAATAGCGCTGGAAATGCATACAATGAAGCACTGGAAATGCAAGCTGTAAGGCACTGGAAATGCATGAATGGGAATGGAGGTGCAAGCAATGGGAATGGTAAATGTGAGTATGGTACAAGGATCAGTTACATGCTTACCATATCCACTTATCACCAGCACAATGTAAAGTGATAGGGTTTGGCAAAACCCAAACCCAAAACCTAAAGCCCAAGGCAAAACAAGGCAAAAGCAAGAACCATATGGCAAACATCACCGTCACCAAAAATAGGCAGCAGCAAGCATGGGAAATGCTTTCGAAATGGCGGCAACCGCAATCTCCCCTCTCGTAAATATTTCATGTGAAAATAAAAATTCTGAGGCTTTCTTTTCAAGGGGTAAAGAAGCCCGGAAACAGCTCCTCACGCTTTACCAACTATTCTCTGACCTTAAATCCGTAAATGGAGCACGCATACCTACGAAGTATATGGGTTAGAAGGCAGCACGTCGCTCCAAACCATGTCCAGAAGCAACAGTTTCAGTCCATTTGAGAGATATTTTTGTCTGATCGGCTATTTACCGAAAATATTTGAGAACAACCGTCAGAATTCCAAAATCAATATTTTGGGCATATCTCAATAAAAGTCTAATATATATTTTTACTTATTGGATTTTGGGTGTTGTTGGAAAACACGAAATCCGATGCGAGGCTACCAATTTTAAAATAAAATTTTATTAAGCTGTTCAGCGTGAAAATATTAAAATGTCTCTCAGTATTTTGATTGCGCATTTCTTTAACCACATTCAAACAAGCAATATAATTTTCATAGAAGCGCTAGCGTAGGAAATATTCCGTGTCCTAATTTCTCTATTGTGTACACCTGTTATTATGGTTGTATTGCTTCATAGAAGCGATATACTCGGAGTTAGTTTTGCGGAATTATACGTAATCTATACGTAATGTGACCAAAAATTTATCTGATGTTGGATCTCATTAGTTTTGATGGCGCAAAGCAGGAAGATGTCACTTTACATCGATGAAAGAGTCGTTGACAAAGCCGGTTTAATCAGGCGGGCTACCGGTAAATCAATATCACATCTGGTGTCAGAGTACTTGCTTGATATTCTTGGAAGGATTGAGAAGGGCAAACCCGTACACGACACCACGACTGCAAATCAACTCGCTCTTAAAAACGACATCATCCAGCTGGCACGTGAGATTGAGGCTGCTGACCCCACACTCAGCACAGTGAAAAGAATTGAAGCCAGGATCAGAAAGATAAAAAAACGCAGACTCCCTCTGGATCCGGATACTGCCGAACTGCTCATGAAAGCGCTTGTGGAGTTTGAAGAGCTGAAGAGGCAGGCGATGGGAGAAAGAACAGAATTCGTGAGGGTGAACAGGTCAAAGCTTCAAAATATCCTCACCACGGTGGAAGAAGTAAAGAAGCTCTTTGAGGAGTACAGGGAGATGGAAGGGTTCTTCACAGACAAAAACAAGAAGAAAGCTCTTGCGAGGGATATTGAATCCAGGCTGAACTCTGCAATTGAAGAAGTGGCTGAGCTGGTTTAGACTGTTTGTCCGTTGTTTGTTTTCTCACGTCTTTTGGAGTTTACCTCCCAGACCTTGCCCTGGATCCAATAAGGTCGTGAGGGTGAAAGACAGAAAATGGTCTGAGTGGTCTGAGAAGGAGAAGCTGAAATGCCGCAACTGTGACCGGGAGATTTCGCTGAGAAGCAATTATCAGAACTTATTCCCTTTTTATAGAACGTGGCAGAAGACACACAGCCTCTAAGTGGTTCACTTAAAGCATCATTGTGTCTTCACTTCACAAAGGGTGTTGGGTATGTAGACGAAATTTTTAAATACTTTAAAGTTATGTGTATGTTAGTACAAGAATTAATTTGTATGATGTATCCCACCAAGTGTGGGCTATAGTTTAAGCCACCCGGGTGGTGGCAGTAAGATCCGGCCAGGTGTCGGAGAAATGTCCCGCAAAATGCGGGAATGGGCCCGATCCGCCTGGGATCGCGGACGGGTAGATGGCTGTTTTAGTAAGGTTAGCTGGCTCTATTAATAGGAATGGCTATTTTAGCCAGTTCAACTCCAGCTCCCTCACCTTTTTAAAAAAGAAGGAGTATGGAGGAAGTTGTGGTTTCCGTACAGTTTATTGTATACAAGTTTGTGTATACAAGTTTATGTATCTCCATGAGCAAGTTGATTCGTTTCATTTGATGATACAGAAGGGTTTTCACATCCCGAGGTTACTCTGTATCATTGAGTAATCTAACTCAAACAACCTACACCTCATTTGATTACATAGACCTTATTTTGCAGGTGAGAACTGATCTAAGAAACTTAAGAACATCAGGTTAAAACATACATGAATGCACCATACTGTCAACTTTGAAGAGTGATCGATAAAAAAATCTACCTAACCTGTAACTTACATTATCACGCCTTTTTCACAATAACTGCATCACCTTTTTGCACAAATACAACCTTATCTCCAGGTTTTACTCCCAGAACATCTCTGACGTCCTTTGTCAGAGTTACCTGGTACTTCTGAGTAACGCTGCTCAACCCAAGTATCTTCTCTTCCATACCAGTATTACAAGTAAGGAAAAGCTTAAATACTTTACCAATACAAGTAAGAAATGTAATACTTGTAAGGAGTGATGAGGTATGGAAGTACGTGTTAGACATGTTGAAATAGACAGGCTGTTGAAGGTGTGCAACCCGAGCAGGCTTGACAACCTGGTGAGAAAAATATGTCCGAAGTACAAACGAGATAACTCGAAACCATCGCAGATTTACGAGGAAATCCACAACCTGGCAGTTTCAATAATCCTGGCAAGGCTGAGAAAGGTGGGAATTGAAGCTGAAGCTGAGATTACCCTGAAAAACGGGGTCGTGGATATAAGGATAAAGCGTGAGAATGTACCTGTTGCAATCGTGGAAGTCAAGACTGGCAAGGTCAAGCTCATACAATCTGCTGCTTATGCCTACATGACCGGAAAGCCAGTTTTCGTGGCCGAAATGAGGACAGGCAATGTAACCAAAATAGCTCCCGATATTGCGAGGTACCTGCTCGAACGATATCTGGGCCTGCTCAGAGATATTAAAGAAGTTAAAGAGGGTTCAATCATTCCTAACAGCGCCTGCAGGTTCTGCGTTGCAGACTGTAAGTATAACAATGGCAAGAATCTGAGAAATCTAGATCCGGTCAGAAACCTTTTCGACGTTCTCAACAATATCGACAAAGTAATCGAAAAGCTGGTAGAAGGGATCAGAGCAGAAATGAAAGGTCTTAAGAAAGAGAATTTAAATTAAACAACTTTTTAATTTTAACATTATGGACTTGTTTGCCCTTGCTTAGCAGCTGACAGTTAATTGAGTGAAAAACCAAGTATACCTCGCCACTGAGCAATTATTCTGTTTTTGACTCGTTGCCGCAATCGCAATGCAACTATCCAAATACACCACAAAATACGCTCATGACATCAGATTCGTTGAGAACGATGTTGTTTATCCTCTTCTTTTCTATCAAAATTCTGAACTGCATGAATGGATCTTCAACTCCCGTCAACAGATCATCAAGAAATCTATCTGTTTCCAGCTTACCGTGCAATCTTCTTACCGCTTCCTCACTCTCTTCTATAAACTCACGGATACCTTCATGCTTACTCGAGAGACCCATTATCTTCTGAAGCATTTTCTGAAGCGTTCCCACCACTTCGCCATTAACAAGATTTTGGGCAGGTTTTCCAGATACCTGCCATGCAAAAACATCCACGAGGCTGTATGCGGTTAATAGTGTTATGATCCTTAAGTGTGGCTCTAGCTTCAGCGCAGCATCAGGGTTAACGACAGGCAGAGACGTTTCGGTGTAGACCTGAAGCATTTTCTAGAATGGAGATAACGGCACCCTCACACATTTCTCGACCTTCTCTTTAGAATACCCAATTTCTGCAAGGACTGCTTTTGAAAATACATCTTCAAAAAAGTTTGCAGCATTTAAGCTACCACCAAAAAGCCGTTTCAACCACCTGAGCTTCATTTCTGTCGCGTACACGGGGCTGATAACTCTCTCGTTGTAATGAGTCACCTCATGTGCAATCTTGATCTCATCCTCTTCGTAAATCTCTCCACTCCTCACCCTCTTGTAGGTAACACTGCTGACACCAATAACATACCTTCCGTTCATCATCCCTGTTGCAAATGATTGCATTCCAGGGCTTTCGGCGTATCTGTTTTTGCATAAACAACCATATCTGCTGGATCTACCTCAATGGATTTCAACCTGAAGGGCCTCATCTCTTCAACTCTTCGAGCCTTCTCCTGAACTCCTCGATGATCTCATCCGCAAGCCTTTCATCCACCTCTATGAGGTTCATGAACAACTCTGCAGCCTCGTTCTGTTTCAGAACCCTTCTGCCCTTCTCGGTAATTCTGTAGTACACAGGAGGAGGGTATGCTGAGTTGTCCTGCATCCTCTCAATGAGTCCTTCTTTCTGCAGTTTTTTCAGCACTTTCGTTAAGCCTGCCGGAGATATCCTGACTTCCTCTGCCAATTCTGTGTACCTCATCTCTCCATTCTTCAGTGCTCCCAGGACGTTCAGATCGTTATTTGTCAATCGCATAATATACACACCATCAGGTAAGACTTAGATATTACGGTGATTACTTTACTATAGTAAAGTAAGTTTACCGGAGTGATGAGAATGGTGAGGACGAAGAAGCATGGAGACGATGTGTACCGGTATTTTAGAAGGAGAGAAATCAGTGATGAGTTGATTAAAAAGATAAACGGTCTCACATGGGAGCAGGCGGCCAAACACCTTAACGTATCGATTCCTGGACTCTTTGTATTCCTGGAACATGCGAGAAGAGTTGGTAAGATAAAGGAGGTGGAGGTAAAGTGATCTTTCACGAAATAGTCGCACAGGCAGTGCGAGAGGTGGCAGAGGAGGAAGGCATATCCGAAGAGACAGTCTGGAAGATCCTCCCGAAAGTGAAAGAAAGGGCTAGGAATTAAGATGGTGTTAGTTTTACATCTTAATTCAAGGTGTCCTAGGATTGGAAGGACACCCCCATTTCCTCTCGTATCAAGCACTCTGTAAAAAGATTACCCATGTTTCTTTTTGACCCCCATATTTCCTCTCGTATCGTACACCATGAATGATCAGACTGTAGGATTGAAAGATGGTGTTAGTTTTACATCTTAATTCAAGGTGTCCTAGGATTGGAAGGACACCCCCATTTCCTCTCGTATCAAGCACTCTGTAAAAAGATTACCCATGTTTCTTTTTGACCCCCATATTTCCTCTCGTATCGTACTCCATGAATGATCAGACTGTAGGATTGAAAGATGGTGTTAGTTTTACATCTTAATTCAAGGTGTCCTAGGATTGGAAGGACACCCCCATTTCCTCTCGTATCAAGCACTCTGTAAAAAGATTACCCATGTTTCTTTTTGACCCCCATATTTCCTCTCGTATCGTACACCATGAATGATCAGACTGTAGGATTGAAAGATGGTGTTAGTTTTACATCTTAATTCAAGGTGTCCTAGGATTGGAAGGACACCCCCATTTCCTCTCGTATCAAGCACTCTGTAAAAAGATTACCCATGTTTCTTTTTGACCCCCATATTTCCTCTCGTATCGTACACCATGAATGATCAGACTGTAGGATTGAAAGATGGTGTTAGTTTTACATCTTAATTCAAGGTGTCCTAGGATTGGAAGGACACCCCCATTTCCTCTCGTATCGTACACCGTGAATGATCAGACTGTAGGCAGGAGTCCTTCTTCAGCGAGAATCTGTCTGATCAGCTGCTTCAGCTTCTCCTTCATCTGATTCTGCATGGGTTCGTCGATTACGGCCTCAACTATCTCCTCATCTATCACTTCTTTCGCCAGCCTGAGTGGATCCAGCACTGCCTTGCACTTCCAGCATCTCTGCCTGTGAGGTTCGTTGAACTCTCCGCAAAGATTGCACTGCACCGGTTTTAGCTTCTTGACCTCTGGCTCAGCCTCCTCCTCGCTGAGCAGACCGAGCTCCTTGAGAATTTTCTTGTCGGTGTCTATGTCCACTAGCTTGGAGTACCTTCTCAACGCCTTTGATCCGACCACGTGACCGCTTCTCTTGACAAGTTCCTGCTCCGTCAGCACTGCACTCCACATCGTGATGCTCGTGTGGCGGAACTTGTAGGGTGAGAACCTCTTTCTTTTCTGTATTCCTGCCTTCTTGAACAGCTTGTCCAGAATTCTGTTGTACGCGTATATGTCAATGGGCTTCACTATCCTCCTGTTGAAGTTATGTAAGTCAAGCCACATCGGCGCATCAGGATCATCCCTCAGCGGATGCACCTCCAGCCATCTGACCACATAGGGTATGCTGAAGCTAAGGTGTGGGCTCCTTCTTGTTGTTTTGCTCCTCCTTATGTGTACCCTTATACCGTAGGAATCTCTTTCGAAATCCCCAACCCTCAGCGTTAGCAGCTCTTCCGGCCTGCATCCCAGGTCGAGGTGACACATAATCAGGGCCGGGTCCCTGTGATTTACTGCAACACTTATCAGCCTGAGTATCTCTTCAACCCGTCAGCAGATCTTCTCTCGTGAGGTCGTTGTCCTTCACATCCCTCACACGTATCCTGCCAGCAAGCTCGTTCTTTCCGATCATCCTCAGTAGCATTCTCAGGTCTCTTTCGTACTCGTTGACAGTTGCTGGCTTCCAGCCGTAAGTTTCTATCTTTGCCAGCAGCACTATCAGAGACTCCTCATCGAGCTCTTCCAGCTCAACACCAAACTTCTCGCAGAGCAGGCGAAGCGAGACGATCTCTCTGTGCACTCTGGCAACGCTTACACCATCAGCAAGCCTGTAGTTCATGTACTTCAGAATGAGGTTCTTGTTCCTGTCCGAAATTTTGCTTCTCTCAAGAATTTTCAGCTCTTTCTTCAACCTTTCGTTGTAGTCGATAGCCCTCCACTTATCCAGGTCTACTCTCATCAGAGAATTCGTTCCCTCGTTGCTATTTAAGCCATTAAACTTTGTTCCCGTGCATTTAACAAGAGAATTCATGCGGGGGGAGGGACTTTGTTCCGAATTTACCGGTAAATTAACCTCCAATTGCTTAATAGAATTCTGCGAATTCTGCATTTGCTGCATTTACTGCCTAAATTGCTTTGTATTGAAGGATATATAAGGTCACATCGTAAGCCATGTAAATGTTGTTCAGCCAAATCCGACCTCATCAAAATCTTCATGAGCATGCAGAAAGAAATAGAAATGCTCAAGATGGAAATAGAGAAACTCCTAAATGGAGATGGTGAGAAATGAACTTCCTCTGGAGAGATGAAACCCTGTTCAGAGATGAATCTGTCTTCGACCCGGAATATGTTCCAGAAACACTCATTCACAGAGAGAGGCAGATGGTGGCTCTTGCAATGAATCTCAGGCCTGCATTGAAGAACCTCTCTCCAGTTCACACAATTCTCTTCGGCTCTCCTGCAACAGGCAAAACCTCAACCCTGAGAACGATTCTCAGGGAGGTTGATGATCATGCCATTATCACTTACGTGAGATGCCCTCTGGCAAGAACCTCCTACAGGGTTTTCTCAAGAATATTCGAGAGGGTTTACGGCTATCCCCCTCCAAACACGGGAATATCAATTGCAAGAATGTACGAACTCATCTGCGAGGGACTGCTTGAGAAAAACAAACCCCTCATTGTTGCCTTGGACGACTTCAACTTTCTGGAGAGAAATGCTGGAAACGAGATACTCTACGCACTCCTTAAAGCACATGAGGAATTTGGCGTGAGGATTGGAATCATCCTTGTAACAACAGAGAGAATCGAGCTGGATGATAAGACTGGAGCTGTCTTTCATCCCGACGAGATTTACTTCCCGCTTTACGATGAAGATGAAATAAGGGACATTCTTGCTCAGAGGGTCAGGCTGGGATTCTATGATGGTGCAATAACTGATGATGCCTTTGAGAGAATCGTAGAGCTCACAGCCAGAACATCAGACCTGAGGTTCGGGATTTACTGCTCAGGATGGCCGGAATTGAGGCTGAAAGAAGAGCGAGCAGGAAGATCGAACTGAGAGATGTGGAGATGGTCTATGAGGGGGCCAGGGTTTTCCTTGCAAAAAGCATCTCAGCCCTGAATTCGGATGAAAGAGAGGCTCTGAAGATAATATATTCCATTGACGGGGATGTCAGTTCAGGAGAGATTTACAGAATTCTGAAGGCTGAGGTTAACATGGGCTACACCAGGTTTTACGAGATTATCAACAAGCTGGAAAGGCTCAGGCTGATAGACGTGGTCATGGGGAAGAAGGGGAGGGGGAGGACCAGATACATCCTCAGGAAGTATGACAGAGAATTGATGCTGAAGGCTCTTACGGAGGGATGAAATGCAGAAAACATATTTAAGAGATAGGGATCATATTCAGAATGTTATGGCTCAGAATACAGAATCCCTCAGGAAAGAAATTTTCAGACTCAAAAGAGAAATGGACTCTCTGAAGAGAAGACTGGAGGAGCTTGAGCTCGAGCTGACCCACAGATCTGTTGAGGATATAAAGAGCGAGCTGAAGGAAGAGTATCCCGACATTGACTTCGATGATGATCTTCTCGCTCTCGTAGGAACAATTCCGCCAAACCCTCCCGAAATGGATAAGCAGATTGTGAGGGAAGCGGTGGAGAAGGTTCTGAGATGAGCGCCTTCTTCGATGTAAACGTCTTCATGGATGTTCTTGAAAGGAGAAGGGGCTGGAAGGCAAGTCTGGCTGTCGTTCAGCTCGTCAGAAATGGTAAAATTGAAGGTTACGTTTCAGCGCTCACACCACCGATAATTTACTTTCTTAGGGCAAGATA
Organism: Archaeoglobus sulfaticallidus PM70-1; assembly: GCF_000385565.1. Classification (NCBI taxonomy): domain Archaea; kingdom Methanobacteriati; phylum Methanobacteriota; class Archaeoglobi; order Archaeoglobales; family Archaeoglobaceae; genus Archaeoglobus; species Archaeoglobus sulfaticallidus. The sequence goes on along the minus strand of NC_021169.1, from coordinate 1,187,865 downwards.
CACCGATGAGAACAGGGCAAGGGAAGACGCCAGAAGAATCCTCAGGGAATTCAGAATTGTTCCGCTGACGGAAGAGATCATCCTGAACTCTTACGAGGAATCAAGAATTGACGATTTTGAGGACTGCATACAGTTCCATTCTGCACTCAGTACTGCGGAAGTCCTCATCACGAGGAACATAAAGGACTTCGAGGCAGTCAAGGACGAGATTGCGGTCATGACTCCCGAAGAGTTTCTCACAGAGAGGAGAGAGCGTTTCTGACCGCAAAACTCACCTCTTCATATGCTTTCTCAAGCAGTTTTCTGTAATACTCAAAATCAACTGTTTCGGGATTTCTGATCGAAACGAGCTTTCGTTTAAAGTCTACAACCACGTATTCGATCTCCATTCCGGGGAAGAGCTTCACACCAAGCTTCTTCAGCTCTCTGACAGCAGAGGCTTCAAGGGAGTTTTTTGAGTAGGATGTTCTGCTTATCCTTTTCCGAATGAAGAACCACTCAGGATCAGCATACTTCATCGCTAGCATGTACCTGCGGTAAATTCCCTTCAGATCGCTTTCAAGCTCAGCAAGTTCATTCAGTGTTCTCGCATTTCTGAGCAGATAAAACATCTCCATCTGAGCTCTCCGAATGAACTCAGGAGTGTCTCGCCTTCTGGCCATCACTCCCCTGAGCTTCATCTCACCGCTCTCGACAGGCCGTAATAGCGGGCAGCATTTCCAAATCCATCCTTTCTCGGCAGGAAAACAACCCAGTGGTACCTGTCCTTCCTCAGCAAGCAGACCCGTTTCCCGCTCTATTCTCTCTTTGAGATCACCGTTTGAGTTTCTGACAAACACGCTGTCAACCATCGCGTGAATGACTTCAGTACCACTCTCCTCAGCTATTCTGATGCTCTCAAGCAGAATTTCTCTTCCGATGCCGGTAATCCTCTCATGCACGGAAATGCTCCCGAACTTGGCATTTTTGAAGCCCGTGTATCCAAAACATGTCACCAGCATCCACTTTAAAGCCGAATCAATTCCAGCAACTTCAGGATTGGTTTTCTTCATCCTCTTCGTCTTTATTCTCAGCTCAAGCAGCGGTTCAAGAATCGTGGAGAGAAAGCCTTTCCTTCCGTTTCCAATCGATTCCGGACTCAAATTATACTTCACTATAATTGCCGGATACATTGAAGTGAAGTCTATCTGGGAAACGTTCTCGTAAACACCAGGCTCTGGCTGTAGAATCAAGCCCCCTTTGTCATTCCTCCTGAGTTCTTCAATTCTCCTTGGCTTTTCAGCATCCCTTTTTCTGAAGGGAACTGCTATGCCTCTCCTCAGAGCCTCGTAAACTTCATAGCTGGAGATCAATGTTCTGGGAGTGAATCTTGACGTAAGATTTGCTGACAGTCCTGTTAGCCTTGAGGTGAACAAAATCCCTTTCAGGCCGTATTCTCTGAATGCAAATGAAGCCGTATCTATCAGAATCTTCCCCTCGGTGATTAACGCACTCCTCCTGTGCTTCACCGCACCGTAGCTGTAGTAGCTGCTCTCCTTCAGAAACCTGAATTTTCCTCTTGAGAGGGTGAAGTTGATTCCGTATTCCCTGCATTTCTCGAACATCATTCTCGCTGCTATGTCTGCATTTTCCATCAGGATGATGTCCGGATTGAATGAGTCAACGAAGCTCATGAACTCCCCCAATGATAACCTTTTCCCTCCCCTCCACGCTGAACTGCCTGCTCTCAATAGCGGTTAGCTGAGAGGGGTTTACAGGATTATCAAACCTGACCTTACATTCGAATACTTTCAGCTCTGGAATGCTCAAATCAAATCTGTCCTGAAATGGTTCAGATAAGCGGGAAAGCCCTCTTGCTGCAAGATACTCCACCTCTCTCCTGAGGTCAGCGTTGTAGATCTCTGCCTCTGGAGCCTGGATCTCTATCTTCTTAGCAACTCTTTTAGGGGCGTAAACCCTGAATCCCTCTTTTTCTCCATAGATCGTTCTGAATGTTACCTCCTCAACCCTGTATCTCGTTTCCAGATCTTCTACCAACTCTGCGTGCCCGTGTTTGTCGGGAAAGTGAATGAGAACGGAATCATCATGCCTGACGTACCTTTTCCTCACCTTCTTCCCCTTCAGCCACACGTTCACTCCTTTCTTTGCAGGAAAGACATCCAGAATCAGCATGGTCGATCAGCCTCATGAGCTCAACTGCTACTGCAAACAAAGCAGCCTTATCAGCAGAATCGAAGGCAAGATAGCATACAGAATACCTCTTCTTGATTGACTCGATTATTCTGTCCGCATAGATGACCTCTTCCTTTTTCATCAGGCTCTTTGCCCTCTCGATTTTTGCAATCAGGTCGTTTAACGGCAACCTCACGCTTGCAACACTTCTGCCCATGATTCACACCTCCAGGGTAAGCTGAACATCTGAGAGAAGGAAGCTTCTCACCTCCCTTCTGGTATTCAGCTCAATGATGTCGGCAACGTAGCCCGGGCGGTGTTCTGTAACAGCAATGATCCTGTTTGCAAGTCTGGAGATTATTCTTAGATATTCGTCATGAGATGCAGAATAGTACACAAGAGTTTCACATCTGCCAGCTGTGTCCCTCAAAGCCAGAGCAACATTCTCTGCATCTCTTTCACTCTCGAACAGGGATGGATCATGCTCCACAAAGACGGCCTGGTGGTGGGTGTTTTCAAGGAGGGTTAGGAGCTGGTGGGATGTGAAGGCCCTTGCAACCTCATAGCCGTGCTTTATTTTCGTCAGAATGCTGATCCTGTTTCCGGCTATGAAGAGGGAAGAGAGGCTCGTGTGAGCGATTTTGATAGCCTCATCAATCGCTATTGCCGGTGGGGAAATGAGAATATTGAACCCCTCACGGATTAGCTCCATATTACAATTGGTTGTAATGGTTAAGATAAGGATTGGGTGCAGGGTGAAAGTGAAAAGAATAATGTATATATCAGCAATTAAACGACTTTCACCGAAACCGGATTGGTCTCCCCCCGAACAGATAAATCAAGATGCGAGAGCTGCGGATACAGAAAGATCTACAGGGAGTTCTGATATTGCGGAAATATATATTTTCAGCACTGAATAAAAATTAGTGGATTGCTCAGCAAATCTTTTTGATTTTACAACCGGATAAAAATTTTCATACTGACAAACAAAAATCCATATCCCCCCATAACTGATTTTTGCCCGCCAGAATCTATAATCTCTCAAATAGTAAAAACCTCACGCAGTGTTCCTTTTCAATACTCACGTTCAGAAATGCGGGCAACCAACAGGCCTTCAGAAAAGCGGTCTTGAAAAGAGTTATAAAAGTGTAAAGGAGGAATTTGAGTATCGGAATCTCATAAGGAGAACGGCAACTCGTCTATTGTGTCTGGTTTATACCATGCCACTAAAATGACTCTTCAAGCAATCAACGATTACGAAGATTTCGCTGAGATGAGGGCTGAGATTGAGCTGCTTTTCAAAGCTACCAAGGCCTTATTCGGATTGAAAGATTTGCACATCTATTACCGAGATTTAGCTATTCCAAGGGTCACCATGTGTCTATACGCTGGATCTCTCTTTATGCAGTTCTGCATGGAGAACGGGTTAAAAGCTGACGTTATCATAGAGCATTTGAGGAGGAAAAGGTTGTAATGCAGAAGGCACTTTTCTGGAGTTGTTTATTTTTGATTTAGAATAAATTCCGGATTTGTTAAAATAGGGAGATTGGATAAATGGAGACCCTAATGAATAATTAAAAGAATATGGAAATGTATGGTACCAAACCGATTTTAAATTCACTTTAATACCCTTATATTTCTTCGCATTTCCATCTCCGGTCTCTCCATCCTCCACAAGTCCATCTCCAGCAACCTAGTCCAGATCTCCACCTTTATAATGGCCTCCTCAGCGGTAATCTCGTCTCTTTCCATAAGTAGAACTTCCTTCAGCGCGAAGCCCTCTGGCAGCTTCAGTGCAAACTTCTTCAGTGGTCTTACATCTAGTTTCCTTTTTACTAACCAGCGAGTATGTAACATACCCGGTAATTATTAGACCCGTTAGTTATAAATATCTTACTCACCTTGTGATGACATGGATCACCTCCCCCCAATCAAAAAATGGATTGAGGATATAGAGAACCTCCTGAAAAATACCCAAAAAAGGAAGGTTTTCCTCTACATATTCCTCATAAAAGGGGCTGATTTTGCAGATATTGCAAGGTACGTCCGTATCTCCCAGAAAAATCTTACGAAGCACATAAAGGACTTCGAGTTTATTAGACTTATCAAGTCAGAAGTTTCGCCAAAAGACAGGAGGAAGAAAATATATGAAGTAACACCCTTTGGCAGGGACTTTATCAGCTACGATATCAGGTCTATAGGAATGTATCTGGATCTGGCGAAGGCATATCTCAATGAGATGTATTCTGAAGAAGGTGAAGATGTGGAAAGAAGGGTGAACGAGGTCATAGGCAGATACATTGTATCCCACTCAAACGAACCTTCCATGAATAGAGGGCCGCTTTCTGAGGCTGTGGGTCTTTTCCTTTACTTTCTGAGGTATTCCAGAAGGATTAATCCACAAGACCTTAAGAGTTGTCTGTTCTTCAATTCTGAAGAGAGTAAAACCGTGCTGACTGAAGAGAATAAAGCTGTACAGAGACTACTGGATGCGGCAATATGCTCAAAGAAAGGCTGTTCCGTCTGCAATCTAATACTCGATGTCCTGCCATCCCAGCCAGTTTACGGACCGGTGGTGCTAAAGCTCAAGAAGATGGATCCAGAAGAGCTGATGGAACTGAAAGAGAGGCACAAAGAGGAATACAGGCTCTCAAAGTACTGGGACCTGAACCAAAAGTAGTATGGGCCCGGAGGGATTTGAACCCTCGACCGCCCGGTTATGAGCCGGACGCTCTAACCTGGCTAAGCTACGGGCCCTTTAAAACAACTTGTAAATTTTCTTCCAAAGGGGTTTATGAATTTTATGGTATCACCGCATGCAACATGCATCAACAACTCAGCTCTGCATCAAAACCACAATAAATTTCAAATACCCATCAGTGAAATGAAGAATGCATGATTGAAAAAGATTTCCAGAAAAAGCTTCATGATTACTACAACCTGCTCAAGATGACAAGGAAACCTGACAGAGAAGAGTTTATAACAACGACAAAGGTAGCTTTGGCTGTGATGTTCGTGGTGGGCATCATAGGCTTTGGGATATATCTCATACTGGAACTTATCAACAAGCTGGTGTGAAGGTGTAAAAAATGAGCAGATTCTTCCTACTGAAAACGACTGCGAATCAGGAAAAAGTTGTGGCAAATCTGATGGAGATGGTCATAAAGAAGTATCAGTTGCCAGTATACGCTATAATGTCTCCTAAGGAAGTTAAGGGCTACATTTTTGTCGAAGCAGAAAATGTCGAGGATGTTTTGAAGGCGATTAGAGGCGTACCTCATGTTAAAGGACTGGTCAAGGGGGAGGTTGGTTTTCACGAGATAGAGCACTTTCTCGTGCCGAGAAAGGCTGCTGAGCAGATTAAGGAAGGATACAAGGTGGAAATTATCTCCGGACCATTCAAAGGAGAGATCTCCGTTGTTAAGAGGGTTGATGAGACGAAGAATGAGATTACGGTAGAGTTAATAGATGCTGTGGTTCCGATACCGATCACAGTTAAGGCGGATCATGTTAGGATTATAGACAAAAGTGAGGAGGTGTAATTAAATGCCAAGGGTTGTTGAAGTACTCGTTCCGGGTGGTGAAGCTTCTCCGGGTCCACCACTGGGTCCCGCTATAGGTCCTCTCGGACTGAATGTGAAACAGGTCGTTGACAGGATAAATGCGGCCACTAAAGAATATCAGGGCTTGTCTGTTCCGGTTAAGATAATAGTCCATGATGACAGAAGCTTCGACATAGAAGTCGGAATCCCACCGGTCACAGCTCTGGTTAAGAGAGAGCTCGGGATTACCAAGGGATCGAGCAAGACGGGCAAGGAATTTGTTGGAGATATCAGCTTGGAGAAGATCAAGGAAATAGCGAAGATGAAGAAGGCCCAGGTTCTCAGCTACGACCTGAAATCTGTGGTAAAAGAGGTTCTCGGAACCTGCCTGTCGATGGGAGTCACCGTTGAGGGCAGGAGTCCAAAGGAGATCCAGAAGGAGATCGATGAGGGCAAGATAACGATCGAAGAATAACCTTTTACTTTATATATAAAAACTTATACTCATTTATCTCTATCAGCAGGCTTCCACCTCTCGATTTTCCATAAACCAACCACGAGTCCTCCCCACAGCATTTGACATCCGGAAAATGGGTTCCCTTTTTACCATCAAACCACGACACCAGCATTCCATCATCAGCGATAACATCGGCCATCTTTCTGGCCAAATTGAAGTCAACATCCCGATCTACCGATACCTTAACCGTATCCATAGTCCAGTTTTGATCTTAAACTATTTAACTCTTTTTAATCAAAAAGTATTTTAAATTATTATGCATACTCGAAAAGTTTTTTAAGTTAAAGATCAATACTTAATAGGGTGGTAATATGGCTTTCATAGTTGTAGATAAGGATAAGTGCACGAGTTGTGGAGAGTGCATAAATGTCTGCCCGGCAAGCGTGTATGAGTTCGATGATGATGAGAAATCCGAACCCGTGAATCCTGAGGAGTGCATAGAGTGCTGCTCCTGTGTCGAGGTTTGCCCGGTGGGAGCAATAAAGGTGGATGTCTGCGAATAATCAGAGTTTAATCTGAGTTACAGACCTTAAATTACTCCCTTTACTTTTTTAGTCCAGCAAGAGTTTCAAAATCAGGCAAAAATAAAACATTTAAAAACTTTGCTTGACATCATACTTCCAATGATCGGTGTCAGGATTTATGTTAGTGGAATAGTGCAGGGTGTTGGGTTCAGATACTTCACGAGAAAACTGGCAAAAGAGCTTGGAGTTAAGGGTTATGTTAAGAACCTGAGCGATGGTAGGGTTCTGGCTGTAGCAGAGGGAGAAAGTGAGCAGATAGAAAAATTCATCTCCGAGCTTAGAAAGGGGCCGAGAGGTGCTGTTGTGAGAGACATCAAGGTTGAAGAATATCAGCCAAACGGAGAGCATGATAGCTTCGTTATAGCGTTTTGAAGTGATATTATGCTTGCCAAGAGAATAATTCCCTGCCTCGATGTGACACTCGATGAAAAGGGTGCTACTGTAGTTAAAGGCATAGAGTTCGTCAACCTCAGGGAGGCTGGAGACCCTGTAGAGCTTGCGAAGAGGTACAACGATGAGGGAGCGGATGAGCTTGTCTTTCTTGACATTACGGCCTCCCCTCATGGCAGAAAAACGATGGTCGATGTGATCGAAAGAACTTCTGATGAGGTTTTTATTCCGCTAACGGTTGGCGGTGGAATCAAAAGTGTTGAGGACATCCACTCACTGCTGTCTGCTGGAGCGGACAAGGTATCGATCAACACCTCTGCAGTTCTGAACCCAGATATAGTCCGTGAATCCTCGGACATTTTCGGCTCGCAGTGCATAGTCATAGCCATAGACTGCAGGAGGAATTTCGACCTCGATAAAGGGGAAAATTTTGTTGAGCTTGAAGATGGGAGTAAAGCCTGGTATGAGGTTGTAATCTATGGGGGAAGAAAACCCACTGGCATAGATGCAGTTTCGTGGGCTAAGCAAGTTGAAGAGCTTGGCGCAGGAGAGATACTTCTAACAAGCATGAACAGAGATGGAACCAAGGATGGATTTGACATACCTATAACCAGGAAGATTTCTGAAGAGGTAAACATCCCCGTGATAGCATCTGGAGGTGCTGGAAAGGTGGAACACTTCTACGAGGGGTTTGCCGATGGAAAGGCCGATGCCTGCTTGGCCGCGAGCATATTCCATTACAGAGAGATACCGATCATGACAATCAAGGAGTATTTAAGGGATAAAGGAATACCGGTCAGAATTTAGGAGTTCGGGTGGGTTTGATGAAGATAAGAGAGTTTCAGGAAATGATCAGAAGGATCTATTTCGAGAGAGATAAGACGAGGGGCAGAGAGAAGACTATGCTGTGGGTTGTTGAGGAGGTTGGCGAGCTTGCGGAGGCTGTGAGGAAGGATGATGTTGAAAACATCGGTGAGGAGATAGCGGATATAACGGCATGGATTTTCTCGCTTGCAAACCTCTATGGTATAGATGTTGAAAAGGAAATAGTTAAGAAGTATCCCGGTTACTGCAGGAGATGTGGTAAGGAAGTTTGCGAGTGTCAGAGTTTCTGAGGGGTGTTGCTGATGGGCTTTCTCATCGTTAGTGAAGATGATATTAAAAAGGGAGTAACAACTGACAAGTACTTCATATGGACTGAGAAGGTTCTGAGGGAGAAGGGGATAAATCCGAAGGTTGTTGCCGAGGTTACAACATCGAGATGGGGAATTTTTGCTGGATTGAATGATGTTATTGAGTTGCTGAAGGGTTTACCGATCGATGTTTATTCCATGCCTGAGGGCTGTCTTTTCTTCCCACACCAGCCAGTCATGTTCATCGAGGGCAGATACCTCGACTTTGCGAGGTTCGAAACCCCATTGCTCGGGCTCATATGTCATGCGAGCGGTGTGGCAACCCAGGCTTTTGTGGCTAAGCTCTCTGCAGGAGACAGGAAGGTTCTGTCATTCGGGACGAGGAGACAGCATCCAGCCCTCTCAGCATGCATAGAGAGATCAGCCTACATTGGTGGAGTAGATGGCGTGAGCAACTTCTCAGCCGAAAAGTATCTCGGAATCAACAGCATAGGCACGATGCCCCATGCCCTGATAATCTCTGTTGGAGATCAGGTTAAAGCTTGGAGATTTTTCGACGAGGTTGTGTCAGAGGATGTACCGAGAACATATCTGATAGACACATACTTCGACGAAAAAACCGAAGCTGTGATGGTCGTGGAGAACCTCGAGCGTGTTGATGCAGTCAGGCTGGACACACCAAGCACGAGAAGGGGCAACATGAGGAAGATCATAGAGGAAGTAAGATGGGAGCTTGATATAAGAAACAGGAAGGATGTTAAGATCGTCCTCAGCGGTGGGCTATCCGTTAGAGATATAGTTGAGCTCAGGGATCTGGTGGATGCCTTTGGTGTTGGAACCATGATTGCTGGAGCGAAGCCGATAGACTTTGCAATGGATATCGTGGAGAGAGATGGAAGATTCTCGGCCAAGAGAGGAAAGAGGGGTGGAAAGAAGCAGGTTTACAGGGACTGGGAGAAGCTTGAAGATGAGGTCGTGCTTTTTGATGAGAAGGTCGAAGGCAAAGAACCTCTGCTGAGGAAGATAATCAGCAATGGAAAGGTTGTTGAAGATACTGATATGGATGAGGCAAGAAAGCTTGCACTCAGGCAGATGGAGATAATAAAAAAGCTTGGGAAAATAAACGATTTCATCGAATGATTCATTACCATAGATTTTTTATTACATAAACTCTATTTTTGTTTTCATTTAACAAAATCCGAAACCTAAAAATATTTGATAACCTGATCATAGTATATCCATGATGGCCTGGGTGATATATAAATGCATGAAAGAAAAACGCTTGAGGAATTGAGGGAGGAGTTGAAGAACGATAAGATTCTTACAGCAATTCTGGGAATGAACGCAACAGAGGTGGAAATATATTTCGGGTTGATTGGGAAGGAAATGAGCATCGATGAAATCTCGGAGAGGTTTGGAATTGAGAAAAGCTCAGCCTACAAGTGTGTTGGGAAATTGTACAGAAAAGGCCTCTTGAAAAGAAAGAAGATGAACTTTTCAAATGGGTATAACTACCTCTACATATCTGAAAACCCACAGAAATTGATGAGTTTGGCAAAAAGCAGAATCGCTCAGTGGTGTGAGGCGATAGATAGCTTCTCAAACGAGAGCTAAGTTTTGGGTTAAATCTTTATTCTTTTGGTTCATGTTCTGTATATGCCCCTGAAAGATGAACTGATCGATAAGCTCGGAAGGATGTTCGATGAGCTGGTAGATAAGAACATAACCTATGAAAGAATACAGTGGGAGGTTGACAATTTCGTTTATCCCTATATCGGATCGTATCTTGCGGAGGGGAAGCTCAGCAAAGAAGAGGGAAAAGAGATTTTCCAGTTTTGCGAGATGAAGCTGAAGGAGATAAAAGAAAGGCTGAAAGGTTAACTTGGCTGGGACTTTAAGTCCATTATAACTCTTCCTATCTCGCTTATATCTGCATCTGTTTTGAAGGATGTTCCGGAAAACCTCGTTCTCGATGCAGAGTATCCAAGTTCTCTTAAAGCCTCGATTACACTATCAAGCTTTGGTGGAGATGTGTTAAGTTTTTTTGTTATGTGATGCAGGTCGTAGAAGAACGGAGTTTGGATCTCACCTCTAATGAGGTTAATGTACCTCGAGACCTCCTTCTCATCGCTTTCAAGCTTCTCCACAAAATTCTGGTCGTGTAGCTCTCCCAGCCAGAGGGGTCCAATCATTATCATCTTCTCTCCGCATTCGCATTTGTCCATGCCCTCCCCGATTCTGACATGGTACCTTCTCAAGCACTTCGGACAGTGGAAGAGGTAGCCATATTTGCTGAAAGTTCTCTTGACTGCATTTGGAGACCTCCTGAACTCAATATGGACTCTGTAGAAGTGCTCTTTTGCGAATGCGACCAGCACCCTGACAGCCTTATCATATTTCGCCGATTCGTTGAATATCCTTCCAATCAACGCCCTCAGCCCAACTTCTGGATAGTACTCGGTTTTTACAGCAAAGACCCCATACTTTCTCAGGCCGGATGCGGTTGAGGAGCCGCAGAGAGCTGAGGTGTCGGTTGCTGTAACGCTGAGGTATTTTGGATAAATGCAGGCTGAATCTATGAACTCCGCTGGAGAGCCGAAGGGGTCGATGTCGATGTGGAAGAACCTCTTTTCCCGCATGAGTATGTTCGCATCCTTGTTGTAAACCTCGGCCTCTATTCCATTAAGCTCGAGGTTTCTCTTTATGGTTTCCACAGCCCTTTCATCTATGTCGTTGAAGCTCACATCATAGCCAGCCTCAAGACAGGCTCTGATCCCCCTTATTCCGCTGGCAGAGAGAGCATCTAAGTATCTGACCATTCTTTCCTTTTCATGGATAGCCCTGAATACTGCAATATCGAAGTCCCTGCAGAACTTCATTCTCGGGTTATAGAAAACCCCATTGACTGTTGCCTTAGCTTTGCCCTCGGATATCATGTTATCTGAACTCACTCACGATCTCCTCAAAAACCATATCCCTGTTATGCTCATCGATCACAAAAACCTGATAGCTTTTTCTCACCTTCTGGATTAGGGAATGGTTTGATCTGTAGTGTATAGTGAATATGTTCGTTCCATCTCTGTGCAAAACTCTTTCAACCTCTTCAACAAACTTTCTGCTCTTCAGTTCCATGGGACCTATTTCATCGATTATTAGGACTTCTTTCTTCGCGTACTCCTTTATCCTATCAGATATTTTTTCGATATTATCCAGTATAACACCATACTTCCCAACCCTGATCCTGCTGTCCGATTTAACACTTGCAAGCCAGAATTCCTCTCCGGTAACCAGATCGTGGAACAGAAATCCAACTCTAATGCCCTTTTCCCTTCTCTCCTTTGTTATGAATCCCCCACAATCGAATTCATCCTTGATGCTATCGAATATTCTCTTGCAAAGAGTTGTTTTGCCAGAACCGGGCCTTCCTGTAATCGCGATTTTCACACAGGCTGTTTGGCTGGCTGGTTAGAAAAATCTTACCCTCTATTTTCCGAACCTTCTCTCTCTCCTCTGATACTCTCTGATACACCTCAGGAAGTCGATGTATCTGAAATTCCTCCAGTCAGCGTCCAGAAAGTACAGTTCGCTGTATATGCTCTGCCACAACAGAAACTCCGGAATTTTCTCTCCGGCTCTTATTATCAGGTCGGGCGGATTTTTGATCTTGAGGTGCTTTTCTATGTCCTTCTCGGTTATCTCACCTATCCTCAGCTTACCTTCCTTAACTTCAGCAGCAATCTTTTTTACAGCATCCACAATCTCGCTCTTTCCCTCATATCCTATTATGAAGTTGATCCAGAACCCACACCCACCATGATTTCTCACGAACTCGTTTTCCGGTGTGATTATTCTCACACATTCATCAGAAAACACTGACAGAATTCTGTCCCTGATGCTTTCAGGGTCTTCTGCGTTCAAACATATTGTAACCAGCTTAACGCCAAATTTTTTTGAATAATTTTTGAACCTGTTGAATGTCTTGCTAAACTCGAAAAACTCATTATGGTCTGCAATAATCATAATATGTTTTGGTATATTCTCTTTTCTTATATTATTTTCAAGCTTTTTTTCGTACAGTTTTCTTACGAAATCAATCATCGGTAGATTTTTAAAATAAGGGAATACTTAACATTTCCCCAATGAACCAAGAAACGAATTTGAAGGAGAGCTTGCTTCCTCCAGCAATCATATTAATTCCATCACTGCTAATGCCTTTTTGCAACCCAAAACTTCTGGTCGGTTTGTTTTCGATTGTAGTGTTGATGTACGCATATTTCATGGGCGACAGGCTGAGAATTGGAATCTACAACCTTAACAGAGAGAGTTCATATCTGAACTCGTATCTGCTCGCACTCATCTTAATCCTGGCATCTTTCAAGCTGAAGTACATCGCTGGAGCAGCTATGTTCATCCTGGTAGCTTATGAACTTAGGAAAAAAACCCTTTTTAACATAATGCTGTTCTCAACATTCAGTTTTGCATATTTCGTATTCTACTTTAAGGTACTCGGCTTTAACCTTAACTACGAATTCCTCTTCTTTTTGTCTCTGATTGGTGGCTTAACTGCATCGCTTGTGGAGAGTGTGGATGTTGAGAGCGATAAGAGAACGACAACTATGCTCGCCGTATATACGGTATTCCTGATCTTCAATATATACGGCTTCTCAGCATCATTCGAGCATTTGATCTTTGCATTTGCGATCTCCCTGATTCTGAGCATATTTGCCATGAAATCCGGAATAGCTGATGAGAGCGGGCTGATGAGTGCCACGCTGATAGGAACGCTGATGATCGTGTTCACAGATATAAGGTTCTTCGGGATACTGCTGTCTTTCTACATTATCGGCTCTTTCGCCACAAAGTATCGCTATTCTCTGAAGCAAAAGCTTGGCGTTGGAGAACCAGCAGGAGGAGCGAGAGGGTATGCGAATGTTTTTGCGAATAGCCTTCCCGCTTTGTTTTTTGCCATGAACTATGGTGTTTTTGGGGGAGAACTGTTTCTGGTATCGTTTGTGGCCTCAATAGCAGCAGCTCTTGGAGACACGATGGCAAGTGAGATCGGAAAGACATCTGATAGAGTTTACTTGATAACGAACTTCAAAAGGGTTAATGCTGGAGTGAGTGGCGGGATCTCAGTAAAAGGGGAGCTTTCAGCATTTCTGGGATCATTTATAGTTGCCATGCTCGCAATAGCCCTGTCGATTTTAACCGTAAAGCAGGCCATGGTTGCCTTAATTTCTGGACTCTTAGGCGTTCATGTGGATAGCGTTCTTGGAGCCACGCTTGAAAAAAAGGGATATTTAACAAATTCCGGTGTTAACTTCCTGGCTACCCTGAGCACGGTTGTTTTCTGCTATTTTCTCTTATAGGTCATATATGTGGCTGAGATCACTACTGCCACAACGAACATTACTGCTGTGAACGATGGTATGGCTTCGATTCCCTCGATAATCTTCTCAACATCGTTTGAGGTTGGCAGTTTTGGAACTGTTGGACTTGCTGCAGGTTCGCTGTAGTTGTTCAGCTCTTCGAGGTTGTACTCGACTTTCACAACATTCGACTCAGGATAGTATCTGGAGAGTGAGAGCATCCACTTCGCCAATCTCTCTGAGAGCTTGAAGTACGACAGCTTCAGGATTTTGTTCTCCAATGTGTCGTTTTTCATGGTTTTGGCGAACTCGTAGTATGCAACAGACAGCACGGGAGTTAGGTATTCCTCAGCTTCGCTTATTGCCTGTTCTGAGGCTTTTCTGGCGGAGTTTATCTTCGAATCTATCGAACTCTTGTCCGCTCCAATGAGCTCTATGGACAAACTCGCCTTGACCATTCCATTCATGGCAGAAACTGCCGCTCCAGCATAGAATCCCTCCTCAAGTTGCTTCCTTGCACTGTCCATGTCATCTTCAGCCCCATCGATAAGGCTCTGATAACCACCAATCTGGTTTGCATAAACCGCTATGGATTGTGCCTGGCTCAGATACAGCTCAGCCCTCCTTTTGACATCGTCCAGATTGAGCGGTATATCTTCTTTTATAGTCTCAAGCAGTGAAAGCCATACTTTTGCACTCTCAACTCTTTCCTTGGATAACGCCAGGTAGTATATCATTCTGTTCTCTGAAGTTCTGGCGAGGTAGAGGTAGTTTTCAGCTAGGGTAACTCTCTCCTGTGCAGCACCGAAAATCTGGAGGGATTCGATGCCAATGTCTTCCTGAGACAGCAGGTAGCTCTTGGTTGCGTTTATTTCCTTCCCGATGTCATTGATCTCTCTCTCAAGATCACTCTCATCTCTTATCACCATTTCATAGTATATCTTTCTGAGTTCAATTTTTGCCTGAAAGTACTTGCTTGTTGCCGTGTAGTAATCTCCATTCCCGTAACTCTCTTCAGCCATCTCCATCAGTTGCTTGGCTCTGTTAAGCTCATCAGGACTGTTTCTTACTCCATAGCTTTCTACAGTCTGATACAGGTTCCTCGTGTCCTTCTCCATCCTGTCTGCAAGCTTTTTCAGGAGTTCGGAGTACTTGAAGAGGTTAACTTTCCCTTTCGGCTTCGATATCGTGTAGCCAGTGAAGTAAGCCAAAGCCTCCTGAACGGTTTCAACCTCAACAACCTTTACCCCAAGCTCCTTTCCGTACTCGTACAGATCGAGGTCTTTTGTCTGAGTTCTCACGACTATTAAAGGACCCTTTCTCTCTTCAACAGTCTCCTGGACTTTCACTATTCGCTGTCCCTTTGGTATGAGAAATATCTTTGCCCCCATATCTGCAGCAGCCTTCATTTTGTATGGGATACCACCAACAGGGCCTATGAAGCCATCGGGATATATCATACCGGTCATATAAACATCGTTTTCGATCTTCAGATCTTTGAGAGCTGATATTACAGCAACGGTCATCACCCCACCAGCAGATGGGCCACCAACAATTGGAGAATCAGCCTTGATTGTGAAGAAGAAATCGTATTTTGTGAAATCCAGGCCGAGCAGATCACATGCTGTTAGGGCTGCCAGTTGAGCACTGCCCTGCATGTCTATCTGTGTGTAGGGGATGGTTGAGACGAAAACCCGTCCCTTTCCGGAGGTGACGATGACTGAGATGTTTATAACAGCTCCCTCTGGTGGTTGAGTGCTTTTGACAGCAACAGCCTTGATCGTAACCTCTTTGGCATTTACAAACTCTCCCTCGGCTAACGGGATGAGAAGTAGAAGCATTACTGAGATTAACAAAATTTTGAACCGCATAGATATAGGTTTTTCAGCTGCAAATAAATATTTTGGGTTGTAATTACCATACGGTTCTCTAATTATTTATCGAAATATTGAGAAAAAAACTGAATACTGCTAAGCAAAACAAGACTGCAGATGCCAAGATTAGGTAAGCTTCTCTCCACCCGAATTTTTGCTCTCTCTCAAGAGCTAAGTTGATATCTCTCATGTATATGGCTTCAGACACGCTCAAAGCTCTGAGGATGAGTATAGATACGAAAGCTTTCACAATTTTCCTGTAGAAGTCCAGCTTGTTTTTGTAGTCTCTGTTCACTGAATAAAGCTCAATTATGTTGATCAGATCTCTGGTGTAGATGTTGACGAGCCTTAAGGCAATCAACACCATCAGAGCATATCTTTCCGGGAGCCTGAAAAACCTCAAGGCCATTAGGATGTTCTTTGACGGTATAGAAAGCATTATCGAGCTTAAGGATAGCAAAGACAGGATGTATAAAGCGTTCAGCATCGCCCCATAAGCATTTGAGGTCAAAAGCAGGGTTGAGACTGAAAAGAACGCAATGAACGGCAGGGCGAAGTAGAGGCTGTTGATCAGCCTGTTCAGGTTTGAAGTTAAAGCCAGATACAGCGAGCAGAGGAGTATTGTTGCCGTGAACATGCTTAGGGTGAAATTGAAACCCATGAGAACAACACAAAACAGAATGAAAAGCATAGCCACTCTTGCATCCAGCACATCATTTCCAGATGATGTGAACCTCTCGAACCTTCTGAATATCCCTGCTATCATGGTTTCAGCTTTAGTTCTCCACCTTTAAGCTCATAAACGACATCAGCCATCTCAGCGAGCCTGAAGTCGTGGGTTGCTATTATGGCACTCTTACCGAGTTTTTTTATGAGTCCTATAATCCTCATTCCGAATTCGTAGTTCTGAGCGACTGTAGGTTCATCCAGCAGCACTATATCTCCCTTTAAAGCCTTAAGCACAGAAACAAGTTTCGATTCTCCAGCACTCAGCGAATGTGGATGCTTGGGTAGCAATTCTTCCGTTAATATTCCAGATCCCATAATAGTTTTTAGAATGTCTTTACTGAAGCTCAATTCCTCTGCAACAGTTCTCTCTGTGAAGCTGTAGTTTGGATACTGAAGGGATAGCGAAATTCTTCCCTTTCTGACAATAACTCCATCAGCCTTCAGAATTCCACTTATGGCCTTTAGAAGTGTGGTTTTCCCACTTCCATTATCTCCAACTATCGAAATAGCCTCTCCCCTGCGTAAATCGAGGTTGATGGAGTTCAGTATGGTTTTGCTTCCATATGCAAACGATAGATCCCTAACTTCAAGAACCTTCTCACCAATCTCTGTATTCCAGATCTCCATTTGAGGTTCACAGCCATAGTCGCAGTCAACCCCACCAACCCGAACAACTCTTGAGAACCTTTTCAAGAAGTCGTATCTCTTGTCGGAAAAGATTATGGTTCCCCGGTAGCTCAGAACATAATCTATCAGCTTTTCAACCCTCTTTGGGTGCAGGTGGGAGAAAGGCTCATCCAGAATTATGCATTCTCTTTTGGAGGCAAAGGCTGTAATGAGAGTCACCAGCTGCTTTTCACCATCAGAAAGCTCCGATGTTTTTTTGCTGATCAGATGATCTGCGTTAAACCTCTTAACGAGGTTCAGATCATGTGAGACGGAGAAAATTTCATCCTCAACATCTTCAAAGATTATCTGCTCCTCAGGATTCTGCGGGACGAGATATACATGCTTTCTGAAGTTTGCTGGACTGTTTTCACCAAAAACCATAACATCTCCTGATATTCTGCAGTTATAGAATACTGGAATCAGTCCGGATATTATCTTGAACAGCGTCGTTTTCCCTGAGCCAACGCAGCCTCTCACGAATATTTTCTCACCGTAATCGGCTGTGAAATAAAGGTTCTCGATTATCTTTCTGCTATTGCCGTATCCAAAGGACAGGTTTCTCAGGAGTATTCCATCCCTCATGCCAGGCCTCTAATGTTCTTCTGCCTTATCAGTTCCCTGATGTATTTGTAGCCTGCTATCGCCAGCACATGATCTATAATGAAGTCCTGTGGCATGTATATGACGGTTGTTGCAATGAAGACAGCGATTAAAGGATCAAAACTTCCCAAAATGGAGCTTGCATTTACCGCAAACTTCATGTATGCTGGATTTATTGTTGCGAATCTGTAGAAAACTGCAAATCCTGCAAGATATACTGGTATGAAAGCGATTACGCTACCAAGCCAGGTCAGAAAGTAACCTCTCTTACTATCATCCCAGAAAATTCTTCTGAAGTATCCGCTCAGTGCTGATGCTATCGGGAAGGTCAGCAGATATCCTGCAGTTGGGCCGAAGAAGACTGCTATTCCACCTTTAAATCCAGCTCCGAGCTGCAAACCAATCGCTATCAGGATCAGGTATATTATCTGGGAAATGAATCCCCAGTATGGCCCGAGCAGGAGTCCTGAGAGCACAACACCGAGGTTCTGCATCGTATATGGTATTACACCAATCTTGAAGCTTAGCTGGGCAGTTATTCCTGTAAAAACGGCCATCGATGTTGCCAGTACCATCTTCAGGGTTCTACTACTGTCAACCATATTTCAAAGTAGGTTTACAGAATAAAAAAGTTTCTCATCTGGGGGGTTTGCCTGTTTCTCTGAACTTGATTATTATCGATTCTCTGCCTTGCAGTGAAAAATCCAGCTATTTCTTACCGGTTTTCCTTTCAGCCATTGTTTCACTATTCTGGGTATGTCCTTGTTTGTTAGCTTCCTCGCACAGGTTTGCTCGGGTGTAAAGTTAATTCGGGATACTAATCTTTCTGGCAATCTTAAATGCTATACCTTCAACCACTACATTTACAAGTATAGCAGATATCCAATATATGGGTTCAGACATGTAGTTTAAAAGCAGAATGTGTAAATCTATATCTGAACATCCTGTTAGAATAAGTATTAAATTTAGAACTAAAACGGAAATGCCACCGAGTACTGGTGCTTTAACATCCGACAGAACATCCGACAGATAAGACTTACCAAGATAATTATAATACACGCAATGGATCGCTATTATATAGAAAGCCCATGGAATAGCTGATAAGCTTACAGGATTGTAAGCTAGAGTCCATCTTCCTCTAACGACATCCAGAAATGGTTGCGGTAAAATCAACACACCAAAACCAGGAAAAGCAAATATAAACGAAATTAGAATTGCCAAAACCATGTATACTAATGCAACTAATACGTTAAAAATAAGAAATCTTTTTCCCATGAGTATCCCTCCATCTTCACAACACCCCCTCTAACAAGAAACATTATAATTTTAACCGTACGGCTTTGCCGAACTTGGGCGGAGTGAACGGGAGCCGTATGTCTGCTGTTAAGTGATCCCGATAGAACAAAGTGCGAAGCACGCAAAGCCAAAGCCCACCAGCGTCAATTTATTTCTCCTCCAGCTCCTCTAACATCCTCTCAAACAGTGGTTTGACTTCCGGAATTCTCTTTATAACAGTGTCCCACACAACTTTTATATCTACTCCAAAATAGCCATGGATAACTTTGTCTCTCATTCCAGCCATTCCCTTCCAAGGAATTTCGGGATATTTCTTCCTTATATCGTCAGGTATGTTTTTTTACAGCTTCTCCAATTATTTCAATAGCCCTGATAACGGCAAAAATAGTTTTGTCATCTTTGGCGAATTCCTCATAAGACATACCTTCAACAAACTTTAACGCTTTATTCATAGCATTAACGATATTTTCAACAAAGTCACCGGCTTCTCTTTTCAAATATAAACAACCTCTTTCAATATCCGCTTCCCTATCCGTGGTTTAAGGGCAGACTTCATTACCAGATCAACTTTTATTCCCAATAACTCAGATAGATATTCTTCAAGCTCAACAAATTTTATTAAATCCATCTCTGTTTGTGGATAAAATTCAACGAGGATGTCAATATCGCTATCTTTTTTCTGCTCTCCTCTTACATAGGAGCCGAACACGCCAATCTCTTTAACTCCGAATTTCTCTTTTAGCTCCTTTTCATGTTTTTTGAGGATTCTTTTTATTCCATCAACTGATATATCCCTTATCATATTCGCACCTAATTTCTACTTCAACTTTTAAATCCTTTTCCAAAGTGGGCATGGGCATTTCATTTTCACTGGTATGCGAGGCCCGTAAGGGCTTGGGCGGAGCAAAGCATAACCTCGTGTCCACAATCATTCTGTGAATCTCCCATCGTCTTTTGATGTTGAAAGTTTGTGCACATTTTTCTCAAGCCATCCTATCTTCTCAACCCCTCTCACATCAAATTCAGGGACATAGGGCTTAATATCCAAAAGAGGAGTTCCATCTACAATATCCACATCTCGAATGTATAGTATGTTTCCTTCAATCCTGACAAGATGCACTACCGAAATACCGATTGGATTCGGTCTGCTTGGAGCTCGTGTTGAGAATACTCCACGTATTTGGTTATCCATAAACGGCTTTACTTTTAACGACGGTTTTTTGACTAAATGGAAGTGGTATATCAAAATGATGTGAGAAAAACCTTCAAGATCTTTTAAGCCTTCAGCATACTCCGGGAATACCTCAACTGCTCCATCAATACCTCTAGCAGCAGTGGGTTGTATAGGTGTTCCTTTGGGTTCTTTGAATGGAGAATGAATGATTCCTATTGGCTTATACTTTATCTCACCCATAATTTCATCCCTTTATACATGCGATTTCCGATAGTGTTCTGGGGATATGTGAAGTTTGCGAAGCAAATTTGGGCGTAGCATAGCTAAGCCACCTATCCGCCTGTTATCCAAGTGCTATAGCACTGAAGCAAACGGAGAGTTTGGCTCGGCAACGTCATGTTAATAACCCCATTTTTTTAAATTTATCTACAATCAGCTTTTTCCGTACCTCTATGAACTTTTCATAGTTTTCTATTTTCCATAATTCTCTATCTTTTGGAATCAAATGAATTTCGAAATACTCATCATCTTTATCCCTTAGCCATTCCTGTGGTAATTTATCTTTCTTTTCATCTCTATTCTCTTCAGCAGAAAGAAGCATTAAATTCGCAATTTGGTCTCTATCCCACCATTTATACTTCATAATTTTTCTACCTGTTTCTGGATTTATTTCTTTAATTTCTTTTAGTTTAGATTGAGGAAAAATATGATCCACCCATGGGAGATTTCCTTCATACGCGGGTTTAAAATTAACATCCTGATACCACAAAGCAAATATGAGATACAACTTCTTGTCTCCATAATATGTATCTAAAAGAGAATCCTCCGATATGCTTATCGTTCTACCTCTATTTATAATTTCAGCGTTAATAGTACCTATGTCGAAGTCTCCTCTCTCATCTATTTTTCTAATAAGAGCATCTAATAAAGTATCCGAGCTTCCAGAAAACGCACCAGTCAAAAGCACTCTTGTGAGCCATTTTGCTAATGTTTCTTTATTAGACTGTCTCCATTTCTCGGGATATCTGTAATTGAAGTATATTAATGGAATTAAAGCTAAGTAGCTTGGAAGTGCTTTATCATCTCTTATGAATGTATATTTACAAAGAAAATCTTTAATTTCTTTGATTGATTTTTTAATTTCTTCCCAATTATTTTGCAATTCTTTCAAATTTTTTTCTTTTCTAAATTTCATTACATCGTATTTTGCCCCAGCTCCAATGAGGATAAGGCTCGTCTTTAACACAAAGTCTCTACCAAAATCAAATGCTGTCCCATTAAGTTCTTCCAAGAAATTTGTTAAATCTTCCTCTACCTCCTCCCAATTTGCTGTTAGAAGAGAAAACATTAGATCTGACTTACTTAAAGGAGTGCCTCCAGAGTTTGCTCTTATAAAAATTTCAACTACGTCATTTAGTGTATATATCTCTGGATTGTCTACGCTATCCAACTCTGTGTACGCTATATTCTCTTTATCTCTGAATTCCTTAATAAGTTTCAGTACATTTTTTCTTATGAGTCTTTTCTCCTTTTCAGAAAGAGGAGATAGAGGTCTTTTAGTTTCAATTTTCTCGACAATATTTTCTGCAATCTCATCGTATTCCCTATTGTCGTATACGATATCCTTTACTTTCACCCATCCTTGTTTTATATCAGCTTTAGTGGGATTTATAAATTTAAATTCAAATTTAACATCTTCTTTTTCTTCTTTTCCACTTAACACATTGAAATACAATTCATCTCCATTATAGCTACCTTTTAAAGCAATGAACAGGCTTTGCAATCTTTGCTGCCCATCTAATACAAGCAACTTTATTTTTTCATTTTTTGGAACATAAAAATCAGTTAGTTTTAATCCGTCTCTATAGTTATCGATAAATTTTCTCATTTTTACGGGTTCTTTTGTTTTCCAAATTAAAAGATTTCCTATAGGGTATTCCCTCATTATTGAATCAAAGAGCCTTTCTATCTGTTCTTTACTCCAGATAAAATATCGTTGGATATTTGGCAACCAAAGACCGCCCTGTTCTTCTTCATTGTTAATCAAGCTCACAAATTTTCTGATAGTTTCTTTTTTGTTTCTCATAATTTCACCACCATTTTAGCCACCAAGCCGAACTTCGGACAACTTGTTCATATACCCTTGCGTATATACCTCTAAACTGGAGGTTATATCCGCATTGCATACATACTCATTCCAGATGCTTTCCATCTCTCAGCATGTCCAGAGGCTCTTAATCTTACTCAAATTCTTTAAACTCACATAAAGTATAAATTTCTGTCGTTTTTGGAATATTTATATCTCAACAACTCCTACATGTATCGCAAATAAACAGCAACAGAGATTCTTTTGAGGATTTTATGTTATGCTCTGAGAATTTTTGTTGAGAATTAATATAAATGAAGCGAGATGATAGACACAGCCCCCATCTGGAAATGTTTTTAATTCACCTTTCAGACTTGATTTATGGAAGAAATTGAAGAAAAAACTATGCGAGTTGCGTGGGGAATTACCGGTGCTGGTGACAGACTTGAAGAGATTCTCGCAATAATGAAGGAGATAAACAGCAAATACGATGATCTGGAAATCAGGGTTTACTTATCTAAAGCTGGAGAGCAGGTGATGAAGTTCTATAGGATATATAACGATCTTAAAAGCTCTTTTGAGAAAGTATATGTTGAAAAGAACGCCAACTCCCCATTTCTCGCTGGCCAGATTCAGACCGGAAAGTTTGAGTTCATGATAATCGCTCCCGCTACTGCAAACACAACTGCCAAGATAAGTCTGGGCATAGCAGATACCCTGCTGACGAACTCGGCTTTAATGGGTTTGAAGGCTTATGTTCCACTCTATATCCTCCCTACGGACTACAAAGCCGGAGAGGTGCTTACCAAGCTCCCGAACGGCAAACTCCTGAAGATCAGGGTTAGAAAAGAAGATGTTGAGCATGTTGAGAGGTTGCGAAAAATGGATGGTATCTTTGTTCTCGAAAGTCCACAAGAGATACCACCAGTTTTTGAAAAGCACTATAGACTACTCAGGAAGGATTGATTGAGACTGATTGACGATCAAAACCAAAAACTAAAATATTAAAAAGTCCTTCGAAAGACCATGAAGCCAAGGGTTCTGCTTGTCGATGATGATGACTTGCTTAGAGGTATCCTGGCGTCAATGCTCTCAGATTACGAGGTCATTGAAGCAGAGAACGGAAAAGCCGCGGTGGAAAAGTACTTTCAGCACAAGCCAGACATCGTGCTGATGGATGTCATGATGCCGGTGATGGATGGTGTCAAGGCGACCAAGGAAATTCTCAAAAAAGATCCAAAAGCCAAGATTCTTGCGATAACAGCATTCGCCCCGATTAGAGGGGACGAGATGCTTGAAGCTGGAGCTCTAGACATCATACCAAAGCCAATAACAAGGAAAAAGCTTAACGAAATTGTTGAAAAGTACCTTAATATGAAAATATAAAAAATTTATAATTTAAGTTAATTACGCTAAATTCAGGTCAGATCAAGCTCGTTCACATCCTTCCATGTTCTCTCGTCTATAACCACTATTTTATCACCAATCACATAGAGGAAATCGTTTATGTAGATCGCCCTTACAGCCTGCATATCTACCGCCCGTTCCATCTTCAGCTTATCGTCCTTGTACGAGAAAATGTACCCTCCCTTTCCTCCCGGCAAAAAGAATATCTCGTGCTTCTTGTCAAGCAGGAAGGCATGGTGATTGTTCAGCACATCAGTCCACCACTCATCGAGGATGTATCTGTCGATTTCTTTCGGGCTCTCAACATCTGAGACATCAAAGAGAGATATCTTAACCTTGCTGCCCTCCTTTCCTATCCCAAGTATGATCGTGTCGGATATTGGATGCAGGTAGGATGAAAACCCGGGTATCTTTAGCTCTCCCTTAATCTCGGGCTTGTACGGGTTGGAGAGATCCATAACGAAGAATGGATCAGTCTGTCTGAAGGTAACCACATATCCCTTATCTGCTATGAACCTCACGGCGAAGATCCTCTCATCTTCTCCGAAATCCATGATATATCCAACGACATTCATGTTGCTGTCGAGAACATAGAGGTCGTTGGTATCTCCAAGGGTTACAGCAACCCTCAGGAATCCCTTGTATTCATCCATCGAGAACTGATTCAGCAGATCTCCCGGAACTTCACCAACCGCTAATGGCTCAAGATCTGTGGATATCTTAACGATCTGAGTTTTCTCAAGCTCTCTCTTATGCTCATCTCTGTATTTCTCCATCCTGTTCCAGAATTCGTTCTCAAACTTCAGCCTCTCATCCTTGCTGAGCATTCTCTTGTACTCATTCAGTATCTCCTGTATCTCAACATATTTAGCTCTCTTGCTTATGTTGTACTCCTTCAGGGTCTTGATTCTGTCTATGACCTTTTCTGGCAGGAGATCTTTATTCTCCATCAGGAAGCTGTACATCATGTCTGCAGGGTCTATTGTCTGGTGGTATGTGACATAGATCGCATTGCTGGACATGTAAACGACCGATCTGCTGATTGAGCCAACAAATGAGGTGGACTTCTCAATCTTCCCGCTCTCGTTGATGATCATCACATTGTACACTACATCTGAGTACACTGGCACAACTGGATGGTAGATCTCCCTGCATGAGACCGTGTATGGTTTCCCTTCAACGGTAACGGGCTTTATTGGGCAGGGCTGGTAGCTATCTATCCAGCTCCTTGTAACCAGATAGATCTTTCCGCTGTACAGCCTGGCAGACACATACTCGCTTTCAAGCTTGATCTTCCAGAGCTCCTTTCCGTTTTCGGTGCTGTATGCACTAATATGGTCGTGGCCTATCACAACAAGTAAACCGTTCATCAGCAAAAGCTCCCCACTATCTTCGAGCTTGAACAGTTCTGTGAGATTTTCTGGCGGGAATGCTGCGATAACCCTCGTTTTCAGGTTCTCATATGGCATGTATCTGAATGGATAGAATCGGCTGGAGAAGTAGATGTTCTTACCATCCGTTTTGACTATATCCGGTTCATCTATTCCGGCAACCTGAACATTTGTTGTGGAGTATCTTTCAGGAGTGGATTCATACGCATACTTCCCACCTACCTGTGCTGGAGTAGGGATGGGTGTTGGCATGGGTGTTGGTGTGACCTCGGGCATGGGTGTAACCATGGGAGCTTTTGCAACACTCCCTGCAACATCGAGTATTACTGGATAACCATAGGATCTGGACTTGTATAGATATGCCCTAAACTCGGCATCGGATGAGAAGTTGGTAAATCCTTTCTCGCTTTGCTGGATTTCCTCATATTCTGTTTTGTATTCTACTTTCTCCTGTTTTTCATATTCAGTCTTCTCTTTTCCAGCCTCTTTTTCTATATTGACACAGCCGATGATCAGCGCTGTCAACAGCAGCACAACAAACAATTTCAATTTCATATGTTCTATTTGAAGTTAAATGTGAATATATGTTTCTAATTAGTTCGAATTTATTAAATTAGATAAAAATTTTTCTCAAATAATCAAGCTCTCTGGCGAGCATCTCGATCTTCCTCTTCAAATCCATTCTTCCGTAAGCAAGATCGTCAAGCTCAACGGTTATCTTTTTGTTAAATCCCATGTCCGAGAGCTCTTCAAGGACTCTCTTTATGTCCTCAAATCCTATGGCTGAGATATGCCTGCCCTTTGCATCATACCCGCTTACATGGATGTTCTCCATTCTGTCAATCAGTTCCAAAAAACTGCGTGAAAAGTAATTCCCTTTAATGGCATGGTTCACATCGAATGTGAAGTAAAGCTCATATTTCTCCATGAACTCCTTAACCTCCTCAGCACTCTTGCACAGATAGTTGATTCTCGGCTCTGAATTCTCAAGGCAGAGCTTCACATTCTTTATTCTGGAGTACTTGGATGCTATTCTGAGATAGTTGTTGAGTGACGCATAGTCGCTCCATACCGGCTCTCTAACAGCACTCCTTCTCCCGGCGTGAACTGTGACGATATTGACTCCAACTTTCCTGGCGAGGTTTATTGAGTACAGGGTTTCCCTCAGGGTTAAATCGCAAACACCATCGTTCACGGAAACAGGATTCAAATCCAGCACTGGGCTGTGGATGGCTTTTATTCTACTATCTTTGATCATTTCAACAAGCGATGAGTTTTTGTGCTTGAGACTAACCCTCTTAATCCAGAAATGGGGTGTTTCAACCCAGAACTCTATCCCGTCGTAGCCCGCTTTCTCGCATGCATCGATTATCGTGTCTATGCTGTACTCATACAGAAACATGCTCGAAAACAAAAACTCCATGCATGCTCGTGACCGACAAGGATGTTTACTTTTTCGGTATTGGCTTAATGCCTCACAGGAAAGTTTTTATTTGATTAAATATAAAAACCAATACATGGAGATCGAAATCAACGGCAGAAGGTTCACTTCTGAAACAAGGTTCGCGTTTGATCTCAAGCCTGTGCTGAAAAATCCAGAAGAGCTTGAAGAGAACTTTCCGGCATACGAGATGTTCAGGGATGTTTACTTCAGCGAGGAGGACAGGGAGCTGATCCTCAACAAAAGGCTGAGGTATGACTACACATTCACGAATCCGGGAAAGATAGGGGATGAGTTCATCAAGACATTCGGGCACTATCATCCTGAGATTGGAGATGGAATAACCTACCCTGAGATCTACGAGATCATTGAGGGAAGAGCGATCTTTGTTCTGCAGAAACATGGTGAGAGCTTTGGCGAAATTGAGGATGTCGTGATAGTGTATGCTGAGGAGGGAGATAAGATAATCATACCGCCCAACTATGGACATGTGATGATAAATCCAACAGACAACATGATAAAGACGGCAAACTGGGTTTGCAGGGACTTCTCGTCGATATACGACCCTTACAAGCAGATGAGAGGTGGAGTTTACTACTACACAATTAATGGATGGGTAAAGAATGAGAGATACAATGCACCGGAGCCGAAATTTGTTAAGCCTAAAGCTCCGAAGGAATTTAAGGGTAGCATGTACGATCTAATAAAAACAGACAGGCTCGATTTTCTGGTTGATCCAACGCAGAATATGGATCTTTTTGAGGAGGTTTTTGAGGAGATCGATCACGATCTGGTGAAGTGAACAACACCCTCGATCTCCTTTTCTCCAACTCTCCCAATCTTCACAAGCCTTTTAAGGAAAGCAAGCGTCTCTGAAATTGCAAGAACTCTGTTCCATCCATCGAGCTTTTCAAAGCTTCCAGCACTCCAGCTAATATTTTTCGCAACATCGATGACATTGCATATGCCATCTATCCCGGAATAAACCTCTTCGAGTCTGTTCTCATAGTGCTCTATTAATTCGTGGATTCTCTGCTCGGCATTTTTTATTGTATCTTCATGTGCTGGATAGATTTCGTCTATCTCATAGCTGAGAAGCTTTCTCAGGCTCTCAATCTGATCTCCAACCGGATCCTGACCGTATCCCGGATAGTACCCGATGTGCGTGGTTGTTACACTCAGCACGAGATCTCCCGAAAAGAGGATCTTCTCTTTCGGAATGTATATGCAGATATGCCCGGGTGAGTGCCCGGGTGTATGGATGATCTCCATACCCTCTGGAGTCTCATACTCAATTCTGAAGTCTTTCTTTAAAGAGTTTGCCTCTCCCTTTACTCTCGATCCCGATCTAAAAAACTCTGCAAGTGGCCTCAGCATTTCTAAATCTATTCCGTACCTGCTGGACCACTCGAGATATGGCTTTACAAAGTGCTGGGGGTTTGTGTAGAACAGCAGAAATTCATTCTCGGAGGGATGCATGATCGCCCTTATGTCATACCACAGCAGGATGCCTATGTGGTCGATGTGGTGATGAGTTATGATGAATGTGAGGCTGTCTATCCTGTAACCAAGCCTCTCGATCTCGCCTGCAAGCTCACCAGCTTTTTCTTTTGATATGAATCCTCCATCGATAACAAATTCACCCATGATGTAAACATTTGAGTACTCAGGGGATTTAAAGGGAAGATGTACTTTTATACGCTCCATGAAATCAGTAATCGGAACTGAAGAAAAAACTATCGAAACAGGTTTAAATATTTCCAAACCAAACATCTGCTGTGAAGAAAAAGGGAACGAAATTTGAGAGAGATCTGATCCACAAGCTGTGGGAAAACGGATTTGCTGCGATCAGAACTCCTGGAAGCGGTACCGTAGCCTACCCAGTCCCCGACATAATAGCAGGGAATGGTAAGAAGTACATAGCGATAGAGGTTAAGATGAGGTCAAAGCTGCCTTTGTACATCGAGGAACAGCAGATAAAAGATCTCGCGATGTTCTCATCCCTTTTTGGTGCTGAATGCTTTATCGGGTTAAAGCTTCCCAGAGAGGACTGGAGGTTCTTCAGAATAGACCAGCTCAAAAAAACCAAGAGCAAGTACAAGATAGACGCAGATATTTACCACCTGGGCATCGATATCTACGAGCTCATCGGAAGGTTCAGGCAGGTCAGGCTCGAGTAGCTATGATCCCATCGCTCTTCTTGCTGTTGCTTGAAGCGCATCAACTATGGCAAAATCAACCCTGTGCTCCATAAGCTTCCTCAATCCCTGAATGGTTGTTCCAGCGGGTGTTGTCACCTTAATTATGAACTCCTCTGGCGACTGTGTTTTTAGAGCCTCGGAGGTTGCTTTAAAAACGCTTAAAGCACACTTCTTTGACACCTCAGCATTCAGCCCGGAGTTCAGCCCGGCATAGATGAAGCTTTCGATGATCTTTGCAACGAAAGCTGGGGCTGAGCCGGAAAAAGCAGTCATCAGGTCAACCTCTTTCTCATCCTTAGCTTTGTACACATCACCGAGTTTTGAGAGTATGCTCTCAATCTCATCGTCATCGAATTCGCAGTAGTAGGCTGTGAAAGCCAGTCCATACTCGCAAAGTATGTTCGACATAGCCCTCACGATTTTTGCGTTCATTCTGATATCTTCAAGCTTTTTCATGGCAACGAAGCTGATTATTATCTTCCCCTCAGCACAATCCCTGATTTCATCGATCAGGCTATCGAGGTCTTTTGGTTTGACCGTTATGATTACGAAATCAGCCTCACTAACAGCATCTCTGTTGTTTGTAACCCTGCAACCCATCTTTTTGAGGGATTCCAGCACGGCCTCTCTTCTTCCCGTGACGATAACTTCATAGCCAGACTCTTTTAACCTTTTGGCTATCGCATATCCCAGATTTCCGGCTCCCAGAACAGCGATCTTACTCGAGTCCAAGCTCTTCTCTGACATTCATCAACCCCCTTATCCCTATCTCGTACAGCTTTGGCAGTTCAATTCCGAGCTTCTCTACCTCCCTTATTCTGTTTCTGTCACATCCAGCAGCGAAGCTCTTCTCCTTAAACTTTTTCTTCACGGTTTTTGGAGTAACCTCCGACAGCTTCCCCTTCTTAACAAGGGCACACGCTACTATCAGCCCGGAAACCGAATCTGCTGACTGAAGGGCTATCTCAACAGGCTTGCTGTAATTCCCGAAGAGTGTGTGGTTGTGTGTTCTCACAACCTCCACGATCTCGTCATCAACCCCCTCGCTCTTCAGGATCTCCGCACCTTTCAGACCATGCTGGGTCATGTCTTCGCCAACCATTTCGTAATCGATGTCGTGCAGAATGCCTATTATCTCCCACTTCTCTTCATCCTCTCCTAACTCTTTAGCCAGCTCTTTCATTATGGCTGAGGTCGCTATGCAGTGCTTTATCAGGTTCTCGGATTTAACATGCTTTTTTAACAAATTCAAAGCCTTCTCGCGATTCATGAAATCACCTCCTTTTGCTACAGATATGCGATTCACTCCAAAAATTCTCGAACAGTTCTTGCCAGAAAATCGTACTTTCCAGTATAAAAGTGATCGGTCTCAACCTCTACAACCCTCCTAGGTGGATTAAGCCAGCTGGCGATTTCTACCGATTCCTCATAGGGAATTATCTGATCGTGCTTTGCTACTATTACCAGTTTCGGGGTTTCGGAGTTTTTCAGCCCAATGGAGTTGATTTTTCTGAGGGGTGAGATCAGAACGAGGGAGTTAGCTTCAAGCAAATTCGATGCAACAACGCTGCCAAATGAGTAGCCCACCACAGCCACACTCTCAAATCTCTCCCTCAAAAACCTTAAGCAGGCTATGGCATCCTCAACCTCTCCAACACCATCTCTGAACGGCTTTCTGTAGTCGAAGGCCAGAGTTGTGATCCCGGCATCGTTCAGCTCTTCAGATATTCTCATGATCCTCACATCGAATCTGCTACCGCCCATTTCCGGATGTGGCGGGCAGAGAAGAACAGCTTTCTCTCCGAAAATGTTGTATGTGCATGCAATGCCGTTAATCACGGTTTCCATGAGTTATGGTTAAAAAAGGATTATAAATTATTGTCGATTTGGATTTAGACGCATGATCTGCACAGCATTCTTTCAAAAATGCAGGACAGTTTCGGATGTTTCCTGAACGCAATACTCCAAAACAACGAAAGAATAATAAGTAGAGCTTTTATGGTTCCATCATGGGTCAAACTCTAAGTGAAAAGATATTTTCAAAGGCGAGCGGCAAAGAGGTTAAAGCTGGAGAATTCGTTTTTGCAGAAATAGATAGGGCTATGATTCACGACATAACCGGCCCTCTTGCAATCAAGGTTTTTAACGAGATAACCAACAATGGTAAAGTTTGGGATCCGTCCAAAATCGTAATAGCTTTCGACCATCAGGTTCCGGCAGATAGCATAAATGCTGCTGAAAACCACAAACTGCTGAGAAAATTCGCAAAGGAGCAGGGAATACTGAACTACGATGTTTATGAAGGAATTGCTCATCAGATAATGGTTGAGAGAGGCCATGTGCTGCCGGGAATGCTCGTTGTTGGTGCAGACAGCCACACATGCATGTACGGTGCGTTAGGAGCCTTCTCAACAGGTATAGGCTCAACCGATATGGGCTCGGTATTCGCTCTGGGAAAGCTCTGGTTTAAAGTTCCTGAAACCATCAGATTCATTGTTGAAGGGAAGCTGCAGAAAAGGGTTTACAGCAAGGATGTCATTCTGAAGCTGATAGGCTTGGTTGGAGCTGATGGAGCAAACTACTGTGCGTGCGAATTTACAGGAAGCACAGTAAGAGAGATGGGGATGTCAGAGAGGCTGACAATGGCAAACATGGCGATAGAGATGGGTGGTAAAGCGGGTATAATTGAGCCGGATAAGGTTACTGAAAACTATCTGGGAGAAATTATTGACGGTTACGAAAACCCTGACTGGGTTTTCAGCGATGAGGATGCCAGCTACAAGAGGATTGTGGAGCTGGATGCGACAAAACTTGAGCCCCAGGTTGCGAAACCCCACAGAGTGGATAATGTTGTGGATGTTGGAGAGGTTGAGGGTGTTAAGGTTGATCAGGTATTCATAGGCTCATGCACGAATGGCAGATTTGAGGACTTAAAGATCTCTGCTGAGATGCTTGAAGGGGAAAAGGTCGCCAGAGGAGTAAGGCTGATCGTAATACCGGCAACGAGGAGTATATACAGAAAAGCCCTGAAAGACGGATTGATCGATATATTCGTGGATGCTGGAGCGATAGTTGAATTCCCATCATGCGGGCCATGCATGGGCGGAAGCTTTGGACTGATAGGTAATGGGGAGGTCAGCGTTTCAACATCAAATCGAAACTTCGTTGGCAGGCAGGGAAGCCCGGAAGGAAAGATCTATCTTGTCTCTCCAGCTACCGCAGCAGCCACAGCAATATATGGCGAGATAACCGATCCAAGAAAAGTTTAAATATTTATTTAATTGATCCGATAAATTCTTACGATTTCAAATCAAAAATAATATAAGTTTACCTGATTCATTCTCATCCGGGGGTGCAGATATGGTTAATTTCGAACTTACTCAGGAGCAGAAGGATATCCAGAAAGCCGCAAGAGAGTTTGCGGAAAATGAGTTCACGAAAGAGAGGGCAGAGGAGGCTGATGAGAAAGAAGAATTCCCGTTTGAGTTGTGGAAGAAAGCTTGTGAGCTTGGTTTCATTGGCATACACTTCCCCGAAGAGTATGGCGGCGCAGGAATGGGCATTCTGGAGAATGTCCTCGTGGTTGAGGAGTTCTGCAGAGCAGATAGCACGCTCGGCAGTGCAATTATTCTTTCCGATTTCTCATCGGAAGTTGTTATGAGGTTTGGAAGTGAGGATCTGAAGAGTGAGGTTCTGCCGAAGGTTGCTGGAGGAAAGGCCATAACTGCCGGTTGCTACACCGAGCCGGAAGCTGGAAGTGATTTAACCGCCATAAAGACGAAGGCTGAGAAGGATGGAGATGAATGGGTAATAAATGGCACCAAAACATTCATCACAAATGGCACAATTGCCGATTACTACATTGTTTTAGCCGTAACAGATCCAGATGCTAAACCGAGATACAGAGGATTCACGACATTCCTTGTGAGGAAGGATGCTGAAGGATTATCAACAAACAAGATCGGCAAGAAGATGGGAATAAGAGCCTCCCCAACAGCAGAGGTGATTTTCAAGAATGTGAGGGTATCTGAGGAGGACATAATCGGCCAGCTTAACAGGGGTTTCTATCAGGTTCTCGAGTTCTTCGATGAGAGCAGAATTGAGATTGCCGCTCAGGCTCTCGGAATAGCTCAGGGTGCCTTCGACAGAACGGTAAAGTATGTTAAGGAGAGAAAGCAGTTCGGTCAGCCGATTGGTGGATTCCAGGCCTTGCAGCACAGAATAGCCGATCTGAGAACCCTTATTGAGTGTACGAGGCTTCTGATATACAAATCAGCCTGGAACTACGATCAGGGAAGAATCGATCCCGGTCTGACATCAATGGCGAAGTACATGGCTGGCAAGGTGGCTGTGAAGGTATGCGATGAGGCGATACAGATGCATGGAGGCTACGGCTACATCGGAGAGTACGATGTTGAGAGGTTCTACAGAGACTCGAAGATAACCGAGATATACGAAGGAACGAAAGAGGTTCAGCTGAACACAATAGCCAAGGATGTGCTTGGCAAGTTCAAATAAAATTTAATTTTTTATCTGTTCTGGTTACTTCGGGTTCTGGTTGCCTCGGCAGATTCTGAAGTACATCTCTTTAAATCTCCTCACAGTTTTCCTCAAGCTTCTGAATCCCCCTTCATCCTCCATGACTCCATCAAGCGTATCCTTCGACCAGAATGTCGCTCCGAGATTCGCTCCAAAAAAGCCGCCACTCACAGGAATTATTCCGTTTAGGATAAAAAATGTGTGAATTTGCTGAATTGCGAGTTCCTGTCCACCAATTCTGTCTCCCCCTACAGCTATG
The DNA here is from genome assembly GCF_000385565.1 of Archaeoglobus sulfaticallidus PM70-1. Classification (NCBI taxonomy): domain Archaea; kingdom Methanobacteriati; phylum Methanobacteriota; class Archaeoglobi; order Archaeoglobales; family Archaeoglobaceae; genus Archaeoglobus; species Archaeoglobus sulfaticallidus. The sequence goes on along the minus strand of NC_021169.1, from coordinate 1,154,552 downwards.
GCCATGCCAATCTTGTGCCTGAAAACATCCATGTTCTCCACCACTATGGCCCTCGTTCTATCCATCACGGCCTTGATCTGTGCACTGACACCACCATTGTAAACCGGGGTGGCAAAAATGTAACCCTCTGCCTCTTTCATTAAAGGATACAGCTCATACATGTCATCCCTGATCCTGCACTCCTTCTTTTTCAGACAGTAGTCACAGTGCTGGCAGAAGCTTATCTCCTTTTTTCTGACGGTGAAGAACTCCGTTTCGATGCCATCCTTCTCAAGCATTGCCAGAGCTTCTCTGAGAACATGTTCGGTAGCTTTCTTTCTCGGACTCCCACAGATTCCGAGTATCATCTTTAAACCCTATTAACCCTTAACCATCTCTCCAAGCCTGGCTCCAGCGTTGAACGCTGCTTCAAGCTCCTCACCAGTTGGCCTGAACCTAACCTGCAGGGGTTCAACCACCTCAAACTTGAGCTCTTCAAATACCCTGTTTATTTCCTTGACTGCTCCACCACCCCATCCGTAAGAGCCGAATGCCATGCCGATCTTGTTCTTTGGCTTCAAGCCCTTCATGTATGCAAGAAATCCGGCAACTGGCGGGAATACTGTGTTGTGCATCGTTGGAGACCCCACGGCTATGGCTTTAGCATCCAGAATTTCGGTCATGATCGCTGCCCATGGATCCTTCCTTATGTGAAACATTCTGACCTTGGCTCCAGCAGAGGCTGCACCATCTGCCAAAGCCCTCGCGAGCTTTTCTGTGCTGTGCCACATCGTATCGTAAACGATAACAACCTTATCCTCTGTCTTGAATTCCGCCCACTCTTTGTAAGCGTTGATTATCCTTTCCGGATTTCTCCATATAACGCCATGACTTGGTGCTATCATCCTGATGGGTATCTGAAGGCTCTCAATCTCCTTGAGTTTCTTGATTATCAGATTCCCGAAAGGCATCAGGATGTTGGCATAGTATATCTTCGCCCTCCTTATTGCCTCCTCCACTCCAATCTCTTCATCGAACCTCTCCTCGCTCGCGATGTGCTGCCCGAAGGCATCGTTCGACAGCAGCAGTTCATCCTCCTTCACATAGGTCGCCATGCTGTCAGGCCAGTGGAGCATAGTCATCTCAAGAAACATCAGGGTTTTCTTTCCAAGCTTTAGCTCGTCTCCACTCTTCACAACATTGAAGTCCCATCCATTCGTGTTGAAGTGCTTGGATATTCCCTCCATACCTCTTTTCGTGCAGACAACCACGGCATCCTTAGCCACTCTCTTTATATCGGCTAAGCTACCAGAATGATCCGTTTCAACATGATTCGCGATGATGTAATCGATCTGTGATGGATCTATGAGCTTTTTTATTCTTTCCATCATCTCGCCGTAGAATTTGTGCTTAACAGTATCCACAAGGGCGATTTTATCATCCAGAATTAGATATGCATTGTACGTCGCACCCCTATCGATTTCAAAGTTGTGAAAGTCCCGCTCATCCCAGTCTATGGCTCCAACCCAGTAAATGTTTTCCGCAACTTCAACAGGCTTCATATTTATCACCAGAGCTATTATCAATTTAAAATTTAAAAATCTTCTGGTTCGATTTTAGAACTTCTAGGGGTTTTTGGGTCTTTCCGAGGACTGTAATGTTCCCATCAATTAAGTCGGCGTTTTCAATTAATTTCGAAAATGCGGATTTGTAAACAAAATATTCTCGAACCCATACTGATGCACTATCCATACAGCTCCTTCAGCTTTCTAACAACCTCATCGCTGAATCTGATACCTTTAAGCCTGAGTATCTTAACAATTTCATCAAAATCTTCTTTGATTATTCCCTTTTTCTTTGCAATATAGATGACTGCAAGGCTACCAGCAACCTTAATATTGAGGGATTTTGCTATGAGCCTTGGAATTTTCTCATCCATCAGAAGAAGATCTGCATCGAGCACTTTCGCAAGAACTATCGCCTCAGCTTCTCCAGTCTCGATTTCACTTCTCAGAATTTCAACGCCAAGCCTGTCTTTGACCTCAATCACTTTAATCCATTCTGCCTTTTCAACCTCTTCAGCCCCAGGCTTTCCTCTTCCCTTTTCAACAACTTCAACCCAAACTGCCTTTGGAATAATGATTTCTCCAAAAAGCTCCTTTAGAGTGCTCAGTTTTCCTATCTTTGCAAGAGTAATAAGAGGACTTGAGTTAGATACAACAATCATAGACTCTCAAGGACTTCAATATCTTCCTTCAAATCTTCCTCATCGTACTGCAATGATATGCCTTTAGATGCAAGAATTTCCATCATCTCCCACTTGCTCAGCCCCGCTATTTCGGAAGCTTTTCCGAGGCTGACCTTACCCTCACGGTAAAGCTCTATAGCAAGGTACAGCCTTACGACTTTTGGAAGCTCACTCGCTTTAACTCCAAGGATTCTGGCGAGTTCCTGAGGTATCTGTACTGAGATTTCGTTCATTGAGTTATTCTTGCCTTTATACATTTAAATACTTTAGGCCTCTATCAGCAAAGCTATGTTCAGCGTTTCAAGCTTTTCTGCTGGAACTTCGAGTCTTTAACCCTTATCCGTGCAGTCATCAGCTTGTGGAGCATCGTTTTGAAGAGGTCTTGCAGGGCTTTTTTTATCGCTATCGAAGGAAATCAGGTATCAGGTATTTAATCCCGTAAAACCCACATGTTGATAAAATTAAAGCTTCGTTTGATAGCGATCCATTTTTTTATGAACCCATAAGCTAAATTCCTGCTGTTAATTTCCAGCTCCTCAAAAAATCTTTCTCAAAAATCTAAAAGAGCATGAATAAGTTCTTCAAGAATTATTTTTTCTTCAGCTCATAGCTCTTTTTCCTGTTGCATTGAGATAAACCATTAATGCCTCAGTGAAAATGGCATTGGAGCAAAGCATGAACTTATCCTTAATTATGGATAAATCCATTTCGCCTTCGAGGTGGTTTATTATTGCTATCGACAAAAGCCTTCAAATCCCCCATTCGTCTTCTATCTCTTCAAGCAACTTCTCAAGGTTTTTACCCCTTAATTTGCCGTGGAGCTTTTTCAGATTGTATTCGAGCATAATCTCTTTTTCAAGTCTTTCAACCACTTTATTCAAATCAACCTGCTTCAGAATCTCCTCTGGAATTTTGAGCCTGATTGTAACTTCACCATTATCAACACCTGAACAAATTATTTGCATGAAATTATTTAAGAATTCGTCTTCCATTGATTTTCGAGAGTTGTGCAGTCTATTCAATTAATTTAAGTTTTTCAGCACTCTCTATAAGTTCTATTCCCTCCTTCACGCATGGTTCTTTGAAATCTCCATCGAGAGAGATCAGATATTTAATCCCGTAAAATTTACACGTCGCCAGAATTAGAGCATCGTTTGGCAGCAAACCGTACTTAACCATGATATTTTCTGCAAGAATCACTATTTCCTTTGTAAGGTCAAGTATTCCAAAGGAGTTCAGTAAAACGAAAAGAGTCTCTATTTTTGAGCTCTTAACAACTTCAGGTGTAAAATCAAAACGGCTCTTCTTGGTAGAATATCTCAAAAACAGGTAGCTGACTTCACTAAATACAATGGGATTTATCAAAAGAGCTACTGGAGAGGTCTTCAAATTCTCAAAGATTTCAACGGCTTTGGGATTTCCTTTGAAATATTCAATTAATAGCGAGCTATCAATAAGAACTCTGCTCATAGATCTCTCTCTTTAGCTCCTTCCATGGTTTATCTGTCTCAAGAATACCTTTGAGTTCCCTTAACTTTTCAAAAAGCCGTTCCTTCTCAATCAAAGCTTTGGCTAACTCTTCAACTTCCCGCTTGAATATCTCTTCAAAGCGATCTGGCACCCTCACTTTGATCGTGATCTCGCCCATTTTGAACACCAGACAATTATTTGCATGAAACTATTTAAGGATTCTCTGCTGTTGGATTCGGAGATTCTGTATCGTTCTCAATAATGTTCGAAGGGTTAAGCCCTCCCTCACTTTCCTATAACCTAACACCAAATTTCGAGGACTTTCCAGTTTTTGCCCTTTTTGATTTTGGCTTTGATGAGGTAATATTTTCTTTCAAAGACGTTTCTGCCTGATTTTTCCGAATACGGGTTTATTTGTTCGAATTTTGCCTTTTTACTTATGTCATTTACTGGATAAATCACGTAGGATTCTTTGGAAATAGCTTCTACAAATTCTTTATCAGTTATTGCTTTAATTGCACTTTCTGGTGGTTCTTCAATTTGCTCTACGCGCTTGACGTAAAGCATCGAGTCACTTGAGCCAAGATATCTTAGTATGCCAAAATATTTGATTGCAGTATCGATATCGTCACAACCGACTAACAAGTTTATGTCATCTGGAAAGAAGACGTATTCTCTGACTCCAAACGTCCTCTCGAAAGTTTCTAACTCTGTGGGATTCTTCTTTTTCTTCAGTCGCCTAATCAAAACCGAGTTAATCGCAATTTGCTCGGGCGGGACAATTCGTATATCAGCATCCCGCACAGCATAAAAGACACACTCACCCTCAGCAACATTACCAGTAGCTCTTATGGCCGTTGCTACCACTGCAAGCTTTATCGCCGACGGAGACGGCAATGGGACACTCAAAGCGTACTGTGAAGAGTAATCTGGTATGCGGTACGAGAAAAAAGATGGAAAGTGTAGTGATAATTTTACCCACTGCATCTTTGTTCACCTAAAACTCCATTTCGTATGGTTTATTGTTAGTCAGCTGCCCTATCTTTATCGCGAAGTCTGCAATACCGTCGAACTCAACAACTTTTAATGAAGCGTCTAAGCTTTCTGCTATAGTTTTTATTTCGTTAACATAGTCGTTCTTAAGAGGCGAGATTATAGGAACAGGTATTGGCTCTGTCGAGTAAACTATTACTCCGCTGAAATCTTCAACATGCGGCAATCGTGTGGTAGTCATTGCTCCTTCTGGACGGGCAAACAGAAGCTGATACGCCTTCAATGCGAGTTTGTATCTTCTCTCCCTCGCGCTATCGTCCGCATCATAGGTGTATTTACTCTGTCTTACTTCATTCAATCCAATTCTCCAAGGCTGGAATACTGAAATAACTGCATACACACCGGAACGGGTTGGACGGTGATATACCATCTGTGTTGAAACACCCTCAGTTTCCCCCTCGTTTTCTTGATTTCTACCTCCTCTGCCTTTCTCACCAAGAGCGTGCCTCGCGTGGGTGTGGATATCCCTATAAACCTCAGGTATTCCAAGAGCCCAGCCAAATTCTACTGTTGATTTTCTTGAAGCTGTGGGTCTTTCGAGAAGGAAGCCCTGAACGTCACAAATATCGCATGTTTCTAAAGCCTGTTTTAACGCGTCTTCAACGTCCTTGGTTGTAACCTTTTTTGTTTTTATCGCAAAGTTGAATTTTTCTGGGTTCAGCACCTTGCAGGCGTCGCATAAGTTGTTTTTGTCATCTAATGCCCACATAATCTCTGTATGAATATGTTTTAGCATCTCTCCAGAAATTCCATCGGTTGTTACAGCTTTCTTTGTGTTTGGATCGATTATTCTAACACTTCTCGGCTCTGTAACGTTTCCAACGGTTCCTTCATTGTTCAGGCTGTGTAGCTGCCATGTAGCTCTACCCAAAATAGCGATTTCATAAATTCCACTCACTTAAACCACCTCCTCAGATTCGAATGTAGTTTCGTCTTCTCTCTCGCTTTTAACGAGAGCGTAACTGATGAGTGCCGCTCTAATTGGCTTTACATCGTACTTATCCACCAAACCCATGAGCTCTTCTAGATCCTTCTCGCTAAGGCGACTAAGCTCCTTTCCCTTGTAACCTCTCCTAGCTATAGTCTCGTATCTCCTCAAAAACTTCTTTATAACTTCTTCAAACTGTTCTTTTGTCTCAACGTATTCTAATTCTACAAGAGATGCGTAATCGTCGCCAATCCTCAGTGCTTTCCTCAATGCTGCTCCAAAATTCTTTACAGCTTCACATCCAAAAATGTCTCCAAGTTTAAACTCCGACAAAACTCACCACCCCCTCCAAAACTCTCTTTTCGTAACTTCCGAACTTTATTCGGTCTTTATCAAGCTCATTTCTTAGATGAAGTTTGATGTATCTTTCATAATTGGACAAACTAGGATTTGCTATGAATTCGGCTAAAGTACTTGGCAAATCTTCGTACCCCTTTCTGAAGGCTGTCCATTCAAAGATATCTTTCCATTTATTCAGCACATCCTTTGCTTCATTGGATTCCGCTATCTGGTGTAGGAAATCAAGAGGAAAAATACCACCTGTCAACGGTTTCCACTGATTTCCTGTTCTTGTCATCACACCGTATATCAAAGAACCGAACTTTGGGGCAAATTTACCGCCTTCTTCAACTCTAAGTTCTTCTAAAACTAAATTTATGGCTATTTGAGCGAGTGATGGAAACCACCCTGCCCTATGTAAGCCTTTTACCGAGTCATCGATTCTCTTTTTAATCTCATCAATTAGGTGCAGTATTCTTGTTCTGGTAGGGCTTGGAACGGCAAAAACCATGCCCATGTTTGAGAACTTTCGTATGGTTGCATTGATGTGCCCCAGTACTGACAGGCTAAAATCATTTATCGACACTTTTACAGACGATCCTTCAGAATATTGCTTTTTTAACAGAATTTCATCCCTAATACCCTTCGTTGCTGCCAGCTCCATTGGCTGATATAGAGTCTCCTTCCCGCTTCCTATAGAAACGGGTGATTTTAGCTCTTTTAGATCATCCAATATATTTCGGATATTTTCTACATTTCCTAAGAACTCTACAACCCTCTTTTTCGTCTTTTCTCTTTGTCCACTTCCAATCGTTAGGAAAGTCCTGTTCCAAGCTCGATCATCACCTAAAAATCGATGAATCTGGTCGATTCTCTCAAAATTCAATTCTCTTTTCGATTCTATCAAATAAAACCCACCCATATCACTTACTACTGCATCTCCACTTAGTGCATGCACAATAATCCCTAATCCGTATGCCCTTGATACATCAAAAAACTCCCAGCCAGCTTTAGGCAGAAAATATCGATTCATAACTTACACCTCCTGTAGCAAGCCTGTCAGATATCCTCAGTAATTTAGATAGGAGACCGTAAAGTCTATAGGCCTCATTTTCATCAATTAAATCCAAATAAGTAAAATCGAGTCTTCCAGCAGAATCATGGGCTTTGATTAACTCCTTCGGAACACTCCAAACTTCCTCAATGAATTTGTCGAAGTCTGGAATTAGACTGTATTCCTTGTATTCTCTCACCCACGGTGCGTGGTGATGAGCAATAGCCAAATAGAATGCTTTGAACACATCCTCATCGTCGAATAAACTTTCTAAATAAGGCTGCAAAGCTTTTGCAGAAACAGGAGCGTGTGGGGGCAAACCACCACTGACGTTATTTTTATCTGAGTGAGCTAAGGGTATTTTACTGTCCCAGCTCACTTTCTTCTGCCAGGTTATGTTCAATTTGCCAAGATCGTGCAGTGCAGTTATGCATTTAATAAGATCAACGAACTCGTTATATTCGTACCCGAAGTAATCAGCGAAATTTTTGATAACATAGTAGTAACGAGGGATTAGGTAGCAATCGAGTGCATGTAAAGCTCTCTTAGCGTGTTCAACCCAAGTCTCTTTCTCAAGCTTATATTCAGCTTGGCTTTTAATGTCATTAAGTTTCAGTTTATCGGGCTCAAAGGATTTGATTGCATTAGGAGCAGATTTGTCAAACACAAGCCCAACTTCTGGAGAATAGCAAGCACCACTCAGAACATAAAGTTCAAACGGAGTTACATCTTCTTTACTTTTGACAAGTACTGGGATGTACCCACTTTTGTCGTAGTCTCCGATTACTGGATTTTCCTCTAATTTGTATGTTTTAATACCCAATTCCGCAAGCTTCTCAACTTTACCACTTAAAACTCGTGCGTCAACGCGTATCCTTGGCAGTGCCAAAATTTCCTCTGGTTCTAGAGATTCAGGATTTTCGTGCAGTGTAACATCGCACGAGAAAACTTCTCTAACGTTTTGCTCCACCTTTGCTTTGCTCCCCTCATAAACTGCTCTTGCAAGTTCCCCAAGCCTCTGATAAAAGAACGTCGAATCCATGAAAAACTCAAAATGACTCGAAAGCACTTGGTTAACAAGTTCGACTTCAGTTTGCCAGTCTAAAGTAAAATTCCCTCTACTACTAATTTCAGTTATCGTAGCCTCGACGAGCCCTTTCAAATATGGAGCATATGGATTCCCAACGTCTTTGGCGAGCCCAAAAACGTGAAATTCTCCATTGCCACCCCATCTCGCACATCTTCCTGCCCTTTGTATTAGTGCGTCAACTGGAGCTGCTTCTGACAAAATCACTGGAGAAGAGATGTCCATTCCTACTTCTACTACCTGTGTGGAGATAAATATACACTCCCCTTTACCGTTCTTACCGAAGACTTCTTCAAGAAATTTCTCCTTTTTTGCCCGATCTTCTTCGAGATACCTAGAGTGCAAGAGAAGGATTGGATAGTCTGTTTTTTCCCTTAGATCAAGATACAGCCTCTGTGCTCGCTCAACAGTGTTAACGACTACAACAAGTTTCCTACAGTTTTCAGCCTTATTTAAAACTGTGTCTGCCACTAACTCTTCATTAGTCCTATTTATAAGTTCAACTTTCCGATTTTTCCTCGATTTGATTTCTGATTCATTCGCCACATCTATAATCTCGACTTTACCTCCATTTTTCTCTATTCTTTCCCCAACACGTTCAATGAAAACATCTGGTAGAGTGGCAGACATTATAATTGAAGGAAAGCCAAGTTTTGCAGATTGCATGGCTATTGCTGCAGCCGTCTGAAGACCTTTTTCTGGGTCAAGAGTGTGTACCTCATCAAAAACGGTTAGAGCTGATGCAACACCACCAACAAATATGTTTCCCCATCTCTTGGGCATACTTAATGGAACGCTCAAATATGCTCCAGCAGTTTGGTCAATTGTTGTAACAATTATATCCTCCTCAAAAAGGCTACTTGTCGCTTTTTTACCGTGATGGGTTGCCACTCTAAGCTTTTTGAATGACGCGTATTTTGTAGCTCGCTCGCCAATACTTTCGACTAAAGTTCTCGTCGGAAGCGAATAAATTAGCTGTGAAGGCAGAAAATCGTTGAGACCATAAATAAAAGGAATTAAGGCCACTTCTGTTTTCCCGGAACCAGTAGGGGCTCTAATAATAAGCGATTTACCTTCTACCAAGTTCTCCATAGCTATTTTTTGATATTCGTAGGGATTGACGCCGGTTAACTTACGAAATACTTCTACTATCAACAGCCTTCACCATCCCAAACCCCATTGAATTCCTCTCACCAAATCCCGCCTTGTACCCAATCTCCAGCAATTCCTTACTACCCTCAGCATCGAAAACCATCTCAACACACCTGTGAAAAGTATTCTTCACCTGAATTCTCTTCATCTTGGATCTTAATACCCTAATCCTGAAATCGTCATCCTCTGGCTCCCTTCCATAGTAAGCCACATACTTCCTGACCAGATTCTTCTTCAAATTCTCGTAAAACTTCAGGCTGTCGGGATACAGATCAACAATCCTCCTCCTGCCATTATCCACAACAGTCGTAACATTAATCGGCGACAATGTGATAAACCTCTCTTTTCTGCCAATCTCCTTCTCCTTAAGCACCTTTATCTCTGAAACAACAAATTTTGCGTCCCCTATCTTTACCTCCGGCTTCTCAAGCAACCCCTCGACGAGAGCAACACCGATGTGCTTCTGCAGCGTCGAAAAGAAGAAGCGCACATTTGGATTGAGCAGCCTCATCTTGCCCTTCTCAACCCTGAAATTCTTGCCCTCAACCAACAACCTGCTGAATGTGAAGAACTTGAATGTCGATGGAGTGTGTAGCTCAAGCGATAGCCTGGGATCAATCCGCTCTACAGCTCTATAGATCATCGATGCAAGGTGATAAGAATGGTTAAAATCGATAAATGCTGGATTTGATACAGCCACAAGATTCACCTGAAGTCTCACACTTAAAATTTTAAAATCACACTTACTTAATATTTTCGAGTAGTGTAAAAGTGAAAAATGTTAATTCCAACTAATTTTACTAGATATCAGAAAAAATTACAAAAAATCAGATGATTTCCTCACTCCCGCTCTTGTCCACGCCCATTATCTCTCTGTTCAGACTTTTACTGCTGGGAAGACGGTAGATCACGACCATATCCTCATCCTCGTCTATGATTTCCCTTATACCCATTTTCACTTCTTCAAGATCTGCCGGTGTGATTTCACCCTCAAAAACAGAATTCTGAATCCATGTTAGATATCTCCTCAAGAACTTCTTTATCCTGTTGACTCTATCAACATTCACATCATAAACAACGATTACGTACATCACCACCACATCACGAAGGGTTTGTATTTTTCAACTCCAATCAAATGCTTTGCAAGCTTATAACATTCAAGTCTTATCAGGCGCTGGTATGAGACATTCCTACCAAGACCTCTATGCTTAACGGTCGTGTTAAGTTTATCATTATATGCGGAAAGAAACTTCCTCTTCCCGCTTTCGTTTAGCAGAACGCTCTTCAGATCCCTGTTGAAATCACCTTCACTAACAATCCCCTTGTTTACAAGATAGAATATTGTTCTATCAACTATCATCGGCTTGAAGAGTTCGGCAATGTCAAGTGCCAGGCTAAACCTCCTTTCGGACGGTTCATGCAGGTAAGATATGGCTGGATGAAGCTGGGTGTGGTAGATCTCGGATAACACGGTAGAGTAAAGCAGGGAGTTGCCAAAGCTGATCATTGCGTTAACTTCGTTCTCCGGTGGCTGTCTGCTCCGCTTCCCGAATTCAAAGTTCTTGAGAATTGAATCGAAGGCTGAATAGTATGCATTCCTTGCCGTTGCCTCTGCACCCATGATCTCGGCAACAGTTTTAGCGTTAGCCAAGCTCTGGAGTGCATTTTCCACCTCTACTCTGAAATCGTTTAACCCGTAATATGCCAGAACCTTACTCATGTTTAAAATCGAGCCCTCGACAAAAGCCTTTGCGAGGAAAAGCCGCTTCTCTTCGTCAATATGGTGCTGTACCTGTTTTACAACCATATCTCCTGAAATCAGGGTTTCTCTGGGATAAAAACTTCCAACATAGAAGCCAGAACGATTGAAAAAGTGTATGCATACACCTTCGCTTGCAAGCAACGATAGAGCTTTAGATGTGACACTTAAAGAGCCCAGAGCATAGATTGCATATATTGCGTTGATAGGGATTGGTTTCTTTCCGTCCTTATTTTCGAAATAGATCGTATTTTCGTACCTTTTCAGCTTACCATCCGAAAGTATGTAGTAATTCTTTTTCTTCATAAAACCACCTGTTCTTTTTCTTCATAAAACTATTCTTTTTTCTTCATAAAACCACCTACGCAAAACAGAATTCAAAGTATGCACATTTTCTGCATATTTTTCTGTATTCCGGTTTAGGCATAGGGCTATTGATTATTTTCTCAATATCCATTAGAATCTCTTTGATTTTGGTTTCATCCTCTCTACTGAGTTCAATTTCAATGTTTTCCCTTCGCTTGGGGAAGGAAATTACGGCCCTGGCATCTATACCAAATTTTTTGAGAAAATACAGGTAGTAAAGGGTCTGGTATATGTACGAGTCCTCCATCTTTCTGGACTTTTTTATCTCCCTTATCTCGAGGATATTGCCAACCCTGACGACGTCGATTGCAATGGGACCTATCTGAACTTCCTTTTCATCCCTTTTGAAAACCTCTCTGTGGATGAGCTTTCCAAGTTTAACAGCATCACTTTCGTGCTCCATTGTGATGTTGTGACTGAACAACCACAATTTCGTTTTGCAGATGAAATAATAGTTGACCTGAGTTCCCTTGATGTACATCTCAGATATCATTTACATATTTTTGAATCTAACCAAATATAAATCTTTGTAAAGATCTTTCAAAACTTTAATTCGTCTATGTTTATTCTATCTCTTTTTTCTCCAATTTGTAAATTGAGAATTCCTCGTGACTTTCATTCGATTTAACGGTTTGAGACCAATTCGTCCATCTTTTTATTTGGTAATTTTATTGGTTAAATTTGTTATTTTTATTTTCTTCTTTTACTGAATGGCAGGTTTATGAGAAGCTATCTAAGACATACCCTGCCAGATTTTATTTAAATTGAAATAAGCCTGGTTAGAGAAAGTTAAATTGGAAACAGGATCAATTGAGAAAGTCGTCCATCCTTATAAATGAGTTGCATTACTGGAGATCGACGACAGAGGGTCGCTATAGCACCCAGTAGAAAACTATAAATTGGAAAAAGAAGGAAAATTACCGAGGGTTAAAATCAGACTATTGTAGGATTGAAAGCAGGAGTGGCGACGGGAGTAAAACAATTCCTGGATATAGTTAAAATCAGACTATTGTAGGATTGAAAGGTGCTTAGGACAAAGTATGGATACAACTTTATCTTTTTGTTAAAATCAGACTATTGTAGGATTGAAAGCTCCGTAAACTGATAGTTGAACATAGACACTGGGATTTGTTAAAATCAGACTATTGTAGGATTGAAAGTCTGGTATGGTTTCAGTATATGTGATTTCTGTCCAGGTTAAAATCAGACTATTGTAGGATTGAAAGTTGCTTAACTTCTTGGCATACTCTGGATCAACATGCAGTTAAAATCAGACTATTGTAGGATTGAAAGAGCAGCATCATGAACGGGAACAGGTCAATGAGCATCAGCGTTAAAATCAGACTATTGTAGGATTGAAAGGTAGTGTACCCCATGCTTCCTCATCTCCTCAAAGCTCAGTTAAAATCAGACTATTGTAGGATTGAAAGTTTCTTTGTTCTTTCGTAATAATCTTCTGGAACATCGAGTTAAAATCAGACTATTGTAGGATTGAAAGCAGGAGTGGCGACGGGAGTAAAACAATTCCTGGATATAGTTAAAATCAGACTATTGTAGGATTGAAAGCTAAGTATATCTGAAACATCGATCTGCAACTTTTCAGGGTTAAAATCAGACTATTGTAGGATTGAAAGATTAGGTATGCTTTTACTTCACCAATCCACTCCCCTAGTTAAAATCAGACTATTGTAGGATTGAAAGAAATCTGTCACCTTAGCCGCTGTTGCCCGTGACCACTTGTTAAAATCAGACTATTGTAGGATTGAAAGTTAACCTCACTCCACAACCACTCGATCCCCGTCAAAGGTTAAAATCAGACTATTGTAGGATTGAAAGGTAGATGTTGAGTTGTTTTTTAATACCACTGGGACAGTTAAAATCAGACTATTGTAGGATTGAAAGCACCAATCGCAGATGCGGGCGTATCTACGGTTTAGTTTCTTTTTCAGTTAAAATCAGACTATTGTAGGATTGAAAGCTGTGTGAAGTGTGGAAACTTATTGGACAGTGACGATTGTTAAAATCAGACTATTGTAGGATTGAAAGGAATCCATAGATATCTTAACTGCTTCCACTAGTTTTTCGTTAAAATCAGACTATTGTAGGATTGAAAGCAGAAGGGATTGCAAACTCAATAGAATCCGCAGTAGAGTTAAAATCAGACTATTGTAGGATTGAAAGCTATTTTGTCTATTAGCTCGACGACGACATTGAACAGAGTTAAAATCAGACTATTGTAGGATTGAAAGCTGGAAGAGGGATAACCGCCGGAAAGCCAATCCCGAAATGTTAAAATCAGACTATTGTAGGATTGAAAGGTGAGCTACGAGATCGAGATCAACAAGCTTGAGTACTAGTTAAAATCAGACTATTGTAGGATTGAAAGCTTTCCTTCAGGCGGATGAAATTCTTGTGGAAGATCTTGTTAAAATCAGACTATTGTAGGATTGAAAGAGATTATTGGTCAGGAGTTTAACCTTAATCTGGTACTGTTAAAATCAGACTATTGTAGGATTGAAAGCGTCTGGAATCCTCTTATCAATCACCTTCATCTTGCGTTAAAATCAGACTATTGTAGGATTGAAAGCATTCGTAGCAACGAGGGGTTTCATCAATCTCGTCGATGGTTAAAATCAGACTATTGTAGGATTGAAAGGTAAACAGCGAGCTTGTTCAGTCCCGTGAGCGTGAACTCAACGGTTAAAATCAGACTATTGTAGGATTGAAAGCAGAAGGTTGTTGTGGATATGTCGGGAATGGGAGCAGGTTAAAATCAGACTATTGTAGGATTGAAAGGTTGAGTATTTCGAGACCAGAGACTTTCTGTTGCTGAACAGTTAAAATCAGACTATTGTAGGATTGAAAGAAAAATGCTTTAACACTATCAGCAGCACCAAGAACTGAGTTAAAATCAGACTATTGTAGGATTGAAAGGCACATTTTGACAACTCTTTTCTTATCGAGGTTCTGAGCGAAGTTAAAATCAGACTATTGTAGGATTGAAAGAAGTACAACGCCCACCCCTTGTTTGTATTCACAAGCGTGTTAAAATCAGACTATTGTAGGATTGAAAGACTGCTATCAGATGTTGCCGCTCCGCCTACGCTGGCTGGTTAAAATCAGACTATTGTAGGATTGAAAGCCCCACTTTCTCTTTACTATATCTTTCAGCATACCTCTTGTTAAAATCAGACTATTGTAGGATTGAAAGCGTTTACTGCTTTGATTTTTAGAGTAGTTCGCTCTTCGTTAAAATCAGACTATTGTAGGATTGAAAGTCACCCAATACTATCTTTGTCACTCCGTATATAAAAATGTTAAAATCAGACTATTGTAGGATTGAAAGAAACCATATTGCGACGGGTGCACATTTGTTAAACTTGTTAAAATCAGACTATTGTAGGATTGAAAGGAACTGTTTTGTTCAAATAACCTTGTCTGTAAAGCTCAGTTAAAATCAGACTATTGTAGGATTGAAAGTTTTTCCTCAAAGGTGTAAAAGCTCCTAACAAAAACCGTTAAAATCAGACTATTGTAGGATTGAAAGTATAACTCTAAGGTTATTACATGCAGATGTATTGATGTTAAAATCAGACTATTGTAGGATTGAAAGGGGATTCGTGGTATTTCATTACACGGCTCTGATATTTCAGTTAAAATCAGACTATTGTAGGATTGAAAGATATAAGAGAGGTGAGCAGTCCATGAACTTCAGCAATACAGGTTAAAATCAGACTATTGTAGGATTGAAAGTGCGATATAGTTACAAACACACAGGATACTGCTTTATGTTAAAATCAGACTATTGTAGGATTGAAAGGCGATATCTACGATAACAACATCAGTCTTTCTAAACAAGTTAAAATCAGACTATTGTAGGATTGAAAGATAGTTTTCGACATAGAAACCACTGGACTAAATCCATTCACGTTAAAATCAGACTATTGTAGGATTGAAAGGTTTTGGTTTGTGGCGACGGTTCTCTGAGAGACTACCTGTTAAAATCAGACTATTGTAGGATTGAAAGTTATATCATAATCCTTGGGCGTCTGTCCTTTGTAATACGTTAAAATCAGACTATTGTAGGATTGAAAGACAATGTCATAGTTAGTGCCATCTGAAGCATATCCCTTGTTAAAATCAGACTATTGTAGGATTGAAAGACAATATTGTTCGGATTTCAGGATTGGTCAAACTTTTATTTAGGTTAAAATCAGACTATTGTAGGATTGAAAGTATTTGCAATAATCAATATATACTATGTTAAACAAGTGTTGAATGTTAAAATCAGACTATTGTAGGATTGAAAGGCTTTCAATCCAAAAGTAAAGCTGTCCTGAGTTGTTAAGTTAAAATCAGACTATTGTAGGATTGAAAGCAGTACTCCACATAAGGAGGTATTGCATGCGAAAACTTGTTAAAATCAGACTATTGTAGGATTGAAAGAGGATGCAGATTCATAAACCCTCCCATCTTGAAGTCGCCAACGTTAAAATCAGACTATTGTAGGATTGAAAGTGTTCATGTCTGCTTGTGGAATTTTGTTGTTGATGGTGGTTAAAATCAGACTATTGTAGGATTGAAAGTGCGGTGGAAGGCTCGAGGCAACAGATGTGGGCTGGAGATGCAGGTTAAAATCAGACTATTGTAGGATTGAAAGTCCGAAATATTCACACATAACAGCCTCAGGAACATGTTTGTTAAAATCAGACTATTGTAGGATTGAAAGACAAAATGGGCGAATGCACATACATGTAGTTATTTTTGTTAAAATCAGACTATTGTAGGATTGAAAGCGTCAATTTCTCTAATAAACCTCTCCGCTTCATCAAACTCCGTTAAAATCAGACTATTGTAGGATTGAAAGATCCTTCTTAATTGGATCCCAACTACCAAGAGTGAGCCGTTAAAATCAGACTATTGTAGGATTGAAAGTCTCATTGTAAAAGAGTCTCGTCATGAATCCAACATTGTTAAAATCAGACTATTGTAGGATTGAAAGGATCTGAACCTCGACTTCGATGTTTGATGGATCTTTCTGTTAAAATCAGACTATTGTAGGATTGAAAGGCTTGTTTATTGATGCGATAAAATACAAACTTTGAATGTTAAAATCAGACTATTGTAGGATTGAAAGAACAGCAGAACAAGACGCATGCTCGGAAAAGTTAGAAAAGTTAAAATCAGACTATTGTAGAATGGCGAATTCATTCCTGCAAAGATACCATTTCCAATTGATTCCTCAGAGACCAGCCATTGTGAAAAAATTTTACGCATCTATTTAATATCTACCAAAAATTTTTTATAAGCCGTTTCAACAATGCACAAAAAACAAATAGAGGTGCCAGACATGAGAAAACTGCTGAGTGTCGGTTTTGTAATTGCACTGATTCTGGCAATAGCAATTAGTGGGTGTGCTGGAACAAACAAAACTACAGAACCGTCCACTCCACCTTCAGAAGGTGCAAAGGAAGAAACCAAGAAGGTGGAGAGCAAGCCAAATGTGGTTATTTACGGATACGTAAGCGAAATGACCACATTGGATCCGAGCACAGAGTTCTCTAACTCAATCATTATTCTGCCAAACGTTTACGAATGTCTTGTTAAGTACACTCCAGAAGGTTTGAAGCCGTGGCTCGCAACCTCCTGGGAGAGCAACGAAGATGGAACTGAATGGATATTCCACCTGAGAAAGGGTGTAAAGTTCCACAGCGGAAACGAACTGACCGCTGAAGACGTTAAGTGGTCAATTGAAAGAACTGTCAGAATGGGGCTCGGTGCATCATTCATCTGGGATCCGGTTGAAAGTATAGAGGTTGTTGATGACTACACCATCAAATTCAAGCTCAAATATCCAGCCAACCTGCCACTGATAGCGTCTTCTTCTTACGGCGCATACATAATGGATAGCAAGTTGCTTTCGAAGATTGGAGACGATGAAACTATTGCAGATTACCTGAACAAGGGACACGACGCAGGAAGCGGGCCATACACAATAGAAAAATATGAGCCAAAAACCGAGGTCGTGCTCAAGAAGTTCGATGAATACTGGGGTGGGTGGAGCGATGATCAGTTCGACATAGCAATCATAAAGATAGTCCCGGATGCTTCGCTCAGAGAACAGATGGTTGCAAGTGGAGAGATTCACATCGCAAGAGACCTGCCATTGGACGACATTCCTAAGCTTCAGCAGGATCCAAACGTTGTTGTTAAGCAGAAGTCCTCCTATCAGGAGCTTTACGCAATGCTGAACACCAGGAAGCCACCTTTGGACAACAAACTTGTCAGGCAGGCGTTGAGCTACGCTGTGCCTTATGAGGACATCGTAAAGTACGTGCTCCACGATTACGGCAAGGCAGCTAAGGGTCCGATACCACCCGGAATGCTCGGATACTTTGAAGACTTGAAGACATACACATACGACCCTGAAAAAGCCAAAGAGCTCTTGGAGCAGGCTGGCTATCCAAACGGAGGATTCAAGCTCGTTTTAACGTACACGAACGGAGATGAAGCTGAAGCGAAGGTTGCCGAAATTCTCAAGGCCGAGTGGGGCAAGCTGGGCATAGATGTAGAGATCAGGCCAATGAACTGGGAGCAGCAGTGGGCTTTGGCCAAGAGTGACCCAATGAAGGCACAGGACGTGTTCATATTCTACTGGTGGCCAACGTACCCGACACCGTACGATTTCCTCTTCAGCATGTTCCACAGTGAAGACGAGATAAACTTCAACCTGGCGTACTACTCCAACCCAGAGTTTGACGAATTAATTGACAAAGCGGTAGCGCTTGAAGGCACTAACATAGAAAAGGCCAAGGATCTATACAGGAAAGCAGAGGAAATACTCATGGAGGACGCCCCAGCGATATTCCTGTACTCACCAGACGACGTATACGTGATTCACAAGAGCGTTAAGGGATTCGAAGCGAACCCAGGATACCCGCAGGTGGTATTCTTCTACGACCTGCGTGCGACCTAATTTCTTTTTTCTTTCCTTTTATTTAAGGGAGTAAAATGAGGTACAGAGATTACGTGATTTACAGACTTATACTCGCAGTGTTTGTAATCTTTGGAGTTATCACAGTCGTATTCTTCATTTCGAGAATGATACCTTCTGATCCGGCAGCACTTTGGGTGGGAGCACATCCAACACCAGAGGCAATTGAAAAGGCAAGAAAAGAGCTTCACCTGGATGAACCACTGTTGAACCAGTATCTATACTACATCTCATCCCTGCTTAACGGAGATCTGGGAGTGTCGATAAGAACTCACAATCCCGTTGTCGATGACATAAAATCAGCCTTTACAGCAACCCTAGAACTCATTCTATTTGCTGAACTGCTTGCACTGATAGTTGGAATTCCTCTGGGTGTTTATTCAGCAGTTAAAAAGGACTCCTGGGTCGACAACTTCAGCAGGATCTTTGCGATAAGTGGTGTGTCTCTGCCAACTTTCTGGTTTGGTATAATCCTGCAACTGGCTTTCTTCAAGTACCTCCAGCTATTGCCTCTTGCTGGAAGGGTAGATTCCGTAATACTGCTGGAACATCCACTCGAAATTATAACAGGTCTTTACCTGGTTGATTCGCTAATCACTGGCAACATCCCCGTATTTGTAAACGCTTTGCATCACATAATTTTGCCAGCATTGACGCTTGCCATGTACCCAGTAGGGCTCATAACGAGGCAGGTTCGCTCAATGATGGTAGAAGTCCTTCAGGAGAACTACATAAAAACGGCGTTTGCATACGGGTTGCCTTCGAGAAAGATTTACTTCAAGTACGCCTTAAAAAATGCCATCGCTCCTGCTCTGATAACAGTTGGTCTATCGGTGGCGTATACTCTAACAGGCGCATTTTTGACAGAGATAATCTTCAACTGGCCCGGTTTGGGTAGATATGCCGCATACTCGATTCTGAGCATGGATTATCCGGCAGTTCTAGGAGTCACAATTGTTGCTGCAACCACGTACGTCATCGTTAACCTGGTCGTTGATCTCATTCAGGTATACCTAGATCCAAGAATAAAACTATGAGGGACGAAGATGAGGCGAAACGAAATCCTTAGAGTCCTACTTAAAAACAAGCTTTCCATAGTGGGTCTTTCAATAATAATCGCACTCATTCTGATTGCAATACTTGCACCAGTTTTAGCACCCTATCCAGAGCAGGCAATGGGGGAGCCAAACCTAAAGGAGAGGCTGCAGCCACCAAGCCCTGAGCATCCTCTCGGAACTGATGACATGGGTAGAGATATACTGAGCAGAGTAATCTACGGAGCAAGAACATCCCTCATGATAGGATTCTCCGTCGTTGCCATAGCATTGCTAATTGGTGTCCCTCTGGGGCTAATTGCGGGGTATGTGGGTAGAAAAATCGACCTCGTAATCATGAGGATAACGGACGTCTTTCTCGCATTCCCGCCGTTACTGCTTGCATTACTCATAGCCACAACGCTGGGGAGGGGGATGTTCAACGCTATCCTGGCGTTAGCGTTGAGCTGGTGGCCCTGGTACACGAGGCTTATGAGGGGGATGGTCGTTTCGGTAAAGGAAAGACCCTACGTTGAAGCGGCAAAAGCAATGGATATTGCCGAATGGAAGATAATGTTAAGGCATGTGCTTCCAAACTCAATATCGCCGGTAATCATTCAAGCTACAATGGATATTGGGTCGGCAATTCTCGAGGCTGCTGGTCTGAGCTTTCTCGGCCTGGGTGTTCAGCCACCAACACCCGACTGGGGTTTGATGGTTAGTGAGGGGAAGAACTACTTCCTGAACTACTGGTGGTATCCCGTATTTCCTGGTTTGGCGATATTCATCACAGTAATGGCGTTCAACCTGCTTGGAGATGCCGTCAGAGAGGCTATAGATCCGAGATTAAGGAGGAGATTCCTATGAAAGAACTCCTCACAATAAACGACCTGTACGTCAACTTTAGAACAATGTGGGGAACAGCGAAAGTTCTGAATGGTGTTAGCCTGAAGATACGAAAGGAGGAAATTTTTGGTTTAATTGGCGAGACCGGATGCGGGAAAAGCGTCACTGCGATGAGTATTTTAAGGTTGCAGCCTTCAAACGCCGAGGTTTACGGTGAAATAATCTTTAAAGGAGAAAATATTCTCGAGAAGTCAGAGGAGGAAATGAGAAAGATAAGAGGAAAAGACATATCAGTTGTGTTTCAGGATCCGATGACATCTCTAAACCCGCTCTTCAAAATCAAAGACCAGATGGTTGATGTGATAACGACTCATGAGGGGTTGAGCAAGGAGGAGTCTTTAAGGCATGCGAAGAAGTACCTTAAGTCGGTTGGTTTAGCGGATGTGGAACGAATCTTAAACAGCTATCCGCATGAGCTCAGCGGTGGAATGAGGCAGAGAGTATTAATAGCGATGGCACTGTCTTCCAACCCGTCTCTTCTAATAGCCGACGAGCCAACAACGGCATTAGATGTTACAATACAAAAGCAGATACTGGGGCTGATACTTGAGCTAAAAGAGAGTTATGGGTTCTCAGTTCTTTTGATAACCCACGATTTAGGCGTAGTTGCCGAGATATGTGATAGAGCCGGAGTTATGTATGCAGGAAACGTTGTTGAGGTAGCAAACACGGAAGAACTTTTTGAAAATACAATCCATCCGTACTCCAAAGCTTTGCTTTCAGTTGTTCCGGATCCAAGGCGTAGAAAGCATTTGAAGCCTTTAAAAGGCAGTGTTCCAAGCCTTATAAACCCACCAGACGGCTGCAGATTTCATCCGAGATGCGACTGCATGAAAGATGCGTGCACCAAGCAGAAGCCGGAGCTGATCGAATACTCGAAGGACCACTTCGTTGCATGTCATCTGTATGGAGGTGCAAAACAGTGATTAAAGTCGAAGGGTTGAAGAAATACTTCCCAGTAACGCAGGGGCTGATAAAGAAGAGAATTACATATTTAAAAGCTGTTGATGATGTCACCTTCACAATAAACGATGGAGAAACCTTTGGACTTGTTGGAGAAAGCGGGAGTGGAAAATCCACAACAGGAAGAACAATTCTGAGGCTCTACGAGCCAACGGATGGAAAAATATTCTTCAACGACATTGAAATAACGGCATTGCCTAAAAAAGAGCTGAG
Organism: Archaeoglobus sulfaticallidus PM70-1; assembly: GCF_000385565.1. Taxonomy (NCBI): domain Archaea; kingdom Methanobacteriati; phylum Methanobacteriota; class Archaeoglobi; order Archaeoglobales; family Archaeoglobaceae; genus Archaeoglobus; species Archaeoglobus sulfaticallidus. The sequence continues at coordinate 1,133,007 of NC_021169.1, read as the reverse complement.
GAAAATAAGACCCAAAATGCAAATAATATATCAGGATCCCTATTCATCCCTAAATCCCAGATTGACCGTTTTTGACATAGTGGCTGAACCGTTGAAAGAACACCACTGCGAGGATGTTGAAGACAAGGTATTAGAGCTTCTGGAGGCTGTTGGGCTTAGCGAAGAGCACGCCAGAAAGTATCCAGACGAGTTGAGCGGCGGACAATGTCAGAGAGTCGCCATAGCAAGAGCACTATCTCTAAACCCGGAGTTTTTAGTGCTTGATGAGCCGACGTCAGCATTAGACGTTTCTGTTCAGGCGCAGGTATTGAATCTCCTTGAAAACCTTCAAAAGGAGATGAATCTCACGTACCTTTTCATATCCCATGATTTGGGAGTTGTCAGGTATCTAGCCAATAGAGTTGGAGTTATGTACCTCGGAAAGCTCGTTGAAATTGGATCAATAGGTCAGGTTTTCGATAACCCCCTTCATCCATATACAAGATTGCTTTTAGATTCAATTCCAATTCCCGATCCGAAAGCACGCTCTATTGAAAAGGGAATTGTTGCAGGAGAAATTCCGAGTCCGATGGACCCACCAAAAGGTTGTCGCTTTCATACGAGGTGTCCGTTTGTAAAGGATGTTTGTGAAAGGGAAGAGCCGGGCATGGTTGAGGTTGAGAAGGGACATTTCGTAAGTTGCCATTTTGCGGGGGAGATATGACGTAGAGGTGATTCGTATGATACTCATCGTAGACCCCATTAAAGGTGAATTCGAAAAAAGTGTAAAGGAATATCTGAAAAAACACTACCCAAACGACGAGTTTGAAGTTTTCTCCCTGGATGAAGGTCCAGAGACAATAGAAAGCTTCACCCAGAAGACTATAGCCTGCTCAAAGCTTTTAGAGAAAATTGATGAGCTTAAAAAAGCCGATGCAATAGTAATCAACTGCTTTGCAGACCCCTGTCTGTTTGAGCTGAGAGAGAATCTGGCAGTTCCTGTGTTCGGAGCTGGCGAAACGACGATGCATGTAGCGGCAATGCTGGGAGAGTTTTCTGTGATAGGGCCTGGAGACAACATGATATCGTGGACGAGAATTCAGGCGAAGGAGTATGGGCTTTTTGATAAACTGATATCGGTGAAAAAAATCAGATTCTCCGTGGAAGACGTTATTGCAGGAGAAGAAGAACTTTACAAGGCAACGAAAGAGGCATGTACAGATGCAATAGATGATGGCGCAGATGCAATTATTTTGGGATGCACAGGCTTTACCAGCATCGCCGAAAGGCTGAAAGAGGAGATATGGCATGAATATCAGATTCCCGTTCTGGAGCCGTTGCTAACTACATACTCTGTTGCACGCTCTTTGAGCGTTTACCATGGAAAAAGAGGTCTGTTTGCTGGGAGGTGAAAAAGTGCGTGAATTGAGCGAAATTGAGCTTAGAGACATCATAGAGGGATGTACAGTTTTGGGAACTGGAGGTGGAGGAGATCCAAAAGAAGGCTGGGAAATGATCGAAAAAGAGCTGAAAAGTGGAAAGAAGTTCATGCTTGCCGGACTCGACGAAGTTCCCGATGATGGAATCGTCGCAATGCCGTACTTCGTCGGATCTGTATCGGGTAAAAAAGTAGAATCCGTCTATGAGGAGGGTGAAGGAGCCAGGTCATACAGGTTGCTGGAAGAGTACATGGGAAAAGAGTTCTGGGGTGTGATTTCAACAGAACTTGGAGGCGCAAATACTGCTGTGGCTCTTGTTACTGCAGCGAAGCTGGGATTGCCGATCGTTGATGGAGATCCGGCTGGAAGATCTGTTCCGGAGTTGCAGCATACAACCTACTACATCCTGGGCATCGGGATGACACCCTTCTCGGTTGTTACACCTCTGGGAGATGAAATCGTTATCTCCAAAGTTAAAGACGATTTCCAAGCTGAAAAAATTGTTAGAGGGATCGTGGCTTCTATTGGAACAGACGTTGGCGTTACATCCCATCCAATACCGGGTAAGCTCCTCAGAGATTCAGTTATAAAGGGTGCCATCAGCTATGCTTTGAAGATTGGAGAAGCGTTGAGGGCTGCAAGAGAAGAAGGAGAAGATCCGATTAAAGCACTCATAGGTGCCGGAAATGGCTTCCTGCTGTTTAAGGGAATAGCGTCGAAATCAAGCTGGAAAGACGAAGGAGGATTCACGATTGGTGAGTTCGAATTAAATGGAACTGGTGAATTTGAAGGAGAGACGTACAGGGTGTGGTTCAAGAATGAGAACCTGATTTCGTGGAGAAATGGCGAAGTGGACGTGACAATTCCGGATTTGATATGCGTTCTAACCCCCGACGGCCATCCGGTTACGAATCCAAACGTTCAGGAAGGAGAAGAATACGCGATCGTAGGACTTCCCGCACCGCAACTTTGGAGAACTCCAAAAGGACTGGAAATATTCGGACCAAAGAGTCTTGGACTTGAGATCGAGTACACACCAATTGAGGCAAAGTATGGAAAATAAACATCCTACCTTTCTTCTTTTTGTTCGCTGAAATTCAAAAACCTCTACCGGAAAAACCTTTGTGATTCACCACCCAGATAATTTCTGAATAATCTTCTTTTCCTTAAAACCAAACTCAAATGTCATCCCTGTTAAGAGGACAGAAATAGAACACCTCTTTTTTAACAGGCTCGTAATCGTAGCAGTGCAAATTCTTCAAACTGTACGCCGCTCTCCCCAATTTGATGACGTCCTCCACTATGGATCTTAAAGTCTTCAGATTCTTTTTCAATCCTTCAAACAACCTCTTCACGAGATTTCTATACTTTTTCTTCTCCTTCTCAACGTTCTTTGAATAAAATATGAAAAGAGGATAGCTCAACACATCTTTAAGCTTCTCTAACCTGAACTTCTCCCTCGGAATTATCAGGGAAATTACGCCGTATCTTATTCCAATCAAATAGTTCTTATACCCGTAAAATTCCTCTATCCATGATAATTGCGTTTCCAAACCTGATTAAACCTTCTCTCTTCAGCATTTCTAGAATTAAAAGGATAGATCTTGCTTTCATGAACTTGCAGGATAAACGTGGAAAAAGAGAGGTGTTAAAGTTTTGTAATTGATCAGAATCATCATCTTCATTCCCAAAAAGAATCCCTTGGTTGAATAACCCTGTATGGTTTATTCTTTAAATCCCTTCTTCTGAAAGGATTTAAGTCGAGTGATATATCTGTCCGGTCTAATATTAATAAAGAGGGTTCCTTCCTACTCTTTTTTGCATTAACGTTTAGAATTGATAAAACGAAGTTTATGAATTGCTCTGCTTTGAATTTTGACATGAAATTGTAGACAGATTTTAATCTGATTCTCTATCCTTAAAAATTTTCTGAATTCGTAACGCTTATTTACCTCGCTAACAGCGTAAGATATTCCACCAAAAAACATTGCCAGAATGATGATCCTAAGGAACTCTATCGCCTTATTTACCGGAGTTATTCCATTTCTTGCCAAAGCTTTCTTCGTTTCCTCGTTTCAAGCTTATGATTTTTCTTAAAAGCTCCCATTTCTCGTCTCCTTCTACTGGAATTGGTAATTTCACCCAATTACCGGGAAAAGTAAGAATCTATGAGATTTATTAATTTTACTGTTTATTGTTGCTTTATTTTTGATTTTGGGTAATCAGGTTATGTCTCGATACAAGAAAAAGTGGAAAAGTTCTTTGTTTCTGGTATAGAGGTGTATGGATGGAGATCGGGTTGCGAGTTGATGGAACACCATAAACAGTTTAGTTAAAATCAGACTATTGTAGGATTGAAAGAAAGCGACATTTAAGGTCGAGTCGATAGAACCACAAGAGTTAAAATCAGACTATTGCAGGATTGAAAGCGTTTACTGCTTTGATTTTTAGAGTAGTTCGCTCTTCGTTAAAATCAGACTATTGCAGGATTGAAAGCAGATGTCATCAGATTTGCTGTTAGGGATGTTTACAACGTTAAAATCAGACTATTGTAGGATTGAAAGTTTTTGCACAAGGAGGTGGTCTCGTGCCAGTAGGAGATTGGAAATTTAATTGGGATTCAGAAGAGTCCGCCATTAGTAAAGGAGGTGGTAAATTGAAGGCAGGTTTGGGTATATTGGTTCTTTTGTTGTTTATAGGGGCAGCTGTGGCTCTTAGTTCAGTAGTCGTCATAGACAGCACAGAAGTCGGTGTGGTTAAAGAACTTGGAGTTGTAAAGGACGAAGAGCTCACCGAAGGACTTCACATCGTCAAACCTTTCATCACCGAGGTCATCAGAATGCCCATCTATGAGAAAACACTTGAGATGGTCGGTGAGAGACACATCAAGGCCTTAACCTCTGAGGGTCTTCCAGTCTACTTCGATATGGCTGTACAGTACAAGATAAACCCCACTAAAGCATCCGACGTATATAAGTCCCTCAAGAACTACGAGGTTTGGATGGAAAGCAGGATTAGAGCACACGCAAGAGATATGGTGGCTCAGTACAAAGCCGAAGACCTGTACACCGAAGGCAGGACAAAGATACAGGGTGACTTTGAGAAGAAGCTTTCTGAGGAGTTTGAGCCATACGGAATTATCATCACTGCTGTACTTATAAGAAACATTGACCTGCCACAGAGTGTCGAAAGTGCTATCGAAGCAAAGATACAGGCAAAGCAGGAAGCTGAGAGAATGCAGTTCGTAATTCAGAAGGAAGAACTTGAGAAGCAGAGAAAGATTATTGAGGCACAGGGTATCGCTGAAGCAAACAAGATTATAGCTGAATCCATCACAGATGAGTACTTGGCGTGGTACTGGATACAGAACCTCGATAAGCACAACTCAGTGATATATGTACCAATCGGTGAGAACGGGATACCGATGTTTAAGGATGTAGATAAAAATTAATTGTTTTTTCTCTTTTTTGTTAGGAAGTAGCAGTATGACTGAAGAAAAATGAGTTTAGGAAGGATATTTGACACTCTCCACGGCTAAGCCCGGGAGATTCTTGCTTCTAAGGCTCTCATCCCCATCCGGCCTGCATCGGGCTTTTACCCTTCAGCCAGTTGTCTGCCCTAGAAGCGAGGGTGTGCCAGCACCCCGTTCCTCGTCGTCCAACAGGACGACGGGTATTCAATTTAGAGTTCGATGCAAGGTAACTTAAACTTAATTCTCCACTAACCTCCCTCCCACCCTAATGCATCTCACGGTTAAATCCTTGAGCTTTCTTCAACTTTCTGTAAAGAAAATAATGAAGGTGTTTGAGGATGTCGAGGATCTGATACATTACTACAATATTTGGTGGGCTGATTTTAGTAACTATTCTCAAAGTGATGTCGTGAAAATAATGGATGATATGATTAGTGGACAGCTTGAGAATCTAGAGCGATATGGATTAAAGTGTTGAAGTTAAATGTTGTGACACTTACTGGAAGATATGGAGTTGGTTAAAATCAAACTATTGTATTAAAAGTCAAACATGGACGCTGTCTGGACGCTGGCTACCTGAGGTTAAAACCAGACTATTGTAGGATTGAAATCCAAAATCAAGCTCGAAACAGACCCTTGTCTGTTATAGATGTAGATACCAAAGAATACATCGAAAAAGAAATATTGGTTGAAAACAAGCTCCAATAGGGTGATACCTTGGAGGTCCTAGAAATTCTTGACAAGGCTTTAGAGCTTGAAAAAGAGGCTATAGAGGAGTACCTCAAGATGAAGAAAGATGCAGATCCAGAAACAGCTGAGTTGCTTGACTTTTTGATCTCACAGGAAAGAGAGCATATTCGAATGTTGAACGAAAGGAAGAAGGCAATCAGGCTCCTGAGAAGATAAACGCTGGAAGGAGATACATCATCAGGATTATCAAAACAAGTATTAAAGTCGTCAGAATAAAACTAACACTTATCTTTTTCTCCCTGAAGATGTGCGACAGCACTTCCGTGTATCCAACCACTGCGAGAGTGAACAGGAACAGAATCGTGAAAGCAAAACCTTTTGGCATAACTTCCAAATCCACAAAGTGCTCCCAGATTTTTAGTGAGTAGTAGAGGACCGCTACAAACTCTATAACCACTGCAGCAGCTTGAAGCGATGAAGTCTTTCTCTGAAGCTCAAGATTTTCCTTGTTTCTCATAACATCAAGCTGGATGGATAGCAGTGAGTACATATCTCTTATTCCGTTCAGAGTTTGCTCGAATTTGGATTCATAATACACCAGGCTCTGATGAAAATCCCTGAACTCCTGAATCTTGTCATTAAACCAGCCATCAAGCTTTCTCGCCAGCGTTTCGAATCTGACAATCGATGAGAATATCTCCTCGTTGATGTCCTTAAATGTGGAGAAGCGTTTGAAAAAACTCATCTGAATTTTTGAGACCTCAAACAGCGTGTTTTCAAGCCCATCTACCGTATTTACAGACCTTGCAGATTCCGAAATCCTCGTAACCTGCTTTAAAATTTCAGTCTCTTCTTTGGATATGCTTTCAACACTCAGATTGCACTGTCTCAGAGTGACTTCTATCTTAAACGCCTCGATATTGTAAGCAGGGATTAAATCATAAAACAGCTCCTCGGAGAACTCAGCGTTGAGCTTTAAAATCTGCTCCTCAACATCGGCTTTCTCAACCTTGTACTCCCCAAATCTGAACTTCTTAAACCCTTCTCCGGATTCAAGCGAGATTACAGTCCTGCTTAGAGGTTGGATCGATAGCTCGATCTTCTCTTTTGAAATCAGAAAGATAACATTTGTGTACTTTCCTACAATCAAATCTCCATCGGCCAGAATTTCCGTGAATTTATGCTTCACGAACCTTGGCTTAACCTCAAACCAGGATTTTATCTCTCCCAGCACATCCTCCATCTCATCCTGGTGAAAGTAATAATAGTAATATTTCACACGCGATTTTATTAATTTATAGTAAAAAATTCTTTCGGTGGTTGCGACTGGAGTATCAACTCGAACGCGGATGGATGGTAAATGAAAAAAATAAAATTAGATACCGAGAGCTTCTCTCTTTTTGACGATCTCCTTCTCCAGAATCTCTGCAGCTTTAACCGGATCTTCTTCAACCACTATCTTTCCACCGGTGACCTTCTCGATGTCCTCTGTGAGCAGCTTAACAACATCAGCACTTCCGGTTACCGGAGGTACTGGAGATACATGGGTTACGAGACCATAAGCCACAGCAAAAACGGCATCGATCGTTGCCTTCTGCTCCATGTACTCTGGAGCTGTGACTGCAACTGGAAGCTGAGGTATATCAACTCCCAGAGCATCCGCAACAACCCTGAGCAGGTAAGCTGCCCTGCCGGTATCGGTGCACGTTCCGAAGCTGAGGACTGGCGGTATGTTGAGCTTCTCACAAACTGCCTTCAGATTCTCTCCAGCCTCGCTTACAGCATCCATCGAGGTTAGCCCGGCAACCTGAAGGGCAGCATTCCCGCATCCAAGAGATAGCACGAGGATATCTCTTTTGATAAGCTCCTTCGCAATGGTTACGGTATTCAGGTCGTGCGGGCCGTTCTTCAGCGTTGTGCAGCTAACCAGTGCAACTATTCCCTTTATAGCCCCGCTCTTTATCGCATCGAGCAGAACCTCTATCTCCCCCACAGCCTCGAGAATAGCCTCTGGAGAAAATCCAACCACTATTTTCTGCTTCTTCTCGATTCTGACAGCTTTGCTCTTGTCTCTCTGTTTGAAGTTGTCTATTGCCATGTCTATGAGCTTTCTGGCTATCTCCTCAACCTTTTCTGGCTCGTAATCCAGTCCCTCATCTATCCCTCTGAACCTCACGAGCTTGCTCACCGGAACGATCTTGACACCATATCTCTGATACTCTGGGATTGTTGGCAGTGCACAGTTCATGTCCGCTGCGAAAACATCAACGCAACCAGTAGCGAGGGCAAACTCCTGAACAATCCAGTTGCCAACGATGCCTGCAAACACGGGACTGTCAAACCTCTGTATCAGCTCCTGGCCAGTTTCGATGAACCCTATGATTCTCAACCCTTTAGCTCCTGCCTCTTTTGCCTTATTCTGAATCTCTTCACTCTCAGCAAGCTTTATCAGAGCAGCTCCTACAAAAGGTTCGTGTCCATCAACAGCTATGTTTACATAATCCGGATCTAGGATTCCGAGATCTGCAAAGCTCTCATGCGGTTTTGGAGTGCCAAACAAGATGTCCTGAATGAACTCAAGAGCGATCTGGGCGGACATGCAGGTTGCTATGCTCATCGCCATGCTCTTCTTGGCCAATGAAACATAGTTGGAGTCCACATTCGTCATTGAAGATGATCCCACAGTAAGAACCTCATGAAATACGCCGTTCGGAAATATTCCAAGATCTTTCCAGAGTTCCTTCCTCTTATCTGGAGCGAAGATCTCCACAAGCTTGCTCTGCTCTACAGAACTTAAATCGGCTATGACATAATCTGCAACCTTCTTTGCAATCTCGTTAACATCCCCACCTTCAATTCCGAGCTTTGATGCGAAGAACTTCAGCTTATCGACATCCTTTATCTCAAACGGGGTTTTTCCTTCAGCAGTGGCTTTTAATGTTTTTGCAGCCTCAACGGCATGATATGTGTATGCTTCGGTTCCAAGCATGTTCTTGTGGACGAAATTCCTCATCACCATTCCTGCAGCATCTATACCGCAGGCTCCATGTGGGTTCTTATCACTTATCCTGCACGGTCCCATCGAGCAGAGCTGGCAGCTCAAACCTTTTGTACAGTAAGGACATCTCGTTTTCTCCTGCAAGTTAAACCTGTCTACGATATTGGTTACCTCTTCCGACTTCACTTTTTTGTACATCTCGTTTATGCTCTCATGGTAGCTAACATTTCCTTCTATTTTCATGATAGTTGATTAGCTGCAAAGTATATCATTGTTTGCCCGAAAATTTTCGTTACTTTCGTTGTGATGTAGATGCCATGGCGGATGTAATAGATGCTATGAGTTGCGATAATATTTTCTATCCCCTGGCCATCTAAAAACACATGCTTGACATACTGAAAGCTGAAGCCAGAAAAGCCGTCAATCTGATCGAAAAATACGAGTTCGTAAGGATATTCACGCACTACGATGTTGATGGAATTACTGCTGGCAGCATAATGGCAAAGTCTTTGCTCAGGTTCAACAAGAAGTTTCATCTAAGCTTTCTCAATGGATTGAACAACGGCATAAACTATGAGAAAGATGATCTTGTTATTCTGCTCGATATGGGTAGTGGCTATCCGGACATAGTATCCAGTATAGAGGCCGATTTCATTGTGATCGATCACCATTTCCCGCTTGGAAAAATCGATGCTCAATCCAGCTTTGTTCATGTCAATCCACATCTGGCAGGAATAGATGGATCCTTTGAGCTTTCAGCCAGTGGGACGGCTTATGTTGTAGCAAATCAGATTGCGGATAATAAGGATCTGTCTGGCTTGGCTCTCGCAGGAATCATCGGTGATAAGCAGAAAATAAAGGGTGGAAATGCGGAAATAGTTAGGGAGGGAATTCAGAGCGGATACATCGAGGAGGTTAAGGGCCTATCGCTGTATTCTGGAAAATTGAGGGAAGTTCTTTCGATTTCCATCGAGCCTTTTCTGGATTTCTACAAGAAGGAAGACGAGCTTGAGGAATTTCTGGAGAAGGTCAGGATTGATGGGGATAGGGAAGTGGATGAGCTTGATGAGGAAGAGGTAAGAAGGCTTGCAAATGCTATCGTCCTGAGGGTGCTGGAGAATGGTGGAAGCGAGGAGGTACTAAACGACTTCATAGGCAGAAAATTCATGCTCAAAGCAGAGTTAATAAAAAACGCTACAATGATGAGCGATATCATAAACTCCTGTGGAAGGGTTTCGGCGTTCAGCATAGGCTTTGGAATATGTATGCGGGATAGCAAGTTCCTTGACAAGGGTTATGAAATCTGGAGGAAATTCTTAACTGAGCTTCTGGATGAGATTGTCAAAAGGAAAGAGGAGGTTAAGGAAGGAGAGTGTATGAGGTATCTCGTGATGGACAACGCACCCACCACAGGGCCGATAGCCACGGTGCTTTCCAGATATATCTTCAGCGATAGGCCGTTTATAGCGGTTAACATAAAGAGGGATGTTGCAAAGGTATCATCCAGAACGACGATGAGAATGAGCGAGATAGTAGATTTAGGAGAGATAATGAATAAGGCTGCAAAAGCTGTTGGAGGAAGAGGTGGAGGTCACAGAGTTGCTGCCGGAGCCAACATACCTCCCGACAGGGTTGAGGACTTCATAAAGGAGGTTGACAGGTTATGCTGTTCTGCGATGGGGAAGTGAGGATTAAGCATAATTTTGCGGAGATAATATCCAGAGCGCTTAAGCCAGACGACACCCAGTGGAATGAAACCACCTTTGAAGGAGATGAGATAATCCTCAGGGTTAAAACACCAAAGATAGGTTCGATGATGAACGCATTTGACGATTACTTTTTAAACCTTAAAGCCGCATTTTCAGTTCTGAAATCATTGGAAAGGTGATTGATATGAAGGTGTATTACTGTGATGTTTGCAGGGAATCAACCATGCACAGCCTCGTGAGGGAGAAAACGAACCTCTACAAATGCGAAGAATGTGGAAACTATGTAACGATCACTCCTGAAAAAGAGATTGTTGTAAATGCAATCATAAGCTCTGAAGGAGAGTCAGAAAGAGGTAAGGTAAGGCTGAAGGAAGGCGAGAATGTTGAGAAAGGGGACGAGCTTGTTGTTGAGGTTGAGGAGGGCTTTAAGATAGGCGAGGTTACATCAATTGAGCTTGAAGACGGAAAGAGAATAGATCTATCTCCATCAGACAAGATAAAGACTGTTTGGCTTAGGGACATCGGAGAGGTTGGTGTGAAGTTCAGTCTGCATAAGAGAGCCATAACAACACCCGTAACACTCTACATGCCCGGGGAGACTGAGATAAGGGTTGGAGAGGATATAGACATCGAGAACAAGAGATTCAGGATTACGAAGATAAAGACAAGAGATGGAAGGCTCTATGGAAGGGAAGGCGACACCGTTATGGCGAAGGATGTCAAAAGGGTTTACGCGATGTTCCAGAGCAAAATAAAAAAGTAAACCATGAAGCCGATAAGACTCAGGGACTTCGTAAAAGCCGATGATTTCTATTTTTCAATAGTTGGATACAAGCATATCAGAGGTGTGAAGGCGTTTCTGAGGTATGTGCCTTCAGTCAGCGGAGACAGGATATCCAGGGAGGGTAAGAGGTACAGAAAGCTCATGCACAGCAATGCGATAGAGTTTGCCAAGAAAGAGAACATGGAGTACTACAACAGCAAGCTGGGCATCTTTTTGATTCCGAACAGCAAAATCAGTGAGGTGTATAAACCAGAAGAGAGAATATCCGAGATCGTCAAGAGCGATGACAAGGTTAAAAGGATAGTTGATTTTTTCAATACAATCCCAGTGGATAAGATGGGTGTCACGGGATCGAGGCTTATAGGACTTGAATCTGAAGACAGTGATGTGGATTTTGTGATGTATGGCAGCTACTGGTTCAAGGGCAGGGAGAAGATAAAGAGGAGCATTGAGCGAGGGGTTTTGAAGGAGCCGTCTGAGGAAACGTGGAACTTCATTTTTGAAAAGAGGAAGGTGAACATACCCTATGATATTTTCGTCTCACATGAGAGGAGGAAGTTCCACAGGGCGATAATAGGCTCAACATACTTCGATCTGCTTTATGTTAGAGACTATGATGGGATCAGCATACCGATTCCGGAGGATAAAGGTAAGAGGATTGGAAAGAAGGTTATAAGGGCAGAGGTTGTTGATGACAGCCATACCTTCGACTATCCGGCATATTATCCGGTGAGGCATGGAGAGATTGCAGCAGTTTTGTCTTTTACTCACACGTATGTCGGACAGGGGGTAAAAGGGGAGGTCATAGAGGCTAAAGGGGTTGTCGAGGAGATCAACGGCAGAAGATACTTGATCGTCGGAACCTCAAGAGAGGTCATGGATGAATACATCGTATCCCTAACCTTCATGAAAAAATCCGGGTTGATGGATGAGTTTGAGAGATGGAAGGGTGAGCTGTAATGATCGGGATTTTATCGGGAGGGACAGGTACTCCAAAGCTGATATGGGGGATGAAAGAGATCTATGACGATTTCTTTGTTGTTGTGAATACAGCTGAAGATGTATGGGTTTCTGGAAACAAGATCTGCCCGGATATCGATTCGGTTATCTATGTCCTCTCGGAGATGATCGATACATCGAAGTGGTGGGGGATAAAGGATGACTCCTTTATAACTCACAATCAGCTAAGGAGGCTTGGAGTCGATGAGGGCATGATGATTGGTGATCTTGATAGAGCAACTCACATAGCCAGAACGGAACTGCTGAAAAGGATGGATCTTGTCAATGCAACAAAGGAACTCAGAAAGCGGTTCGGGATAAAGCAGGATGTGTATCCAATGTGCAACGAGGAAGTTTCAACCTACATCGAAACCGCTGATGGAAGAATGCACTTTCAGGAGTTCTGGGTGGTGAGAAAAGGAGAGCCTGAGGTTAAGGGTGTCTTCATTGAAAACATAGATAAGGCTGTTATCCCGGAAGAGGTTGAAAAAAGACTGAAAGAGGCTGAAGCTGTTATAATAGGTCCCAGCAACCCGATAACGAGCATAGGGCCAATCATTTCAGTCAGGGGTTACAGAGAAATCCTGAGGGAGAAGTTTGTTGTTGCAGTTTCTCCAATAATAGGATCGAGATCGTTTAGCGGACCTGCAGGGAAGTTTATGAAAGCTCTGGGCTACGAGGTATCTTCAAGGGGTGTTGTGGACATATATCAGGAGTTTCTGGATGTTCTGGTTATAGATGAGGAGGACTTTGACTTCGAGGATGAGAGGGTTGAGGTTGTGAAGGCAAAAACCATCATGAAAACGAAGGAAGATGCTGTAAAGCTTGCTGAGTTCGTGCTGTCTTTAATTTAAAATTTAACGCCTCAGACTCTCCCTTTTCATCACATTTCAGATCGCCCATCAGTCATCATCGGCAGAGTTGATAGGTTAGAAGGGGTTGATAATTTTTTTGTTAAAGTTGAATCCCTGTTTCTGAGTTGGTTTTTGGAAGTTGTATAGTATTTTGAGTCTGTATGGTTTGAATGGATAGAGGATCTGGATGGTTTGTGTTCGGATTGTTTAGTATAGTTCTACTGCAAAGCTCCTTGAGATTACGAGAATGTTGACCCCAATTCTTCGCAATCTCAGTTGTTCCTCTAATGACGCTATCCAGGCGATCGCTGATCATCCTCCGTTTTATCTGTTTTTGCTTTGATTACCGGTAGTTTTCCCAGTACACCTTTCTAATTTTTATCGGATTTTTATTGGATTAAATCAGGAATTAAAAATCGAATATGATTCTTCAGCCAATCTCTTTTTTGAGCATCTTTTGTCTCTCCTTTGCAGTATATCCGGTAAGATCTTCGAGGAATCTGTTGTAAGTCTTCAAAGTATTCAATGCGATATCTTCCGCAACATTTGGATTGGTCTTCGATTCGACACAAAGTAACTTACCCTCAAACCACATCCTAAGTTCCCCAATCGCACCAAATTTTGTGATATAAACCTCTCCTTCCCTTTTGAATTCTCCGAAGTATTTCTCAATGTGCTCTTCCAATCTTTCCGGTGTTGGTTTGTAGCCCCTTTTGAACTTGTACTTCCTCATTGGTATCACCTTTCAGGATTCTCATGAGAAGATACATTTAACTTTAACTGTGTCATAAATGGCTCGGGTTCAGCACGGTTACGATAATCAGAGTTGCTATTCCTGCAAATGCCATTCTCAACCCGGATATTATAATGTTTTTCTTGGAAATCCTTCCCATAAACGCACCCACAATGAACAAGGAAACCAGTCCAATAGCTATCGCCGGGATGAGTGCCACCTCGGATGGAAGGAACATGTATGGAATTAAGGGTATAATCGCCGCCGGAATTGGGGCGATACCGTGAACGAGCGAGGAAATAATGACTGCAAATCTGTGGGCTTCAGAGATTGCACATGAATCCCTGTCTATCAGTAAAGCTCTCTGTTTTTCCCTCAAGGATATTGTCTGTTCAACCCTCTCAGCCTCATAAGCCCCCCATCCACTGGAGATTCCTAATGCCAGACCAGTAGCAATTCCTGCTGAGACTATCAACTGTGAACTCGCTTCCCCACTCAAATGCGCACCCATTATAAGACCCAAGATGGTTAAAACTCCATCGAAAAAGCCTATGACAAAATACCTGCGGGAAACTGAAACTATGTCGGTCATATCAGAGTAAAGATAAAACTTCTCCAACCGTTTATTTACTCTATCCCTGAATGTCCTTTTGCCCACACAAATTAATTCGCTCCGATCTTTTAATTCTTTTCTCTTTTCGATTCTGAGTAAGATTTTTTGAAAAAAGTATAGTTTCTATGTGCATTATATTTATACCATATCATAAAAAACAATCCTCGATCTTGAATTCTCAATCTTGATTTGAGCATCAAACCTTTTGGTGAGAAGTTTAGTTGAATCAGTTTTTAGTTCGCTGAAACAGAGGATTAAGATTTTCTTCTGTTCGATTAGTTGTCTTGATCTGGTTAGGAACTGGAATCTGTTGCAAGTGGATCTATTTAAAGTAACCTGAATGTGCAAGTCTATATCGTTATGCGCTCAACCTTGGCTTTAAAGTGTTCGGAAAATTTCCCCGCAAATGCTAGGCAATCCTTCTCGCAGTACCATAGAACCTTTTGACGGGACATAGCCCGGACGAGAGGATGCTGTTTCCTTTAATTTCGAGCTTAAAGTCATTCTCCCAGGAAAAATAAGTACTCCAAGGATTTCTTCAAACCTTCAAAGCCGTCACCAAACTTTTCAATCATAACGGTGAGCGATAACATCCACCTCCTTTTCTTTTCCCTTTTTTGCGGGAGGTGGTTCTTAGAATCCTCGAACAGGCTGTGGAGCGAACGAGCGAGCGTGTCCGGCTTACGTGCTTTTCGAGCGAGGCAGACTTGCAGAAGAATGGATGGGTGGGGATGATGAGCAGAAGCGGGACGATCATTATGCAATCCAGCGAGCCTGCCGAGCGTCCCCAGAGCAGAGGCGTGCTTATTTTTTGTTTTTTTGTTTGTTTTCAGAATTATTTGTCCTTATTTCATCAAAAAAGCACGCCGGAGCGTAGCTTGAAAAGTCAATATGACGAGACAGCAATTTTGGAGTGCGGAGCAATCCAATCCTAAAACGGCCCATAAATGGTTATTCAAATCCTGTAGATGCTTTTCCTAACTCCTCCTTCGATCTGAACTCGCATTCTCTCCTCTCAGATACCAACATGCTTTTTGTATTAGTGTAAATTATTTTTAGTCTGTGAAAATGCCAAAATTTTTTAAGAATGGAATTGATATGAATATCATGGAAATCGCTAAGCTTTTGTTTGCTGTTCTGATAATAACTGTACTTGCAATTCCAGCCACTTCGGTGGAAGTTAAGTCTGGTGACCAAGTTCACATCAAACAGCCAAAAGATGATCTGATTGTTTCCGGTGGGAGAGTGATTGTTGATGCTCCGGTTAGCGGTGATCTCATTGTTGCCGGTGGAGAGGTTGAGGTTCTCGATAAAGTGGCAGGCGATCTAATAGCTGCTGGCGGAAAAGTTGATTTGAGGGGAGATGTCGGAGGAAAACTGATTGTTGCCGGAGGAAGTTTAAGAATTGAGAAAAATGTGGGAAAATTCGTTATCGCATCCGGAGGCGAGGTTGTAATTGGAAAAAATTCCAGAATTGACGGTGATGTCTTCGTTGCTGGTGGAAAGATTGAAAATGCAGGGATTATTGAGGGCAACATTACAGTTTTCGGAAAGACATTCGAAAATAAGGGTTTTGTGAAGGGAGAGCAGATTTTTAAAGAGACGAAGATTTTACCACCTTACTTCTCCGAAATATTTGCTTTTGGTTTCCTTTTGCTGGGCTTTCTGCTTGTATGGTTCAATTCCGATTGGTTTGAGAGGATAGATTCAGAGATTGGAGTTAGGAGTGTTGGGTTAATCAAGAAAACCATCTTTGGATTTATCGCAATAATAGTCTCAGCCATAATTGTCGTACTGCTTTTCATCTCGGTAATCGGGATTCCCTCTGCTCTTTTAATTCTCTCTGCATTTACAATCGCCATACTTCTATCGAACGTTTTCGTTTCCTACACTATGGGAAAGGTTCTCCTCTCTCGAAAAAAGCAGAACCCGTATCTTTACCTCGTCATAGGATTTGTTATCCTCTTTATTGCCTTCCGAATCCCGCATGTCGGGGATGTTATTCGAATTATAACCACCAGTCTAGGATTTGGTGGGATTATCTATGTAGTACGGGATTGGAGGAGGGTTTACGGTTGAAAATGAATAAATGAGTTCAAGAAGTCTTTAAGATTTAGGTACGCGGAATAAAAAGGTGGAGATAGAAAAGTTAGTGGGTGTCGAGATGGATTTAAGCTGAGTGAGCAGAGCGGTCAGATCTTAAAGAAAGTCTTATATATGTAGGTAAAGCTTGAATTCATATGGTATATGATTTGCATAAAACTATTGGAGATATTATAACCACTGCTTTTCCAGAGTTTGAAGTTGTGAAGGATCCCGCATGTGGTGGAGACCAGCATATACCTCTATTCTGCAATGATTCCAAATCAAGGAGAACAAAATACTGCAATGTTGATCTGCTTATATTGAAGGATTACAAAGTGAAGGTCATCATTGAGATTGAGGAATCTGACATCACACCAGTTAGAGTATGCGGAAAATTTCTTGTGTCTGCGTTATCGGAGTATTTCATTCATGACAGGTATGGAATTGTTGAGATGGATAATTCAGTGCTGTTTACACAGATACTGGACTCCTCAAAACTGGAAATAGACAGGACATCCAAATTAGAGCAGTTCAGGAACATCGAGAAGTCGATAAAGGATATTATTCCCATAAAAAAACAGCAGAATTGATAACTACAGGCTGTTCTTTGGAAGTATTTCAGAATTTGAAGGTGAATTGAAGAATGAGCTGATTAACTGTATCAGGGAAGTTCTCGGTTAATCTATTTTTCAGAATAACATTCTTGGCCAGTACTTAACAGGATCGGGATTCGCTGCTAAAAAGTAGCTGAGGTCCCATGTGAGTGAGAATGACACGAACACAAAGTTAATATCTTTTTGGAGACAAAATATGTGATAGCAGAAAAAAGAAATAGCAAAACTCGCAGAACTCCTCGGGATAAGCAGAGATGAGGCGTTTAAAAAAAAGCACTGGAGGAAGCTCTACGCTTCTGGCAAAGCAAGTATAAAGCAGGCTGAAAGAATTGCGGGTTTGAGTCTTGCTGAATGGTTTTAGGTTTGCCAGAGAAAAGGGATTGCTCGTTCAGATTAAACCCGATGAAATTGAAGATGAGGTAAAGGCTTTAGAATGATTATCGTTGATTCAACTGTTCTGATCGCTTTAAGTAATATAGGAAGAGGATACTCCCAGAATGTATAATTCCTGAGAAGGTTCTGGAAGAGATTGCCAAAGAGTCTACAAAAAGTGCTCCCAGAAATCAGAATTTTCACTCCATCAGAAATGTCGAGGAGAAGGGCACTGGAAATACTGGGCGATGAAGAGAAGACAGGAGACATTGTTGCAGCTCTGCTCGATCTCGGTCATGTAGTTGCAACTTAAGACAGAAGACTCAGAAACATTTGCAGAGCTTTAGGTGGGAGAGTGACGGGAACAAATACTCATCCATTCGGTGGAGACAGGAAAAATAACGAAGAATGATGCTTTAAAGATACTTAGACAGCTTGACGCAACAAGCTTCAGGATGAGTGTGGAACTTTACGGGAGAGTTAGAGAAATACTGAAAAGTGCTTAGCTTTTTCTTATCTCCCTGAAAAAGAGAAGAACGCAGGAAGTAAATCAGAGTAAGCCTCAAGCTTCAAACCCTTCTGATTCTCAAACTCAAATTCCTGCAAAAAACAATTTGGGATTCCTCAAGGCTTTTCTTTCATCCCTCAACTCCAACATAAAGTTTCTCGATTTTTCCAGCCAAGATCAATTCTCTCAGGAAAACTAAAGTTTGCTTCGATGCATTCTAAAAGCCTTTGTTTTAATTCATTTTAGGCTCGTTCTCCCTCGCACCTCCAGAATACTATTAATCCATATCTCTGAATTAAATAACAGCTTTACACACCACCCTGAAAGACGGTAAGGACTAGAACCAGAAATAAAAACGCCGCCGACAGGATTCGAACCTGTGACCGTCCGGTTAACAGCCGGACGCTCTACCAGCTAAGCTACGGCGGCTCGAAATGTTGGTGTGCTGAATGGAAATTTAAATTTTATCCTTGGGCGTTTGGTGATCTTGGTTTGATGATTGTAGATTGTTATGATTGTTGGCGACATCAGTTTGGCACTACAGAATTGCTTCATGTCAGATTCGACTCAGTAGTTTGAATACCTGCAGTACTTTCTAACTATTTCGAGAATGATCTTCTTCGAGAAGGGTTTTTCCAGAGCCTCTACAGAGCCAGCTTCGAGCATCTCTCTGGCTTTCGTTGTGTAGTATGCCGTGAGTGCTACAACCTTGGCATTCGGGTCAATCTCCAGTATCCTCCTGGTTGCGGCAACTCCATCCATCACTGGCATGACAGCATCCATTATCACAACGTCTGGTTTGAAGTTTTTGTAATGTTTAACTGCTTCATCTCCATTGGAAGCTTCCAAAACTGTGTACTCAGAGAGCATAAGCCTTAAAATCTCTCGAATTCCTGAATCATCATCAACAATCAGAACTCTCATATCGGGGGAATTTTATTTTTCAAATATTTAAAATTTTCGAAAAATAATTGATCGGTAATTCTCAATTAACATAAAATTAAATGAAAAATAAAATTTAGAATTTGAACTCAATACCATAGTTTTAAATCCAAGTAGTTTCGACATTTAAATCATATCCGCGATAGAAATATATCGATTAAAAAAACAAAGTCTTGTATGGAGTTATTTCAAACTGCAGACTGGAAAAGTGAAAAACATGTGCCAGTAATCGAGATAGAAAAATCTGATGATCTTGTTGATGTGAAGGTTGTGGTTGGTAAGGAAATACCCCATCCAAACACAACAGAACACCATATAAAGTGGATAGAGCTTCTGTTTTTGCCGGATGGAGCAAAATTCCCCGTACATATAGGGAGAACTGAATTCAATACCCATGGTGAATCTACCCAGGGTCCGAACACGAGTACGGTATATACCGAACCTACAGCAGTTTTTAGATTCAAAACCGAAAAGCCTGGGAAACTTATTGCAGTATCCTTCTGCAACATCCATGGGCTGTGGAAGAGTGAGGCCGAATTGTAGTCTTGTAGTCTTACCTGTTTCTCAGATGGTTAGAGTTTATCATACAATCTAAATAATTTTTCTTCCTTTTTATGTGTTTAAATCCTTTGAAGTGGCACAGGAATTTAGAAAAATTAATAATTAAATTTGCTATTCTACAAAATCTGTAAGTATCGAAAGTTTTGAAAGGATTTTGACTTTCAATGGTATGTCTAAAATTATAAATTTCTTGAATATAATAATACTTGGAGAAATTCCTCTAATCACCAAAAGATGTGAAATTAAAGAAAATCTATTCAAATCCAGCTTAATCTATCCTAATAAAATTTATTAACGCGTTTTACGATGAAATATTTTTCTCTATCGAAATTCAATTTCAAAATTTTTGAGATATCAAATTTTTTAAAATATGTTTGTAATTTTTCGAAACACTTAAATATGAACCTTCTAAGTGGGGAGTCATGGAAAAAGTTTGCTTCGATTCGGAAACACTACTCGACGATGTAGAGTTTTCAAAGAAGCTGCTGAGCAAGGATGGGCTTTCAAGGGCAGACATGGTTTTTGCACTTAGGAACCTGCTGAGACTGAAGTACTATCCGGTTGCAGTGAAGTACTTCTACTCTGAGGAGGAAGTGGAGGAGTTCAGGAAGAACAAGTACAAGATTGGCATCCACCCATTCACTTTCTGCCACTTTTCAGCCGTCTCTAGGCAGAGAGGGGAAATCGTATTTTCAAGGAGAGAAAACCTCGGCTGCAGCAACGCCAGATACCTTTTCGGCTGGAAGGATTTTGACGAGAACGAAATCAAAAGCCACAAGAAGTACACAAGAGATCTGGAGCAGGCTGAGAGGTTCGTTAAAACCAAGCCAAGGTTGCCTGAGGGCTTGAAGGCTCTGGCCACCGCCCCACTACACAAGGCACCCTTTGAGCCAGACCTCATACACATAATCTGCGATGTTCTGCAGAGCTACCATCTCTACAATGATTATGCCTCAGCCATGGATGTACATCCAATCCAGCCAAATTTCATGATGAACTCTGCTGTCTGCGGTGGAGCTGTGTGGACGTATGTCAATAAGAGGATAAACATCGTTCCGATGTGCAGCGGGAGCTATACTGCTGGGAAAACGGAGCAGGGAGAGATCAATGTCTTCATCCCATGGGAGCATTTTGAGCCAACAGTGAGAAGATTGCTCGAAAGAACAGTCAGAGACGGCGGTCCATCGTTCCCGAGAACTGGAGAAACCTATCCAGGTTTCGACCTCTGTAAGCTGTGTAACTTCCTGATCTTCAAGGAGCCTAAATGCTGATTTAGGAGGTGGTTGATTTGGTTTTGGACATTACCTGGATGGAAATAGCAGGGCAGACGATTAAAATCGATGCCCTTGTTTATTTCCTCTGGGCAATTTGGGTTGGATGGATTTTCTCAACTGTAGGAGCTTTTGGAGGTATAATGGCTGGAGTTGGCCATATCTCCATCCTTGGTATTGGTAAGTACGGGACAAGCCTGAAGGGAACTCCGATAAAAATTGGGATGTACAACGATGCAGGAAAGTACATAACCGATCACATCAGGTTCTCGAACACACTGATGACATGGCTGAACTCTCTCTCAAGCACGATAAACTGGTACACCCAGAAGAGGCTCGTTTGGCCCGCAGCAATTGCAATGGGTCTCGGAATGGTTCTCGGTGCACAGGTTGCGGTATGGGGTACTGGTGGAAAGCTCGGTGTTGCGTTGTATAAAGGTCTATTCGGACTGGCTACCTGGGCTGTATCGATATACATGTTCTATCAGGTAACTCCGAGAGCCAAAGCCTCAAAGTCTAAGGGAAGAGAGGCTGCGAAGAGATTCCAGCAGAGAGTTGAGGAACTCAGAAAGGCTGGAAGACTCGGGGAGCTTGAGGGTATAACAAATGTCAAGTACTCACTTGACAGGGTTGAATTCGACTTCTTCGGAGAGAGGTTCGTTGCTAAGAACTATCTGCCGTTCTTCTACGGTCTGCTGATAGGCTTCATCGCTGCGTTGATTGGAGTTGGCGGAGGATTCATGATCGTTCCGTTCTTCACAGCCTTGGGCTGGCCAATGTACATCACACCAGCAGTTTCAGCTTTGACGGTTTTCCTCAACCAGTGTTCAGCACTCGCCGGATGGTTCGCCAGAGGACTCGTGTTCCCGATTGGCATAGTAATCGCCTGGGCTGGAATCCTCATCGGCTCATACATTGGCCCGAGAACACAGAAGTATCTGCCAATGGACTCACTGTTCATCCTCTTCGGACTGCTGGCATTCTATGTTGGTACAAGGTACATTGCAGCGGGATTCTTCGGAATAAAGCTTCCGCCATAAATGCCTGAAGGGTGATCAAATTGGATTTCAATTTTTTTTATATCCCTTTCATTCTCGTTACTTTCGCTGTTATCCTGATCGTTGAGAGGATTACTGCAAGGGTTGTTAGTATAATTTTCAGAAAGGATCTGGAGGAGATGGAGGAGCAGCAGAGGAAGATTGCTGAGTATCACGAGCTTTCCCTTCTGGCTTTAGCTTCCAGAGACAGGTTAGCCTATGAGGGGTTCAGAGAGATGATGAATGAGCTTTACTGGAAAGTATTCTTCAGACAGCTAATCATAGCATCAACAGTATTCTTCATCATCCTCTCGCCGTATATGTTCCTATCCGAGTTTCTGTTGAAAGAGTATATAACCTCACCATTTTCGATGGTTTTCGCAACAGCGATATTCTACTTCATGATGAAGAATGTTTACGGATACTTCAAGGACCTGGTTGAGCTGAGGAGAGAGGTCAAGAAGGCACAGTTGAGATGAATTTTCTGAGGTGTTCTAAAACCTTATTAACACTATTTCACTACCATCACTGATGTCGATATTCGCCTTTGCAGAGGTTGAAGAGGGAAGAGCGAAGGGGATTTTTGCGGGAGCAAGGTATCCTTCAAAGCAGGAGGGGAACATCCTTTACGACTGTGATAATCGAGTTGATCTGAAGTATGCTGATGAGCTCCCCCTTAAGCTGAACAAATTTTACTCGGTTGTTGCTTTCAGACCCTCTCATATTTACCTCTCAAGAGATGTTCTTGGTGGAAAGCCCCTGTACTACTCTCAATCTTTAAGCTTTTCATCCTTCGAATACTACTTCGAAGATAATTTTCAGGAGGTAAAGCCGGGAGAGGTTGTAAAGCTGGATTACGAGGGAAATGTAATCGAGAGAAAGAGATACACATTCGAAGATGTGTTCGATGTGCATGAAGTGGACACAGATGTGGATCAGGTAAAGGAGAGAATCGCGAAGCTCCTCGAGGGTTACGATGCAACGGGATGCATAGCATTCTCTGGAGGGTTGGATTCATCGCTGCTCGCATCGATATACGATTTGAGCCTTGTATCTGTCACAGCCAGTGATGAGGAGGAGAAATGGCTGAGAAAGAGTGCAAAAATGATTGGAAGAGATATAGAGATAAGACGGTTCGATCTGGATGATCTGGTGGAGGTAACAAGAAAGGTGTCGAGGGCTATAGAGAGCACTAATCCCGTACAAGTTTCCATAGGCATACCGATATATCTGACAATGGAATTTGCCAAGAGCCTTGGATATGACTCCATAGTCTTTGGCCAGGGAGCGGATGAGCTTTTTGGAGGTTACATGAAGTACCTGAAAGCTGGCCATGATGAAATGAAAGAGGAGATGCTGAAAGATGTCAGAGAGATAGGTAAAAACAACCTCGTTAGAGATGCAAAAATCAGCTACAAGAACGAGATAAAGCTTCAGACCCCCTACCTCCAGTGGGATCTCATAAAGCTAGCACTCTCAATCCCAGCAGAGTTGAAGGTTAGAGATGGCATCAGGAAGTACATCCTGAGAGAGGTAGCGCTCGATTTTCTTCCAGAAGAGATAGCGAAAAGGGAGAAGAAAGCAATACAGTATTCAACAAAAGCGAGTGCGATGCTGAAGAAGCTCGCCAGAAAGAAAAATATGAATGTTAAGGAATTCATTGAGATGTTGAACAGCTGAATATAAAGATCTGGCGAAGATGAGGATCGACTGTAGAATTGATGGAGAGTTCTGCGGGAAGTGCTGCTACGAGACGGAGATGCCCCTCAGCAAGTCTGATATTGAAAGAATAACCTCTCTTGGCTATAATGAATCAGAGTTCGCAGTTGAAGTCAATGGAGTGAAGCAGCTAAGGAATGTTGATGGAAGATGCTTTTTCCTTGAAGATAACATATGCACGATCTACCCTTATCGCCCGGAAGGGTGCAGGATATATCCGTTCATCTATGATGAAGAGAGAGATCGCATAATCGTTGATGAAATATGCCCAAAAAAAGATGAAATCGAGCGATCTATCAGCCATGAAGAGATAAAAAAGATATTCAACAGGCTGATCAGGCTGATAAAGGAAATTTATGGTTAAAATTACAGGCCATTAGATTTTTTAACCCAGAAATGCTCCTTTAAAGGATGGTGAAGCTGGCTGATGGACTCAGCAGGGAGGCTTTGGACAGGCTGATGAACGCCTTAAAACTTGCCGGAATTCATGAACTCAACGAACTACAGAAAAGGGCGTTCAAGGTTATTTTGGAGGGAAAGGATACTCTCATCGTTGCTCCAACCGGTTCTGGGAAAACAGAGTCTGCCATAATACCCATCTTTTACAGAATGCTCCTTGGAGAGTACGAGGGAATATTCCTGCTGTACATAACACCGCTCAAGGCTCTCAACAGAGATATGCTGAGGAGAATAAGCACCCTCGCAAAGGAGCTTGAGATCAGCATCGCGGTGAGGCATGGCGATACACTGTCTTCAGAGAGAAGAAAACAGAGTCTCAGACCACCGCAGGTACTGATAACAACTCCTGAAACTCTGCAAATCCTGTTTCAAGGGAGAAAGCTCAGAAAAGCCTTGAAGAATGTTCACTATGTTGTCATAGATGAGATTCACGAGATCGCAGACAGCGAGAGAGGAGTCCAGCTAAGCATAGCCCTTGAGAGGCTGAGAGAGATTGCCAGTTTCACAACGATCGGGCTATCTGCCACTACCAAGGAGAGCATCTCCAGACTGATATCAGAAAATGCCGTGGTAATCAAGGATATCAGGAAGAAGGATTACTCCTTCAGAGTTATTCAGCCAGAAGTTATTGAAGATGATAAAAAAATTTCTGAAAGGCTTTCCATCCCTCAGGAAATCTCGGCAGATTTGAGAACAATAAAGGAAATAATTGAAGAGCATGGTTCTGGATTGATATTCGTGAACACGAGGCAGACTGCCGAGGCTCTTGGCCTGAGGCTCAAGCAGATAATGGATGTTGAGGTGCATCACGGCTCACTGTCGAGAGAGGC
The DNA here is from genome assembly GCF_000385565.1 of Archaeoglobus sulfaticallidus PM70-1. Taxonomy (NCBI): domain Archaea; kingdom Methanobacteriati; phylum Methanobacteriota; class Archaeoglobi; order Archaeoglobales; family Archaeoglobaceae; genus Archaeoglobus; species Archaeoglobus sulfaticallidus. The sequence goes on along the minus strand of NC_021169.1, from coordinate 1,108,339 downwards.
GAGGCTTGAGGCTGAAAGGAAATTCATGGAAGGGGAGCTTAAAGCTTTGATCTGCACATCATCCATGGAGCTTGGAATCGACATAGGCCATGTGGATGTTGTAATCCAGTACAACAGCCCGAGAGAGGTAACGAGGCTGATTCAGAGGGTGGGAAGGGCCGGACACAGCATGGAGAGAACATCCAGAGGGTACATACTCGCAAACTCCTTTGACGAGATAATGGAATCATGGATCATTGCTGAAAGAGCTCTAAAGGGAGAGATCGAGGATCTAACGATGCATTTCAACAGCCTCGATGTTCTTGCAAACCAGATATCTGCTCTTGCCTTGGAGTACAGGGATATAGATGTCGCAAAGGCATACGAGATAATAAGAAGGGCTTACCCTTACAGAAATCTGGAATTTGATGATTTTGTTAAGATATGCGAGTTTCTTGCGGAAGGACACCTGATCTTCTTCGATGGAGAGAGGATATCCGCAAAAAGAAAGGCGAGAAGGTACTTCTACGACAACATCTCGATGATTCCCGATGAGAAGAGCTATACGGTTGTGGATATAACTACTGGAAGGAAGATAGGAAAAATCGATGAAAGCTTTCTCTCAACCTTTACCGGAGAGGTTTTTGCGATAAAGGGAGAGCTATGGAGGGTTCTTGCTGTAAACGATGTTGTCAAGGTAGAGCCGGTGGTTAGTGAAGGAGAGATTCCGTCATGGGTTGGAGAGGAGATTCCAGTTCCCTTCGAGGTCGCTGTTGAAGTTGGAAGGCTCAGAAGGGTTATTGCCGACAGGATTAGAAATACTCAGGACGCTAAAGATTACCTGCTTTCAAGGTTTGAGACGAACGAGAAAGCTGCTGAAACCGTAATCAGAACAATAAAAGAGCATGTGGAGCAGAAGTTTGAGGTTCCATCAGACAAAGTTGTAACCATAGAGGGTGGAGAGAATACAGCAGTAATAAACGCCTGTTTCGGGCATAAGGTTAATGAAACTCTTGGAAGAATTATCGCTCTTCTGCTGACAGCGAGGAAGGGCAGGAATGTCAGCATAGAGATAGATCCATACAGGATAAAGCTAACCCCGGCAAGCTGTGAAGAGGTAAGAGATATACTGCTGAATCTCAGGAGAGAGGGTGTTGAGGAACTGGCTGAAAGGGCGTTGCTCGACACAAAGCTGCTCCAGTGGAAGGTTATACACTCTGCGAGAAAGTTCGGCTATCTGAGCAAGAACTTCGATCTATCGAGGGTAAACCTTTCGAGACTCGTAGTCAGGCTCAGAGACACCCCGATATACAGGGAAGCTGTCAGAGAGATATTTCTGGAGAAGATGGATATTGAGAGGTCTAAAGAGATTATCGAGAGACTCGGGAAGGATTTAAAGATTGTTGTTTACAACAAACTCAGCCCCATATCCCTTGCATCCAGAGAACACAGTTTCGATCTGCTAAAACCAAAGAAACCACTCTATCTGCTGCTGGACATCTTCAAGAAAAGGCTCGAGAATGAAGTCACGGTTATCCACTGCATAAACTGTGGATACACGATCAGGACACCAATAAGGCTGATAGATAGGCCTGAATGTCCTAGATGCAAATCCGGGATGATTGCGGCGTTCAACGCCAGAAGAAAGCTTGATGAAATTCCGAAAAGGGAGCTTTACAGGATTGCCAACCTCGTTCTCTCGCACGGGAAAAGAGCCATCATCGCGATGAACACACATGGTGTTGGAGTGGAGAATGCTGCAAGAATTCTCTCAAAGTACTACAGGAGTGAGGACGATTTCTATCTGGAACTCATGGAAGCTGAGAGGAGATACATAAGGACAAGGGGATTCTGGGACTAACTCTGCCAGAATTTGCTGAAGTTATATATAGCAATTGAACGATCAGTTTTCATGGTTTATCTTAGATGTATCGAGTGCGGTAAAGTGTATGAGAATGAGGAGATGTATACCTGCCCCTGTGGGGGACTTCTCGAAGTGAGCCTGGATCTTGACAGCATAGATGTCACATTCAAGCTCGATGGAAACAACCTGAGGGTGTGGAAGTACGCAGACCTTCTTCCAGTGAAGATAAAACCAATTTCGTTAAACGAGGGAGGTACTCCACTTTTCAGAGCCGAATACCTCGAGAGAGAGTTAAACATTCATCGGATTTATGTTAAGCATGAAGGTCTGAATCCTTCCGGATCCTTCAAGGATAGAGGCATGACCGTTGGTGTGACGAAGGCTATAGAGCTTGGAAAGAAGGCTGTAGCTTGTGCATCTACTGGCAACACCTCGGCATCACTGGCGATGTATGCCGCGAAAGCCAACCTCAAAGCATATGTCCTGCTTCCTGCTGGAAAGGTTGCATTGGGCAAAGTTGCTCAGGCGTTGATGCATAATGCGAAGGTTATAGGTATCAAGGGTAATTTTGATAAAGCACTGGAGCTCGTTAGAGAGATAAGCAGGCAGGAGAACTTTTATTTGCTCAACTCGGTCAATCCATTCAGGCTTGAGGGGCAGAAAACGATAGCTTTTGAGATCGTCGATGAGCTCGGATATGTTCCTGACAGGGTTATTCTTCCTGTGGGAAATGCTGGCAACATCTCTGCGATATATAAGGGATTCAGGGAGTTGAAAACATTGGGGCTGATTGACAGCATACCCAAAATGACGGGAATTCAGGCGAAGGGAGCAAATCCTATCTACAGAGCGTTTGTTGAGAGTAAGAAGGTGATAGAGCCTGTAACTCCTGAGACAATCGCAACTGCAATAAGGATTGGAAATCCAGTTAACGCAAGAAAGGCTTTGAATGCCATATACGAGTCCAATGGCCTGGCTGAGGAGGTTTCAGATGAGGAGATAATCTCAGCTCAGAAAATTTTAGCTGGCAAGGAAGGAATTGGTGTTGAGCCCGCTTCAGCAGCCTCTGTTGCCGGTTTGATCAAGCTTGCAGGCAGAGAAATAGATGTGGATGAGACTGTTGTATGCATAACAACCGGACATCTGCTCAAAGATCCTGAAGCTGTGATTAGAGCCTGCGGATCACCGATAGAGGTTCCAGCAGACATCGAATCCATAAAATCGGTGCTTTAGTTATGGAGAAGCTGGAAGTACTTGAGAGACTTAGAAATATTCTTAAAGAAGAGAAGGAGATTGTTAAAAGGGAGGTTGAGAAAAGAGGATCATTCAGAGGAGAGATCGAGGGAATCAGCCGGAACTTTTGCTCTATAAAGGTGGAGAAACCCGTAAGTGAGGGAACATTGCTCGGGTTTCTGGATGATGGTTTACACGAACTGGGATATGTCCTGAGATATGACAGAAATGGCAGATCAGCGATTCTTAAGCTATTTTCAACTCCTGAAGAGGAAAGTCTGAAGCTTGTTGAGATGGAAAGTCTGCTTTCATACGACCTTCAAATTCAGGCACTGGATCACTTCATAGAGAATCCAGATTTCCCGAGGGAGGTTGATGTCAGGACATCAGGGCAAAAAATTGAAGGTCTGGATGAGTATCAGAGCGATGCTGTTGTTGCCAGTTTAAGCCTAGAAGAAAACGAGGTCATGAGGGTTATTGGCCCACCGGGAACTGGAAAAACGACATTCATAGCATACTGTGCCAAGATCGCGATGGATGAGGGAAAAAGGGTTTTCATAGCATCACACACGAACAGGGCTGTGGATAATGCTCTCGAAAAGATTTTAGAATTCGATCTGCATAGATCCAAGTATGTTGTCAGGGTTGGCAGGTACTGGAAGACCTCTGGAGATGTGAGGAAAATCTTGCTTGAGTACATGGCCATGAGGGATGTTACATCGCTGATGCACTTCGATCTCGACAGTCTGGCAAAAGAGTACAGCAAAATCGAAAGAAAGAGTCTGGAAATTCTATCGAAATCCAGAATTGTCGGCTCAACGCTGATAAAGAGCGGTATGTATCCTCTGGTAGATCAGCACTTCGATCTCGTTCTGATAGATGAGGCCAGTCAGGCTCTGATCTCTTCTGCTCTCCTGTCCATCTCTCAGGAATCCTCGTTTGTGGTGGTAGGTGATCCATTCCAGCTAAGTCCGGTACTGAGAACGGGATGGAACTCTTCGAAATATAGTGCCTTCAACTTCTTTTCTAGCAAGCCTCTGTGGCTGAGAAACCATTACAGAAGCAATGAGAAGATAATCAACTTTGCATCGAGGTATGTATATGGAGGGAAGATAAAACCACACGAATCATGCAAAAACATAAAGCTTGAGGTTGATTGTGCTGATAAAGGGTTCAGATGGTTCATCATCGATCCCGGGAGGACCGTTATATTCGTTTCTGTTGATTCGAGAGATGAACCCATGAAGAAGAGCAGAGTTAATCCCAAAGAAGCAGCAGTTGTTGGAGATATAGTAAGAACGCTTCTTGATGCGGGAGTTGAGGATGTTGGGGTTATAACCCCATATATAGCCCAGAGGGATCAGATAAGGGAGATCATCAGCGTGGAAGTCGATACAGTGGATGCATTTCAGGGAAGGGAGAGGGATGTTATCGTGTTCTCAACCACTGCTGTCAGAAATCTGAGGTTCGCCTGCGAGAAAAGGAGGTTTAATGTAGCGGTTACGAGGGCGAGGAAAAAGATCATTGTTGTTGGAAATAGGAAATCTTTCCTGATTCCAGAAAATCGAAAAACTTTGCTGTATCACTTCATGAACTATGCAAGAGAGAACAACGGGTTTATTGAGTATATAAGGTAGTATCCCGAAGTAACCTCATCCTCAAACAACCACTCCTGCCAAACTCAAATACTCTCTCAGCTGGCAACCTCCCCAGAATGGCTGATAAGGTGTCTCAAGCTCGTTAAATCACTCATGCTTTAACTCTGGTATTCTGCCTCTTTGTACTGCTTTTTGATCTGATAGACTTTTCTTAGAGTTACCCTTATCACAGCCGCTATTTCCTTTAGTGGTGCTCCTCTGTCAAGCTGTCTGATTTCCATGATCTTCCTGTTCGTTAGTTTTTCTCACAAGAGTTGGATGCTGGGTTGTGAAATAATTTCGAGATAAGACATTGGAATCTTTAGAGAGAATTTCCAATCCCCTCACTGAACAATCTTCTACCAAAGGAAAGTTAATCTTTGGATTAAAACCAAGATTAAGTGCTCTTCAATACTCTAGCCAAAGAATCTACTACCTGCAAAAAGCTTATATGTAATCTACCGAACATATGTTCGATGAAGTTGCTAGAAGGTCTGATAGTAGTACTGGCGATGATAGTACCATTTTTCGCCATAAAGAGCTATGACCTATCCACATACATATACTGGTGTATTGTAGCGTCGCTGTACTTAGCATACATAGCGGTGAGGTGGTAAAATGATTTTCCTGATAGCATTCATAGCCTATGCGATAATCGGAACTGCCATCGCCATAATAGCAAGAAAAGGGATCAGATCGCAGGAGGACTACTACCTAGGTGGAAGGAGAATTGGTGGGATCGTTTCTGCCCTGACATACTCGGCCACAACATACTCGGCATTCATGATGGTTGGACTCGTTGGCTTAACCTATGCCTCAGGAGTTGGATCGCTGGGGTTTGAGCTGTTCTATCTGGTTGGAACGCTCTTTCTGCTGTCCTACTACGCTCCGAAGATATGGAAGCTTGGCAAGGAGAGAGCATACATAACTCCCGGAGACATGATGGTGGATAGGTACGGAAAGCTGGTGCCAAAAATAATGGCGGTGATAGTATCAATCGCCCTGATCCCGTACATCTCCGTCCAGCTCATCGGTGTCTCTCTCATAATCGAGAAAAACTCTACAATCAGTTTCACACATGCCATACTCGCATCAGCATTCTTGATAGCATTCTGGGCATTCCTTGGGGGGCTGAGAGGTGTTGCATGGACTGATGCGATTCAGGGAGTATTCATGCTCATCATGGCGGTTTCTGCTGTGATGTGGGCGTTTAGCATGCTGAACGGCACATTCTTCGGCGAGATCTCAAGGATCGGAGATTTGCTGATAGTACCGAACAAGATCTGGACTCCGGAAAGGTTCATAGCCCTGACAGTGCCTTGGTTCTTCTTTGCATTAACCAATCCCCAGGTTTTCCAGAGGATATATGTCCCCAGAGATGAGAGAGCATTGAAAAAGATGGTCATACTCTTCGGAACTTTTGGCTTGATCTATACAATCCTCGTAACATTCCTTGGGCTGGAACTGAGGGTCATGACCGAAATCGGAAGTTTTCCACTGCTGAAAGACAGAGACGCTGTAACGCCAACATTTCTCGGCATAATGCCACCATCCCTGGCCGTTCTGATATCACTCAGCATCTTCGCCGCAGCAATAACAACTGCCAACTCGATCGTTCTAACCCTCGCATCGATGATCTCAAGAGATCTGCTTGGAAGCAACAGGATAAACACCGGACAGATCCTCATCGTCGTTTTAACAATAGCCATAACCCTGTTCTCAATCCAGAGGCCAGGATACATAGTCAACCTTGCAGTTCTCAGCTCCACATTGCTACTATGTCAGCTACCACTGATCCTCGGAGTTTTTCACTGGAAATCTGGTGGAGAGAAAGCGGCGATCTCAACGCTGATTGTCGGATTTGCCACAGCAATATTACTATTCTACATGAAACTCAATCCGCTCGGTATCCCGGCATCAGTGTGGACCTTAGTCATATCATTTGCTACATTCTTTGCTGTTGCGAGTGTTGAGAAAAGCTAATTTTTTACATTATCCAACTTCAGCTGATTATCCTGTACACCATGCTGTACGCATGCTTACCGATACCATAGAAGTGCTTTATGACCTCATGGATCCTGAATCCCATGGATTTGTAGTATGAAACGAGATTTCCCTGATTCACCGGAACCTCTAGCCAGACGCTATCAAATCCAATTGCATTTGCAAACTCAATACACTTTTTAACAAGATTCCTTCCAATGTTCTGTTTTCTAAATTCCTCCTTAACGAAAAGAGAGCCTATCTTAAACTTTTCGTTCCAGTAGGCTACAGCACCGCCAATTATCTCTCCGCCAACATCCGCCACAAAAACCTTCTTGTGGTACGGCCTCGTTGAAATGTCAACAAAAACACTGAGTCCAAGAATCTCGTATTCAAGATCAATTACATCCTCTACCTCATCATCTTCCATCTCGCGGAGATGAATCGAGATTTCCACAACCTTACTTTACCATTTAATTTAAAATTTTTTCGGTTAAAATTATTATAAAACCTGCTTATTATATCAAACAGAAAGTTAAATTAATTCAGCATTGAAAAAGAGGTGATGAACCTTGCTGAGTTCGCCCTGATGGTATTTTTCATATCCCTAAGCGGCGTGATGGCTCCCGGGCCCCTGTTCGCTTCAGCAGTATCGGAGGGAATGAACAAAAAGTATGCAGGATTTCTGCTCTCCTCAGGTCATGCAATAGTTGAAATTCCGATAATTCTCATCCTCTTCTTCTTTGGAGTTTCAATAATAACCGAACAGGTAAAGGTGTTTGTAGGAGTTTTTGGTGGAATCTTTTTGATCTACATGGCACACAAAGAACTCACATCCAAATCCAAGCTCGATGGCTCAACGGACATGAGATCCATCTTTACAGGACTGGCCATGAGTATCGCAAATCCCTATTTCATAATATGGTGGTTCACAATCGGACTCATTCTCGTAACCACTGCTGAAAAATTTGGAATTATGGGGTTAATTGTTTTTATAATAGTCCATGAACTGTGCGATTTTGGCTGGCTGGGTTTCGTCTCCTTGATCTCTTCAAAAACGGTTGAGGTGTGGGATAAATCTGCCAAAACCCTCTCGACAATATCTGCGATAATCTTCGTAATCTTCGGCATATACTTTATCTACTCCGGAATCTCTACTATTGTTTAGCCTTCCTCTCTTCTTCTTTTTTCTTCAGAGCCTTCTTTATTTCCAGATCCCAGCTTCTTCTTGCATACTCCTTTCCAAGAGATTTTCTATAGTTGGCTTTAAGCTGAGATGAGGCCACCTGCATCATCAACTCGTCGGAATCGTCCGGAACCTCCTTTCCCTGAGTCTTTTTAGCCATAACTTTTTTTGGTCGAGACGGTATAAATCTGTAATTTTTTTGATATCAATAAATAATTATCTGATTATTTAAACTCCGGTTCAAGCACAACAACCCTATCTGATTTCAGTTTCTCCACATCCGCCTTGGTTTCCGGAAGGGTGCCATAATGCATCGGGACTACAACCTTCGCTTTGATTACCTCTATAGCCTTTTTTGCCTGCTCCATGTCCATCGTGTACTTCCCTCCCACAGGTATCAAAGCAATATCGGCCTCAACATCCTTCATCTCAGGGATGAAGTCCGTGTCTCCAGCATGGTAGATCCTAACACCATCCATCTCGATTATGTAACCCACTCCAATCCCCTTCGGGTGAAATGGCTTATCGATGTTGTATGCTGGTACAGTCTTAACCTTAACACCATTCAGATCCTCTTCCTCACCGATGTCAAGCTCGCATGTTCTGTATCCCTCGAGCAGACAACCACTTGGGATCACAACCGTCGTATCGTGCTTCGAGAGCCTTCTAATTGATCCAATATCTTTGTGATCGAAATGGTCATGAGTTACGAAAATGTAGTCTGCTTTTTCAAGCCCGTCCGGGAGATCGTAAGGATCGATGTAGATCGTTTTGCTGCCCTTTATCTTAAAGCCCGCGTGCTTCAGAAAAGTAATCTCAACATTCCCATATTTGTATGCCATGATATTTATTTTTCCATGATACCTTATAAAACTTATCCCCAGTATTTTTTGAAGATTGTGTAGTAGTTGAAAACCAGGACCTCAAAAAATACACATATAGCTGCTGGGATGCTCGCTTTATCCCCAAAAAGCATCATTGCCACACCTGCTGTGAACCCGAGGTTCTTGTACGATGAAAACAGGGCTTTTGTTATCGCCGTTGAGTAGCCTTTTCTGATGAAGATGAGAAAGATTACCGTGCCAGCAATAAAAGTCCTCACGAATCCCGCAAAAATAACTTCCGGCAGTCCAGATATGACGGAGATAGTAGAGATATTCAGCCCTATGATCGTGTATATCACAATCCCAAACCCGAGATTTATGAAAATCTCGCCATCAACCCGAATGAATCTGGAAAAAATGAGAGGGATCATAATCAGAACAACTAATGCTTTAAGAACCTCATACATGCTTACATACTCTCCAGTAAATGCTAGAAGAATTGCTGGCGTGAAAGCAAGAGAAAGCAGGTAGGCCATTCCGTTAGAGACCACGCTTTCGGTCACATCTCCGGCAAGCAATTTGGAGAAGGGAACTATAGCCACCGCCGGAGGTGCAGAGGCCATGACGATGAATCCGAGCCTTAATGCTTCATCTTCAATCAAGAAGGAGAGGACAAGTATAACACCGGAGAGGAAGAGATAGTTGAGAAGTACATTCAAAAAACCAGATTTTAAGCTCATATTTCTGAAATCGAGATCCTTTAAAGACAGAATCATGACAAAAGCCAGTATCGGTATTATCAGATCCTTCATGGAGCTTGCGAACTGTGGGAAGAGTATTCCCAGAACCATCGCCAGCGTGAAAATGAACGGCGATTTTTTGAGGATCATTGGATCTGTTAAGGGCTTTGAAAATAAATTCGTTGTTCTATGCAGTTTCATTAGTTCCCTTCAAACATTTCTATGCAAGTCTCCAATTATTGATAGCCCCACAAACAAAATAATCCCGTCATCTAAATGTAAGCCACCTCAACAAACTTTATATCCTAAGCTGGATAAAAGAATCTGATGTCGAGATTCAGGCATTTAATCTCAATTGATGATCTCACAAAGGATGATATCCTTTATTTGCTTAAGCAAGCTGAGAGATTTGAGGATATTGCTATGGGAAAGAGATGCAAGTACCTTGAAGGAAAGATACTGGCAAACCTGTTTTTCGAGCCGTCCACCAGAACGAGAATGTCGTTTGAGACCGCAATGAAGAGGCTTGGTGGTGATGTCATAAACATGACGGCTCATGAAGCAAGCAGTGTTGCGAAAGGAGAGACACTTGCAGACACGATAAGAGTTGTTTCTAACTATGCTGATGCCATAGTTCTCAGACACCCGCTGGAAGGTTCTGCAAGGTTCGCATCCGAAAACTCAACGGTTCCGATAATAAATGCTGGAGATGGTGCCGGACAGCATCCAACCCAGACGCTGCTCGATCTGTACACAATAATGAAGGAGTCCACGCTCGAAGGTTGCAAAATAGCCCTGATGGGAGATCTGAAGTACTCAAGAACCGTCCACTCCCTCATAAAGGCGCTAACACTCTTCAACACCACAATATACCTCATAAGCCCTCCAATGCTGAAACTCCCCGCAGAATTTCTTGAGGGGCTGAACGGAAGAATAGAGGAAGTTGAGCTTGAGGATGTAATATCTGAAATAGATGTGCTGTATGTGACGAGGATTCAGAAGGAAAGATTTCCGGATGAGGAGGAGTACAAGAAGGTCTCGGGAAGCTATGTCATAAACAGGAATATCATAAGCAGGGCAAAGGAGTCGATGATAGTAATGCACCCCCTGCCGAGAATTAATGAAATAGATGTAGATGTTGACAGCACAGAGCATGCCAAGTATTTCAAACAGGCTTTTTACGGTGTTCCGATAAGGATGGCAATATTATACGAACTACTGAAGGATGGTGATGGCTGTGAATGATGTTAAGCATCTCGTGATCAGCAAAATAAAGGATGGCACAGTTATAGACCACATAACCCCGGGATTGGCAATACTCGTTCTCAAAATTCTTGGAATAAAGCCGAAATCCAGTGAAGCAGTTTCAATGGCGATGAATGTCGAGAGCGCAAAGATGGGCAAGAAAGACATCGTCAAGGTTGAGGGTAAGTACATAGGTGATCAGGAGCTGAACAAGATAGCCCTGATAGCCCCAGAGGCAACGATCAACCTCATCCAGAATTATGAGATAATAAGAAAGTTCAATGTCAAACCCCCGGAAGTCGTTGAGAACATAATAAAATGTCCCAACCCCAACTGCATATCCAACAGCAACGAGCCGATAAAATCCAGATTCAGGATATTTCTGGATGAAAGCAGGGTCAAAGCCGTATGCGATTACTGTGGTAGAAAGCTGATAAATCTCGAGGATTACATCTAAGCAGAAGCATGGAAATCGATGAGATAGATATAAAGATACTGAATATCCTGAAGGAGAACTCGAGGATTAGTTTCACAGAGATCGCAAAGAACCTGAACATAACAAGGCAGACAGTGAAATCCAGGATTGAGAGGTTAGAGAAAGACGGTATTATCAAAAGATACACGATAGAGGTTGCAGATATTTTCCGAAAAAATCTGTTCATTTTGAGAGTCAGAACAGAGGATTACAGGAGATTGAAAGATATTGAAGAAGTTCTCGAAATAAACAAGATATCTGACAGAGAATATATTCTGAAGCTCGAGATCAGTTCGCTTTCAAGGCTTTCTGAGATAGCAGAACAAGATTGGATTGAAGTGGAAGAGGTTATTCCAGTACTCAAATCAGAGATTGTGGATAAACCCCTCTCACTGAAACTCGAGTTCAAATGTGATTACTGCGGCAAAACCTCGATAGATGACCCATTAATCTACAAAAAGCATAACCGATTCTATGTTCTCTGCTGTAAAACCTGCCTGGAAGAGTTTAAAAAATATGGTTAAGCTTATTAAGTTTTGCCGGTCTCTCTCCAAATTCTGAATTGAGCCATTGTAGCCATTCCATCTTTTTAGCCAGCTGATCCTGTTGCTTTGTAACTCCCACCATGGACTCTGCTGAGTTTTTGCATGTTTCCACAGGAAATAAAGGGGGTGGGGTTGATTAATCATTATAAATTGGTCAAATCGGAATTTTACAACCTACAATGTCTGGAATCCAAGCGGATCAGAGGTTTTTATCCTTTTAGGACCATTATTTACGTATGCCAAAGTAGTCGTACCATCCTCCCTTGCTACCCTTTTTCAGTTTCTTATCTCCGATATATCCTGAAAGGATGAGTTTTTTCAGTGTGACTGGTGGAGCGTAGTGGGGATCTCTCGTCTCTTCGTACATGTACTCTCCAATGTGAAACATCGTATCGAGACCGATCAAATCCATAAGTTCAAATGGGCCCATTGGAAAACCAAAAGCCATCTTACACATATCATCAATCTCCTTTATCCCGGCAATTCCGGTCTCGAAAAGTCTTATAGCTTCTACAAGCCAGCAGTTGATGAATCTTGTGGTGAAAAATCCCGGGCCATCTGCGGCCTCTACCGGAACCTTTCCAAGCTTTTTTGAAAGTTCAACTGTAATGTTAAAGGTCTCGTCTGATGTTAGAGCCCCTCTAACAACCTCAATCAGCTTCATAACGGGAGGGGGATTGAACCAGTGCATACCGATAAACCGGTCTTTCCTGTCCACAGCAGAGGCAAGGTCTGATATCATAATTCCGGATGTGTTTGAGGCAAAAATCGTCTCAGCTTTGCAGATCTTATCGAGTTGAGTGTAAACCTTCTTTTTCAGTTCTATATCTTCCGGGATGGATTCAATCAGGAAATCTACATCCTTCAAAACATCCATTGAAGTGGAAGTCTTTATCCTCGCAAGGACTTCATGCATCTCTTCTTCATTTATCTTACCTTTCTGAACGAGTTTCTCTAATCCAAAAGGTCCGGACTTAATGATATCAACCGCCTTTTTAAGAAATTCTTCTTTTATATCTACCAGAACAGTTTCATAACCACTTCTTGCACAAACTTGGGCTATCCCATGACCCATAACACCCGCACCCAGTACACCTATTTTTTTAATATCGGAGATATCGACCATCAAATCACCTCTCTAATCCTGTAAATTCAGATAATATTTCCAGAAGTCCGGCATTCTTTTCTCCATGAAGGCATTCCTACCCTCTACGGACTCGTCTGACATATAGTAAAGACTTAAACCTCCAACACCAAGTTCTGTTATTCCTCCAAGCCCATCAGTTTCTGCGAGAAAAGCATACTTGAGCATTTTCAAAGCGGTTGGACTTTTCTCCAGCAGTTCATCACACCACTTCCTCACTTCCTCATCTAATTTATCTGGTGGAACAACTTTGTTTACGAGTCCCATTTCCAGAGCTTCCTGGGCAGTGTAAATTCTGCAGAGATACCATATTTCCTTTGCTTTTTTAAGCCCTACATTTCTCCACAGATCTCCAGTTCCAAAACCGGGATCAAAACTCCCGACTCTTGGACCAGCCTGTCCGAATTTAGCTGTTTCTGAAGCGATGGAGAGATCACAGTTTACCTGCCATACATGTCCACCCCCTATAGCATAACCATTCACCCTCGCTATTACTGGCTTAGGAATGTGCCTAATCAGAAATGTCACAAATTGCCATCCGACTTCAAGGGGTAATGTTGCAATAGTTCCTCGGTATTCTTTCATGTCTCCTTTATACCCACCAACATCCCTTATAGATTGATCTCCACCTGTGCAAAAGGCTTTATCTCCAGCTCCCGTAAAAACAACAACCCCAATCTCTTTGTCCGCCCATGCATCGATGAATGCTTTAGTAAGCTCGTAAATCGTTATTGGTCTGCAGGCATTGTACCTTCCGGGTCTGTTGATGGTTATTGTCGCGATTCTATCTTTTTTCTCATAAATAATATCCTTAAAGTTGAATTCAGACATCTGTACCACCTAACTTCAATATTTTCATCGTTTTGCCATCCAGCAAATCTGCCAGTTATAAAACTCAGGTTTAATAATGTATAAAGATTTCGTATTGGTTTCGTATTTCATGAACTTCAACGGGGTTCAGCTTAGATATACTATGATACCTCCGAAAACAGCAATACAAGCTCCAGCAAAGGTCCTCAATCCAATCCTTTCAAGTGATTGAATGAATAGATATGAGAAGATAACTGCAAAAACTGGATACAGATTTGAGAGAGGTACGACCACAACCACAGGTGCCAATGATAGCGCTTTGTAATAGGAAAGTGTTGCAAGAAAAAGTGTAAATCCAGAAAATAGTAAAAATCTGTTAAACTTGGATGTATTGATGTTTCTTGAAGCCAATAATGCAAGGAAGGGTAAAGCTGACAGGATAGAGATCAGGTTGCTCAGAACAACACTTTCAGCCATTCCAGCTTTTATGACTATGGAGGCTAAACCATAGAAGAAACCACCAGCAATTGAGATATGCAAACCACTTAGCCTCTCCATAGAAAGAATATACATTCCAGCTATCATTGCGATAATGCCAAAGGCTTTCATAAAGCTAACTTTCTCACCTAAAATCAATATTCCAAGAATGGCTGAGAACATAATTCTTGTCGAACTTCCAGTAAAAGCCCTTGAAGAACCAACAATTTTCGCAGAAAAGTATGTAAGTGATCTACCAAAGAAATACTGAAGTATCCCACCTGCAGCTAAAAAAATCAAGTTTTTCTGAGTTAAATTGGCATTGAATAATGATTTATCGAAAATTGACATCATCAGCAAGCATACTGCAGAAACTAAAACGATAAAAAATGTGCCTGAAAAAGCATCAGTTTTTTCAAGAGCTTTTCTTACAAAAACTGCATTTAAGCCCCAGAGCATTGATGCAACCAGAGCAAAGATGTAGCCATCCATATCCAGATTTCCTGATTGCCAGTAAATCTGTCAGTCAGCCCTCTGGAATGTGTTCTGCCGGTCTTACGGCCTTCAGCTTAATCGCTTCCTGCTCGCAACCAACAACACAGACACCGCAGCCAAAGCAGTTTTCAGCGACTACTCTTGCCTTGAATTTCTTGCTCCCTTCAGGCCTATACATTTCTATCGCATCGAAGTGACATCTGTCAATGCAGGTCTGACAGCCTATGCATTCATCCTCATCGACATATGCTTCATACCTGCTTTTCTCAAGCAAGGTTTCCATTGGAACGTTCGCAAACTTGGCTGAGAGGAAGAACTCGCAGCAATCACTGCAGCAGTTGCAGTTAACTGTAACTCTATTATCAACTATCTTTGCTGTATTGGGCCATGTATGCACCAGACCATCCTCTTCAGCCCTTTCTATTATCTCCAGAGCCTCCTCGACAGATATCTCTCTACCTGAGCCCCTTGCAATTACATATTCAGCTCCTCTTCCGAACTGTATGCAGTGCCAGTAGCTCTCATCTGTATAATTGCATCCATCTCCTGCAAGCATTGTAACATTCCTGCAGGAGCATGGCACAACGGCTATCTTCTCCTGAGCTTTAATCATCTCCACTATGTTCTCGTATGGCAGAACATTAGGCAGATCCTTTATCGCCCTGTATGCGGGAATAACCCTCCATATCTTGAATCCCGATGCTGAAAGAAACTGCCCCATTCTGGCATGTGCCTCCTTTTCTCCAAACACCTTCCACAGCTTAGCATATTCTGTATCTTTCATGTGCTTTGATGCGAGCGTTGCGTCGTGAAGCTGTATGATATCCCTTGCAAACCTGTAGTACTCTCTGTTTCTGAAGTTCTTAGGGATCACAACACCCTTCTTGAAGAGGTTTTCGAGAATTTCCCTCACCCTGCCTATGTCCATGTCAAGCTTCTCAGCCACTTCATCAGTGCTCCCCGGCAGTACAGCAGCTATTTTAGCCTCTTCTTCACTCATCAAATACTCAAGTATTTTTTTCAGCAACTCTGAGTCTGGAAAACCAAGCCTCTGCATCAAAACCTCGTAGCTCATTCCAGCACCCCCTTCGGTATTTCATCTATTATCTCTGCTAAATACTTAGCTATTTCTTTTTTCTTCTCAAAGTCATAGCTTCTCCAGATAGCCATCTCTTCCATTGCAGAACTCGTTTCAGGATTAAGAAAGTCCTCTGCGACGGGTGTTCAGCAAGTTCAAAAGTTTTGGACATAACATGTATTTCACCCCTAGACCATCTTTTTACCCCCTATTGTAGATGTTCGGTTTCATTGCATACAGTTCGCTACAATACTCTTCTGGCTCGTTGTTGAGGAATTCTGGAGGATTGACGGAGGTCTTGGACAGATTCTGTCAGGTGCAAGCAGCTTGCGAGATACTGCAAGAGAAAGGTGGAGACTACGGACTCGCTCCTGCATTGGAGGGAGGCAAGGAGCGGCATGCATAATAGAGAGAGTTTGAAGAACATAGGTTCATAGACTCCCAACCCATACCCACAGATCCATAGACCAATAGATCCCCCTTAAAAAGTAATAATCTTCCAAAAAATTTCGGAAGAAATATAAAATACTGTTTGGAAGTGATAACCATGAAAATTTTAGCAATAAACGGAAGTCCAAACAGGCGAAACACCCATGCCCTGCTTGAAATCATCCTCAGCGAAGCTGAAAAGATGGGTGCTGAAACTGAAATACTCAACCTGAGAGACTACAGCATCAAAGAGTGCATAGGCTGTGATAAGTGCCTGAAGGGGGAATGCAGTCAAAAGGATGACATAAATAAAGTTCTTGAGAAGATGAAGGAAGCCGATGCAATAGTAATAGGGGTTCCAACATACTTCGGTAATGTCCCCGGAATAGTCAAAAATCTAATCGATAGGAGCAGAATGGCAAGGATGGGTGGATTCTGGCTTAAAAACAGAGTTTTTGCTCCAGTAGTGACCTCAGGACTACGAAATGGAGGAGCTGAATATGCGATCATGAGCCTGCTCGTTTATGCATTGGGACAGGGAATGATTCCAGTTTCAATTGCTGAGAACCCAATCACTACTGGAAGCTTCGTAATCGGAACTATTCAGAGTGATACTGGTTGGAGATCTGTAAAAAAAGATGAGATATCGATCAATACTGCTAAAGCCCTTGCAAAGAGAATAGTTGAAATTGCAAGAGCAACGGAGGGGTTGAGAAAGTAAGTGAAAAAAGATTAATGCTTTTATTCCTTTTTTATTTATCTGCACATTAGAAATTTAACGAGATCAAAATCGAAAAAAGATAATTAACTTCAGAAAAGGTTGTAAGAGAGATAATTATCTCCAATGTTCGTATCCCTTTTATTTATTTTTTGTATTTTGATTTAAAGCATGAGTTAAGGAATTATTGTCCTTCTATGGTTTTTATATGTCTTTGAGGCTATAATTGTCTGGAGATGATTGATCCTCATGTTGTTCTTCCTGAACCACTCCATAAATTTTCTTTTCTCCTTTCTGTATTCCTCGATGTCCTTGTATCTGACTATCAAGCACAGATCGTAAGGAGATCCAACAACTTCAAAAACATTTTCAACGAAGTCGAGCGTTTTCATGTGTTCAACTATCATATCGATTTTGTTTTTGGAATCCATGTCGAGGTCTATGAAAATTACTGCAAGCACTGTAAGCCCAAGTTTCTGATAATCTGCTACCCAGTAACCTTCTTTAAGCTTTATAATATATCCTTCCTCTTCTAGAGCCTTCATCCTGTTTTGAACCGTCCTCAGAGTTACACCAGTTAGCTCCGCAACCTCGCTTTGGGTTTTGCCTTTTAGAATGTATTCAATGATTTTCTTATCAACATCGTCAAGCTCTTTCTTTCGCATAATATGTAGAATTCATTTAAAGTTTATTTATTTTTCCGGAAGTGTCAAATTAACACCTCTCAGCAATAAAACATGTGTAATCGAAATAATTTCACCCATCGAATAACCATTTGACTGCAGAGAAGTTGATTGGGGGCTGACGATCTGGCAAAGAAAGGTCGTACATGTGGGCTTTTGAGGCGTCAGCTAGCCACGAAAACTATGGACGAATGATATATTTCAAGGGTGAAACTATGCTTCATTTTACGCTTGCAAATGGAAGCAAAGCTGTAATAGATAGAGACCAAAGTATCAGACTGGATAAAATCCCTTGAGAAGATAGCATCGTTGCCTCCAGCCTTTGTAAAGGAGATAGGAGGGGTGTGAAGACTACAAACACCAAGAGAAGCCCCAAAAGGGTAAACTTATCACGCTTCATGCTAAACGAGTTTTCTGCATATATTGTGAATCATGTGTTTAGTTTTTGTTCGTCAATTACGAAAATTTTAAATATAATCATGAATAACTATGCCTGATGAAAATAGGTATTATCGGAGTTGGTTGCTCAAAGTTTGGTGTAAGAGATACCACAATCCAGGAACTCGCTTTTGAAGCTGTTAAAGAAGCGCTCGATGATGCTAACATAACTCAGGATGATGTAAATATAAGCGTAGTTGGTAGTGTGGGGACGAGAAATTACGAACTCATGCCCGCTGTACCAGTAAACGAGTACTGCGGTTTTTCTGGAAAGGGGCCGATAAGGGTAGAATCTGCGTGTGCTACTGGAAGCTCTGCAGTTTACACAGCCTATGCTTCAATAGCCTCTGGAGTTGCTGAGGTTGCAATAGCTATTGGAGTTGAGAAAATGACTGAGGTTGAGACACCAGTGTCCCTTGCTGTTGGGGGTAGGGCTGGGAACTACCTGTGGGAGTTCCACCAGTACGGTACAACCTTCCCGGCGTACTATGCTATGCACGCATCATCCCACATGGCTAAATACGGAACTACCGAAGAGCAGATGGCTCTTGTGGCTGTAAAAGCACACAGAAATGCAGTAAAAAATCCAAAAGCTCACCTTCAAAAAGAAATCGATGTTGAGACTGTTTTGAACTCAAGAGTAATTGCATATCCCTTGAAGCTTTTTGATTGTTCACCAATCAGCGATGGCGCTTCAGCAGTAATTCTCGCTTCTGAAAGCAAGGTAAAGGAGCTTGGAGCTGATGCGGTATGGATAGAGGGAATAGGGTATTCATCAGACACATCCAATATGACGAGAAGGGAAAGTTTTGTTGGCTTAAAAGCATCAGTTGAAGCTTCGAGGATGGCTTACAGAATGGCAAAAATCGATAATCCAGTTAATCAACTTGATATCGCCACAGTCCACGATTGCTTTACAATTGCAGAAATAATAGCATATGAGGATCTTGGATTTTGCAGAAAGGGAGAAGGCGGCAGATTTATTGAGGATGGAGAATCAGATTTTGGAGGTAAAATTCCCGTCAACACATTTGGAGGTTTAAAGGCTAAGGGGCATCCTTTAGCAGCCACTGGAACTGCGATGGTCTATGAAATCGTCAAACAGCTAAGAGAAGAAGCTGGAAAACTTCAGGCTGAGATAAAGAATTATGCGGGATTAACTCACAATATAGGTGGAACAGGGCATTTTGCTTGGGTTTTTGTTTTGAGGAGGTGATTCGGTGTATATTAAGAGCAGAAATTTATTGTTAGGGCACAAAATAGCAGTAAACAAAACAGAGAAATACTGGAAAGGGCTTGAATATGGGAAGATATACAAAACAGTATGTGAGTGTGGAAGAGAATATTATCCTCCCCAAGCAGAATGCAGTTTTTGTCGAAAGGAAACTGAGTGGGTTGAAATCGATGGATATGGTGTTGTTGAAACTTTTACGGTAGTTCAGTCAGTTCCGAGTGGTTTTGAGTGGATCAAAGCTTATACAATCGCCATTGCAAGGTTTGGGAATGTAAGAGTTATGGGTTGGGGAAATGAGAGTGTTAAGGTTGGAGATAGAGTTAGAGCATACACTCAGAAGGATGAAAGCGGAGTTTGGAAGGTTTATTTTGAGGTAGTTTGATGTCGCATAGCCTGAATTACAAATTCAGATACTCAATGAAATAAGAATTTACGGAGGGTGATTTCTTGAATTTTAAATTAACTCCGGAACAGATGGATATAAAGAATGCTGCGAGGGAGTTTTCTGAAAAAGAGTTCACTCCAGAACTAATAGAGGAATGTGATAGAGAGGAAAGGTATCCGATGGAAGTTGTGAAGAAGGCAAGAGAGCTTGGATTTTCGACGATAAAGATTCCCGAAAAGTATGGTGGTATGGGATTAACGCTGTTCGAAGAGGTCCTTGTAACCGAGGAGTTTTACAGAGTAAGTCCCGGAATGGGCAATGCCTGTTTAAGCTCAACTTTTGGTACCGAGCTTCTCATCTTGTTTGGCAGTGAAGAGCAGAAGGAGAAATACCTCAGATGGGTTACAGAAAAAAACGGGATCTCTGCAATGGCATCAACTGAACCTGATGCTGGCAGTGATGTAGCAAGTGTGAAAACCAAGATTGAGAGAGATGGTGATGAGTGGATTATAAATGGGACGAAGATGTTCATAACAAATGGCAGTGTTTGCGATTTTGTTCTCGTTTTGGGCAGAACCTATGAAGGAGAGAAGAGACATCATGGTTTAACTTTTGCTATCGTAGAGAGCAATTCAAAGGGTTTTAAGGCTAAAAAGATTAAGAATAAGCTTGGTTTGAGAGCAAGCGACACAGCAGAAATCGTTCTCAAGGATGTAAGAGTCCCTGAGGAGAATATACTCGGAGAGCCGGGAAAAGGATTCTACTATCTGATGGAATTTTTCAATCACACAAGACCAAGGGTTGCTGCACAGGCTGTAGGAATGGCTCAGGGAGCTTTCGAACTTGCTCTAAGCTATGTGAAGGAAAGGAAGCAGTTCGGAAAGCCAATTGCTGCTTTCCAGCACACTCAGTTTAAAATTGCTGAGATGGCTACCCGCATACAGGCTGCAAGGTTGCTAACATATCAGGCAGCATGGCAGTGCAGTATTGGAGAAAGAAAGCCTGAACTTTCTTCGATGGCTAAATACTTTGCTGGAGAAACTGCTGTATATGTTGCTGACTGGGCTGTTCAGCTTCATGGAGGCTATGGATACATAGGGGAATATCCAGTAGAAAGATTCTACAGGGATGCAAAGATAACTGAACTGTATGAAGGAACTAAGGAGATTCAAAAGCAGATTATTGCGAGAATGTTGATTGGGAATGTTCTGAAAAAGTATGCATGAGGTGATCTAAATGGTTGAATTCGAGAGAATAAAGCTAGAATTTGTTGATAACATTGCAGTGTTAACTCTGAACAGACCTGAGAAGCTGAATGCCCTTGATAGTAAAACAAGGACTGAGCTTTTGCAGGCTGTTGAAGAGGTGGAAAATAGAGCAAGAGTCTTGATCATAACAGGGAGTGGAAAGGCGTTTGCTGCAGGAGCGGATATAGGAGAATTATCAAAGAGAAATCCTTTGGATTGCATTGAATCTGCAAAACTCGGAACCAGACTTTTTACTAAAATAGAGGAGATGGATATTCCATCGATTGCTGCAATAAATGGTTATGCTCTTGGGGGTGGTTGTGAGCTTGCGATGGCTTGCGATATAAGAGTTGCGAGTAAAAAAGCGAAGTTTGGACAACCAGAGATAAACATAGGCATAATTCCCGGAGCGGGAGGCACACAAAGGCTTCCAAGGCTTGTTGGAGTGGGAATGGCTAAGAAGCTCGTGTTGACTGGAGAGATAATTTCAGCTGAAGAAGCTTACAGAATTGGCCTAGTTGATGAGCTTGTTGATGAGGATAAACTGATGGATAGAGCAATGGAAATTGCAAGGAGAATTTGTGAGAAGTCTCCCATAGCTGTGGCTTTTGCTAAAAGGGCATTGAATTCATCAAACAGCATGAACTTGCATGATGGCTTGGAGTATGAGCTCTCACTCTTTTCGATTCTCTTCTCAACAGAGGATGCGAAAGAAGGTATGAATGCTTTTCTTGAAAAAAGAAAGCCTGAGTTCAGGGGGAGGTAGTATGAAAATTGGTGTTGTAGGTTTCGGACTTATGGGTTCTCAGATCACACAATTTTTCGCTCAGAGTAGATTTGAGGTTATCGCTTTAGATGTTAATGAAGAAAAACTGAAAAAAGGTATGAATGCGGTAATTTGGGGGAGATTCGGACTGAAAAGGCTTGTAGAGAAAGGAAAGATAAATGAGGATGAAATGGAAGAAATAGTGAACAGGATAAGCACATCAACCAATTATGAAGATTTAAAGGATGCTGATTTGGTAATTGAGGCTGTTTTTGAGGACATTGGATTGAAGAAAGAGGTTCTTGAGAAGATTTCAGAAGTGACGGATGCGATAATAGGTTCCAACACTTCATCTATAAGCATTACAAAGCTATCTTCAGCAGTCAAAAGTCCTGAAAAGTTCCTCGGAATCCATTTCTTCAATCCAGCTCAGATTCAAAAGCTCGTTGAGCTTGTCAGGGGTTTGCTTACGAGCGAAGATGTCATAGCTGAGGTTAGAGAACTATTCAGCAGTCTTGGAAAAGTACCCATAGTTGTTAAAGACTCTCCTGGATTTGCGACAACTCGCTTGGGATTGATGCTTGGGAAGGAGGCGATGCTCATGGTCCAGGAGGGTGTTGCAACCCCACAGGACATCGACATAGGCATGATGCTTGGCTACGGCTACACAATGGGCCCTATAGAAACAGGGGATTTGGTGGGACTTGACACCAGGCTGAGAATATATGAGTCGATGTACGAGATGACCAAAGACCCCAAGTGGGCTCCACCTCGCTTGCTCGTTCAGCTCGTCGATGCAGGTTATTTGGGTGACCCAAGCGTTAGGCCAGAGAGCAAGGGTGGTGTTTATGAGTATTTTGGGCAGGAAAGAGCAACTCAGGTTCTTAAAAGGTTGGGGTTGAGGAAGTAGGTTAATCCCTTTTAATTTAACTCTCTCATTCTTTTGGTGGTAGCTTTCTGGTATAAGATTTTAGTAAATGAGCAGTGTGCATCCAATCCAATTACAGACAGGATACTAACATATCTGCTTACATACAGCCAACATCCTTTTCGCCTGTTAAGTCACGTCCTCGCGCTTTTTGCGCAGTTCAAAAACGAACTGGAGGCTTTTAGCATCAGACTGCTAAAAAGGTTCCACATGTGGTCAAGTCCACTACATGTATCATAAATTTTAAATCCTGAACGGGATAATGCAAGTATGCACACAAATCGAAACGGGCTCGTGGTCTAGTGGTTATGACGTCGCCCTTACAAGGCGGAGGTCCCCGGTTCGAATCCGGGCGAGCCCACTTCTCAATGTATTCTTTGAGCTGAAGCCCGTACTCGACGAGTAAGAGCTGTTGAATCCTCGATATGATTGCTTGCTCGAGTAACTCTGAGAGATTTAGCTCAAAACGCCTCGCTGCCTCTTTTAGATCCGCCCTCAATGTGACTGTTGTATTCACTTTGCGTACCATGTCTACTGTAGGCATGTGTTGTACAAATGTATTACTGTTAATATCACATGTGTTCATCCCGTTACCCCATCACGCAACGGCTTCAACAACCTCCAAGGTACTCGCAACCGCTGCAGCGCCGCCGGTGAGGGGTTCATCATCGAGGAGTTCGTCGATACTTATGAGTTCGAATTTTCTTACAATATCCTCAATCTCGTCTTTTCTGAGGTTGAACCTTCTTTCTTAACCGGAGCTTAAGGTGTCCGTCGCCTTCCTCGATGACTTCTACTATCTCAAATCCCGCTCTTCTCCAGCCCTCTATTTCCCCTGAACAAAGAAAATTGCTTGATTCTGCCGATTTCGAGCTGCCACTTCACGATCACCACCCGCAGTAATTATCTCCTGAATCCCACGCTTCAACATGGCTTGCTTTGCCACCAGCGTTGACTTTGCGTACGACGCATATCCCCGTCTCTGCGACTTCTAAACCAAGCTCTTCGAGTTTTTTCTTAATTTCCTCCTTCTCCTCCTCTCTCACATATATTTCAAGTATGTGCAACCACTCCGCCATCAAACCACCCCCCCTTTACCCTCACTCCCGATCCAAGGCGGTGTTAAAACGCCGCCATTGAAGTCGGGGAGGAAACAATTCAAATCACACTCATCACGAGCTTGTTGTCAAGTCGTGCGAGATCGTCTTGATGTTCGAGGTAGTATTCTCTAAAATATCTTTGAAAGTACGTCCTTCTGAGGTCATCCAAATCTCCTGCAACGAGGAGGGTTCCATACAGATTTACATCGACGTATTTCGTGAAGAGGTGATTCTTTTCGAGCAAATACAGCTCATAGTAGTCGTTTCTTTTATCGCTGAAAAGAATTGTATACTCAGCTCCAATAGTCCTAGTCAACCGCAACGCAGGTACAACCTCGTATTGTGGTACGAATCTTTTACCATCTCTTCTCAGCATTTTCTCTTCAGTTATGTTTACAATGCGTCGCCCAGCCTCAATTACATAGTCTAAATCCCAAATCGCCAACTTTCTCCCTCTAAACTCACCCAATGCTCTTCTCAAAGTGTTCTCCGCACTACACTTCCAGCACTTCATACATAACCACCTCTAGGAACGATTTATCACTTAGAGTTACACACTCTCTAATATATAAATGTTACGATAAGTAACGAAAAGTAACTTAATAAAATAATCAAGAATAGAACTTGCAGGTAGGAACACATAAACCAAGTTGCTTGATTGTAGCACACCTAAACGGCTTGTACGGGGCGTTTATACCCTTTGCAGTGATATGCTCAACCTGATAGCGTGTTTTCTTCTCATCAAAGTCCGGTTGGTTTCTAAAAACACTCACAATCTCATCAATGCTATATTCAGCAACGTAGAGCTCAGCAACTATTGCAATTCTTTTATAGTGCTCCAAATTAATACTATCTTGTGCTTTTTCGATAAGTTTTTGTATACATGGGCGTATTTTCTTTCTACCACCCTTCTTGTGTTTGCTTCTGCGAGGTGGAAGCTTGATGAGTTGTATTTTCTTCTCATCAACCTTAATTTCATCTTGGATTAACTCGAGAGTTGATTCATCTGGAACCCACACTTTATACCCATTAAAGTGCATACTTGGCACGGCCGGAAAGAACACTCTCTTTATTTCCAGCTTATCGATAGGAATTTTAAAGGTTGGAGGTTTTCGACCCTCTTCTTGATTGGCATCGCCCTTATCCTGTTTCGTGTTAAGGGAGAAGAATTCACGCACCATTCTCCTAGAAAAGGCACCTGTAGCAATTGAATCAATAATATTACCTGCAAACATGCTGATTTTGCGTACTATTGCCTGCTTAACGAGCTGTACATCCACTTCTTTGGGCAAGGCATCTGTATCAATTAACACGCTAAAGTGAAAGCTCCTACGCCCAGTGTACCCCACCGTGTACCCTATCCCCAATAAGTCAAGTGCGTTTTTGACGAGTATTGCTTTGCGGAGGAGTCTATTATCATCAGCATCGTCTATTTCGATTAAAAGCTCGTTTGGGAACAGTTCTCTGAAAATGACAGGTGCAAACAAGAGTAGCTCATGGTCTATCTCATCAATGCTTGCCCACGTTTTTGTTAGAGGGTTGTTGTCGAAATCTAGTGGGAGGAAGCGCAATTCTGCGTTAAACCTAGTTGCCAGCTGCACGAGCTTGTCAAGGACTTTCATCCTTTCCTCCGCCACCTTTCTCCACGCATGGAGGTGGTGGTATCTACCAGCCCACGCCTTTTGCAGGCGCGGACTCCAGCGCTCTGGTTTAAGTTGTAGCATAAGCCACCACCTCCTTTCGAAGGAATTGTGTGTGGGTGGCTATGTTCGCAACGACGCAAACATCCCTTGCACGAGTTGCTGCAACGTAAAACACTCTTCTCAAATCGTCTATCGAGTTCTCATACAAAGCCTTCCTGTTGATTGCGTTTGCAACAATAACTATGTTCGCTTCTCTGCCTTTTGAGGCGTGGATGGTGTCAACATACAGGTTCACCTGTGCTGGCTTAATAGTATAGCGTGCTGTTTTTATTATATCAAGCGTGCGTGCAAAGTTGAATGTTTTTGAGTCGAGGAGCTGTTGTATGCTGTAGAGTTTTGTAAGCGTGTAGAACTGAATGGGTGTACCACACTGTTTAAAGCTCGACAACATGTTCTCTTTCTCGCCCTTGCTGATTAAATGCGCTCTCATATGTCTCAAAAGGAACTTGAACTCATCGTACGTCAACTGTTTGTTACTCTTCAGTTTTGCAGCGATGTTCCATGCCGTTAACACCTCTTTTTCCCACGCACTCTCACCTTTGAGGCGTCGGAATGGTTGTTTAAGCCTGTACAACTCAATTTCAGCTTCATGCACCATCGAGTTGGTGTAGAACAACAGAAATACTGTTTTGTCGCTGTATTTGTTTGCAATTTTCGCAGCAAAGTCAGTAAGCTGATATATGTTTGCAAAAGACCTGTATGCTACGATACCCCCTTCAGCAACAGGTTCTACTTTTTTCGACTTTCTTTTCTCGACGTGCTTGATTATGCTGTTCGCAAACTTGAGTATGTTTTCTTTCACTCTCCAGCTCTTCTCAAGCACTATCTCTTCATCCGTAGGGAAGTCAAGGAATTTCTCAGCTGAAGCACCGCGGAAACTGAGAATCGTTTGATCATCATCTCCTGCAATTGTTATACGTCTTGGCAGTGGCGTGTACGGTGGTACGTCAATATACGTTCTACGTAAAATTTCCCACTCCAGGTCAGCGAAGTCCTGGGCTTCATCGAACTTGACTACTGGTGTAAGTGCATACGGGGGATTGTGGTATAGGTAAATCAATAAGTCTTCATAGTCGATGTAGTTCATCTGTTTTTTATATTCGAGCCACCTGCGAATTATACGTACGAGCCAGGGTAAATCTTTGTACAGTCGCTGGAAAGCACTGAAGCACCTGTCTACATCCTCGAAGCAGTGGTAATACTTTGCAATAACGTAGCTCCACGCCTCGAAAGCTTGATTTGCAGGTGCGTTGCTACTAACTGCTTCAGGCTCATACCTGACTTTAATTTCTCTACAGAATTTGATTTTTGCCGTTTCAACGAAGTTGTAGAGTTTGAGTGTGTTCTTTGCAGCATTGTACAGTTGCACATCTTTTTTGAATGTGAGAAGGTGTGAGAGAGCAATACCATGCAATGTTTTGAAGTATTTACCAACGTTGTTCTTTGTAATTCCAATCCTACCTCGCACCTCTTCAATCGCTGTGTTCGTGGTGCTGACATACATTATATCTTTGAGTGTGATATCGAGCTCTTTGATGTCTTGTTTAACTTCGTTGAGGAGCTTTGTTGTTTTTCCAGTGCCAGGAGGACCGTAGATTTTTCTGATGTGCATATTTGATTACACCACCTCAGAGGCTTGAATCCCAGTCTTCCTCGAGGTTATCATAGACGTCTTCTTTAGCACATTCTGTAGTACCACCATCGTCGCCCCCAGTACTACTATCGTCGACACCCTCGTCGACGGAATCTAGACTCTCTGCACCTTCTCCCCCTACAACATCACTATCGAGGAGGTCGTCGAAGGAAGGTGGCTTTTCGAGAATCTGTGGTTCCCATTCTACATCGTCCTTTACACACTGCTTAATCGCTTGTATATTGAAAATCCAAAATCTATACCTTTTCTCCCCAACACGTTCGAGCTTACTTCCTTTTACGGCTAAAACTCTCTTCAGCGGTTTGACGAGTTTGCGTCGTGAAATTGTAATACCATGTTGCTCCAGAATCTGTCGTAGAAAGTTCGTTTCAATGTAGATGTTTTTACCATCACTGAAGAATCCATCAACTGTGGTTAATTCACCTGTTTTCAGCAATTCAAGCTTGTAGATGTCATATTCACCGCTTACAATGATGTCAACGACTTCCTGCAATATGAGGTCGTCCTCGTCTTCAACGACTATGCGTCCAGCCTTTGAGAGCCAGTGGTTGATTAAATCAAGTGCCTCTGAATCGCTGATGTCTCTCGCAGGAATCTCCCTGAACGCGCTTATGTATATCGACGTGATAAGAGGTGTATTTGGAATATACTGCACGGTACCATTTTTATCCTTCTTGTGAATAATCAACCCGCTCTTTCCAGAAATTTTTACGACAGCTTTGTAATTGTTGATTTTCAGAGACAGTTCACCACTGTTCTCAAAGAGTATGCACTGCCTCGTGAAAATCTTTAGTTTCTCAGCAGGATTAGTCCTGTACGGGCACTGTGACTCTTCGATGTCAGTGCAAAATCCTTGCATCTTCATGTATTCACAGGTGAATGTGGTGGCTCTTGCCTTCTCAAGCACCTCTGAAATTTTCTTAGAATCGCTAATCCAGTCTGCACAAGCGTCACTTGCAGCGTCGATGTAGTTTTGAAGTACGAGTGCTAGTTGTAAGCCGTCAACCTTGTCTTTGTAGAACTGTGCTAGTGCTAATAACCCTTCGAGACTCAATGAAACTCTTGCCGCCACAATGCAGGGCGGCTCATTCTGGAGAAGCTGGTTTACCGCGCTCATGGCTCGTTCTTGTAGGTTTTCATTATACAGTATCTGATAACTTCTGCCCAGTACTTCAGCCCAGTCCTCCTCTTCAACTCTCTCAGGGCCTGTACAACCTCACTTCCTTCCTCTTCCTCTATTTTTACAACCACCCTCCTCATCTCACACATCACCTCTTCTGGAACGGGTTGTCACCTAGAGTTACGCGCTATACTATTTAAATGTTACGTTGAGTTACACACCGTTCCACGAGAAGAGCAAAGTATATATGCTATGTAACGCAAAGTAACGTTTATGAACGACAAGAAAAAAAAGCTCATCATCAAGGTGGAGCTTGATGGAGAGTACATAGACAGGTTCAATGCTGTAAAGGAGCGTGCTGGAGTTAGTATGAATGCTGAAGTTGTACGTTTCTTGATTAATTACTACTACAAAAACGAGGTCGAGGGTGGTTTGAAGAAAGAGATTGAAAAAATCTTAGAAGAGGTTGTAGAGGAGAAGCTGCGCCAGAAAGGTGTCATCCCCTAACAGGTGTCATCCCTTAACTCTTCTCTTTTTTGTCACACTTGTCACACATTTTTGACGTTGAAAAACATATGGAAAAAAACCTGTGACAGCTGTGACAGCCAGAATAACCTCTCATTAAAAAAGTTAAGATTTAATGTGGTGCAGCACATCATCAACTGTCATATTCAATGAATGTTTTGTGATGACGCGATGCACCACAACCTCGAGCTGCGCGCGTATGACTCCTCTCACATCCAACATGTCGTAACTATATGCGTTGAGATATAAATACCTTCACTTTTCCCTATTTTTCCGATTTTTCCATTTTTTCCGTTTTTTTGGATTATTTTGGTGAATTATACTTTTCCGCTGATGAAAACCCTCTCGAACTGGGCGGGGCGCGCGGGCAAAAAAGCAGCATGGGATAGCAAGCAGTTGGTATAATGCAGCAGCAAAAGCAGCAGGGAATAAGGTAAAAAAGCATTGGGTTGCAGGAGTAAGGCACTAAAAGCAAGTAGCAAAAAAGCAATAAGGCAAAAAAGTAGCAAGCAGCAAGGTATTGGGCAAAAAACCTCTTTTAATCTATGAAGCCCCCTGGAAGGGGGGTTTGGGGGGTGGAAGTATTGGTGCTGGGGTGTGTATAGGTGCAGGTGGCAAAAAAGCAGTAATAATAGCTCGAAAGCATATCATGTGTACAAGATAGCTATTTTTGACAAAAAATCTTATTTGGTATATATATACTTAGTGAAAAGTATTAAATAAGATTATGCGCATCAATTTGATAATGGGGCGCGTGAACATATATATTAGTAAAGATGTGGATTTAGAATATATAAAAGGAGAGCTGCAAAAGCATGGTACAAGTCTTAGCGAAGTCATTACAAACTTACTCCTTGACCTCGAAAAAGAGCTCAGAGGTGGGCAAAAGCAAAAACAGCTTAGCAGTGCTGACATTGCGACAATTCAAAAACTTAGATATTTTAAAGACAAAGTACACAGAATAAACAAAAACAACAGGGGTATAGACGCTGCAGAGTTACTTGAAAATGTGTACAACACACTCCTGCAGCTTGATTATCCAGCCCGCGTCGCAGCTGCCCTTGCTGCGGCTGCAGCAGTGGAGGGGCTGTGGAAATGGATAAATCTCAATGATTCCGCCTTGGATAAGCGTTATGTCTACTCTATACTGCTGATAGATCTGGATGGTTCTCTCAGCGAGGATTAATCTTTTTCTATTTTTTCATTTCCGCCAAGTATATATACCCTTTTCAATCATTTTTTAATATGGTTTCGTTCCGGTGTGATGAGTGCTTCTATGCTCAGACAAAAAATAAATACGAATCTTTAGTTTTCTGTGAGAGGAAGGTGGAGATGGTGAATAAATTAGATGAAATGTCTTGCCCGTATTTTCTCCCCGAGGATTAAGTTATTTTTTTTAGGTAGAGTTTCTAGACGAGTTCTTCTACAAAGTGAACATTTAATCTCAACAAAATTATCAATGAAATCAACATTTTCCGATCAACATCGAATCAACTACTGATCAACAATCAATCAGCAGAATCAACACAAAATCAACGCATTGTTGATATCTAAATCAACAGGATCAACTGATCAATCAACAGCAATCAATACTCAATCAACCTGTTGATCAATATCAAAATCAGCGTTGATCAACGTTAATTTGGAGAAATCAACAGTAATCAACAGTTCTTAAACATCACCTCATTGAGAAAAGTAAAAATGCTAACAGCTTCATTTGGATATAATGACTCTTGCCGATTACATTGAGATTGAAACCACAAGAGATGAGCTGATAAGAGCGTGCAAGCAGGCAGCAGATCTGATAAGAACGAGGGTAGATTACAAGTACATTCTTGTTCTCCTGTTTCTGAAACGGCTCAGCGATGAGTGGAAGAAGGAATACAACGAAGCCCTGAAAACTCTACTGGAGAAGGGATTAGATAGGAAAGAAGCCGAAGTTCTTGCAAAAGATAAATCATTCCACCGATTCACATATCCCGAGAAATATCTCTGGGAGGAATTAAGGAAGAACATTAATGAACTACCTGTAAGGCTTTCTGAGGCGTTGAAACTTCTTGCTGAGAAAAATCCCGAATTGCAGGGAGTAGTTGATAGGCTTGATTTTCTTGAGTTTACGAGGCACAGAGATAATTTTGATATTCTCGTTCAGCTTTTTGAGCTTTTCAGCGGACTAAATCTTGGGAGAGCAAGTGATAGCATCCTCGGTGATGCCTACGAATGGCTGATCGGTTATTTCGCTCCACAGAAGGCCAAAGAAGGGGAGGTTTTCACTCCCTCAGAAGTTGTTGATCTAATTGTTAGGATAGTTGATCCCCAGCCAATGGATAGCGTTTACGATCCTGCAGCGGGCTATGCGAGGATGCTTATCAGGGCATATGATTATGTTAAGCAGAAGTATGGTGAGGAAGAGGCAAAGAAGCTCTTCCTTTACGGGCAGGAGGTCAATCCCACAACTTATGCAATAGCGAAGATGAACGCAATCGTTCACGGTATAAAAGATATCAAACTTGAAGTTGGAGATACACTGAAGAATCCGAGATTCAAGGAAGGCGAGACGTTCAGGAAGTTTGATATCGTCATAGCCAATCCTCCTTGGAATCAGGATGGGTATGGAGAGGAGGAGCTGAAAAAGGCGGAATTTTACGATGAGCGGTTCAAATATGGATTTACACCAAAGCAATCCGCTGATTGGGCATGGATTCAGCACATGCTTGCCTCAGCAAAGAGAAAAGTTGGCGTTGTGATAGATAACGGATGCCTTTTCAGAGGTGGAAAGGAGAGGCAGATCAGAAAGGCTATACTAGAGAGAGATCTAATTGAATGTGTTATTTTGCTGCCTGAAAAGCTCTTCTACAATACTGGTGCTCCGGGAGCGATTATAATCTTCAACAAGCAAAAGCCAGAAAACAGAAAGGGCAAGATTCTGTTCATAAACGCATCCAATGAATTCGAAAAGCATCCTGAAGTTAGGAAGCTTAACAGGCTTGGGGAACAGCATATCGAGAAAATTGTGAATGCCTACAATGAGTTCAAAGATGGAGATGGCTTCTGCAGAGTTGTTTCACTTGAGGAAATCAGGGAGAATGATTACAACTTGAACGTTACGCTGTATGTGTTTCCGCAGGAGGAGATTGAGGAGATTGATGTTGCGAAGGAGTGGGAGGAATTGAGAGCGATTGAGGAAGAGATGAGGGAAGTTGAGCTTAGAATTGAAGAGTATCTCTCCGAACTTAAATATTGATCGCATTTCGTATTAAGGTGTGTGGTAGATGCTTTGTTGTTGTATAACTCAATTAGTATTCAAAGAAAAATTTATGTTCTTTAGATTTGTTATAAGACTCAATGAATGTTAGGAAGGATCTCAATTCAGATGACCTACATTCTTTAAGTACGAATCACCATGTAGTTTTCGCATCGTCTAAAAAGATTAAGGAAGAGGAAATCCATCACACGACAATATCTGAAAAAAGAGATATTGAAAAAATAAAGAGCATTATTGCGAGACTTCCTGATCCCAAAGAGAGAGCTTTGAGTGAAATACGATTAAGGACTAACCCGAGAAAATGGGTGATTTCGTTACTTGAGGAGTATCCGGACAACATACAAGAAGAGGTAATGGAGGCATTACTCAATGATTTCAGTGATAGTTTGCAAACAAGAATGCGTGAAGAGAACAAATATGCAATCTTAATTCTTTTTAAGAACGAATTGGTGCTTTGCCATAGCATATTTGGAGAAGAGACTATCTCACCAGAATGGAAAACTATACCTCGAATGTTAGATTCAGATAATGTTTTGAGATATATTCGTTTTGTAAATGCTGAAGATACAATAAAAGTCAAATATTATGAAAGGTGGGCCACAGAATCATTTGTGGATTGGTTGGGATTGCCGCATAAAGAGGCATTTTACCATTTCGGTGGAAAATATCGCATACAGTCGAAAATCGATGATATAGACATTGTTTTCGAATTAACTGAAGAAGAGATTAGTCGTTGGATTGAGAAGCATCCCGAAATTAAAGAGGGAAAAATTGTTTTTTCTACCCCAATAACATACCTCCCTATAACTCAAATTTGGGTTGGAAAAAAGAAGTATGAAAATATTGGTGACTTTATACAAGATTTAATCGCCGAAAGGTATGATATCGAATTTTATAGAAAAAAGTTCAGGGAAATTGTATCAGTGGAAAAAATGACAAAAGAAGAAAAACCAGGCCCTCTTGAATTATATTTGCACAAATTCTTTGATGAGAAGGATAAGGTAATAAAATTTGAAGATGGAGAATATATTCCAGTAGTGGAAAAAAAGAACCTTAAAGTTGATATTTTATTCGTCTGCAGGAACATCGAAATAAGAAGCAGTTACTTCGACGACATACTTGGTAGGTTTATCAATGGAGAAGAGATCAATATAATTCATGCAGGAATGAGGATTTCTCCAGATCCACTGAAAATTAAGAATTTAAATATTTGGAGCGAAATCGTGGTTCCAGAATTTATTGATAGAATAATTGAGTACTACTCCTCTGTAAATCTTCAAGATAAAGTTACAACACGCATTTTGGAATTTGTTATCTTTAAAACTTTAGCTAAATCAAATGTACATTCGCACCTTTATTATTTCCTTGAGCCTTTTGCCGAGCGGATAATGCGAGAACTTTCTTTTGATGGTAGGTTGACTAAATTAGAAGACCAAATCTTAGAATTTAAACCCCAAGAATTTTTCTCAGGTAAGGACGATGAAATTGTCCAGCGACTATGTAGTGATTTAACTACAAAACTGAAGTCGTCTAAGTGTAAAGTATATCTTTTGGGCGTAGAAGATGATGGCACATTTAATCCGATTCCAAGTAGTAGATTAAAGAGTGATCGGGTTGAAAAAATAAGAAACAACATACAAAAACTCATACGAAAAGAATTGCCAGACTACAACCAAGTTATTGTGTATGCAATGCCAGTAATCTATGGAGATAAAGGGATATTGATAATTTTCTCAGGAGCTTTTGAGTAATGGAGTTAATTAACGACTTAGGAATGGAGTGGAAAGCTTTAATTATTATTAATATGGGTAAAAACTCAATGATTACAGAATTTAATCTTCTAAGAGCTACTAATGGGGAAAGAAAGAAGGTAAAAGAAGAAACGAGAAAATCTAACAGCAGAGTGAATATCATAAAAAGATAATTATTTGCGGTAAGGAATGGCCAAAGATGTCCAAAAACCACTCCAACCAACAGGTTGGAGAAGACAGGAGGGATCCGTATTTGATGGCAGAATATAAAGAAACTCCAATCGGGAGAATTCCAGAGGATTGGGAGGTTGTTAGACTTGGCGATTTAGGCACTCTTACAGATGGAGATTGGATCTTAAAAGAAGATTACACTAACGAGGGTGTAAGATTAATCCAAATTGGAAATGTAGGGGTTGGCACATTTTTAAACAAATCAAGGAGATTTATCTCTCCTGAAAGAGCAAAACAGCTTAACTGCACCTTTGTTGACCCTGAAAAAGACATTCTTATTTCGAGGATGCCCGATCCAATTGGAAGAGCGTGTTTGGCACCTAGATTGCCATACCCTTATATTGTGGCGGTAGACATAACCATATTAAAAGTAGATAACAGTAAGGCTGATAGAAATTTTATTGTTTACGCTCTCAATTTTGAGGCCACGTTGGAAAGGGTAGAAAGATTGGCTTCAGGAGCCACAAGAAAGCGAATCAGTCGAAGAAATCTTGAGAAAGTATTGATTCCACTCCCACCCCTCCCAGAACAACGCAAAATCGCCGAAATTCTGAGCACGGTTGATAAAGCAATCGAGAAGATAGATGAAGCGATAGCGAAAACTGAAAGGCTGAAGAAGGGTTTGATGCAGGAGCTTTTGACGAAGGGTATAGGACATGAGGAGTTCAAGGATACAGAGATTGGGAGGATTCCGAAGGAGTGGGAGGTTGTTAGGCTTGGAGACTTAGCAGAAACGATTACAAAAGGTACAACGCCTACCACTTATGGATTCAATTTTACTGAGTCTGGAGTTAACTTCATTAAAGTAGAAAGCATTGATGAACACGGCAATTTTGTTTGGGATAATATTGCTCATATAAGCGAAGAAGCCAATAAGGTACTTAGCCGATCGATATTAAAGGAAGGCGATATAGTATTTTCAATTGCTGGGGCGTTAGGACGGGTGGCTGTTGTAACTAAAGAAGTCCTACCTGCAAATACGAACCAAGCTCTTGCCATTATTCGTCTAAAAAAGAACGTAGAATTGGCAATAAACTATCTAAAATACTATCTTGCAGGCCCATTTATCCAAAAGTACATTAGAACAATTGCAGTCCAATCAGCCCAAGCTAATTTAAGTTTGACGCAGGTAAAGAACTTCCTAATAACATTACCTCCACTTTCAGAACAGCAAAAAATTACCGAAATTCTCTCAACAGTAGATAAAAAACTCGAACTCGAAAGGAAACGCAAGGAGAAGCTTGAGAGGATTAAGAAGGGTTTGATGAATGATTTGCTGACTGGGAAGAGGAGGGTTAAGCCAGTATGATGAAAATGCTTGAACTCGTTCCCAGTTCTATTGTTATGTACGGAAGATATTTCGCACCACTTTCTGAAGATCTCAAAAAAGCAAAAAACGAGCTATCTGATTTGAAGAGCAACTTAATGCACTTTTTAAAAGAGAAAGGATTCACGATACGAGATTTAGAGGCTCTAAACAGGCTTTTCACGTATTCATATGGAGAATTTGAATTCGTGCTGGGTTTACCATACGAGACGGAGTATACAATTAGGGAGAGGTTAATTTCCTTATATAACAAAGATAAAGCTGAGTTTTCAAAATACGAACGTGTATTACTTAGAACTCGTGATGCAAACCCATGGCGTGTGTTAATTTTG
Source organism: Archaeoglobus sulfaticallidus PM70-1 (assembly GCF_000385565.1). Taxonomy (NCBI): domain Archaea; kingdom Methanobacteriati; phylum Methanobacteriota; class Archaeoglobi; order Archaeoglobales; family Archaeoglobaceae; genus Archaeoglobus; species Archaeoglobus sulfaticallidus. Next base: position 1,072,788 of record NC_021169.1, on the reverse strand, counting down.
TGGAATATCTACCCAAAAAGCAAACGTCACGGTATTGAACTGGAAATTTTTTCTTTTCCCGCATTATATTTCAAGCATTCTCAACTGGGTATCAAACTTAGAATACCTACATCGGTATATGATGAAATTCTGCTGGAAAATGAGCTGTTCATTAAGAGAATCGCCCGTGCATTGCACATGCTGGAAATTGTGCCACCAATGCCGAAATCAAAGGTTGCTGATAGGTTGCCTACGGCAGAGATCTTACGTAGATGGGGTTATGGGGATGTTGGCGACTTGCTGGAATCTGCAAACAACAATATTGAAAATGGCAGAGTAAAAGATGGTCTCGTAGATCTCCGCAATGCTATCGAGCTTTTTGTTCGCTCAGTGGCAGAAAATACTGGAATTAAACTATCCACTCAGGGCAGAGGGAGTATAAAAGCTTTTTTGGAATTGCTAAAAGAGAGTGGATACTTAGCAAACAGTATGCACCAATCACTGAACTACATCTTGCGCTACGGGACATATGATAGCGCTTTGAGTGTGCCGGTTCATGGCAGGCACAAATTCAACCTTGATACGCTTGATGGGAGATACGTTTTCGCTGTTGTTTGTGAATCTTTTGAATACATCTTAGAAAAATTGAGAACATACGGTTTCGATAAACTGAGTGAAAAGGAATAAGCCATGGAAATTTCCGGAGGTGAACTCGTGATCAAAGAGGCACATAACAGTAGAGTTCGCCTCGAGTTACTCGCCAGTAGGTAGTGATACGAAAAACATTTCCGGAAAAGCGCATCCAACTCACGAAAGGAGACATTACCATTATGAGACAGAGAAGACAAATATTTTGATAGAGATAGTAAATATTATACCTCTTGTCGGAAAAGTATTGAACTCGTAACTGGCGCAAGACACCTCTACCACCTATATAACCCACTCCTGAAAAATCCGAACAAATTTCGGATACTTTCCCATCATAACTGCAAAACCTTTATAACCTTCCAAATCAAGTGGGAAATGTGGGAAAATGCCAGTGGCAAAAATTGACAAGAAGGGCAGAATTCTGCTGCCTAAGGAAATAAGGGATAAGATGAACATAAAGCCGGGAGAGGAATTCCTAGTGGCAGATGTAGACGAGAATGCAGTTATACTCAAGAGGATTGACGTTAGAAAGATGCTCGAGGACCTTATTGAGAAAGCAAAATCAATTGATCTGGAAAATCTGGAAAGAGAAATAGAAGAGGAAGGGAACAGAATTGCGAGAAGGAGGTACAAGATTTCTGATTGATACCAACGTTTTCATAGCTGCAGTTAAAAAAGGATGGACGAAAACAACAGAATTAGTTCTACATCTTCTCTCTAATCCAGAATTTATTCTGGTGGCAAATGACGTTTTGCTTGCAGAATATGAAAAGTATGGTAAGGCGTTTGATGCTGAGAATTTTCTTGAGTTTCTGAAACTCAGAGTTATTATCGTAAATCCTTCAGATGAGGAAATCAAAGCGTGTAAAGAGTATTTCCCAGAAAATGAGGTTGCTGATGCAATTCATACTGCCACATGCCTTAAAACAAATGCCGTTCTTATTACAAATGACAAACACTTTGATCCGATCAAGAAGGTGGGTTTGATAGAGGTATGGAATATTTCAGAAGCGATCAGCAGAATTCTCTGAGCATGATTGCCTCATTCGAAACTATTTTATCTGCCTGAACTGTAAACTCAAATACAGTGAGGAAAGAAAAATCTCAATCTGAAGATTATCTTTCGGAAATACTCGAGTCTTATGGCTGGAAGCAGAAAAGGCTGAAGCCTGACATTCTCGCATTAGATGAGTTTGTTGATGCTTTGAAAAGGCTGAACGATGTTAGTGAGGAAGACATCAAAGAGGTTCTGAACTTCCTCGAAACCCGTTCCTTTGATGTTGAGGGCTCAATGCAGATACTTGATGTGATCAAGAGGGGTGTAACGATAAAGGATTCTGAAGGCAACCTTAAAACGATCAGGCTGATAGATTACGATAATCTTGAAGCTAACAGCCTCGTTTTCTCAAGGCAGGTGAGCTTTAGAGATGCAGTAATCCCGGACATCACTCTGTTTGTTAACGGAATTCCTCTTGCTGTTATTGAGTGCAAGAAAATGGCAAAGAGCTGGAAGGAGGGATATTCTCAGATAAAGAGGTATGAGCAATCTGTTCCCGAGCTTTTCAAGTATGTTCAGATTGGTGTGAGCTTTGCAGATAAGCTTGTTTACTTCCCGATTGTCAGGTGGGCTGAAAACGTTCCCGTCTATGAGTGGAAACCGCAGTTCGATATTCTGAAACCTGAGATTCTTCTTGATGTTGTAAGATACTTCACGTTCTACCGTGAGCAAGACGGAGAGATAACCAAGGTTCTGCCGAGATACATGCAATACAGGGCGGTGAATGCCATTGTTGAGAGAGCGGTGAGCTATGCCAAGGGATTGACTGATAGAAACAAGGGATTGATCTGGCACTGGCAGGGAACGGGCAAAACGCTTACAATGACATTCTCAGCGGTGAAAATCAGGGATTTGCTTGGCAATCCGAGCATTTTCTTCATAGTTGACAGGGTAGAGTTGCAGAAACAGTTATCCGATGAACTGAAGGGGTTGAAAATCAGCTGTGAGGTGATTGAGAGCATTGGTCACCTTAAAGAAGTTCTTAGCCATGCTGACGGTAAGCGTGGCTTCTTTATCACCCTCATCCACAAGTTCAGAGAGGAAGAGCTTGCGAAGTTAAGAGAGCAGATGGAGAAACAGCACTGGAGCATAATGAAGAGGAAGGACGTGATCTGCCTGATAGACGAGGGGCACAGAACTCAGTATGGTGAGCTTGCAGCCAGCATGAGAGGAATACTGAAGAATGCGAGCTTTTTCGCCTTCACTGGCACACCGATAGCAAAGAAGGGCAGAGATACATATTCAGCCTTCGGCTATCCAGATGAACCTTACCTCGATCGCTACTTCATACTTGATTCGATTAATGACGGCTTCACGGTAAAGATCGCCTATCAGTCAAGGCTTGATGATGTTCACCTCGATAGAGAAAATCTGGAGATCTTCCTTTCATCCAAGCTTGAGGAAATTCCAGAAGAGTATAGAGAGAAGGTTGAGCAGGATTTGAAGAGAAAGCTCAACAAGGTTAAGGTAATTCTTGAAGATAGAAACAGGATCGAGAGAATAGCGAGGGATATAGCTAGCCATTACATCAAATACGTCAAGCCTTTTAAGGCTATGGTTGTTGCGGTGAGCAGAAACGCATGCCTGTATTACAAGCAAGCCCTTGACAAGTTCCTGAACGAGAATGAAACTGAGATCGTGATGACATTCCAGCAGAACGATTCAAGGGAACTGCTGAACTATCTTGAAAAGCTCAGGAAGAAATATGGAAAGAACGAGCTGAAGGAAATTCATGAGGAAATCATAACGAGATTCAAGAAGAAGGAGAATCCAAAGATACTCATCGTTACAGACATGCTCCTCACGGGTTTTGATGCTCCAATACTGCAAACATTATACCTCGATAAGCCATTAAAGGAACACAGATTGCTTCAGGCGATAGCGAGAACCAACAGGCCATTCATCAAAAATGGAGAGAATCTGAAGGGTGCAGGTTTGGTTGTTGATTATGTTGGAATCTTCAAGTTTCTAAAGAAAGCCTTTGAGATGTATGAGGAAGAGGATGTTAGAGGAGCGGCATACAGCATGGAAGAGATAAAGGAGGAGTTGAGGAAGAAGATAGAACAGGCTTTCAACTTTTTCGATTTCGAGCTGAGCTATGATAGGGATGTTATTGACAGAGCGGTTCTTGTTATCTCAAACAACATTGATGAATTCAGAAAGCTCTACTTTGAAATCAGGAATCTCTATAGACTTCTACTTGAAGATAAACTTGAATTCAAGGAAAAATTCGATCTTCTCAGCGAAATCTATCACGTTTACCTGCAGAGGGAAAATCAACTTGATGCTGAAATCGAGCAGAAAAAGGATCAGTTTTACAAAGAGGCCTTGAAATTCATCCACGAAACTATTGATGTGCAGAAGATAAAGAAAGATTATCCGGTTGTTGTTATAGATGATGATTTCATCAGGCGGATAAAATCAGAAAAAGGTACAAGAAGATTTTATGATCTTCTTTTCCCAGTAAAGAATTACGCCAAGGACATCTCTGATGAGAGTATTGTTGAGAGAGTTGATAGAATCGTGCGAGACTGGAATGAAAGGAGGAGAGATATTGATGAGCTTTACGAAGAACTTCTATCTATTGCTGAGGTTATCAACAAGGAAAGAAAGGAAAGAGAGAAACTCAAGCTAAATGAGAAAGAATACAGAGTTTTCAAGCTTCTCAAATCTCACCTAACCGATAAAACAGACGATACTGAGCTTGTGAACGCTGTTAAAGAAATAATGGAAAGAGTTGATTCGATAACATTCCACAGATGGTTTGAGAAGAGTGGGGTTGTGCAGGAGGTTGAAAGGAGTATTCTGCTATACCTCATAGAAAAAATGGGTGGAAAGCTTGATGATATTACAACCACAAGAAATGAGATTGTTCGCTTTCTTGTAAATCAGGCTGAAAAGGAAGCAAAAACTAAAAGCTGGAAAAATTAGGTGAAGGCGATGGACGTGCTAGTGGAGAGAAAACCTGTGAAATATGCAAGAATTCAGGTTTTGCCCAATGGAATGGTTAGGATTGTAGCTCCACCCGATTTTGATGTTGATACTTTCATTAACGACCATGCTGAGTGGATAAACAAAAAGAAAAAGGAAATCGAAGAGCTTGCAGGTGAGATAAAGGGGAAGGAGAATCTGCTAATTCTCAACGGCAAATTCTACCATCTTGTTAAAGATAAGAGCTTCGAGATTCTTGACGGTGAGGAAGGTGTTGTGAAATACTACAGCATGAGAAGCTTGAAAAGAAGACTCGTGAGTATGCTGAGAGAAGAATTAAAAAGCACTGTTTCATTCTATTCAAGACTTCTTGGAATAAAGTATGGCAGGATCTTCATAAAAATGCAGAAAACAAAGTGGGCGAGCTGTTCATCAAAGGCAAACCTCAGCTTTAACCTTGCAATGCTCGCTCTGCCTGAGAAGTTGAGAGAATATATTGTTGTTCACGAACTCGCACATTTAATTGAACCCAAACACACTAACGCATTCTGGGATCTTGTTGGCTTTTACTATCCAGAATACAAGAATGCTGAAAAGGAACTGAAGAAATACTGGGTTATGGTTGAGAGGAGTGAGGTTTGGAGAAAGTTAAGATCCATCAAGTAATTCAGGTTTTGTGTGCACTTTCCGAGAGAACATAACCCAATCTAAGCTGTATTATTTAACACAGCCTGTGTTATAATTAATAACACATCAGAACCAAATCCCACAACAAGGAACAGGATACATTTTCGTGAAAAGCACACACAAAAAATTGGAAGAAATGTGCAAAAAAGTTCATGCATCGTGAACATAAATCAAAGAGGTATCGTTTTATCTGCTTTCTAGGGGTTTATATCCAATGATGTAAAGAAGATACTGAATCTTTGAGCTATACTTCAGCAAGAATTATATCTGGGAATTACAACTTTAATACGGGTGATTTTATGGCCTACTGGCTCTGCATCACCAACGAGGATAACTGGAGAGTAATCAAGCAGAAAAACATCTGGGGAGTTCCTGAGAGGCACAAGAACACAATTGCAAAGGTAAGGCCGGGAGATAAACTGCTTATCTACCTCAAACAGGAAAGAAATAAGGATACAGTTAAGGAGCCGAGGATTGTTGCGGTTTACGAAGCCGTTTCTGAAGTTTTCAAAGATTCAAACAGAATATTCAAATCTCCAAAAGGCATGGGGAATGAGACTTTCCCTCTAAGAATTAAGCTCAAACCAATCAAGATCTTCGATAGGCCTGTGGAATTCAAGCCTTTAATCCCTAAGCTGAAGTTCATCACCAACAAGAAGAAGTGGAGCGGGCATTTGATGGGGAAGGCGATGAGGGAGATTACTGAGGAGGATTATAAGGTCGTTGCAGGAGGGATATGATGAAAATTCTTATTCGATCTGATGATTCTAAAAATTGGAAACCTGTTGAATCTATCGATACAAAAGCAGAAGCTGAATTGCAAAAATTGCTAATCGAATCGCCATCTCTGATACCAGTAGATGAGATAAGAGAGGGAGCGTCACCACTCGTATTTGCAGTTGCCGAATTTTGGCTTCCAGGCTCAGGCTCAACGGATATATTGGCGTTCAGTGAAAATGGAGATATAGCTATAATTGAATGTAAACTGGCAACAAACCCTGATACCTAAACGGAAAGTTATAGGACAAATCCTAGAATATGCAGCCCATCTTTGGGGGATGAGCTACGAAGAGCTTGTCGGTCGTATTAAAAGGATGAAAGGTAAAAGTTTATCTGAATTGGTAGGAGAATCCGTAGAAGGAGATTGGGATGAAGAGAGTTTTAGAGAAGGAATAAAACAATCGCTGGAGAGCGGTTCTTTTATCCTTGTTATTGCAGTCGATGAAATTAATGATGAGCTAAAGAGGATAATCCGTTATATCAACGAGTGTAGCGAATCTGCTTTTTCTTTGCACGCTTTGGATCTGACGTTTTTGAAATTGTAAAAGATCTATATAGATGGAGTAACAGCGTGGCAGATAGAGTGCAGTTTGGGACGGGGAGTGAAAAAGGATCTTTTACTTTTCATTATATTATAGACGGAAAGACAATCTCGGTTTTTACAATTTATACTAACGGAAAACTTATGCTTAATTATGGATGGTTATCTACAAGAGTGAGCCAAGAGGTGCTTGAAGAATTTCATAAAAAGATTAGTGAAATCTCCATTTTTAAACATATACCAGCAGATCTCTCAAAATGGCCTTCTGTTACCATTACCAAAGAATTCAAAAATGATATTGAGAAATTTAAAGAGGCAATTCTTTGGCTGAAAAACAAATTAGGTGGAGGCTTCTAAACGAGATGATAAACAGAAAAAATTCGAGAATTCCACATAAAAATACACTTAATTAAAACTACAAAGGTGGTCAATTGTTTGAATATTCAATTGAAATCTTCTACAGCAAGGAAGATGAAGGTTTTACTATAGTTCCTGAGTTGCCAGGTTGTTCTGTCTTTGGCGAAACTGATGAAGAGGCTCTGAAAGAAGTTAAAACTGCCATTGAGCTTTGGATTGAAGCTGCAAAGAAAAGATTAAAAACTTCCAGAACTTGGAGAGGACGACCATGAACAGGGATGAAGCAAGAAAGGTTCTTGAGGTTCTCGCTAAAGCAGATGGCGGCTGTGAGTTTTGTGCAAGAGAGCTTTTCAACAACTTTATCCAGGAATTTCCAGAGTTTTCAGACTTGGCAAAAACTGTTTTTAAAAAGAAATTTAATAAAGATCTTGATGAATAAAGCTCGGAGGCTGAAATTTATAGAGAAGATCGTAGGTGTAACCTACCCGATCCCCAAGCAGTTCATGGATCGCTTTTTCAAGGATGGCAAGGATGTTTTCATCAAGCTGCAACTGTGTGGAAGAAGCTAAAACCGGGAATAATGTTCGTTTTCTATCAATCCCACGAGGATACAGGTTTTGTTGGAGAGGGGGCTTGAAGATATCAAGAAATACGATAAACCTGTTAAACCAAAGAGGTTTGTGCCGGTTGAAGGGCGTATCTGAAAGAGGGATAAAACTTAACTAATTGGGTTTCCATAAACACATTTTTGCTATTGGAAAATTTTAAATTGTTTATCTGAAGCAATAAATATATGGATTTGGATAGAGGCTTTCTTGGTGCCTCTTTGATATTGCTTGCCTTATTACTTACTGGCTGTTCTCAGTTGGGGGAGATGGCACCTGAAAATCCCAGCAAATTTGTTGAAGAAGGAAAGCAATTTGTTGAGAATGTCACTCAGATTGAAATTAAAGAAGCTTACGAATCTTTAGTAAACCAGGAAGAACAGTTGATTGAAGAAGCGAAAGAACTCGGTTTTAACACAGAAATAATTATTGCACTTTATGATGAACTGAAGCGGAATCCATTCAATCAAGATGTTATCGAATTACTCAAATTCCACATTGATGCCTTAATGCAGGAAGAATCTATCAATGAATCCCACAAAGAGCTCGCAAATATCTTGGCTGATGAAATAAAAGCTATAGGCCCGATTAACGAAACATTCTTTGAAGATTACGAAACTTTCAACAGACAAACATACAGAATCAACCATATTGCAAAAACCCTGAATCAAAAATTTGGAACACAAATACCTGAAATTGATCCCTCCAAAGAGAACTTCGTGGGGATACAAGACATTAGAAAAGCACTTGGTTACTCTGCCCTCATTGATTCATACAACAAACTATACGAATCAGCCGAAAAACTGCCAAGCAGTAGGGATGAAGATTATTGGGAGTTTTACAAGAATCTCTTCCTGTTCGTGGTAGATTTCTACTTCTTAGAAGAAAAAGGTTGCGTACAGAGCAGCATTTACAACAACCGGTAAAATTGCAGCAACATTGGGGCTGGCGAAAACTCAGGCGGTTCTCGGTCCTAAAGGATACGGCTTGCTTTTGAGTGAAATCCACTGGATGCTGAGAGGAGAGATAAATGAGGGTTGGGCTGGATTATTAGATGCCTTCAGAAATAATTCATTGGTTTGATTTTCTAACTTCAATCCGAACTTTCCACTCAACAAATATCCCAATGATGTTTCTTATAATTCCCCTGCTCAAGAAGAACCACCCATTAAGTTAACCGATTGTATTGTTTAGCCGTCGTGATTTCTCTAATAATTTTGATAGAACTGCCTATTAGGAACGCATTTTTTCTCCAACTCTGATCGAAAGTATCTCTGTTGAGGCACTACTATTATTAACGGCTCTATTAATAATATTATTAATCTCGCTTATTATAATAGGAGATGCCTTTGCGTTTCAGTTTAAATGAAGCTCTAAATCGCTAATAGAATGCCCTATTAAAACTAATAGAACAATTTTGCTACAATTTTGCTGAAAAAATAGGAGAGATCAAAGCAATTCATAGGCTTCCTTGGGTACCAGGTGAACATTTTCCCAGCTCTCCATGTAGATCTGATAAACAAACTCGGGGAGCGGATGCTTGTAATTGCTCCAATCAACACTTGATACTCCATGAGTTAATATGTAGTTCTTGTTTGAAATATCCCACTTGATCTTATCTGCCATCTGTTCTGCAAACTTCCTGAGATCCCCAACAACAAAATGCCTTTTGTTGGGATCTTTGATAAGATCTCCTCTCTCCAGAGAGATCTTTGCCCTCTTAAGTAATTGCTCATAGCTGTTGTAATCAAACATCTTTTCCTTCCCCTGCTTTTTCCTGATCTTCAGCAATGCTTTCAGGAAGGGAACAATATCAGGATGTAGCGGAACGTAATGTTCCATTCTGATCTTATCCTGAGATGCTTCAACCAGAATTGTTGGGGTTTTGAGCTTCAGAGCTTCCTCAAACTGATCAACTCTTAACCTTGCTATTGTGTATGGTCTTTGCCCTGAATATGCTCCAAAGAGGGTTTGGGTAACATGCGATAATGTCTTTTTCCTGCTAAGCTCTCCAGCCTTCCACCTCTTAATGAAGAATTTGATCACTCTTTCAACATCCTTTTCAGTTATCACTCTATCAGTTGTTCTCTTTTTCTCCTTGATGGCTTTAGGCATCTCAAGGAATATGCTGAAGTTCAAATACCTCTGATCCATCCTGAGTTTGGAGAGGTATCCAAGGAAGCCTTTGGCAAAGCTCAGAACCTTGCTCCACGCATCCCTCGATTCCCAGTTGTTCAAAGTGTATTCCCTCAATCTGTTGATGGTATTGTAGCTGATCACCCCCTGAGTTTGCTCCCAGAAGGTTTGGCTGGCTTTTTCAATCCACCATCTGGTTTTCTTTGATATTCCCTTCAATCTGTTCTGAGTGTAAGCTTCAAGCTCCTCTCTAGAGTATTCAAGCTCCAGATCAATGAGACTGTCTGATGTATTTTGCAGACTTTTTATATTTTGAGTGGATAGTTTAGAATTCTCGAACATTTCGGTCATACTCTCAATATATCTCTCGTCGCCCTTACAAGGCGGAGGTCCCCGGTTCGAATCCGGGCGAGCCCACTACCAAAGTCCTCCTTTTTCGAAATGAAATGAAGATTATTGCCGGTAAATCTGCTCTAAAACAGTCCATACTACTGTGTCGAGGGAATGGAGATATTCAAAACAGCTTTTCAGTTTTTCGTGGAGGTTTCTTTTTGTAATGTGTATCGTAACTCTCTTTCTGGATCTCCATCCTTCTACCTTCTTTTCCATCTTTTAACACCTCTCGGGGTTGATTCAACAGTTTTCTGTATAATTCTTGACAATGCTCGAATTCACCACGCTAAAATTGTCAGAAAGAAGTTTGAAGAGCTTAACATTCATATGATTTATTTGTCTACTGTCCCATGATTCGAACCTATCGAATTAGGATGGGAGGATTTGAAGAGAGATTTCAAGGTTTCTGGACTTTGATGAGATGGTTGAGAAGAGCAGGGATTAGTGTTATTTGGTGAGAGGAAGCAAGGTATGCAGAGTATGGGGGTTGAAGAATTATTTGTGAAGAAAGTTGGGAGAACAACCATAGTCGAATGCTAAAAATAACCGCAGTTCAATCAAACCTCAACGATGTACATAGTCACTGTGCATATCGCGACCAGTTCATCGTTCTGATACGCTTTTGATGTTGCCACGACTATCTTGCTCCCCCAGCTGACGACCTCACCCTCAGCAACAACCTTTCCATTTCTTACCGGTTTGAGGTAGTTTACCTTCATCTCGGCTGTTACGGCTATCTTCCCAGAACCATAAAGCTCCCTGTTTACAGCTAAACCAGCGGCGGAGTCAAGGATGCTTGCAAGAACTCCACCATGGGCTGTTCCAAGTGCCTGGTGGTGTTTTTCAGAAACCTCAAGCTCAACAATCGTTTTGTCTCCCAGCTTTGGCTTCATTCCAATCAATCTATACCAGCCAGAATTTCTCACCTTCTCCTCGAATTCCCTGATCTTATCCATGTCCTTCTACTCGCTCATTCATTTTTATCTATTTTGTTTTGTGGTTTGGTGTGTGGTATCCCGAAATAACCTCATCCTCAAACAACCACCTCCTGTTGAACCATAAAACTCTCTCAGCTGGCAACCTCCCCAGAATGGCTGATAAGGTGTCTCAAGCTCGTTAAATCACTTATGTTTTAACTCTGGTATTCTGCCTCTTTGTACTGCTTTTTGATCTGATAGACTTTTCTTAGAGTTACCCTCGTCACCGCTATTTTCTTTACTGGTGCTCCTCTGTCAAGCTGTCTGATCCATGATCTTCCTGTTCGTAGTTTTTCTCACAAGAGTTGGATGCTGGGTTGTGAAATAATTTTGGGATAGATAATTACCTCTGCAGGGATAGTAGATTAAAATTCACTACTATCAATAGTTCTTCCCTGATTTAGTTTTCAAGTATTTGTAAATTATAATATTTGGAAATTTAAACATCCAGAGATAACCAACAAAAGTTATATCTTTTTTTTAAAATCTCTCTTCGTGATGGAACTCAAAAAAAAGTCGAAAAAGAATCACTACACCATCTCCGAACTTGCAAGGGAGTTTGAGATAAGCACGAGAACAATCAGATACTACGAAGAAGTAGGCCTTCTATCACCAAAGAGAACACCTGGAAATCAGAGGAGATTCACAAGAAAAGATAGAGCAAGACTTAAACTCATTCTGAGAGGTAAAAGACTTGGTTTTAGGCTTGAAGAAATCAAGGAAATGATAGATATGTACGATGTCAGTGAGCCCGAGCAGATAAAACTTACACTGAAATACGGTGAGAAAAAGTTAAAGGAAATTGAAGAAAAAATAGAGGAGCTGAAGGCATTGAGAGAAGACATTCTGATGCTTAGAGAGATTCTTCTTAAGAGACTTGAGGAGCTTGAGGGCAAAAGGAAGTAAGATTTTTTAATGATTACACATTAAATTTCAAAACTGTTAAATAGAAGTTAACGTTAACGTTAAGTTGGTGAATTGAATGTATACAATACCGTATGTTTTGGAGAGGGCTGCAAAGCTGTTTCCTGAAAAAGAGGTTGCTGGAGTTGGTGAGAGACAAAATTACAGTGAAACATACAGCAGGGTTTTAAAACTGGCAGCTTATCTTAAAAAAATTGGTGTTGAGAAGGGAACAGTGGTAGCTGTAGCTGATTGGAACACTCTAAAATTCTTTGAACTCATATATGCCGTTACTGCTGCCGGAGGGATTATCTATCCTGTCAACATACGACTGCCACCAGAGCAAATCGCATACACCCTGAAAAAATCCGATTCCCAGCTGCTAATATATTCAGAAGACTTTAAGCCACTTGCAAATGTATTTGAAGGTGAGTCAATTTCTATCGACGATTTACAGTATTCTGAAGAGGAAATTGAGTGGGATGTGAGACAGGATGATTATTCAGTGATCATGTTCACGAGTGGTACAACCGGATTGCCAAAAGCAGTCAGATACACACACGAAAAAATGTTGCACGGAGCTTTGAGCATAGCTCATCAGCTTGTAATCCACGAAACGCCAGCAAAACTAACGGGCAATGACGTTATGTTTCCGCAGATTCCGATATACCACATTCTTGCATGGGGAACAGTTTTCATAGCACCATACATGGGTCTGAAGCTGATAATGGGTGGAAAATTCGATCCAGTTGGTGCTGTAAAGCTCATGAAAGAAGAAGGAGTGACATGGATAAATGCAGTGCCTACTATGATAAACATGCTCCTCGAAACGGGCGAAGATTTAAGTGGGTTAAAAATTCTTGTCGGTGGTAGCCCGGTAACATCCGATCTGGCAAGAAAAATGGAAAGCAGGGGGATAAAATTCACAACCATATACGGAGCAACGGATATGCTTGCCGCCTCAATAGCGATTCAGACGTCATACGCCAAATCAAAACCCGGTTACATGAGGGAGGTAACACATCCAGTTCCATTTGCCGAATTCAAAATAGTCCAACCTGAAGGTCTGAGTGGAGATATGGGGGAGATATTCTTCAGAGCTCCATGGCTTCCGGGAGAATACTACAAAGATGAGGAGAAAACAAGAGAGGCCTACACCGAGGATGGATGGTTCATAACGGGGGATGTTGGTATAATCATGCCTGATGGAGGAATAAAGGTCCTTGACAGGGTTAAAGATGCGATTAAGAGTGGTGGTGAATGGATACCAAGCAGCATCCTTGAATCAGCGATTTCAGAAGTTGAATGGGTGGAATACGTTGCTGTTGTTGGGAAAAAGGATGAAAAATGGGACGAAAGGCCTGTTGCAATCATAAAACCAACCGAGATGCAAAAAGCCAACGTGGAGGAAGTGAAAAATCATCTCCTCAAACTCGTTGAAGAGGGCAGAATTGCGAAGTGGTGGATTCCAGAGGAAATAATTTTTGTTGAAGAGATGCCTTTAACAAGTACTGGAAAGATAAGTAAATTAACTCTCAAGCAGAAACTTGGTATATAAGAGTGATAAAATGCTCGAAAACGATGTTCTGTCAACAGAGGAAGAGATCAAACTTAGAGAGGAAGTCAAGGAGTTTGTTGCAAGTATTGACCCAGAATTACTGAGAAAGATGGATAAAGATGAGATCGACTATCCCTTCGAATTCTTGGAGGGGGCTGCGAAGAGAAATCTGCTTGGCTTGAGATTTCCTGAGGAGTATGGAGGAAGGGGTTTAACGTGGACTGCAGAGAGCATAGCAATGGAAGAAGTTGGCGTTCTCGGTAATGGGCTGGGCTGCAGTTATGCGATGGTTAGCATAGTTGGTGAGGCAATATACAGATTTGGTGAGGAGTGGCATAAAGAGGAATTTCTCAAGCCCATAATCAAGGGCAAAAAACTCTCGGCTGAAGGATTAACTGAGCCACGTGGAGGAAGTGACTTCTTTGGAACGACAACGAAAGCTGAAAAGAGGGGGAACAAATGGATACTCAATGGAACCAAGAGGTTTATAGCTGGTGGCAAGGTCGCTGACTTTTACCTGATTTACGCGAGAACAGATCCAAGCGCTCCTGGACATAAAGCTCTCACGGCATTCCTCGTTGAGAGAGACATGGGTGTTGAGGTTGAAGAAGTTTACAATCTGCTTGGTTTCAGGGGCATGGGTACAGCAAGAATAGTTTTCAAAGATGTTGAGGTGCCTGATGAATACAGAATTGGTGAGGTTAATGGTGCAAGGATAATCTTTAACAGGATGATGATTCCGGAAAGGCTCACTTCTGCTGCGGGAGCCATAGGAACTGCAAGAGCTGCTCTGGAAATAGCTGTAAAGTACTCGGAAAAGAGGAAGGCCTTTGGAAGGAAAATCAGGGAGTTTCAGGGAGTGAACTTCATGGTTGCTGAAGCGATGACGAAGCTTGATGCGGCAAGAGCTTTAACATATACCGCTGCAAAAGCCGTTGATTTGTATGATACAGGCCTCTCAAAGCTCGATCCGAGGAGGCTTGTGAGTGAGGCAAAATATTATGCAACAGATGTCGGCTGGGATGTTGTTAATAAAGCCATGCAGATTCTTGGTGGGATAGGCTACACGCAGGTCTATCCAGTTGAAAGGATGCTGAGAGACATGCGTCTCTCTCCAATATGGACAGGTAGCAACGAAATAATGAAGGTACTGATTCAGCATGAGACCTACAAACTGATGGGGTTGCCATCAAAGGACAGAGATCTCGAGAAGGATGCGATGGACTGGTATAAGGAATGGGAGAAGGTTTACGAGTAATTTTTTATTTTATTTTTCTGCCGAAGCGACAATAATTGCTGCAATAGCTTTAAAAGGGTCTCTGTATGATTAAATCTCTAAAGGATAATTGGAATGCAAACACCAAAGTCGATAGATAAAAACTATATCAAATTCAGGAACTCAAAAGCTTCCACAACCCCATCACCGTTCTTCCTGCTCACGACAATGTCAGCCCTTTCCTTCAGCTTTATGTCTGCATTTGCCACGGCCACTCCAATCCCAGCAATCTCTATGAGATCTATGTCATTTTCAGAATCTCCAATAGCAACGAACTTCTCAACAGGAATACCAAGCTCGTCGCAGATATACTTCAAGGCTTTTCCCTTGCCGACATTCGCATCTGTTATGTGGTAGGCAAATCCAGAGTCTATCAGCTTTACTCCTTCAAGTCCAGCCTCTTTCAGAATTTTTTTACCTTCTTCCAGTCCAAAGTTCCTCCTCAGGCACACCTCTGATTTTCGGTATTCTGAGT
Organism: Archaeoglobus sulfaticallidus PM70-1; assembly: GCF_000385565.1. Lineage (NCBI taxonomy): Archaea > Methanobacteriati > Methanobacteriota > Archaeoglobi > Archaeoglobales > Archaeoglobaceae > Archaeoglobus > Archaeoglobus sulfaticallidus. The sequence continues at coordinate 1,057,485 of NC_021169.1, read as the reverse complement.
CGAGGATTTCGATGTCGAAGTGATTTCCGAGTATTTCAACAGCCTTGAGGCACTTTGCAATATCTCCAAGGACTATATCCTCCCCATCGTACTCGAATCTCACAACTCCCCCATTCTCACAGATAACGATGTCAGATGCTCCGATTAACTTGGCGGTTGTTCTCGCATAGCAGGATATATTCCCGGTAGCGAGGACTACAGGGACTTTCAGCTTTCGTATAGCCTCAACAGCCCTGCAGTTAAGGCTTCTGTCTTTGTAGGTGATGGTTCCATCTATGTCTATTGCAACCCCCTGTACATCGAAAGTCATCCGATCACCTGTTTCAAATTTCTTCAAGCTGGTCTGCTATCTCCTTAACTTTGGTATTCACATTTTCAACTTTATTCTCAATCGATATCATCGAGTTTTTCAGGTCATTTATGCTCTTTATCAGCAAATAGAATCCCAGTATCATTATGATAGAGACTATTCCGAAACCCACTGTGAGAGATACCAAAAAATTTCCTCCTTCATACATACCCCACGGCAAAATTCACACCTCCAGATTTTTTATCGCCTCATTGCTTATGATAAACTTAAATTCATTTGCCCAGTAATACTTTTTCGCCTTGTTTTCTTCAAGCCTTATGTCACTGCTCACCAGTCCTGCCTTTTCAAGCTTTCTTAGGTGCAGGTAGAGAAGCTGTCTGGAAATAGAAAGCTCTTTAGCCAGTTCATACACATACCATTCCTTCTCGATGAGCAGTTTGAGTATCTTGACTCTCAGAGGATTCGAGAGTGCATCTCCTAGGCTCACTATCCTCGCAAGGGTTAATTCGGGCACTTTCCTCGATTTATCATGGAAACACATATAGCTTTCGATTGGGTTTGATGACTGATAGACAGGTTCGATAGACTGGATGATGGTATGAGTGTGGTGTGGATGGCATTTTCGTTAACAGTAATATAAGCGATAGCAAAAGATAAGCAAAAATTTAATAATCACTTTATAGACAATGGGTAACAATAGTTGGCAAACCATGCCGAGGTAGCCTAGCTGGTTGGGGCGCCTGACTCATAATCAGGAGGTCGGGGGTTCGAATCCCCCCCTCGGCATGATTTTTCCAATTGTTAAATCCCCGCCAGACCTCTATATTCATTTTCCTGTCAAACCACCATAACACAAGAAGACGCTGTCTTTTAACAACCTGATCAAAAGTCGTAGTCCTAACATATTCAAGCTTAGCCTTACAAATTGGACAATATCTACTATTTTTTGTACCACTTGTCTGCTTGTGATACTTTTGCTATGTAGTGCATAGCTCCAACTGTTACTGGTATCCTACCTTGTCCTCGAAAGTCAGTGTGACATAGTTCATTCCGTTAGTCTTCACCTCTTTTGGGACATTGACTGAGACACTCAAGCCACTTGTGCTCTGTGTTACGACTGAGGCTGTTGTTGTGCCGGCTAAAACCAACACTAACACGGGTTCTTCCTCGTCCTACTTTTCCTCCCTCTCCTCCTTCCTCTCTTCCTCCGAAGCCTACGGAGTTCGCTCATCGGCTGCTCCACAACCGCTCCATCGCCCTCGACATAGTATGCGTGCTTCGGCTTCGCTCAATTCTTGCAACAACTCTTTTTGGCAACTTGTCTCACCTTGCCAACCTTTCCCAAGAACAGATCCAACCGGTCTCGCATATTTCAAAAAAATGTGATAAAAGAGTATATAAAGGTTGAAAAAATAGGGGGTGTGAGTAATATCAATACCTCCGAACTAGCTTTGCATCTTTTCCTAAATGAAGTATGAAAAAGTATATTAAGTAATCAAATAAAATGATTAATTGTAAGCATTAGCAGGTGATCTTATGAGAAAAGCCATGTTTATTCTGGCTCTGGTTATGCTGTTATCCGGATGTGCAAAGCCCCAAGCCCCATCTCAAGCTCAACAACCTCAAGCTCAACAATCTGTCGTTGAGGTGAAGATCAGAGATTTCGCATTCGATCCAGAAACAGTAAGGATAAGCCCAGGCACCACAGTTCGTTGGGTTAATGAGGACAATGCGAGACATACCGTTACTTTCGAGGATGGCGTTGCCAGTGGAGATCTGAAAAAGGGTGACACATTTGAGAGAACTTTTTCCGAGAAAGGTACTTACAACTATTATTGCCAAATCCATCCCGCGATGAAGGGAACTGTTATTGTTGAATAGTTTTGAACGGTTTTCTATTTGTTTTTAATTTGGAGTTTGTAAAACGAAAATAACACGAACCTATTCTGATTATTTAGTTTTCAATGATACCAAATTGCAGTGTTTCAAAAACCCTCACTGGAAAAGTCGAGGGAGTTTATATACTCCCAACAGAGCTTCAGGGTGTTTCAGAAAGACATCTTTTCGAAGCCTCTACCTCTTCCCTCATACATGGCCCCATAAAGAGCCTCTAGTATCCTGCCTATCACAGTAAAACCACATGGCCCATCACTATTTGCAACCGGGCACAGTTCTCTAAAGTCCTCTCTGTTAAATTTGCCTGTTTCTAGTAATCTGACTACTGCAGCCTCAAGCTCTTCTATAGGGATCCTTTTGGGGTATTTCTCTTTTCCTCCCGTTACAACGTAGTAAAGGCAAAAGCGTCCCTCTCGGTCGTATCCCCACTTATGAAAACGATAAGGTTCGCCACGTTTAAGCTTGGGGAACTTGTCAATTCTTTTTGGAATGAATTCTCTTATCCTGTTTCTAATTTCATCAGAAAACATTTAGAGTCCTCCCTGCCTCGTAACAGTTAAGAGACTTTTTCGTCAAAAATTTTGTCGACACCTCTGAGGCAGTTTTGAATCTCAATATCTGCAAACAGTCGCTTTACTACTAAAGGCTTTTGCGACCTGTTCAAAGCTTTGCTCGGGTCTAATGAAAGAGTATTGTTTTGGCCAAGAGTTTACTGACGAAGTCGTTAACGTTTCCTGTGAGCGCATCCACCGCGACTATACCTTCCTTGCCCCCTTCGTATGTCTTCCATATGTGGTATGGGTAGTAAACCAAGCGATAGTCGCTTAGTTTGACATCCCAGATCATCTTTAGCATTCTCTCGGCATCATTCACACTAATAGATGGCGGTAGCAGCTTCTCACCAACTGGTTCACCGTCCTTCAGTTCGTAGAGCATTGAAATTCCTGCCAAAGCCGATGGATGCGGGATATTTACTCCGGGTTCATATTGAATCTGCCTTCCGACCTTTACCTGCCTGGCCAACCCCCTTGCAGTTAAGCCTTGAAGGAGTTTTCTTGCTTTTGCCTCAGAGCAACTCAGCAGCGAGGCTAAACTAGCAACAGTAAGGGAATCCATCGTCAATAGTAGTTTAAAAGCTTCAGCTTCAGCGTCCGAGATTTTTTGTGGTACGTGCAGAATCAGCTTAACACTTTCTCTTTGAGCACTCACAAGGGCATTTATGCACGCGTCAACAGTTAATTTAGCTTTGACAATTTTTACTTCGGACTTCTTCTTCAATAGTCCCCTGATTTCCGTTATCGCAACGTCGCAATCAAAATCATAATATGGGTAAAACACCGTAATGAGTTCCAGTACTTTTCCCCTTCTAAATAACCCCTAACTTGCTTCTCTGCTACTTTTTTGCTTTGCTCGGCTGAGAGTTTGGGTTCGATGTAAAAAACGTTGCTAACTGGCTCGACACTTGGGAGTTCTATATTTCCCACAAGACTTGTCAGCTTCGTGTAGTCCCATAGATCCACATTGTACCCATTCGCTGTTGAAACGGCATCTGGTGTGAAATAAGAAGTCGTAACAAGAATACCCCTATCTACTCCCAGATCTAGGACCTCCTGTATAAGTTTCATAACGATATCTTTGTTGATAGGGGTATCATACGCCTTGCACTCAATTACTATTCTTGAAAGATGGAGTGGGCATTTGTACTCTGCATAAACATCGATCTGATGTTCAACACCCGAACGGCCTTTAAGTTTGACATTATGCATGACATCGTAACCCTTGCTCTTGAAAAGTTGTGCAACCAATTTCTCAAGTTCCACTCCTTTTTCATAACTAAGTTGATTCATAGAGAATGATCTATTGAATCCCCTATTAATTTTACGTTATTATTTAAAGATGTCTTTTATCCGAACACTCCACTAGCAGTTCTCTCTTCTTTCTCAGTCTTGGAGGAGGGTAGCTGCATGTAATGATTCATCGATGCTTTTCACTCAGTAAATATCTTCCATTTTTGAACCTCCAAAACCACAGTTCTGCCACAGTTTGACAAGTAAATTAGTCTCTCTTCAGAACTTTGAACCTCAACCTCTGCCATCTTCGGGGGCACCAGCTTAAAGCTACCACCCGTGAACATACTTTTCCATCAACCTGTGATCGTCCTCGGTGAATGGCATGTTGAGGTAGTGTTCCACAGCAGTCAGAAGGGTGTGTGCTCTGTATGATTTCTATCCTTCTTTCCGGAAAGTAAAACATCAGCCAGCTTTCCCAGGTCTTCCTCGTCGTCTTGGCACCCCAATCCTCTCGAATCCAGCCCAACCTTCTCAGCCCACCTCATGAGATTTTCTTTCCATGTGTGTGGATCTGGAAGAGGTTTGTTGTCGAAGAAGAATGGCAAGATTTTCTTCCCATCAAGCTGAGCCTCATCTCTGTCTCTGCTTTCTTCGTCTTGTCACCTTCATCTCTGGTATCCTGATAAATATGCCGTCGAACCACTCTGGGTGCTGTTGCAGTCTGCGAGCCTCCTCATATCTGAGTCCTGTGAGTAGGAGTACATCGAGGTTGAGCTCTTTTTTCTTGGCTCCTTGCTTGAGTAGCTCGTATTCTACAGGGCGAAAGATGCGGAAGGGTCGCTTATGACTTGCCTTTTGCCCTCTTTCCTTTTTGTACTTAGGATCGTCGGGAGCTTCAACCAGGATGGGAGATAAATAATCCAGCATACATTTCTTTGTGGAAATGTAAGTATATAAAGCTTGAAAAAGTGGGGGGTGTGGGTAAAAGCCGAGGATCGTGTCCTTTTTGGCTGTGTGATGTTTGGGTTTCCTACATTTCTATGCTAGAAACGGTGAGTAATGAATCAACTGAAAAAGAAAATTGTAAATTTGTAAATTTTTTGGGCTCAATACTTTTGTACGGTTCAAAGCTTTTCCTGAATGTTTAGACAATGCAATTTTCGAGTTATTCTATCTTTTCACTCTCAACAACTCTTAGACCCGTATTTTCCTGAATCATCAGGCAGTTCTCACAGAGTATGGCTTGCATCTGCTTCCCATTATCCATAACAGAAGATATCAAGAAGATGTCTTTCTCATTCCCACAAATCCAGCAAACTTTGTGAGAACCGGCATTAGAAAATACTATTTCGCTTAGAATACGTTGATGCGCTGGAAGATCTTGTTTTGTATTATCCCACATCGATTTTGCATCGATCTCGGATATTTTGACCATTGTTTCTTTATGTTTTGTACCTCTATAAACTTTTCCTACCTCAGACCCTCTTGGAAAGTTGGCCGATAATGCCCATGAGCTGGTACATCTGCTGCTGAGTTGGGCTTATTAAGCGATTATCTCCCGATTATAATTTTCGGTCTTGCAAAGCAAGCTCAAACAGGTATGATTTCAGAGCTAACATGGTCTTCCAGAAATACTCATTTTTGGAAAAGTTGAATTTGAGAGTATTTAAAGGCTGAAAAAGAAGGGGAGTGTGAATTGAGGCAAGAGAGGGTTTTTCTGAGGTGGGCTGTGCAGATGACTTGGATAAAATGTTTCAGTTTTATAGTAAAAGTTAAACTTGTTGCTTACAATTTGAATTATTAACCTCTAATTGAAAAACAGCCAGGTGAGAGGCGTTGTCAATACGGTTTTGACAATGGATGGCTAATCCATCCTCAGTTATTCCTCAAGTAAATCCGTCAGTTACTCAAGGTTTAACTTTCGCCTCTAATACAACAGGATGGCACACTATATAACACTTCTGACAACTTAATTTTACATTGTTGTCAATAATACTTTCCTAGGATTGAAAAAGTAGTAGAAGAGTTTCTTTGACCAGATTTTTGGAAAGATTGGAGGAAATGTTTCAGTGTTGTAGTAAAAGTTAAACATGAGATGAGCACTAAACATATTATGAATGCAGAAAAAATATTGGAATTAATAAACGAGTTTGTAAGCTTGATAGCTAAAAAAGAGGAAATAGATGGTAAGATTAGTTCTCTAACAATACCAGCGGGTGGTACTATCGAAGTAGCAGATGACTTTTTTGTGTATGGAGCTTTAATAAAGAAGGATGATATTTTTGAAATACACAGATACATGACTGTCGATAGTTTAAATGGGATTGTGACAGATGTAGATAAAGCAAATGAACTGCTCGACGAATGGTTAGAAACTAAAAAAAGATTGGAAGAAATAGTAAAAGAACTCGAAAAAGAGCAGATAAGTAGTATTGACGGATTCTATTCGATATTACGACAGCTTTATATTAGGACAATCTAATTTTTTCAAAACAACAGGTTCTCAGTGAACTTAGCAATATACCTCTTCCCTGTCTATACAGTTTTATAACAAGTCACATTGTATATTTGTACCAAAACCTTATCTAAGGTGTTAACTGAAGGGTTTACTTACCCCTATCGCCCGCTTTGTTGCATCGAGCTTGATCGAGCATCTCGAACTCGACTACCCAAACCTCTTGTTCAGGATCCCACGAGCCATTGATTTCTTTCCAGATTCGTTTGAACTGTTCGATGCTGTAGCCTCCCTCCGCTTGAGCATCCTCGGGAGAGATGTCTCCTAACCTCTCTTTTCTAAGCCTTGTAACTCTCAGCAGGGCAAAGTAATCTTTACTGAAAAGCTTTGTCTTTGCCTTGTATATCCCGCCAACCTTCACTCGTGGCTTTTTCCACACCATCCTGGTCTGTGTTTTGAGGCCAGATAGGATGGGTTGTACATGTTCGGGTTTGAAAAGCAGGACCAAGCTAAACACATCCTAGGATCCTACTCAGAAACCCAAAGCTCTCGAAAAATCAAGTTCGAGCTGGATCGAGGGAGAACCACCTCTTAGCCGTTCTAAACAAATGATCATCAATCCTCCAGGAAAAATGCCAGAGATTCACCAAATCTTTTGGCATGTAGCGCTGTGTTCAGGAATCAAAAGTTCTGCGTATTGTTTACCCATCTTAATGCCTGTTGCACAATTGCTCAGAAGTATCCACCAGTACTTACTTTGAAGCCCGCATTCCGGATCATATCGGCAAAGTCTTCATGGTTTGGTTTTAACTTATCCCTGACATCATAAAATTCCATGTCAAGCCACCTGTACTTGTCCCGAGATAAAGAATGATACGGCAGCACGTCCACTCTTTCCACATCCAGCTTTATCAGCAATTCAAGGAACCCCTGAAAGTCCCTTTCACTCTGAAAGTTGCATGATGGAATGAATGGTATTCGCACAACAACCTCTGCGGTCTTAACCAGTTTTTCGAGATTCTCCAGAATAGTTCTGTTATCAACTCCAGTAAATCTCAGATGTCTCTGACTGTCGTAATCTTTCAAATCGTAGAGAAAGAGGTCGACGAGGTTCAAACTCTTCTCGATGTTCTCCCATCGTGTGTATCCAGAGGTGTCAACAGCCGTGCTGATCCCCCTCTCCCGACACAGCCTCAGCAGCTCAAGGAGAAAATCAGTCTGGAAGTACGGCTCTCCACCCGAGAATGTTACACCACCGCTGGAATTCCTGTAAAAAATCAAATCCTTTTCAACCTCTCTGATCACATCTTCCGCCTCTATATCGTATCCATATAGGATAAGTGCATTGTTGCTACAGTTCTCCACACACGCTCCACAGCCGTTACAGAGATCGCTGTTTACCGATACTCTTTCACCTTCCCAGAGAAGAGCATCTCTCTCACATACCTCGATGCAACTTAAGCAGCCAGTACACATATCCTCTCTATAAGCCAGATCAATATCAAATCGCTGAGACTCCGGGTTATGGCACCACACGCATCTGAGGGGGCACCCTTTCAGAAATACTGTGGTTCTTATGCCATACCCATCGTGGATCGAGAAACGCTGGATTCTGAAGATTCTGCCCTTCATAATCACATCTTACAGGAAATCCTTGCTATCAACTCATCCTGAACAGCCTTTGAAAGTTCAACGAAATATGCGCTCCATCCTGCAACTCTAACGAGCAGCCACCTGTACTTTTCAGGTTCTTCCTGAGCCTTCTTGAGCAGATCCTGATTGAGCACATTAAACTGAATGTGCATACCTCCAAGATCCACAAAGCTCCTTATGAGGGCTTTTATAACATCTTTTCCCTTGGCACCCAGGATTCCGGAATCGAGATTGACCGTGAGAGATGAGCCGTTTGACAGCATCTCATAATTCAGCTTGCATGCGGATTTTATCGCTGCTGTTACTCCTTCTCTATCCATTCCAGTGCTTGGTGAAACTCCACTGTTTAAAGCGCTGCCCTGCATTCTGCCAGATGGCAATGCAGAAGTCATGAAGCCGAAGGCTACATTCGTTGTCATCGGATAACAGCCAGCGGTAAACCTTCCTCCCCTGAAATTTCTGTATCTGGAGACCTCTTCACAGTACATTTCGAGAACCAATTTAGCATACCTGTCCGCCTCGCTGTCGTTGCCGTATTTGGGTGCATTGAGGAGGAGGGAACGGAGCTCTTCATAACCATTGAAATTGCTTCTGCACGCTTCGATGATCTCATCAAGGCTGTAACCCTTCTTTATAGCGAGTTCTATCGCTGCGAGAGAATCCGCCACATCAGCGATACCTACCGCCTGTATGCCGGTAAAGTTGTACTTTGCTCCGCCCAATGTAACATCAACGCCCTTCTCGAAGCAATCCTCGATACAGAGTGAAAGTAATGGTGTGGGTTTAACGCTTGCGTTTGCATATTCAAGGATGTTGGATCCTTTTACCACCTTCTTGATTATATGAGCAAGCTGCTTCCTGAAGGCATCTATAACTTCCTCTAGACTCTCAGGTTTTTTGATCTCTAAGCCAAATCTGTATCCGAACATTATGTCTGTTCCCTCATTAAGAGCGTATTCAAGGGCTTTAGCCAGGTTTATTAAAGCAGCATCACTGGATGTGAAGCTGTTCCCGAAAGGAGCAATCTCAACGCAGCCTACTGTGGAATAGTTCCACAAATCTTCTTCCTCCACACCGGCAGATCTAAGGGCTTTGAAGATCACCTCATCATTAAAAATCCCTATGTTGTTTTTCCCTTCAGCGATAAGATCAGCCAGGACATCTAAGAAGCTGTCAGGGGTTTTTGAGCTAACTCTGACATGAACATTTGGCTGTCTCAATGGTACAGCCTTTGTGACCTCAAGCATGAGGTAGGAGAGATCGTTTGTCGCATCATTTCCGTTTGCATCAATTCCACCAATCGTCAGTGCCTGATTCGTCGCCTGTCCCGAGAAATAAAGCTCAAGGAGAGAGTCGAATGGTGGGACGATCTCGTTCGTCTTAATCCATAGATTTGCCAGAATCTCGAAAGCCTGTTTCCTGTCAATTCGCCCTTCTTTGAGATCTTTCAGGTAGTACGGTAGCAGATACTGGTCAATTCTTCCCATTGAAATTCCCTGTTCATAGTTTTCCTGATGAAGGGCAGACTGAACAAACCAGACAAACTGTACAGCCTCATGAAAGCTCTCAGGCTTCTCTGCCGGAACTCTCCTGCAAATTTCAGCAATTCTCAAGAGCTCCTCCCGTCTTTCGTCATCCGCTTCATCAGCCATCTTCTCTGCGAGCTTTGCATACCTGTTTGCATAGCTTATCATTGCCTCGCTGACAATTTCAGCGGTTTTGTAAAACACCAGCTTGGGGGCATCCCAGCACCCGTTATCTTCAAGCTCGACAACATTCCTTCTGCTTTCTTCAATAAACCACCTGAAACCCCTCTTCAGGAGATATGGGTAATTTACTGCAATATGGGATATGCCGGCGAATTCCGTTAAAACAAAAACAGATCCAGTATAGAGAACCTCTATTATTTCTGGCATGAGTTGTGAGGCGAATGCCTCGATGTTTCTGCTCTGCCAGTATGGGGCAATTTCCTCTCTCAGAATTCTTGCGTCCTCCTCCCTTACAATAAGTCTGTTTGTTTCTCTGGATGGTAGACTTTCAAGTTCGTTGATTATCCTCAATCCCACACCTTCGGGGAAGAGGATTGCCCCAGGAGGATCCGGGAGCATCGTGCCGACAACAATCTCATGAGGGAGAATCTGAACTGGAATGTTTTCAAGAATGTGTTTCAAAGCCTTTGCCTGCCTGATCGGCATCGGTTCGCCTTCTGTCTCCTTCATCGACTCCGTATAAAGCACGCATCTTTCTATGCTGAGTCTTGGGGGTTTCTGGATATTGGTTATGAGTTTGTTAACCCTATCCATGAACAATATACAAGATTAATACTTAATAATTTTGCTGTTTTATACTTTAAAGAACATGTCGGATACCAGTATCTTTCTTTCCACTCACCATCAATTGTCCAATTCCTGAATTGTCCAATTTCCACTTCCAGATTCATGTCAAGAATCTACCCGGAACCGGCAACCGTTTGAGCTTACACTTACAAACAAATTTAAACCCCTTACAGCAACGAACATCAATGAGATTCGCAGGAATAGATCCAGGTACATCGAGCTACGAGATATTCATTCTTGAAGATTCAGAACCCCACGACAGGATAGAGATTGAAACCTCTGCAGTTAGAGAGGATCCCGAATCTGTAAAGAAAATATTTGCCGATCTGGAAGTGGATGTTTATGCTGGCCTGTCTGGCTATGGTCTGCCATTCAAAAGGTTCTCAGAGCTTGATGAGAAAGACATTTTCCTGATGACTCTCAATAAAGACGAGGAAAAAGCGATCGGAATGAGAAGCCTGATTGATGTTGCCATAAAGCTTGATCTCGAGATCTATACCATTCCGGCAGTTATACATCTCCCGACAGTCCCGGAATACAGAAAGATAAATAAAATCGATATGGGCACTGCGGACAAGCTCTGTTCAGTTGTTCTTGCACTCTACTCGTGTGAGGATGTGGGTACTGCGGACTTCATACTCGTAGAGTCTGGTTATGGTTTTAACGCCTTCATCTCTGTGAGCAGGGGAAAGATCATCGATGGACTTGGTGGCAGCTCATCTTTTCCTGCATTCTCATCTCTTGGAGCAATGGATGGTGAGCTAGCATACCTGCTTGGAGACTTTCCAAAAAGATTGCTCTTCAGTGGTGGTATCAAAAGCTATCTCCATGATATGGGCATTCAGGTGAACAGCATTAGCGAGATGCCTGAAGACTCGCTGGTCTGGTTAGCAGAATACCTGTTAAAGGGTGTGAGGGCTGTGAATGTTCAGAACACTGACAGAATATTGATGTCTGGCAGGAATTTTTTGAATTCGAGGTTCAGGAAAATATTCGTGGAGATGGCTGAAGACTTCACCTGTGAGAGGCTTGAGGGATTCGGGATCTCCAAGCAATCTGCAGAGGGGGCGGCGATAATAGCAAATGGCATTGCTGGGGGAGAATATAAGCATCTTGTAACCCATCTCGAGCTCGATAAAGCTAGTGGAAGCGTTCTGGACTACATAACCTCTGACATCAGAAGGCACCTGAATCTGCAAAAATACTTTTAAGTTTATTCTGTTTGTATAACTCATGGAAGTTAAAGCTGAAAGGTGTGTTGGCTGTGCATTCTGCATGCTTATCTGTCCATATGATGCTGTAAAAGTGTTCGGGAAGGCTGAAATAGATGAAGAAAAATGTAAAGCCTGCCTGAAGTGCGTTTACTACTGTCCGAAGTCTGCAATAGGTGAGTGAATGAGGGTGGCTATCATAGGTGCCGGACTGGGGGGGTTGCTGTCGGCATCTATCCTGTCGGAAAAGGGCTATGCTGTTGATGTATATGAAAAGCTGGGATTCTATGGCGGAAGGTTCACGAGCATAAAGTACAGAGGATTTGAGATCAGCACCGGAGCTTTACACATGATCCCACACGGCAGAAGAGGTCCTCTCGGTAAAATGCTTAAAAGGATCGGTACAGATGTGGAAATAGTCGATTCAAAGCCAGAAGGTGTGGCTTTACAGAATGGAGAGATGATAGAGATCAGAAGCTCTTCATTCCCGAGGAAAACGAAGCTGAAGTATTTCAAGTGGTTGATAGGCTACAAAATATTCGGAATAGACAGAACGATGGATGAGTATGCAAGGGAGATGGATGATTTCACCCTTAAATTCTTTGAGAAATTTCTCGGGTGGTCTTTAAGCATCTATCCCGATCAGATAAAGTTCTCAGACATATATGAAATTTACAAGAGGGTTCTGAAATATGGAGGTCCCGGAATTCCGATAGGTGGGTGTAAAAAGGTGGTTACCGAGCTTGCTGAGATAATAAAAAGCAATGATGGGAATATATACCTTAAAAAACCCGTAGAAAAGCTCATATACGAAAACAAGGAGATCAGGAGCCTGAAAGTCGATGGTGAGGAGAAACACTATGACATATTCATATCGAACATAGGGCATTCCCTGACAAGGGAGCTTCTGGGTTTCAGCAGACAGGATGTGGTTGAGAGCAGAGGTATAAAGTACTCGATCGCTTTAAAAGAGCCTTTCATAGGCCATACTGGAATATGCTTCCCGTTCGATGTTGAGAAAATAAGCGGGATGAACGAGGTGACCAATGCGGATCCCAGCTTAGCTGAAAACGGTCATCTGCTTATGGCACATCAGCCCGTTAGACATCCGGCTCAAATAAAAGATGAGATCAAAGCAGGAATTGCCGAGCTGAAAGAAGTACTAAAGGGCCATGAATACGAGATCATAGCAATTCAGAGCTACCACAATGACTGGCCCGTTAACAGGGTTATGAGCGGAAAGGATACTGGCTATCAGACTGAATTCAGAAACCTCTTTGTGGTCGGAGATGGAGCGAAGGGCAAAGACATCGAGGTGGATGGTGTAGCGCTTGGAGTCGCAAACCTTATGCGTGAAGAATTCGGACTGAACATGGGGATTGAGTGATGCCCGCAATTGCTGTAAGAAACCTCTCAAAGAAGTTCGGGAGAAAGCTGGTTTTCAAAGATGTGAACTTTGTTGTTAAAAGGGGTGAGAAGGTAGCGATCGTTGGAGTGAACGGCTCGGGCAAAACAACTTTGTTGAGGATACTCTCCGGGCAGATAAAGCCGAGTGCTGGCTATGTTGAAATCTTTGGAAAAAATCCATATATGGATGTTGAGCTGAGGAAGAAAATTGGTTTTCTATCCCACAGCAGTCACCTGTACAGAGAGCTTACTGCAAAAGAGAACCTGATTTTCTATGCAAAGCTGATGGGTGTTGATGAGAGCAGAGTGAGCGAGGTGTTAAAGCTCGTTAATCTATGGAAAGCTAGAAATGATCTGGTAAGGTCTTTTTCTAAGGGAATGGAGCAGAGGTTGAAGATTGCCAAAGCTTTGCTGAACGATCCGGATATTTTGATCTGCGATGAGCCATCTGACGGGTTGGATGTTAGGGGCAGAGAGTTTATCAGAAATTATATAAAAAACTTCAATAAAACCGTAATAATCTCCACACACAGCGAGGAAGAGATAAGGCTATGTGATAGAGTTCTGGGTTTTAGGGATGGTAGCATAGTGGAGCTGTCAAGATGATATCCAGATTAATCAGGGATGGAATAACGATAGCACTCAAGGATGCGAAAGTGGAGATGAGGAGCAAGAGCACGATAAGCTTCATGATCCTGTTTTCGCTTATGAATATAGCACTCTTTAGCATTTCAATATCCTCAAGAGATATACAGCGAACGGCTCCAGCGCTGATATGGATTGTCTTCATATTTGTTGGCATTGTTGGATACTCAAGAGCATTCACGAAGGAGTATGACGAGCAAACGATAGATGGGCTGAGGATGTTCGCAAAACCTCAGTCAATACTGCTTGGCAAGATAATCTACAACACATGCATTTTGATACTTCTTGAGTTCATAATAGCCCCTATCTTTATAGCTTTCTTCAACCTCGAAATCGAAAATCTGGTGGATTTCTTTGTAATCTTAACGGCTGGCAACTTTGCGTTCATAGTTACAACCACATCAATGTCCCTGCTTACGGTTAAGTCCAGAGCCAGAGAAATCCTGCTTCCCGTGATACTCTTTCCGATAATATTTCCGATAATAAATGTAGCGGTAACCGCTTTAACGCAGGTCTTTCACGGATTTCACTATGAGGTCAGCAGGCTGTACATCATAGCCTGCTATACTCTCATAATCTCCCTTATTGGATTCCTCACAGTGGATTTCGCCTTGGAAGAATAGTGCATAGCATAGTCACTATAGCCATTAAACCATTCAACCCAGATCTATTGCATCCCCTTTAACGATCAGGTCGGATGCAAAGGATACTGCTGACAGTCCTGTTTTCTTGCAGACATCTATGGCAGAGTCCAGTATGGATGCTTTTGACACAACAAGCGGGATTCCCGATCTAACCGCCTTTGCAGCGATGCCCCTGCTTATTCTTCCTGAAATGAGGAGAAAAACCTTTGAGGTATCTATGTTTTTCCTTAAAGCCATGCCTATTGCCTTATCCACGGCATTATGTCTGCCGACATCTATAGCCCTTACGATCAATCCTTTTTTGCCGACTATGGCGGAGCTGTGGTAGCCTCTGGTTTTTCTGTATTCCTCTACATCGATATACTCGAGAGCTTTCTTCAGCTCATCCAGACTGAATTTCTCTTTAGCCTCAACCGGTGGGAGAACCTCTCCCTTCTTAAAGACTCCAACACATCCCGAACTTCTGAGCTCTAAGGTAAATGAGTTTGCGTCCACATCGACGAAAATCTCGTTTCCCTTTCTGTGTATCTCAATCTCATCCACCAAGTCTCTGTCAATCAGTCCTTCAGATACGACAAAACCGATAGCCAGCTCCTCAAGGTTGTTCGGAGAGCACATTAAGTGGGACGGCAAGCCGTTGATGTATACTGTGACCTCAATCTCTTTGGCAAGCTCAAGAGAATTGTCAGATTTTATTATATCGACCATTTTCAGCCTCCTCTTTCCTTCTCTCCTTTGAAAGTCTGTCAGCGATCCTGATGGGTTCTGGGAGTTTGTAGCCCTTTAAACACAGCTTAACAGCTTCAACTGCTTGCAATGGGGTTATCATGTTTCCGGGAGATATGAATATCGGTTTGCACCTCCTGCATGTTTTCATGGCATAGCCTATTATCTCTCCATTGTGGGTTAGGGGGCTGATATCTCCGGTATCTCTTGGCTCTGTGTATTCTCCGAAAAGCCTGCTCTTCGTTATGCCTATTGTTGGAGTTTGTGTCTCGATGCCTATGTATGTTGCAAGCCCGCATCTTCTTGGATGGGCTATACCGCTCCCATCAACCAGTATCAATGTATTTTCCTGCAGGAGTTCTTTCACAACTTTCAGTGCACTGGGCCCCTCCCTGAACATGAGGTATCCGGGAATGTACGGAAAATCTTCTCTCTCAACTCTCACGCTGGAGCCCATTATCTTCATTTCTGGAAAGCTCATTAAAACTCCAACAGATATTATTTTATCACCAAGAAAAGCCTGATCAACACCCAGAACATGCTCAACTTTACCCAGATCGATCTCCCTCAGAACAACCCTCTTCGACATCTCTTCCTGAAGCTTTCTCAGCTCTTCAAGGCTGTGCTTCATGATAGCATCTCATATCTCACAGCAACGAACATCGGTCCCCTGATGTCTATTTTTCCTTCCTTTGAGGTTATGTACTTCCTTATGTTCTCCTGTAACCCGAGGTTTATGTCAGACAGGCTTTCCACGACTCTCGTTCTTATCTCCATTTCCTTTACATCCTTCGCGACACCCTCCTCTATCTTCCTCGCACAATAGTGGGCGAAGGAGTCGATGTATCTTATGCCAGTAGTGAAACCGTGCTCAAAGACATGGAGCCATTTATCCGTTCTTGGAACACCCAAGATGCTTCCCTGGTACACAACAACCTCGTTGGCATAAGCTGGACCGCACAGCCTGACATTCTCCTCTCTCTCGACTATCTTAACCCTTATCTTCTTGCCATATATCTCTCCCTCAAATGCTGTAACCTCTGCCGGACCTCTAATGTCCTTGTTCTTGTCTGCACACTCTATTATGCTCTGAGCAATTTTCAGCCCATCAAGCGTGTACGGGACTTCCAGCAGCTTTATGCCCTTGGCTATGTCCATGTCTGATAGCTCGATTTTCCCGTAGAGCCATGGATAAACCAGCTCTCTGACATCCGAGTAGTCGTACAGGATCATTGCAAGCCTCTCAACCCCGAGCCCGAGGTTCATCACAGGATACTCCACATCGTACTGCGCTAATGCTGTCGGGCTGTATATGCCGAAAGTTGCGATTTCTATCCATCCATCGCTGTACTTTGTGCTTGAGCCAACGATTTTTGGATGGAAAGCGAAGACCTCTGTCTGCGTGCCGGGAATGTAGTACTTGCTCCTCTTCTCATCAAGCCTGAACTTGAACTTCTTGAACCCGAACTGCCTCAGCAACCCCTCTGCAACAGCCTTTCCTTCCTCAACGCCAACATCCTCATCAACAACCACACAGCTTGCTGAGAAGTATGTATACAGTCTGGTAGCATCCTCTCTCTGCTCCTTTCTGAAACATCTGTCTATGCTGAACAGCTTTATCGGGAGGGGGAATCTGCTGGCTATCTTGCTCAGAGTTATGAACCATCCAGTTGTCATGTGGCTCCTCAGCGTCAAGCTCTCCGGCTCTGGTTTGAGTGCTTTAAACTCTGGAAATACCTTGTCTATTATCTCAACAGCCTTTACATCGCTGATTTCTATTGCTGAAGCAAGTTTATACGGTAAATCATCCCCATCTATTCTACCCTTCTTGAATTCATGGAAAATCATCCTGATAGCATCGATTTCCTCTTCGCTAAGCTTCTTCTGGGCTATCTTCTCTATTTCATCCACCTTCTCAGCCGATATTCCGATGTTAGGTCTCGGGAGTGATGCGAGGTAAAAGCATCGGTCGAGAACAGCCAGAGCTTCCTTTCCGAACTGCCTTCTGACATGGCTGTCCTCAACGATGACAGGATTCACGACCTCCTTGAATCCGAGGGTTATGTATGCCCTCCTGAGATCGTTTATGGTCTTGAACAGAGGGTGCTCCTCACCAATCGAGTAGCTATATCTTGGGAAAAGCAGGTTGGGGTTCTTTGGGGTTAGCACCTCAGTCCCTTTCATCCAGGCTTTTTCGAAGTCCTCCTCGCTCAACTTTTTGTACTCGTTTACATCAAACCTCATCCTATCACGCTGCAAGCTCGTTCTCAAGCTGTTTGGCAAATGAGAGGATCAGGCTTTCTGAGAAGTAGTTACCAATAATCTGCATTCCAACTGGCAGACCTTTTCTCATGAATATTGGCATCGAAAGGGATGGAAGGCCTGAGAGGTTTATCGGAACTGTGTTGACATCAGCCTTGTACATCGTAAGCGGATCTGCAAGTTCGCCAATCCTGAAGGGCAGAGAGGGCATTGTTGGAGCGATCAGCAAATCGTATTTGCTCAAAGCTCTTTCAAAATCGTTTATAACGAGCGTTCTGACCTTGAGAGCTTTGAGGTAGTATTTTCCGTAGTAGCCAGCTGAGAGGGCATAGCTTCCGAGCATGATCCTCCTCTTAACCTCATCTCCGAAGCCCTCAGCCCTCACCTCAGAAAAGTAATCGTTCCAGTTCGAAAGCCTATCCAATGCTAGACCATATCTCACACCATCGTATCTGGCAAGGTTTGATGAAGCTTCACTCATTGCGATTATATAGTATGCCGGTAGGGCGTACTTTAGAGAGCGGAGCGAAACCTCTTCAACCTCATGGTGCTTTTTTACGACCTCCAGAGCCTCATTGAAAGAAGACATAACATCCTCGTTCCCGCTCATTTCCCTGATAACGCCAATTTTAAGTCTGCCAACATCTCTGAGGTCTCTGCTGTTAAAGTCCTTTCCAGAATTTGTAGAATCTCTCTCATCCTTTCCAGCTATCACTTCAAGCAAAATCGCAAGATCCTCAACGCAGGTGGCGAATGGACCTATCTGCTCGAGGCTGTTCGCGTACGGTATCAATCCATACCTAGAAACCAGACCATAGGTTGGCTTTAAGCCATAGACTCCGCAAAAACTTGCCGGACATCTTATGCTACCACCAGTATCGCTTCCCAAAGATACAACGCTTTCGTCTCCAGCCAAGCATGCTGCACTTCCACCACTGCTGCCTCCAGCAACTCTGCTTTTGTCGAACGGATTTTTCACAACTCCGAAATATGAGGTCTCGGTTGTGGTTCCCATGGCGAACTCATCCATGTTTGTTTTGCCGATTATTATCGCCCCTTCCTGTTTCAGCCTTTCAACAACATGGGCGTCGTATGGCGGGATGTAGTTGTGGAGGATTTTTGATGCACAGGTTGTGAGCATGCCCTTTGTGGATATGTTGTCCTTAACAGCCACAGGTATCCCAGCGAGTTTGCCGGACAGTTTGCCCTCATCGAACCTTCTCGCATCATCTACTGCCTTTTCGTTTACACTTATGAAAGCATTGAGATCGCTCTTTTTTATTCTCTCTATTAACTCAGCTACCAGATCTTCGGCTTTGCTCTCCTCAAGCCTCTCTTTCCAATCGGATATCGATATCACATGATCACCTGCTCAAGATCCCTTACTCAACTATTCTCGGGCCTTTGAAATATCCCTCTTCTTTATGTTTCGCGTTCATCAGAACGGACTCTCTATCAAGGGAGTCCTTGGCCACATCATCTCTAAAAACATTCCTGAGTGGAAGAACCTGGAATGTTGGCTCGACATCGTCGAAATTTTCGAATTCATTTCTGACATCATCAAGCGATTCAAAATACTCGAGTATGCTCTCAAATTCACTCCTGAACCTCTCAATTTCATCATCACTCAAAGCTATCTTGGCGAGCTTGGATATGTGAACAACCTCATCTCTCGTTATCATGATACCACCATATCACCAAATCGTTGCCTGTTAATAAAACATTTCGTTTGGCTGACCTTTGGCTTTTTTAGTTGTGGGGTGGAGTAAGTCCTAATCCTCAAAAAGCTCTGCGAGGTAGTAATCGATGTTGAGGAGAAAATCGTTTAAGGCATCAAACGGCACTACAGCACAACCCTCGTAAAAGATCAGCCTGTCATCGATGAGAGACACTATTACCGGATATACCCTCTGATTCGTGAGCTTCGAGTAGTTTTCACACCTCTTTCTGTGTTTCTCTGCCTCCCTTTTCAATGCACTCTTTCTGTACCAGTTTCTGTTGTACCTTTTAGCATCTACAGCCAGAATTTTATTGAATCTTTTGGCTATTATGTCTATCTCACTTCTTCTTCCCTTATACCTGAAAACAACTCTGAATCTGGTTTCAAAATCATTTTTTTCAAAAACATCTTTCACAAGTTCTTCGAACTCCTGCCAGCTTGGCATTGTGCTGATTTTGATCGCAGGATTTAAATTAGCTTGGCTTGCCAGACTAAAATCTTCAAGATACAATAAAAATTTAATGATATAAACTGATAGGAAAATTATTTATTTTCAAAGATTCTCGTCTTGGCTAAGATGAGAGCAGAGGATGTAATGAACAGAGATGTTGTTTACATAACACTCCCAAACACGAGGGATGTTGCTATCAACATTTTCAAGAAGCACAAAATATCCGGCATACCTGTGGTCAAAAACGACAGGCTGGTTGGTATAGTAACGAGGAAGGATATACTCCGGAAACCGGACGAGGAGCAGCTGGCTCTTTTAATGACTCCAGACCCTGTTACGGTTCAGCATGATGATTCTCTCAGAGATGTGGTGGATATCCTTGCGAACAGCAACTTCAGGAGACTTCCAGTGTTGAAGGAGGATAAGCTTGTTGGGATAATTACCCTCAGAGACATTATAAACCAGATTGCTGAGATGGAGATAGAAGATGCAGTGAAGAGGTATGTCACGAATTCAACTGTCTGCGTGTGGGAGGAAACCCCGCTCAATGTTGTCGGAGAGGTTATGCGGCTGACAAATGCCGAATTATGTCCAGTACTGGATGACAATGGCAGCTTAGTTGGTTTAATCGATGAGAAGATAATGCTGTCAGAATCTCTCATAGACGAATTTCTCGAGGAGAAGAGCTACGCATCATCGAGTGATAGCGAGGACTACTGGATGTGGGATTCCTTCAGGGATTTCACAGTCAAGTATTTCGAAGTGAGCGTTGTGAAGCTTCCAAAAGAACCTGTTAAGAACTTCATGAAGAAAGCTGTGTATGTCTACCCCCAGACGAAAGTCTCGAAGTGTGCGAGGGAGATGATAAAGAACGACATAGACCACATCCCGGTTGCGGATGCTGATGAGAGGCTGATCGGAATGGTTCACGACAGGGAGCTGATAAAAGTTCTGCTTGATATAATGCAGTAGCGATGCATGAAGTGATGCACGGGCAACACTGGCAATTTATTTATCGGGCAACTCCATATCCATTTGGGCGGTTAGTGGATAACAAATAGTGAATAACAAAAATGGAGTAACAAAATATAGAGAATTATTCAGGATTCTCCTCTTTAGTATCCTGCTCTTCTTTTGTATCTTTTGCCTCTTCCTGACTCTTCTGCTCTTCAGCCTCTTCAGCTTCCTCTTTCTTCTCTTCAGCCTCAGGCTTTATCCTCGGGTACCTTTCAACAAGCTCAACCTCATTTACATCTTCGAGATGCCTGAATATCGCATCGATAGCACTGAACTTACCTATCAGGAAGTACTGGTCGAAGCTTGAACCCCTTGGAACCTCTACAATCACCCTTCCATCTTTTATCTCTGCGTTAACCTCCTTGGTTGTGTAAAGTAAGAAGAGAGCCTTGACCTTCTCCAGTGGGTCATCTATTTTCTCCTTTATCTCGAGGTCGAAAATTATCTTCTTACCGGCATACGGATGGTTGAAGTCAACGACAACTCTCCTCCCGATAACCCTCTCTACGGTTCCCCACTTGTCGCCTATCTGAACCCTTTGCCCTACCTGTGGCCTCTCCTTGAAGTGTCTGATCGTGACAGTCTCCTTTTTATCTGGATCGTAAGCTCCAAAGGCTTTTTCTGGCTCTACAACTATCTCTCCCTTGAATCCAATTTCTTTTCCAACCAATGCATCATCGAGCCCCTCGATTACATGCCTGTCTCCCACAGCCACTATTATGTCTCCATACCTCAGCTTGTCTGTAAGCCCCGCTTCTATGGCTGTCTTCTCGTCGGTTGAATCAATTATCGTGCCATCCTCTAGCCTTGCGGTATAGCTAATCTTAACGAAGTCTCCCTTCTGAATCATTACATCACCTGTTATCATTTTTTATACCGCTGGAATTAATGGATATAAAAAGATTGGTGAACTAGGGTGAAATCATGATTGAGATAGAGGCAAAGTTCATGATTGATGATTCTGAATTTTCTAGGATCGATAACCTGCTCTCTGAGATTGCAGAACTCGTGATTGAGAAGGAGGAAGTTGACATCTACTACAAACACCCACTGAGAGATTTTGCAAAAACGGATGAGGCATTTAGGATAAGGAAGGATGTGGAAGGTGTTACGATAACCTACAAGGGGAAAAAGATGGACCCTGAAACGAAAACGAGAGAGGAGATCAAGGTGAGGATCTACGGGGATGATTACGATAATGCACGGGACATGTTCAGAAAACTCGGATTTGAGGAATTCGCTACTGTGAGAAAGATAAGAAAGATCTACAGGATGGATAATGCGATAATTTGCCTGGACACACTCGATTTCGGAAAGTTTATTGAGATTGAGGTGGATACTCAGGACATCGAGGAAGGCAAAAGGAAGATATCGGAAATAGCCAAAAAAATAAATTTAAGTGGAAAGAACATCAGAAAATCATATCTGGAGCTTATGCTCGGTGATTCTGCATGAAATACTGCATAATAGGCTACCCATTGAAGCATTCAGTCTCTCCAGAGATGCAGAATTCAGCGTTCAGATACTACAACATGGATGCAGAGTATGTAAAGCTCGAGGTTAATCCAGAGGGATTCAGCGAGGAGATAAGGATAATCGAGAAGAGATTTAATGGGGCGAATGTCACGATACCATTCAAGGAGGAGGTTGCAAAGTACTATGAGCTCGTTGGAGATGCAAGGGCTATCAGGACTGCAAACACGATCGATTTTAAGAAGGGACTGGCATACAACACGGATGTTTACGGGGCTTTGAAGGCTATAGAACCAAAATTCAGTATCGAAGAGATAAAAAACATCAGGGTTCTGGTTGTGGGTGCAGGAGGTGCGGGCAAAGCTGTCTCGTATGGACTGGTTAAAAATGGGGCCGTTGTCCTCATCCACAACAGAACCGAGTCGAGAGCTTTGAATCTGGTGGAGGAACTCAGGAGATTTGGAAGGGCTATTTTTATCAGAAGGGAGGAACTGGAGAAGGTTAATGTTGATATGGTGGTTAACGCTACCCCTCTCGGCATGCACGGCTTCAAAAATGAGCTACCCTTACCAGAGAAGGCGATTCAGGGTGTTGTGTTCGATACCGTGTACAACCCCATGGAGACGAAGCTCATCAGGGTTGCCAAAGAAAAGGGATGTGATGTGGTTTATGGCATCGACATGCTCGTGTATCAGGGAGCGAAAGCCTTTGAGATCTGGACTGGCAAAAAAGCTCCAGTTGGGGTTATGAGGGATGCAGCTTTAAAAGCTCTAGAAACATTCATCAAGGGTTAAAAAATTTTATGCAGTTATATTACGCGGGTACA
Source organism: Archaeoglobus sulfaticallidus PM70-1 (assembly GCF_000385565.1). Classification (NCBI taxonomy): domain Archaea; kingdom Methanobacteriati; phylum Methanobacteriota; class Archaeoglobi; order Archaeoglobales; family Archaeoglobaceae; genus Archaeoglobus; species Archaeoglobus sulfaticallidus. The sequence goes on along the minus strand of NC_021169.1, from coordinate 1,034,663 downwards.
GCTTCAACCCGCTTAACTTTTGCTGTTACCCCGTACACTATAATCGACGCTAAAACTCCAGGTATTACCGGATAAACCCAGTAGGTACGGTAGAAGTACATGTACCATAGTATGCAAACAGCTACCGAGACAATCATGCTCGCAAGAGCGGGCTTCTCTTTCGCTTCAGGATCGTAGAGAGCAGAGAGCAAAGGTATCAGGAATGCTGATGTGATTACAGAGAAGCTAAGACCAACTATGACGACTATTATGTCTGGAGGGTTGATGGCGAATATCATCGGAATCAATGCAAATGCGAAAACACTGATTCTTGTTATCAGTAGCTCGGTCTTCTCGCTAACACTCACAACGCTACCTATCAGATCTCTTGTGAAGGTTGTGGCTATCACATGCACGAGTGAGTTGATCGTGCTCATCGCGGCAGCAACTATTGCTGTCAGAAGCAAAGCATTAATTCCTGCGGGAAAGAGTTTCATGGCGATGAATGGAATAACCAGATCTGAATTTTTTAGGTACTTCACCGGGTCATCGTACTGCGGGATTATCAGCCATCCGAATGGACCGATGCTGAAAACACATAAAGCGAATATCCCGATCAGGATGGGGGTTAAAATGGCCCCCTTCCTTATCACTCTTTCATCCTTGGCTGCGACAAATCTGATCACCAACTGCGGGCTCGCGAGCTGGGCGATGCTTATCGCGAATGTGAGGCTGAGGATGAAAGGAATGACCATTCCGGCATTCATTATTGGTGGAGGAGCCAACTCTCCGAACTTGAAAAGGTTCTCTCCACTTCCCTTGAATATCTCGGCAGCCTTTAACGACTCTATTGCATTAACCGGTCCTCCAAGATAGGCTATTAATGTTACAAATAGTGCAATCCCCCCTGCTAGTATGAGAACCCCCTGAATGAAGTCTGTAACAACCACTGCCCTGAAGCCACCTATCGCTGTATATATCATCACCACTGCTACTGTGATGATCAGAGCTGTCTTGTAGTCTATGCCGAGCATTACCTCAAGCAGATTTCCTGCACCTTTGTATATTGAAACCATATAGAACTGGAAGAATACCAGAATCACTATCGCTGAGACTATCTGGCTTGCCCTTCCAAAGCTCATTCCAAATATCCCCGGTATGGTTAAAGATCCATATTTCTCAGCAATCCTTTTCATTGGAGGCGCGATTACAAGCCATGCGATGATCGCAAACAATATGTGAAAGAAAGTCAGGAAAGCCGACCACTGGAAACCCGCTACAAAACCGAAACCTCCACCTCCAAGAAATGCAGCGGTGCTGAAGTATGTTGCGAAGAATGAGAAGCTAACGAGCAAAACTCCAAGATTCCTTCCTGCTAAATAGAAGTCCAGAACACCCTTGGTTTTTCTGTATTCATAGACTCCAATCAGCAACATCAAAATCAAATAGACAATAAGTACTGCGAGCTCTATCATCCAGATCCCTCAGAACCTGGCTTTTTTGTAGGCTATGAGAAATCCAACGAACATCATGGCAATCGATGCCAGATAAACCACTTCAACAACCATAAATAATACCTCCTTTAACAGTATCAGCCAACTCTAATAAGGCGTTTAGCCTTCCCTTCAAACCTTTCAAGCACACCAAACGGAACAGCCTCGAGCTTGGGCTTAAATCCAACAAACTCCTTGATATCCCTTGCAATCTCATGTATTTTGTCTTGATCTCCCTCGAATATTACCCTGATACCGTTTCCAACCTCGATTTTGTAGTTGGACACACCATGGCTGAAGAGAACACTCTCTATGTCTGATGGGTAGAATTTAACTCCCTTGTAGATCACCATATCGTCCGTCCTTCCTCTAATCCTCTTTATCATCATATGTTCTATTCCGCATTCGCACTTCTCTCTCGAAACAACGGCAGAAATCTCTCCACTTCTGTATCTGAGTAATGGCATAGCCTCTCTGTTTATTGAAGTATATACTATCTCTCCTTCCTCTCCATCCTCTACCCTCTCTCCTGTCTCCGGATCAACAACCTCCACGATGTAGTTGTCCTCCCAGATGTGGATGCCATTTCTTTCGGGACATTCGAAGCCTATTGTGCCAACACCACCCATTTCCGTAAGTCCGGGAATGTCAAACGCTCTAACATTGAATTTGCTCTCGATTTTCCTTCTCATTTCCTCACTCCATGGCTCCGCACCGAGAAGCATTTTGCTCAATGGGAGTTCTGAAACATCGACTCCCATCTCATCTGCCACCTCTGCTATTCTCAGCGGGTAGCTGGCCGTTGCACATAGCACAGTTGTTCCGAAATCCTTCATGAACTTGATTTGGTTTCTCGTGTTTCCAGCACCAATGGGGATCACAAAAGCATCTATCGCATCTGCTGCAAAATGAAATCCAAAACCACCATTCCACAAGCCAAAAGCTGGGGTAATCTGGATCACATCCCTGCTCGTTATCCCAGCAAGCATGAAATCCCTCAATAGCATCTCTTTCCACTGATTGACATCTTTTCGCGTGTACGGGATTATAACTGGCTGTCCTGTAGTTCCCCCGCTCATCTGGACTCGCACTATTCTGTCTTTGGGAACGCAGGACATCTTCAAGGGGTAGGCGTTTCTCAGCTCCTCTTTGGTTGTGAGGGGCAGTTTTTCAAGATCCTCGGCAGACTTTATCTTATCGAGGTCGATGTCCTTGAGCTTTTCTCTGTAAAATGGGGAGTTTTCATAAACGAACTTTACCGTTTCTCTGAGCCTTTTCTCCTGTATTTTGATGATTTCTTTCTTAGGAGCATAAACCTCTTTTTCGGGATTATACATGTGTAAGTGGCATGATGTTAGATTATTTAAAATTTTCTCTTTAAACGGATTCTTGCTGCTTTGCGGTGAACAAATACAAAAAGAAACATTAAAATGTGATATTGGTTACCCAGAAACATGGATGCCGTAATTGTTGGTGCGATAAGAACTCCTGTAGGGAGGTTTGGGGGATCTCTCAAGGATCTGCAGGCTTATGAGCTTGGAGCTATTGCGATCAAGGGTTTGCTGAAAGAGCTTAAGCTGAAGCCGGTAGCATCACAGGAAGACAGGGATTTCTATCCTTCAAAGCTTCCAAAGGGATTGATAGAGATTGAGGAGAAGTATCACGACTTTGATGGAACGGAGATAAAGGTATGTGAGGTGATAATGGGAAATGTTCTGCAGTCTGCTCAGGGACAGAACCCTGCCAGACAGGCAACGATTCTCGCCGGACTGCCGAAGGAAACTCCGGCATATACCGTCAACAAAGTGTGTGGAAGCGGTCTTAAAGCCATAGCCCTTGCTGCATCTGAGATAAAGTCCGGAAATGCTGAGATTATAATTGCCGGTGGTATGGAGAGCATGAGTAACGCTCCATACGCGCTGACAAAGGCGAGGTGGGGTTACAGGATGTTCAATGGAGAGCTTATCGATATAATGGTCCACGATGGGCTGTGGGAAAAGTTCTACGGCTATCACATGGGCGTTACTGCAGAGAACATTGCTGAGCTTTATGGAATATCCAGAGAGGAACAAGATCAGCTTGCGTACGAGAGCCACATGAGGGCGATAAAGGCAATCGATAATGGAATATTCGCTCAGGAGATAGTGCCTGTAGAGATTCAGCAGAAGAAGGGAACTGTTGTCGTTGACACAGATGAGCACCCCAGAAGGGACACATCACTTGAGAAACTGGCAAAGCTTCCAACTGTTTTCAAGAAGGATGGAACTGTAACCGCTGGAAATGCGAGCGGTGTTAACGATGGAGCTTCGGCTTTACTTGTCATGTCTGAAGAGAAAGCTGAGGAGATTGGTCTGAAGCCGCTGGCAAGAATTGTCAGCTATGCTGGAGGGGCGATAGATCCGGCATATATGGGATTGGGACCGATTCCGGCAATTCAGAGGGCTTTGAAGAAGGCGGAACTTAAGTTAGAGGATATCGGGCTGATAGAACTTAACGAAGCTTTTGCCGCTCAGGCTCTTGCGGTGATAAGAGAGCTGAACCTCGACATGTCAATCACCAACATCCATGGCAGCGGAATAAGCCTTGGACATCCGATTGGCTGCACCGGAGCGAGAATAACCACAACTCTTGTTAAAGAGATGGTTAGAAGCAAGGTTGAGTACGGCTTGGCAGCGCTCTGCATTGGCGGAGGAATGGGATTTGCGATGGTTCTGCAAAAATATTGATTTAAAAATTCATAGCACTAAATTCAATTTTCAATCAAAAATTAAAATTATTTAAATTTTTTAAATAAATGAGAACAAGCGTACAGACATTCCCAGAAATCCATGATCAAGTTTGCACCCCCAGCTTGTGGCCAATATTTTGATAAAACACATAGAAATCCTGGTTAAGTATTAGATCATCCTAATCATTATTACAGAAACATAAAAGTTTAATAGTGATTAATAATAGCAATAACCAAGGTGGTTTTGTGGATTGGAAGAAGATGCTCGATGAATCCTTAGCAGGCATATTTGTAATCGTTGGAGATCGCTATAAATATGTCAATAAGGTATTTGAAGATGCTACAGGGTATTCTCTAGAGGAGATCTATGATATAATACCATTTTATAAAATAGCCTATGAGGAAGATATTCCTACCATCAAGAAGGCGATCAGGTCTGTTCTCTCAGGAAACAAAGAATATCTAGAAGTCAGGTATGTAACAAAAAAAGGTAAAATCAGATATATTCGGGGATTCTTCAAACCGTTCGAAGTTGACGGAGAAAAAGCAATCCTCGGTTCGCTGGTAGATGTTACAAAAAATAAAGAGTTTGAGAGAAAACTCAAAATTACCGAGAAGTTGTTCAGAAAAATGGTCGATGAGAGTCAGACTCCCGCATACATAGTTCAAAATGAAAAGTTCATCTATGTGAATGATGCATTTGCAGAAACCGTAGGATATTCTAAAGGAGAACTTTATGAAATCAATCCATTTATGCTTGTCCATCCAGATCACAGGGAAATGGTCTACAGGAGATACAAAGAAAGGATCAGCGGAGAAAGAGAGACCGACACCTATAAGTGGAAGATCGTTACAAAAAGCGGGGAAATCAGATGGGTTGTTGCCAGACCATCGAGAACGGTCATAAATGATGAGCCTGCAGTTTGTGCAACTCTAGTCGACATAACAGAAATTGAGAAACTGAACGAAGAATTGAGGAGAAAAAACAGATATCTAACTCTGATAAACAAGATTATGAGGCATGACATGCTAAACGATTTAGCAGTAATAAGGGGTTTTGTAGAGCTTATCGATGTAGATTTTGCTGAAAAAATAATATCCAGGGTCGATAAAACAGTGAGGATGATAAATATCCTAAAAGAGCTTGAAAGATCGTGGGATTCACTGCACTATATAAACCTTAAAGAGAGGATAGAGCATGTCATTAAAGATTATGATGGAGTGGATTTTGAGCTGGATATTGATAATGTCGATGTGAGGGTTAATGATGGAATAGATATAGTCTTTAGAAATTTGATAGATAATGCGCTAAAGCATTCCGGTGCTGAAAAATTAAAAGTGAAAATAAAAGCGTATAAAGAAAAAGATAAAGTAATCGTTGAGTTCTCAGACAACGGGAAAGGAATCGATGAAAAAATAAAAGAAAGACTATTCGAAGATGGTTTTACCACGAACGGACAGGGTATGGGTTTGTATATAGTCAAAGAAATTTTAATAAGTTATGGTGGAAGTATAGAGATTATAAAGTGCAGGCCACTGACATACAGAATGATTTTACCAGCCTGACCGAAAAATTAAGTATCTGATAAACTTAAGTATAACCAATTTTTAGATGATAAATAAAAAATACAATAAACAGACACCAAACGAAACAAATTGAAGGTGATCATGCTGACGAGTGAGATAGAACTGAGAGAGTGTCTTAGAGAAGCCATGCAAAGAGTACTCGATCCGGATCTCGAGTACTCGAACACCCCGTCTGCAGCTGTGCTTATCCCTCTTTTTACCTATCCGAGGGTTAAATTGATTATGATAATGCGATCTAAAAATCTGAGGAGGAGTGCTGGACATATTGCATTTCCAGGTGGGATTAGAGAGAGCGATGAGAATCCCAAAGATACTGCATTGCGAGAAGCTGAGGAAGAACTCGGGTTACCCACACCCAATGTGGACATCCTCGGATTTCTCAGCCCAAGAGAAGTTATAGAACACAGAATAAAGATCCATCCTGTTGTGGGGTTGGTTGAGAGTTTTGAAATCCGAACGAATTTTGAAGTCAGAAAGGTGTTGATAGACGACTTTATAAAAGTTCTGAAATCGAGAAGAATTACTGATTGGGGGCCCAACTATGAATGCCAAGGAGAGCTTGTGTGGGGTGCTTCGAGCAGGATACTTGACGATCTGTATCTCAGGATTGTAAGGGAGTTTGGCAGCATCGAGAATTTTGAAGAAACTATTTACCGCATATGATACGCAACATAGCTTTCGACTTAGACGGCACATTAACATACTTCAACCTGCCGTTCGATAGGATAAGGAAAGAAATTGGCATAAAAGAGGGTTTTGTGCTTGAGAACATTATGAGTCTCAACTATGAGGAGAGAATGAAAAAGCTTGAGGTTCTCAAGAGATACGAGATAGATTCTGTAAAAAATGCCAGACTGATGGATGGTGTTTTGGAAATCATCGAATTCATCGAAAGTAAGAACATAAAAAAAGGCATTGTTACAAGAAATTGCAAAGAGAGTGCAGAGATCTTCTCCAAAAAGTTCGGGATAGATTTTGACTACATAATCAGCCGGGAAGAGGTCACGCCAAAACCCTCTCCCCTCCCCGTGATCCTTTCAATGATAAAGACCAACTCCAGACCAGATGAAACGATGATGGTTGGAGACTTCAAGTTCGATCTGCTGGCGGGAAAGCTTGCTGGAGTTAAAACTGTTTTACTTAGAACAGAGAAAAATGCAGACTTTATAGATGGCATGATTCATCTGGCAGACCACATAATATCCAGCCTGACCGAGATTAAAAAACTGGTGGATTGACAGCAAAATAAACTGGCCACTAAATAGTTCCGAGCAAAAGGATATTATGCACGACGATTAAACCATATACGAGTGTTGCAAGCGCCAGACCGACAATAGTAGACAGATAAATAACCTTTTGTATTCTGGTCCGGGCATCAAAATTCTGCAGCACAATGAAGGGCAACGATGGCCCGAGTATTTTGTAAAACGCCATCAGAAATGGTGATCTGTCATAAAGGAAAGCTATCACTGTATTCAATTCCACATAGATCGTATAGTTAAAAGAAGTCATTGTTGTAAACAGATCCGCAAAATTCAGCAGCATGAATGTTACAAACAACACCGTTATTCGTTTCACATTTAATATTCTAAGGTGAAAGATATAAATTTTTTCTTCACATTGAAATTCCATGGTTATAATAAACACAACAATAACAATCTATATCATAATAACCATTGCCACACAGCCACCACACACTCAGCAAGATATAAATTCAACCCGGACAACTGTGATCAAATGATAATCCTCCGATACGACGAAATCGCATTGAAAAGCAGCTTTGTAAGGAGAAAATTCGAGAAAATTCTTATGGATAATGTTAGAAGAGTTATACGAAAAGAGTTCGGCATAAAAGCCAGTGTCAGGGGCGGATACGGCAGAATATATGTGGATGTTGGTGGAAATGTGGAGTCGGTAGCCAGAAGGATTTCAAATGTGTTTGGTGTTGTCTCCGCTCATGTTTCCGTCAAAAGAGATCTAAACCTTGAGAAAAATGCTGAGGAGATTGCAGAGTACTATAAAAACAGAATAAAAGGGTCTTTCGCTGTGAGAGTGAAAAGAAGCGGGAAGCATGACTTCACCTCGATGGATGCAAGCAAGATAATAGGAAGAAAATTAAAAGAGATTACAGGAGCGAGGGTGGACCTGAAAAATCCAGAAACCGAAATTAGAGTTGAGATAAGAGATTCAAAACTGTATCTGATGACCTCAACCTACGAAGGATTTGGTGGGCTGCCGGTTGGAAGTCAAGAGAGGGTGCTGTGCATAATCTCTGATGAAAAAAGCCTCCTTTCAACATGGTATGCGATGAAGAGGGGCTGCGATGTGGATGTTCTGTACAGCGAGAGGTTTGAATTTATCGATAACCTACCATACTGGGCAAGCTACCGGAGAATAAATACAATTCAGGAAAAGGGTGGTTTTGAGGATCTCCTGTCAAAAGCATTCAGCATGGATTACAAAGCGGTTTACTGCTCAATAACCTCAAAAGAGATTGAAAGTTATATCGACCTGCTCAAAAACAGAAAGCTTCCGGTACTGATGCCACTCCTGCCCTTTGATGATTCTGAAATTGATGAGAAAATAAAGATGATAAGAATGATTGGTGGTAGCCATGAATCTTAAGGATCTAAAAATCCAGATCATGGGTTCCGGAGCAATAGGATCGCTCTTTGGAGGTTTAATCCAGCTTTCAGGATTTGATGTTCACTTCGTCGCGAGAAGGAAAAGGCTTGAGGTCTTGAAAAAGGGTTTGAGAATAAGAGGGTTGATAGAGGCAGATCTAGATGTGGATGTTAGTGAAAAGCCGGAGAATGCGGATATAACGATAGTTGCCGTCAAGGCATATGATACGGAAAATGCAGCAGAACTGCTGTCGAAGGTTGATTGTGGGGTAGTTTTAACGATCCAGAATGGACTGGGTAATGTTGAGAGGTTATCGAGAAAGCTGAAGAGAGTGATTGGTGGAGTCACAACCTATGGAGCTAATATAAAAGATGACATCGTTTTCTATGCAGGAGAAGGAGTTACCTTTGTCGGAAACGATGGCTATATCAGTGAGGATGCGCTTTTGGTTGAGAGAGTGCTGAAAGAGAGCGGTTTTAACTGTTATGCTGTCGATAACATATCAGAGAGAATCTGGAGGAAGGCAATAGTGAATGCTGTGATAAACCCTATAACTGCGATTCTGAAGGTTGAGAACGGCAGGGTTCTGGATGAAGGATTATGGAGCATAGCCAAGCTTGTTATAGAAGAGGGTAAGCAGGTCATGGAAAGGCTTGGAATCAATGTTGACGGTTTAGAGGAGGCCGTAAGAGAGGTTGCAGTAAAGACAGCCAGAAACAGATCATCCATGCTGCAGGACATAATGGCTGGAAGGAGAACTGAAATCGACTACATAAATGGAGAAATCGTCAGACTTTCAGATGAGATGGGTATTTCCGCATGTGCAAACCTTTTGCTGACTAATTTAGTTAAGGCGATGGAGGAGAAGTGATGGATCTCCATGATATGCTGAAGGTCTTTATCGTCTCAGCCATGCCCTTATCCGAGCTCAGAGGTGGTCTGCCTCTCGCCTTACACTATGGCTTCTCTCCGCTGGAGGCTTACGTACTGTGCGTTCTGTCCAACGCATTTCCAGTGCCTTTCATCCTGATGCTTCTGGGTAAAGTGGAGAAGATCATGGGAAGATATGAAACCACATCTAAAATCTTCAACTTTTTCCTGAGAAGAGGGGAGAAGAAGAAAGATGTTGTTGAGAGATATGGCTATGCTGGGCTTACGCTGTTCGTTGCGATACCGCTTCCTGTCACAGGGGCATGGACGGGGAGTCTCATAGCCTTCATTCTCGGGCTAAAACCGCTTAAATCCTTCGCATACATCTTTATCGGAATTTTAATTGCAGGAGTTGTTGTTCTCGCGTTATCGATGGGTGTGATCAGCATAGCCTATGGAATTTGGTAATCACATGAGGTCGATTAAAGAGAAGATAGAATGGGCCAAGAGGACATACCAGAGAACATGTCAAGAGAAAGAAATACTCGACGAGTCGATTTCAGAGATGCTGAAAGAGCTGGAAAAGAAAATAGCCAGAAGTTCGGAGGTCATGAAAAAGAATGGAGTTAGCAGGATGTGTGCTGAATGTGGAGATATGAGCTGCTGTGGAGAAGGCATAGAAGAGAGATTTGATCCCGTAACCATCCTGATCAACTATATGCTTGGCGTTGAGGTTCAGGAGGAACGAGTGAAGAAGGGCTGGTGCATATTTCTGACGGAGAGGGGCTGTAGCCTCAAGGCAAGAGAGATTATCTGCATTAACTACCTGTGTGATAAAATTAAAGAGATGTTAAGCCTGGACGAGTTGAGAGAGGTTCAACTCGTTTGCGGTGAGGAAATGGACTTGCTTTTTAAGTTAAGCGAAGAGATTAAAAAAAGACTGAGGAGGCAATAATATGGATCCACCATCAGAGTTCTTGGAGTTTATCTATGATGAGGAGCTCCCTTTCATGCTGAAGGTTTATGACGAGCTCAACAAGCTCAACAGCGATTTACCTGTGCTTTACGCTGGCTCTGCAGGAGATATCGAGCATGCGATTTTTTTGGGAAAAAATCTCGTATTCTTCGACAATCACTTGCCTGAAGAGAGTGTAAGAGAAATCATCAACAAGATATCCAGGATCGGGAAAATCGAGAGCAAGGAGATGATGGGAGAGCTTAAAAAAGGTGGGAAGTTCATCATGAAGTTCAAAATAGCCGATCAGAGCTTTCATCTCACCTTTTACGGAGAGGATGCGACGACAGTTGGAATAACAAGCTACCCTGAGCTTGAAAACGGAATTTCAGTGTACTTCGTGAAGGTACCGTATCCGAGAGAGGGAAACACCCAGTCGATCAGGTATCCTGCTCACTTTGCAAGGGCTTTAAAGTTGATAGAGGTTGGAGGCTACTACCTCGAGAAAGAGTGTCCCTTGGCTTTTAAGCTGGACATCGAAAAGCTGGGATTCAGAAAGATCGCTGAGGGAGAAATTTATGCTCTATCGATTAAATGGGGGGAGAAAGGAAACCTCTACAAAAAAGTTAGAGATGTTGCTGACATCGAGAAGTTGCTGATAGAGGACTACATCGCTGCTGGCTTTGATATGTAATCTTGCATCTATCTGCCAAAATCATCCTCAAACCTTTCGATGTCATCTTCCCCAAGATACTGTCCGATCTGAACCTCGATGACCTCCAATGGTATCTTTCCCGGATTCTCGAGCCTGTGTACAGCACCAGCTTTAATGAATGTGCTCTCTCCCTGCCTCAGCAGAATCTCTTTCCCATCCACAACAACCCTTGCTATTCCACTAACAACAACCCAGTGTTCGCTTCTGTGGTAGTGCCTCTGTAAGCTCAATCTTTTAGAGGGTAAGACTGTTATTCTCTTTATCTTGAATCCTTCTCCAGTTTCGAGCACGGTATAGCTACCCCACGGCCTGTAAGCAGTTCTGTGGACTTTTATTCTCTCATCACCCCTCCCCTTCAGCATGCTGTAGATCTCCTTCACCTTCTGACTCTCACCTTTCTTGGCTATCAGCAACGCATCATCCGTATCTATTACGAGAAGATCTTCAACACCTATGGCTGAAGTCAGCCTGCTGACTATGAACAGGTTGTTCGAGGAATCCATTGCCAGCAGGTCTCCGCCATCTTCCTTTCTGATAGCGTTTCCATTCTCGTCTTTATCCAGAGCATCATATATCGCATCAAAGCTGCCGAGATCGTTCCAGTATGTGTCCAGGGGGACTACCGCAGATCTGTTCGTTTTTTCCATTATACCATAGTCGATGGAAATCTCCGGAACTGTTCTGTAAGCCTCCTCAATGTCCTTTTCAAAAGCCTCTGCAACCTCAGGAGCCAGTTTTTGAACCTCATCTAAAAAGATATCCGTTCTGAACATGAACATCCCGCTGTTCCAGAAGTAGCCCTTCTCGACATACTGCATAGCAGTTTCAAGATCTGGCTTTTCTTTGAACTCTGCAACCTCATAACCCTGTCCCAAATTCCTGCCGGGCTTGATATAGCCGTAGCCCGTGTGTGGTTTTGTGGGCTTTATGCCAAATGTGATTAAATAGCTATCAGCAAGCTTCATGGCTTTTTTGAAGCTCTCGATGTATCCATCTCCAGAATCCATTATATGGTCTGACGGCAGTACAGCAACCTTACAGTTATCGCCAATAACCTTAACTGCCCAGTATATCGCCGGAAGGGTATTTTTAGCATCGGGTTCGAGAAGAATATTTTCTTTCGGGATATCCCCAATCTCACTCAGATCATCGAGGATTCTGAATTTGTATTCTCTGTTTGTTACGATAAAGATATCCTCCGGGCTGGAAAATATCCTCGCTCGCTCCACAGTTTTCTGGAAAAGAGATCTGTTATCGAGGATTCTTATAAACTGTTTGGGCAAAAGTTCCCTGCTCAAAGGCCATAACCTCGTTCCCCTGCCACCGGCAAGAATTATTGTTTTCAAACGCTCAGTCATCGCTATGTTTTGGCAAATAGGATTATTTATTTTTTATGAACAATTTTTGATTCAGTTCAACATCAAATGGTTTTAAAAGCTTGGAATGTTTGAGTGAGTGATGTCAAAAGGTTCCTATGTTATCTTAATGAGAAACGAGAAAGACAGGATCATCCAAGTTGGGAAAAGGAGAGTTTATTTCAGAAAGGGGTACTATATTTATTGTGGAAGCCATATGGTGAATCTTGAGAAGAGAATAAAACGGCACTTCTCCAGAGACAAAAAGCTCAGGTGGCATATTGACTACCTGACTAAGGAGATGGATGTACTTTTTGCCATTATGATCCGATCCGGTAAGAAAATGGAGTGTTCCATCTCGAGAGTACTGTGTGAAGAATTTGAACCATATAGCAGGCTGGGTGCTTCTGACTGTAAATGTAAAACGCATGTGTTTTTCTCCGATAAAAAACCGGATCTCATACCATTACTGAATGATTTTGGGGAGGTGGAATATATCACACCAAGTTTTTAAAAATAGGTCTCCAATGATCCTCACTTGCAAGGTCGAGGTGTTGCTGTAAATAGTTATTTCACTGATTTATACCTTATCGCCTTTCTGTCACAACAAAGCTGGCAGACAACGACCTCTCCGGTTTTTCGTAATTTAATTTTGCTGCATACCTGTTTCGACAATATCCTGCCACCTTTCTATTACATTAAAACACCACTTCAACCATCTTTGATATTGAACCGGAAAAACGACCTTTCAGCATAACAACTCAAGAAGATAACACTTTTATACTGATTTGCATTTTGCTATCACATGTTCTGGAATCCTAGTATTGAGAAAATGCCTCTGAAAGACCTAAAAGAACTACAGGAGAGAAGATTAAGAGCCATAATCCACCATGCATATACGAACTCCCCATACTACAGAAAGAGATTTAAGGATGCCGGAATAAACCCTTGGGATATAAGCGGTATTAAAGATCTTCCCAATCTCCCATTTACAGTCAAGCAGGATTTGAGAGATAGCTATCCTACCGGAATGTTCGCTGTCCCTATCTCTCAGGTTGTCAGATTTCACGCTTCAAGCGGTACAACAGGTAAGCCCACAGTAGTTGGTTACACTGAAAATGACATACGGAACTGGGTTGAGAGCCTCTGCAGGGCTCTGAACTCATGCGGTGTTGAGAGAAGCGACATAATGCAAATAGCCTATGGATACGGGCTTTTTACTGGTGGTCTGGGATTCCACTATGCTGCTGAAAAGCTTGGAGCGAGCGTTATTCCTGTTTCTGCTGGAAACACCCAGAGACAGATTGAACTGATGAAAGATCTGAAGACAACGGTAATAGCCTGCACCCCCTCATACATGCTCTATATCGCGGAATACATGATGAACAAAGGGGTGAGCTTTGAGGAGACAAAGCTCAGGATGGGTATATTCGGTGCGGAGCCATGGAGTGAGGAGACGAGAAAGAGGATTGAGGAAAAAACTGGGATCACAGCTTACGATGTGTACGGAACTTCAGAACTCAGTGGGCCACTGTTCACTGAATGTATAGAGAAGCAAGGCCTGCACATCTGGGGGGATATGTTCCTGATCGAGATAATCGACCCGGAGACTGGAGAGCAGCTTGGTGAGGGAGAGAAGGGAGAGCTTGTCGTAACAACCCTCACAAAAGAGGCTCTGCCGCTAATAAGGTGGAGAACTGGAGACATAACCTCATTCGAGGAGGAAAAGTGCGCCTGCGGAAGAACCCACCCGAGAATCATGAGGATCATGGGAAGAAGCGATGACATGATCATAGTCAGAGGTGTTAATGTCTTTCCGAGCCAGATAGAGCACACGCTGATGCAGATTCCCGAAGTTGGAGAACACTACATGATCTATTTAGATAGAGAGAATGAACTCGATGTAATGACGATTCAGATCGAGCTTAAGGACGAATCCATGGTGGATAAGGTTTCAGATATACTGAGGCTGGAGAAGCTCATAGCAGAGGAATTAAAGAGTTCCCTCAATGTGTGGGCTAGGGTTGAACTCGTGAACCCCGGAACATTGCAGAGGTTCGAGGGTAAAGCCAAAAGGGTTATCGACAGGAGAAAAATCTAATTTTTGATTTTTCATTTTATGAATGCCAATATGAATGCTGACGAGCTTTCAAAGATTATTGATGAAATAATCGAGGAAGAAAAGTTCAGCATAGATTACAGCATAGATGAGTTCAGATTTCCAAAACCAGATCTCAGAGCGAGATGGAAGTGCATGTTTGGATGCGAATACTATGGTAAAAGGAAGTCATGTCCACCATTTGTTCCGGGCATAGATGAGGCAGAGAGATTCCTGAAAGCTTACAAGCTGGGTTTTATCATCAAGGTCCCGTTTGGTCAGAACTATATGGCTACCAAGATTGCAGTGCAGAGGCTCCTGATCAGGCTCGAGGCGAAACTACTCAACAGTTATCCTATGATCTTCACAGTTTTTCCCGGTGGGTGCGATTTGTGCGATAGCTGCGATCCTGATTCTACCTGTCAAGCGAGGCCAACACTCTCATCCTTAGGCATTAACATATCAGATCTGGGTGTTAAAATTGGAGATAAAAAACTAGTTGGCCTGATTCTGCTTGAATAACATTAGCCAATTGGTTTTGAGGGTTGGCAGAATTTCTGACAATATAATAAAAATAAAATTAAAAAACAAGTTAAACAAGTTATGGGCTTACCCATTGCGGTGTTACGAACCAGTTTATACCAAGAACCGCTGAAACCAGCGTGTAGCAGGCAATTGTCAGCAGGACTATCCCTATCAGGTTAAGCAGAAATCCATTTCTCGCCATCTGCGGTATTGTAACATATCCAGTTCCGAAAACGATGGCATTCGGAGGAGTTGCAACCGGGAGCATGAATGCATAGCTCGCTGCGAGTGCTGCCGCCACCATGAAACCTCTCGGATCAACACCCATCGCCAGAGCGAATGATGCCATAATGGGCATCATCAGTGTTGTTATCGCTGTATTCGAGGTCATCTCGGTCAGGAAGATGACCAGAGTTGTTATAACTGCAAGCACAACTATCGGATGCATCCCCTTGAGGAACAGCAGCTGTTCACCAACCCACACAGCCAGACCACTCTTCGTAAAAGCTCCGGAGAGGGCGATACCTCCACCAAAGAGCAGCAGGATGCCCCAGGGTATCTCCTTTGCATGATCCCAGTCAAGAGCGAACTCACCACGCTTCATGTCAACTGGAATCAGAAAGAGTGCTATGGCTGACAGCATCGCGATGACATAGTCGTTAACGAATGGCAGGTATGTCCTTATACCCGGCACGATCATTCCACCCAGATTCTTCGGACTGCTGTTGATCCATGCGAGGGCTGTCAGCACAAAAACGATCATGACAATCTTCTCGCCTTTCGTCCACTTTCCAAGCTTTTCCTTCTCCCTCTTTATGACCTCTTTTCCGCCAGGCAGGACATCGATCTCTGGTGGGTTTAGTATGTAAACCATCAGGAACCATGTTATGAACAGCATAACTACAACGATAGGTATGCCAAAAACAATCCAGTCCGTGAATGTTATCTCCGGAGCGTCTGGAAACAGCTTCGGCAGAACTCCAACCAGAATGGCGTTGGGTGGTGTGCCGATTATCGTAGCCACTCCCCCAATAGAGGCTGAATACGCTATTCCTAGCATAAGGGCTGTTCCGAATTTGAAATTGCCGGCTGTGAAGTCCACACCTTTGAGCTGGCCTTTTTTCTGCAGTTCCATCCCCTGGGTTGCAACCTGCATGATTATGGCGAGAGCTATTGGCATCATCATCATAGTAGTAGCTGTATTCGAAATCCACATGGACAGGAAGGCTGTTGCGATCATGAATCCGAGAACGATCTTTCTCGGAGTGACACCTATGAAATCTATTATTATCAAAGCCAGTCTGCGGTGCAGATTCCATTTCATCATCGCTGCTGCGATCATGAACCCACCCATAAACAGAAAGATGACCTTGCTGGCATAGCTCTTGGCAACATCCGTTATCTGGCTGACCTCCAGAAACGGTAGAACTACCAGTGGTAGCAGGGCTGTAGCAGGCAGCGGAATTGCTTCACCAATCCACCATATAGCCATGAGCACAGTTAAAGCCAAAACAGACTTCATGTCCCTTGCCTTCTTAACTATCTCGCCGTACGCTTTCGCATCCTTCTGCTCCAGCCATTCAAGGAAGGCAGATATATCTTTGGCCTTGTACTTGCTGCCATCTTTCACAAGCAGTCCTGATGCCAAAGCCTCGCTGACAATTTCATCGCTGAGCTTTGCATTCTTTATTGCTGAATCGAGGAAGGTTTGTGGTATTGGCATTGCTATCACTGCAAAGAACAGTAACAGCCCAAGAAACAGGGAGATCTTCTGCCTTGTTGTATATCTGTGGTGTTTGTCTGGCTTTTTCTGTGTCAGCACATCCTCAATGCCTCCCTCAACGATTTGCTCGTCTACCTCTTCCATCACTTCCTCGCTGGACTTTGCGAAAAGTCTTAATCCCTTCCAGAAATACACATTTCCGTAGGGGTTCATACTACCACCATATTTTTTCATGAATTATTATTTTGGATAGTTTAGTTCATAATTTATCAATCAGATTAATTTTCATTTGGGTTGATATTTGGTTAAAAAAGTTTTCTAAAGGTGTATGCTTCTGGATGGGGGGGGGTGGTTTTAGTAAAGTTGGGCTATGTGTGGATACATCATCTGTTCAGTAAAAAACTACAACTAACCGAACAGACTTGAAAGAACTATCTAAAAACTATCCTGATATTTCACAACTCCATGCAATAAAAAATTCTGTAAAAAATTTGAGTGAAAAGATATATTAACTGGCAGACGACTCTGAATGTGGAGTTTGCGAGAAGGGTTGCGAGAAATGCACTATTTAATCTCCTCTCCTTGATAGTGGGTAGCTTATCTGGTCTTTTACTCTCGATAACTCTCGCAAGAATTCTGGGGGCTGAACAGTTTGGGGTATACAGTCTTGCCATAGCAGTAGGCAGTATGGCTATATCTTTTGCAACTCTTGGAATAGATAACGCTGTTATGAGATATATCGCTTTTAGTCATGGACGAAAAGATTTAGAGGGAATTAGAGCACATTTTTATTATTTCGCCAAGGTTAAGGCAGTCATAACATTAATCGTGTCTACAATTTTAATAACTCTCTCACCAAAGCTTGCAGAAATTTTCAACGATGAAAGACTTTCGATTCCATTTGCATTAGCTGGACTGATCGTTTTAGTAGCATCTTTTTCAAATTTTCTTAACTCATTTTTCAGAGGTTTGCAGAAGTTTGATTACTCTTTTTTCAGACAAATTGTGTATGAAACATCCAGATGGGTTTTTGTTATACCTCTCGCTTTATTTTTTCTTGCCAGCGGGGCGGTCTTGGGTTCAGTTCTCGCATATACTACATCTCTGATTTTTCTTTTCGTACTCGCAATTAAACACAGGGAGCTTATTTTTGGGAATAAAACACACATTTCTCCAAAAGTTAACAATTATATGGGTTTTATGACAATTGCAAGCATTTCAGGAATAGTCTACGCTTATGTGGATAGTATAATGATCGGATATCTAATGGATACAACATATGTCGGGTATTACAGGGCAGCATATACAATTGTTTTTGCAATTATCGGCTTTGCTTCATCTCTTGCGACTGTGCTGTTACCAACATTCACACAGATCTCTCTTAGAGACATAGAAAACGCTTTAGAGAGATTGAACAGATATTCAGCCATACTGGCTTTTCCATCCGTCGTACTTCTCTCTCACTTCTCGAAAGAATTAATATCAACCCTATATGGACGGGATTTTTTGCCTTCAGCAAGTGTAATGTTTTATCTTTCATTTGCATTGATCCCCGGAACTTTTAGCTATCTCATTACTATATTCAACGCCAAAGAGAGAGCGGACATCAGAGCCTATATAGTCATCACAAGCATGGTCTTGAATGTTGCTTTAAACTATGCTCTGATAATCAAGATGGGTATAACCGGAGCTGCAATAGCCACTGTCATATCAAGATTTTTTGTAATTTCTGCAACGATTGTTCTTTTGAACAGAGTTTTAGGACTGCAACCCAAGATTGGGAGTTGCTTGAGACCTTTGGTAGCAACAGTTATCATGTTTATAGTTCTATTAGTTCTCCCCAAGCCAGAGAGCATCTATACGGGAATTTTAGAAATACTTCTAACCCTGATGATTTATTTTCTGTTGCTTGTTGGATTGAAAGCCCTGACAAAAAAGGATCTAAGATATATTAAATCAGTAATTGGATAAAGGACCTCAAAGTTAATTATAAAATTAAACTTTTCTAAAAACTGCAAAAAGATTGGATGAACCAAATTTTTTAAATCCAAATTTATAAATAATCTTCGAAACACCCCATGCTGGTGTCTCAAGGTATTTTATTTCTACTGGTTCAAAATTGTATCTCTTTAAAAGCTGTGTTAATGTAATTTCATCATACCATGCTACGTGCTCAGGATTTACTTTTAATTTTCCAAAAATACTTCTTCTAAAATGAATAAAACAAAAAGGATTAGGTGTTGTGATAATAAGCAAACCATCATCTTTAAGGTGGTTTCTGCAATTTTCAAGGAACGATCCTGGGTTGGCAAGGTGTTCTATTAGTTCACCTGCTACAATAACCTCAAAGTCTTTTTCAGGCAAATCCATTTTTTCAACATCTGCACAAATTATATTGTATCCCAATTCATTGAGTTTTTTCACTTCTTTTTCTAAGAGATCTACCCCAAGACAGTATGATGCATATCTCGATATAATGCCATGCAACCAATCTGCCCTAGTAGCTTTATTAGAGCTGTGTTGAACACAACCAAGATCAAGAACTTTTTTACCCGCTACGTATTTTAATATTTCCTGTATTCTATATCTTTTCTCCGAATTTCTAATTATATTTTTAATATCTGCATCATTTGTATTCTTTAATTGTTTCATCCCATACCCTCACATACTTTTCCACAGCTACTGCATTGTATTTTTTCATTTTTTTATAACTTTTGTATCTTAGTTTCCTTTGAATTTTCTTATTGGTCAGTAATTTGGATAAAACCTGTTCTAAGTCCTTTTTATCTTTTACGACAATACCTGCCCACCCACATGATTCAGGAAGGCCCCCGTAATTATTACAGATCACTGGAAGGCCCGCAGCTTGGGCTTCAAGAATAACTGATGGAAAAGCATCAAGATAACTAACATATACAAAAATATCAGCTGACGCCAATACATCCGGAACATCTTTTCTAAACCCGAGTACTTCAACAAAATCAAATTTTTTAGCAAATTCTTTTAATTCGTCAAGATATTTTCCTCCTCCTGCAACGAGCAGTACAACATCGTTACCAGTTTTTTTCTTAATTTTGTTGATTACTTCTATAACCTCCACAACACCTCTAAACTTATTTTTATACCTAAGATTTGTTACAGTTAAGATTGTTGGTATGGAGTACTTAATCGATCTTTTACCGCCTGAATAATATTTAACATCAATTGGCCTTTCAATGACATAAAACCTCCTTAGATTATATATTTTGTTCAATTCCGTAGCAGTAGCTTTGCTCAAAACGATTATGCGATCTGCTTTTGAGAGAACAAAATTTGAAATCAATCTTAAGAAAAAGAATTTCAGGTTGCTATATTCATTATGAGCATTTGTTAAATCCCCCCATCCTCTCAATGTTACAGTCAGTGGTTTATTTTTTATTGAGGATATAATAAATGCTAACAAACCATTTGCAAATGGTTCATCGGTTAGATAAAGATCATATTCCTCAGTAATTAAGTTCACGAACCTTTTCAGGTACGGCAATCTGGTAACTAACCTAAGACTGAAATCTCCTCGATATTCTTCAAACGCTTTTAGTAATGCCTCACCAAAATTCCTATTACTACAAAGCAGACATATCTTCAGAGTTTACACCCCGAAATAAACCATATATTGCATCAAACAACTCTAAATGATTCCCAACCAGTAACTCTCGATTCGTTGATGCGATGATTCCCTGCTTTGAATCGTGCGTGTGCATCCATTTAGCTCTTCTTTCCTGTTTCATACCATGATCACTGAGAATCAGTACATTATCAGGATTAATATATCTAACTAACTCTTCTGTGCTCTCATCGATAGCCATATACATTTTTTTAATTTCATCCCAGTCGTTCTCCACATGCATGAACCTGTCAGGTAGAACAAAAACTATAAAAGCAAAATTAAATTCGAAATTATCATAAAGCCATTTTATAGCCTCAACTTCTCTAAAATGCTGCTCAAATAATTCTTTTTTATATTTCCTCAAATCGCTACCTCTTTTTGGCTCACCGTAATACATTTTCTTAAGCATACTCTCTATCTTTTTTGGATAGACTCCATAGGAATCTGGATAAGGTATTCCTGAGACCCATACACCATAAACGGGCTTTGGTGGATGAGTAACTGGAACACTCCACACGAGTGAATTCGGTATAATCTCCCAGATTCTTGGAAACTTTACATCTGTCGAGAGAGGAGGATGCTTATAGAAAAGCTTGCTCATTAACCAGAGTCTCACAGCTTTACCAAAAAGGTTGGAAGGAATCAGGAAATCAACCTTAGAAAAAATCCTGAAAAGAGTTTCGTTTTCAAGCTTACCAGAGATAGATAAGACTTTATGTTCAAAAAACGATTTTCCGGTCGTTATCGTTGTCCATGCAGCTCCAGAATCTACTTCTCTTTTTTGCCAGAAAGGTTCAGGAAGAAATATTTGTCTGTGCAGTTTTCTATAAAATTCTGGTTTAATTTTTTCAAGGTGGTTGTATGTCGCGCCATCCCAACCAATTACGAGAAGTTTCAAGATCTCACCTAGAATAGAATTCTAACTACTCTTGCATATTTTTCTGTAACTCTACTACAACTGTACTTTTCAAGCAACCTTACCAGCATCTTATCTCTTTTTCTTGGCATACTCAAAGCTCTTTTTATGTTCTCAGCAACATCTCTTGCATCCATTTTTGTCCCAGTGCAGTATTCGGCAAATTCAAAATCTTTGCTGCTTAAAACACTTTCCGGTACGACAACTCTTAAGCCTGTAGCAAGATATTCATATATTTTTAACTGCCTAGGAACCTCACATAGCGTAACCCCTACATCACACAGTTTCATCACCTCAGCAACAACATCATTGGGCAGATATCCAAGGAAATAAACATTTTTCAGATTCAGTTCTTTTTTCAAATCATTTAGTTTATTTTCTAGTCTTCCACCACCGATCATGATCAGCTGAAAATCTGGTAAATATTTCATGGATTCAAGCAATATATCGAGGTTATAAACTTCACTGAAACCTCCAACATAGATTATCTTTGGTTGTTTCTGTTTGATTCCATTCCTTTCAAGCAATTTTCTGGCATGATCTTCTAAATGTCCAGAATACAGGAATTTATCTAAATCGATGCACAAGTTGGTTTTAAACACCATAACTCTGTCTCTTGACAGCTTAACAAACATTCTCTGTGGTGTAACGATAACTGCATCAGCAATTTTTAAAGACAATTCTTCGAGCAAAACAATAGCAAGCACAATAGGGTAAAGTCCAGGATTTTTTGTGAATAGGAGTTCATATTCATCTACGAAATCTGTGATAAAGGGAATTTTCTTGATAATTTTTACCAAGCCGCCCAGTACAAGCCCAAGATGTGTTGTACCAATTACTAAATCGTAATCTGAACTTAAAATTTCAAGAAGAATTTTGAAAAATCTGAAACCCGAACATTCTACCATATCTAATTCAATATTTTTATCTCTCAACCGTTCTGCAATCAATTTTCTGCCAATGCTTATCTGTCCTTTGGCTGGTTTTAGCCATACAATTTTCATCTTTCTGTTCTCCTTAATTTCACTATCATTATTTGTATAACTAATAATTTTCACCTCAGATCAGTCGTCAAGTTTAATTTGAATTCAAAAGACCCCATATATAACCAACCCCTACAAAGAAAGTAAATATCAGGATCATAAGAATCTTAACTGCATCTTCACCTGAACCTTTTAACATATCCACGAACCTCACAACCAACCTATCTTTCATCAGAAATTTTATAAATGTCATTTCCTCTCCAATTTCTCCCGCCATTCTCTTCATTACCGCTTTGGAATACCCCTGCCAAAAAGCTCTCCTGAGCAAGAACTTCTTTTCCAATCTTCTCGAGAATATTTTGTGATAAACTATCGCATCCGGGTTATACATAACTCCTTTACCATACCTCTGCCGCATCCTCTCACAAAACTCCGTTTCACCACCCTGCAGCATCCTGTTACCCTTTATCCCACCCATACTGGGATTGAAACCCCCTAATTCAAGAAAGATATCTCTGCGAAAGCTTATGTTTGAGCCAAAGGTGTTTCTAACCTCCGCTATTTTGTCCGGGAACCCCAGATGAGTGGCTCCAATCATCCAGTAAAACTCCTCAGGAAACCACTTTGGTTCTTTAGTAATCCATAATGGCACCAGCTTCCCACCCGCAGCTATGGCATCGAGCTCATACGTCTTAACCAGTTCTTCAATCCACTTCCTATCCGCAACAGCATCATCATCGATGAAAGCTATAATGTCTCCTTCTGCCAGTTTTGCCCCTCTGTTTCTGCTCAAAAGCAACCCTAGGTTTTTCTCGTTCAGATGTATTTCAATATCTGGAATCTCTTCCTTGATCATTTTGTAGTAGTTCTCATCTCCATCAACAATACAGATAATCTCCAGGTCATCGTAACTCTGATTCTGAAGGCTATCAATGCATTCTTTAAAGTGATTAAACATGTTAGGGTGGTATGTTGCCACGATCACGCTAACTTTCACAGTGGGATTTAACCTGTTTTGACTATATAAAGCGATCTCTTGATGTAGCTAGAGTACCTAGCTACTATGAACTTCTCGAACTCTAAAATTTATAATGTATTCAGCAATAGATCTTGACCGTACAAACTGCCAAAGTTATAGTTTAGTCGCAAAACTAGATCTAATCTAAACTAGAAATTTAAATGCAGCAATTAGCCCCATAAATGATAGCAAAAAATACCCCTAGAAAATCAGCATATAAAAAGAATATTTAAGGATGCTAACGGAAATGCTTGGCTTGGAGCAGCACGAATTTCTCAGGATGGGCAAACCCTATGCCTATTTCCACAATATGCAATACCTTCAGAAAATCAAAATCCCTCCTATGAGTCGAAAGGCATGAGAGGGCAGTTTACGGGTAGATTTTGTGAAAGAGTTCAGGAGGTTTGAGGATGAAGAGGCTACTTTTGATGTTTAGCCTGCTTATTTTAGTCTTGGTTGTAAATGCTGAAAATGTGACGGACACTGAGATGCTAAATCTGACGCTAAATCAGACCGCTTTGAACGGGACCTTAAATCAGACTCAGGTGAATCCGACAGTAAATGCTACCCCCCAACACCAACTATAATGCCAACTCCCGCTCCAACACAGACGCCTTCAGCAACACGATAAACCATTTTGCTCCAGATTGGGTAAAAGATCTTGTAGAGATTTGTGAGGGAGAACTCCACTGTTTCGGAGAGGAAATAGAAGACGTCTACATTTGAAAACGAAGAGATGAAAGTATTTAGACCAGTATGGAAGGAGAATGATAGCTATGCCTGACCCATTCAGCGTGGCTTTCCTAACTGTCAAGGTTGTCGGACTTGTTTTGTCATTGCTCGTAGCAGGCTACCTGATCTTTGATAACCTAATTCTAAAACCTAGGCAAGAGAACCATAATCAAGCTTATAATCGATGGCAGAGTCCGAGAGATCGTTGGCCTGATAAAGAGCAATGGTTACAAAGTGGTTAAGTGAAGTGAATGACATAAAATCTTCATGGCGACGAATCCCAATCTCCACGACAGAATCTCCCGACTTTAATAGTGGTGAGTTTCAAATTAAGGTATCGGAAAGGATGTTATATCTAAAACGCTCTCCTCAACCGTTACAAAACTTGACTCGGAGAATTCCTGTTGTTGTATGGTTAGATTGATGTCGTGAAAATCTTCAAGTATTTTGTCTATGACATCGCTGTATATGCCATCTCTCGACGTTAAGAATATTGTAACATCCGGTAAATCCTCATAAAATTCTCTTATTTTCCTTAAAACTTGTACTCCCTCTAAAGCTATTAATATGTCGAAACCACATAAAATTATAATACAATCTTCTGTCAGATTTGCTAGAGTAGATTGTAACGTACTGAAAATGGTATCAATATTTTCAGTTTCAGATATTATTTCATAGAGTCTGCCAAATGGAACAAAATCAGTTTTACCGATTTTAATCACTTTAATACTATCGTATAATTTACCGTCAATCCCGGCCAATCTTGTTAGTCTATATAATTTTTTACACTTGAGTTCAGTGTAAATAACATAGTAAACTGCTTTTTTGGGTAAATAATACGGCAGAATTTTGTGAAATAGCAATTTTCCAAGAGCAGAAGATGAACGGTATTTTATTCTCGTTTTCAACCCCTCAAACTTTGAAATTATACTTTCAAAGTCTTCTTCTTTCATGTTTTTAATTGTAGTATTTGAGTCTTCTTCTTTCATATTTTTTAAGTATAATATTTGATATTAAAAGTTTTTTGTGTCCTTACAAGAGAAGAACAATAGCAACCAAAATAATAGCCAGTTTGCCAGCAGGACTAAAGAAATACTACAAAGAGTTTTAGATGAAAAGGACCTAACGATGGGGTGAAAAAGAAGAAGAACGCATTTGTCCAGTTTGGGGAAATAATCCAGAGAAAACCCAACGAAGGTATGGTTCTCGACAGCATAACGGCGTGGTTGCTTCGCAGGGACCGAAGTTGAGACATTGCCATTTTCTCAAGCGTTGTTGTCCAGAAACTTACCGTGCACCCCCCATATGCTAAACACTACAAACAATATTACTACAGGAACAAAGGGAATGTAAAACCAAAGATACCCATACAAGTTTCCAGTCCAAGCTCCGCTAGCTATTGTTCCATAGGTGAAAACTATTGCTGCATACATCGAGATCGTTAGTGTGAGAGTTCCAAGCCACATGGACCATCTGGCTTTTTTAAAATACCCATAAACAAACACAAGAGTCAAAACAGCATTGATTAAGTCGGTAGCAGCCATACCTGTGAAAAAGTGAACTATCTGTGGAGACCAGTCATCAGGCGGAGGCGGAGGAAATGATATGTCCGGGATTAGAAAATAGAGTAAATTGACAATAACATGACTTGCTTGATATATACCATACCAGACAACTAAGAACTTCATCCAAAGGCTGTTTGGATTGGGTACTATTCCACGTTTATTCATACTTGTTCCTCTCTTCAATATTACTAAGATAATTAACATTACCAGTTTTTTTCAAACTTTAAATTTTGTGACACATTTCTTTTTGTATGTATAGGGTGCTGGCAGATGGTCGAGGATGAATTCCAGCTTGTGATTCAAGCTGTGCAGGACCTCATCAAAAGTAAAAGAGACCATAGAGGAAGGGGCAGAAAGTCACATGATCCGGTGCTGCTCACAGCAATCACATACATAATGATCCGCAATGGGTGGAGCCTTCGCGATGCTGAGCGCTGGTGCGAGGAGAACATGCACCTGCTGGAACAGCTCGGCTACGACAAACCCAACCCGCCTATCTAGGCTGGCGTTCAAGAGAATTCTCGATTCAATGGACCCAAAGCTGATACAGAGGATTACGGCGAAGATAAAGCACCTCAAAGGAGAAGTTAAGACACTGTGATTTTAAGGATAATCTTTTATAATTTTCCTAGACAAAAGTATATTTAAAATATTCGAGTATTGTGAAAGTTAAACGCAAATTTTCACCTTTACCTTTTTCTCTCAAAGACAGAATAGCCTGATGGTGTTTGATAAAGCATAATAAAGTGTTTTGAGGGGTTTTGAAGAAAAAAGGGTGTTTTTAACTCTCGGGTTTGAAAGTGTGTTTATAATCTTTAAAGTCTAGGTATCCTTGGAGGTGAACGTGTATGCGCACGAAAGTCGTGAGTGTGTTGATAGTGGTGCTGCTGATAGCGAACATTACAGCGGCACAGGCCTCACCACCTGAAGTTGTTGAGGATGCTAAAAACGCCGCAAAGGACTTCGATGTTGCCAAGTTGATGGGTGGTGAGTTAAGTAAGTTAAAGAATGTTGAGAGAATCCTGCAAAAAGCCGAACAGAGACACGCAAAACTTGAAGAGAGAGTGGCGACTCTCGAGCGCAAGGGAGTTGACGTAACAGAACTCAAAGAATTGCTCAAGGAGCACAAGGAAAAGATAGACCTTGCAAGAGCAAAGATACTGGAAGCAAAGAGGAAGTTCAAATCTGGCGAAATCGAGGCAGGTCTGGAGCTGATAAAGGAAGCTAAGGACCTCATGGATGATGGCTATGAGCTTGCTACCGAGATAACTGCACTCTGTGCAAAGACAGCTGAAAGACACAGAGAGGAACACAGAGGTGAAATGCAGGAAAGAGAGGTGATAAAGGAAGGAGAGCACAGATTCGGAAATAAGACAGAACATGAGGAAGAAAAGGTTAGGGGGCACGAGAGATTTGGCAAGCCTGAGGAAGTAGGAGCTGGCATGGGTGTCCCTGGAATGAAGATGAGCAAGGAACCCCTAAAAAAGATAAGAGGTAAAGAAATCCATAAGATATATGAAAAAGAGTTCATGAAAGCAAAGGAGAGATTCGAGAAGGCAAGAGAGGAGTTTAAGAGAGCAAAGAAGGTGGGCATCAAAGACGAACACGGACTCAGGATGGCCAAGGGCTACATGGTGGCTGGATTCGACCTTGCAGAGAGGTGGCTTGAGAGACTGAGAGTACATGTCATAAACATGGCTGAAAAGGAACAGATCACCGAGGAAACCAAGCTGAGACTGCTTGCTAAGATCGACGAGAAGCTTGCAGAAATTGAAGAGCTGAAGAGCCAGATTAATGAGACATCTTCACCCGAAGAGCTGAGGGAAGTTGTCAAGGAGATCAGGAAGGAATGGAGAGAGATCAGAAAGGAGATGGATGGTCTCGCTGGCTTTGTTGCAGTTGCTAAGGTAGAGAATCTTGTTGAGAGGTCTAAGCAGGTGGGGCTGAAGCTTGGGGCGAAGATTGAGGAACTCGAGGCTGCTGGAGTTGACACAACTGAGCTTGAGGTAACACTCGAGGACTTCTCGGCAAAGATTGACAAAGCAGAGGAGTTGGTTGGCAAAGCGGAAGATATGTTTGAAGAAGGTAAGGTTGCTGAGGGACACAAAACACTCCGAGAGGCTATAATGACCCTTAAGGATGCCTTCAAGAATGTTAAAGAAATCGTTGCCGAGCTGAAGGAGCAGCACAGGCACAGAATCCAAGAAGGTAAGATCTTCTCCGGCAACGAGACTGGAGAGGCTTGGGTAACCGGAAACGGTACTGCTGAGTTCACAGGAACGGGTGTTGTGGTGGTCAGAGGAAACGGAACACTTGAAGTTTCACCAGAAGATGCAATCGTGACGCTGGTCGGCTTTGGCGTGAAGAGCGTCGAGGGCAATGTATCAGCGATTAGCGGAGAGGGCAAGGCAGTAATCAGAGGGGAAAACATCACGGTCAGGGTGGAAGGAGAAGACATCAAGCTCATAGTGAAGGGCTACGGCACACTCAAGCTCGAGGGCGAGGGTAAGTACAGGGTGAAGAAGAACCCGCAGGAAGCAATGAGCGAGGAAATTGAGTACGAGGGAGAAGTAACGATTGAGTTCGGCGGTAGGTAGTGATGAAAAGGATTGCAGCATTACTTTTTGCAAAACGTCGCTAAGAAAGGGTGGAATAGATCTTCCACCCCGTATTGGAGAGGGAGGGATTTGTACCTAAGTTATTAGAGCCACGGCCGGGAATTGAACCCGGGACCTCGTGCTTACCAAGCACGCGCTCTGCCTGCTGAGCTACCGTGGCGTTATCAGCTTTTCTTTTTTAAACTTCTGATTAAAATACTTTCGATTGAAAACGTGTTGTGGGGAGACAACCTTACCAAAAAGTTTATATATAACGTACACTAACATATTGTTAGTTAATAGAAGTTAATAACAGGGGGTGGTAGAAATGAGGAGGTTTATGGACCCATTTGAGGAGTTGAGGAGGATGCAGGAGAGGATTGGAAGGCTGTTCGAGGAGTTCGAGCCGAGGTACGCAGCATACACTATACCGGTGGATGTTATAGACGAGGATGACAGGATCAGAGTTGTTGCAGAACTTCCAGGATTCGACAAGAAAGACATAGAGGTCTATGTCGAGGATAGTGACTTGGTTATCAGGGCTGAGAGGAAGGAAGAGGAAGAAGAGGTCAGAAAGAACTACATAAGGAAAGAAAGGAGGTACGGAGAGACTTACAGGAGGATAGCAATACCGATGGAGGTCGAGGTTGACAAAATAACGGCCAAGTACAACAACGGAATTCTAGAGGTTATCCTGCCAAAATCAGAAAAAGAGAGGAAGGTTATAAAGATAGACTGATACTTACTCAGCTGAAGTTATCCTCTTTCTATATTCCTCATATCTTTTCATAGCCTCTTTTGCTTTTTCGTCTATCCCAAGTTTCTCGTAAGCCTCTGCAACATGCTTCCACCATGCATCGTCCTGTTCAGCTTCTTTCAAAGCGTAGTTGAGGAAGTTCTCCCAAGCCTTTCTGCTCTCCTCTTCCATACCAAGTTTCTTGCATATGTTAGCCACATCTTCCCAGAAAACCCCTTCTTCCTCTGCCTCCTTCTTATAGTACTCAAGCGCCATTTTCCAGGCCTCTCTCGCTTTTTCCTTGTTTTTAACTTCCTCCCACAGCTTGGCAACATCTTCCCAGTACCAGGGCTCCTCTTCAGCATACTTCTCCAGACACTTTCCGGCTCTTTCGAGGTTTCCAGCCTTCTTCCAGAACTCGTAAGCCTCTTTTAGATAATACGAGTCTTTCTTGGTTTCAGCCAGTCGCTCGTATATCTCAGCACATTTCTCGTACTGATCTGCTTTCTCATAGCACCAAGCAGCAGATTCCTCCATACCAGCTTTCAAATAATTCTCTGCAGCCTTTTCATACTGACCTGCTTTTTCATACTTTCTGGCAGCAGCCCTGTAGTTTCCGGATCCTTCGAGTGAGCTTGCAGACCTTATTCTTTCTGAGAAGCTCAGATCCGGCTCGGATATCCACCATACTCCAGCGATTAACGCAAGAACATACAGGGCTGTTATGTATCCAACATGAATCGGATTGTTCCATACATAGCACTGATAAACAGCATAGCCAGATGTTAGCAGTCCGGCAAGGCTTATCAAAGCGTATTTAAATGATTTGGCGTAGATGAGTATGCCGAAAAACATCACAAAGAGCAGAAACAGCCCGAGATATGTCAGTCCAAGGATGAGTCTCAAAAGGAACTCGAAACCGAAATAGTACCATATTCCGGCAGCCAAGCACAGCACTGCCACCACGAATCCTGCAATTAACGCTGTTAGCCTGTCCATGTGATCACCTCAAGAATGATAAAATTTTAAGAATAAAATATTTTCCGTTATTTTTGGTAACGATCTAAAAACGATTAAAAACACAAGAGTTATATCATCCGTCCCATATTAGCAAACATGCTCAGCAATATCAGGGTTCTTGAGGTTGCCTATTTCTACCCCGGGCCCTTCTGCACCCAGATACTTGCCGAACACGGGGCAGAGGTTATCAAGATTGAGCCACCCACGGGAGATCCAATGAGATACGACAGAACGCTATTCTCAGCTTTCAACAGAAACAAGAAGAGCATTGTTCTCAACCTGAAGGATGAAGGAGATCTGAAAAAATTTTACGAGCTTGTAAAGAAATCGGATGTAATAGTTGAGGGTTTTCGACCGGGTGTTGCGAAAAGACTTGGGATCGACTACGATACAGTCAGGAAATATAATAAGGGAATAATATACTGCTCGATTTCCGGCTTCGGGCAGGATTCAGAGCTTCTGGATATACCCGTTCACGACATAAATGTTCTCTCATTCTCCGGGATATGTAGAATAAGCGGGATCAAAGATAATGTGCCGAGAGACCCGAATGTACAGATATCGGACTTCTCTTCAGCAGTCTTCGCTGTAATATCCATTTTAATGGCGTTGATAAAGAGGATGAAAACAGGAGAGGGAGAATACATCGATGTGAGCATGATGGACTCTGCTGCTGCATCGATTCCCCTTCATTCTGCAAGCTACATGAATGGAAGCAGCGATCGCATGGATTTCAAATCGAATCCAGGATATGAGATCTACAAAACCAGAGATGGTCACATTTCCCTCGGAATAATGGATGAACCTCATTTCTGGAGGAATCTGTGCAGAGTTCTTGAGATCGAAGAATACGCAGATATCAGCTATGCTGAGAGGCTCGAGAGATATGACGAGATCAGATCGAGGATTTCTGAGATTATCATGAAATTCAAAACCAGCGAGATCTCTGATATTCTAAGAAGGAACAACATACCTTTTGGCGTAGTAAACCACTTTACAGATGCTGTTGAGCTTCTGAAGAAGAGAGGCATCCTCGCAAAAACTGAAAACGGAATATTTGTCGGATTTCCAGCAAAATACAAGTATTACACTCCTAAGAGAGACGGAAAGGTTCCGGATCTTGGAGGAGATGAGGTATAATGGATGTCGTTTACGGTGGTGGCAGATACGGCAGCGATGCAGTGGAGTACCTCATATCTGAGAAAAAACAGTTCATAGTTATCGATGAGAATCCAAACTGTCTTGCAAATACCAAGTTCAAGTTAGAACAGGGTAGATTCGTTCAGGGAGGGATTAAAGAGCTCATGGATATCCTCGAGAGGTTCGAGGTTGAGAGGTTATTTCCAACAGCACCCATTCATCTTTCTGCAGCGATCCTAATGGAAAAGCTCGAATTGGAGGTCTGGTTCGAGGGCATAAACCGTGTACTGTCTGGAATACCAGCCAAGATAATCGTAAGCTCCGGAAAGGGGAGCGTTGTTGTGTCATACAACAGAGACAAGCTGTGCAAGAGGAACTGCGAATCTCCAGACATATGTCCTGTAACTGGGATTCTCAAGCCCTGTCCGATGTACAGATTGCTATCCTTCGCGATCGATGATGGGTTTGTTGTAAAAAGCCATCAGGTTAAGCCAGGTCTTGGGGCTTTGAATGGCAAAGAGATTCATGAGATGCTTGAATGGGCAGAAGATAGGGATGAGATTGTAGTTGCCACAGCTTGCAGATGTCATGGTGTTGTTACAGCTTTGAAGAAGTAACAAGCCAAAAGCGAAAACATTTAAAAAAACCCTAACAACTTCATGTTATGCTTTTCATAACATCCAATAAGGGTAAATTCGATGAGGCTTACGAGATAGGAAAAAAGTATGGCTTTGAGATAGAGTGGAGAAAGGAGAAGTACGAGGAATTTCAGGGAGATTCGCTCGAAGAGATCGCTTATAAGTCCGCTTTAGCCTTGGTAAATAAAATAAAGGAGCCTTTCTTCATAGAGGACAGCGGTCTCTTCATCAATGCTCTTAATGGATTTCCCGGGCCCTATTCATCTTATGTCTTCAAGACTATAGGAAACGATGGGATACTCAGGCTGATGGAAGGAGTTGAGAATAGAAAGGCCAAATTTATAGCAGTAATAGCGTACTTTGATGGCAGCAGGGTGAGGATATTCAACGGAGAGGTTGAAGGAGAAATCTCAAGAGAGAAAAGAGGAGACAAAGGATTCGGATACGATCCAGTTTTCCTGTATGGGGATAAAACCTTCGCAGAGTTGGGTGAGGAAAAGAACGAGGTTTCGCATAGAAGAAGAGCTCTGGAAAGATTTTTTGAGTCGATAATGGCTGATGGCTGATATGTGTAAGTAAAAAGATGAGGCTTGACGATTTGCTTGTAAAGAGGGGCTACTTCTCAACAAGGCAGAAAGCAAAGATCGCAATAAAGAATAAGCTTGTGTTCGTTAATGGGGCTTTAGCCGACAGGCCATCTATGGATGTTGAGCTTTCAGCAGATATAACAGTTATTGGTGAAGAGAAGCCAAAGGGATACTGGAAGCTGAAAAGACTGAACGAGAAATGGAATTTTATAAAGAGGGGAGATAGGGTTCTCGATCTCGGTTCGAGTGCTGGTGGGTTCATATCCTATGCCTCATCTTTTGCAGATCTGGTTGTGGGGATTGAATACAGCAGGGAGTTCGAAGAGGATTTGAAGAGAGTAGAACAGAAAAATGTCAGGATAATATTCGCTGATGTCTTTGAGGTCGACATCAGCAGCTTCGATTTTAAATTCGATGTTATACTCGATGATCTGACTCTGAAACCATCAGACTCATATAAAGCTCTAAAGAGGTTCATTCCGGTTTTAAAAGATAAAGGATTAGCCTTATTCGTTGCGAAAACAGGGATTGACAAGATGGTCCCGGAATTTGATCTTGAAATTGTTAAACACGAGAGTTCCGAGACGCTCAAAGAAGAGTACTTCCTTCTCCGGAAATGCTGACCATTTGCACAAAATTCGCATAGTTAAACTTTTAAGTAGATTTGAAATCTGCTTAGCATGGGTAGAGCATGGAAATTTGGTGATGATATCGATACAGACGTGATAATTCAGGGGAAGTACCTTGTTATTAACGATCCTGAAGAACTGGCAAAGCATGTTTTTGAGAACATAATGCCGGAGTTTGCAAAGAGCGTTAAAGCTGGAGATTTTGTTGTTGCCGGGGAGAACTTCGGTTGTGGGAGTAGCAGAGAGCATGCACCGCTCGCATTAAAGGCTACTGGCGTGAAGGCGATAATAGCCAAATCATTCGCAAGAATATTCTTCAGAAATGCCATAAATCTCGCCCTCATGGTTCTGGAGTGCAAAGACACAGACAGAATAGATGATGGGGATGAATTAGAGGTCGATTACAGAAAGGGGATCATAAAGAACCTGACAAAGGGAGAGGAATACTCAATAACACCCCTGCCTGAATTCGTTGAAAAGATAATGGAAATGGGTGGGCTTGTTGAATTCTCAAAGGAGATGTATAGAGGTGAAGCATGAAAAAAATAGCAGTGATCCCAGGAGATGGGATTGGCAAAGAGGTTATGTCTGCCTGCCTGAAGGTGCTTGAAGCATTTGACTTTCCATTTGAGTATGTTTTTGCCGAAGCTGGAGATGAGACCAAAGAGAAAACCGGAGAAGCCCTTCCTGATGAGACGCTTCAGATTTGTAAGGAGAGCTCCGCAGTTCTTTTCGGAGCTGCTGGAGAGACTGCAGCAGATGTTATTGTAAGGCTAAGACTTGAACTCGAAACTTTCGCAAATCTGAGGCCTGCCAAGTCGTACAAGGGAGTTAAGTGTCTCTTCGATAATGTTGACATAGTTGTTGTTAGAGAGAACACTGAATGCCTGTATAAAGGGCTCGAGTTTGAGGTCAAGAAAGGTGTTACCGAAGGTATAAGGATCATAACCGAGAAGGCATCGGAGAGAATAGCGAGATATGCCTTCGAGCTTGCGAGAAGAGATGGAAGAAAGAGGGTTACCGCCCTGCACAAAGCCAATGTTATGAAAAAGACCTGCGGACTTTTCAGGGATGTCTGCAGGAGGGTGGCCAGAGATTATGATGACATAGAGTTCAGCGATTACTACATAGATGCCGGCTGCATGTATCTCGTTCTCGATCCCTGGAGGTTTGATGTTATCGTAACCACCAACATGTTTGGTGACATCGTATCGGATCTAATAGCAGGGCTTGTTGGTGGTCTGGGTCTCGCTCCATCCGCAAATATTGGAGAGAAATACGCGATTTTTGAACCTGTTCACGGCTCAGCCCCTGACATAGCTGGAAAGGGTATAGCGAATCCTTCAGCGATGATCCTGTCATCAACGCTGATGCTGAGGCACTTCGGATACATAAGCGAGGCTGAGAGAATTGAGAAGGCTTTAGAAAAAACAATTGCAGAAGGGAAGACCACACCAGACCTTGGAGGGAACCTGAAGACGGACGAGATGGTCGAGGAAATAATTAAAAATATCGAAGAATGAAATTTAGCAAATTCACTTCAGTTATTTCAGCCCGACAAGCTCCTCAAGAGCAAACCTTGGATCCTTTGCCTTAACTATTCCGCTCGCAAGAAGCACACCTTCAGTACCGAGATCAAGTGCCGTGACATAGTCCTCATGCTTGCTTATGCCCGCTCCACATAGCACCTTCACATTGCTGTTCACTTTTTTAACCGCTTCAACTGAATTCCTTACGATCTCTGGGTCTGCCTTGGATACCGGAATCCCACTGCCTATTAACTCTGGTGGCTCGATTGCAACGAAATCCGGGCCTAACGCTGCTGCAGCAGCAGTTGTTGCCACATTGTTCGTGCAGACTATGGATGTCAATCCCAGATTTCTGAATTTCTCAATCACAAAGTCTATGTCGGCAAGCTTCAGTCTTCTTTCCGAGTGGTTGATCAGGCTGCCTTTCAGCCCGATATCCTTCAGCATCTCCGGAACTATCCTTCCTGTATGGCTTCCATACTCAATGGCATCGACATGCTGTGCGTAAACATCGACATCAACAGCTTTCATTATCTCGGACATGTCGAGAAAGTTCGGAGCTATGGCTATGTAGTCATCAACCTTGGAAGATATCTCCTCAACTATTTTCGCAAGCTCTAAAGCCTTTTTCCCGCTTCCCTCTTTGTAGGCCTTGAAGTTTATCACGATTATGCCCATAGCCTTCACCTGGCAATCTAAAAGTCCGTCATAACCCTGAACTGATCGGTATCGGGCTTCATGAAGTTCAGGAATCTCCTTACAGCACCCTCGATGTCCCTGGCTCTTGTTATGGATCTTCCAACCACAAGTATATCTGCTCCCTCACCTATCGCCTCACCAACATTCTCAGGCCTCAAACCACCAGCAACAGCAACAAGCACATCGAAGGAGTCCTTAATCTCTTTGACGAACTTCCAAGGCGGCTGCTCTTTATTCTCAACATCTATAGCTCTATGCAGCTCAACAACATCCGGGAGCATGCCTTCTTCCTTGAGTTTCTGAAGAACTTCTGCTGGCCTGCTGACATTCAACATATCAACCACTGAAAGAATTCCCGTCTTCCTTGCCTCCTTGATTGCCTTTGCAATCGTAGGTATTGGTGCCAATCCCGAAATAACTACCGCGTTTGCGGTGGCATTCACGGCCATTCTCGCCTCGAGGTTTCCTGTATCGAGTGTTTTGAGATCCAGAACAAAGAAGGCTTTGGGCTTCTCCTTCCTCAACTCGAGTATGATCTCTGTCCCGTACCTTTTAACAAGCGGTGTGCCTACTTCGAAGATTATGTGATCGCTGTCCGGGATGTTTCTGAGCACATGCCTAACCTCCTCGAGATCTGGTATGTCGATGGCTATCTGCAGGTACGGCGGATCCCAGAGCTTCGTCAGCCTTCTGCCATCAAACGGATGGGCACTTCTGTCCTTCTCATACAGCATCGTATCAACATCCGGGAAGTTCTGCATTGCTCTCTTGAGCGCGAGTTTTGTTGCTCCGTAGTTGTAGTAGAATATCTTATCTTTGTTCTTTGCTTTCGGATGGATAAAAACGCTGACTATGATCACATAATCCTCAGCCTTCTCTTTCGGGATTATTCCTTCTTCCACAGCATCAGCAATTGCTTTGGCAACCGCATACTGCGCTGGCCCGAAAATGAGTTCGGCCTGATCCATCTCCTTGACCGTGACCTTCGGTACTATAACCGCCGGAGGTTTGGTCATCAGGTTTGGCCTTATCACAGCCAGCAAGGGTGTGTGTCCCATGGAAAGCTGTGAAATGCTGTTCGCAAAAGCGATCCCTGCTGGTCCATCTCTTTCGCCAATTATCAGGTCTATGTGTGCCACTTCAAAGCCTTCACCTATCAAAGCCTCTCCAACTCTCATAACCATCACTTTTGTGAGTTAAATTTTATTAATAGGGAATTATATTCCGTATATTCCGTGATGTGCAAAGAACAATATAAGTTTTTGGTTGGCTTGGCAAGGATGCATCGAGCAGGCAAGTAAGTTCAACGGATAAACTATTTAATTTAAACGGATAATTAAATTCCATGAAGCTCGAAAAAGTTGAGATCGAAAACCCGGATCTGAAGTACCAGATAATCGTTGGTCAGGGAAATTTCGCCATCTTCACAACAGACGACCTCTACTCAACACTTATCAAGGCAGTTCCGGGCATAAAGTGTGCTGTTGCAATGAATGAAGCTGTTCCTAAGCTCACAAGGGTTACAGGAAACGATGAGGAGCTTAAGGAGATAGCCGCGAAGAATGCTTTGAAAATTGGTGCGAGCCATGTATTTGTAATAGTAACTTCCAACGCGTTTCCGATGAATGTTTTGAATGCAATTAAATCCCATCCGGCAGTCTGCAATGTTTTTGTTGGCTCGGCAAATCCAATTGAGATCATCGTTGCGGAAACTGAGCTTGGAAGGGCTGTTCTTGGTGCGGTAGATGGAACGGCTGTTAACAGGATAGAGAACGAAGAGGAAAAGAAGGAGAGGAGAGAACTGTATCAGAAGCTCGGATACAGGCTTGATTAATTTTTAAGATTTTTTATCTATTCAAATTCTAAAAAACCACCCAAAATACCAAAATTTTAATAATCTCATGATTGAATATTATCATGGACTTTCTGAGTGAATACGAGTCGAAAGAACTCCTAAAAAGGTATAACATTAACTGCACTCCTATTTTTCTCTGCAGTAATGAGGACGAGGCTGTCAATAAAGCTAAAGAGCTTGGATTTCCAGTCGTGATGAAGGTCGTATCGAAATCCATCATCCACAAGAGCGATGCTGGTGGAGTTCTACTGAATCTGAACAGCGAGGAAGAAGTCAGGCAGGCTTTCAGGAAGTTGATTGCTTTAGAGGGTGCTTACGCCGTTACCGTGCAGCAGATGGCTGAAAAAGGCATAGAGGTGATGGTTGGAGTTTCGGAGAACGAGCAGTTCGGTAAGTTCATTCTCTTCGGTATGGGTGGTATTTTCGCCGAGGTACTTGAGGACTACTCTCTTAGACTCATACCCCTGACAAGAGAGGATGCTGAGGAGATGATTAGAGAGACGAAAGGATACAGGATATTAAAAGGATACCGCAACTTCAAGGCAGATATCGAGAATCTCACAGAGTTGCTATTGAGGGTTTCAGAGATGGTTGAAAGAGAAAATATTGCTGAGATGGACCTAAATCCAGTTTTCGCCTATGAAGATGGCTACATGGTTGTAGATGCCAGAATAAGGATTGGGAGGGAGAGAAGAGAGTTGAGAGAAACCAACACAAATCTTATCAGAGAGATACTGAACGCAAAGTCGATAGCTGTTGTTGGTGCATCCAGCAACCCGCTAAAGGTTGGATACTCAGTTATAAAAAGCCTCTCAGCCAATAAAAAGCTCAGAATCTATCCGATAAATCCCAAGCTTAACGAAATCGATGGGTTGAGAGTTTACAAAAGTATAGCTGAGATCCCGGAGGATCTCGATCTGGTTGTGATTGCCGTGCCGTCAGAGAAGGTTCTGCAGGTTGTTGAGGAGGCTGCAGAGAAAACCAAGGGCATTTTCATAATCTCATCAGGCTTTAGAGAGGCAGAAATCGAGTATGGGGCTGAAATGCAGAACAGGCTGAAAGAAGTAGCAGAAAAAAACGGGATAAGGATCTTCGGGCCGAACTCCTTCGGAATGATAAATGTTGGGTGGATGAATGCCAGCTTCACGCCAATGTTCAACGAGATGAAAGCTGGAAAAGTGGCACTGGTATCTCAGAGCGGTGGGATCTGCCACTACATCATGCACAACTTTAGAGATGTGGGGTTCAGCTACATCATCCATCTCGGAAACAGATGCGATGTAGATTTTCCAGACATAATAAGGTTTCTGAACGAGGATGAGAGAACGGAGATAATAACGCTCTACATCGAAGGATTGGACTACTCCAGAGAACTTGTAACGGAAATAAAAAGATGCTCAAAGCCAGTAATAGCGATGAAGGCTGGAAAGTCTAAGAAAGCCGACAAGGTTTCAAAGAGCCATACAGGCAGTCTGGCAGGAGATTACAGGCTTTATGTCTCATCACTCCATCAAGCTGGAGCACTGGTAGTGGAGAACCCAACCCAGCTAATCGATGTTGCAAGGATAATTGAAATGACTGGTTTCAGAGGTGGAGGGATTGCCATAGCAACAATTCAGGCAGGACTGGGTTTCATAGCTCTCGATGAGATCGAAACGAATGGTGGGATAGTTGCTGAGCTTGAGGAAAACACTGTCAGAGGGCTAAAAGAAATACTGCCTCCAATAACCATGAGGGAAAACCCGCTCGACCTGTCCTTCAGCGGTCTAAACACAGATCTGCTTAAGGAATCGCTCAATCTACTGCAGAACGATAGCAATGTCGGGGCAATAATGTTTCTGTATGCTGTGTCACCACCAAGCTGGATTATTCCTGTGGAGGTTTTCATCGATGTTTTCAAGGATATGAAAAAACCGGTGATTGTCGTTTATTCATCAACAGATGAGGACTACAATCACTTCAAGAGCAGGATCGAGGCTTTAAACATCCCTGTATTCTCCTCAATTGAGCGGGCAAGCAAGGCTCTGGCTGTTGTCAGCAGATGGTTGGCAGATGGCAGGGCTAATGGTAGTATTGAAAAAAGTAGTGCTGAAAAGAAATGAGAAATAGTTTTTAACCTTCCACAGATTTTTAGATTTATGAAGCTCATCGCCTTCATCGGATATCCATTGAGCGGAAAAAGCACTGCCGGGAAAATAGCCGAGAGTTTAGGAATACCAGTTGTCATTATGGGAGACATCGTCAGGGAAGAGGTCAGGAAAAGGGGATTGGAGCTAAATGACGAGAATGCTGGTAAGATAGCCAATGAACTAAGAGAAAAGGAAGGAATGGATGCAATTGCGAGGAGATGCATACCGAGAATCAGAGAGAAAGGGAAAAAGGGCATAGTTGTCGTCGATGGAATAAGGGGGGTTGCTGAGGTAGAGAGGTTCAAGAAGGAGTTCGGTGATGATTTTATACTGATAGCAATCGAATCAGACATAAAAAATAGATTCGATAGGGCTTTGAGGAGAAAAAGGGATGACGATGTAAAAAGCATAGACGAGCTGAAGGAAAGAGATAGAAGGGAAGAGTCATGGGGAATGAAAGAGGCTTTTGATATGGCAGATCTGACCATAGAAAACAATTCCGATTTCGAGACATTCAGGTCAAAGGTGGAGGCTGTTTTGAAGAGCATTCTGAAATCCATAGATGTTATCATCGAAACCAGAGTCTATCCAACAGAAGATGAAGAAAAAGTCGTGAAAGCCATAAAGAACTTCTTCCCGGATGCTGAGATCAGCATTGAGGATGATGTTTTGAGAGCCAGAGCAAAAAACATCAATCACTTCAGAGAGCTGCTCAGAATGCAGAAGATTCTCGATACGGCGAGAAATGAGATGCTAAAGTCGGTCTCAGGAAACGAGATAACAATACTCCTCAACAAACAGACTGCTACCGTATCAAGAATAAACTTCGTTGAGGAGGATGCAATTCTCTCTCCCATAAAAATAACATTCAGACTTTATGGCATACAGCCAGAGAGGTTAATCGACTACCTCGCTCCAGAGACAAGGGATGGTAGACCTGTCAAGGAGTTAAAGGAGTCGGAGCTTTTTGAATGACCTCTGAAACTCTGATCTCAAAAAGCCTTGAGGATTTTGAGCTGAAACCCATACACAGAATTCTGCTCACAACAGATGGTTCCATAACGACCATAATCGAGGCTTATACCGGAAACAGAGTAGATGTCATAACAAGAGATCAGAGAATCATAAAGGCTGGCAGATATGCAAGCTTACTCAGGATTGATGAGGAGGATGACATCAACTTCAGGGTTGTAAGTCTCATCTCCGGAAACAGAGTATATGCAGAAGCTGTATCGCTAACTCCTCTGAAAAGGCTTGAGCCTGGGTTCAGGGATGATTTAACGAGGGCGGATATACCCATAGGTAGGATACTTAGAAAGCACAAAATTGAGGCCAGAAGGGATATAAACTGGATTGTGGTCTGCCGTTTCAGAGAAATCTGGGTAATGAACATTCCGGATTTTGTAAAAGAATTCAGCAGGAACATAGATCTTGGCAGCGATGAAATAGTTCTAGCGAGGAGCTACAACATAATAAGGAGAGGCGAGGTTCTCATGAACATAACAGAATTCTTCAGGGCGGATATGTTCGAATAATGTTTGCGTAATCTCTCAACCTTTCAACTCCTATTGAATCTAGGCAGTAATCTATAAATAATATTATTGAAAATTTATAAACATGTCAATTGTTGTAGCCCTCAGCAAATCTGAAAGGAGAACGAGGATAATGGACTTTGCAGTAGAGGAGGCGAAATTCAGGAATGAAAAACTAATAATCGTCCACTCGCTATTTGGTGGAAGCAGAACATCAGAAGAGGAAATCACGGAAGGAGAGAGTCTGCTGAAATGGGCTGAAGAGAAGGCAAAGGCTGAAGGTATTGATGTCGAAACCCATCTGCTCGTCAGGGGGAAGGAGGCTGGAGATGACATTATAGATTTTATAAGGGAAGTTAAACCGAAGATGGTCATTGTAGGAGTTAGGAGGAGGAGTCCCACCGGCAAGGTCATTTTCGGTAGCGTTCCGCAGAAGATTATTCTGAACAGTGATGTGCCGGTGGTTTCCATCAGATAGCTGGCTTGCTAATACCAATCTTACCCGCAAAATACAAAATTAATACAAATTTTCATGTTTTTTCTGCTATTTTCGCTAATAGGATTTTTGATGGGCGTTG
Source organism: Archaeoglobus sulfaticallidus PM70-1 (assembly GCF_000385565.1). Lineage (NCBI taxonomy): Archaea > Methanobacteriati > Methanobacteriota > Archaeoglobi > Archaeoglobales > Archaeoglobaceae > Archaeoglobus > Archaeoglobus sulfaticallidus. Next base: position 993,481 of record NC_021169.1, on the reverse strand, counting down.
TTGAAAGCTTTTCCATCACAGATATTTAAAGAGATTTCATGGAATTAAATGTGCATTAAAATTAGTGATGATTTATGCTATTTTCTCAAATGCTAATACACACATATTTTAATTTGTTGAGTATAGTTAAAACATAACAATTTGAACTACAATGTTTTTGACTTTTATTTTTATTTTCTTAGAATTAAGAGATTTATCTGAAATTAAATTGACCGTAAAGCTTATAAGTATTTTATTAAACGCGGACTTATGATTTCTGTATTCACGGGGGTGAGCATACTGTGACAAGGATAGGAGTTTACATCTGCCACTGTGGAGAAAACATTGCTGGAGCCGTTAACATCGAAGAAGTGAAGAAATACGCAGAAACCCTGCCAAATGTCGCTGTTGTCAGAGACAACCTCTTCATGTGTTCAGATCCCGGACAGGAAATGATCAAACAGGATATACGGGATGGGCTGATCGATAGAGTGGTTGTGGCCGCCTGCACCCCGAGAACCCATGAGCCGATTTTCAGGGCCGCCTGTGAAGAAGCAGGCCTGAATAAGTACCTCTTCGAGATGGTCAACATCAGGGATCAGGATAGCTGGGCACACTGGCACGACAAAAAGGGTGCAACTGAAAAGGCAAAGAAGCTCATCAAAAGCGGGGTTGCCAAGGCTGCACTTCTTGAGCCTCTAGAGGAAAGCTATGTTGAGGTAAAACAGGCTGCGATGGTTATAGGCGGTGGCGTTGCGGGAATGTTTGCTGCGTTAGATCTTGCAGATATGGGTTACAAGGTTTACCTTGTTGAAAAGAACCCATCAATTGGAGGAAATATGGCAAAACTCGATAAAACATTCCCAACAAACGACTGTTCCGCATGCATTCTCACACCTGTGATGGTTCAGGTTGCAACCAATCCGAACATAGAACTCATGACCTATTCCGAGGTTGAATCCGTGGATGGATCTATTGGAAACTTCAAAGTAAAGGTCAGAAGGAAGCAGACCTATGTTGACTGGGATAAGTGCACAGGCTGTGGAGATTGCGTGAAGGTCTGCCCAAGCAAGGTTCCTGATGAGTTCAACGAGGGGCTGAGTGAGAGAAAAGCGATATACATCCAGTTCCCTCAGGCTGTTCCCAAGAAGGCTGTTCTCGATGTGGAAGCATGCAGAGAGTGTGGAGGCAGAAAGCTTGGCACTCCTCCTGAGATAAACGAAAAGACTGGAAAGCCGAAGCTCGCCCCGTGTGAGAAGGTATGCAAGACCGGAGCGTGTGATAGATCTATTAACTGGGATCCGGAAGGAGAGATTGTCGAGGTTGAAGTTGGAACGATTATCGTTGCAACAGGTTTCAAAGTGATGGAAAAAGATCACTTCAAGGAGTACTGTCCCGAGTCGCCAAATGTTGTCACCGCTTTGCAGTTTGAGAGATTAATCTCAGCAACCGGTCCAACCGAAGGTGAGCTCATAAAATTGTCTGAACTGCCGAAGTTGAAGAAAAAGAAGAAAGAAGATGTGAAACTCGAAAAACCAAAGACTATTGCCTTCATTTCATGTGTGGGAAGCAGAGATGTGAGATATCACACTTACTGCTCAAAGATTTGCTGCATGTACATGTTAAAGGAAGCGAGGATTCTGAAGGAAAAGTATCCTGATCTTGACATATACATCTTCTTCATAGATGTCAGAACTCCCGGCAAGGACTTCGAGGAATACTACACCTACTGCAAGGAGCTTGGAATTAAGGTCATCTACGGCAGAGTGAGCGGTATAGAAAGAATTCCTGATGGAGAGCGGCTCAGAGTAAGGGCATACGATACTGGCCTCCAGTCACCAGTTGAAGTGATTGCCGATATGGTGGTTCTTGCCACCGCAGTTGAGCCATCAGAGGGGCTGAAGGATCTGACGAGAAAGCTGGGGATCAATGTCGGAGCGGAAGGGTTCCTCAAAGAACTCCACACCAAACTCTATCCTGTGGAAACATCGGTGGCTGGTATATACATCTGCGGTTGTGCACAGGGTCCTCGAGACATCCCGGAGTCTGTTGCACAGGCTAAAGCCGCTGCCGCAGCTGCTGCAGTCCCGTTGGCACAGGGAAGAGTTAAGGTTGAACCTCTCATCTCCGAAGTGGATGCTGATAGATGTTCTGGTTGTGGAATCTGTGTGCCTCTCTGCCCGTATTCTGCCATAAGCATGGAAGAAAAAGATGGAAAGTATATTGCGAGGATCAACATGGCTCTCTGCAAGGGATGTGGGGTCTGCACGGCAGCATGTCCTGTTAAAGCGATCACACTGCATGGTTTCACAACAGAGCAGATAGAAGCCCAGATTGAAGCACTGGGATCGGGAGGTGAATAACTTGGATAGTGATCTTCCCACACCTGTTATCCTGACCGAACTTGAGAAGGGAGTTATCGAGGAAATAAAGGAGCACGGTGGAGAAAACATTGATAGATGTATTCAGTGCGGTAAGTGTGCTGGAAGCTGCCCCGTTGCACTCGCAGGATTCCTGTGGTTCAACAAGAGGTTCATACATGCTTTAACTCTTGGCATTAAAGAAGAAATACTCGATATTCCCTCCCCATGGGCATGTGTTTCCTGCAACAAGTGCACTGAGATCTGTCCACGGGATGTGAAGCCATTTGAGGTTGTTTTTGCTTTGAGGAGAGTGCTTGTAGAAGAGTTGGCAATGCCAACCCTCACGATGGAAGGTCTGAGGACACTGTACGAGTACGGGCATGCAGTTTACCAGACAACATATCCCGAGACGAGAAAGAAAGTTGGTCTGCCAGAAAAACCACCGACAACACTGGCGTATCCTGAAGCTTTAGAGGAATTGAGGGCATTGTTGAGGGAAACAAAACTTGGTGAAATAGGATTGATCCCGATGGAGTGAGGATTATGAAGTTCGGATTATTTCTCGGATGTAACATCCCGCTGAGACGCCCTGATCTGGAGGTTGCTCTAAGGTATGTTTACCCGAAGCTCGGCGTTGAGCTTGTAGACCTCGAGGGTGCTTCATGCTGCCCTACATGGGGGACGATGCCATCCGTCGATCTGGCAGGATGGTGTTCTGTCTCAGCAAGAAACATGTGTATTGCAGAAGAGAAGGGTGTTGATATTCTAACAGTTTGCGGAAGCTGCTATGGTAGCCTCAGCGAGACGAGACATAAACTGCTGCACGATGCCAGGCTCAGGGATGAAGTCAACAGGATGCTAGGTGAGATAGGGAAGGAGTGGAGGGGCACATCCCAGATCAGGCACGGTGTGTGGATCCTCTACAAAGATATCGGTCTGGAAAAGATCAGGAAGTCGCTCAAGTACACGCTTGATGGGTTGACAATAGCCGTTCAACCGGGCTGTCACTTCCTCTGGCCGTCAGAGGTGTATGTCGATAAGGAGAGGAATCCTTTCAGACCGAGGGTTTTGATAGAGCTGTGTGAGGCGATGGGTGCCAAAGCACCAGACTACTCAACAATTACCGATTGCTGTGGAACCGGTGGACTCAGGAGCACGAACCTTGAAAAGTCGCTCAAGCTCTTTGAAAGGAAGATAAAGTCCATTAAGGAGGAGGTCGATCCTGATCTGGTTGTAACATCCTGCAGCTCATGCCTGCTGCAGTATGATGGATCCGTGAAAACCCTGAAAGATAAGGGCAGGATCAATTTTGAGATCCCAACGCTCCATATAGTACAGCTTCTTGCAATTTGTTTAGGGGCAAACCCGGATCAGGTTGCGGGTCTGGCTGTGACGAGTCCTGAAGAGGTTATTAAGAAGATCAGGGGTGAAGAGTGATGGGTGAGTGGGAGCCAAACATAATCGTTATCGCCTGCAACTGGTGTACATATCAGGCTGCAGACCTTGCAGGAAGCCTGAGGTATCCCTACCCAACAACTGTCAAAATCATCAGAGTGCCGTGCTCCGGGAGAGTGGAACCCGAATTTATCATTGAGACTCTGCGAAATGCAGATGGTGTGCTTATAGGTGGCTGTCATCCCGGTGACTGCCACTACAAAGAGGGAAACTACAAGGCTGCAAGAAGGTTCAAGCTCATTCAGAAGATGCTTGTGGAGATGGGTATCGAGCCAGAAAGGGTGCGGCTCGAGTGGATAAGCGGTTCTGAGGGGCTCAGGTTTGCAGAGGTTATGAGAGAATTTGACGCAAAGATTAGGGAACTCGGGCCGTTGAGGTGGTAAAATGTCCAAGATTAAGCTTGCCATATATCTTTCAGCTGGCTGTGCTGGATGTGAGATGGCCCTTGTAGATTTATCTGAGAAGCTTATTGATGCTCTCGAGAACATCGAGATAGTCTGGTGGACTCCAACCGTGGTTGACCTGAAGTACAAAGACCTTGAGAACTTGGAGGATAAGTCCATCGATGTCGCTCTGGTTGATGGAGCGGTTAGGTTGAGCGAACAGGAGCATGTGATAAAGATTCTCAGGCAGAAGACTAAGGTTCTTGTGGCATTTGGAGCATGTGCAGCGATGGGTGGAGTTCCCGGTCTGGCGAACTTCCATAAAAGGGAGGAGCTGCTTGAAACCGCTTATATCAACACATGGAGCACTGACAATCCAGATGGAGTTCTACCACAGACTGAATACGATGTTAACGGATCAAAATTAACGCTGCCCGAGTTCTATGGAGAAGTTAAAGCCCTGCATCAGGTTGTGGACGTTGACTACTTCATAGGTGGCTGTCCACCCCACCATGACCATGTTGCGGTAGCTGTTGAGGCGATAATAAAGGGAGAACTCCCACCAAAAGGCTCCTGGATTACCAGCGGCAAATCCGTGTGTGACTCATGCAGGAGAAATCCTGCTCAGAAAGGAGAAATCAGAAAGCCGATTGAGAAAGTAAGAAGAACGATAGAGGGAACTCCAGATGAAGAATGCCTGCTACAACAGGGCTATCTGTGTCTGGGGCCAGTAACACAGGGAGACTGTGGTGGCTCATGTCCACAGGTGAACATTCCGTGCAGAGGTTGTGGTGGACCGGTCGCAGGAAAGGATTTCGGTGCGAGAGCTGTGGGGGCACTGGCATCCCTTATGACCGATGAGGCCGTTGATGAGATGCTTGAAAAGATACCGAGCCTCGGGAAGTTCCTTTACAGATACTCACTGCCAGTCTCACTGATAAATAGGAAGAAATGATGGAGGTGGAAGATTGAAGGTTGAGATAAATCCCATGACGAGGCTTGAGGGTCACGGGAAGATTACGATAATTATGGATGAGAACGGAAACTTCGCCGATGCTTATTTCCAGACCGTGGAGTTCAGAGGTTATGAAAAGTTTCTTGCTGGACTGCCAATTGAGGAGGTTCCGAGGACTGTATCAACAATATGTGGTGTCTGCAGAGGTGTTCACCATACCGCAGCAACCAAGGCAAGCGATGGAGTTTATGGTGTGGAGCCAACAGAGACTGCAAAGAAGATAAGAGAGCTGTTTCTGAATGCACACTATGTTGAGGATCACGCAGTAATACTCTATGCGCTCGGTCTTCCAGACTTTGTTGTTGGGCCAGAGGCTGATCCAGCAGAGAGGAACCTCATCGGACTCGTAAGGAGAGTTGGAGTAGATATTGCAAAAGAGATACTGAAAAAGAGAAAATGTGCTGTAAAGATATTCGAACTCCTTGGTGGTAAGCCGATACATCCGGTAGCCGGTCTGCCGGGAGGATGGTCAAAGAAGATCGAGGAGAATGAGAGACAGGAGATCGAAAAACTTGCAAAAGAACTCGTTGAACTCGGCCAGATCACGCTTCAGATCTTTGAGGATGTCATACTCAAGAACGAGAAGTATATGGAACTCGTCACAGGAGACCTGTACCGCACAGTGCTGAACTACATGGGCACCGTTGATGACAGCGAGAGGATCAACTACTATGATGGTGTGCAGAAGATAGTCGATACCAGGGGCAACGAGATCGGGAGGTTCAGGGGCAAGGAATATCTGGAGTACATTGCTGAAAGAGTTATTCCATGGAGCTACATGAAGTTTCCATACCTGAAGCAATTAGGCTGGAACGATATCAGAGATGGAGAGGGAACGAGCATTTACAGTGTTGGCCCGCTCCCAAGGCTCAATGTTTCAGAGGGTATGAACACACCTCTCGCACAGGAACACTATGAGAAAATGTTTGAGGTTCTGGGCGAAAAACCTGCCCACTACATACTGTCATTCCACTGGGCAAGGGCGATTGAATTGCTGAACGCTGCAGAAAGGGTGCTCGAGCTCGCACAGGATGAGAGCATAACGAATTCGGATGTGAGGGCTGAACTTGGTGAGGTTACAGGAGAGGGTGTTGGAATACTGGAGGCTCCTCGTGGAACACTGATACACCACTACAAAACAGATGATAGGGGGATAGTGGAAGAGGCGAACCTCATAGTTGCAACAACACACAACAACGCGGCAATCAACCTTGCAATAAGAAACGCTGCGAAGAAATTTGTAAAGAATGGCGAGATTGACGAGAAGATACTCAACTACGTCGAGATGGCATTCAGACCCTACGATCTCTGCCTTGCATGTGCAACCCACACACTGCCCGGAAGGATGCCGATAGAAATCGAGGTTTACGACAGCGAAGGGATGCTGTACAGAAGACTCAGAAACTTCTGATCTCTGTTTATTTTTTATGAAATGCGTTATAGTCGGGATTGGAAATCCCAACCTCTGTGATGACGCCCTTGGAATTAGAGTTATCGAAGAAATTGAGAAGTTAAACCTCAATGCGGATACTTTCGCCCTTTTCATGGGAGATTTTGATGTTCTCGACAAGATACTCGGCTATGATCTCGCGATAATTGTGGATGCGATAAGGCTCGGAAACGAACCGGGAACGATCTATGAGTTCAGTCATGATGAGTTCTCATTCATTCCATTCTCCGGCACTCATGGAATGAACCTGATAACAACACTCAGAGTTGGAATGGAAGTGTTTGGAGAGGAAATGCCCGGAGACATCAGAATCATAGCAGTTGAGGTAGAGGATGTGGAGAGCTTTGGCAGAGATTGCACACCAAAGGTGAAAGCGGCTATCCCGAAAGTCGTGGAACGGATTACGGAGATCGTTGCTGGATCAAATTGTTGCCTGGATCAGATTGCTGCTGAATCGAGACAGAAATAGAAACAAATCTAAAAAAATTAAGCAAACCTTTTTGGCGAGAATTTCTCATATTCCTTTCCTTTCAAAATTATATCAGCCACAATCTCACCAAGGGCTGGAGCTATGCACATACCCTGCCTACCCAAACCGTTTAACTGGATTATGCCTTCAACTTTATCCTCTCCAACCACAGGCAGGCCATCACCACTGGAATCATACACTCCAGCCCACTGTCGCAAAACAGACAGTCCTTTCAGCTTTGGAATCATTTCCACCGCAAGCTTCGCATACTTTGTCAGAAAGCTTAGAGAAGATGATGTTTTCGGGCTGTCAACCTCGCTGCCAATAATCCCCCCAACAACCTCTCCTCTCGCTGACTGACTGAGATACACACCATCCGAGACATTCATTATGTAAGGATCGATGAATGGCTTAAGGCTTTCAAGCACGCATATCTCTTCTTTAACGATTCTGTTACATCTCAATCCAAGAGATCTGTTGACTGAGGCACTCCAAGCTCCAGAGCAGTTCAGTACAAAATCGAATTTATATTCTTCCCCATTTCCAGCCTTTACAGATATCCTGGAGTTGCTAACCTCCACTGATACCTCTTTCTGTGGTATTATCTCCACACCCAGCGATTTACAGCCCCTCTCAAGACCCCAGATGACAGGCCATGGAAATATTACTCCTCCCTCTCCATAGAACGCTCCCACAACAGACTTCGTGTTAAATCCATCGACGAGGCTTTTTAGCTCGTATTCATCGATCTCCCTCAGCTTAACGCCAAGCTCTTTCTGCATCCTCGCCTCTTTCTCAAGCTTATCCATATCCTCATCCGTCTTCGCAACCTTCAGATAGCCATCCTTTCTGAAGAGAAAGTTGAACCTGACTTCTGACTGAGTCCTGTCATATATCTCAATGCTCCTCTTGGCGAGCTTCACAAGCTCCTTCCTACCAAGCATCGGAGTTATACCTCCAGAGTTCCTTCCTGATGCCCCATACAGAGGGTATCTCTTCTCGAATACCGTAACCTCAGCCCCATTCTTTGCGAGGAAGTAGGCTGAAAACAGTCCAGCTACTCCTGCACCAATAACACCTACTTTCATTCCTCGCCCTCCATCAGAATGTAAAGCGGAACCGGATTTACTGGAGGCCTCTGAGTGGTTATCCCAATCTCATCCAAACTTTTTCCTGTTTTCTGAGATAGTATCCTCAAAACATGCATTAAACAGCCCTTTCCCTGGCAGGATCCTGTGGTAACACCAGTATATCTCTTAAGAGATTCAATGTTGTCAAATCCTTCTTCAATAGCATGTATGATCTCCTCTTCAGTTATATCCTCACATCTGCAAACTATTCTGCGATTAACCATAAGATCACCTTTATACATTAACCTTTATCGCTCTGACTTCATATATCAGAGCGGGATCAACCTCTACAGTAACTAAAGCGGTTTTTTCATTTCTCTCAGGAGGCAGCACCCATGTAACGACTCCTTCACCCACAACTTCACCTCTCCGGTTAAGCAGCGTTACTGTATCTCCCTTCTTAGGAGTCGGAAGGAACTCATAGGCTATCGTTACATATCCCCTGCCATTCCTGAGCCTCAGCATGAAGATTGCAAGCCCCGGACATACTTTGATGCACCTCATGCACCCCGTGCACTTCTCGTAATCAACCTTCGGCGTGTCGTTTATGTTCTTCATCTCAATTGCATCGTACTTGCACGATTCAACGCAGGGGGAGCACGGTATCTCCTGAGGACATTCTATGTATGCCACATTCCTCTTCTTCAATCTCTCCTCTGAAGGCTTGGGTGGGAGCTCATCCTCCTCGAGGTAACCCCTCTGAATGAAGCTCATGCCTCAACCTCCACCTTCTTCAATCCCGCAAGAATTCTCTCACCAAATGGCCCCTCTCTGAACTCCTTGAGGTCTCTCACTATCTCATTCCTGAGCTTTACTGCCTCATCTCCACCATATCCCAGCTTTATGGCACAATCCAGGCCAGCAATTCTGCCCTCCATCATCGCGGATGTTGCCTCCTCGATCCCCGCTACGTCTCCGGCAACATACAGCCCGCTTACAGTAGTCTCACCAAATCTGTTTCTCACTGGCACAAGACCTCCAAGCTCCGGAACGAATTTCATCTGGCATCCTGCCTGATACAGCAGCTCATGGGTTGGAGACAGGCCTGTTGCGACGCATATGAAATCGCAATCTATCCTCTTCTCGCTACCCTCAACCTCACGCCAGTTCTCAAGCCTGACTATCTCAGCCCCTTCAACCTTTTTCTTTCCAATAGCCCGCTTTATTGTGTGGCTGACGTATATTGGCACACCCAGCCTCCTGATCTTCGCTGCATGAACGAAGTAACCGCCAATCCTCGGCATAGCTTCCACAACAGCAGAAACCTCTACTCCCGCCTGCATAAGCTGGTAACTCAGGATCAGTCCAACATTCCCAGAGCCGACGATAAGTCCTCTGTTCCCCGGTTTGACCCCAAAAACGTTCATGAGAGTTTGGACCCCTCCAGCACCGTAAACTCCTGGCAAATCGTTATTTTCAAAAATCAGGGTTCTTTCGTAAGCTCCTGTCGCAACTACGATCTTTTTCGGCACGATCTTTAACAGCTTTTTGTCCCTCTCAACAGCCCCGATGATGCCATTGTATATCCCGAATACTTTGGTCTCATACCTGACATCGATATCCAGCTCCTCCACCTCCTTTCTGAGAAGCTCGGCAATCTTTATCCCTCTCGTTCCAGCCCTGTGCTTACCGCTTCCAAAAAATCTGTGGGTTTGCTTTACAAGCTGACCCCCCAGAAATGGGTTCTCATCCATCAGGGTAACCTTTGCTCCGAATCTTGCAGAGAATATGGCTGCACTCATTCCAGCAGGACCTCCGCCGATTATGGCAATATCCGTGTGGATCTCCTCATACCTGCCTTTTTCATCGAAGACGGCTTTTGGTGGATTCCCTATTCCAGCAAAATTTCTGATCTGCTTTGTAACGAAATCCCGCAATGCTTTCGGCCGATTGAATTTCTTGTAGTGGGAGCCATGAGGGTAGAATCTGTCAATTATACTGTCGATCATCCCGAAAATATCTTTATCTGCGTTAGGGAAGGAGTTCTGGGTTCTTATCATCATTCCATCCCTTACATAGACCTTGCAGACCCTGATGTTGGGAACACCATCGACTTCCATCATGCACGATGAACACTTTCCTATCGCACAGAAGAAACCCCTCGGCCTGTGAAACCTGAAAGACCTGCTGAAGGTTGTTATGCCATTCGCATATAATGCTGAGGCTACGGTTTCTCCCTCATAAGCTTTTATCGGTTTCTGATTGAAGTATATCGTAACTTCCCTGCCTCGTTTAAACTCTAAAATCGGATGCTTAGTCAATCTCATGCCATCACCATTGGTCCAAAACTGAATTTAAGTGTTATTTAACCATTATTCAATCCTTGCTTATTTTAAATGATGATGTTAAAGCAGCTTCTTGAAAGTTCGTAATCGATTCTTTCAACCCCATCTGGCATAAGAAAACATCCCGGAAATGCACAACATCACATACAAATTCTATTGTTCAAATCAGAAGAATCGGGGAGCAAATTCTCTGTCCAAATGCAAATATGTTCTTGAGGGATGATATAACCACATTTAGAAAGCTAAGGAGAGATCTGGAAAGCTCAGTGCAGTATATCCAATTCAAAACTGTTTAAGGAAAAGGTTATAATCTCCTAAACCAACTCGGATCAATGGCATTAGAAGCATTAAAGGATGTTGTAAGAAAGATAAAAAGCTCATCCTCTATTGACAAGTATCTCGTAGAAGAGATCGTAAGGGACATTCAGCGAGCTTTGCTCAGGGCCGATGTCAATGTCAGGCATGTGAAGCAGATAAGCGATGCAATCAAGAAGAGGGCTTTGAGCGAGGATGTTCTTCCAACCTTCAATGTAAGAGAGCACATCATCAAGATAGTATATGAAGAGTTAATGCGCGGGATAGGCGAAGGACTTGACATCCCGCTGAAGAAGGCAAAGATAATGCTCGTTGGGTTGCAGGGGAGCGGTAAAACAACCACTACAGCGAAAATGGCCAAGTACTTCAAGGACAAGGGATTGAAGGCTGGTGTGATTACTGCAGATACATGGCGTCCGGCAGCCTATGACCAGCTTAAGCAACTTGCAGAAGCTTACGACATCGGATTCTATGGAGATAAGAACGAAAAAGATGCTGTGAAGATAGTTCGTGATGGTCTGGAGAAGATGAAAGATTACGACATCATAATAATAGACACCGCTGGAAGGCATGCGTTGGAGGAGGGGCTAATCAATGAGATGATCGAAATAAGCAGGGTTGCAAACCCAGATTACAAGCTTTTAGTACTGGATGCAGCAATAGGGCAGCTTGCGAGCACACAGGCCAAGAGATTTCATGATGCCATAGGGATAGACGGCATAGTAATAACAAAGTTCGATGGAACTGCAAAGGGTGGTGGTGCACTATCTGCAGCAAGAGAGATAGGGATACCGATTGCTTTTCTTGGTACAGGAGAGAAAGTTGAGGATTTCGAGAAATTCGATCCCGCTGGCTTTGTTTCAAGACTCCTCGGTATGGGAGACATCAAGGCTCTACTCGAAAAGGTTGAGAGGGTTGTTCAGCAGGAAGATCTCGATCCGGAGGCTTTCTTGAAAGGTAACTTTACACTCAAGGATGTTTACAAACAGATTGAAGCCATGCGGAAAATGGGGCCAGTAAGCAAGATCATAGAGATGCTGCCTCTGGGTGGTCTGGGACTTAAGATTGACGATGACATGATGGAAGCAACGCAGGAGAAAATGCAGAAGTTCAAGTATATCATGGACTCGATGACTGAAGAGGAGATAACCAATCCCGCAATAATCGACTCGTCGAGGATAAGGAGGATAGCGATAGGTTCCGGAACCTCCCCACAGGATGTGAAGGAGCTTTTGAAGTACTACAAGACGATGAAGAGCGTTATGAAAAAAATGAAGAAGGGCAAGTTCGGGAAGCTACCTATCAAAGGCTTCCCAAAGATCTTCTAATGTTTACAGTCCAACCATGAAAATCGCCGGAATCGATGAGGCTGGAAAGGGTCCTGTTATAGGGCCAATGGTTGTTTGCTGTTATGCCATCGACAAAGACAGACTGAACGAGTTAGAGCGATTGGGTGTAAAAGATTCGAAAAAACTCACAAAGAAAAGACGGGAAAAAATAGCTGAGGAGCTTAAAAGCATTGGCAGTTACAGAGTTCTGAAGTTTGAACCACAACAGCTTGACGAGTTGATGGAAGAAAAAACAATAAACGAGATTCTGTATGATGCATGCGAGAAGCTGATCAGGAAGGTTAAGCCAGATATGGTTTTTGTTGACAGTTTTGATGTTATGTCAAGTAGGCTTGAAAATAGACTGGGGAACACATTCAAAAGCTGTAAGGTTAGATGTGAACATAAAGCCGATGATAAGTACCCGGTGGTCGCCTCTGCAAGCATAATTGCGAAGGTTGAAAGAGATAAAAAGATAGAGAAACTGAAAGAAATTTACGGAGATTTCGGAAGCGGGTATGCGAGCGATCCAAGAACGATAGATTTTTTGAGGGATTATTTAAGGAAAAAGGGTCACTTCCCACCAATTGTTAGGAAAAAATGGAAGACATTGAGTAAAATATCTCAGAGATCCCTTGACGATTTTTAGCCTTTCAGTTTTTGCCTTTCAGCTATTGGGCAAATATCGCCGGTTTCATTGGTATGGCGGACTTTCTCTTGCTTTCTGGAACCATCTCCGGGTTGAACTCAACCTCAACACCAACTTCCCTGCTTATGAACTCCAGATTCTCCTTTATCAGCTTCTCTTCATCGATGAAATCCGTTATTTTCTCTTTGATTACATTTTTGACAAAGTTCTGTACTTCCTTGCCAAGCTTTCTGTACTTCTCATCGCTCATCAGCTTTTTGATAGCACTTCTGACCTCCTTCTCTCCTGAGATGACCTTGAGAGCTTCATACTTCCACTCATCAGCAGTGGCAAGATAAACTCTTTCAGCCTTAACGAACTTCAGGATCTCCTTGATATCGTTTATCAGCGTTTTTATGTACTCCTCGCTGAGTTCAGCTTCTCTATCGATTTTGCTCTCGTCAAACTCCGGGTAGCTCTCTGTGCTTATGAAAGTATCATGTCTCAGATGCCAGAGTTCTTCGCATAGGTGCGGGATAAATGGAGCGAGGAGTTTGAGCCAGTCATCAATGATTACCGAGAGGTTCTTTCCACCTCTTCTCAGATACCATCTGACATCGGCCATCATCTCGAAGAATGCCGAGTTCACAGCCCTCCTCGTCTGTAGAGCTTCCATTGCAAGGTTGGTCTCTCTAACGATTCTCTGAAATCTGCTCATGAGCCATCTGTCAAGCATAGATTCAACTGACTCTACTCCATCTTTGATGTTCTCTTTAACAAGCTCGTAGAACCTCCTGAGATGAGAACGCAGACTCTCAACTTCCTTCCTCCTCCAGTCCGCGTCACTGTCGTATTCCGATGTGTAGAGTATGTACATCCTCGTCACATCTGCAGAGTAGTCTGCAACAGCCCTCTTCATCGTGAGCAGTGGGCCCTTGCTCTTCGACATTTTCTTTCCTTCCAGACTCACATACCCGTTTACGGCTATCGCCCTTGGCCACAGCTCTTCTGGAAATATCGCGATGTGGTGGAATAGGAAAAAGAGAAGGTGGTTTGCAACCAGATCTTTCCCAGAACTCCTGAGATCGACGGGATACCAGTAAACGAAGTCCCTTCGTATAACCTCCACTATCTCTTTGTCCAGCCCAGAGGACTCGGATGCCAGCTCTAGGCTACCCTCTCCGAGCAGAACATAGTCCAGCAGCTCTTTGGTCATGTTCTCGGCCTTTAGTAGTCCACTGTTGATGAACTTGGCGAGAATGTAGTAAGCCATGTATATTGTTGAGTCAGACAGGCTCTCTATCAGCCACTCTTTGTCCCACGGAATCCTCGTTCCGAGTCCTTTCCTCCTTGCACAGGCCTTGTCTTTAAGCCACTCAATCTTGTTTCTGAACTCCTCCTTATAGTATTCAGGGACTATCCTCATATTCTCAAGGTGTCTGAGGACCTTAGCCTTCCACTCTGGATTCGAGTAACTAAGGAACCACTGGTCCTTGACGACTTTGACAACACACTTCGTACCACATCTGCACACAACAGGCTTCTCGCTGAACTCGTAGAAAACATCCCCAATACCTTTCTCTATCAGATCTCTCTGCAGCCTATCCTTTATCTGTGATATCTTTGTACCGCTATATTCTCCGGTTATATCCATCAGCACACCTTTGTGGAACTCCTTCTTGTAGAGGATCTTGGTCGCCCTCTCAAGCTCGGGATCGGATTGATCCTTAATACCAAGCTCTCTGATAACCTTCTCGGCAGGAACTCCTTCGGAGAATTCCTGATCCTCGATTCTTATGAGAACAATTGGCTTTATATTTTCGAGAACATCTTTAAGACCATATTTCTCTGCCAGATCGCTTTTTTTGAGATCTTCTATGGCGATGTAGTCATAAGGGGCATGAGCAGGAACGCTCATGACAACTCCAGTTGCATTATCGGTATCGACAAACTCTGCTGGCAGTATTGGTATTTTGTCTTTGGTCACGGGATTGGTTGCATATTTGCCGAAAAGCTCTTCAGCATTGATCTTTCTGACAAACTCAACCTTTTTTTCCGTATATTTTAGCTTCTCGAAAGCCTCCTCGCTTACGAGCCACTGCTCATCATCAACCCTTGCTATAACATACTCGGTTGGCTTGAGCCATATGTTGGTAACTCCAAAGACAGTCTCAGGCCTTAGGGTGGCACACGGCAGGATAGTTCCATCATCTAAACGGAACTTTATAACTGTGAAATCAACAACGGTTGCGTTTTCACCGTGAAGCAGATCGTGATCCTCAACCGGGTTCTGGTCGTTGGGGCAGTACCTTACAGGATGTGAGCCTTTAACAACCAATCCGAGCTCTTTGAGCCTGTAAAATTGCCATTCGATGAACTTCTGATAGGTTTCATCTGTTGTCGTGAAAACTCTCCTCCAGTCAATCGAGTATCCTATGTCCTTCATCGCCTTTAAAGCTTCTTTCGAGAAGTATTCCACGATCTTCTCTGGAGTATCAAGCTTCTTCAGAACATCTTCCGGAACATCGTGGAATTTTGTATAAACCTCAAAGGTCTTCGGATCTCTCTTCTGTATGAGTTCTGCAAGCCCGATTATCGGAGTGCCAGTAACATGGAATCCCATCGGAAAGAGGACATTATATCCCTTCATCCTCATGAATCTGGCAAAAGCATCTCCTATCGTGAAAGTTCTCGTATGACCAGCATGTAAATTACCATTCAGGTATGGATATGGAATGGTTATGAAAAATTTCGGTTTATCTGACGGCTCTGCGTGGAATATACCCTCCTTCTCCCACATCTCTTGCCATTTTCTCTCTATTTCTCTGAAGTCAACTTGAGCCATGAAAACAGGCAGTGTAAATGATTTAAAAATATTTTTGGATTCCCACTATTGCACCAAGTGTCCAAAATTTTAAATCTCTTGGCAATCAACCATACATGATGGGCAGGACTGTAGTCATCTCACTTGGAGGATCGATTCTATTTGGAGAGAACCTCGATTCCAGCAGAATAAGGGGCTTTGCAGAGGCAATAGAGAGAATATCGAAGGACAACAGGGTTTTCGTGGTTGTAGGTGGAGGATGGATAGCGAGGGAGTACATCAAAACTGCGAGGGAGCTTGGCAGCAACGAAACCTTCTGCGATTACATGGGGATTGAGGTTACGAGGCTTAACGCTATGTTGCTGTCTCTCGCTGTAAGGAACTCTCCAAAGGTGGTCCCCAAGGATTTCAGAGAGGCTTATGAGCTGTCGAAGCATTACCCGGTAGTTATCATGGGCGGTACATTTCCCGGGCATACAACCGATGCAACATCAGCCCTTCTTGCAGAGTTCGTGAATGCGGAGTTGCTGATAAATGCAACCTCAGTTGATGGTGTGTACTCTGAAGACCCGAAGAAAAACAGAAATGCAAAAAGATTTGAGAGAATTAAAGCGAAAGGACTCCTGGAAATAGTTGCCAGAAATGAAGCGGTTGCCGGAACAAACACCGTTATGGATTTGTTATCGGTTAAGATCATAGAAAGAAGCAAGATAAAGACATACATAATAAAAGGCACACCTGAGAATCTCATCAGGGCAGTTAACGATGATGTTGCCGGTATCGGGACTGTGGTTGAGATTTAGGTATTGAAGTTAGGTTATATCCCTAAATCATCCTAGATTAGCAGTCGTAGTGTCTTCTGTATCTCTTAACTCCATCGATTTTTAGCACATCTTCATCAGAAACCCTAACGATAAAGTGGTAATCATAAAAGACCCCATGCACCTCATCACAGATCTCTTGTAACTTTTTGAGAACACTGTCCTTTTTGATCAGATCGACCCACACTTCATAGTACATGCCCAATTTCCGAATTCGATTTTTAAAAGCTTTTCAGAAATTTTTTTAATTATTTTAGCTTAAAAAATACCGTGATCGAATATTCGGAGTTCTTCACTGATGAAGATGGAGATATAATTTTCATAACATCCTATCATGAGATTGAGCGAGAAAAGCTCATTCAGATGTACGAAACCTTCAGCAGGGAAAAAAGATGCTGTGGACTGCCACCAATCAAGCGTGAAATGATAGAATCCTGGATTGACTTTCTGCATAACAACGGCCACATGTTCATAGCCAAGCATGGTGATAGAGTTATTGGGCACATCGCGGTTGTGCCTAAAGACGATTCGGCTGAGTTCGTGATATTCATGCATCAGGACTATGAGGGAAAGTTGATAGGTGGGAAGATGGTAAAAACTGTTGAGAAGTTTCTTAAGAGCTTGGGAATAAGAAAGCTGAAAGCTGTTACTGAGAGAACGAACAGGAACGCAATAAAGCTCTACCAGAAGCTCGGCTTTAAAAAAGAAAGTGCTGAAGGTGGCTACATCTACTTCATCAAGATCCTAGGCTGATTGGAACGTCATCTATCCTGTTCGGTTTTCACGGTCTCTATCAGCTTTTTCCCGGCAACAATTTCATCTATGCTGTGGATGACAGCACCCAGCTCCTCAATCACCATCTTGATGTCTTCAAAGCTCATATCGTCTCCAACGATGGTTATCTTGACATTCTCCGTATTCTGATCGATTTCGTAAAGACTTATGTTAACACCATCTATGTTTTCAAGCTCGCTGAGTTTTTTCGCAAGTATCAGTGTACTCGGCTCATGGGGCTTTAAAACATCCAGTACGAGTCTTTTGAATCCAGCCACAGGGAAAATTTTTTCACCTCTCTATTTAAACATTTTTGTATGATCGATTTACATGTGCATTCAATTTTCAGCGACGGAGAACTTGTACCATCAGAGATCGCAAGGAGAATGGCTGAAATCGGTAATGAGGGTATGGCCGTTACAGATCACGCTGACTTCTCAAACATTAAAGACTTGATGAAAAAGCTTGATCAGATGAAGGACTACAGGGATGATTACGAACTCGACATCCTTTTTGGTGTTGAGGTAACGCATGTTCCTCCAAGGCTGATTGGAAAGGCTGTTGAAATGGCGTGGAGGGAGGGGGCAGAGATAGTTGTCGTTCATGGTGAGACTGTGGCCGAGCCTGTTAAGGAGGGAACAAACTATCACGCCTTGTGCGAGGAGATCGACATACTCGCCCATCCGGGTTTCATCGACGAAAAATGCCTTGAGCTCGCGAGGGAGAATGGAATATACTTGGAAATAACCTCCAGAAAGGGACACTGCCTGACCAACGGCTATGTTGCGAAAAAGGCCGAGGAGTTTGGCTGTAGGCTTGTTGTCAACACAGACTCACACTCACCATCTGATTTCATAGACACCGAGAGAGCTATCCGGGTCGTCAGAGGGGCTGGAATTGTGGATTACGGCGAGATTTTGGAGAATTCAAAGAAGCTTATGGAAGAAAAACTAAAAAAACTCAAGAAGTAACTATTCTGCGATTTCTTAACCATTCCGGAAGATCGGCATAAAGATCAAGATTAACTGGCTAATTGATGAAAAGGAAAAATCAGTGCTGTAAATTTGAGATCAGAAAACCCTTTCAAACTCGTCCTTTCTGCTCAGGTATTTTGTAGCATCAATGCCCCATTTAGCTGTGGTACCATCTTCTTTTGAGGACGGATCGAGAGAGCTACCCCTGACCCCTCTTATCAGGACAAAGTCTCTATCAGCCTGAAACCTCGTAGCTATGGCATATTCAATATCTTCGTGGCTGTAGATGTCTATGTCTTCATCCACAACAGTGACACCTTTTATGCTCGGATGGGCTGAAAGGGCTGAAATGATGGCGTTCTTACCATCTCCCTCAGTCACCTTCTCGATCTGAACTATCGCGTGGAAGTAGTGCCTGCTCCCAGCAGTCAGAATGACATTTTTCACTCTGCAAACATTCGATACTGCCTTGAAAATCACAGGTTCATATGGGATACCCATCAGAACCTGATGTTCGTAACCTCCGGGCAATATGGAGTAGAATATGGGATTCTCTCTCGCAAAAATCCTATCGATCTCTATTACTGGCTCCATCCTTATCTTATCGTATGTTCCTGTAATATCCACAAATGGTCCCTCTTCAGCTTTTCTTCCGGTAATTCTCGCTGAGATAACGATCTCCGCCATGGGTGTCAGCAGTCCGTCAATTCGGTATAGTTTCAGCCCGTTCATCAGCTTAGAGGCATAACCGAACTCCTTTCCTGCTGGTACTCTGGTGCTTGCTGCGAAAAGGAACAGTGGGTGACATCCAACGGCGATAAGGATTTTAAGATCCTCACTCCTCTCTACAGCATCCTTCCACATCAAATATGTGTGTCTAGGCGGAACAAGCCTCGCCACAAGTTCTCCTTCTGATTTAACCATCAGCCTGTGGATGCATGCATTGTATGCGTTTACATCATCCTCGTCCCTTGTTGCTATGACCACTCCAGCGGTTATATACCGTCCACCGTCTCGTTCGAAGTACTTGGGGATTGGCAGATCTTTTAGTGTCCAGTTCGTTTTTTTAAGTGGGTTGTCCTCTACAATTTCGATATCACCATTGTAGTCAATTTTAGACAAAAACTCAGCAAGGTTCTCTCTTCTTATCCCAAGATATTTGCATAGGTGTTCCCTTGAGGCGATAAAGTTCTGTGCAAGTTTCTTTCCATCCAAGTTGACCGTAAAAGGTTTCTGCCACAGCCTGTTTTCCTTTATGAATTTGAAAAGATCTTCATGGCCAATGTTTTCATCGAAATCTGTTATCTCGTTGCCAAGAATGCTGATCGCACTTCTGAGATCCATAATAGGAGTTTAGATTAAGGTATTTCAAGTTTGCGTGGATTCATGCTTGTAGATGCGGTAGTGTCTACCATTACATGCTATGAGATAATCACTAAAAAATATTAAATTACGCTAACAGATAACAAAAAACGAAAGTTACTTAAAATATTATTAAGCTTGACCACATAGTAGCATGACGAATGGCAGAAGTAGTAATGATAATGTTCTCAACATAAGAATTAAAGTGGACAGAAAGTTTGAGGAGAAGTTCATGAAGATAAAGGAAGAGCTTGGACTCAACTCAAATGCCGAAGTAGTCAGGTATCTTGTGAACAGATACTACAAGGAGCTTCAGCAGAAAGGATCGCTGGATATGTGACAAGGTTATGAGAACCTGTAGATAAGGTAGGGAGTCACAAAGGTCTCGATCAGGGCTGCAATGAGCAGAATTGGGATTATGACTGTTATGAACTTCTTAATGAATTCTTTCATTGCGAGCTTCATGTCTATGCTCCGTGATCTGAAAACTCTCAGATAAAACAGCTTTCCGAGGTACAGCCCGTATGCAGAGGCTATGATCACTGCTGGTATCTCGAGTATCCCATGAGGGAGAAGGGAGACCGCAACCCTTAATATTCCGAGTTCGGAGCCTTTCACATAGATTATGACCCCAATTATGTACCCATTCAGGAAAACGAACGATACCGGAAAGATTCCGAAGAAAAAGCCAGCAACCATAGCGATGAATGCTTTGCTCGAGTTGTTCAGGAAGATTATCATAAAAACCTCGAGCGGGTTGTTGAAGTCTATGAAGCTTAAGCTCTCGAAAACACTCTCAATGAATTTCTCAGACTGGTCGGGCTGAAGAGATGATGATACATAACCGAAGAAGATTGCTATTATGAACACCAGGCTTATTATCCCAACATATTTCTTTCCATCGAATTTTTCGAGTTTTTCATTGTTATCTATCACACTACTTGTTCTGATAGGGGGTAAATTAAAGTTTCTTTTCAGAGTGCTTCAGCTTGCCTTTATTATCTACCTCTATATTTTGGTGTAGTTTTAGGTAATTTCTGAACGGGTTTTGCATAGGTCTTTCTGGAAATCTACTTAACTTCATTCAGCAAAAGAGCGAGGACTGAAATTCACCGATGATGGCAGATAGTGTTAATAGAATTGCAATTACTCCAAAAACGATCAAAACGAGTTTTACCATCCCCACAAATTATTTTTTATTTCAATTGGCTGAATAACTGATAATAGTTGTGCTTATTTTGGTCTCACTCAACTCCTTTATCACCTAGAACAATTCAGCACCCGACTCAAAAATATTTTTTATCATCCATCTAATTTACTAATGGTGGTTTTGTTGTACGAGATAAAGTTCAAGGTATGGATCGAAAAGGATGGAAAGCATGTCCTTGGTAGAGGTGGAGCAGAAATTCTGTCCGCGATAAAGTCGGAAGGATCGATAATGTCTGCTTCTAAAAAGCTTGGGATGTCGTATCGGTATGTGTGGGACTATATAGAAAAGATGGAAAGAAATCTGGGTGAGAAGGTCGTTATAAGGGATAGAGGAGGCTCCAGAGGAGGAGGGACTGTCCTCACTGAGCGTGGAGAGGAGCTTTTGGAGCTCTTCAATAAGATCGATTCGGCCATATCAGAGGTGGTGGATGAACTGAGCAAAGAAGACTAAAGCGATTCTGCATCGTATCCAAGCACCACCGTCCACCACCACCTCGCCATATCCACGAGATCTCTGCTGAACAAACCGCTCAATCTGTATTCTCCATCTTTAATCGCTATCATGCCCGCTCCAAGCAGCTTGTTCCTCATCGAGTAGAATGAAGATCTGACCATCTCCAGTTCATTCATGATCTTTTCCCACTCATCAACCCTCAACGGCCTTCCGGCCTTCTGCCTCTCATCTATAAGGTTTATGAACTTTATAGCCTTCATAGCAACCTCTTCCTTCCTGAATATTCTCCTCATAAGCTCGAGGAACGGATTTTTGGACTGCGTTATTCTTGCTGATGTTGAGGATCTAACTATTATGCTCGTTGATGTTTTTGGAGCTTCCTTCACTTTCATATTTCAAAATTTGTGTAATGGTTTAAAAGTTTGTGGGAACATCTATGAAGATGGTGCGAACATCAAACCTCTCATTCAGCTTTTCCATGAGGGCTTTAAGCCCAACAGTTTCTGTTTCGTAATGTCCGGCAAAAATCACATTGAACTCAAGCTCCTTGGCAACATGATATGCTTCGTGCCTGTATTCTCCGGTAATCAGACAGTCGGAAATCTGAGATGCCTCCTCAATTGCGAAGCTCCCGCTTCCAGAGATGATCGAAATTTTTTCTATCTCATTTCTGCCGAAGTTTAGCACCCTAGATGTTGTATTCAGCACGGAATCGACTCTCTTTTTAAGCTCACTCACTTCCATTTTCTCAATTTCTCCAAAAACTCCAATTTTTATTCCTTCGTGTTCCGCAAAAAATCCTTCAGATGAGCCACTCAGGAGCTTCATGATCTGTATGTTGTTTCCGACCTCATCATGAGCATCCAGCGGTAGATGGGCAGTATAGAGTGAGATCTCGTTCTCCAGGAGGAACTTTATCCTCTTTCTTGCGATTCCTTTCAGAAACTTAAGTCCTCCCCATATAAGACCATGATGGACTATGAGCAAGTCCACTCCAAGCTCCTTGGCCTTTAAAAAGCTCTCCATGCAGGCATCCACAGTAAAACCAACGGTCTCCACACTGCCTTTTCCCTCTATCTGGAGGCCGTTGGAACTTAGATCTCTAAATTTGTTGATTTGTAAGTACTCATCGAGAAAATCCGTTATTTCATACAGATAGTACATGGCAGAGATTAAGCCTAAATGTAGAAATACCTTGCTAAAACATCGCAAGAATAAAATCGAATGAGGTTTTAGTTGCAACCATGAAAGCTGTCATTGTCGTTGATATGCAGAAGGACTTCTGCTATCCTGATGGAGCTTTATATGCTGGAGACCATATTAAGGAGATTTTCGAACCCTTAGCGAGCTTTCTTGAAAAAGCGAGAGGTAGCATGTCAATAATCTTCACGCAGGACTGGCACAGAAAGGATGACAAGGAATTCAGAATCTGGCCTGCTCACTGTATCATGAATACAGCTGGGGCTGAGATCATAGACGAGCTTAATCCTTCCGATGAAGACTATTTTGTTAAGAAGAGGAGATATTCTGCATTTTTCGGTACAGATCTGGATCTGATCCTGAGAGAACTTGGGTGTAATGAGATCATTCTGGCTGGGGTGCTCACGAACATCTGTGTGCTGCATACTGCGGGTGATGCAGTATCCAGAGGGTACGATGTTAAGCTGTTAAAGGACTGTACTGTGGCGTTAACAGACTACGACTACGAGTATGCGATTAAGCATATGAGGGATGTGCTGAATGTCAAAATAATTGATTCAACAACGCTAAGCCTTTAAAACACCCCTCTTCCTGAAGTACTGCAGAACTGCAAGGGCTACAAGCGAGGATATGATGAAAGATGCAACATAGCTGTGGGAAATATAGTAGGCAACGATGAAGGTTGCAAAGAACGACATTAGTGTGTAAGTTGAAATGGATGTTTTCTCGAGTGATTTTATTATCTCCTCTCTTTCATCCTTCCTACCATCACTCACTTCTATCGCCTCTTGCCAGCCTTCTGCAATCCCAGCACTCCAGCCCCATAAGCTCCGATTATCTGAGGCTCATCCGGTATGTGGATTTTATGAGATAGCTCTTCTTCCAAAGCTTTAACAACGCCAGCATTCTTGGCAACACCACCAGTCATGACAACATCATCCACCACGCCAACATGTCTTGCAAGACTCGCAACCCTCTTCGCTATTGCTCTGTTTATTCCAGCAAGGATATCTATCTCGTTTTCTCCCTGTGAGAGCAGGGATATTACCTCAGATTCAGCAAAAACTGTGCATGTGCTTGTTATATTCACCTCTCTTTCAGATCTGAGCGATAGCTCTCCCATCTCGTTTATGTCCAGTCCAAGAACATTCGCCATGACTTCCAGAAACCTGCCGGTTCCGGCTGCACACTTATCATTCATCGTGAAGTTCACAACCATTCCATTTTCGTCAATGCTTATCGCCTTTGAATCCTGGCCACCTATGTCTATCACCGTTCTACAATCTAGAAACAGCTCTTTGGCTCCTCTGGCGTGGCATGTTATCTCGGTGATCTTGAAGTCTGCAAAAGATGAAACTGCAAGGTTTCTTCCATACCCGGTTGCCACCACAACATCCAGATCGCCTTTTCTCAGCCCTGTCTCGCTTAAGCACTCCTCCAAAGCAGATAATCCGCTTTCCATTATCTTGGAAGAAGTCTTTTTTATCCTATATGCAAGTATTCTCTTTCTCTCATCGACTATGCAGACCTTGGTTGCGAGGGAGCCGATATCGATCCCTGCAGAGTACAAACTTTCACCTCAGAACACAAGGGGTGTGTAGCCTTCATCAATCAACTGATTTATAATGCTTCCAACATACTCAACCCTCGCGAATTCGAGCTTATCCTTTGGGTGCTGCCTTGAATCAGCAAGAAACTTGCAGACGAGTGGCTTGTACTCGCCAATATTCGAGATCACAAAATTTCTGAACTCTTCATCCTCAACCAAGAGGTCCTGAGAGGGCCCGATGAATATTATCTCAACACTATCTGCCCACCCGAACTTCATGGAATTTGTTGCGAACATCACACCGGTCATGGCCTTCTCCTTCGCCTCTTTACCGCTTGAGATTATGACGAGTATCTTTCCCATAAACTCTAAATATCGTTCCTGATATTTAGCACTTCTGTTTTCTTCTGATTTTACAGCTTTTAATGTCCAATCCGGCCCAATTCGGGTTAATGTTCAATCCACTCATGGGAATCGGGGCAGCTGTGCATATGGCATTTCACGATAGGGTTCTAGAGCACAACCTCAGAAAAATTCATAAAGCACTTTGGAATAGAGGGGTTGATGAAGTACATCCTCGAAATCGAGAAGCTCACGAAGAAATTCGGTGACCACGAAGTTCTTAAAGGGATAGATCTTCAGGTAAAGAAAGGAGAAGTGGTTGTGATCATAGGCCCTTCCGGAAGTGGCAAGTCCACTTTTTTGAGGTGCATAAACAGGCTTGAAGAACCAACTTCCGGAAGAATTCTGCTTGACGGTGTTGAGATAACAGGAGATAATGTTGATATCAACAAGGTTAGGCAGAGAATTGGTATGGTCTTCCAGCAGTTCAATCTGTTCCCGCACTTAAATGCAATAGAAAATGTCATGCTTGCCCCTGTTAAAATAAAAAAGGAAGATAAGAAAGAGGTTGAGAAAAGGGCTAAAAGACTGCTTGAGAAGGTGGGTTTGAAGGATTTCATGCACAAGTATCCTGCACAGCTCAGCGGTGGACAGCAGCAGAGGGTTGCGATAGCAAGGGCTTTGGCCATGAATCCTGAAATCATGCTGTTCGATGAAGTAACATCAGCTCTGGATCCCGAGCTTGTCAAGGAAGTTCTGGATGTCATGAAGCAGCTAGCAACAGATGGTATGACGATGATAGTGGTAACGCATGAGATGGGATTCGCGAGGGAGGTCGGTGACAGGGTTATATTCATGGATGGAGGGGTGATCGTGGAGGAAGGATCTCCTGAAGAGGTCTTCACAAATCCAAAGAACCCGAGGACGAAGAGGTTTTTGAGTTTTATACTCTAACCCTTCTTTCTTGCTGAATTTTCCATATCATCTGGATTTTTCATTAGTTTGTTTTTTCATTAACTGAAATCGAGCAGTGGAATTGTATGCAGGTAGAATTAAGGATAAAGGAAGAGTTTAATATACATAATATACACTAAAAGCCTAAAAAGTGTGGTCATAAACGGAAAACACCCAGGTGGTACGATGTTCAGAGATATAAAAAAGTTCCTTGTTGGTGGGGAGAAGGAAGAAGAGATAATAAACCTCTTTAAAGAACATATAGAAAAGCTCAGTGAGGCTTCTGAGACTCTAAAGCTTGCAATTGAGAGTGATGATGCCTCGCTCAATTACGAGATATGTGAGCTTGAAAGGACCGGTGACATTATCCGAAGGGATATCGCCCTTGGATTATATGAGGGAGCCTTCCTTCCGGGTGTCAGGGGGAATCTGTACAGGCTTGCCGAGCTACTGGATGAATGCCTTGACCTCATCGAGGACACCTCTGTTTATTTTAGCCTTTTGAATGGTTTGCATCCAGCCATCAGGGATCTCTGCTTGAGAATTGCCGAGATAAACTGCAAGATGGTTGATTATCTGTATGAAGCTTTTAACTCGCTCTATCAGGATTCCGACCTCTCTGACAAGACTATAAAGATTAGAGCAAAAGAGCAGGAAATAGATGGTCTAAAGCGTCAGATTCACGAGAAGATGTTTGATATCGAGATAAAGTCGTTCTGGGAGGGAAGCATTCTGCTGAAGTTCCTCGATAGCCTGATATCTATAAGCGACAAGATAGAGGACTCCGCCGATCTCATTCAGGTGCTGAATGTGAGTATGAGGTAGCTGAATTGCAGGGGGCAGTAATATCCTTGAGCTGATACCGTTTATCGCCGGGGCGTTTATAGCGTTCAGTATTGGATCCAACGATACCTCCAACTCCTATGGTATATCCATAGGCTGCGGTATCCTGAGCTTCAGAAGGGCTATCTATCTGCTATTCTTCCTCGTCTTTCTTGGCATTGTCCTTCAGGGACAGAAAGTTATGAGGACTGTCGGTAGCGAACTGGTTGATCTGAACATACACATCATCAGCATCTCGCTGATAATCTCCAGCATTGCAATAATTCTGTCCAACTGGAAGAAGCTTCCGGTTTCCAGCCATCAGGCCATAGTCAGCAGCCTTGTTGGATCTGGCCTAGCTTTTGGTGTGTCTGTCGATTTCAACACGCTGATCAGGATT
This sequence comes from Archaeoglobus sulfaticallidus PM70-1, assembly GCF_000385565.1. Lineage (NCBI taxonomy): Archaea > Methanobacteriati > Methanobacteriota > Archaeoglobi > Archaeoglobales > Archaeoglobaceae > Archaeoglobus > Archaeoglobus sulfaticallidus. The sequence continues at coordinate 966,996 of NC_021169.1, read as the reverse complement.
GTTGAATCATGGGTAATATCTCCCGTCTCAGCTTTCTTCGCTTCTGTGATCGTATACAGAATCATGGAGTCGGTGGTTTCTAAAATGCCGCCGTTAAAGGTTGAAAGGGCGGTTAGATATCTGCTTCTTCTCAGCGGGAGCCTGATAGCATACAATACCGGAGCCAACGAGCTTGCTACTGCACTCGGCCCGATCGTTTGCTACGGATTGCTGACACCGCTTCAGGCGGGAATTGCTGGAACTGCACTGCTATGGCTCGGAGCCTATCTGCTCGGCAGCAGGGTTGTCGAGACAGTTGGAAAGGGTATAACTTCTTTAGATCCATTTTCCGGATTCTCAGCCCAGATGGGAGCTGGAATCAGCGTTCTTCTGTTTACATCACTTGGAATGCCGATATCCACAACATATTGCATAATCGGTGGTGTGACAGGTGTGGGAATTCTGAAAAGCACGAAGACGATCAGGTCTCCATTCTTAAAAAAGATATTTCTCAGCTGGGTTATCACACCGCTTACCGCAATGATTCTTGGCTACAGCATCTCGTCCCTTCTAGCCTAAGCTAAATTAAGTTGTTTTTGGATCCTGAATCAATTATGAATTAAATCCCGAACCAATTACTGCCTGAAACTACTGCCTGAGATCCCATCTCGAACTCGGATCATCTTCTATGTACTTCTCATACAGCCTTCTTTCGAACATTAGTCCATAGTAATTGGCTATCGATAGCACCATGAACATGACATCACATAATTCCTCTTCAATAGCCTCGACATCATTTTTCCTCACAGCTTCTGCCAGTTCTCCTACTTCTTCAAATAAAACCGCCAGTAAGAAGAGCTCACCTGACTTCTTATCAACCTCTAAATATTTTTCTGCAATTTTTCTCTGCAAATCGCTGACATCCATATTTCTCTTTAGCAAGATAATTTTAAATATCTTGCTTTTTAATTTCCTGCCACAATGACCGAAATATCTGAATCTGAATCCAAAACTCTGGTAGATAAAGAGGGTAATAAAGCCGAGAATGGTGACTTTGATTATCTTGTAATCGGATGTGGCAGCCTTGGATTCAATGTTCTGAAGGAGCTTGCGCGGAGGGGTAAGAAAGCCCTCGCAGTGGATTCCTCGCAGGAAAAGATTGAGGTACTGAAAGATCAGGACTTCAATGCTCTGATTGGGGACGCCTCTAACGAAGATTTCCTGCTCTCTTTCGATTATGATAGGATATCCGTTGTTTTCATACTCATACCCGATTTTGAGGTAGTAAAGAGAGCCATAAAGCTGATCAGGAATGTATCAAGATCTGTTTTTATTATAGCGAGGGCCAGCACTGGAAAGGAGAAGGAAGAACTCGAAATGCTCGGGGCGGATGCAGTTATAACACCATCCTACGCAATGACAAGAATCGCAATCGAAACGCTTGATAGAATTGAGACCCTCAGGAGGCTGAAGAAGTTCAAGGAAGTTTTGAACAGTATGAAGGGATCGAAGCTTGCAATATTCACCCATGATAACCCCGATCCGGATGCTTTATCTTCTGCCATGGCTCTCAAAGAGATAGCCAAAAAGCTGGGTGTTGAGGCAGATATACTGTACTACGGAGAGATATCTCATCAGGAAAACAAGGCCATGGTTAATCTGCTCGAAATAGAGCTTGTACATGCCAAGGATGTTGATATTTATACCTACGAGAACTTTGCACTCGTTGATTCATCAGCCGTTGGAGTTAATAACTCCATACCCAAGGATGTGAAGCTGAACATCGTGATAGACCACCATCCCGCAGAGAATGTTGAAGCTGACTTTGTTGACATAAGGGACGATGTCGGCTCGACAGCAACCATAATGACAAACTACATGGTTGAGATGAACATGGTACCCAGCAGAATGCTCGCAACTGCACTGTTCTTTGGAATCAAAAGCGAAACCCATGAGTTCAAGAGGAACGCGAGAACCCAGGACTTCTCCGCTGCAGCCATGCTGTATCCATATGTTGATCATGATTTGATTGAGAGAATGGAGGGCCCGGCATTATCCTATGAGACGCTCGATGTGCTGGGAACTGCGATAAAGAACAGAGAGATATATCCACCAGTGTTGATAAGCTTTGCGGGGTTCATAAGTGAGAAAGACGCAATAACTCAGGCAGCAGATTTGCTGCTGAAGCTTGAGGGGATCTCCACAGTTCTCGTGTTCGGAGTTGTCAGAGATGTTATTCATCTCTCGGCCAGAAATGTTGATGTCAGGATGAATATCGGAGAAGTGCTGAGGAAGGCTTTTGGTGATGTGGGTAGTGCTGGTGGACATGCCCACGCTGGTGGAGGTCAGATTCCTCTTGGAATATTCGGGGAGATTGGAGATAAGGAAATTCTGAGCAAGCTGATAAAGGAAGCTATAAAAAGGAGATTCCTGCAGGCAATTGGTATTGAGGGGACATCTGAATGAATTGGGATGATTTGGGAGTGAAATGATGGATTTTCTTGAATCAGGTTATGGAAAGATAGAGTGGGCAGAAAGGCACATGAAGGTCATGGAAAAAATAAGAGAGATCTTCTCGAAGGAAAAACCGCTCGAGGGTTATAAAATTGGCATGGCCCTGCATGTCGAGGCCAAGACTGCCGTGCTCGTGAAAACCTTGGTCGCTGGTGGTGCAGAAGTGGCAATAACGGGGTGCAATCCTCTGAGTTCTCAGGATGATGTGTCAGCGGCTTTGAGGGACATGGGTATTGAGTGTTACGCAAAGAGAGGAATGAGCGATGAGGAGTACTATTCAGCCCTTAACAAGGTTCTGGACTCGAAGCCCGATGTTATTATAGATGATGGAGCTGACCTGATCTTTCTGCTGCATGGAGAGAGGTATGATCTTGCTGAAAGAGTTCTGGGAGCGAGCGAGGAAACCACTACTGGAGTTATAAGAATAAGGGCTATGGAGAGGGAAGGGATTCTGAGTTTTCCGGTTATAGATGTGAATGACGCTTTAACGAAATACCTGTTTGACAATAGATATGGGACTGGACAGTCAACATGGGATGGCGTTCTCAGAGCAACCAACATGCTTATAGCTGGCAAAAAAGTTGTTGTGGCTGGCTATGGCTGGTGCGGTAGAGGCATAGCGATGAGAGCGAAAGGACTGGGAGCGAAAGTAATAATCACGGAAGTTGATGAGATCAGGGCCCTGGAGGCTGTGATGGATGGTTTTGAGGTCATGAAGATGGAGGATGCGGCCAAAGTGGGTGATATATTCATAACCGCTACTGGTAACAGGGATGTAATAGTTGAGGATCATTTCAAGCTGATGAAGGATGGGGCTATTCTTGCAAACTCAGGACATTTCAATGTCGAGATCAACATTCCGAGCCTTGAAAGGTTGAGTAAGAGCAAAAGAGAGGTCAGAAATTGGGTAACTGAATATGATCTCGGTGATAAGAGACTCTACCTGCTTGCCGAAGGCAGACTGGTTAATCTGGTTTCTGGAGATGGGCATCCGATAGAAGTGATGGACATGAGCTTCTCCGATCAGGCTCTGGCCGTGAGATACATTGTCGAGAATCATGAAAAGCTGGAAAATAAGGTGTACAGGCTTCCAGAGGAACTTGACAGGATGGTTGCAAGGCTTAAGCTGAAGTCCATGGGTGTTGATATCGATGAACTGAGCGAATCGCAGAAGAAGTACCTGTCTGACTGGAGGCAGGGCACATAAGCATGGTGAGACGATGATATGGACATATCAGCCTTTCAAAAACCCTCAAATGAAGAGGTTCTGGCTATCTGTCTGTGTTGTGCTGCTGATAGCCGGGAATCTGCTATCTTTTGTAAGGTTCCAGAACGACTTCTCAAGGCTGATGTTTTCCTCAATAACATTCACAATGGCTGTTGCTTTCTTTGCCATACTGATGCTCAGAAAGCCGAGGTATTACTACATCGAGGATCAAACGATATACTCGGCAACAAAGCGAACTAAGCTGACAGATATTGAGGACATCGATGTGGACTCGAAGAACCTCGTGATAAAACTGAAGCTGATAAATCCATCGTCGATGAGTCTGAAAAAGATATATTTTGATAATATTGACAATTTAAAGAAGGTTGAAGAGGAGATACGGAAATACCTTTGATCAGCAAGCTATTGCCCGATAAGGCTATCTGTTAATGAGTCAAATGTGTGGAAATAAAAGCCAGATATAGCCTTAATCTCGAACTGGTCAACTCAAAACCTCAATCACTTTTTTCGCAACAATTATCATAAAGAGGAAAAGCAGGAAGTATATCGAGGGCTTTAGCATCTCCTTGGTCTCGGGCTTTATGAAGCTACCACCAACTTCCGCAACCACAAGCAGCCCGATTAAAAGCAATGTAATAAAAACATCTACTGTTTTGACTGCAAGAATAAGGATAACCACCCATATCGCAAGGAATAGAGTTATGATGTCGTCTACATCCATCTGTCTATACCTCCAATCTTTCTGGCTGATATCTCTATGTATCTCTCCTTAACTTCCAGCTTTTCAACCTGAATGAGTTCTTGCAGGCTCTTCGCAATAGCAAGTAAAATCGAACTGCATATAGGGCAGGCAATCTGCTCGCAGTCTTTAGAGCAGGTATCCAGAACAACCCCCTCCAAATAAACCTTTATTCGCTCATTGTCTTCCTCGATGGTGATAGATCTGGCTAGGCCCAACGCTTTCAGAACTGGAGCACCCTCAACTACACCAACTCCAGCTCCGGAGAAGTCCATTTCAGAATAGCTCTCATACATCTTCATCAGCTCTTTTCCAAGAGGAGTAATCAGCAAGCCCATCTCTTTCTCTCTGCCAACATCTGTCAGGAACATCACATTCTCGTCGAGCTTAGCCAGATCGATATCGAAATCCTCGTGCAACGGGATGAAAACTCCCCCATCAGGCATATTATCATAAGGGGGAATGTACACGGCTTTATTTTTTAAATCAAGGGTTTTTAAGAGCTTTTTGCAAAGCTCAGTGTAAGGAGTGAGAACTGCTTCGAGGGCATCATACTTTATGTATTCTGAGGTTGCGAAGGATAGCACAACTATGCCAAGAAAAATCCCACCAATTCCCGCGTTGATCAGACTCTGGTCACCATCTATCGCACCTTTCAGTGCAAGAATTGAACCAAGTGCGATCAGAGCTATGCTTGCGATGTACTTGATCCTCATCGAATTTAATAAAAATGTTAAAACTTTAAATACTATTTGCTTTAGGTTAATCAATGCGGAAAATTTTGATAATAATACTCATTACATTTATAATATTCCCCGCAAACGGTATCAGGCATGAAATATATTCTGAGTCAAAATATAGCGATGAAGGAATATACAATTACTTCACGAAAATTCTCAAAGATTATAATTCCTGTTTGAACATGTTTTTAGATGAGAACCGTAAGGCTCTCAACGAGTCAAAATCTCTTGCAGATAAAATCAATCTAATAGTTGAAGAAAACAGGCTATATCTGGCAAAGGGTGTAAGAAGTAATGTTTCTGTCGTTTTGAAGCCATTTGTAAGGTTATCTGAGGGTACAGAATCCCTTGTAGAAAACCAGAGAATTTTTTTGGATAACATCGAGTTGGTGGGAAACTATTCATCATATCTCAAATGCAGGGATTCTCTGCTGAGAATGAAAATTGCTTTTGGTGAAATAAACAGCTCAGTGAGAGATATTGAGAAGATAGAGCTGTATAATGGCTCAAGCTTGCTAAAATTCGATGTCTCAGAGATAAAATCAACTCTTGCTGATGTTTATGATCTAATCCTGTTCTATGAAAGCCTGCTCGCTAAGTATGAATTGGAGGAAATATCTAAGCATGGGTTAGAAGGAATATTTGTATCAGTATCTGATGTGAATCCATTCATTTACCAGAACATAATAATACATGTGTATGCTGTAAATGTAACCCCCCTGTTTTTGAATATTGGTGATGAGCGTTATTCGATAAGTGGTAATGTTGAGATGGTCTATGAATTCAATAAAACCGGAAAGCACATAATCTATGCTGAAGGGATTAAAAATGGAGAAATAGTGAAATCGAACATCGTTGCAGTTAATGTAACTAAAATACCGACATACATAATTCTGCAATCCAGAACTTCAGCCTTTTTGATGGAAAATGTTGCTGTTAATGGATACCTGTTAGATTACTACAACAGGCCAGTTTTTGATAACATTACTGTAAATGTCGATGGCAGGATTCTGAACTTTACTCAGGCATTCAGTCTCAATGTAACAAGGAGTTCAGAGGGACTTGTAGACATTACAGCAATTTATCCAGGAAATGAAACTTACCAGAGCACCATGGTTAGAACATCCATCTTTTTCTCCAGATTTCCTGTCTCAATAACCCTTCAGGCAAACAGGACTGAGGTCAGCGTTAATGAGAGTGTGCTGTTTTATGGGAAAGTGTCTGCTAACGAGACTATCCAGCTACAGATCTTTGTCAATTCTACAGAAGCTGGAGCGTTGAATGCAGTTAAGGATTTCAACTTCACCCTCAGATTCCCGAAATCTGGAAAATACAGAGTTGCGGTATATTTCCCGGGAGACTCGATGTACAGGGAGGAATGGTCTAACTCTGCGGAGATACTGGTTAAAGAGGAGACAGGCTTAGCCAATTTCGTTTGGGAGAAAACAGGAATAAAGCGAACGAGTTTTATTAAAGCAGATTTTATAGGAAGCATGGGGATAGTAATTTTAATTGTTGTTGCTTTCGTTATTTTTGGCATTATTGCCCGTAAAATATTTAGAATACAGTATAAACAAGAAACTGAAACTGTTAAAACGAGTAAATCAGAGCCAGCCGAGATCAAACATGAAGAGAAAACTGAGATCGTCATACCGAAGGATATTGCCAAAGCATACAACCTGCTCTTTCAGACCATAATCGACAGATATAAGCTTAAAAAAAGCTTGACTCCAAGAGAAGTTGTTAGAGAGCTTAGAAACGAGAGCTTCATAGACAAACTGAGGTTCGTTACCAGTATCCACGAGAAGGTTATTTACGGAAAGATGAGTGCAGATGAAAAAGAAAGAGAGAAATACTTTGTCTATATAGAGGAATTGATGAAGGATATAAGGGGATAGGATGAGGGTAATCTATGCTTTTCTAATTTTCGCGGGAATTCTTCTGCTCATTCTTCCAACAGCCATCCCTGTAATAAAAACATCATCCGAATTCAGCTTGTTCAATACCAAATGGAATGGTTGCTCGGAATTTGCCAGGTTTCTCATGACTAAAGGTGAAGTAATCCCGGTCATGTATTCATACAACACGATAGACCTCAAATCAGATGGTGCCCTGATAATTGTGGGACCTGATGTTGGTTTTTCACAGCTTGAAGCTGAGGAGATAGATAAGTTCCTTGAAAATGGTGGAGTCCTACTGCTTGCGGATGATTTTGGAACGGCAAACAGTCTGCTTGAGAAACTTGCCGTTAAAGCCAGATTCTCTTCACAGCCATTAGAGGACATATTCTACAGCAAAAGATCGGAGTTTCCAGTTATAATCAGAATCGATAGGGAACTGGCTGTTGGTGTAGATAGAGTTGTGCTCAACATTCCGGCATCTGTTACTGGGGGAGAAGGTAAAGCCTTCTCAAGCAAAGTTTCTGTGGGTAAGAGCCATACGATTTTGGCGGAAGTTAAACGTGGTAACGGAAAAATAATCCTGCTCTCTGATCCGAGCGTGTTGATGAACGATATGTTTGATGAAAACAGGAAGTTCATAGAGAACTTGGTGGATTATCTTGGTGTGAAGAGGTTTTACTTTGATGAGGCACATCATTCAGACTTCAATCCATATTCAATCACTACTGTTTATGTGCAAAAGGAACTCGACAGAGGAAAAGCCTTTAATGTATTTCTTTTAGTTTTTGCTTTGGCAGTACTTATAGAGAGTGGAATTGCTGGCAAAATTTTGAACTCTGTTGTTGGAATTTTGAACAGATTGTTGAGCAGAATTCTGAAAATGGAAGAAAACATATTTGAAGACCTGCCTGACTGGGTTGATAGAAAGGTTCTCGAAAAAATGCTGAATGAAATAAAAACTGGTTCAAGGTTTGGTGATGCAAATGAAAGGTATAGAGTTCATGAAAAAGTTGAAGGATGAAATAACAAAGGCTGTCGTTGGTAAAGAAGATGTGCTGGAGCTTTTAGCAGTAGCCCTTTTATCCAGAGGTCATGTTCTGCTTGAAGGCATACCTGGTGTGGCAAAAACAACAATTGCCAAAGCGTTTGCGAAAGCCATTGGGCTAAAATTTTCGAGAGTTCAGATAACTCTCGATTTAATGCCCGCAGATATAGTAGGAGGAGCTTACTACGATCAGAGAACCTCTGAATTCAAAATCAAGAAGGGCCCGATCTTTGCCAATGTTGTTCTTGCAGATGAAATAAACCGTGCAACACCTAAAACTCAGTCTGCTTTGCTGGAGGCCATGCAAGAAAGACAGGTAACAATAGAGGGTACAACCTTCGAACTGCCAGATCCCTTTTTGCTGATAGCAACGATGAACCCAATCGAGGCTGAAGGTGTTTACAAGCTGCCAGAAGCTCAGCTTGACAGGTTCATGATGAAAATCCAGATGGGTTATCCATATAAAGATGAGGAGATACTTCTGCTAAAAAGGAAAGAATCTGGAGATTTTGGTGAGATTCAAAGAATCGTGGATAGGGAAGACGTTCTCAAGCTCATAGATGAAGCTGGCAGGATTAAAGTTAGCGATGAAGTGATAAGCTACATCTATGAAATCTCTTTCAGAACCAGAACCGATGACAGAGTTTTGCTGGGTGCGAGTCCAAGAGCCCTCGAGCATCTGCTCTTTGCCTCGAAATCTCTCGCTTTCCTGCGAGGAAGAGACTATGTAGTTCCAGATGATGTTAAGGAATTGGCCACCTCTATACTGGCTCATCGAATCTTAATTAAGGCAGAATACGAGATAGATGGATTAAAGGCTGAGGATCTGATTAAGGAGATCCTTGAGGAAGTAGAGGTCTCAAAATGAAAAGAGAGGATGTTCTGATAACACTGATCTTCTTGCTGTTCGTCCACGGATACCTGTTCAGAAATGTTTTTTCTGCCATACTTGCCTTCTCCATTGCGGTCTATCTTTCGCACATTCGCTCTCAGTTCACGCCAAAGGTTGTTGCATGGCGAGATATGAAAAAATGGTTGCAGGAAGGTCACAGGGTAAAGGTAAGATTGAAGCTGAAGAACCATGATGGTAAGGTAAAGGTTCATATCTCCGAGGAACTTCCTTTCGGATTCAAGGCTGAATTACCATCTCCACTCATCTTGAAAGAAAATGAGGAGAAAGAGGTTGAATATTCGATCATACCTGCGAAAGGAGCATATACGATCAAAGGCCCAAAGATCATAGCATCAGATGTTAGAGAGCTATACTATCAGGAATTTTTTGCTGAATCAGAGTTTGAGGTGGAAGTTTATCCATCTCTGGATAGAATAAAAGAAGAAGTCGAAATTGATACTGGGATATTATCTCTTAAAAGTATTCTGATCGGTCTGCAAAGCGTGGAGATAGATTCTTTGAGGGAGTACCAGCCGGGAGATTATGTGAAATACATAGACTGGAAAGCCACAGCAAGGCTTGGTGAACTGATAGTGAGGGAGTTTCTTAAAGAGGTTGAGGGAGACATTTACATCATACTGGATGCCGGTTTTGAGATGCGGAAGGGTGTGAGAAATGCGAAGATAGATTACGCCACAACACTGACGCTCCAGCTTATAAGCGCGCTGAAGAGGTACAGGGTTGGTCTAATAGTGTATGATGATTTTGGGGTGAAGCACAAGATAGAGCCATCAAAATCTCCAGATCGAATAAAGAAGGCTATCAGGTCCCTGAACCTGACTCCCGTATACTCCAACATTATTGGGGTAAAGGTTCCTGAAATAAGTTTTAGGTTGAAAGAAGAAAGTAGCAGGTTTTTGAGGAAAGTTCTTCCTGTGATAAAGAGAAGAAAGAGCATATCAACAGGATTGTTTGAAGCTGTTGGGTCGATAACCTCAACAGGTTTTCTTATTTTCATCTCAGACATAACAGCCCATACAGTGGAGCTTGCCAAGGTTCTGGTTGCATTGAGAGATAAACATAAGATACTGCTCATAACACCGAATCCGATTTTGTTTTACGATGAATCTAAACTCGATAAAGAGAAAATTTTATGGCTTTACAGAAGGTATGTAGAGAGGGATGAAATCGTGAAGAGATTTAGCCGGATAGTTCCAACACTGGATCTGGGGCCTTCAGATCTTATAGAGGTTATACGGGGTGCTCTGTAATGATCGCACTGGTTTTGGCATTTTTGACTGGGGTAATATATGGGTTGAAGGTGCCCCTGATCTCTCCGTTAGTTTACCTCTCGAAATTCGTGAGAAAGGATCTATTTGTTCTTCTGTTTTTTGTGTACTGCATAGCACTGAGCTATGAGCTTGAAATAAGCAACATCTATGCATACTCAGTAAATATGACCGTTATACCTGTAGCAATATCTACAATTCTGTTTCTCGATTATGGTTTGAGGTTTGATAACGATCTGAGGGCTGAAATCCGGGAAAAAAAGAATTATGTTATTGTTGGTATAGCTCTGGCCGGGTTGATTTTTAAAGAAATGTTTTTGCTGGGAAGCATTTTAGCATTGTTCTATAATTTTTCAGATACAAATCCAAGAAAATCGATTTCTGTTGTTGTTAGCGTGTTAGCTCTGGTTGTGGGCTTAATTTTTCTTAAAAATTTACTCAGTATCGGAGGGGGCGCACCAACACAGGTTGTGTTCATATCTGCCATTACCATTCTGACACTAGTTCCGTTTTGGAGGGATATAAACAAAGTGGATCTGTTTTAAGTAGATGGTTATAAATGGCTGTATCAATAGCAATCTTTCTCAGATCTTTTTTGTCAGCTAAGCAAATAATAGAGTTTCACCGAACTCTTTTTTAATCCTCAGTAGTATTTTATAGAGAACAGGTTAATTGCTTATTGGCCTCAGTGAGATGGACATGCTCTGGTGGGGTAGCGGATATCCTGGGGGGCTGCGGACTCCCCGACCCGGGTTCAACTCCCGGCCAGAGCACTGTATTTTTAGTTTAATGCCCGTCACTTTTTACGAAACCTTTGGCTAATTTTAACCAAAAATTTTTAACCAATCTGTTTGGCCCCATGTGTAGTCTATGCACGGCTATGCCCACAACAGACGAGTCCCCTGAAACGAATATGATCTCGAAAGCAAGTTAGTCAGATTATTTATGTCAAGCACTATAAAAATTGGAAGATAAAAGAGCCGTCGGCGGGATTTGAACCCGCGACCTGGTGATTACGAGTCACCCGCTCTGGCCAGCTGAGCTACGACGGCTTCAATGATATGCTTGAAGGTAAGTTTAATAAAAATTTTGTGCTGAATTTGGATTTTGGTATTGTATCCCATATAACTATCCATCCCGAACATGAAGTCCGCTCCCAAGCTCTTTTTTGACTTTTTGCTGAAGTATGTGGACGCCTGAATGTCTTTACAACTCCATATTATTCCGCTTTTCTGTACTCCTGAAATACTACTCAGCACCCTATATACACCCCATGAAACTTCAAAATTACAGAGAGATATACAAAAACTCTGTAAATGCCAGATCGAAATCAAATCCCTATCAAACTACCGAACAAATTTGCATTAACCGTTCAAACACAGATAGCATTCTGATCTCGAAAGCTTAAGTCATAACCACAACAAACTCACAACAAACCACCGCCTCGAAAAGCTTTTATCAGTTTAAAAAGAAAACCAATTGTGTACGGTTACTTCGATCTCTCCGAGTTCTCAGCAGAGTTTGATAGTGTCAGAATCAGAATCGAAAGTGATGGTTTTTACAGATACATTCGGGAAAGCCCTGATGGAAAGAAAGAAAAAATCATCCTTACCAAAGATGGTAGAATCATAATCAACCCTGTTGAGCCCGTGAACCTGCCAAAGGAGATAACAAATTTTTTGCTGATCCGGTTTAAGAAACCGGTTTTTATTGAACCCAAAACATCAATGGAAGTAAACTTAACTTTCCCTGTAGAAATCGGAGTTTTTCTTGCTGCGAAGAAAAGGGTTGATGTTATAGACATCTTCAGTCTTCAAAAACCCAAGTACACGCTGTATGGAAACCCCAGAATGGGAATAATCTGCAGGTACTGGGAGAGCGACGTTTACAGTGATGTTCCAGATGTGGATGGCTTTAGGGAAGGAGTTATGCGGTTGAGGATCACAAACAGCTCGGATGAATGGATAGAGGTGACCAATGCTGTTTTCGATATCTTCGGAATGAAGATCTACTACGACACCATGGTCTGTTCATCAGCCTCAATGAACATACTCTCACATAAGGTTGCTGAAACCTTCTTTTTAAATCAGCCTTTAAGGGAGGGAATGAAAAAGGCTCTGGAGCTATACACATCGAGAAAGATACCGGTAATGAAAAAGAAATTCGTCATGGAGTGGGGAATATGATCGACATACTGGGGCAGAAGGTTTACGGGGATGTGACCGTTCATGATATCCTGTTCGTAGTCCTGATGATGACAATAGCGACCATTGTGGCAAGAATAGTCACCACAAACATAAGGAGGGCATTAACGGACAAGATGAAGAGAGATCAGCTCGAGTTGATCCTCAAAATCGTCTATTATGGCATCATCACGATCGCTTTCATAACAGTCATGCCCACTCTCGGTCTGAATCTCTCCGGACTGCTGGTTGCCGGAGGTATAGCCGGTATCATTATAGGTTTCGCAAGCCAGAGTGTAGTCTCCAATTTAGTTTCTGGGATCTTCCTGATATCCGAGAAGCCGATAAAGATCGGAGATCAGATCAGTGTGGACGGGGTTGCTGGATATGTTGAGGACATACACATTCTGTCCACAGTGGTTCGAACCTACGATGGTCTGTATGTGAGAATACCGAACGAGAAGGTATTCACATCCAGCATAACCAACTATGTTGCGAATGTTGCAAGGAGGTTTGAGTATGTGGTTGGCATCCGCTACAGCGATGATGCTGAGAAGGCCATTCAAATAATAAATAGACTGATCGATGAGCATCCATTCGCCTTAAAGAATCCCGAGCCGCAGATTTTTGTGAATGAACTGGGAGATAATGCTGTGAACATCGTGGTCAGGATATGGGGTCCCTCCACTGAATGGTACTCCATAAAGACAGAACTGCTGTGGAAAATAAAGAAGGAGCTAGAGGAGAACGGCATAGAGATACCCTTCCCGCAGAGAACCGTCTGGTTTGCAAATGACCTGAAACTTAAAAATAATGAAAAGGACTAAAACAATCTTCTGATAATATCGTACACCTTAATCTTCTTTCTGACCATCACAACCGTTTTATTGGTCTCCTTCACGAGCTTTTCAACAAACATGCCCTTTATGAAATTCTTGAAAAATGGCTCGTCACTTGCCCCAACGAACATCATGTCGTAGTTTCTGGCAATCTCTGCTATGCCTTTTATCGGGTCATCGGATAGCTTCAGGATCTCATCTGCATCTATTCCGCTCTCCTTCCTGCAAGCCTCTATCACGGCTTTACCTTTCCTGAGCTCACTTTCATTCTTTCCGACAAAGCACAGCGAGACATCGAATTTTGAAATCTGCATCAGATCCTTGACAAGCTGGAGAGCAAACCTGACATGCGGCCCTCCTGCGGTGGGAATCAGGACTCTCTCAACTTTCTTTATGTTGAAACCAGGTTCGGGTCTTGTGACAATAACATCACATGGGGCTTTGAGCAGCACAGGATCAATTGTGCTACCAAACACGAAATCCCTTCTGAATGTTCTGCCCCTCCATCCAAGAACGACAAGATTTGCCTTGTATTCTGCAGCCTCACTTATTATCGCATCACTAACGCTGTGAGCTACTTTTATAACTCCCTTGGCTGGAGATGATGGGATTCTCAGTAACTCATCGATCTCTTCTATTTGCTCTCTTACAAGCTTCATCCCAGCCTTCAGCGGTGTCTGTTCCGGGAGCTTTACAACATTCATGACCTTTATCTCGCCATTCTTGGCTTTGGCTATGAAATCTGAAAACTCGAGAAGCATCTTCCCTATCGCCGGATTCGCGTATGCAACGAGTATTCTGTACGGCCTCTCCTCAAGGTGTCCTTCCTCGAACACTGTTTTTATCTCCTCTTTTATCGCCTCCTTGACCTTCTCCTTAGAATAGGAAGAGTATATCACTATCCCGAGCACAATCCAGAGCACCGAAACTGCCAGGGCGAGGAAACCGTGCTCGAGCATCGATATCATGAAGTACCCTATAACAAACTGAAGGATCACCGCTACTATCGGCAGATACGGAACGAAAGGAACCTTAAACGGCCTGTTTAGGTTCGGAGCCTTGTAACGCATCAGTATGAGTGTGAGATTCACCATCACGAAGAGCAGGATGAACATTATGTTTGCAGATGCTGCAACAGCCTCTATTGGCAAGCTCAGAGTCATTGCAGAGATTATTATGTACGAGAAAAAGATCGAGTTTCGCGGAGTTCTTCTCCTGACATCTATCTCCGAGAGTGCTCTCGGTAAAAACGAGTCCCTTGCCATCGCAAAGGCGACCCTTGATGATGAGTATATCGTGGCGTTCATCGCACTCGTGGTTGAAACCAGTCCGGCAAAAAGCAGAATTGCGAAGCCAAAGGGCATTATGCTTCCAGCAGTCTTTATCAGGCCGAGCTCTCCAAGCTCACCCAGGTACATCCAGCTTGGCCTGTCGCTGTCTATTCCTCCAAGAACGGAGACTGCTACAAGAATATATATCAGTGTAGCAACCCACAGCGATACGAGAACCGCCCTGGGAATGTTCTTTTCCGGGTTCTTAACTTCCTCACCGCTCTGTACGATGATCTCGTAGCCTTCAAAGGCTATGTATGTTAAACCCATCGCAGCAAGCACACCCTGCATACCGTTCGGCATAAAGGGTGTGAACCTCAACACCCATTCCGGGTTTGAGAATGTTCTGTAAACTCCAAAGATCGTGAAAACGAGCAGTATGACTACCTTGGTTAGAGTTATTATCCCTCCAACCTTTCCACTCTCCTTAACGCCAATATAGTTCACATACGCGAATAATGTAACGGCTAAAAATGATGAGACTTTTGAAACCAGAATGAAGGGCATATAGCCCTCAAGAATGACTGCAACAAAAGCTCCAAAGGTTACGGCATATAATGCACAGGCAACGCTGTGTGCGAACCAGTCGATCCACCCGGCTATAAATCCGGCTGACTGTGGGAAGCTCTCCTTGATCCAGACGTACCCTCCTCCTGCCTGTGGCATCGAGGAGCCGAGTTCTGCATAAGCCAAAGCTGTAATGGTTGCAATGAGGCCATTGAAGAAGAACGCAATGATCAGTGCTGGGCCAGAGATGCCTGCAGCAATCCCTGTCAACGCGAAAACACCGGCACCAATCATTCCCGCGATGCCTATCATTGTTATGTCAAAAAAGCCAAGGTCTTTGTTTAGCTTGACCTCAATTTTCTGAGACATCATTTTACTGGACTCTCACATCATGGTTCATAAATCTTTGGCATTTTTGAAAGTAAAAAGGAGAAATTAAAATTAATTTCAGATTAAGAACAGAAAAACAGGGAAAAGCACATCAAAAATGAAGCAAGAATAAAATAATTATTGAAATCAGGCTGCCTCTTCAGCCTTAACCTCTTCTTCTTTGGCTTTAGCCTCTTCGAAAACACCCTTTTCAATTCCCTTAGGTTCCTTCAGAAGCTCTATCTTTCTTATCTCAACTCTTCTCAGTGGATAGATCTTCTTTGCGTTCTTGTAGATCTCTGACGGAATCTTTCCAAGAATGCACTCCTGAATGAACTGAATGAATTTTGACTCGCTGCCGGTTTTGGCGATTATCTCATGCATGATAGCTCTTATTGCCCTTCTCTGGGAAGTCTTGCATCTCCTTATTGTGAACGCTACCGGCTTAACCCTAAGCACATAGCCGTCTGTAGTTGTGACATCGATCACATCCTCGATCTTTGAAGTCCTCCTCCTTGTAAGGCTGTTTATGTAGTCTCTGCCAAGCTCGTATCTGAAGAACTCGGTGTATGCGTTGTTTCCAGCAACTCTGTAAACCTTGAAGCACAGCTTCTTGTATGGATTCTGGTTTGAGTAATCGTTGGTAAGCTCAGCAAGTGTAACCTCCACAACCCTGTCAAGAACCTTCTCTGAAGCATCCGCTGGAGTTACTCCCAGTTCGGACATCCCGAAATACTCAGGAGCTATAAGCGTGAACCACTTCTTTAAAGTCCACTTATCCTTAACCCTTGCCTGTCTTTTCCTCGCCGTTTTAATCCCTCCTGACAATCCAATGAACGAGTAGAATTAATAAATTTTTTGTCTGAGGAGTGTGCAACTTTTTACATGGAAGGTATTAAAAAGATTTCCCAGATGCTTAATGAGTCCAAATATGCTGTGGTTTTCACAGGCTCTGGAATATCCGCAGAAAGCGGTATTCCAACCTTTAGAGGTGTTGACGGTCTGTGGAAGAAGTATAATCCGGAAGAGGTTGCCTCGATCTATGGGTTTAAGCGGAACCCTTCAGCATTCTGGGAGTTTGCCAAGGAGCTTATACTGAAGTCCAACGCAGAGCCAAATCCGGCACACTATGCTATTGCGGAGCTGGAGAGGGAAGGTGTTGTTAAAGCAGTCATAACCCAGAACATAGACATGCTCCACCAGAGGGCTGGGAGCAGGAGGGTTCTTGAACTTCATGGCTCGATGAACTATGTGGATTGCCTGGACTGCGAAGCTGTCTATGAATGGGAGTATATTGCGAAAATTTTGAAAGAGAGGCAGCCTGTATGCGAGAAGTGTGGTGGTGAGTTTTTGAAGCCGAGAGTTGTTTTCTTTGGGGAGCCTTTGTCATATGATGTGCTGACATCAGCAATGGAAGAAGCCAGAAAGGCAGATCTATTTTTGGTTATTGGGTCCTCGCTTGTAGTCTATCCAGCAGCGAGTTTGCCAGAGATTGCGAAGAAGAGTGGGGCAAAGCTCGCTTTGATAAATCTCGAACCTGTGGAGAAAGACTTCATCTTCGATGTGGTTGTTTATGGAAAGGCTGGAGAGGTGATGAAAAAGGTTCTAGAGGAGTTCAAAAAGCTGAGGGGTTAAGCTTAAGAGGTTAGGTTAGTATGTAACGATCCTGCACGAGTCCTCGTAGTTCTCAGGATAGATCTGCCTTAGCCTTCCGTTACATATTGGGCAGTCGTCTCTTCTTTTTATCTCTATCTTGAAAAGCTCCATGGATAGCAGATCAACCCTGAGCAAACAATCGAGCAGGTCTCCCAAGCCTGTAAGAACCTTTATAGCCTCAACAGCCTGAATGCTCCCTATAACTCCTGCTGTGGCACCTATTATTCCGGGAGTTTTCTCCGGATACGCCTCAGGGTACAGGCATCTGTAGCATGGTGAGCTATCGGTTATGGTCATAGCCTCCCCCTCAAACTCGAAGATCGCTCCATGTATCAGTGGAATCCCTTTGATTCGGCAAGCATCGTTCAACAAAAACCTCGTTCTAAAGTTGTCCGGGCATGATACAACCAGATCGTGTCCATTTATGATATCCATAACATTTCCTGGCTCTATTTTTTCCTTAAGGGTTCTGACATAGACATCTGGATTAAGCTTGCTGACGAATTCCATAGCTGATTCAGCTTTGTTCCATCCAATTTTTCCAGCATGTATGACCTGCCTTTGCAGATTGGTCTTCTCCACAGCATCGAAGTCAACTATCGTCAGTTCTCCAACTCCCGCAGAGGAGAGGTACATTATCACGGGACTGCCAAGACCTCCAGCACCAACTATCAGAACCTTTGAGCTGAGCAGTTTTTCCTGAGCTTCTTCACCAAAATACGGAATCATCAGCTGTCTGATGTATCTCTCCATATCGATGTTCATGCCAACCCTCACTTCAATCACCAACTCTAAACAATTCGTATTTTCTTTCTCCGAGTCCGATCTCCTCGGCATAATCAAGCTGGGATTGTGGAGAGGTCCAGTCCCAGAGCTTTTTGTCTCCTGTTAGAGCATCCCTGCTCGCTTCGAGCTTTTGCAAGGTTTCCAAGCATACAGCATCAACGGAGACTATGTCTCTGGAAACGAATATTCCAACATCTGGTATGATGTTATTATCGCTGTACGGATGGCAGTCGCAGTGGGGAGTTACATCAATCATGAAGTTAAAGAATGCGAAGTTCTCTTCCCCAACCACCTCGTAAACTCCTTTGGCACACTCGACTATCCTCTCTCCAATCTCTCTTCCGCCAAGCCAGGGCTCAATTGTTACCGCATCGTACTTGCAGACCTCACTGCATCCCGTGCATTTCAGGCAAATACTGTGATCTATTCTAAAGTTCTTTATCGCTCCAGCAGGGCATATTTCAACACAATCTCCACACTCTGTACAGTTCTCGTTTATGTACGGAGGATTCGGGCAGTGGAGGTCGTACTTTGATGGCTTCGCCACACAGCCAACTCCAACATTCTTTATGCTCCCGCCCATGCCAGCCATCATGTGGAGCTTGAAGTGTGTCGCACACACAACCTTATCAACACTTTCAAAAGCTTTCGCAACGAACACATCTTTCAGATGCCTTCCATTGATATTCACTTTCACAAAATCGAATCCCATTACGCCATCTGCGATTATTATTGGAGCGAGAAGCGTCTGCGAGGTGTATCCATTCTCCTCAGCAATCTCAATCCGCCCTATAGCTGATGATCTGAGCCTCGTAAGACCCAGGCCAGTGGTTTCTGTAACAAATGGTTTGCCACCCCGCTTTTTGATCTCCTTTACTATGGTTCTGATATACACCGATCGAAGGGTTTTTGTAGTTCCTCTGTCGCCAAAATGGGTTTTTACTGCGACGATATCACCTTTGTCGATGAAGTCGAGGATCTTGCTTTCATCTATCAGCCTTTTCAACTTACTGACAAGGCTGAGACTAGGCTGAAACCATTTTGATGGATCGGTAACCATTGCTCTTGAATCAGCAAAAAACACATCTGACATATATTCAAGTTATTTCCTGTATTTAAATAGTTTCGTGATGGCTGACCGTTAACTCTTTATATTCTCCAGTTCAAAAGCTATTCATAGCCGGTCACAGCCGGGGTGGCAGAGAGGCACTGCGCAGGCCTTGAGAGCCTGTGTCCCTTTGGGACGCGTGGGTTCAAGTCCCACCCCCGGCGTATCACACTGAATGAAAAATTTAAAATCTTAACTTCCTGTCTATTATCTTTTTAAAGAACTCAAGCATTTTAAAGACGATCCTCAGAAAAAAGCAGCGGTGATGTTTTAATGCAAATACAGACTTCAAGATGTAAAATGGGCGTAAAATCTTAGATGTAAATAACCCTATACAAATAATACGGGTGATACTGGATTATCCAGAATGGAATACTGCTGTAATCAAATTCCATGCTTACTTTGACTTTCTTTCCAGGATATTTCTTTCTCACAACACTTTCTATCTCTTTGTCCAGTTCGTCAAGGGTTTCTCCTTTAGCAACGATCTCACCATTTTTGGCTATCCACTGCTTGCCGTCATGCAGCAAACTTAAAACGATCTTCTCCATCGAATTCACCCATCTTGTCAGAACTTTTCAATTTTTCCTCCAACAAAAAAATAAAAAATTAAATTACTGTGGTGATGGTGGTACCATACCGTGGTGGAAGAGCCATGCGATAAACCATCCAATGGGTATAATGATCACTGCAAGGATCACCGCGTATGCAATGGCAAGCCTTCCAAGCCCCTCCTCCTTCAATGCCCTGAAGTCAGTTACGATACCGATGCTGGTGAATGTCAGCATGAAGAAGAAGTGCCTCAGTGCACCCTCGACAGGCTTAAGACCGAACTCAAGGCTCTCGTGAGACAGGATTCCAGCAAGTCCGAGACCCATGACTGAGAACATTGCTACGAAGTAACCGATGACGAACTTTGGAAATCTCCACCAGATCTCCATCTTCTGGACTTTCTCGCCTGGTTTTCTCTCGAAGTAGTAGACCCACACAGTAGCGAGAACGAATGCCCAGACACCTATGAACATGTCGATCCAGATCTTAGTCATGATGGCTGATGCGAGAATCCAGCCCTCATCCCAATAGATGCCCATGCTCGCTGCCTTTGAGATCATCAGCTGATCGAGTATTGCTCCAGCCGCAGCGTCTGCACCGTCTGTCTTAACAGTAAGACCGAGGCTTGCTCCAGCAGCGATTGGCTCGTGGAACCATGTCGTAACCAGAACACCCGGAAGAATTACAAGCTCTATAACTGCGAAAACGACTATCAGCGATGAGATCATTACAGGCACGATTGGTCTTGCTCTGATAGCTCCGGCAGTCGCTATAGCTGCAGAAACACCACATATTGAGATACCTGATGCAAGGCACGCTGACCACTCTTTTGAGAGCTTGAAAACTTTCCTACTCATTGTGTATGCAAGTGGCCAGAAGAGCAAGTATGCTGCAATTGTTGCACAGACTCCTGCGAACAGCAGGTGCATGGCAAATCCTGTAGCCTCGATAGCCTTCAGACCAAGCTTGGCACCTAATGCAACGATAGCGATCTTGATGAACCACTCTGGTCTTGCAGCCCTCT
The DNA here is from genome assembly GCF_000385565.1 of Archaeoglobus sulfaticallidus PM70-1. Classification (NCBI taxonomy): domain Archaea; kingdom Methanobacteriati; phylum Methanobacteriota; class Archaeoglobi; order Archaeoglobales; family Archaeoglobaceae; genus Archaeoglobus; species Archaeoglobus sulfaticallidus. The sequence continues at coordinate 946,314 of NC_021169.1, read as the reverse complement.
TCATGAACTCTTTGAATCCCTTTGGTGCGAAGTTACCAATGAGAAGACCTATTATTAGTGCTATGATATAGTAAGCTCCTCCTATCTGCAAGCTCCACGAAATTCCAAGTTTGGACCACTTGTTCGATGTGGCACTGAGATAACCATACTGACCGATTATGTATGCAATCGTTGTGATGATGAATATCAATGTCCATGCCTTGAGGTAGTCCTTGACATTCCATTTCATTGCCCATGCTCCAATGGCTGTAACGATTGAGAATATTACATATGATACTATTAATGAAGCTACTGGACTCATTAGGTCTTTATGTGCAGCGTGGAATGATTTCGTTATGTCTACCCAGTTGCCAAATGCGACGATCCATCCAGTCAGGTCTATTTTTGTTACTGCAGCGATCAGTCCAAGGATAACAAAGAACAGCCCTATCCAGAATGCCCACCAGTCCTCTGTGCTAAACATTCCAGTATACCATTTCCTTTCATCCGCCATTTTATATCACCTCAACTACCACCTCAACTATACTCTGCTAGGATTGTCATGTGTATGATTGCTGCCAGCAAAATCGTCAGGACAATCCCTAGTATTACACTCCACTTAATCAGTTTCCCTTCCATTGGATCCCATGGCTCCTCCTTATAGATCTCTTCCTCCGCCATTTTTCAACACCCCATCTTATTTTTTCATCTAATTTCGGTTTTATCCAGTCCGTTCAAAAACATCTAAATCTCCAATTCCAGTTTAATATTTTCGAAGCAAATATATTTAGCAATATCGTCAAAAAAAGTGTCAAATAGTGTCAGCAGTTCGGTGAGAAATAACGAAGTAATCCTTGCCCTTGTCAGTCAATTCGACAATTTTTATTCTTCCCTCTTTCTCGATTTTTATGAGCCCTCTGCTGGCAAGGTAGCTCAGCCTTTTTTTGATTGTATTTCTCGCAAGACCGAATTTCTCCATGAGTTCTTTTATTGATGGTCTGTTTCCAACTCTGTTCTCCATGTATATGTGTCTCATGAGCTGGTAAACCTCTCCAGGAAGGTCGTGCTCTTTCTGTTTGATCGATTCACATTCTTTCTTCAGAATTTTAAGCTCACTCTCCGAGATTAAGGAGGGATCGATGTGAAATATCACAACTCCTTTGGAGAATAGATAGAAGGCATCCTTTATCTCCTGAATGAACTCTAAAACTTCAGAAAACTGTGTTTTCATCAGTATGTAATCAAGATCGATAACAACGGCATTGTTCCAGCCCTGCATGTGTATTATGCTCTCTCTCAAAACCTTGGGATCTGGCTTAACTGTGTTGAAATTCTCCTTTTCTGATAAATAGAACACTCTCGCTCCTTCGCATTTAATATCCTCGGAGTTTCTGCGTGTGAATATGTACCCATCAAACCCGCATTTGATCAAGTCTGACAGTATCTCATCACAAAGGTCGGTGGAATGTTCTATGAGGTAAACTTTTCCTTTCTCTATACTGTATCTGGATATCCTCCTTAAAAGCTCCTTTTCAGCTTTGAGTTTCGATGAAATGTCTCTTGCTATGAATGATATCCTTGTCAGCTTACCATCAGAGTCATAAACAGGGATGGCTGTAACCTCAACAAAAATGATCTTACCATCTTTTGTTATCCTTCTGGTTTCGTATGTAAGATTTTCTTTCCCAATTTTCTCCTTAACATTTGATATTTCCTTTTTCAGCTCTTCGGGGACTATGATGTTCACATCCTGCCCAAGAATCTCCTCTCTCCTCCACCCGAAAAGCCTCTCTGCAGTTCTGTTCCAGCTTGTTATTTTATTATCCAGGTCAATGGAATATATCGCATCGTTGGAGTTCTCTACAATCTTCGCAAGATATTCAAGTTCTCTTTTTGATTCCTCGAGCTCTTTAGTTCTTTCTTCAAGCTCTTTATATGCTGTCCTCAACGCCATCTCAGCCTTCTTTCTCTCCGTAATATCCCTCATTATCGCAACGAATCCTGTTAGCTCTCCCTGAGAATCATGGATCGCTGTTACTGTCTGATCAACAACAACAATCTTTCCATTTTTTGATATTCTGATCGCCTCTATATCTCTGGCAAAACCCTCATTGACGACTTTTTTAAAGTTTTCAGCACAGTCTTTATGCTTCTCAGGGGGGATGAGTGTCGAAAGTGGTTTTCCAACCATCTCCTCAGCCGTGTAACCAAACATCTTCTCGGCTCCCTTATTCCATGAGACTATTCTCGTGTCTAAATCGAGAGAGACTATGGCATCTATCGTATGTTCAAGAATGCTTACAAGGTACGCTGTCTCCTGTTCAGCCTTTTTTCTGAGGCTGATATCTCTTGCTACACACCTGTAGCCTTTAAAGTTCCCGCTGTCGTCGTGGAAAGGCTTACCGGAAATCTCGAGAACTACGTCCTGATTGGCTAAACGAACATCCAGACCGCTAAACTCTTTTTTTTCAGCCAAAACTTCCATCACACTGTGTCTATCCTGGCTATCGATAAACTCAAGAAGAGGTCTGTTTATTATCTCATAGGGACTTCTATCAAGAAAATCGAGGCATCTCGAGCTGGAGTATGTGATGATTAAGTCCTCGTTTATCTCAAAAACCCAGTCGTTTATATTTTCAACAAGAGATCTGTATTTTTCTTCATTCTCCTTTATCACTTCTCTCTGCCTCATTATCTCATATGCCATAATGTTGAACGAATCTGCAAGTTCTTCAAGCTCATCTCCTGTGTTTACTTTTACATAGGCCTTTTCACCATTTGCTAACTTAGTAAATCCCTCTTTTACCCTTTTTATTGGCTCAACAATACTTCCAGCAGCAAAAAGAGAGGTACCGAAAAGAATTATGCCTATATACACAAGATACTCAAAAGCGAACCTCCTTGGGAAATAAAAAGTCGCAACATATAGCGAGAGAGATAATGTGGAGAAGAACAGCGAAACAAGAACTATTTTCAGGAATATCGGAAATCTATACGCTTTCTTTATTTCCATCGGGTTGAAGCTCTTTATCATCCACTTCTCCATAAAACCACCTCACACAAAACTCAGCAAAAGGAGAGAGAATATCACCGAGAAGCACCACCCGGCATAGACAATGATTAGAGGAGATAACCCAACATTTTGAATATCGCTGAGATTAACTGAAAAACCAATGGACGCAAGGGTTATTGCAAAAGCCAGTGTTGAAAGGGGCTGGAACACAACAATAACCTCGTACGGAATTAGGTTCTGGGAGAGAAAAGCTACGAGTATGAATGCCACAATATACCACGGCACATAGAATTTCTGATCAGAGTACAGGAAAGAGACGAGCAGCACAACTACTGCAATCATCGCAATTCGTATCGCCTTTATTGCAAGAGCAAGAGTCTCAACATGCTCACCGAACTGATTTGTGGCTATTTTCACGAGACCTGTTTGCTGGAGCGTTGAACCACTCAGCAAGGCGTATTTGATCTCAGGAAGGTTAAGGGAGTAATAAAGGGATGGATATATCACCGCTCCGGTCAGTCCAACAACCGTTATTATAATTATCGAAGTGGAGAACTCTCTATTCTTGGGATTTATTATTGATGAGACAATTGCTATTGCTGAGGCTCCGCAAATCGCGTTTCCGCATACAAGAAGGGTTGTAAACTTGTTGCTTAAGTTGTTGGCTCTCGCAAGCAGGTATACACTAAATCCCAAGGATATCGTGCTTATCAATGTAACGGCGATGTATGCAGGAGGTATCTCAATCTCCTTTGGAAAAATTATGTTTGATCCATACAGGATAATGCCAACCGGTAGAGTTATGCTCAAAGCTTTTTGAGATATTATCTCTTTTTTCTTACCCCCGTACAGTGATCCAAAAACGATTCCCATGAACAGTGCCATGAAGAGGGTATCAAATGCTGGATCGATCAGACTGATAGCGTATGCTAACAATCCAGAGGTTATTATAAGCGATACCGCAAAAAAATTCTGTTTGATGTCTCTCAATCCAGTAATGGTCGTTCTCTTAAGACTCTCTGCAGTGATGATTTTTCTCTCCATGATGTTGTTAAGTAAGGGTTGACTATATTTTACTTTTGACAGTTTTTGACAGTTTTGATGACAATGTGGTTGATGAGTTTGAACTAGGTATATATGGTGAGCTCAATCAGGATTCCGTTAGGGAGATTCCTATTACTGATACAATAATTAAAAATGCTCCCAGATACTGCACAACAGATAGGCTTTCATTCAAAATGATTATCGCAAAAATATGGGAAAAAACTCCCTCCATAGAGAATATTATTGCTGCATCACTGGATCTTGTAAAGCCCTGTGCGTAGTTCTGGGCTATTTTTGCCAGAGTTGTTGCAAATACTGCGGTTATAATTAGAGCTACAATCACATCTTGGTTTATCTGACTTATTGCAAATCTTTCCTCAAACATTGTCAGTGGAGCAGAGAAGAGTACAACAGCCAAGGTCTGACCGAAGGCAAGCATAACCGGGTCGTTATTTCTGGCATAATTCGAGATCAGAACGATCTCCATTGCAAAGAAAATTGCACACAGGAATACGAAGAGATCTCCTATGTTGACCTCCCCGCTGAATCCTGATATCAGGTAAAGGCCGAGGAAGGCAAGTATGATCCATAAGACCTCTTTCTCTGTGATCTTTACTCTGTACAGGATATATGCTATTGCAGGGGTTAGAACGACATATGTTGATGTTATAAAACCGGCATTGGTTGCAGTTGTGAATTCGATCCCTATGGTTTGGGTAGTATAACCAAGAAAAACAACGATGCCGATCATCAATCCGATTTTTATCTGATTGAAGTCACTCTTTCTCAGGAGAAATGGTATGAAAAGAAGTGATGCAATAGCGAACCTTATTGTGTTGAAGGTGATTGGGGAAATACTGTTCAGAGCTACCTTAATCACTGGAAAGGTAATCCCCCATATAAACGCAACCGATAAGAGAATCAGGTCTGCGTAGATTCTTTTCATGATCTGTTACAGGATCAGATGTTCTCGTTCAGGTAAACCCCATTGTATGGTTTTGTCCGCTCTGTGAGCTTTATGAAAACTAACTGTACGATTCTGGCATCCTTTTTGAGCATTATGCCTTCGGAATTGTAAACGACTATTCCCACTTCACTTCTACCCCTGTATCCGGCGTCCCATACTGCAGTCAGCACATTAGCTCCACTTCTTATCAGCGTGGAGCGGGGTCTGGCAAATGCCATTATGTCCTCTGAAAGGCTCACGATCTCATTCAGAGTTGCCCTGTAAACTCCTTTTTCAAGAAACACCCATCCATTTTCATCGAACTCGATTTCCAGGGTTTCTGGAATAACCCTCTCGCTGTTGTCGAAGTCTATCCTGCCCATTCCCTTAATCCTTGACACCTTCTTTAGCGTGCAATCAAAACCATTCGGCTGAATCTGGGTTTCCAGATCGATGTAGTCGGTTATGAGATTCTCATTTCTAATCCTCTTCAGAATGTCCTCAGCTGAAAGAACAGATCCATACGGCACATCATACACCTCAGCAAACGGTTTTATATCAACAACCGGAGAGTTCTCAAGGGCGTCAAGCCCATCAACCTTTATGATATTCTTTTCTATCTTTCTTATCTTTACAGCGCTTAAACCGATTTTATTAATTCTGTAAGGACTTCTCGTCGAGAAAACACCCCTCAAAGGTTTTCTTGTATCGCCTTTTGGATGAACTCTGATTTTCTCAGTGGATAGATGGAAGATGTAAAGCACCCATATCAACATTCCCTCGCTCAACCCGTCCATCGCCGGGATGAATTCCTCGAGTATCTCGATTTCATCTTTCTTCCTGACATATCCTATCGGTTTCAACTCAAAAGAACTCACGAGATCACCCTAGTTACCTCTTCTCGAGATAATCTGTGTAGTACTTGTCGAATTTCCTGTAATGTCCGATCTTTCTGGCAATCAGCATTGCAATGATGTGTGAGCAGGGTTTTTTCCCCTTCAGGTTAATCTGAAAATCCTCGCAGGTGCAAAAATTCTCTTCAACAATGTATTCGTTCTCCCCGACCACAATGAAAAAGTCCCTGTATTTTTTGACCCTGTCCTCTTTGAGATATATGAACGCCTTTTCGCCTCTTTTCCCATACTCGAAAAGCAGTTTTTTGTATAATTCAAAATCTATTCCCTTTTTTGCGGTCTCAATCACGTCTTTGCGTATTTCGAACTCCTTTACCATCTCTGCCATTTACTCTTCGTCAAGACCCTCTTCGCCAATTTCTGAGATGTCTATCTCTGAAAGAAGCATCACGGTGTTTATAGCATCTATGCCGTCCAGCCAGTTTAGGAGTACAAGCTCTTCATCGGATATATCAAATTCTGGAAGCTTTTCACCACCAATAACCTTTGCTCCCATTCTTGCTAAGATCTCAAAAGCTTTGTTTAGGTCTCCTTCCTTCTCCTTCTTAATTGCCTGGCTTAAAAGCGAATTAAAATCTTTTTTGCTGCTCTTTCCCTGAAGATAGAGTTTTGTCGATTCAAGAATTATTCTCATACTCTCTTTGGCAAAGTCAAAGAATTCTCCTTTAAATTCATCGTTAAAAGTGTATTCAATATTGAAAACACCATAAACCTCTTCAATCTCCTTCAAAGCCTCCTTTTTATTCAACTCCCTGTTCTTTACAGATCTAACAAGATGAAGACATGCAACGACAAAATCCTCTATCATTTTGTCGAATACCTCAAAGCTTTCTGCGTTTTCGAAGTCGATTTTTTCCTCGTTTATTCTGTTAACCCAGTTGCTGAGTCTTTCCTCTGTATAGAATGCCATTCTATCCCTCCTCTTATATCAACACAACAAAGGTAAAAGCTTAATAAATATTTATTGTTCGTAGCACATGGTATCTATGGACTTCTTCACAGACTGGGAAGGGCCATGGGTTACTACAGACTTCGCCCTCGAAATCTCGGAAGTGCTTGGCAGTAAAGCCTTCTTTGAAAGGCTCAGCCAATATGACGATTACCTCTATTTTGTTGAAAGAAGGAAAGGCTACAACGCCGGTGATACGCTGAAGCTGTTAGCCCCTTTTATATGTGTGATGGGTCTCGATTCAAAAAAGCTTAAAGCTTTAGCCGAGAATGTCAGGTTCGTTAGAGATGCAGATGCAGCAATGAAAATTTTGCTTAGAAAATACAAGCCAGTGGTAATCTCCACAAGCTACGATCAATTTTTAAAGACAAGTGCTGGGAAAATTGGCATACAGGATAGGCTTCATGGAACGAGAATGGATGTTGACAGGCTGTCTGAGTATTTTGACGATAGGGATAGAGAAGTTGCCAGCAGCCTGATCGAGAAGATTTCTAAGCTACCAGAGATAAAAGTTGATGTAGAGAACAGGACGGTTAATGAATCTGCAACGAGGACAATAGATTTCCTGAACGATCTCTTCTGGGGGAATAGCGATTTCTCCAAGAAGATCAGGAGAGTGATGGGTGAGGTTGTGGTGATTGGTGGTAGAAAAAAGCTGGAGACTTTGCTCGCGTATGAGCCGAAAGAGAGGATAATCGCAATCGGTGACAGCATCTCGGATTTTGAGATGCTTGAGTGGGTTAGGAAAAGGGGCTTGGCAGTTTCCTTCAACGGAAATGAATATGCACTGATGAACTCCAGTCTGGCCGTCATAAGCAATTCAGCCTTTTCAGAAGCAGCTGTTGTGGATGCATATCTTGCCAATGGATTTGATGGCTTGAAAGAATTTCTTAAACTATTCGAGGATAAAAAATGGGATGAGCTTAAGGATGTTGTAGATGAAGAAATAGTTGAGGGTTTGAAGTGTTCTGAGACGGAGTATTACTTACTCGAGGGTAGTGTTGGCTCTGACGATAAAGTTGATCCCAAAATAGTTGAGAAATCCAAAAGGATGAGAAAACTCGTTAGAGGGGATGCCGGAAAACTTGGTTGATAGAAAGAAGGGGTGGAAGTATGGTTGATATGTTCGATGTTGTTGGATTCGGGGCGATAAACCTCGACAAGATATACCGGGTGGATAAGATACCGGGAAAGGATGAAGAGGGGTTTGTAAAAGATGTTGAGCTTCATGCTGGTGGTAGCTCTGCAAACACGATAGCCGGGCTGGCAAGGTTCGGTTTGAAAACGGCATTTATAGGAACAGTTGGCAGTGATGAGGATGGCAAGTTTCTCCTCAACGATTTTGAGCGGGAGGGAGTGGACACATCTCTGATCCTGAAACAGGATGGACGGAGTGGTAATGCTCTAATCTTTGTTGATGACTCCGGAAATAGAGCCATTCTTGTTGATCCGGGGGTTAATGATACGATAAGGTATGACAGCATATCAAAAAATTTCAGGGCCAAGCTTATACATCTGACATCTTTTATCTGTAAGAACGGTATTGATTCTTTTGAAAGTCAGAAGAGAATTGTTGAGGAAGGTATAGCTGAAATATCTTTTGATCCCGGGCTTATATATGTTGAGAGAGGTTTGAATGAGCTTGAAGGGATAATAAAGAAGACAACCATATTCATGCCGAGCAGAAATGAAATAGAGCTTCTGATGAACATGGACTATGTTGATGCAGCCAAGGAGATAGTTTCGATGGGCTGCAAGATCGTTGTTGTTAAACTGGGCAAAGATGGCTGTTATATCAGCGATGGTGAGAAGGAGTTCTGTGTGAAGGCTTACAGAACGAAGCCGGTTGATACTACTGGAGCGGGAGATGCGTTCAATGCGGGCTTTATCTACGGATACATCAAGGGCTACCCCCTAGATAAATGTGGTAAAATTGGAAACTTTTCAGCGATGAAAAATATCCAGAAGGTTGGAGCTAGAGCGGGAATACCCAGTAAGAAAGAGTTGCAGGAGTTTCTAGATAATCTGTGAGCTGAGATGGTAAATTTTAAATCCCCAAAATTTTTTTATGGTTAAGTGCAAAACATCTTAAACTCATCTCCCAAGAACTCAATCCAGCTCTTTGCAAAAGATATCGACTCTGTTAGTTTCCTGAAAGCTGCAATTGCTATCTTGCTTTTTATATCCAAAGGTTATATTTCAGAACTGCCCTTTTAACGCTATTTAAATCTCAATCGGATTGAAAAAAGTAAGGAGAATTTATCTTTCTTTATATTTATCTTCTCAACTTCTATACTTTGCTCCCCATCCATGTCTCATTTCGCTTCCGTCACAGTTGCCGCAGCTGTGATCCTGCCAGTACTGCCCATGATTCCCATGATGGGCCCCGTGATGTCCCTGCTGCAGGCTCTCGTTCATCATTCGAAGCTGGCCTACTTCTCTGTCACCGTCCAATATCGGTGCTCTGATACCCCACCATGATCTATACTCTTCACCAACTCTCAGTTTGCTTGGGTCCGCATTCTCCCACAGCACTCCAACAAACTTTCCATCGTGTATCAATCTGTAGTGGTTCTGGCAGGTTGCTTGGACTTCGGAGTTGTGCAGTACATCGTCCAGATTTTCTGCTGCTACCAGCGATACTGCTCCAATGATTACAAATACTGCTGCGAGCTTCCACATCAATCTCATCTCAATCACCTCCTACATGTGTAACATATTTGTTACGCATGTAAATAAACTTTACGGTTGAATTTTCAGCCACCGAAATATTCAAGTAACAAATGAACAAAACTGGCAAACATGGATTTGAAAGCCTTCGTTGAAGTAACAAAACCCAAACAGACACTGCTACTCATGATTACCTGCATAATGTCATTTTTAGTTGCATCAGGCTTTTCGTTCCACCCGGTTGAACTGATCAAGGTGTTCTTGGCTGTGTCTCTTGCAGTTGCTGGCACAACAGCTCTGAACATGGTTCTGGACAGAGATATAGACATTCTAATGCCAAGAACTATGAAACGACCAGTTCCATCTGGAAGACTCCCCGAAACTGTGTGCGCAATTTATGGAACCCTGCTTTTCCTGATAGGTATAGCCATAAGCTACACGATAAACATCTATGTTTCAATTGTAATCTTCCTGGGGCTCTTTTTTGACATCGTCATATACACAATAATGCTGAAGAGAAAAAGTCCATATTCTATTGTTTTGGGTGGGCTTGCCGGGGCAATGCCCTCTTTTGCTGGGTGGACTGCAGCAAAGGGGTATTTCGATGTCGCAGGAATGCTCATATCAATGATAATTCTGCTGTGGATCCCTGCTCACATCTGGTACCTCTCGATGCACTATGAAGAGGACTACAGAAGGGCAAATATACCGATGCTGCCACTAATAGCCGGAATGGAGAGGGCTTCGTGGATAATAGTTTTTAGTGTGGCTTTAATGCTCTTCATGGTTACCCTGCTGTTTCTGGTTCTGCCATTCGGTCCAGCTTACTTCATAACCTCTGTTATAATCACGACCTATTTCCTGTACAGGGCAATAGTGTTCGCAAAAGCGCCTTCCAGAATCGGAGCAAAAAGTATGTATAAGCTCGCAAGCAAAACTCTTGGTGTAATCTATCTCGCGATGGTTATCGGATCTCTACATAGTTTCTAGTAACATACATCCAGGGTGATATCGGTGGAAAAGAAAGAGATAAAAGAAACAAAGGTCAGAAAAGTCATAAGACTCAGGGAAAAGGACCTCAGAAGGGTTCAGAAAGCAATCCATGAAGAATGGAAGAAGATGATGTTTGGAGAGAGGTTTAAAGCGGCAATAGAGGTTGAAGAGTACCTCGATGACTGCACATCCAGAATTGTTTCCGGGGTTATAGATCTTTTCTCTGGAAATGATCCAGAAGATTTAGATGAGGCAGTGGATAACCTCATGCGATATCTCGCCACTGACAGGTTTCTGAGTCCTGGAGATGCGATTATGATGCTGTTAAATCTCAAGGAATTGATATACAGTATGTTCCCGAACATGAGTATAGATGATTATAGAAAGCTGGATAGAATCTTCTACAACCTTGCAAGGCTATCCTTTGACAGGTATGCAGGGATAAGGGAAGAAATATTCGAGCTCAGGCTGATGGAGAAGGAGAAAGAGAAGAGGATGCTTGAAAGATCGATAGAGCTCGCCCTCGAGGATCAGGAATTTTACGATAACATGAGGGTTGAGTAGCATGACAAAAATAATCGCCATAAGCGATACACACATGGATTTATGGCATCCACCAAAGAAACTTTCTGAGCTGATGGACAACGCAGATCTGATAGTCCATTGTGGTGATTTCACAAAATACGAGGTTTATGAGACCCTGAAAAAAGAGTACGATCTTTTTGCAGTCCGTGGCAATGCGGATGACAACAGAATCAAAAAGGAACTGCCCGAACTCACGAGGTTCTCTGTAGAGGGCTTGAAAATTGGATTGATACATCAGGGAAACTACCTGAACAGATTCGATGATCTCGGCTACAAGGCCAAGGAGATGAGTGTAGATGTTCTCGTTTTCGGGCACATTCACAGATTCGTGGTCGAGTCTGTGGGTGGGAAGCTCCTTATATGTCCTGGAAGCCCGACAAAACCGAGACTGTCGATAGCGAGTTGTGCGGAGATAACCGTTGAGGGGAAGAGGGTGAATGTTGAGATGAAGATCGTTCAGGATGTTGTCTGCGGTATGGGGGTAAGGCTGAATGAAAATCCTGAGAGGATTTGATGAATCCAAGGAGAATGCCGTTCTGATCACAAAAAAAGATGAAAAGATTTTTTGCAAGTCAGAAAAGCTTCAGATGGAAACTACACATGACTTGGGTGATGTTCTGGAAGTTCTTGCATCTCTCGGTTATGAGTTTGCCTTTCTGGATGGGTTTAATGAGGTGGATTTAGATCCGGAGGTTGAATCTCTCGCTTCCCTCATAAAAAAGGTAAAGAGAGAGAATGCTGAGTATTGCGGGGCAATAGGTATTTTTGTTGGATTTGTGAGGAAATTCTCAGACGGGAAGGAAGTTGTGAGACTCGAGTATGAGGCTTACGAACCTGTTTTCAGTGAAAAGGTCAGGGAGATAGAGAACATCCTGAAAAGCTATCCGGGTGTTGAGGGAGTAAAGATATTCCATAAAAAGGGCAAGATCAATGTCGGAGAGGATATTGTATATGTTGTTATCATGGGCAGGCACAGGAAGGATGTGTGGAAGCCGCTGTCTGAGAGCATGGAGATCATAAAGCGTGAGCTTCCTGTGTGGAAGAAAGAAATCTATGTAGATGGGGAGCAGTGGGTTCACGATAAGCTGGAACAGTAAGATTTAGGCATATTTATGGATGGACACTTAATCTCTTTTTATTTATTCAAATCGAAAAGAACGATCTTCTCCTTAACGAGCAAATCAAAATTTTCCTTACCAGCGATCTCAAGTTCTTCCTCATTTATGTCATAGATTTCCATGAACTTTTTTAACTTCTCTTCGTTAAGCTCCGTCTCCATCTCCTCACAATCAACAATATCAACACAATCAAATTCAGCCTCGTTTATATCGCGATCGCTAATTACCACAACATAGACCTTCATGCCTCTCTCCTTCAATCCAAATTGAATGACATCTCTTATCTGCCTCGTTGCGAATAGATAGAGCATTATCTCCACACCGAGATTCCTCGAAATCCTTTCTCCGCTGTACCATCTTTTCAGAGCTTTACCAACGGCAAAATCCAAAATTTCCCTGTTCAAGACATACTTTGCGTTTATTGCAGAAACATCAAGGCCTCTCTCTTTGAAAAAGTTGAAGAAATCCTCAACTTCACAGCCAACAACCCCGCAGAAGATTTTGTAGGCCACCATATACAGCCTCCATATTAACAAACCTTTCATGACAGCGAAGACCTTACACAACCCTCATTAAAGATTCCATCATTATCCCTCTCTGTGTAAGCTCATACCTCATTATGTTTTTAGGGGGGACATAATTCAGTAGTTTGATTATTTTTAGTCTCCTCTGTATCTCGTTCTCAACTTCTCTCAGATCAAGGTCGATTACAGCATCGCTCAGGTGTTTTACGGCAGTTTCAATTCTGACATCAAACATATTTTCAGTCATCAACAGGACTGTCAGCGAATCCTTGATCTTTGTTAAAAGTTTAAGGTTCTCTAAGAAATACTGCACCTCTTCAAACTCATATGTGATTATGTAGAAAGTCAGATTGTTTAGGATAACTCTATCGTAGTTCTCTTTTTTCAGTAACTTCAATACAGATCCTATATAATCCTGCCTGAGGCCTCTAATATATGCCTCCATATCTGTGTTTTCAAGCACGAGGGTTGTTCTTTGAGAGAAAAAGTCGATTATTTCCAGATTCGAAAAATCTACTTCCTTGAAATACATCTTCAAACTTTTTAAAACAGCTTCTTTTGAGTAGTCTGTTGTGATATACAGTACTCTCTCTCCCCTCTTCAGTCCTTCAACCACAATATGATATGAGAATATCTCCTCACCCACCCCAGGCTCAGCCAGGATTAATGTCAGGTTCTCAGAAGGGAGACCTCCCTTAAGCTGTGTATCGAGGGATGGTATTCCAGTTCTAAATAACCTCATTTACATCACAACCCAGACATCATATAAGCTTTATAAAACTTCGCATGATTTGATTAGTATGGGCAAACTTAACATAGATGGAGATATTAATAATCTTAAGTTTAGTGAATCGGGTCTCATACCTGTGGTTGTGCAAGATGTAAAAACGAGGGATGTGCTAATGCTCGCATATGCTAATGAAGAAGCGATCAGAAAAACTTTTGAAACTGGTTACGCTCATTACTGGAGCAGAAGCAGAAAAAAGCTGTGGAAGAAAGGAGAAACTTCAGGAAATGTTCAGAAAGTTATTTCTGTTTACGCTGATTGCGATAGGGATGCGATAATATATGTTGTTGAACAGAACGGAAAGGCCTGTCATACCGGAGAGTGGACCTGCTTTCACAACAAATTATGGGGAGAAGATCTATGAGTGGAGTTGATTTGAGTAATAAATCAAAAATTGTATTGGACACAAGTGCTTTGATAGATGGTAGGATTTCGAAGATAATTGAGAAAAGCTTTGATGGAAAGGTAATAATTCCTGAGCCAGCAGTTGCTGAACTCGAAGCTCAGGCTAACTTTGGAAAGATGAGCGGGTTTAGAGGGCTTGAGGAGATTACAAGGATCAGAAAAATAGCAGAAAAGAAAGGATTGGATGTGGTTTTTTCTGGAGAGAGGCCAGGATTGGATGACATCAAGCTCTCAAAGGGTGGAGCGATAGATGAAATGATAAGAAGAGTTGCTGAAGTCGAAAATGCAACTCTAATCACATGTGACAGGGTTCAGCATATCGTATCGGTAGCTAAGGGCATAGATTCGATATATCTCGCTCAGGAGAGGATAGAGCCAGAAAAGACAAAAATAATGTCCTTCTTTACAGAAGATACCGCCAGCGTGCATCTCAAAGAAGGTGTTCCACCATATGCCAAGCGAGGGAGAGTAGGGAGTCTAAAGCTGGTAAAGCTTTCCGAAACTCCCATGACCGCAGAGGAGCTCAGAGGCATAGCAAACGAGATACTGGAATCTGCGAGGCAGGATGATGACAGTAGCATAGAGATCGAAAGGCATGGTGCTGTGGTTGTTCAGCTAAGAGATCTCAGGATAGCGATCGCTGAAAAACCGTTCTCGGATAAAATGGAGATAACGGCAGTAAGGCCTGTGGCAAAAGTGTCGATCCACGAGTATGGGGTTGATGAGGAGTTAAAAAGGAGATTCATCGAGAAGCAAAGGGGAATCCTCATCGCTGGGCCACCGGGAGCAGGGAAGTCAACATTTGCCGCAAGTGTGGCAGACTTTCTGATGGAACACGGTTTCCTTGTTAAGACGATGGAGAGTCCGAGAGATCTGATGGTTAGAGATGAGGTAACGCAATACTCTCCACTTGAGGGGGACATGTCCCTTACAGCAGACATACTGCTTCTCGTAAGACCGGATTACACTATATACGATGAGCTGAGAAAAACATCCGACTTCCAGATCTTCGCAGATATGAGGCTTGCTGGTGTGGGAATGATTGGTGTTACTCATGCCACAAGGGCAATAGATGCCGTTCAGAGGATGGTCGGGAGAGTTGAACTTGGAGTGATACCGCAGGTGGTTGATACAGTAATCTTCATCGATGCTGGCAGGATAGCGAAGGTTTACGAGCTGAAGTTCAATGTTAAGGTACCCACAGGCATGACCGAAGCAGATCTGGCAAGGCCGGTAATAGATGTAATCGACTTCAAGTCAAAGAGGGTTGAATACGAGATCTACACCTATGGTGAACAGGTTGTTGTGATGCCGCTGGTTGGCGAGCGAGATCCGGAGGAGATAAAGCAGAGGCTTGAGGAGATTCTCTTCGAACTTGTTACAGACTTCGAGGTTGATGTTCTGAACGACAGAAAGGCTATAATCAGGGTCCCAGAGGACCAGATCTCGTTTATCCTTGGCAGGAGAGGAAGAAACATAAAGCGGATAGAGGATGAAGTGAAGATCAGCATCGATGTTCAGCCTCTAAGAAGCAAGAGAAGGGGAGAAGTTATAGAGGCAGAGGTTGGAGAGAGCAGAAAGCAGTGGCTGATTTATGCTCCTGGACTGGAAGGAAAAGAAGTCGATATCTTCGCTGAAAACGACTATCTCACAACCGCATCAGTAGGCAGGAAGGGTGTTATAAGAATCAGGAAAGACAAGGACATCGGGAAGGCGATCAAGATAGCTCTGATGAGGGGGAAGAAAATCTACATCAAGTATTAGACGCCTGTGAGAGGGCATCAAGAATATGTCTTTTTTATTTCTTCTAAAGGTATTTTTGTTCCTTTCGAAGATTTAGCTGTTCTACGATTTCTTTTATTGATAGCATATAATAATATTTGGTATTTTCATGCTCTTTAAAACAGCAGGAAATTTATCTGTATCAACATTGGAGTTATCATATGCCTGTAATCCATAAAAATCATTAAACAGGGAAGCATTACAATCGAAGCTTTTGAGAAACCTCAACTGAGAACCGTGGCTCTGAAAAATTTCTGCGGTATCGGTGGCGGTTCAACGGTAACTTACATCGAATCCGATGCGAAAATATCATTGACACAGGTTTTGATTTTGAAGGTAATTTAAGCAGGGATAATGTGAATAGAAACAGGAAGATTCTTGTTCATGCCCTATCAAATTTCGGTCCAGGCCATGCACCGGATCACGCATCGCTGATTGTTGAGACTGAAGAGATGGAGGTATTCGGAAAGTTCAGGCTTCGGTGGGAGGATTACGGGTATTGGGGAAGTAAAGGTCTGTTGCAGGAGATGCCGTGGTTTCTGCAAGCTATTATCTGACAGATAAGGTCTGAAAGTTCAATCCGGATTTTCACTCCGAAGAGGTTGCTCTGGATAGTTAGGATGATAGAGGGTGTTGCAGATTACATAATCCCCGGACACGGTGGAATGTTTAAATGTAAATGGAGATGATAGCAGCTAGCCCAGTATCGTTTACAAGGTCAGTCACAATCAGACACCACTACAAAAGATTTTTAAGTTGTGTGGGATGCAGTCGATAGAGATAAATTGAAGGAGTTCATTTGAGGTGATGCTCATGGCAAGAATGCATGCAAGGAGAAGAGGAAGTTCAGGTTCAAAGAGAGTTTATCGAGACTCACCACCTGAATGGGTAGAGTTGACGGCTGAAGAGGTTGAAAAGAAGATCGTGGAGCTGCATAACGAGGGTTATGAACCGAGCATGATCGGTATGATCCTCAGAGATAGATATGGCGTTCCATCGGTGAGGCAGGTTACGGGCAAGAAACTGGTTCAGATACTCAAGGAGAAGGGAGCTAAGATCGACTATCCAGAGGACCTCAAGTCGCTCATAAGGAAGGCCATAAACCTGAGAAAACACCTAGAGACCCACAAAAAGGATTTGCACAACAAGAGAGGTCTGCAGTTGATAGAGGCAAAGATCTGGAGGCTCTCCTGTTACTATAAGGAGAAGGGTATTCTCCCGAAAGACTGGTCTTACGATCCGGAGAAGCTCAGAATAGCCCTCAGAAAGTAATTAATTTTTCTTATTTCAGTATTGTGGCTACTACCTGAAAAGTTGGCCTCTACCTGAAAATATTTTTGTTCGGAACATCCATCCTTACCAGTGGTTTTGATATATGTCCACGTGCACACGGGGGGACTTCATAGAACCCTTCTGAAAGATCTCTGTCGATTTTCTCTTTAACTCTACTTTCTGCAGTTGTTTTGCAATTCTTGCATCTGAATGGCTTATTTCTGCCAGAGGATTTCATTCTCTTCCCGCATATCGGACATTTAGGATTCGAGTACCTGAATCTGACGAGCTTTATTACTTCCATCTTCTCGAGGTTGATCGTGTTTTTCTTCATGGCCCCAAAAACCCTCACCTCATCCCCCTCAATCAATTTCAGAACAACATCCCTGAACTGTTTTGTCGGTTCGAAAGCCGAGCACTTTACCTCACCAAACTTTGTCTTTATTGTGAAGAACACATGTCCACCTTTATGTATATACGGTTTCTGGACAACAGTCCCTCTAATTATGTACGAATGGAAGTTCTTAACTTCATTTACCTCATCCTCATCTATGAGATGGGCATCTGTTGACTGGTTGGTTATGAACATCATCTTCCTGTCAACCTCTTCAGTCCTCAAAATCTCGACTGCAGAGTTTATCGCATTGTAGTCTGAGCCCCTTATCCCATATAGAACAGGATCCTTCCCTTTTGGCACGCAGACAACGATTCTGTTCCTCCAGTCAACCGTGTCCCATATCTTCGGGTAGTAAAGCTCATCAGCTTCATAAAAGCTGTCCTCATCAATTCCTCTTGGTGTGCCAAACCTTTCCGGCATACGGTATGCTAAAAGCTCGTAGGTGTAATCGTGGCCGTCATATCCAACGGCAGATAAAGCTCCTATCAAACCCCTTCCCTTCTTGTATTTCAAATGGGGGATGAAGTACTTGCCAATTATGAATAGAGCCTCATCCAAGCTGACAATATCCCTGACAGCTTTTCTGGCAAATTTTGTCAGATGGCTCATCAGCCTATCGTTCTCAAAGTTCACGAATACAGCACCGGGATTTGTGCTATCGTCAGACATCATAGAGTGCTCGATTATCACATCATCCACAACCTCGATCACATTCTCAACATCATCAGTCTCAACAAGAAATGCAACTGCACCATTACCCCTGGTCTTGTATGGTATTGTCGGGTTGAGCCTTATCAGCCTAGGAAATCCTACTACTCTGCCAAACTTTTCTACTTTATCCATAGCGAGCAGTGCCAAGTAAGTGGTGCACATTCCGTTAACTGAATCCGTGTCGTCAATGCCCACCCAGACCTTCATCCCACAGACTTCTGTATATGGCTAAATGAACTTTTTGCTAACTATTTCAATGCCGTAGCGTCTCGAAAATAAGGATGCCACACTACTTTTTCAGCACATTTGCCTTCTCTAGACATTTTCTCGCAAGCTCGGAATCTCCGATTTTCACGGCAATTCGGTATGCTGCATCATATTTTTCAAGCGCATTATCAACATCCTTGCTCTTCTCTGCCCAGCTGAGGAGCAGTTTTGCTTTCTCTCTCAGAACCTTAAGCTCTTCGATGGGACTTGAGGTATCTATTGTTTCAAGCTGTTTCATTGCATCTTCAAACTTGTTCTGATTCTTTAAAGCATCATAAAGCAGCATCTTTATCTCTTTTACATCTAGATCGTTCTCCGCGAAGTTTAATGCTTCTTTTAGCTGTATTTCAGCGGCCAGATAGTCCTTCAGCTCCATGTATCTCCTGCCCCATTCTATGTAGATCTGGGTTTTTAGCTCTCTGATAACCTCATTCTGTTTTAACCTCGACAGTATGTTTATAGCCCTCTCAAAATCCCCCTTTTCCGTTATTTCGCCTACCTTGAACAGAATCCTTTTAAGCTGGCTTTTGAATCCAAAGTGGTAGAATTCAGTTATCAGGAGGGCGGCGGTCTCATAATCTCCATCATCTATCCTTCGCTCTATTGCCTCTTTAACGAGAAAGAAAACACTCTGATTGATCGACTTATCCTTGAGGTCTGAAATCAGTCTCAGCGATTTCAAAAACAGCTCAAAAACTCTTTCCCTGTTCTCACCATCAAAGTATCTAGATATTCTTTCTGATAGCTTTGCGATGATGTACAGGGCTTTGGGCCTGTCCTTCAGCATTACAAGGTATTTACCAGCATATTCAGGAGCTTCAAAAACCTTTTCGATTGACTTTACAACCTCCTCATCACTGCTCAAAGCTCTGAGGAGTTTTATGTCCTGATGATCGAGGAAAGCCTCACAATCACTCAAGAACTCATTCATGGAGAATCAGATACAATTAAAGGTTAAAATTCTTTTCCTGCAATCGTAAACTACGATCGTAAACTATTTACAACTTTTAGATATTTGAAGAACATTATCTGAAGGTGGAATGAGGTATGATGAGCGAAGAAGAAAAACTTTCTGCTGAAGAATGGTTCAAAAAAGGGTTGGAAGCTGGAAATGTTGATGATGAAATAATGTCCTTCAAGAAGAGTGTTGAGCTGGATCCTGAAAACCCTTCAGCATGGAACAATCTGGGAATAGCGTTATATGATAAGGGAATGCAGGAGGAGGCAATCCAGTGTTTCGTTAAGGCCTTGGAAATAGATTCAAAATACACGGATGCCCTGTTCAATCTCGGTTATGCCTTAATGATGATGAGAAGGTTTGAGGAGGCTGAGCAGTGCTTTGAGAGAATCCTCAAGTTCAACTCAAACGATGGAGGAGCCTGGAACAATCTGGGATATGTTCAGTACAACCTGAGGAAATACGAGGAGGCTGAGAAGTCCATCAGCAAGGCGATAGAGATAAACTCTCAGGATTCGTCAGCCTGGTACAACCTCGGATTGCTGTACTATGCAATGGAAAGGTTCGATGATGCGATAAAGTGCTATGAGAAAGTTCTTGAGATAGATCCCAAAAACACGCTCGCCATGAACAACATAGCCATAATCCTGGGCAGAAAAGGGAAGCTGGATGAGGCGATAGAGCTTTTTGACAAGGTAATCGAGATGGAGCCAGATAACGAGGTTGCTAAATTCAATAAGCAATTCCTGATTCAGAGGAAAGAAGCTAGAGGTCAGAAGGGTTAGCATGAAGGTTCTTGTATCCAGTCTGGATGAAAAGCACAGGATCGAGGAGCTGGGGGATGATTTTGAAATCGAGCTGGGTGACTACGAATATACGCCAGTCTTCATTTTAAATTCGATCAGGTATCATGGATTTCCGGAAGGTATTGAGAGAAAGGTTATCACAGACATGATAACTTTATCAAATTCGATGAGCTTTGATCCCGAAATAAAAAACAATCTGGAAAGGATTGAAAAAATTAAGGCGAGCTTCAAGGTGTTCATATCTCCATTCTGCCCACACTGTGCAAATCTCGTCAGAAAGCTTATACAGCTCTCTCTTGCAAACCCGGATATCTCACTGGAAATATTCGACGCAACGAGGTTCGAGAAGCTGGCCAGAAAGTACGAAATCCTTTCTGTTCCTGTGACGATACTGAACGACAGGATCAGGCTTGTGGGTGACAAAAGCATAGAAGAACTGCTAAACTGGGTGGAGAACATCGACAACGAGGGGTTCCTGATGGACTACTTCAGAAAGATGATCTCTGATGGCAAGGCAGAAGAGATAGTTCAGATGGTCTCCGATTTCGGATTGGATGACTTTCTTGTCACATTGATCGAAAAAGGAGATTTTATTACAAGGCTGGGCGCGATGTTTTTGCTTGAAAATCTTGCTGAAATGGGAAAAGATGTCGCTAAAGCCAAGAAAAAGATCCTCGAACTTATCCAGGATAGGTTAAATCTGGAGTCAGACAGGGTATTCCTTGAGGATGCAGTAATGATCCTCGGAAAGATTGGGGATTCCTCTGATGCTGATTTTCTGAAAAAGTTGCTGAGTAGTGTGGAGGATAAGGGTCTGAAGGAAGCTCTGATGGATGCTATAGACGAAATTGAAGGAAAATCAGCAGATAGCTGACACCAGCCATTAATGGGATAAAAACTGTTCAGGTTGGGACTTGATGTCTTCTCTGCTGCAATTTTATCGTTTTCCTGTTGCTTTCTCGATGGGTTTTACATGAAGTTGGAAATTTCGGAGGAATGCAGACGATAGCCGCTTTAGTATATGGGCATATATGAGATCCCAAAGATTTTTTCGATTTTTATATGTAAAGTTAGAATTAAAGTTAGATTGTGCTCTACTGGTTCTGCTTCAGATTACCTGTTTTCTCAACACTAACATAATAATGATGGGAAAACTTTATATTTAATAGATCCTACAAAAAACTGGGTGAGCCAATGACATTAGAGAGAATTCCTACTGGTATCCCGGGCTTTGATGAAATAACTCATGGTGGGCTGATAAGAGATAGAAGCTACCTCGTTACAGGCCCTTCCGGCTCAGGTAAAACGATTTTTGTTGGTCAATTTCTGGTCAACGGTATCGAGATGTATAACGAGCCGGGAATAATGATCGCAACTGAAGAGAGACCACAGCACATAAGAGAGTATTTTTCAACCTTTGGCTGGGAGCTTGAGAGGCTCGAAGACGAGAATATGCTAGCGATAGTCGATGCAACATCAACGAAGATTGGATTGCCGAGTGACGAGAAGTATATAGACATCAGACCGTTCGACACACGATCGCTGATAGACCAGATAATCAATATTCAGGATGAAATCGGAGCAAAAAGGGCCGTTCTTGATTCAACTACATCAATAGGTTTTGCGATAAACGATGTATCAAAGTTCAGGATAGAATTGCTGAAAATATCAACCACATTGGAGATTTTAGGACTCACGTCCCTTCTAACATGTGAGGTTTTAAGCACAGAAGGAGACCAGATAAGCAGGTTTGGGGTCGAAAATTTCGTTGTGGAGGGGACGATAGTCCTGTACTACACCAAAACAGAAAATGTGAGGGTAAGAGGAATAGAGATCTTCAAGCTCAGAGGGAGTGACCACAGTAAGAAAATACATCCATTCGAAATAACCGAGAACGGGATAGTTGTGCATCCAGAGGAAGAGGTTTACTGATACAAAAAAATTTATTTATATGTCCAATTCGATTTTATAAATCTTTTCAACATTCTCTACACATACTTTGTAGGCAACATCCTCATAACCAAGCTCGTACAGCTCTCTGATTCTTCTGGGAACCGTTTTTGGGCCGAGTATCGCTCCGGGTCGGCTTTTGTCATCAATATAATCCGTTTCGACAAAGAATCTGTCGCCTTCTTCTGCAGCCTTAAGAATGTTGTTGTCAAAGGCTATAACCGATGGAAACAGGCCTATTTCCTCAAATTCCTTTACTGCCGGTGGAGCGAAGTGCTTTACAACCCTTTCCACCTTAATCCCTGATTTTCTGGCTATCTCTGCTATCTCCTTCATGCCATCTGAGGTGTAGCTCTCTGTGTGGATCTGCACAGCACAATCGCAGTCCTTGGCTACTGAAAACGCATGACCCATTATCTCGTTGCTCATTTCCCATACCTTCTTGCTAACCTTATAGTGGGGTCTCCCGCTCTTTATTGCTACAGCTTTGCCCTCAGCGACATACTCTCCGGCTATTGCCAGAGCTTCCTTCATGATCTCGCATGCTTTTTCATAGCCTATCCTCTCCCCAAGAATAGTTATCTCTGCTGGATGGACTGCCAGAACCGGATGAACCTTAACGATCTCGTTGGCCTTCCTGACAAGGCTCAGATGGAAGTCGAAGATCTTTCTGAAATCCTCTCCGCTTGTTGGAACCATGTCATAGTGTGTGCTGAGGAGAGATACCAAGAAAACATGCGTTCCACCAGCATTCCTGAACTGCTTTAATGCCTTGAGCTTCAAGTTGTTGTAGAGGTGCATGTGGTTATCAGTAACAATCCTATCTCCTCTCTCTTTCATTTTACTATCGCCCCCATATAGCCTGTACACCTAACCTTCAAGCTCTCTAACCTTCAAGTCCAGCACATACCTGTAAACATAGGGTGCATAGTTGCCACACTCCCTGATGTTCTCAACATCCACAATAACGCCGTTATCGGCGAACAGCCTCATAACCCTCTCTGGCAATATGGACTCCTTCTCTTCCTTCCCGGCAAATGTGTAGTAGTGAATGTATCCTCCCTCCTTCACCTTACTTCCAACAACATCCACAAAGTTCTCTGCTATGTACGGGGAGGGCATGAGTATCCTGTCGAACCTTCCATCGAGCTTGGGCATAACCTCTCGAACATCCCCCTCAAATACCTTAACAATGTCCTCAACCTTGTTTGCGACAACATTCTTCCTAAAGTACTCCACAGCTACCGGGTTGATCTCTACCCCCACAACCTCCTTAGGCTTAGCTTTCTTTGCAATCACAATCGCAAAGGGACCAACCCCTGCGAACATCACGAGGACCCTTTCTCTTTCATCAACGAGTTTCGATATCCTCTCCCTCTCTCCAGAAAGCTTTACGGAGTAGTAAACCTTGGTCGGATCGACATGAAACCTGCAGCCATGCTCCTTAACAATCGTCTCCGTAGAATCCCCAAAAATTTTCTCATATCTCGCAACCCTGTAAACACCATCTACCTCTCCAACCTTCCTCAATATGGTTCTGACATGCTTGTGCTTCTCAAGAATGCCGCGAATTATGAGGTCTTTATACTCAACAACATCATCTGGAATGTCCACTATGACAACATCTCCGATTATCTCAAAACTTCTCCTTATCTTTGATACAACCTCCTCATCAAGACCGTACTTCTCCCTGAGCAGTTTCTTGAGGCTCACATCTCTTTTTGTACAGATGGTTATATGAGATTAACGAAAGGTTGACAGGAGTTAAAGAAAGACAAACAGAGAAAATCATTTAACCCCCCTTACAGACGCATACATGTGTACTCCATAGTTCCATATATCGACAGGAATGAGATAAGAGAAGGAGTTGTCGAGTTTCTGATTGCAAAGGGATACAGCAAGTCCGAGATCCAAGATGACTACATCGAAATAGACTCACAGACGATATGGATCGATATCGTTGTCAGGGTTGAAGGGAAGAACAAGATAGTAATACTGTGCGAATCCTCAGCAGACAATCTGACGATCTCAAGCAGAATAGCGGAGATAATCGCGAAGCTCATATCCCCACCCCCAGCAGTTGTTGCCGTGACAAACCTGATAGACAGCGAGGTGAGGTTTCTCGAATCCGGAAGAACTTCATACTCGCTTGACAGCATACCTTCAAGAGATGAGATTTTCAGTCTGAAATCTCCGGAATTCAGCTTCGATAAGAAGAAAATAGAGAAGATGAAGAAAGTCCTTCTCGGCCTGTATCAGATGAGACTGTGCAAGTGCGGTATAAAAAAGGATCAGTAGGATGTCCTTGGGTTTATCTCTCCAACCAGATTCTTCTTAACGAGCTTTTTAGCCTCCTCGAGATCGTAGTTACCGAGAAGCCACATTATCTTGATCAGAGCAACCTCTGGCAGCATATCCTCTCCCTCGATAACCCCAGCGTTCAGCAGATCCCTGCCAGTATCATATACTCTATCGCAAACCCTGCCCCACAGACACTGTGATGTCATAACTATCAGGCTGTCATCCGAGATTCCCCTGATCGTGTCGATCCAGTCAGAGGAAACATGTCCTAAACCTGTCCCTTCAAGAACGAAGCCCCTGTATCCCTTACTGTAGTAGTACTCCAGAACATCTGGCTTGAGCCCCGGGAAGAACTTTACCAGCACACATTTCTCGCTCAAGTTGCTTTTCAGCTCAAGCTCCCTCTCTCCCCTCTTTATAAAATCCACATGCCACTCTATCCTACCGTCCGGATAACTTACCCTCCCCAGCGGTTTCTGATTCACAGACTGAAACGCATCCCTTCGGGATGTGTGGTTCTTTCTCGCCTTAACAGCCCTGTGGATGTAGCAGTAATCATCGCTCGTTGATGCGTGCATGACTATGGCCACCTCACCAAGCTCGGATCTTGCCACATGGGCACTGCATATCAGGTTCATCGTTGCATCACTGGATGGGCGATCGGAGCTTCTCTGTGCCCCCACAAACAGCACGGGAACTGGAGTGGAGAGCATGAACGATACTGCTGTAGCAGTATATGCGAGCGTATCGGTTCCGTGGGTTACTATCACGGCATCGTATCCGTCCTTTATGCTGCTGTATATTTCCTTCGATAGCTCTATCCAGTTCACAGGTTTCATGTTTTCCGAGAGGATGTTGTAAAGGAGCATTGAATCGATGTTGCAGATGTTCTCTATCTCCGGAACCTCGGCAACTATCTCTTCAGATGAGAACTGGCTTGTCACAGCTCCAGTTCTGTAATCGACCTTACTCGCTATCGTTCCACCTGTTGATATTATCTTAACATTAGGTAGCTCGGGTTTTTTCGTGATGGGTTCAGCCTTAAAGGATGCTCTTTCTGCCTCAAAAACATCCAATATCTCATACTCGCTGAATCCAACATTGTATCCGTTGTCGAGCTTGAGTATTAGGTTCCCTGACCTAGTGGGCATTACAATACCCTCAAATACCTTGCCCTTCGCCTTAATCCTAACTTTTTTACCCAGGATCTCATCCATCATCCTTCCTCCTCAGGTTACAAGTTCAGACACAAGGGAATAAAGCTTTTCCAGCGAGGCTGATATTCTATCTGCTATTTCGTCCACCTTTCTGTAATCCTTATTCAGAGCTTCTATTCTCGAATTTATCATTTTTTCCACTTCCTCTCTTGATGGAGAACCTCGATTCTTTCTCCTCTCAAGAGCGTTTACGGCATTCTTTGCCTGATTCAAATCCTCCTCTGAGATATCCAAGTTATCCAGATACTCTTCAGCGACTTCCTTAACAGCCTCAACCAGATCGTTCAAAGTTGGATCTGTTCTGCCATTCATCGCAAGCCACCCCACTATTCTGTGGGCTACCCTGAATGGAATGTTCGCTTTCTGAACGAGCATGTCGGCTATCTCTGTAGCTGTCAGAAATCCCTTCGAGATCTTCTCTTTCATCACTCCCGTCCTAAATTTCGCGCTCTCAAGCATCCTTGCCACAAGGATGGTGCAAACCTCTGCACTCTCAAGGCTGAAGTAAAGCAGAGGGTTCATCTCCTGAAAGTCCCTGTTGTAGGCATATGGCATGGCCTTGTATATCATCATCGCAGAGTTCAGATTTCCACACACTCTTGCAGCCCTGGCCCTGATAAGCTCCGCAATATCCGGATTCTTCTTCTGCGGCATGATGCTGGAGGTTGATGACAGCTCATCGGAGAGCTCAACGAAGTTGAACTCTGAAGACCACAGAATTAACTCCTCGCAAATCCTGCTGAGGTTCAGCATCAGGCTTGAGCAGTCAAAAACAGCTTCTATCAGGAAGTCTCTCGACGCTACAGCATCCATGGAATTTTCAACTATGCCATCAAAGCCCAGGAGGTTTGCCGTGAAGTCCCTGTCCAGTTTAAAAGATGTTGATGCAAACGCCGAGCCTCCAAGTGGTGAGAGGTTTACTCTCCAGAATGAATCGAGAATCCTGTCAAAATCTCTCTTCAAAGCATCGTGATATGCCAAGAGATGATGGGCCAGTCTGTTCGGCTGGGCATATTGCATGTGCGTGAATCCAGGAATCAGACTATCCAGATGTTTTACTGCAAGATCGAGGACGACGCTCCTCAACTCGATCAGCCTGAAAAGGATTGATAGCATCCTATCTCTGGCGAACAACCTCAAACAGGTTGCAACCTCATCATTTCTCGACCTTCCAGTATGCATCTTCGCTCCCTTCTCTGTCAGCTCAATCAGCCTTGCCTCTATGGCCTCATGAACATCCTCGTAATCCTTCGAAAGGTTCTCAAAACCCTCGTCTCTTATCCTCAGCAAACCCTCAACAATCTCAGAGGCATCCTCTCTATAAAGAACTCCGGTATGATACAATCCAAGAACATGAGCCAGATCGACAAGGATGTCATAGTAGAATATGTTCCTGTCATCATCCATTGACGAGGAAAACTTTAGTGCTAACTCATCCATGGACTTTTCAAATCTGCTTCTAACACCCTTTTTCATCAGATCACCCTTATCTATTTACCCCTATACCTTCTCCCACCAGACCTCGCCATCGTATGTAACTCTGACGATTCTGTGCATGGGTATCGTTGTTGAGTCTTTGAGGTAAATAAACTTGTGTCCTATGTCCTCAATATCCATTCCGTAAAATTCGGATGTTCCTTTAGGGCGATCGATGTACTCCACAACAACCCTATCAAAATCAAAATCAGGGTTCCAGCGAAAAAAGTTCAGTAAATCCCTCAAAGTTTTAAGCTTCTTCATCTTAAAAAAACCTAAATCTCCTCATCTTTAGAGAGTTCTACAAGCTGTCCCTTTATGTTCAGCTTCAGCGATTTTTTGGCTGTAGCTCTTATGAACAGTGGATCCAACTGGAGGCTTCTGCTTATATGCGGTACCGACATCCTACCCATGTTTATTTCCTCTATTATCCTTGATACGATCTTCTCAAGCTCGTCATCGCTCAGGAATATTACCTCGAGTATCTTGTTCAGATCCTTTAGCGAGGTGTAGAAGTTCGCACTCAGATGAGTATAGCTCACATGGTACTCCTTTTGTGGTGTGTCTCCCGGGTCTTTAGGCATTCTCCATTTCACCTCAAGCATCCCGGCATGCTTCAGTATCTTGAGTGCTTCATCCACACTATCCCCAAACCGATCCCTCAGCTCATTATAGGTCATCCAACCCTCCAAAAGCGATTCATAAACCTCCCTGTATGTTTTTGTTGAAAATATCTGGAGTATCGGTACGAGTTCAACAATATCATTCACGAGTTTTGCTCTTTTGGCCATCGGATCACCTTTCAAAAATAATAATGTAATAAAATGTCATCGCGCTGGATATTTCTATTTTTCTATCATTTTCTCGAAACAAGGTGTCTTGGAAAATCTATGAAAACTTGGCTGTCAGAAAGTTTTTCTATAGATTAAAATTTCAACAAAATAAAGATTTCTATGATTACATAAATTTCATAGTTCCATAAAGTCCTCAAGAGTTCTTCTTTTTTTCAATATGCTACCAATCTTCTCGAAATCCTTTTCCAGAACCTCTCTGAGCGGGGGCTTGTAAAGGGCTGCAGCAGGATGATAAACAGCGATAACCTTCATTTTTCCCCACTCAACCTCAACTTCATATATCTTTCCCCTCTCCTTTGAGATCCCGTTGAATTCCAAACCGAAAAAGCTGAAGATGAGCGATGCAGAGTGTCTGCCAAGACACACAACTGCCTTTGGCCTGATAGATTTAAGCTGCCGAATCAGATATGGTTTGCAGGCTTTAATCTCTTCCTCCAGAGGGTCTCTGTTGTTCGGCGGCCTGCACTTCAGAATGTTGGTTATAAAGACATCCTTTCTCGAGAGGTTGAGCTTCCTAGATATCATCTCGGTCAAAAGCTTCCCGGCATTCCCAACGAATGGTCTGCCATGAATATCCTCCTCCCTTCCTGGAGCCTCTCCCACGAAAACTATCAGCGCTTTGCAGTTCCCTTCTCCGGGAACATAGTTCTGCTTTGTCAGCCATAGCTTGCATTTTCTGCATTTTTTGATCTCCTTAGCAATCTCGTCGAGTTCTGAAGTAAGCATCGTTTTGCATTGATTGGTTGTCGTAAAAAATTTTTCGAGTTTCATGTTATCATTACAGCTAAGTTCAAATATTGTTTCAGCCTAGGTAGAACATGTATCTTTCAAAAGAAGAGGAGAAGCTTCTTGAGTCAGATAATGAAACGATAAGAAAAGCCATGGAGATTCTCGTTGCGATAGGCAAGATCTTCGATGCTGATAGGCTTATTCCGGTAAAATCCGTCCAGATTTCTGGTATATCTTATAAGAACATTGGAGATGCTGGACTGGAGTGGTTTGAAAGTCTGAATGCAAAATTCGTCATTAAGGCCATGATCAACCCTGCTGGAATGGATGTGATTAGATGGAAGGAGATGGGAATCGATGAAGGCTTCTACAGAAAGCAGATGAGGATAATAAATGCACTTATCAGGCTTGGAGCAGATAAAACTCTAACCTGCACACCCTACTACTTCGATTCGTTGAAGAAGGGGGACCATGTCGCATGGGCGGAATCCAATGCCATAGTCTATGCCAACTCCATCTTAGGTGTGAGAACTAACAGGGAGAGCGGGATAAGTGCTCTGGCTTCTGGCATCATAGGAAAAACTCCCAACTATGGTTTGCACGTAAAGAAGAACAGAAGTCCAACGGTTATCGTGGATGTCAAGGCTGAAATTAACTCATCAGCGGATCTTGCAATGCTTGGATATTCTGTTGGAGAGAAGCTATCGAACAGTATTCCCTACTTCATCTTCAGAAACAGCATAGAGAGGGAGTGGCTGAAGGATCTGGGTGCGGTGCTTGCCGCGAAGGGCAACACAGCTTTATTCCATGCTGAGGGCTTAACTCCTGAATATGGTGATTTTGAAATCGATTCTCTTGAGAGGGAGGTTATTGATGAGTTAGAAGAGATTGAGTTTGACTGTGAGCCAGACCTGATCGCAATCGGCTGTCCCCATCTTTCATCATCCGAACTCAGGCAGATAGCCGATCTACTGTTCAGAAACGATAAAAAGGTCAGAAAGGATGTCTGGCTGTTCACATCGAGAAGAGTTTTGGAGGAGAATGAGGATGTTGCGAGGAAGATCGAGAGTTATGGTGTAAAGGTCTTCGCAGACACATGCATGGTAGTCTCTCCTGCAACTGAGAACTATGAGTGTGTTATGGTTAACTCGGGCAAAGCCCTCACATACCTTCCGAAGCATGCGGGAGTCATGGTTAAATTTGGGGACATAAAGGAGTGTATTAAGGAGGCTTACAGGTAGTTCAGCCTTTCCTACCCTTCTTTTTGAGAAGGGATGGCAGATGGATCACATACTTGCCGTCCTCTTCTAAAGCTATGACTATCTCGTCCGACTGCAGCAGCCTTTCAAGATTCAGCTCATACTTTCCGGGAGCGATTATCTTTACACTCGCTATACCTATATCTGTGAGCTGCTCCTCAATCTCCCTTATCTGCTCTTCCGAGTCCTTTTTTACCTTGGGTATGTAGAGGAACTTGTTGTTTCCGCACTTGCATCCACTCAGGATTCTAGTATCCCCATCCGGGTACTGTTCTCCGCACTTGGTGCATTGGTGTGGCATTTCAATCACTTATCTGTATTTACATGAACTGAACAAGGGCTTTAATCTGATCTTCATGCTTTTCAAGTGTTTTCAGCCTGTTTGCAGGTCCAATAAGTGTCAACCTTCCTTCGCTCTTACCGAAGATCTTCTGGAAAAACGATACGGTCTTTCTGGGATACGATTCCACTTCGATTCCAACAAAGTTCTCGTGGTCTATTTCAAGCATCGTAAGCTCTATCAGCTTTGCCTCCTCTTCTGGAGATAAACCTGATTCAAGAACGACTATCTTCCCTTCCTTAACTTCATCGAGAATCATCCTGAGCTTTTCCATGGTTGACATCCTTTCGAGCTTATCCTTGGATATCAGGTTCAGGGGAACGCCCTCCATACCTATCACCACTCAACTCAGCTAAATTTCTCGGCCATAACCTTGTACAGGTTGTCTATGTTCAGTCCTTTAAGGGCTGAAATCGGCACTACTGTATGCTGGGGGAACGCGGATTTTATTCTTGCCGGAGACGCATTCGGCAAATCAATCTTGTTGGCAACTATCAGCAAAGGCAGACCTCTGGCTTCGATGTTACCTATTATTGTGACATTAACCTGCGTGAAAGGATCTTCTGAAGAGTCCATAACGAGCAGGACACCATCCAGATCATCCAGCCATTTTATGGCCTCTATCACACCTTCAGTAGCCTCCTTAGCTCTCCTCTTAGCCTCCTCCTCATCCATACCATACTT
Source organism: Archaeoglobus sulfaticallidus PM70-1 (assembly GCF_000385565.1). Classification (NCBI taxonomy): domain Archaea; kingdom Methanobacteriati; phylum Methanobacteriota; class Archaeoglobi; order Archaeoglobales; family Archaeoglobaceae; genus Archaeoglobus; species Archaeoglobus sulfaticallidus. Next base: position 915,384 of record NC_021169.1, on the reverse strand, counting down.
CAGGAACTCGTGGAAGTCTATCTTCGTGGCAAGTCCCGGAGTATCAACGATGTCTATGTTGAGCGACTTCCCGTTGACCTCTATCCTGACTCCCTCTCTCAGCCTGGCCCTCCTGGTTTCGTGAGGTACATCGCTTGCCGAACCCATGATGTCTCCTGTCCAGTCTCGCAGGATCCTGTTCGCGAGCGTTGTTTTTCCTGCATTTGGAGGCCCGTATATTCCTATCTTCATCTTGTCCTTCTTGAAGAACCATTTCAGTATGAAACTGAACCTCTTTTTCAGCTTAACAACCCATCCCATACATACACCTCTCGCACAAACCGAGAATTTAAAGGTACTTAATTATTCAAAAATAAAAATCCTTTGCTCTACATTGCTACTCCATAGTGATTGCTTCATTCGGACAGACATCAATACATGAACCGCACTCCGTGCAGATTTCTGGATCAACCACAGCTTTGTCTTCAAGCTCTATTGCTCCCATGGGACACTCATCAACACACACTCCACAACCATCGCATGAATCACCAACCACAGCAGGCATGAGACCAGTAAATATTTATCTTTTTAAAACAATTACTGTTATGGAGAGCGATGAGGAGAGGATTGTGAGGTATATCAAGAAACTCATCGATGAAAGAGTATCTAAGGATGGAATAAACCTTCTTGATTTGCGAAAGGCGAACGATGTTGCCTCTGAACTTGGTCTGGATCTTGATGGGATCAAAAAAATTTTTGATGAACTCAACAGGATGCTCGATAAAAGGTATAAGGGTATGCTGAGCGAGACTAGTATGCTTTAGCGAACTGCCTTATTTTCTCCATAGCTTTTTCGAGATTCTCCATCGATGAAGCGTAGGAGATTCTAATATTTCTTTCACTTCCGAAGGCGTTTCCGGGTGTTACCGCAACACCTGTTTCAGCAAGCAGTTTTTCAGCAAACTCCATTGGGTTCTCAACCTGCGGGAAAATATAGAATGCTCCTTCAGGCTTTGAAACCTTGAACACATCTTTCAGGCTGTCGTACACGAAATCCCTTCTTTTTCTGAACTCCCTTACCATAGATTTTGTTATTTCTTCTGCAAGCCCATCTTTTATCACATCGTAAACGGCTTTCTGGGCAAAAGCTGGAGCGCAGACACCGTTGACCTGATGAACCTTGAGAATTGAGTCCAGGAGATCTTTATTGGCTATTATATACCCAATCCTCCATCCGGTCATCGCAAGCGACTTCGAGAATGCGTTTATAACAACAACATTTTCCTTTCCGGCCAGAGTTCCGGGCTTTTTGTCGTAGTATATAGAATCGTAAACCTCATCGCTCACCAGAATTATTCCCTTATCCTCACAAACCTCTGCAATAGCATTCATCGCTTTCTGATCCAAAACCGCTCCAGTAGGGTTGTTCGGGTAGTTCAGGAAGACAAGAGAGGTTTTATCGCTTACAGTTTCATTCAAATCTTCAGCCTTCAGCTCGAAATTGTTGCTGGATGTATCGACAGGCTTTACTCTGGCATTGCAGAGCTTTGAATATGTGAAATAGGATAGAAAGCTTGGAGTTGGGATTACAACCTCCGAATTTTCCTCGATGAATGCGAGAGATGTGTTCAGCAATGCCTCGCTTGCCCCACATGTTATCATCACTTCCTCCTCACTAACCCCATATCTTTCCGCTATGACCTCTCTCAGCTCTGCTATCCCGAAATTGGATGTGTAGTGCGTATATCCCTCTTTCATTGCTTTATATGCCCTTTCTATTATCTCCAGATGAGTGTCGAAATCGGGCTCTCCGATCGTGAGGTTTATTATTTCCTTCCCGCTCTTTCTGGCCTGCTCCACAACCTCAAACATCCTTCTTATCATCGATGTCGAGATCTCAGAAACCCTTTTTGCTTCCATAATTTACCTCCTGACCTTACCCTTTCTACTCCTCCTCATCGAGAATATCACTCAGATCGAACTCCTCCTCATCGAACTCGAAATAGTCGTAATCTTCATCCATTCCCTCATCGATCTCGAATTCATCTTCTTCTGGCTCTTTCATCTCGTCTCTGACTTCCTCTCTATCTTCTTCTCTGTCTTTATCAGCATCTTTCTCTGCCTCATCAATCTCCCTGTATGCTTCAGCCTCCTCTTTTATCGAGATCACGGCCTTTTTAACGACATCGATGTACTCTCTGACATTCATGCCATAGATCTCCTTCGCCAGTCTGCAATCTTCATCCTCTTCCTCAAGCATCTTCTTGATTCTTTCCAGAGTTCTTTTTGCAGTATCAAGCACGAAGTAGTCTCTCGTCTTGATATCTACAACAGCTATAGATTCTGGCCTCAGGGATAGCATTTTCCTCGTCTCACCCTCGAAAAGGTTAACCTTCGCAACTATCGAGATCACTTCTGGTGGTTCTATGCCTATTATCGCTTCCATGGCAGAAGTCTGGAATCTCCCAACGAATGCACTGATAACACCGGTAGGATCACTGATCCTCAACCTCCAGAAGTTCGTATCAGGGCTAACTTCCTCCTTGTCAAGCAGAACTCCAACCATGAAAACTCTGTTGCATCTCTCCCCTGTTGGGAGAAGCACATATTTGGGAGCCTTCCCCTCTCCCTCTGTGATTGAGTGGGTTGTTTTGGATAGTTCATACGCAAAAACCCTTTTTGCGATCTCCCTTCTGTAAGCGGTATCCATTATTCCACCTCTATATCCTCAATCATCGAGAGTATCTTTTCAGCCTCCTCTTTCACATCAACGCTCAGGAACTCGACTTCTCTTACGATGAAGTACCTGTTCCCCCTTGATCCAACAAGCCTGAAGTATCTCCCGAGCAGCTTGCTGGATAGCTCTGACAGAACTGCTTCTCTCTCAAGGCTCTCCTCAACAATCTTCTTCGCCTCTTCAACACCTATGCCTGTTAGCTTCTTTATGTTCTCCTCGTTCAGAATTATCTCGTAGTAGCTCACACCGTTGTCGATTACTCCTTTAATCCTCAGATCATCGTAGCCCTCCACCTTCCCATGAACTGTGCAGATTCCTTTCTTCAGAACTCTCCCGCAGGTTTTGCACCTCTTGATATAACCGCTGTTCTGCTGTATCGCAACCAGCACACCTACGATCTCCATCTCTCTCGGAGGGAGTTCGATATCCTCATCTATCTCGATTATCTCGGAATTCCTGTTTATGTTAACCTGCATTCTATCTCTGAAGGAGTCAGTAACAACATTTTTGAAGATGTAGCTTCTTCCCTCCTCAACATTCGGCTTGTTGGATTTTCTCCATATCACGAATTTTATCAATCCTGTGGAGTCTCCAAGCAGACCAACCTGCGAGACATTTGGGCTATCAGAATCCCATAGCTGAACAACCTTAGCCTTCAGACTGACCCATTCACCCGATTTCTTCAGGTCAGCGATATTCTTAATGGGACTTTCCGGAGCAAAGATCTCCTCTCTTGAGATATCGTACTGCTTTATCAGGTAGTTGATAACCGTCCTCACAGCTTCATCTTCCGGCACCTTGAACTCATAAATGAGCAGTTTCAATCTTTTGGAGATTTCCGAGGGATCTATATCATAACCCTCGAATCTGGAAAGAATCTGCTTCGTCAGGGCGTTTATCTTCTCCTTCATGTCCTTCATCGGATCACCTTAGTGAAGAGGGTTTTTGTAATGGATAAGTTTTTCTGTTGAGTTTGGTGCGATGTATAATTGAATTTATCAGAAAATTCTAACTAGGTAAAAAAGTTGGAAAGGTGAGTTTATGGATGAGGGTGCTGAAATAACCGGTGTAACCGGTGTAACATATCCAATCCCGAAAAAATACATGAATCGGTTCTTTGAAGGCAAAGATGTCTTTGTAAAACCTGCTACAGTCTGGAAGCAGCTAAGGCGAGGAATGAAGTTCGTCTTCTATCAGTCTCAGGAGGATACGGGGTTTGTTGGTGAGGCAAAGATAAAGAGAATTATTCTGCAGGAAGATCCGATGAAATTTTTTGAGATCTATGGAGATAGAATTTTCCTGACCAAGGATGAGTTAAAGGGATACATCAAATCACAGGAACGATGGAGATCCGGGCAGAAAGATCGGAAGAAACTCTGGATGGCTATTGAGCTTGAGGATATACAGAAATACGACAAACCCATTCAGCCAGAGCGTTTTGTACCTGCTGGAGGGCAGTATATCAGGGGATAGGTTTAGATTATCAGGTGTTTAATTGCGGAATGCGATATCTAAAAATTGATTTTATCTTTTTTAGAATTAGATATAAGAATAGTTGGAAGGAAAGGGGGGTGGTGGGGATGGGTGAGAATAGGCTTTCAGGGGGCAATAAACTGTGTGTAATTTAGGATATATAAGAGTAGTTCGGTTTTTACATAGATCCTCACAACCCTCCTACCCAAAACACATATATTTTTGAACATCTGGATTATATTTTAGAAGTTTTTAGAAGTTGTCGGAGATTCTGGAAATTCCAAAAAACATCGAGGTTATGCAAGATTTAAATATGTTTTGTGCACACAGTAGGTCATGGTGCTGAAAAAACTTAAGCAAGAATCTGAAATCGCATTGAGACATATCATCGTTCTTCAGGAGGTTCAAAAAAACCAGCCTATTGGTATTTTCAAGTTATCAGAATTGCTGAACATGCCGAAACACAGGATAAGGTATTCTTTGAGAGTTCTCGAGCAGTCCGGGATAATTGAAGCCACACAGTACGGTGCGGTAATAAAAGAGGGAGCGGAAAAAGAGTTTGAAAAGCTGAAAAAGGAGATCGATACGATTATAAAAAACATCGAGGAGTTAAAGAGGAGGGTTGGGGAGATATGATCCTCTAAGGTGGGACAATCACCTGAACCAGCCCCACCTCCTTCTTTTTCTTCCTGGCCCAGTGTCGTTCTTTGAGGATTTTGCAGACTTCTTCAGCACATATATCGAATCTGCAAGCTCTTTATCCAAGGCAAACTGTGTGTTGCCGATCTGAATTATGTATGTCGGAAAAACTCTCAGCACTTTGATTTCTTCCCCCGGCATTATGCCGAAGGCTATAAACTTTGAGGACACACCCTTTCCACCAACGACATACTTTATCTCACCCTCATCACCCGCATTCAACTCGCTCAGCTTGAAGATGAGCCTCTCAACCTCTCTCTCGCCAACTTCACAGCACTTCCCCTTTGGAATCTCACTGCCATGCGGACAGAACCTGGGGTGGCCCAGCAGCGTGCAGATGGCCTCCTCAACCTCTTCGCTGATGAAGTGCTCGAATTTACATGCAGACTTCTCTACATCTTCCTCTTCCATTCCAAGTATATCGCTCAGCAACCTCTCAGCAAGTCTGTGAAGCCTTATTATTTTCTCAGCCCTCTTTTTTCCTTTTTCTGTGAGGAAAGCTTTTCCATTTTTAACCTCAATTAACCCTTCATCCTGAAGATACCCACGAACATTATCTGGAATGGAGTCTATGTCCAGACTCTCATCCTTTATCCACATTTCCTTGATTATATTCTCAGCTTCTTCCATTTCACCACCCTAATGCAAGATTGGTGAGGTAGCCCACCGCAAACGCTACTGTCAGCGAGATTATGAATATACCTATCCCGCTCTTTAAACCTCTTTCCTTACACATAACGCTGAACTGTGCGATGCATGGGACGAACAGTGTTAGCGTTACCATCGCAACTATAACCTGATTGTAGCTAAAGATGCCTTTGTTAACAAGATCGTAAAGCCCTGCAGCACCGTAATCCCTCCTGAAGAACCCGTAAAGCAGTATCAATCCGGCCTGAGATGGGAGGCCTATGAGGGTTGATGGAACTGCAAGAGCATTTACAAGCAAATCAAAAACGCCGGTAATCCTTCCGATCCATATAAAAACGCTGATGAGTATGAATATCGGCATAACCTCCTTGAAATACCACTCAAGCCTTGTAACGGTCTTGAAAATAATATTCCTGAAGTTTGGCATCCTGAGAGGTGGGATTTCCATAAAGAACACGATATCTTCACCCTCTATTGCTCTGGAAGCAAGAGTTGCTGTAAATATCAGTGTCAGAGATATAACCGTTATCCAGATCATCAGTGCCCTGAAATCTGGAGCTATTCCCATCATTACACCCATCTGGGCACTGCATGGTATCCCAACAGCCAAGAGCAGAGTAGCAATTATCCTCTCCTTTTTGGTTTCAAGCGTTCTTGTAACGATGGTCGCCATCGTTCCACAACCAAGCCCGAGCAGGAGCGGAATTACAGCTCGCCCACTCAAACCAACCTTCTTGAAAGTGGAGTTGAGGAGAGAGGCCATTCTCGGCAGGAAGCCGGAATCTTCAAGGACCGAGAATGCTATGAAGAATGTCGTTACGATGGGAAATATTATCGCGATAGCATACCTCAATCCGAGCGTTATTATCCCGTAGTCTCCACCAATAAGCTCCCTTATCCAGTAATTTGGAATGTACTGGTTGAGCATCATGTTTAAAGGCTGGTTGATATACCTCTCAAAGGAACTCTCGATCAGCTCAACCAGAAACTGAGCCCCAAAAACACCCGCAAAGAGGTAAAGTATGTACAGGCTTAGGACTGTCATCGGTATCGATACAATCGGGTTGAGGGATAGCTCGCTGATCCTGCCTTTCCACCCAACTGCCACCTCTTTCTCGGCAATAACACCATCGAGCAGTCTATCTGAGCATTCCTGAATCTTCCTGAATATCTCGTACGAGTTCGAATCTTTAGCTATCTCAACGATCTTCTGGTAGTTCTTCTCACCTCTAACCATTTCAAGCGTGTCCTTGTCTCCCAGAAGAATCAGTAGGGCAATCATCTTCTTGCTAATCGGATAATCCTGATCCAAGAGTCTGGTGATAGATTCCAGCTTCTCATCCATCGAGTTCAGTTTTATGATCTCCTTTTTATCTGACCTATAGTTAAATATGGCCTTTTTAAGCTCGTCAATGCCCATCTTCTGTGTGGCTATGGTCTTTACAACCGGAATTCCAAGCCTCTCACTCAGCAGCTTGCTATCTATCTCCATGCCAAGCTTTTCAGCCTCATCTATTGCGTTTAAAACGAGTATCGTGTTAAATCCAGCCTCTATTAGCTGAATCGTGAAAGGGAGCATCCTTTTCAGATTCTTCGCATCCACCACATGCACGACTATGTCTGCCCCCTCAAGCAAGATTTTTTTGGCAACCCTCTCTTCCTCAGTTATCGCCACCAGCGAATACATTCCTGGTGTGTCGATCAGTGTTTTATTCGATCCTTTGAGCTTTGCGACGGTTATATCCACTGTGGTGCCAGGATAGTTTGATACGGTTGCATACTTCCCAGTTAGATGCTGAAAAATCAAACTCTTTCCAACATTTGGGTTCCCCACGAGCACTACCCTTTCCACGATTTAGGATGACCTAAATTTGTATTTATATTTTGTGGTGAAAAGTGGTTTCTTATAGATTATGTGTTGAAAAACTATATTTTCTGAGTGCTACTACTCAATCCATGGAGTATGATTATCCACCATACCGCCCTCCTAGTGAGGCGGGAAGCGCGCTGATTAGGGTTGTTAGGGGATGCACATGGAATAAATGTGCCTTCTGTGGGATGTACAAGGACATGAAATTTGAAAAGAGAGATAAAAGCGAGATTTTTCGTGAAATAGACAGGTTGAGAGAGTTCTTTCCATATGCGAGAACAGCTTTTTTAGGAGACTCCAACCCTCTAGTTCACAACGACATAGTTGAGATCATAAATTATCTGAGGGAGAAAAATCCCTGGATCGAGAGAGTTACCGCTTATGCGAGAGCAAAGACCATCGCCAGAATGAGCGAGGAGAAACTCCTTGCATTGAAAGATGCTGGACTGGATAGAGTCCATATAGGCATGGAAAGTGGAGATGATGAAGTGCTGAAGTTAGTAAAAAAGGGTGCTACGGCAGAGGACATAATTCAGGCCGGAAAGAAGGCTGGAAAGAACTTCGAGGTCTCCTTCTACTACATCCTTGGACTTGGTGGTAAGGAAAGAAGCAGGAGTCACGCTCTTAAAAGTGCCGAGGTTATAAATGAGGCAAAACCAGATTTTGTCAGGATTAGAACGCTGACAGTGATACCGGGAACCGATATCGAGAAATTGAATTTAAGGCTGCTGGATCCTGTAGGGCAGCTTGAGGAGTTGAGAATGCTGGTTGAGAACATCGATGCAAAAACATACTTCACATGTGATCATGTCTCGAATCATCTCTTCGCGAACAACAGGCCGATATTCATGGGTGTGCATGGAAAGCTTCCTGAAGACAAGGACAGAATGCTTGAGGAGATAGATTCAGCCATCGAACTCGTTAGCGCGATCGATCACGTTATGAACAGCAACCATCTTGCAAGGATGGGGAGGCTGATGCTGTAAGACCAAAATTAACACCGTTAAATTTATAGGTTGGAGGTGAATTTATGGGTATGGTTGATGAGATAAAGATCTCGAAGGCGATAGTGGAGAAGTATTCGGCCAAGCTGATGGATGTTCTGGAAAGTGATGTTGCCATCGTTGGTGGTGGTCCATCAGGTTTGGTCTCCGCTTACTATCTTGGAGATATGGGTTTCAAAACCGTTCTATTCGAAAAGAAGCTCAGTCTTGGCGGAGGTATATGGGGCGGAGGAATGATGTTCAACAAGGTTGTCGTTCAGGAAGAGGCAACAGGCATACTCGACGATCTTGGTATAGGTTATGAGAACTATGATGAAAAGCACTATGTTGTGGATGCGATTGAACTGGCTGGCGGGTTGATATACAATGCCTCGAAAAAAGCGAAGGTATTCAACCTGATCAATGTTGAGGATGTTATGGTCAAGAATGGCAGGGTTGCCGGCCTGGTTATAAACTACACGCCAGTGGAGATGAGCAACCTCCACATAGACCCAATAACGGTGTCAACGAAGGCAGTTATCGATGCTACAGGGCATGATGCGTCAGTTTGCAGCATTCTTGCCAGAAAGGGTGGAGATCTGGAGCTTAAAGGTGAGAAGTACATGGATGCTCCGCTTGGGGAGAGGGGTGTTGTGGACAACACATCTGAAGTGTTCCCCGGGCTTTTCGTGGCAGGAATGACCGTTGCTGCAGTTTATGGCCACCCAAGAATGGGACCAATCTTCGGAGGGATGCTGTTAAGCGGAAAGAGGGTTGCTGAGCTTGTTGGCTCAAAGCTGAAGTGATAAAGCTAAAGTATGTCGAGTGGTGGCATTTTCAGCAAGCCCTTCTTTTCTCCCATTTTATAAAGCAATTCGAGGGCTTTTTTCACACTTTCCGGCATCTCATAGGTGTATCTATTCACATACATCAGAGCGAACTTCGTTGCAGTCTCTTTATCCAGACCCCTCGAATACTTCATCGCATAGTCCATCGCGATGTCAACATTCTTTAAGGCATAGTTTATGCTTTCTCTCATCACTCTCAAGAACTCCTTTTTGACCTCTGCATCTAAATCCCTTTTTATCGCGTTCAGTCCAAGCGGGAGGGGTAGCTTTGCTTTATCGTGCCACCACTCCCACAGGTCGAGAACCCTGACGAGATTGTGGTCCTTATAGGTTATCTGTCCCTCATGAATCAAAAGTCCGGCATCAACCCTTCCCTCCTTGACTGCAGGGATTATCTCATCGAATCTCATCTCCACTGGCTTGAAATCTATGGCGAGGTTGAGCAGCAGGTTTGCGGTGGTATATCTTCCCGGCACAGCGATCTCCCTGTGCCTGAGATCAATCTCCTCCATGGCAACAACTATCGGCCCGTATCCATCTCCTACACTCGCTCCAGAAGAAAGGATCTGATATCTGTCACTCAAAAACGAGTAGGCGTAGGCTGAAATGGCTGTTACATCATATTCTACCTCAAAAGCCTTCCTGTTTAGGGATTCGATGTCTTCAATCACATGCTCGATCTCGAGCCATGTGTCTATCTCATCATGAGTCATGGCGTAGAACATGAATGCATCATCAGCATCCGGAGTGTGGGCAACCTTCAGCTTTACCATACATGAAAGCGGTTGCGAAGTGTAAAATCTTTTTTGTTTGATGGTTTTGGTGTAGTGCTTTATGAAATGCCACACGAACTTTAGCATTGCCGAATTTGAGTTGAGTTGGGTAGCCTTATGTCGTTATGCTTTTGCAGGATTTTTCCTTTTTATTCATATTCTGCCGCATCACCAAATTCACAACCCACGAGACTCAACCCTAAAACACAAATCTTATATACTTTATTAATAATTCAGAAGTGATGGTAGAAATGTCTATCTCAAACCCAAATTACAGCTATTTTTGGTTTAGCTTTGGCTATCCTTTCTTCTATTAAACACTCTGTGGAGTTGGTGGGTTATGGGTTCCGTTAAAGTTTCTGCGTGGAAAAAAATATGGAATTTTAATAAAAGGTGAATAATAATGATAGGCAAAAAAAGAAGACTGGCAAGAATACTGAAAAATGGGAGGACATTAATAGTTCCGATGGATCACGGAATCACAGTAGGGCCGATAAAAGGATTGAGCAACATAGATCAGATGATTGGTAAAGTTAAGGAGGCTGATGCGATAGTTCTGCACAAAGGAGTTGCCAAGAACTCTAAAGCTCTGAAATGCTACGAAGGGGCTCTGATAATCCATCTCAGCGCATCAACTGTTCTGAGAGAGCCGGAGTACAAGAGACTCGTGACGAGCGTTGAGAGTGCGATAAAGCTTGGGGCTGATGCGGTCAGCGTTCACATAAATGTTGGTAGTGAGAGGGAAGGAGAACAGCTGGAGATCCTGGGAATGATCTCGGAGATATGCGATGACTGGGCTATGCCATTGCTCGCAATGATGTATCCCAGGGGAAAAGGAATAGATGAGAAGGATCCGAAAATGGTGAGCCACGCTGTGAGAATAGGCTATGAGCTTGGGGCAGACATAGTCAAAACGAACTATACTGGATCGATAGAGTCCTTTGCTGATGTTGTGGAGTCCTCGTCCATACCTGTGGTTGTTGCAGGTGGAAGTAAAATGAATGATCTTGCCTTCCTGCAGGAAATCAAGGAGGCGATGATCGCTGGAGCTTCCGGGGTTGCGGTGGGCAGAAATGTCTTTCAGCACAGCAATCCAAAAATGATGGTGAAGGCGTTGAAGATGATAATTCACGAAAATGCAGATGTAGAAGAGGCTGGAGGATTACTGTATGAAGGAGATATGGTTACGAATAGATGACGATCAATGGGATGATGTAAAAGAGGGTGTCAAGAACGCTCTCGAACTTGGATACAGCGGAGTGTTCGTTAAGGAGGGTTTTGAAGATAAGATACGGCAACTGGGTAGAATAAAGGTTATCACAGACAGGAACAGCTTTCTTACAGTATCCTCCTCCGAGGATCAGGATAGGGCGATTGAACTATCCAAAACCATGGACTACCTGTTTCTGGATTTCTCGGACTGGAAGGTAATTCCTCTCGAGAATCTGATAGCGATGAAGGGGAGGGCGAAGCTAATCGTGCATGTTGATTCCGTGGAATCTGCAAAACTGGCTCTTGAAACGCTTGAGAAGGGGGCAGATGGAATAATAGTTTCATCAAAGGATAGAGATGAACTCTCGAAGTTCAGGGAGATCATGTCCTCGATGGACAGGGTTGAGATGGTTGAGATCGAGATTGATGAGATAAAACCTCTTGGAATGGGCGACAGGGTTTGCATAGACACAATCTCGCTGATGAATGTTGGAGAGGGTATGCTCGTGGGCAACAGCTCGAAGTTCATGTTCCTCGTTGCGAGTGAAAGCGAGGAAAGTGAGTATGTATCCTCGAGGCCTTTCAGAGTTAACGCAGGAAGTGTCAACGCCTACATCAGGGTTGGAGATAGAACGAGGTATCTGTCTGAGCTGAAAGCAGGAGATGAGGTTGAAATTGTTTCATACGATGGAAAGACCAGAAGGAGCTATGTTGGAAGGGTGAAAATCGAGAAAAGACCGATGATCCTGATATCCGGCAGAATCAGCGAGGAAAAAGGCACGATCATATTGCAGAATGCGGAGACGATAAAACTCGTAAACAGCAAAGGAGAACACATCTCTGTTTCAATGCTTAAGGAGGGAGATAAGGTGCTTGGATGGGTCGATAGAAGCGGAAAAGGCAGGCATTTCGGGGCAGAAGTTGATGAGTTTATAGTTGAGAGATAACCCAGGTAAACATGAAGGAAACATGAAAATAGTAGCATCTGTGGTTGGAGAGTTCAGTAAGAGAATGATTGAGATGTGTGATATTGTTGAGATAAGAATCGATGCAGTAGCAAATGCAGAAGAGATAATCAAGCTATCAGAGGATCTGGGCAAGGAAAAGATCATCACATGCAGGAGGAGAGCAGATGGTGGGTACTATGACGGCGATGAGAGTGGAAGGATAAAGAAACTCAAAAAGTTCTCAAAATATGCTGATTTTGTCGATATTGAAAGTGATATGGATGATGATGTTTTTGATGTGTTTGATTGCAGGATTATCGAATCTTATCACGGCATAAATCCAGGATATGAGTATCTGAGCGATCTTGTGGAGGGTAAAAGAGGGGACATATTCAAGATAGCGATCCTTGGAAGGAGAGAAAATGGTAAAGAGGATGTTAAAACCATCCTGAAACTCCACAGTGAATACGACAACCTGATAGCTTTTGTAATGGGTGAGCGGTTCAAGTTCACGAGGGTGATCTCCACAATGCTCGGAAATCCAATAATCTACTGCCACGCTGGCAGGAAAGCTGCTGAGGGGCAGATCTCTGTTGAGGAGGCAGTTGCAATACGAAAAATTATTGGTGATGAGCTTGAGAATGAATAGGATCGAGCAGAAACCAAAGATACTGATCTGGGGAATGGGTGGAATGGGAACCCTGTTCAAAAAATTCTTCGAGCTCAGAGGTTATACAGTAAAGGGATACGATATCGATGAGAACAAGAGAGAGGTTGATGAGAAGGATCTGTTCGGCTTCGATGTCATCTTTCTGTGCGTTCCGATGGACTCGATTGACTCGGTTATCAGCAAGCTGGAGAAGCTATCCACGAAATTCTACAAAAAGCCCCTGATCGTTGATATCGCATCGGTGAAGAGTGATCTCGATAAGCTGATCAGGAACTTCGATGTTCTGAGCATTCATCCGATGATCGGCCCGGACAGCGATCTTGGGTTGTCAAACATAATCGTCGTTTATGAATCCGGAAGGGAAGAGGGGAAGTTAATTCTCGATGAGCTATACAGGGCTGGAGCTAACATAAGCAGGTTAAACTACAGACTGCACGACCACAAGATGGCTGAAATTCAGGGCGTGGCGCACTTTTTGCTTATAGCCATGGCAAACTTCTTGAAGGACAGAATGGACAAAAACGATTTGAATTATGCCTCACCGATATTCTATACTCTGTACAAGCTCGCCTCGAGAATCATAAATCAGGACTGGAGGATGTACTACAACATACAGAAAAACTCCGAACAGCTGAGAGAGGAGCTTGTTAAGAGCATTCTGGAGTTGCATGATGGGCTTAGAGATGATGCCAGGTTCAAAGAGATCTTCGAGGCATCAAAAAAGGTATTCGATGACTTTGGAGGTAGCACGATAATACTCGATTCTGCAAGGGCATCGGAGATACCAGAGAGAGACATCCACGCCCTGAGAGGTTACATAAGGGTCGTCGATTCACTCATTTTAAGGCTGATCGAAAGAAGGGTCAGAGCTGGAAAAGAGATAGCGATGTACAAAAAGGAGAAGAACCTGCCAATCGAGATCTCCGAGATAGAGGAGGTAAAGCTGAAGGAGCTTGCTTCGAGTACAACCCTCAACAGAATGATGCTGAACAGGATTTTTGGAGAGATATTTCACCTCACAAAGGCTGAAGAGTACAGAATTCTTGGAATATCCAAAAGAATGGCTGTTCTTGGGCCAATGGGAAGCTTCAGCGATGAAGTTGCTTTAAAGCTTACCGGATCGAGAGTCCCGTTCATCTACTGCTCGTCGGTTGAGGAGATAGTCAGGATGGTTGAGAAAGATGAAAACACTTACGGCCTAATTCCAATCGAGAACTCCGTGCATGGTACAGTCCTGAAATCGATCGATGCTTTGATGAGGTATGATGTTGAGGTTTTTGGAGAGACAAAGATGGAGGTTATCCATGTGCTTGCGAGCAAAAAGAAGCTTGAGCTGACGGAGATTGAGGAAGTTTACTCTCATCCGCAGGCAATGGCACAGTGTGCAGAGTTCATAAATAATTATCTGCCAAAAGCGAAACTCAGATACACTTCAAGCACCTCAGATGCGATATCGATGCTGAAAGACACCTCAGCAGCAATAGTCTCCGAAAATGCTGCAAGGCTGTACAACCTCTACATACTCAGAAAGGGAATACAGGACATGGAAAACAATGTAACGAGGTTCTATATAATCCGAAAGCAGGGGAGTGGAGAGGTTGATGGAAATGTCACTTCGCTATTCTTTGGAGTTGAGGACAAACCCGGAGCATTGAAAGATGTCCTTGAAGTATTTTATGAAAAGAACATAAACCTGAGAAAGCTCGAATCCAGACCTTCCGGTACGGGGCTTGGGGACTACATCTTCTTCTCGGAAGTTGAGAAGAGGCTGAACGAGGATGACCTCAGGAGGCTGAGGGATGTTACTACATTTTACAGGGTTGCCGGGATATTCAGAGAGGTTGACAGGATCGAACTCTGATTCTGGCTCGGTTTTTTATAATATAAGTCAAACGAATCTGAACTTTTTCTGGATTTATGTATCAAAAAACTGCAAAACCTCAGGAGTCCCTAACATGCTCCCTGACAACAACATCCTTCCCGATCTTCATCCACTTCCCTATTCCGGTTATAAGTGTCTCCTGGAGCAGGTAGGCCATCAACTCGAACTTTCCTCCACCATAGAAAGGGGAATCCTCGGTAATCTGAGCCTGCAAGTACTTCCATCCCTTGGACTTCTCCAGTCCACCCGGGAGCGTTATTAAGAGATCCGACATCTTGCCGATGGTGGATTCCGGGAAAGAGGTTATAAGCACAATCCTGGCTCCAACCTCTTTCGCTTTCTGGGCTATGAAAACAGCTTCAGCAGTCTCTCCCGAGCCTGAGAAAATTATCAATACATCTCCATTCTCAATCTTCTCCCTAACCTCATCCCCCAACCACCAAACCTTGTGCCCGAAAATTTTTTCAAAATGCTTGAGCCTTATTGCAAAGCAAAGAGCTACAGCACCGCTCCTCCCAACTCCGAAGATGTGTATGGCCTTACCATTTTCAATCAACCTGAAAAACTCGTTGATTGAGGTTTTTTGCTCCTCCAGTATCTTTGGGAAATGTCTTATGTGGTCGATCAGGCTTTCAGCCGATCTGACCACGATATCAGAGTAGTTCATAGCTATATTTAAGGTATTAGAGGTATAAAAAGGATTTGGGGTTTTATCCCTGCTTTCTGATCCACGTTTTAAACTTTTTAGCATACTTGGCATAAATTAGTGAGCAGGAATTAAAACTTCACCATGGTTAACCATCAAAAAGCCAGACAATAAACCAAAAAGTTATATCTTCATCCTGCAAATCCTTCTGCCATGAAGCTCGTTACATGCGGTCTCCCCTATGCGAATGGTAAGGCTCACATAGGTCATCTCAGGACTTATGTCCCTGCTGATGTTTATGTAAAATATATGAGAATGTTTGGTGAAGAAGTCATCTTTGTTTGTGGAAGTGACTGTCATGGAACTCCGATCGTCGTTAATGCCGAAAAAGAGGGTTTAAAGCCCAGAGAGCTTGTTGATATATATCATGAGCACTTCAACAGAGTCTTCAAGGAGATAGATATAGAATTCGATTATTTTGGAAGGACGGATGAAGAATACCACCACAGAAGAACTCAGGAGATAGTAAAGAGGTTAATTGACAACGGATACATATATCCAAGGGAAATAGAGCTGGCTTACTGTCCGAACTGCGATAGATTCCTCCCGGACAGGTATGTTGAAGGTATCTGCCCATATTGCGGAGCTACAGCGAGAGGGGATGAATGTGATCAGGGATGTGGAAGGCATCTCGAGCCCGGTGAGATACTTGAGCCACGATGCAAGATCTGTGGTAGCAGAGCAGTTTTCAGGAAGCAGAAACACTACTTCTTCAAGCTGACGGAATTCAAAGATTTCCTGCTCGATTTCCTGAGCAACCTTAGAGGTACTGAGAATGCCCTCAACTATGCAAGGCAGTGGGTTTCGATGGAGTTAAAGGACTGGTGCATAACCAGAAACCTCGAATGGGGTGTCAAATTCCCTGGAGAGGATCTGGTAGTATATGTGTGGGTCGATGCACCAATAGGCTACATATCCTTCACCGAAAGAGCCTGCGAGAGCAAGAACATCGACTGGAAGAAAATATGGGTACATGGCGATGCGGAGATAATCCACTTCATAGGGCTGGACATTGTTTACCACCACTGCATCTTCTGGCCTGCAATGCTCAGGGGTGCGAAATATGCCCTGCCATCATCCGTGATAGCAAGCGGAATGGTAAAGGTTGATGGAAAAACATTCTCCAAAACAAGGGGCTATGTTGTGTGGCTTGAGGAGGATTACCTTAAATCGGGATTGAATACCGACTTTCTGAGATATTACCTCGTGAACTACACATCTCACCAGAAAGACCTCAACTTTTCATGGGAGGTTTTTGGTGAGAAGATAAACAACGAGCTCATAGCAAATCTCGGCAACTTCCTCTATAGAGTAACATACTTTGCCTGGAAGAACTTCAGAGAGGGCGAGAAAGCTGAGATTGATGCAGAAGTGGATGAAAAAGCCCTCTCCGCAATTAAAACCGCGATGGACAAGATTAAAAATGGGCTGGCTAATTGGGAGTTCAAGGTTGTCAGCGATGCGTTCATGGAGCTTTCAAGCTTCGGGAACAACTACTTCCAGAATGCCCAGCCGTGGGATCTCGTAAAGAAGGATGTTGAAGAGGCTAAGAGAGTTGTTGCCTCATGCCTGCAGATTGCCAGAGCAATAGTCCTGCTCAGCTATCCAGTCCTTCCGAAAACGATGAAGGAATTCTCAAAGGTTTTCGGTATGGAAATTGAGAAAGAAAAGATCGATTCAGCCATGGCTGTGAGCAAGTTCGTCATATCTAAGCCAAAAATACCGTTCCAGAAGATTCCAGATGAGAAGATAGAAGAACTCCAGCACATCATGCTGGAAAGGATAAAAAAGGCTGAAGAGGCAAATAAGATTTCAGTGAATGAAGACAAGGAAGAGCAAAAGAAAGAGCAAGAAAAGCAAGAAGAGCAGAAAGAACAAAAAGATCAAAAGGCTAGAGAGATAAGCTATGAGGAGTTCCAGAGGCTTGACTTGAGAATAGGGAAAATAGTGAAGGCAGAGAAGATCAAAAAAAGCAGAAAGCTTATGAGGCTCGAAATCGACATTGGTGATGAGATCAGACAGGTTGTTGCCGGAATAGCTGAAGAATACAGCCCAGAAGATGTTGAAGGAAAGCTCGTTCCAGTTCTTGTCAACCTCAAACCCGCAAAGCTGATGGGAGTTGAGAGCAGAGGGATGATACTCGCCGCAGACATAAATGGTAAGCCAGTGCTGTTGCATCCGGATAGGGAAGTCGAGCCGGGCAGCAAGATAAGATAGTCACATAAGATAATCATGGATCCCTCTTTAGCCTTATTTATTTCAATTGCTTTTATTCTCGTGCTCATAAGATTTATCAACATCAGTGTAGCCATCCTTGCGGGATCCTTTATTCTGGGATTTTTAACCCTTGGATTAGATGTTTTCAGCCATATTATTTCTTCAGTGCTGGATTCTGAAACTTTGAGGATTGTTACAATAGTTGTTCTCGCCTTCACTCTGGGATACTCGATGGAGTATCTGAAGCTTTTCGAGGGGCTTACGAACTCGGTTTCAAGAATGACAGGAATGTTCAGCGTTGTGCTGATCCCATTAATCGTTGGATTCCTCCCAATGCCAGGAGGAGCTTTGATTTCAGCGATAATGATTGCCAGCCTCGTTAAAGAGTACAGGCTCTCTCCTGAAAGGGCAACATTCATAAACTACTGGTTCAGGCATCTCTGGGTTGCTGTCTGGCCGCTGTATCCGAGCTTTGTTGTTGGAGTGGCTGTGCTCAAATCCAGTTTTGCTGAAGTTGTAATGGCAACATATCCCATAGCCATACTAGCAATTTTATCCGGGATGGCCATGACATTCTCTGAAAAATTCAGCATTAGACTTAGGCCAACCATGAAGGACTTTCTGATGCTGATATATTCCTTCTACCCGGTCTTGCTTGTGGCAGTGCTAGCCATTGGACTGAAAATTGATTTTCTCTTAACTCTGGTTATAGCCAATATGGTGCTGTTCATTCACAAAAGGGTCGATTGGGGTGCGATTAGGAGCATATTCAGAAGGACAATAGACTTCAACATAATCATCCTGATCTTTGCTGTGATGATCTACAAGAACCTCATTGAAACCACATCCTCAGCAGAGATATTCTTCCAGCATCTGAATGAATGGAGCGTGCCTGTACCCGTAGCTTCTTTCATAATGTCTTTCCTGATCGGATTCTCGACAGGAGTTGAGATCAGTTATGCATCAGTCGCGTTACCTTTGCTGACAGGTTTTACTGGAGTGGGCGAGATAATACCCGAAAATGTTATGCTCGTGTTTGGGTCCGGTTTTCTCGGGGTTATGACCTCTCCTCTACATCTGTGTTTAGTTTTAACGGCACAGTATTTCAATGCGAGGCTGTACGGGGTGTACAGGTACCTGATTCCGGCGGTAATTCTTGAGGCTGCTCTCATTTGGGTGATTTATGTGTTGCTTTGATTTTAGTGCAGAGTGAATGAAAAGCTGGTAAAATTAAAAAGGAAAAGGCTTCAGCGATAAGGTTAAGTTGCTTTAGTTAGAATGCTCTCCTATCTTAGCACTCCAAGCCGTGAAGGCTCTGTTGCCAATTGTAAAGGCTGAGAGCAAAGAAATTAGTTATAATTTCAAGGATTACTCCCTCTAAGCGATTTTAGGATCTATTGGTGTTTTTACATACTCGACTCTCTCAAGCCATTCTGTGTAAACCCTGGCCGCATCATCAACACTAAAGAGCGGATCTGGAGTTAGGTAATAGCACTCTATGAACAGTTCATCAAAATTGGCTGGGTTTATGATTGTTCCCACTACCTTATCTTTTTTGAAGAACTTCTTAAGCTGAAGTATTTTACACTTTCCAGCTACTTTAACTCGGAAGTGCTCTGAAAGAGGAGAGTACTATTTGTGTCCAAGAGGATCCTATCTGCAAAAGGTAGCTTTAACCTACATTCCTCAACACAAAAACCGAGCTCTCTTCAGTCTCACAAGTAAATGGCCTTGCTTTTACAAGTGCCTCTAAAAGTTGAGCTGCACTCAGATTAATGAACTGCCAGAAAAAAGTTCTTGCTGATTCGAAGATATGCTCCTCTCCAACCCCTTTTTCTTCAGCCAATTGATTATCTTGTCCATCTTGGAAATTATCACGGTTTGTCATTATTCTACCTCTTCCTCAAAAGAGTCAAAAGTGTCTTCCACGTTTATAGGATCTAGGACGGTTTTACAATCCTCAAGTAGTAGAATGGACCGAATATTTGGAGAACAAGAGCTGAACGGTAGATTTTTCCCGTTCCGATCAATTTTCAAAAGTTTTTGCCCCGGTTTCAAGATTTTTATAATATTGCTCTTTGTTTGTATTTGTTTGGATTTTCTTACTTGGAAAAAAGGTGGAAATGATCAGAAAAGTTTAAAAACTTATAAGTGAATATAAAATATGAGTGTTGAATCACCAATAATAGAAGCGATCGAAAAAATAGAGAAACTGGAAATAGAACCGTCAGAAATCTTAACGATATTGACTGGGCCTGAAAAAAGTGTTTTGTATGCTCTTCTCATGTCGGAGAAAGCAATAAATCCGAATGAAATACGAACATTACTGACTAGAGATGTAATTCTTTTCCTGTTAAGGTATGCCAATTACTGGAATCTGAGAGTCAAGTTAAAAAAAATGAAGTTCCCGGATCATTTGAGACCGTTTATTTGGAAAGACATCATCAATCTACACAGCTTTCACGATGGGGAAGTTGTTAAGGAGTTGAAGTCTTTAACAAAAAAACCAATATCAAAACATATAAATGATTACATAAAATTCCTTAAAAAATATGATATCGCTAAAATTCCAGATTACAGAACAATTGAACGAATATTAAAAGAATTTGAGGTTTCAGGTATTGTAATATCGAGAATCGAAGTTGGCAAGGCAAAGAAAGTTTATGCGCTCAATCCTTTATTGCGTAAAAAAATTTCTATGATATCATAGACAACAAACTCGGCAGGCACAACATGGTGGTGCCAAGTTAACATCTCCAGTAATTATACAACATCACAGAACTCTCGATCTAGCTCTGAACTAAATGAACCTCTGAATCTTAAAAAGCTGGTAGAAAGAGATAGAGAGTTTTATTTCGGGATACCACATCCTCTATATTAAACATTTATCATTTATATATCATTATTTATCATTTATAGCCCCGCGGGGATTTATTACTTTCAGCATCCAGAATCCCCTTTTTTTCACTTAATCCCTAATACAATTAACATATCCTGTTCTCTCTAATTTCTCTATCCTATTCATTTCTTTAACCTCAAAATTAACGAACTCCTTATCATCCTGTCTAATCTGCCATATACAACCCAACCGTTCTTTCCCTTTCAACTTCACATTTATAAACCCATCAAAATCCTGCCCCGTTGCATTCTGGGGGGGGCGTTGTTCAACGCCAAACCCATGACCCTCAAGGGGGTCAAGGTCAAAGGGTTGTTTGCCTATACTTGATTTCAAGATATGACCCTCAATCAACACACATGACAACCACATGACCTTAACTTTATCTCTTCCAAATATAAAAATACCATTATATCTTGTGCTTAATTTTACTTCAACGGTTTTAACTTTTCTAAATGCATTCATAACTCCGTTATAATAGCTATCTGACTGCTTAACAAACTCTAACAGGCTTTTATGATCCAACGCATTGAAAACATAAGCATAAGACAGAACAATGTCAATGTTCCTTTTTAGCTTAAATTTAATTTCACTTCTCCATCCTTCTTCAGCCTCTTTTAGAAAATATTCTTTCTCCTTCTCTGTAAGCTCTTCATGCTCAAGCTTTTGCTTAACCGATTCAGCTTTTGGGTAAATTGTCCATTCCAAATACTTTGTTAATTGTAGCCCTTGAGTTTTATTTATAGACCAAGTGTAAAAGGGTTTTCCCCATTTTGCCTTATAGACCTCAAAAGCAAAGTTTTCATCTGATTTCTGACTAACATCGATCTGATAACAAATTGAAAAACGAGGTATTTCAACCTCAACACCATTTTTTCTGAACTGATCTTCAATAAACTGACGCATCAGATTTTGAAGCTTTATTGCCACATAATAGACCTTAAAAATGTCTGTTTGCTCCTCCAACATTCTCCATTTATTTATTCTAAATGCCCCATAAAAGATCCTTTGTGGAGTTAAGAAAAGCTCAGTATTCGCATACGCCTTTTTATCCTTGTTAAGAACCTCAATATCATCCAGTTCTTTGTAACCATTCAACCTTAACCTGATATGGAGAGCATAATCAGCAAGAGCATCATGCCTGACCTTTCCATTGTGAGGTAAACCATAACATGCCTTTGTGAACTTCTTTTTACTGATATTGTCAAGCCTTTGCAGATTTATACCCTCTCTCAGAATGAATGCGATTGTATCGATCTCTAACGGTTTGAATAATGCATCCATGTAATCTCTGTTAAAGATAACAGGTACAATTTTAGGTTGAACCGCATAAAGCTCATAATTCAGGCTGAAAACAGAATCTTCCAGAATATCATCGTAATTTTCCTCAAACCTGTATCCCTTCCACACTTCAAAGAATAAACCGATATATGGTTTTTCCTTCTTAACTTCTTTCTCCAAACGCTTCAGCTTAGCCTCAAGCTCTTTCAGTTTAGTTTCAGCATTGTAAATTTCATCATCCAGGTAAGCCAAATACTCACCGGGATCCTGATAATCCTCAACCACAACGGAAGAAATAGAATTAATCAATTCCCTCAAATCTGAATACTCCTTTAGTTTCTCAAATAGACTCAAGTAAAATCTGTTATTCTTCAGATCTATGACCGTGAAATTCAAACGCTTAGCCAACTGTCTAAAATAATAAGCATATTCTTCAGCTATTCCGCTATCTGCAAACCATTCACCATAACTTTCATCATAAAGCTCATTTTTTAACAATTCGTAAAATTGTTGCCACTTTGAGGTTTTTAACCTATCATACTTTTTCTTTTCAGCCTTTAAATCACTTAAATAGGTTTTAAGCTCCAAAAATCTATCGTATTCATCATAACCATGCTCTAAAAGATCCCTTCTCCAAACCTCATTTTGCCAAGCCTGAACGGCATAATAGTGATAAAGCCCTTCTTTGTAACTGCTTTTTCTCCTCAAATTGATCATCCTTGAAAGGGTTATAATCGCTCTTTTGGTTTTTAACTCTGGAAAAACCTCTGATAGATCTTTACCCTTGTATTTTTCATAAATTGTTCTGCAAAGACTTTCAAAATCTGTTCTATTAAAATGAAAGTAATCTGGAAATTCTTTATTGGCTAAAACCTCTTTAATCCTTTCCTCATCAAACTCACCTGTTAGCAAACAGAGATTTAAGAGGATATGCCTCCAAGTTATGTCCCTATGGGAACCGCCTTTAATAACCACCGTTATACTTCCATCCTCGTTTTCAATGACCTTTGTGTACCGCTTTCTCTTTGTAGCAAAAAAACAGATTATGTTTTCCCCTTCATCCTTCAGATTGTCTTCTCCATACAGCTCCTTGGGTAATGGATTGAGCTTATTTGAATAATCCTGTAATAATCTAATCTGCTTTTCTGTGGCTTTAACATACATTGAATCAGTATCGGAATACAAAACCTGAACACCAAGCTCCTTAGCTTTCATTAAACACTTGAAAAGCATTGCTCTAACAAAGGATGTGATTGCTGAAGCACACGCCTTGTTGTACCATTCTCCCTCTGATTCCGCTAATTTTCCATAACATGAGTTTAGCAGAACCTTATAAGCAACCTGTGAGGGATCACCTTTTTTCTTCAGTTCCTTTCTGAGTCCATACAAACTCAAAT
Source organism: Archaeoglobus sulfaticallidus PM70-1 (assembly GCF_000385565.1). Lineage (NCBI taxonomy): Archaea > Methanobacteriati > Methanobacteriota > Archaeoglobi > Archaeoglobales > Archaeoglobaceae > Archaeoglobus > Archaeoglobus sulfaticallidus. The sequence continues at coordinate 892,166 of NC_021169.1, read as the reverse complement.
ATTCAAGGCTTTTATCTTTCCTTGTTGCAGTCAGCCCATACTCGATTTTCAACGGTAAAACAAATTTATCAAAATCTGAATTAAATGCTCTGTTCATCTCATACTCAGCCTTAGTTAAAATAAAGTGCTCTCCTCTCTGCACTTTTAAAAAGGCAAACTCATGTTGCATATCCTGAACTTTCTCCATGCCATCAAATGAACGAATATAACCGATTCCAAAAGCATTGCTTATGTCCCATTGCTTCTTTCCATTAACAGTTTTTATTTTGTCTTTCTCTCTATCGACTTCAATTATCACATACATGGTTTTCTTAGCTTTAAATCGCAAAACCGCCGAATATAACAGTTCGTTATAAATCTCTTCATCAAACTTAACATCAACATACTCCTCAAAATCGCCATTCAGAATATCAAGAACACCCTGATAGGCAACAGCAAAAGGATAAGCAGAGGTGAAATCAAGATTTCTTATAACCCTGCCATCTGAAGGAAAGACTTTCTCATTAACCCAATCCCTCGTTATACCTCCAAAATATTTTGTCTGATGATCTGAAACAAAGGGTTTAACCCTTCCGATCAGCTTTCTAAGATAGGCTTCTGCTAAAGCTCCAGTTCCTTTTTCCCAAACATGTTCAAAACAGAGCTGACTTGATTTTTCCTCGACTTTCAAATACTGCAAAGTTAAATCATAAATTCTGTTCTTTAGCTCACTATAGACATATGGAATGCTCAAAACATCAAAAATAGAATATATGACCGCTTCATAACCCAATAACGATTTTTCAAACTCAGAATAGTCTATCTCTTTCTTTGGAAACGGTGAATCTAACGCTAAATCTGCAAGTCTTGAAGGTAAATTTAATGTGAACGAAATATATAATGTATCAACTATTAAAAAACGCTCATCATACGGAACCCTTTTAGAATCATTATCAACCGAATAGGAGAAATACAACCTTACTTCCTTTTCACCGGCTCCTACATTATGAGCAAAGAATCTGAAGCCTTCGATCTTATATTTCTGCCTTTTCTGATTGAGTAACCCCAAATCGAAATGTGCAATGTTATGACCAATCAAATGCTTTGGATTTTTTCTCAGAAATTCAAAAAAACTTTCAATAAGCTCCTTTTCTGAATTGAACAGATAAAAGTTAAGTTCAATCCCGTAACCCTTTATTTCTTCATAAATTCTTGCCTTTACAGCTTCATCAATCTCAGCATGAGCAAAAAAATGAACTGTTTTTTTCTCAATATCATAAAGCTGAATGCTCCTTACCTTTGCATTCAATCTGTAAGACTCAATATCTAAAACATAAGCCTGATCAATCGGAAACCATCTTGAAGAGTCCAAATAACGCTTGGTTTCTATCTTTCGATTAAAAGGTAAATCAGTTAAAGAAATACCACTATTTCCATCAAAATCAATTTCGAAATTTCCCTGTCTCGCATTTAGATCATCTAAGGAGAGCATAGATCTTCATGCTGACAAACATCAACGCCATTAAACCTGTAAACTGCTATCCATGAGCAGTCTTCATCATCCGGATCTGCAAACCGGATATGATCAAACTCTGTAATCATAGAAATCTTTTTATAAAATAAAGCTCCCCTATAATAGGGGAGCATACAGCTTAATGCTGTGTGTTCTCCTTGGCTCCTCAGAATGATGAGTTAATCCACTGAACCCTCTTCTCACCCTTTGTTATGAACTTCGCTGGAACCTTCAGATACACCTTGCCATCCCTCTTTTCGCCGTGCTTAAGTGCTGATTCAATTGCCTTCTCTCCGAAAAAGCCAATTGCGTCTATTTCCACTCCATTGTGCTTTCCATACACAACCAAAATTTTCTGCCCATCCTTCTCGGCTGTCTGGGCATCCACAACCTCTATTTCCTCCAGTCCAAACAACTCACTTATGTCCAGTCCCATACCTAACACCTCCCTTTCTTTTTAGCTCCCTGTGGGACTTGCACCCACGATGAGGGAGCATTTTCTAACTGTTTTTTAAATTCCGTAACTTTACCACCCGTCATTTCATCTAAAATTGCCAATGCTATGGCAGAAGTAAAAGGAGAACTATGAACAGCCAAATACTTCAAAAATTCCTTATCTAACTTGAAATTAGTATCTGAATCCAATTTCTACCCTCCTTCTCTTCGCAAGCTTGGAGATAGCCCGATTGGTGAGCTCGAATGCATTGCCTCGGTTATCGGTAAGCTCCTCTGCAAGCTGGACAACCTCAATCAGCATGATACACCTCTTCCTCTCGATCTCCTCAATCAATCGTTCAACTGGACGATTCTCAGCCCGCATTTTGAGCATTGCAGACCACCCATCGTCTGCTCAAGTGAGCCACCACATGGGCATGTGTTAGTCTCGAGAATTTCCTGAAGGGTCATGGTTCACCTCGCCCTGGTTATCGCTTCATAGCACTCCTTGCAGAGAGGACAGCACCCGATCATGACCAGATCTATCTCTGATAATTTCTTTCCACAATAACTGCATGTTAATAGCTGATCAGCCCTGACAAAAGCAGTCTCTTGCATCAGCCATCACCTGTGAAGCTTCCACATCCTGACCCACTGTTCCGCATACTTTGTCAACTGGACATAGCTGTAAGCAAGCACTGAAGCGATGAATGCGGAGCCGAGCATGAAGATCTCAAAATCGCTCATGGTTAATCCTCCTGCTTAATGGTCTCCTGTCCATTCTGCCCGAGCAAACCCTTAGAAACGAGGTCTTTCTTGATGAGTTCTCTAATATATGCAGACAGAGAATCCCAACCCTCTATGTCCTTGGCCTTCTTGATCAAGGGCTTCCATCTCTCCGGGACATCTGCCCAGACTTTTTCTCCCATGTTGTAACACCCCCTACATTAGTTGGATATATTGCCAACAAACTATTTAAGGTTTACTGTTTTCCAACAATTGTAGGAATGTTATCCAACTACCAATTATATTATGAAAAGATACAACAAAAGTTGTAATGAAAGAAAACCTGCTGGAAATTCTGAAAAAACTCTCCAAAACTGGAAACTTCAAAATACTTATTGCCTTAAATGACGGTTCTAAAAGATGGAGTCAGCTGGAGAAGTTGGCTGATAAAAAAACACTTTCCAAGAGTATAAACGAGCTTTTCGATCTCGGACTAATTGAAGCAACAATAATTCATGATACTCCTACAGGTTCGAAAGCTTATCAGCTCTCTCCTCTTGGTAAAAAAGTTGTTCAGCTTCTGGAGCAGATTGAGAAGGAGTTTGAGGAGTATCATTCGCATTTGCCAAAGGAGCCGGAGAAGTTTGTTAATGAGTTGATTGAGGGTGAGTGACTAATGTCAGAGCGTAGAACTTGGAAATCATTTGACGAATTCGAAAAATACGTGAATCCTTTTTTTATCAACCATCAAGGCCCTTATATTGGAATGAAGCAAAGCTGTCTGTTTGAAAATATAATGGAAGTGCTCAAGTCTCTTTCTGAGTTTTCCAACGCTGTGGAACAACTGGAAAAACTGATTCGGAACTATCCAAATAAGAAGGATTGGGAGGAAGAGTCTAATCTAAGTAAACTGGCGTACCACCTCATCACTGCAATATCTTATCATGGAGAATACATATTTCTATATTTTCCAAAGTTAGCCAAAAGCCGTTATGCATCCGATTTTCTTCATGCCAAAGACTTACATATACACTGGGAGCGATACAACCAAACTCGCAAACGAATTGAAGTAAAAAGGTACCTCGACGCTGCGAAAAAACTTTTAGATGAATTCTATGAGATTGTAGAAGAATTCGATTGGTTTTTGATGGAGGAAATCAGAGATTTACCTACAGACCTGCAAAAAGATTTCAGAGTTGCTCGTGATTTATTCTCAGTAGGTATGGAAGAACAGGGAGTTTTTGCCGCTTTAAGAGGCTTGGAAGGAGTGTTACGCAGAATATCAAAAAATTTAGGAGTAAAGATAATAAAAAAGGATAAACAAGAACCGCTTCATAAACAAAGCCTTACAAATCTTACTGAAGGACTATACCGCGTCCGATGGAGAGACAATGGTGAAAGAGTTGTGACCAAGGAAATTAAGGATCTTATAAAATTCTTAATTAGTCTAAGAAATAAAAAAGCTCATCCAGACGATACCACTGATATTTTTGATAATTGGAGGGAGATTGCTATTACTACAGCACGAGCAGCTAATGGGCTTTGGGTAATATCAAAAGAAGGAAAAAGAGAAGTCGAATCCACAGAAGTCATTCGTGATTGGTAATTTGAACAATTTATTGGGGTTGGTACATGTGCGGGGGATACTAAATAATCTAAACAAAAAAACCATAATAGCGGCAATATGCTGGTTACTAATAATCGTACGAGCTTATAATCCAAATATTATTTTTGATGAAATTTCTTTAATCCTGTTTGGAATATCAATCATTGTTTTACTTGCTTCCGAGGATCTTCTCAAATATGTCAAAAAAATAAGATATGGTAATTTTGAGCTTGAACTTCGATCTTTGAGTTTAATGATGGATTTTGAAGAGATAAAATCAAAAATTGAGCCCGAATTTAGGTCTTTATTCTCACAACTGATAACAGACTTGGAAAAAATCTCAGAAGTAGACCCACATACTGCCATTGTTTACTTAGGTAGAGAAATTGAATCAATTATAAGAGAGATTTATAGAAAACACTTTCCCACTCAACGTCCACAGCCAATATATTTCATGATTAAAGACCTTGAAACCAAGGAAATTATCTCGCCAGAGTTGTCATCAATCATAAGGCGATTTTGGATGATAAGGAACCAAGTGCTTCACAAGAAAGATGTAAAACTTACCCAAGAAGAAATGTACGAGATGTTACTTTTAGGGCTGAGAATTATTAAATTGCTCTCAGAAAAACACCTGACATAAATAGAGGCTATCTATCTCATCGTTTCTTCCTCTTTTTAACCAACTCAAACGTCTCTTTGGTTGCTTCGACATTTTTAGTTGTCTATCTCTCCTTAACAAACTTTAAAGCCCCATCAACTGTAATAGCGGAATTCTTTTCAATCTTGTTCAACGCATCTCTTAGAGCTTTATCTCCAGCTTTACGCAGTATTAAGGTGTAAATGAAAATTGGGCGACCTTTTCTTCCAACCTTCGATTTCCTTCGCTTTATCGACCAAATCTTCCCAATGGTCTGGGATTTCAGTCCACATTTTCATACTTACCACCACCCTAACCTTAGTTAGTATTTTGACTAACTACTATATAAAGTTAACTAAATTACTAATAAAAGTTAGAAAAAAGTATAACATAACATAAAATAGTGTTAACCAAGCTATTATCTTATGGAAACCATATACGCTCTTGCGAAAAAAATCACAAAAAAAACCAACATGACAATTCTTTTCTCATTAAAAGATTCTCCCAAAAGGTGGAGTGAACTGGAGAAATCTATTTACAAGAAAGATCTCCACAAAGGCATTAAAGAATTACTCGATCTTGGTTTGATACAAATCACTCTCCGTTTTGACACTCCAACTGGCTCAAAAGCCTATGAGCTTAGTCCTCTCGGTAAAAAAATTGTCCAGCTTTTAGAACAAATCGAAGAGGAATATACTAAATATCACTCTAAAGCTCCACAAAAAGATCCAGAGAAATTTATTAATGAATTATTAGAAAAAGATTAATGATGCTTATAGACATAAATCACCCCACCAATGTATCTGTTCATAACTCTTAAAATTTTACTTTTTTCTAACATATATTTGAAAATTCGCAAAAAATAAATATTGATACAGTCTAAAACAATGATGATAATATATGATCATTCACAATACTCCAACAAGTTCGGAGGTCTATGTATTAACTCCTTTAGGTAAAAAGATTGTTCAGCTTATAGAAGAAATGGAAAAGGAGTTTGAGAAATGGCATTCTCAAGCTCTGTTTAAAGATCTGGAGAAGATTACTAATGAAATGCTGGAGAGGAAATAGATGTCGTCAATAATGGAGGAACACCCCCAAATCATCACAATTTATTCTGCTTTTATAATATCAGGAGCTTTTATTTTTACAAATCTCGATAATCCATTGTTGAAAACATATGGCTCTGCCTTCTTTTTTATTGGATTATCTGGAATATTTGTTATAATCGCCAATATCTACATGTCCAAATTTAAAAAAATTGCAGAAGAAAAGACTTTTATCGATTTTCTGAATTCCTCTTTATTAGTTTCTATATTTCTTTCAATGATTATAATTCTTGTCTTGTTTGCCAGACATCTACTTCTTACTGAAATAAAATCAGAAAAAGATCTTTATTTTATCTATGGTGGTATAATCGCTGTAATCATTTATTTTGGTTCATGGACCATTTTACTATACTATCCATTAATATTACGCATGATAGCCACTATTGCCACTTTTCCAAAAAAACAGTACAATGAAATACCTGATGAAGAAAAACCAGAAAAGCCAGAAATGAATTTGAACGAAAAATCTAACTCAGAAACACCCATAAATGAAGATTCAAACAATATACTGCTTAAAGAAATAAGAGAGATCAAAAATAAAATAGAAAAACAAGCAGTGAACTCAAGTCTTGGGACTCAATCTACAATATTAGCTATTGGATTGACTTATGTGTTTTTTGGGTTGAGTAAATCCGAACTATCTATTAATTTTCTGGGTATCGAAATCAACAGTTACAGAATCTCAGCATTCGCAATATACTTAGGAATGGTGATTATTGTCTCATTATTTCTCAAAATCCTTCATCTCAGGTTCTCAAATAGAAGAGAGTCAGAAAAGCCTAAAGAACATGATGAGCCAGTTAGAAATTCAATGGAGGGAAAAATTGAATGAACAAGAAAAACGAAACAACATTACACGAAGAAACCGAAACAAAAAACAAAAAATGCAAATACAGCACTTACTACAATTCTAAAGGAAAACGGGTTAGATATGAATGTCCACACGAAGCTGTAAAAGACGGATATTGTGTATTCCATCATCCAGAATACTGGAAAGAATTCCCTGATGAAGTTAGAAACAAATTCTTCGAGGAAGTTAGAGAGATCTATAAAAAAGGGGTGGAATTGGTCTGCATAGGTTATAATTTTCCAGAAATAGACTTAACTTCAGAACCGCTATTGAAGTATGGAAATATTAATTCAATATACTTTAATTTTTCAGAATTTCATGGAGATGTTTGGGTAAATGATGGGCAATTTAATTATATTGACTTCAGCAATGTTAAGTTTCACTCATATGTAATTTTTTTCGAAGTGGACGTCGATGAAGCAGTATTTGAACGCACAGAATTTTATGATTTTGTACAGATCCATGGCACGTTTAGCAAACTAAATTTTAATGCTGCAAAATTTCATTCTGCAGTTTTTATGAGTGGTACGCCAGGAGAGAAAAAAGAAGATATTAACCATGCAATTTTCACGAAAACAAAATTCGAAAATTATGTTCAATTCCAAAATTTGAAATTTAATATGGCTAAATTTGACTTTACTAAATTTGATACAGTTGAATTCTTAAATGTTGAATTTCAAAAAGTGGATTTTCTAAGAGCTAAATTTACTAAAGCTATTTTCTACAGCGTGAATGTCTTAGAAGGTTCATTTGAAGGAGCGGGATTTGAAAGCATTAGGGTTTACAACAGCAAATTTATTTATGCCAACTTTATATATGCCACATTTGAATATGTCGCGGAATTTAGGGAAGTTGTTTTCTACTTTGCCAATTTCTCACGAACAATTTTCAAAAACATTGCTGTATTTCATGCTAAAAAAATTGAGAAAAACTCTATTATTTTATTTAGCCAAAGTGCATTCCTGAATCCTGAAACCATATCCTTCATTGATTTTCCGTTAACAAACATATCTTTTCTCTTAACAGATGTTTCTCGCATTAAATTATTTTGTAATGCGCACGAAATAAAAGATAGCAAAATTTTAAGTGAGAAATTGCTGAAAGCTGTACAGAATAATATTATCGATTTAGACAATAAATATATCGAAGAGGCAGTAAAAATCCTTTCTTCGTATTTAAGGTCAGAGAGTGTTTTGGCAGAGTACAGAAGCATTAGGAAATCCTTCGAGAACAGCAGAACATTTGTCGAAGCTTCTGAGTTCTTTATAAAGGAGATGCGAATGATGAAGCAGAATCTTAGCATTCCGGAAAAAATAGCTCATTGTGTCTATGATGGAATGTCACGATATGGAGAGTCATTTGTTAGACCATTTTTATGGCTATTATTCGTAATCTCTGTGATATCTTTCATCGTTCTCTATCCGCCAGTCCCACCCCTACAAAAATATATGTCTGTATGGTTTGAAACTGTGAGACTCATCCTGCAGTTACCAGTGAATTCAGATATAGGTTATGGCAACTGGAGCATATTGGCAAGAATAGCATCTATCGTCTTCCTCGGTAACATATTCATAGCCGTCAGACGAAGGCTTGAGAGGAAATAACAGGTGGTATTATTAAAATCAAAACCACTAAAAAACTAACAACAGGCAAGAGATAAAATGAGTAGCAGGAAAAGAAAACATCTCAAAAGAGGGTTTGTAATTGCTCTTTTTGTTCTCTTTCTCCTCATTCTCGCTTTAAAAGTTCAGAATGAAGAAACTACTTGCGGATATGTAGAACCAAGAGAGTTCAGCTTAAAAATCTCCCTTGGCTCGCATTATGTCCAAAAGCTGAAAGTCCACGCCGAGAAAGAATGCAAAATAATGGCAATCCTCTATCCAAAAGATGCTGCGATTGTTTACTTCCACGATGTACATGGGAAAGAAATAGAGACTGTTCCGGCAGGGAATACCACGGTACATATTCACATAATCCCAAAGCAAATCGGAAATCTATCGATTTGGGTACAGCTCATATCTGGAGCAGATGAATGAAAAAAGAAGACAATTGGTCGTTGAGCTTTTCAATCACATAGAATATTATTCTAAGGCTTCACTCAAGGATCCATCTGTGACCTAATTAAACTCTCTCTGCATATCCCATATCTCTATGCATCAAATCAAAGAGTTAGATAGAGATTTGAACGAACTAATAAAATGATCCTGTTATTTAGTTTTGTTCATATCCGTTATCAAATAGCAACTTTTAAGTAAGATTAATTAGTTTACCTGCCATGCCCGAATGTCCTCATTGTGGTATGTGGTTTAGGACTAGGATGGTGTTAAAACAGCATATAACTAAATCACACACAATCTATTTTTTCGGTGAAAGGGTTCGATCCACTGTCTGTAGATACTTTTAGTAAAATAGAGAGAAGAGAGGAGCGCAAAACACAAGGGAAAGAGTGATCCAATAGCTGATAAAACCCTTATGGAGGTATGCAAATGGTCTCAAATATCGAAAAAGAAAAGAATAATCGATATTTAGACATTCTAAACAAATATGCAAGCGTAATTGCAATTTTTTCGGCATTTATGGTTGCTGGGTCTTTCCTTATTGATACAACATATTTCAAGAATGCTACAAATGAAGACTCAAATCCATTTAATAAAACGTTTGCTCTTGTGGGAGCCTTCTTATTTGTATCCGGGTTTGCAGGAATTTTCTTGGTATTAGTCGATTCCTTAGCGAAGTACTTGGACAGATTTGAAAAATTACAAAAGATGTTAAGTTTTATTTCAGTAGTCCTTCTTTCTGGCATAGCAACTGTAACGTTTTTTTCGATTTACTATCTCATAAAAACAGCCTATAACTCAAAGGATTTGCTGTCGTTGAGCTTTAAATTATTTGGCGTAATGACATATATTGCGTTTTTATTTGTGACTTTTATGATATTTCATTTCGAACCACTTTATGAATGGGTCAAGCCAAGGATCAAACAGCGCCTTTCAAAATTAAAGAAGCGCCAAAAAAGGTAGCTACTTTCAAATAGTACAATGAGACCATGGAGCATATTTTGCCCTAGGAAGCATTTATCTACTATCACCAAGCTAACTAAAACTTCCGCTCTGCATAATCCCTTCTCGCCTCCCTCACCCTTCCCTCCGGCAACAAATACATCAGTATCTCCCAGAACTCCATAGCCAAATCCTCTCCAAATTCAATCTGAAACCGTTTTGAAAATAACTGGATTGAGAGTAAACCATATATATGCCATATGGATATAGTAGGTATGGGGTAAGTCCCACCGAAACGATGAGGCCTCCTTGAGGAGGGTGGGATGGAGTAGGTGGGGTCCCGTTATCTAAACACTTTTTTTAAAATTCTCTCCTTTGGCTCAATTATTCTATAGAAACTGTCATCATTTCTCTCGTATTTTGCAAATATGGCTCCAGCAACAAAATCTGCAACTTGCAAGCCTGAACAACTATAAGACGATTCATGTTTTATGTTCAAGCTTCGAGGAGGAATTAAACCAAGTTTCCAACACTCATAATTTACATGGTCTCTAAGATATTCATCAAAATTTGTTCTATCTGCTTCATTTGAGATGAACTTATCAATAACAATCTCAAAATCTCTACTATCCATAAATGGAATCAACTCTACAATAAAACCCGTCAAATAGTTATGTAATATCTGTCTTTTCTCTCTAAGATGTTGATAAACGGTTGCCTTTTTTAATACAACTGCTGAAAATTGAATTTCAAGTTCAGCAATTTTTTTCAATATCATTTCTTTGGTAGATGATTTTGTTTTCGAAAATTTAAATTCTTTGATGTCTTTTTTCTTTTTACCCATCTTCCTTCTTATTTTCTTGAACATCCTTGAAAACTGCTGAGGATTTTTAGTTTCGACTGCTGCAATTACATAATATTTCGTGGATTTTTCAGTAAATCCTAAATCACCACTTTCATCAATGTAGATATATGTTCTATTGCCCATCAAAGGTTAGAGGTGCTGAGAATCTAAAAAATTTACTTTTTTCAGTGAAAATAGGGTTATTTCAACTCCTAACATCGACCATTACTACAGTATCTCCACATACTCTCTTATTGCTTCCTTAACTCTTTCTTGAGGTAGCATATACATCAAAACCTCCCAGAACTCCATAGCCAAATCCTCTCCAAATTCAAGCTGAATTTGCTCAAGGTTCAGCCTGTAAAGTCCCCCTTTCTTACTCACATTGTTTCTGATTGCAAATTTCCTTGCATCTATACATATAGCATGATCACCCTTCTTACCGCTTCTCAGAACGGCTCTAAACCTGTAATCCTTCAACTCCTGTTTAACCTCCATGCCCACCACCGGTAAAATCATGTTAATGTATGAAAATAGAAGTTGCGAGTAGGGTGAAAGTAATCATGAAACTTCTTCAACATAACCAACTTCTTTAAGTCTGTTATAAAATCTCAAAAGCTTATTATTATCTCCTTTTAAGCCACATTGCCTGTATTCTTCAACAAATTTTCTAAAACTCATCTTTAGAACATCAGAACCAGAACGGCCATTTCCCCCATTATAGTATTTTTTAACAAGCTCTCCGAAATTAGTAATGTTGCCGAATATATCACAAATCCCGTACGCTATCAACAGTTCTGTATTTTCCCAATCGGATTTAGTCAATTTTGATGCAAGCTTCTCAGCTTTCTCCTCGAGCTTTATAACCCTCATCATCCTCTTTGCATCAATCGCTTTCGCTTTGATTTTTCTATACTCATTGTAGAATTGTTTAGGAACATCATCAAAGGTTATCTCAGATTTAAAAGCCTTCCAAACGAGTTCAAACCACAGCAATCTTTTTTTGTTATATACCTTTGCCCTACCACGCCGATATACATCAAGAACTATGTTAGGGCTGTTTCTAATCTTCGGTGGAATCAAATCGAAGGTTGCAGCCGTAACTATCAATACAGCAATATTTTCCCTTACAACCTCAAACATCTCCACAAAGTCAGATACCTTATCTCCTTCCCCTCGCAAAAAGGCATAACTGCTTGTATGTAATCCAAAGTCATCCCATATAGCAACACAAACCCGTCCATCATCCCACTTGACCGTATCTCTTTTTTTTATACTGAAAAAGTCATCAATTGTGAAAATTAAATGATTCAACAGTTTATCCATGTCTTTAACAAAATCAAGCTCATATCCAACTTTACTTAGTATCTCTTTCTCCAACCACCACCCTAATGTACTCTTACCATTACCTTTTTCCCCGGTAATCCCAATAAAATAGAATCCATCGTTCTTGATGGCTTCAACACTTTTACTAATAATCTCATTGCCTCCTCTAATCATCATCTTCACCTGAATCTTTTCCCCCGGAACTTGCGATCCACAAGCGTGTCATTTCTTTTGTCTGCTTCAGCTCTTTTAACGCTATTTTCCTTATTATTCTCCTCTTTAAGGCATCAAATTCTTTTACTTCCTCTTCATTGCAGTATTTTTTAATAGCATGCTCTAAATCTAATAACGCACTTGCAACTTCGATATCTACGAATATTAAATCCTGTATGTCGAGTTTCTTCCCAAGTCTTGTTGCTGATAACTTCAATAACTGCCAGAACTTTACATCATTACCATCGTCAACTCTCGCTCTCATTTATAACCTCCTTTGATAACTTAAGAATTCGTTTCCACTTCTCAGCAGCTATTTTATCAGCCATAAAGGTAACCTTAGCCTGCAGATCGAGGTATTTCCCCCTCAGCTCGATGTTCTGAGCAATAATATCTTCCAAAACCTTAGCATCCTGCATGAATCTTGTGAGATCTCCAACATCCTTTTGAGCTAAAACACTAACCTCAAGAACTCTGATAGTCTCAATTTTCTCAATTCTCTCCTTAATCTTCTTCTCTACACGCTTAATCTGAATTCCTCTCATAATCAACCCTCTTTCTCCTTATTTTTGCATCAAACACAATCAAAGAGTCCGCAATGTCGAACTCGTTAAAAATGACCTTGAAGAACTTGTCCTCACTGAGAACACCAGGCTTTTTTATCTCCTTATCTTCAACGAGGATATGTTCACCCTTTAGCCTCTTTATAGCCTCATCTACAGACTGCCGGGCATATGCCATGCCTTTCTCGATTTTGTATAAGACTCCTTCCTCAATCAGTATTTCCCGCACTGATGGAAGGATCTGCATGAACCACACTTTTCTACCTGCCGTGAACAATTGATAGCTCAAAATCTCTGAAGCGGTAAACACGAAAGCTAACCAGAATGTCGAGTCTGTTCTGATATACTCCAGGTAGTAAGCCAATACGGCAGTTAAGCCAATCACAAAGCCAAGATTTATGAAATTGAACGGAGAAATAAGCAATGTCTTTCGTTTAAGTACATAAGCCACCGCTATAGCAAACACTGCCAGAACAATTGCCACCTGAGCATGTCTCTCAATCACTTCTTTCTTAAAGGTTAAAACTCCCTCTTCCTCTTTTTTCTCCTTTATGCTCTTCACAAGTGGAATTTTATAAGTGTAAACCTCACCATCAACCTCAATCTTCAGGTAAATTGTATCTTTCATGCCTTTCTGTCCAATCGTGCCGAGTAAACCCCATGAGCCCTGCAAGGTTCCATTTAACTTCTTGCTCTCAGTCCAGTATATCACCTTGACCGGCAACGATTTAGAATAAGCATAGATGTAGAGAGGAGCCACAGCCTTCGTGTTGTTGTATGCAACCCTGTCCCACGCTCCAAACCTGAATAGAACATACACCACAGTATGGTTTGTTTCTATTGTCGGCTGTGGAAACTCCTTTATGCCAAGCTTAGCCTTGACCTTCTTTAAAACATCTTTATCGCTTAACTTGGTTTGATTAACCTCAGCAGCAAAAGCAACATTACAGATGATAAAAAATACTATTACGATTGCGATTTTTCGCATACAACCACCATGCTGTTATCAACGCTATCAAAGAATCAATCAAGCTCATCGTCTCGATTAATCGCACAGAAAACCGATACTGTCGCCTCAAACACTGCAAGCTTATGCTTTTCATCGAAATTGCTGTTGTTCATCACTTTCTTGTAGATCTCCTCTACAATGTCCTCAGCTACATCGATTAAGAGCTTAGACATTGCCGCCTTCTTGTACTTCTTAAGCTCCTCAACCTCTTCATCCTCTATCACTTTCTTCCTTCTAAACAAGATTTCACCCCCCACATCTTTTTTAAATTAGAATTACGCCTAAACCATCTCCTGAGAAGTTTAGTTCTGCTTAAACGCATCTAAAATCCTCCAAACAAACTTTAAATTAGCAAAATAAGCAAGCTTATACATCAGCCCCTTTCCTTCCAAATCCTTATTGATACCCTCCTTCAATCTCATTTTTTAGCACTCCCACCAGCAACAAGAAGCTTAATCGTATTTATCCCCAAAAACCCGCCAGCAAGGATTAGAACAAAAGCGAGAACGGGATTTCCTGTCATCTGCATTGCGGTTTCATAGATCCATTTGATGTTATCCCATGCAAACGATATGACAATTAAAGTAAAGCCAAACTTCGCAACCTTCACGCTAATGCTGTAACTCGCAATTCTGTAACTCTTCCATGCTGAATATAAGCCAAACCCAACAAGTGTCGCCCCGATCAAAAACAGCATCCACTGAACCGGTTCAAACATTGCTATTTTCTCTTTGATCCAGTCCAGCAACTTAATCATCCCTAAAGTCTCAATAAATTGCAGATCGATCATAGTCCATCCCTCTTCAATCGCTTAACCTCTAAATACGCCTTAACAGCAAAAATGAGGGATGTAAAGATCAGCACATTGTAAACAACAAAAGCAATTAAACAAAAATAGCATGTCAAGCTATCACCTCTTAAACAGTATTGTCAAACCAGCAATCCCCATTATGACCATTACTAAGTTCTTGTAATCTCCAAATAATCCCTGTACAAGATTACCCTGTCCGGCGAGTTGCTGAAGACCCCACACACCTAACAAGAGCACACCGATCCACAAAGCCGGTCTAAAGAACAGCACACCAACAGCAACAAGCACTATTGCGATAATGACTATTGCATTTTCCGTTAATCCCTCTCCTGCGATTCCTAGCTGCTCTCCAATCCATCCAAACGCTCCCTGAATTGATTCCAGCAGCCCAGAGACAAAGCCACCAACAGCACTGAACAGTCCTCCAAAAAAGTTCCCGATTGCAGTCCCAAGATCTGTTAAACTCTTAATGAACGCATCAACAGCATTCTTTATATTCTCAACTGCTGCTGAAGTGATCTCTGTTAATTTATTGAATAACCAGTCCACCGCCTGAAATGGTAAACTCGCAAGCCAACCTAAGAAGTCAGTAAGTGCCTGTATTTTCTCAATAATAAATTGCTTGAAGCCGTTTAGTACCTCTGTAAGGCTATTCGCACCATCACTTAACCAGTAACATATATCTCTAAGTGGGCCAAGCCAGTCAGGTATCAGACTACAATCAAATGTACTGCCCCCACCATCATTTGAGCTTCCACCACCTGAAACAAGACCGACATCAAGCATGTATGAACCTGTTCCAGAGCATGACGTAACCTCAATTAGATAATAGCCACTCACGCTTGCTGTAAATGTGCAGGACTCTTCTGAATCTCCTGATGTCGAGCTTGCTATTAGATTTACAGACGGATCGTAAATATACAAATCAAAATCAGCATCAGCCGGGCCCGATAGAGATATCGTTATTGAATTCCCCGCGCTAAGCTGAACTTTGTAATAATGTACCTCCCCAGTATATGTCAACTCGCCAAAATAACATGTTCCAGGGAAGACCTCTTCAGCATTATCCCACACTGACGCTGATGCTGTTGCGACTAAAGCAAAAAGAGCCAAAAAAATAAGAACGAATCTCAAGGTATCACTCCCAATGGCTTGAATATTGAAACAATTGCAAATATTGCGGCTATTGCAATAAATACCGCTGCTCTTTCTTTTCGATTCTTCTGTATTGCCTGAATCCCCGCAAACATGCTAATAGCACTCAAGCCATAAGGCACAAACTGCAAAACTGTCTGTGCAACCCCGGTAAAAGTGTTCTCAATTGCCTCCCCTAACATCAAATACAGACCAACAAACATCAGTCCCATCCCAATTACTGTACCTGCCAGATCCCCCACTGTGAGATAACCCCGCTTAGCCTCGAGTGTATTGTAAACAATGTATATGCCGGCAATCGATGCAGCTACTGCAATACCAACCTTAAGCAAACTCCAAATCCTGTCGCCCGCTTGGAATAAGTCTGGATATACAACATAGACTCCTGCGAGAATCAATGTGATTGCAAAGCTCGCCTTAACCAAGTCAAATGCTTTAAAAAAATTAGAGAATTTTTCCATGTCCCTCACCTTGGATTATCTGCTTCTTCTCGGTGCCGGCCTCACAAGTGCGAAAAAGAACACAGCAATCATGATCGCAGAGATGATCGCTGCCGTGACTGGATCACCTATCAGACCTGTGAAGAAAGCTGAAACACTGAAACCACCGACAAAACTTCCAATATACTGCCTAACTCTGTTGTATACTGCGAGTAGAGTTGACCACAAGCCCGCCATGAACGCCCAGATTGGCTCGGTGAAGGCTTTGAGAACTGGTTTTTCTGATGCTGTATAGATGTTAAGTTTCAATATAAAACCATCAAGTGTTCTATATTGACCATCTCCAGGTGTCCACACACGCGTTAGAGGTTCAAAGCAAAACATAACTTCTTTATCAAGTATACTGCTCGCAGTTATCAGCAGCTCCGCAGGATCAACATCTCCCTCGTATTTTGCAGGAACTGATGACATGTTAGAAAGATTAAGATAATTTTCCCACCTCGATTCAATCGCGATCTCGTCATGTCCCGCGTCAGCAAAAGCCTCATCTAAGCCCAAATACATTGTTCCAGAGCTTGGCAAAGCGGAAGAATTGACTAACTGAAACTCTACTTCATAACCGTTCCATCCAAGATCTATCAAATCCTTGAAAGTCTTGTTAAGGTATATGCCAAAATGTACAACTTCTAAGTCGTATCCCGCAGGTACTTCAACATCATAAGGAAACGCCACATACAAATAGCCATCCTTCAGTACTGCAATATCCGATAGTTGATAGCTTGCATAAACTGAGCCTTCTGTTAAACCAGTAGATGTATTAACTTTAGTATAGTACATAACAAGGGTGCAATTTTTTAGATCCTCTGTAGTTATAAGTTCTGTCTCACTCGTATGTGTAACGGTATTCAGCACCCCGAACAACAGCACTAAAGCAACGATGCCAACCGCAACCTCAAACAACAGCTTGTTGTTACCCAGCCCGCCCTTCTTAATTTTCCTTCTCGCCACTACTTCAACACCTCCGAATAATTTTTCAAAAACAGAAAATAAGTTTCAAGTATATAAATGGTTAAAGGAAAAAATCAAAACTGCTCCAAAAAAGCCTTGACAACTTGATAATCATTCAGTCTTTCAACTAATTCCAACATCTCCTTAGCTTTCATTACAAGCTCGGGATTATTAGCAACTAACTTGGTTAACTCATCCACTGCTTTCAATTCATTCAATTCAAACCTTAATCGCTCTTCTTCATCCAATATCAAAGCACATCTTCCACAAAATCTGTCTGTCGGTGCATTAAGGTAATTACAACGAGGACATCTTTTAGGTTCCAGCTTATCGTCCTCTTTTTCCTCATTTTCTAGCCCGTATATTCGAAGCACAGCCTTATCAATATCCCTTCCAGACAAATGAACATATATTTTAGGCATATCGGAACCCTGTTCCCAACCAAAATATTCACACATCTGAGCCTCAGTTAAATAATTAGCAAGAACAGAAGCCCTTGAATGTCTCAATATGTGGGTATAAACTCTTTTTCTAATACCTGCCTTTTTGGCTATTTCTTTAACTTTTCTCAATAAAGGTTGGTAATCAATAACCCCTCCATAATTCTGCTTCGCAAAACTGCAAAACACTATAGCATTCAAATCATCCCTAAAAGGATGCATGTCAATCCATCTTTTGAGATACTGAACCGAAAGAACAAGTGGAATAACTCGTTCACCTGTCTTTCCCCTAACCTTAATCTTGGCTCTTAACTCATCCTTTTGCTCATACCATACAATGTCTTTAATCTGCAAAGTTGCCAATTCAGCAACTCTCAAACCTGCCTCATACCACACCGCAATCATTGCCTTATCTCGAGGATGCTCCGCAACCTCAACCATCCTGAATACTTCTTCTTCGCTTAAAATCACAGGTAACCTATTCTTTTCCTTCAATTTTTTCAAAAGCTTCAAATTTTCCCAGTTCTCACCATGCAACCATCTGAAAAACTTCTTCATGGCTTTTCTAAACTCATTTTTGGTTCCAACTTTGTAATTTCTTGTTTCAATTTCACCAAGCACTTTGATGATCTCATCCCTACCCCATTCAGTAAGTGGCTTATCGACCCATTCTGAGGTCATCCGCATAATCTGAACATACCTCAAGATCCGCAAGGGAGAGATTGACTCGGAAACCAGATAATCCTTGAACTTGAACAGGATGTCCCTATTCTCAGGTTCCAAATTATGTAAAAGTAGGATTTGTTTCTCGAGTCTTGCCTTCCCTTTGTGAAATTTCTCCATATAGTCCATTAAAACCGAAAAGTAGCCCCCAAAATAAAATGTTTACCGTATATAGCCCCGCGGGGATTCGAACCCCGGTCGCGGGCTCCAAAGGCCCGCATGATTGACCACTACACCACGGGGCTTCACTGTTAGCTACTTCTCAAGTTTGATAATATTTTCGCATGAAGATCCTATATTGAACGAGATTTTAGCGAGATTCTAAGCTATTTCTCCTTTACATACAGTATTTCATCAATTCTACTTTTCTCGATTCCAAAAACCTCTTTTTTGAGTCTTTTCTGTTCTGGATCTGTATATCATTATCGTATCTCCTCTATTGCCAATTATATCCTTTAAACGATTTTCACTTCTTCAAAATCCACTTTGGTTAATCGCCTTCAAACAGCGAATTCTGAATCCAGTTCAAGTATTTCCGCGTATCTCCGAACTGCAAGTAAAGGAATCGATTCTGATCTATTACTTATATACATGATTAAAACTGAAAGTCTGATTATATTGGTTCGAAAATCTTTTATATTGCTACATTGTCACTTAGTTACAGAGTAGCAAGGTGAGATTATGATTGGTAAAAAGATAAGATTTGAGAGGTTAATAAATAGGGATTCAAGAAAGATGCTCATAGTGCCACTGGATCACGGCTTATCGGTTGGGCCTATAGAGGGGCTTGAAAATATGCCAGAGACGATAAACAAGGTTGTAGAAGGAGGGGCGAATGCAGTAATAGTCCACAAGGGGATAGTCCCATTTGGACACAGGGGATACGGAAAGGATGTTGGATTGATAGTCCATCTGAGCGGCTCTACATCTCTCTCACCAGATCCAAACGATAAGAAGATTGTCTGCAGTGTTGAAGAGGCTTTGAAGCTGGGTGCAGATGCTGTAAGCATTCATGTGAACATAGGCAGCAACACGGAGCCTAAACAGCTTGAGGAACTCGGTAGCATAAGCAAAAGCTGCATGGAATGGGGTATGCCGTTGCTCGCGATGATGTATCCCAGGGGCAATGGAATAGATCCATTCAGCGAAAAATCCGTTAAAATAGCAACGAGGGCTGGAGCCGAGCTTGGGGCAGATATAATCAAAACAAACTACACTGGTGATCCGGACTCTTTCAGAAGGGTTGTTAAAGGCTGCCCGGTGCCGGTGGTTATAGCCGGAGGACCAAGAATAGAGAGGACAATAGACTTCCTCAAAATGGTCGAGGATGCGATGCACGCTGGAGCCAAGGGTGTGGCGATAGGAAGGAACATATTCCAGGCAGATAATCCAACGAAGATGACGAAGGCGATAGCGATGATCATACATGAGAACTCAAGTGCCGAATCCGCTTACGAGTTTCTGACTTCTGAATGAGAATGCCAAGAGTTTAATACTCATACTCTCAACTTTTTTACATGGCACAGACTGTTATAGTTGTTGGGGGGCAGTGGGGAGACGAAGGGAAGGGCAAAATAGTGGATTTTCTCGCTGAGAAGGCTGATCTCGTCATAAGATATGCTGGAGGGAATAACGCCGGACATACGGTGGTTGTTGACGAGAAAAAGTACAAATTCCATCTTATCCCGTCGGGCATAATTCATGGAAAGCTGAATGTGATTGGAAATGGCACAGTCATCGATCCGGATGTGCTTATCAGCGAAATCGAGCAGCTTGAGAAGATGGGGATACAGGTTGATGAAAGCAAGCTGGTGGTATCTTCTTCAGCCCATACGATACTCCAGAAGCACAAAGATGAGGATAATCCTGAGAAGAATCCACTATCCAAGAAAATAGGAACCACAGGCAGAGGAATCGGACCCTGCTACAGGGACAAAATCGCCAGAAAGGGAATTAGACTGGGAGAGTATGTGGAGAAAGAGAACATCGAGAGACTCAAACCGCTGATAAAGGATACCTGTTACATTATAAATGAGGCGATAGATAGCGGTAAGAAGGTTCTTTTCGAGGGGGCACAAGGAACCCTGCTCGATATAGATCACGGTACATACCCGTTTGTTACTTCCTCTAACCCAACTGCTGGAGGAGCCCTTACCGGTACAGGAGTTGGACCGACAAAGATAGACTCTGTGATCGGTGTGTTCAAGGCATATACTACGAGGGTTGGGGGAGGTCCTTTTCCAACGGAGCTTGGAACTGAGGAGGAAACAAACAGGGAGGGTAGATGGGAGGATATTGTGAAAGACTATGATGTAATACTCAAGGAAGCCCTTGAGAAGGCCAATGAGGGCGATGAGTACTATCAGGGCAAGTACATGCGTTTGATGGGCAAAGAATACGGAACCACAACCGGAAGGCCAAGAAGAACCGGGTGGTTCGATGGCGTAGCAGGAAGATATGCTGTGATGATAAATGGTATGACTTCAATGGCGATAACGAAGCTCGATGTTCTCACCGGGCTGAAAAGGATAAAGATCTGCGTGGCTTACGAGATAGATGGAAAAACAACCGATCGTTTCATTCTGAACACAGACAGGCTATATGATGTTAAGCCGGTGTATGAGGAGCTCCCCGGATGGGATGAAGATATAAGTGAAGCAAGGTCATTTGATGAGCTTCCAGAGAACGCGAAGAACTATCTGAAGAGGCTTGAGGAGATCTGCGGAGCTAAGATATCTCTGATCTCTGTAGGACCGAGGAGAGACCAGACTATCGTGGTTGATGACAGGGATCTGTTTTAATTTTTGTTAATTTTTATTTATCCATCAAGCTCTATAAATCTTATCCAGTCTCATTTATCAGTCTCATCACAGAAAGCAGGTCTGATTTCGTTCGCTCAATTGCCAGCCTGACCATATCTAGCTTGGACTTTAGCGGAACTATCTTGTCCGGGTAGTCAAACTCTATCAGCTTGCTGTATATGGCCTCCATGAAGTTTATCATTTCATTTGCCTCCTTGACCTTCATCTCTCTCATCATCTCCAGTGCATATCTCCTGAGCTCTCCAACGCAGTCAGCCAGACCTGTCAGAATCGGAGACGGATGTACCTTAACTTCGGGAATTGCAATCTCGCGATTTTTTATGATGCTGAAGAACACATAAGCCTCAATGAACTCCTGAATGGGATCTCTGGTTATCGGATAGTATATTTCGGGAAAATCATCTTCATAGTACTTTATCTTCTCGAGGTGGTTGAAGCACTCTTTGAGCATATTCTCTGCATTCTCCAGAGAATTTCGATGTACCTCTGCTATCGCACTCGTAGCCCTCCTCCTCAAATCTCTAGTAAGCTTCAACAGCTCCTCTCTTGCAGTATCAAGCAGGTCGAGATATCTCTTAATCTCATCCATCTTTTTCTCAAACTCGGTAAACATACGATTCACTTCCTTTCGAGCAGTACAACCCTACTAATCTCGGACTCATCCACAATTCTGTAGTCGGCCAACTTTTCCAGCTTTTCCGCAAAATCTCTAATCTCATCATGCTCAGGCATGGCAGATCTTTCAAGCCTGTACCTTGAGTGACCCAAATGCATGTAGGCCTTTGCCTCTATAAAATCCGGATTTGCTTTGTTGATAAGCCCAGCAAACCTCTCAACGTTCATGTTTATGCCTTTAATCAGCGTCAGTCTTAGAACGGTCCTGCAGTCCTTCTCAGACATTATTTCAAGTGATCTGTTGATTTTATCCCACAAATTCCCGTGTGGTTTGTTGAGGGTTTTATGGGATGATTCGCTGTATGCTGTCAGGCTGATGTAAAGCTGGTACGGCTCCAATCTATCTACAGCATTCGGGTTGGTGCCGTTTGTTACAACAAAGGTTGTCATCTCTCTGCTGTTGAACTCATCAACCAGTTCAGCTATGAATGGATAGAGGGTTGGCTCCCCGATCAGGCTTATCGCAACCTGATTTGGCTTGTAAGCCTCTTCGAGCTTTTTTGTGTTCACACCCTTAGTACCCCAGAATCCGCTGAGCAGTCTTTGCTGAGCCTTAATGCTCTCCTCGACAATGAACTGAGGATCATCCCAGCCATCTATCTCAGGCATCAGGCTCAGCGGTCTCCAGCAGTGTATGCAGCTCAGATTGCACCTGAGCGCTGGGGATATCTGCAGGCATCTATGGCTTTTTATACCATAGAACTTCTCCTTATAGCATACTCCCTCGTCTTTTAATGACTTCTTCAACCAGAGGCATGTTTTGACTGCGGAATGCTTTCCTACGATGTTGTAGCCTTTCAGCTCGCTGAGAGTTTTAACCATCATACATACTTCGCCAAATTGATACTTAACTATTTTTGTTAATTGAGGTTAAAGTAATAATCGGTAATAATCAATAATAATCGAGAAAAAGTTCTATAGATGAACAAAATGAAAGGTAAACTTTATCTAATATTCAAATCTGCTTGACTCCGTGAAAAGAATGGTTATCGCACTGCTGATGCTGAATGCAGTCGTGTTCGTTTCTTATCTCAGCTTGGGTTATCAAAACGATTTGTTGCTGAAGGTTCTCACCGGAAATGCTGATAAGATAGAGCGGAGCATAGTTATAGATACGAGACTACCAAGGTTTTTAACCGCAGTCCTTGTTGGGGCATCGCTATCGGCTTCTGGATGTGCAATGCAGGCACTGTTTCGCAATCCTCTTGCTGAGCCATACATTCTCGGAGTGGCGAGTGGCGCGAGTGTTGGAGCAGCAATAGCAACTGTTCTTGGTTTTGGAACTATCCAGAACAAGCTTATTCTGGCTTTCGTATCGGCCCTTTTAACCTCGTATCTTGTTTACGAGATCGGCACAACCAGCAGATTCAGAGATCAGACCTATGCAATACTCCTCGCAGGGATAGCAATAGCATCGTTCTTTTCCGGGCTGACTTCACTGATAATCTATTTTTTCGCTCAGAGCATGCACAAGGTTGTTTTCTGGATAATGGGTAGCTTCTCAAACCCGCAGTGGAGCGAGGTTTACTTCGCTTTGCCCATAACCATAGCAGGAATAGCATATCTGCTTATTAACTCTTGGAACCTCAACGCCCTGCTGCTGGGTGATGAGCATGCGATGGCTGTTGGAGTAGATGTTAATAGATTCAGGAAGTATCTGATTGCTGTGATAGCTGTATTAACTTCATCTGCTGTGGCTGTCAGCGGGGTTATCGGTTTTGTCGGGATTATTATCCCGCATACGATGAGAATGCTTGTTGGAGAGGAGCATCAGAAGCTCCTGCCTCTAACAATCCTCTTTGCCATGCTATTTATGCCCCTTATTGATCTGGTTGCCAAAACTGCGACAACCGGGGAGCTGCCTGTTGGGGCGATAACAGCAATGCTTGGAGGACCCTTCTTCGTTTACATACTGTGGAGGAAGGTCTGAGATGAGGCTGAAGGTTAAGGGTGTGAGTGTAAGGCTTGGAAGCAGCGAAGTCCTCAGGGATATGACATTCGAGGTTAGTGATCACGATTTTGTGGCCCTCCTCGGACCGAATGGGAGCGGAAAGTCAACACTGCTCAGAACGATCTTCGGCATCCTCAGGCCAGTGAGGGGTGTTGTTCTGCTCGATGGAAGGAAGATAAAAACGATAGATTCGGCATCGAAAAGGATGGGCTTCCTTCCTCAGGAAACTCCCGAAACGGGTTTGAGTGTTCTTGATATAGTTCTACTCGGCAGAACTCCCTATCTAAGTGGGATAAAGAGGGCAAGCAGTGTGGACATAAACATTGCCTTAAACGCTCTGAAAGAGGTTGGAATGGAGGATTTTGCTCAGAGGAGTTTCTTAGAGCTCAGTGGTGGGGAGAAACAGAAGGTTATGCTCGCCAGAGTTTTTGCACAGCAACCTCAGATCATGCTCCTCGATGAGCCGACAGCACATCTGGATATCTCGGCCCAGATTGAGATCATGGAGATCGTCAGGGAAAAAGTTAAAGAGGGTTGTTCCGCGCTGCTGGCTATCCATGACATCAATCTTGCGGCCTCATTTGCAAGTAGAATTCTCATGGTTAAGAAGGGGAAGATCATTTATGCGGGAACGGCTGAGGAGGTTATAACCGAGAATACAATCAGAGAGGTTTTCGGGGCAGATGTCAGTGTGAAGCGGCATGGTAAGAGCGTTTATGTTGTGCCAAGAAAGAAGGTAAGATTTGGTAACAGAAGGGTGCATGTAATCTGCGGGGGAGGAAGCGGGAAGGATTTGCTTCACATTTTGAGTGAAGCTGGCTACAGAATTTCTGCCGGAGTAATCAATGCACTGGATTCTGACTGGGAACTAATAACTGAGATCGGTGGAGAGTCCATCGATGAAGCCCCATTTACCCCAATCAGCGAGGAATCTCATGAACAGAATCTGAAAATGATTGAGAATGTCGATGCAGTTGTTCTCTCAAATCTTAGCTTTGGTTGGGGGAACTTTAAGAACTTGCTGGCGTCCGAGTATGCTGCGAAACTGGGTAAGCTGATAGTTGTTAACAGAACTCCCTTCAAAAGCAGGAATTTTACTGATTCTAAGGCTGAAGAAATTTACTCTCGTATTCTGGAAAAAGCTGTGGTTGTGAACAGCGAGGAGGAAGTTCTCGATGCCTTACGAAAATTACTGGGTTGATGATGATGTTGTTATAGTGGAAGGAAAATTTTTTGGTGTAAGTACAGGCTTGCTTGGAGGCTGGAAGAAAGTTAGATACGCTTTTAACCATACTGTAGGCGACGACTTCGATTATGTGGACCCTGTAAAATATCTGAGGGATGTAGCCAGAGGGCTTGGAGTAAAGTCCTACTTCGGTCTGTTGACTTCAGTGCCGATGGACAAGCTCAGTGTGCAGAGTTGTGGTGAGGTTACCGTTTTCGTTACCGCAGGAGTCAGAAATCCGAATGAACTGATTGGAACGATTAACATCATAGCAATTCTGGATTGCAGAGTGAGCAGATCTGCAATGTTGAATGCGATAATAACTGTAACGGAAGCAAAAAGCAAAGCCCTTCTCGAGATGGGACACAACTTTACGGGAACAAATACGGATGCTGTAATTGTCCTGACAACGGAGAGAGGGAGGTACTACAGATATGCAGGCCCTGCAAGTGATCTGGGGGCAAGGCTGTGGGAGGCTGTATGCGGAGCTGTTAAGGATAGTCTGAGCAAGTGGTGAGTTGGGCTATTTTAAAATTTTTATTATTTACAATCTATATCTAATAATTTGTGAATGTAATCGCAGTATTTGTGAAAAATTATTAGCAATTAAGTGAGAATATTAAAAATTTTTTAATAAACTTGCAGAATCCGAGAGTTCGGTGATGGAATGAAGAGGTGGATACTCGTCATGATGGTATTTTTCCTAGCAACACCAGCGATTGCCGCGGATCCCAGTGGTGCAGAGACTCTGAAGGAGAGCCCAGAAACTCCAGTAGATTTCGTCTGGACACTTATATGTGGTTTCTTGGTTATGTTCATGCAGGCTGGGTTTGCGATGCTTGAGGCTGGATTTTCAAGGGCCAAAAATGTTGCAAATGTAATGATGAAGAACCTGATGGACTTTGCAGTTGGCACGATAGCCTTCTTCGCCATCGGATTTGCCCTGATGATGGGAACAGATCTTGGTGGGATCATTGGAACTGATGGATGGTTCCTGGCAGGCAACGCTTACGATGTCTCAACGATTGAGATATGGTTCTTCATGCTCGTATTCGCTGCCACAGCAGCAACGATAGTCAGCGGGGCTATAGCTGAGAGACCGAAGTTCTCGACATACATTATTTACAGTGTGATTGTTTCTGCGATAATCTATCCGGTTTACGGTCACTGGTTATGGGGAGGAGGATGGCTAAGCACATCGGATTTCATGATTAAGCTTGGTGTAGGGTATGGAGCTTTGGATTTTGCTGGATCAGGTGTGGTTCATGCACTCGGCGGTTACATCGCGCTGGCAGGATGCATTCTGATTGGACCGAGAATCGGTAAGTATGTGAATGGAAAGCCTAAGGCAATTCCCGGACACAGCATGGCGTTCGCAGTAATTGGAACCCTGATACTCTGGTTTGGATGGTTCGGATTCAATCCTGGTTCGACGCTTTCGGCACATGAACTCAGAATTTCGGTGATTGCTGCCAACACGAACCTTGCAGCGGCAGCAGGAGCAGTTACAGCCATGCTAATTACATGGAAAAAGATGGGCAAGCCGGATGTTGGGATAACCTGTAATGGGGCCATAGGTGGACTGGTTGCGATAACTGCTCCCTGTGCATGGGTTGCGCCATGGGCTGCTGTGCTAATTGGTGTAGTGGCTGGATTCATTTCAAGTTATGGTTACTGGTGGCTGGAAAGGCGCGGAATTGATGATGTGGTGGGTGCTGTCCCTGTCCACGGATTCAACGGAACCTGGGGGCTGATAGCCCTCGGATTGTTTGCAGATGGGACATATGGTGTATATACCACTGAAGCACCGATCGTTACAGGATTACTCTATGGAAATGCT
Source organism: Archaeoglobus sulfaticallidus PM70-1 (assembly GCF_000385565.1). NCBI lineage: Archaea > Methanobacteriati > Methanobacteriota > Archaeoglobi > Archaeoglobales > Archaeoglobaceae > Archaeoglobus > Archaeoglobus sulfaticallidus. The sequence continues at coordinate 865,264 of NC_021169.1, read as the reverse complement.
GGCTTCTTTGCATGTCAGATGATAAGTGCGATCGTGAACTTCGCATGGGCTTTCGGCACCGGCTTTGCGTTATTTTACATATTGAAGAAGACAGTTGGCATAAGGGTTAAGCCTGAAGAGGAAATACTCGGACTTGATATTGCTGAACATGCAGCAATCTCGTATCCAAACTTCGTTTACAGCGAGCAGATGCCGGTTGCTGTGAAGAGAAGGTGATGGAATGAAGATGGTTGAGGCGATAATAAGGCCTGAGAAGCTGGAATGTGTAAAGAAAGTTCTGGAGGATATTGGCGTTGCGGGAATGACAGTAACAGAGGTAAGGGGGAGAGGAGAGCAGAAGGGGATAAAGCTTCAATTCAGAGGACGGGAGATGCATGTGGATCTACTTCCTAAGGTGAAGATGGAGATCGTTGTTGATGATGGGATGGTTGACAGGGTAATAGATGCTATCGTCGAAAGTGCCAGAACAGGCAATCCAGGGGATGGAAAGATATTCGTGATTCCGGTTGAAAGCAGCACCAGGGTGAGAACTGGAGAAATGGATGTTTAGGCCTTAATTTATTTTTTATTATTCTTTTTTATTCTATATATTTTTTGTGTTTTCTGTGTCGCACTTTTGATATTACTATATTTCATCTGATTTCATAATTGGTGTTAAAATTAGAAAGATTTTTATGCTATTAATATTCGTGCTAATACGGTGTGTTTGAGGAAAAAGTAGGTGGTGTTATGGACATTAAGGGTTATATTAAATCTCGATGGGATGAACATTCTGAGAACTATGAGAACATTCCAGCACACGGTATAAAATCAGAAAAGGATAAGAAAGTTGTTAAAGAAGCATTAAAAGAAATGCTTGAAAATAGAAAGAAAGTTCTGGATGTTGGTTGTGGAACTGGTTTTGTATCTCTAATTCTGGCTGAGTTGGGGCATGAGGTTGTAGGGATAGATTTATCAGAAGGGATGTTGAGCAAAGCAAGAGAAAAAGCAGAAGAAAAGGGTCATAACATTTTGTTCAAAATAGACGATGCAGAGAACCTAGCTTTTGAAGACAATACATTTGATGCAGTTATAGAAAGGCATGTTTTATGGACACTTCCAAATCCGGAAAAGGCAATTAAAGAGTGGGTGAGGGTTTTAAGGCAGGGTGGTAAGCTGATATTAATTGAAAGTGAAAATAAAGAAGAGAAAACTGCAAATCACCACTACAGTGAAGAAATTGCCAGAAAATTACCGTTTGGAAATGGGATTGATTTGAGGAAATTTAAAAAGATAGCGGATAAATGCAATTTAACACTCAAAATTAGAAAATTGAATTGCGAAAGGATAAATTTAATGATTGTTTGTGAAAAATAAGTTTGCTTTATTTTAATGTTATTTTTACACTATCAACTAAACCACTCTTCTTTTTTCATTAATTGTCATCCTCTTAATATATTTCATACTCATTTAATTTCTTTTCTTAAATATTGCTAAAAATCAAAATTTTTTTATTACTTATGTCGACAGTTTAATCGGTGGTGTAGTAATATGAGGGAGGAAGTACTCAAACTTGTCAACCACGAACCTTGGATAGAGTGTGAAGAAAACAGGGCACACCTAAAATGGGGACATTACCCAGAAACAGAAGGAATGCTTGACCCTCTAAGCATTAAAAGAGCTTTTGTAATAGATTCGGATGGAGAGAAACCAGTGGTCGTAGGGAGAGATAATGAATCATCGCAGAAAGGTGGGTTGTTTCTTGAGTTTGAGGCTGAAAAGCCGTATATGGTTGGTGTAGAACTCGACAGAGGCATATACTCAATTACTGACGATAACAAATGGATTTTTGGAGATAGGAGACTAGCTTCGGGATATAACATTAGAGAAACAAGATGGTTGGGGATATATCAAAGCTTACACTTTTAACGATGAAATGGACGAAATAAAGCCATTCGCAGCTGGATTCGAGTTTGAAATAATGCCCGAAGTACTGAAACCGTTCAAATCAGGAGATAAAATGAGAATCCAGCTAATTTTCAGAGGAAAAAGTGTAAACGGTGTTGTAAAAGTTGGTACAAAAGATGGTATTGACGAAGTAGCAGTAGATGGATTTTGTGAGATAACTCTAAAGGAGGGTGTAAATGTCATAGTTGCTAGGTATGTTGATGAAATATCAATGGGCGTTTATGATAAGAGGAATCTGACTGCTACGCTTACTGTTGTTGCGAGGTGATTGGATGAAAAAGTTTGTAGTATGCATTCTTGTAGTATTACTTTTGCTGGGATGTGCAGGCAAACCAGAAACTTCAGCTAAAACACCAGAGAAAACACCTACAGTGGTACCTACACCTACTGAACCCACTACCAAGCCAGAACAGGTCCTTACAATAGGCTATTGCGGATTTGGAAACGACTTAAATATTGAAACTCCAAAAACAATGGATTTTTTGCCGGAAATGCTTCTTCTGGAGAGACTTGTTGATTACAGAGACGGTAAGCTGATACCACAATTAGCCGAATCATGGGAGATAAAAGATAATGGTAAAACGATTATCTTTTATCTAAAGAAGGGCATCAAGTTCAGTGATGGAAGTGAATTCAATGCTGATGCTGTGAAATTTACAATAGACAGATTAAAGGCTTTAAAATACTACCACTGGACTGAAGTTGACAGAATAGAAAATGTAGAAATAATCGATCCATATACTGTTGCAATACACTACAAAGAAGGACAGAATGGATACATAGATCTGGTTGCGTTTGCGGAATTCCATCTGGGAATAATAAGCCCGAACTCCGTTGAACCTAAAGGAAATGTAACTGGTAAAATTGTCAATCCGATTGGAACTGGACCATGGAAAGTTGGAGAGTATGTTAAAAACCAGTATGCCGTCTTTGTCCCGAATGAATACTACCACGGAGAGAAACCAAAGCTCGAAAAACTTGTAGTGAAAATAATTCCAGATGCTGAGACAAGGGTTCTTGCTTTGAGGAGTGGTGAAATAGATGCAATCGTCGATCACTACCATGGTGGCAGCTATTATACGCCAAGAAATGTTCTGAAATCTTTGCAGGATGAAGGATTTGTGATTTACAAAAATGAGATACCGATGACAACGATACTGGCTTTCAACTATGAAAATAGCCCATGGGACAACGAACTTGTAAGAAAAGCTGTGAACTACGCAATAAACAGAGATGAGATATCACAACTCTTCGATGGCTGGGTTAGAGGGGCAGAGGGAGCATTGTACTGTGATAAAGCCCCATATGTAAAAGAGGTGGATATTAAGTATGAATACAACCCAGAAAAGGCGAAAGAATTGCTAAAGGAGGCTGGATACGAAAGTATAAATGCCAAACTTATACTCAGAGGAGAGAATCCGGATAAGGTCAAACTTGCAGAACTGATTCAAGCACAGTTAAAGAAAGTCGGAATAAACATTGAAATTGAAGTACTTGAGAGCGGTCCATATAAGGAGAAGCAGAAGAAGGGCGAATATGACTTGAGATTTTATTATGTTGGCGGACCAGAAAGAAGGATCTATCAGAGAACTGATGGGAGGTTCAACCCTGATGCTCCAGAGTTTAAATATGGTGCATTCGAGGATAATGAAATAGCAAATGCTGTTAGAAAAGCTGTGCTACCGTTCGATGAAAACGACAGAAAAGAAGGTTGGATAGAATTCTACAATCTCGTTTATGACAAGGATGCAGTTGTGCCACTGTACTACGACTCGATATTTATAGTAGCAAAGAAGAATGTGAAGGGCATCAAATTTGTTGGAGAGCCAGATTTCAGCTCTGTGTGGATAGAGTAATCTCAGTAATTTTAATTTTTAAATTTTTAGATTTCTATGAGATTCATAGTAAAACGCCTAACCTTGATGCCATTGGTGATGATTGTGGCATCACTGCTTTCGTTTTTAATAATCTATTTAGCTCCGGGAGATCCGGCTGAGATGATTCTTGAAAGACAATTACAAGGAGAACCGACTAAAGAACAAATAGAGGCTTTTAAAAAAGAGCATGATTTAGATAAGCCTCTTTATATCCAGTACTTTATATGGCTTTCAAAAATTTTGCATGGCGATTTGGGTGTATCGCTAAGAACGGGTGAACCGGTGCTGAAGGGATACCTAACGCGTTTTCCAGCAAGTTTACAGCTTATTGCTGCATCAATTCTGATTGCTGTAGCGGTTTCAATACCTTTGGGGATTCTTTCAGCTTTAAAACACAACACAGCTATAGATCACATCTGCAGAATACTGTCATTATTTGGTATTTCGATGCCAAACTTCTGGCTGGGGTTGCTTCTTATTCTAATATTTTCTGTTAAATTACGCATACTTCCAGCTTTTGGTTATGGAGCCAAGAACATAGTTCTTCCTGCTTTAACTCTTGGCATGTCATTTGCCGGAACATTAACGAGGCTGATGAGAGTCAGTCTGCTTGAAGTTTTACACCAACAGTATATAATCGTGGCAAAGGCTAAAGGTTTGCCAGAGAAGCTTATAATTACGAGACATGCCCTAAAAAATGCATTTATTCCCGTTATTACAGCAATAGGTATTTATTCAGGACACGCAGCGACTGGAGCAGTAATAGTTGAAACTATATTCGCATGGCCGGGTGTGGGCAGTTACTTTGTGTCTTCGATTTATGCAAGGGATTATCCTGTTATTCAGGGGTTCGTACTCCTAGTAGCGTTATTTTTTATCCTGACGAATTTAACTGTCGATGTAATCTACCTCTTCCTTGATCCTCGTATCAGGTATGAGACACATGAGGCCTAACGAAATTGCAAGTGTTATAGCTAAAACTAGGACATCAATATCAACAGTCAACTTCATCGCACTTTTGATAATTTTATGTCTGTTTCTCGTTGCAGTATTTGCAGATGTTATATCTCCTTATGATCCTTACGAAGTCAATATGAAGGAAAAACTTCAAAAACCTAACTTAAATCACCTGCTTGGCACAGATCAGCTCGGTAGAGATGTTCTGAGTAGAATTATCTATGGGACTCGCATCTCTCTCTTCGTCTCTGTGTTTGCAATAGCAATAATTATGTTTTTGGGTATAATGTTTGGTTCCATTGCAGCATATTTTGGTGGAAAAGTTGATGAGGTAATAATGAGATTCGTAGATGTACTCTTATCATTTCCAGGATTGATTCTAGCAATAACACTGGTTGGAATTCTTGGTCCATCATTAAAAAATCTGGTGATTGCCATAGCTCTCACAAGCTGGGCTAGTTATGCAAGAATCGTAAGGAGTTGTGTTCTTTCAATTAAAGAGATGGAATTCGTCACGCAAGCAAAAGTGCTGGGGGCGAGTGATGTGTATATACTTGTTAAGCATGTGATACCAAATGCAATAGCCCCAATTATCGTTCTTGCAACGCTTGACATGGGTCACATAGTACTGTCTATAACAGGCTTGAGCTTCTTGGGCTTAGGAGCTCAGCCACCAACACCCGAATGGGGGACTATGCTTAACGAGGGGAAGAATTTTATGACTACTGCTCCGTGGCTAACAATTTTTCCGGGCTTAGCAATAATGATCACAGTTCTTGCATTTAACTTACTTGGCGATGGTTTAAGAGATTTACTCGATCCACGGGTGAGAGAGTATGCTTCAAAGCATTATTAAAGCCGTTTAATCTGGTTTTCTGTTTTGCCTTACGTTGTTGCAGGAATTGTAATGGCAAACATTGCAATAGAACTTGGCATTTTTTACAGGGTTTTACCGGTTCTTAAGCCATTTATTAAGCTTTCTAAGTTGAGTTCAGGAAGTTGTATTGCCATAGCTACAGCTTTTGGATCACCTCAGGCGGCAATATCAATGATTGCGGAAATTTATAGAAATAGAAAAATTAGCAGAACTGAGGCATACATAACAAGCATAGCAACATGGTTTCCTCAGACGGTTTATGAAAGTATAGCCTATATAGCACCAGCTATCATCCCATTGCTTGGACCTCTTGGCATTACATATATATGTTTATTCATACTGAATGGAGCCATAGTAGCTGGAATTGCCCTTCTTGCTGGAAGATTGCTGCTTAAAGACAACGATGAAGTAGAAATTAGCATTCCTTCAAGAAATATTAGAGAGGCTATTTACAACGGTTTTAAAAGGTCGAAGCGGACATTGAAAAGGTATGTGGCAATAGCACTTCCAATCACAATTGTAGCCTTTGTATTGCTGGATGTAGGCTTGATAAATTTTGATTTACCCCTTCCGCTACCACCAGAGGCTTTAGCTATAATTCCTCTTCGCATAGCAAATCCACTTGCTGCCTATGCCGCTCTTTCGGAGATAATGGATACCATAACATTTAAGCAGGCTTTAATTGTATTGCTAGTCGCAAGCCCAATTGGGAGTTTGAGATATATCTTCGCCCATAGGCTACCTTACTATGTTGGATTATTTGGGGTTGATTTGGGTACAAAAATAGTATTAGTTGGAGGAGTTATAAGGATTTGTGCAACTTTTGGAATCATCATAGCTGTTTGGTTTTTATTTTGAGATTAAACTATTTTGGTATTACTAATCTAGTGTAATTTTATAATTGGTGTTAAAATTAGAAAATATTTTATTTCACCAATGTTACTGTACTTCTGCGTGTTATATTGAGAATGGGTGGAGGAAATGGATGAGGTGCTGGTTGTAAAAGATCTGCATGTTCATTTTGTTCTGGAAAATATGACAGTAAAAGCCGTTGATGGTGTAAGCTTTCATGTCAGTGAAGGCGAAGCCTTAGCGTTGATCGGAGAAAGTGGGAGCGGAAAATCCGTTTTGGGAATGACGATTTTAAGATTGCTGCCTGAAAATGTTAGGGTTGGTGGTAAAATACTCTTTAATGGATTGAACCTGCTTGAGTTGCCAGAGGAGGGGTTGAGGGAGATCAGAGGGAGGGAAATAGCTTGGGTTCCACAGAACCCTGCAACTTCCCTTAATCCAGTTCTCAGGGTTGGGATTCAGATTGCTGAGCCAATGGAAGTGCATATGGGCATTGACAGAAAAACTGCAATTCAGAGGGTAGTTGGTTTGCTGAGGTACTTCGACATCAATCCTGCCGAGAAAAGGGTCAACCAGTATCCGCATCAGTACAGCGGAGGGATGAGGCAACGAGCACTGGTTGCAATGGGAACATCAACACAGCCAAGACTGATCATTGCAGATGAGCCAACCAAGGGTGTGGATGTGACAAAGAAGGTTCGGGTTGCAGAACTTTTCAGGAAGATCAAGAAGAACAGCAAACCATCTTTGCTGATTATAACTCATGATCTACCCTTCGCTGAAAGACTTGCCGACAGGGTGGCAGTCATGTACTGCGGGCAGATTGTGGAGGTTTGTGATGCCAGAACCTTTTTTGAGGAACCCCTTCACCCGTACTCAAAAGCCCTGTTGAACTCCCTACCATCAAGGGGTCTGAATCCGATAAAGGGCTACTCTCCGAGCATGGTTAACCCTCCGGAAGGATGCAGGTTCCATCCCAGATGTGATCATGCTACGGATAAATGCCTGAAGGAGCCACCTTTCGATGGTGAGGTGAGGTGCTGGCTCTATGCTTAAGGGTGTTGGGCTTTACAAGGTGTTCGAGTCGGGATTCTTCTCAAAGCACAGGATTGTCGCTGTTGATGGTGTTGACATCGAGATCAACAGGGGTGAAGTACTGGCTCTGGTTGGAGAGAGCGGAAGTGGAAAGTCAACGCTTGGCAGGATGCTTTTGATGCTGGTAAGGCCAACGAGGGGGGAGATTTATTTTGATGGTTTAGATCTTGTCAGAATGAAGGCAGGAGACCTCCGAAGAGTGAGAAGAAGAATGCAACTAATCCCTCAGCATCCGGAAGATGCTTTAGATCCCAGATGGAGAATTTACGACAGCATAGCAGAGCCGTTGAGGATTCACGGGCTTGATTGCAGCAGGGATATTATTCATAACCTCATAGAGATGGTTGGGCTTCGCGAAGAACACCTATATCGCTATCCGCATGAACTCAGCGGTGGGGAGTTGCAGAGGGTTGTGATAGCGAGGGCGATTGCTGTGGAACCGGAGTTCATTGTATGTGATGAGCCAACCTCAATGCTCGACATGTCTGTTCAGGCGTCGATAGTAAACCTGCTCGTCTCTCTACACAAAAAACTTGGCATGGCCTATCTTTTCATAACCCACGACTTGGAGCTTGCCAGAATAGTTGCGGATAGAGTAGCTGTGATGTTTGCCGGGCAGATAGTTGAGGAGGGTGTTGATGTTCTGGATAGGCCGCTTCATCCTTACACCGAGATGCTTGTGAGGTCTGTAGAGGAGTCGTTTGAACTAACTCAGCGGTCAGAGCGTAGCGGGTGCAAATTTTACAGCCTATGTCCGAAAAGAATGGAAATATGCTCGGATCATCCTGAAATGGTCCGACTGGGGGATAGAAAGGTTCGCTGTCATCTGTTTGATTAATTGTTGCTCCTGAAGCTGTAAATTGAAGATGTAAATGTAACAAATTATCGCAAATTTTACATAGGTGTTTGTTAATTTTGTGCCAGAAATCTGAGATTATAATCAAGTTGCTAAAATTTATTTTACTTGATGTCCAGTAAAATGGAAAAGCTTAAAAGTGGTTTTGCATACTGCCTCATATGAAGAGGCTTTTGGTTGTAATGCTTGTAATTCTTTGCACGATTCCGCTTACGCAGGCTCAGGCAAACTTCCATGGAGATGAGCAGAGAGCCGGAAACTTCACATCTGAAAGAATATTGCCTGCTCTTGCTTGGAAAACCGAACTTACTGGGCTTGTTGGAGCCTCACCCGTTTACTGGAATGGACACATCTTCGTCACGAACTGGTATGGGTGGGGGGATTGGAATGGTGGGCTGTATAGTCTAAATGCAACTACTGGAAGCATTGAATGGAGGAACAGTCAGATAACTGGAGCGTCAAGCGTGGCAGTTATCGGCAACAGTGTGGTGGTTGGAAGCCTGTCAGGATATCTATACTTTGTTAACGCAACCAGCGGGGTTATAGAAAAAAGCTATCAGCTTGAAACTTCTCCTTCGTGGTGGGGAATAGCCTCATCACCGCTCGCTTACAATAACACGATTTATGTGGTGACATTCTCAAACGGCACGCTATGGGCTATAAACGATAGTGGGATATTGTGGAAATTCACAACAGGCAATGAGGTCTCACACTACACATCTCCCTCTGCATACAATGGAAGGATATTCTTTGCCGGAAACGACTCGGTCAACAGGCTTTACTGTTTGAACGAGAATGGTGTGGAGATATGGAATTTCTCAGTTGATAGCCAGATAACCAACACACCCGCCATAGGATACAACAAGGTATTCTTCGCGACTAAAAGCAGGCTGTATGCGTTGAACATGGATGGCAGCTTGGCCTGGAGCGTGTCATTCAATGGGACGATGTCCACCGCAGCCATAGCTTATGGTAACATCTACATTGGATCCTATGAAGGAAAGCTCTACTGCTTTAACGCAACGAATGGGGCTGAGTTATGGAATTTCACAGCAAACGGCAAGATAGATTCCTCTCCAGCTGTTGCTGGAGGTATAGTTTACTTCGCAACTAATAACCCTCAGGGAACGATTTACGCTGTGGATGCTTTTAGTGGGAACATGCTTTGGTACTACAGGCTGACACCCCCGGCAGGGAACTACTACAACATAATGTCCTCTCCGTACATAGCCAATAACAGGCTATATATCGGTGCGGATAGCGGGTATCTCTACTGCTTTAACTCCTCAGGCCTTATAGAGGTCAATGTAACGTTGTATCCCGGAAAGCTCAGCCTGAATATTGGCAACAAAACATATCAGGTTAACAAAACCTCAGCCCTTTCAGCACTGCACTTCGCAAGCACAGGTGGTAAAACAGATGGTGCTGAGATATCATTCAACTACACGCTCGATGATAGCTGGTACGCAACATGGGGTTCGCTGTTCGTGCCGTCCATACTTGGAATCAGCAACACGAACACGCTGTTCTGGATGTACTGGGTTAATGATACTCAGCCCAGTGTCGGTGTAAACCTCTACGATCTGAACGATGGAGATATTGTTTACTTCACATACGGCCCATGGACGAGCACACTCTCCAATGCGACCATCACGCTAAAGATAAATGTTGAGGTTAAGAGTGCGGGTATAAGCTCCTTTACTGTCTCCAGCGGCACTAAAGGTGGAAGCATCCTCACATGGCTGAATGTGACATCACTCGACAGCGGGTGGTTTGTGGCTGTTGTTAGTGGCACGAATGATGGTGGAGAAGCTTTGGCAGGGATAGCAACCTATTATGCGACAGCAAATCAGGAAGTAAAGGTTCCTGTGCTAATTCATGTTCCACAGCAGGTTCAGAGCGGGAGCTATAAGCTGTATGCTGGAATATACAGGCTGAACGAGTATCCGAACAACCTTCTCGCCATAAGCGACTACGCTGTAAGCGAGGTGAGCTGATGCTCAAACTATTCAGAATTTTTCTTATTCTTATTGTTCTGCTGGCGGTTCCGTTGATAGCTCCGTCATCAGCCCTGACACTGGATGTTAATGGGGGATGTGTTAACAGCAAGGTCACTGCAAGCGTGGATCAGCAGGCACTGATTATCTTCAGAATGAACAATGGCACACCAGTATTTGCCAAAACGGATGATCAGGCATACTTCATACCGAGAATAACTGGGGTGCTGAATGTTACAGCGATTGCAGATGAGAGTGTAACGAAATTTGTCAAAATAGTTGTCTGCAAGACTGAAAGCTCTGGAGGTGGGTTGCCCGCCAATTATCTCCCAGATGGGACATTCACAGAGCTTGGAAAAACCATCAAGTGGAGGACTGCATATGGAGCATTGAAGAAGGCAACCGAAACGCTTGGCATAAGCTACAAACCAGAGTTAAAGGAGTGGGGTATTTTTGTTGACTGCATCAATGGGCTATGCTCCAAAGATCTGGGTGAAACCTCCGGATGGATGTACTGGGTAAACTATCCGGATGAGCCCCTTCCGGGAATAGTGGCAACGGATTATGAAATCTCTCCGGGAGACAGAATAGTATGGTACTTCTCCCGCAGCATGAGCGAAACTCCAGAAACCTCTCTCTACAAGATTGAAATAAGCATTGGTAGCAACTATGAAGTTCATGCGAGCATCAAATGGATCACAGGGAATAAACCTCCCATAGCTAAGTTCGATTACACGCCGGAGAATCCGGTTGCTGGGGAGAGAATCACATTCAACGCATCTCTCTCTTATGATGAAGATGGAGATATAATCTCGTATCTCTGGGACTTTGGAGATGGACATACTGCAAGCGGGAAAGTTGTAACCCATTCCTTCGAAAAAGCTGGAAGGTATGAAGTCAGGCTCACAGTTGAAGATGATAAAGGTGTGAGCAGCTTATCTGTTAAAACGCTGGTTGTTAGCGAGCAAGTCCGTAATGAAAATCTCACCAAAGCTGTTCAGCTGCAGGCTCAGAAGAAAGTTGCAGTAGAGATTCCGGAAGAGCTTGCAGAAAAGCTGTCAATAACGAATCTAACTCTATCATCAAACGAGCCAAAGTGTGTTGAAGTCAGAGTTGAGGAAAGCCACACACCCAAGGGGATTTTATACGGGAGTGTTTACAGGAGCTTCAAAATTGAGGTGAATAGTTCAGTAGCTGTGGAGATAGATTTCAAGGTTCCAAAAGAGGTAGCCGATGGGAAGAGGGTTGTGGTGATGAAATACAACGGGACATGGGTAGCATTGCCAACAGAGTTTATCAGGGAGGATGGAAAATATCTGTATTACAGGACGGAAGCCAGATCGCTCAGTATATTTGCGATAGTGGTTGAATGGAAGGGTTTTCCTCTTAACGCAAGCGATGAGAGAATCCAGATAGCTCTCAAATGGCTGAAAAGCATACAGAATGAAGATGGAGGATTCTCGAATCCCGGAGAGGAGAGTAGCATAGGTAAGACCTCATGGGCAATAATGGCCATAGTTTCGGCAGGAGAGGATCCACACAACTGGACAAAGAATGGAAAGAGTCCCGTAGATTACATAAGGGATCATCTGAGGGGTGAAATGCCAAAGATGGGTACGGCAGACTATGCGAGAACGATTCTGGCTCTGGTTGCTGCGGATGAAAACCCGAGGAACTTCGATGGCATAGACCTCGTTGCAGAGTTAAAGTCCAAAATGAAGGATGATGGACAGATAGGAGATTTCGTTTACACGACTATATGGGGGATACTCGCTTTAACATCTGTGGGGGAGGATGTTAACAGGTCTGTGGAGTGGTTGAAAGCCCAGCAGAACCAGGATGGTGGTTTTGCATGGGCTGTGGGTGAGCAAAGTGACTTTGATGACACATCTTCAGCCATACAGGCTCTAATAGCTGCCGGGGAGCCAAGGGATTCGGATGTTATAAAGAAGGCACTGGACTATTTGAAGCAGGGACAGAACGATGACGGTGGTATGAGGTACTTCGGAACCTCTGCAAGCAATTCAGCCAGCGATGCCTGGGCGATTCAGGCTTTAACCGCTGCAGGATTAAATCCAGCTGAATGGAAGAAGAACAACATCAGCGTGGTTGAGCATCTGCTGAGCCTGCAGACAGATGATGGATACTTCAGGTACACATCCTACCAAACATCAAATCCCGGTTATATGACTGTCAGTGCGATAATGGCCTTGCTGGGGAAACCGCATCCCATCAAGGTAATGGAGACTGAGACAAAGGAAGCAGTTAAAGAAGCTAAAGGGGAGGTTGAAGAGGAAACTGTGGGAAGCAAGGAAGTTCAGCCTGAGGCTAAGCCTGAAGCAACTGCAACTCCGACTTCAGCATTAACCGCAACGCCCGAAAAGAAAACACCCGGATTCGGCATAATCTTAATAATTCTGGCGATGGTGGTAGCTGTAGCGGTGAGCAGGAGATGAGAAGAGTATTATTCGCAGTTCTGTTTCTATCTCTATTTTTTACTCTCTGCACCCAGCCGGTTCAGGTTGAGAAAGATCAACCCACTCTGCAACTCAATCTTAGCGAGATTTTCAACGCCACACCGGTTGACGATACTGGCTATAAAATTCCTCTAGACAACCCACGGAGGATCGTCTCGCTCGCTCCCAGCAACACCGAAATACTGTTCGCGATAGGTGCTGAAGACAGGGTTGTTGGTGTTACGGACTACTGCAATTACCCTCCAGAGGTCTTGGAAAAAAAGAAGAGCGGTGTTCTTGTGAGTGTTGGTGGTTACTCGACTGTGAATGTCGAGAGGGTGCTTGCGCTAAAGCCGGATCTTGTTGTGGCAACATACGGCAACGGTCTGGATACGATTGAAGCCCTGAGAAATTTTGGAATAGATGTGATAGCATTCGATCCTAAAACGATAGAGGATGTAATGAAGGATATTATCCTGATCGGGAAGGCTACAGGAAAATACGATCAGGCTAAAGAGGTTGTCAAAGAGATGTATTCTAAGATCGAGAGGGTGAGGAAAGAGATTGCAGGTAAGAAGAAGGTGAGGGTTGCGCACATTCTCTGGCATGATCCTGTTTGGGTTAGCGGGAAGAATACATTCATAAGCGAGGTTATTGAGCTTGCAGGAGGAGAAAATGTTTTCGATTTTGATGGATGGAGGATTGTCAGCATTGAAGATCTGCTCAGAGCAAATCCGGATGTCATCATTGTAAGCAGCGGAAGCGGAATGGGTGGAAACGAGAAGAACATAGTCTATGAGTGGATAATGAGCGATAGCAGGCTCAGGAATATAAATGCGGTTGAGAACGGGAGGGTTTATGTTGTTGATGCGGACATAATCTCCCGCCCATCGTACAGGCTTGCCGATGCTGTGGAAGTCATCGCAAAGCTATTGCATGGCGACAACGAAGTGAAAAAATAAGAATCGGAAACAAACGGGTAAAAATAAAGTCAGAAGTAGTAGTAGAATTCGCCCTTACTCTTTTGCTCCCTATCGAGCCTTGAGTCGATCTTGTTTACTCTTGGCCTTTTAGTCTCTTCATCCCTTCTGAAGGTTATTTCAAGGTTCGAAAGGAACCTGTTCATGCCATCTCTCATGCTGAGCGGGCTGCTGGATATACCCTTCTTCCCCGGCTCCCCCTCAAAAACGATTAACCTGTCAGAGATCATGTCTATGAGGTATATGTCGTGATCCACAACGAAAATGCTCTTCTTTGTGTTTAAGGCGAACCTTCTTATTATCCTCGCAGTCTCAGTCCTCTGCTCAACATCCAGATGGGCTGAAGGCTCATCGAGCAAGTACAGATCAGCATCCCTCAGCAGGCATGCAACTATCGCAACCCTCTGCAACTCTCCACCACTCAGGTCTTTCAGGTTTCTGTCCATGAGTTCTTCAATCCTTAAAGGTTTGAGAAACTCGGTTTTGTAATATGATGTGTTTACCATAGGGTTGATTTTTGTTAGAAAGCTCGCAACAGTCATATCTGATTCGGTTTTGATGTACTGTGGTTTGTATGATGTTTTCAACTCCTCATCTCTTTCTATCTTACCTTCATCATCCTCTAGAACTCCTGCAAGTATCTTTACGAAGGTTGACTTACCCGTGGCATTTGGCCCAACTATGCCAAGGACTTCTGATTGCTTTATCTCTCCTCCAGCAGCCTCAAGAGTGAAACCATTGAGGGTTTTCCTGAAGGGCGGGTATTCGAGGACTGTTCTCTCAAGCTCTCCCTCTCTCGGCTGGAACACCTCGAACTCGATTGGCTTGTCTCTGATCCTTATATTCTCATCAGGCAGGTAACCCCTCAGATACTGGTTGATGCCAACCCTTACACCTTTCGCGTTTGTTATCACACCATAAACTGCTGGAGTGCCGTAGCTGAGATGCACATAATCTGCGAGCATGTCAAGGATGGCGAGATCGTGCTCAACGATCAGAACTGGTTTCTCTTCTGCCTTTTCTCTTATAACCTTCGCAACCGAGATTCTCTGGTAGATGTCGAGGTATGAGGTTACCTCATCTAGGAAATAGAAATCCGCATCTCTCAGCAAGCAGGCCGCGATGGCGAGCCTCTGTAACTCTCCACCACTCAGATGCCTGACATCTCTTTCAATCGAGTTCTTCAATGATAGTTTCTCAACCATCTCATCTATCTTTCCGATCTCATCTGCTTTCGATAGCAAATCTTTTGCCTTGCCTTTATAGACTCTCGGTATAGCCTCGATGTATTGTGGTTTAACGCTTGTCCTTATTCCATCCACGAGGCTTTTCAGGTAGTCCAGAAGCTCGGTCCCCGCAAACCTTTCAAATATCTCCTCCCAGTCAGCCTCATCCTTGCCGAGATTCGGTTTTATCTGTCCTGAGAGGATTTTAACTGCTGTAGTCTTTCCGGTTCCGTTGGGTCCCAGAAGTCCAACGACATGCCCCTTTCTCGGGATCGGCAGGTTATAAAGCACGAATCCATTCTTTCCGTATCTATGGACTTCCTTTCCTTCAAGCTCATGGGGAAGTCCAACGATGCTGATTGCTTTGAAAGGACACTTCTTAACGCAGATACCGCAACCAACGCAGAGCTCTTCTGAAATTACTGCCTTATCCTCAATAACAACAGCTTCAGCCCCTGATCTCACTACTGGACAGTACTTCTCACACTCCCTGCTGCACTTCTGTGGTTTGCATCTATCTCTATCCACAACAGCGATCCTGAACTTCTCCATGCTCTCACGCTTAAATGTTCAGAAGCAGTGTCCAGGAAATATACCATGTTGCGAAGGTGAGGAAAGCGAATCCCACCCAATCCTTGGATTGTAGGGTTATATCGAATTTTGGCATGATGAACTTGTTGATATATATGAATATAACTAGGACAACGATTGATATCGGATCTCTTGATCTAACATCGCCAGTGATCAGGTATGATATTATTCCAGCTATCAACCCGAAAAACAATGGAATGAATGTCTTGGCCAGCTCATGCTTTGGCGTGAGCACAAGCTCAGCTTCTGGCTTGCTATCTTTTACATCCCTATCCTTTACATCCTTTCCCTCCTTTTTCCTTGCATCAAACTTTCTTTTCTTTTTAGCCATACCCATCACCTAAACGACGGTCTTTGTGAGAGCATCATTGGTAACGGGAGTTGCTTGAAGGGCCTACCCTCACATTCAGCTTTTATTCTCTGCACTAGTTCTTCCTTACTCATTGAAACCCTCTTCTGCTCCTTCATTGAAGATTCAGCCCTGATGGTGACTGTCAATTTGCCATCCCTGATCTCCTTTTCCCCAATCACAGCTACATATGGTACCCAATCTCTCCCTGCATCTCTTATCTTCTTGCCGAGGGTTTCATCCCTGTCATCGACATCAACCCTGACACCCATTTCCTTGATCTCGAGAGCTATCTTTTTGGCCTCATCGAGGAACCTCTCTGACACAGGGATTATTCTTAGCTGGGTTGGTGAAAGCCATACCGGTAGCATTGGAAGCTTTCCGCTCTCCTTGTCCATGTGGGCTTTCTCGAGGATCGCGTACATACACCTCTCAACAGCCCCACTTAAGGAGCAGTGAAGTATCAGGGGATGCTTTTTCTCACCATCTTCATCAACGAATGTGATACCATACCTCTTAGCATTCTCCACATCTATCTGGACTGTGCTTAAAGCTGAAGCCTTATCAAGGCAATCGACAAAGTTAAATTCGAATTTGAGGACGAAATAGAAGAACCTTCTGTCCCACATCTCTATCAGAATCGGTTTCTTGATTATATCAACCAAGCTGTGGATGAACTCCTTGTTCTCCTCATAGAAATCCTTCGTAACCCTGACAGCGGTCTCGTAATCATCAGGCTCCAGACCAATACCCCTCAGAACCTCTATCGACAGCTTGTACTGGTTCAGGAACTCCTGCTTCGCAGACTCCATATCTCTCGTTATCGTGTGCATATCTGGCATCGTAAAAGCCCTCAACCTCCTCAGGCCAACAAGCTCCCCCCTCTGCTCTTTTCTGAATGAGTATCTTGTAAGCTCGTACATCTTCAGCGGGAGGTTCTTGTAGGTTATCACAGCATCATGCTTGATCAGAAATTGTCCGAAGCATGCTGCAAACCTCAGGAAGAACTCCCTTTTATCTCCTTGAATTATGTACTGCCTTGCAGGGAATCTCTCAAGGTATTTCCTGAGTGTGGGGTGTGCACGATCGTACATTATTGGTGTTTCAACCTCCATGGCTCCATAATCGATGCATTTATCAGTAACATAGCTCTCGATCAGGCTCTTTATCAGCCTGCCCTTTGGATAGTATCTCATGTGACCTGAATCACTTGCCGGCTCGTAATCCGCGATCTGCAACCTCTGCATGTATTCTACATGTGGAGGGACCCTATCGACTGCCCTCTTCTTTGCGATCTCGTAGTTCACGAATTTCTTAAGCTTCTCATGCCCGGTAAAATCGAATTTTTCAACTTCAACCAGTTCTTTATCCAGTGTGAGTATGTACCAGTAGCTTTTAGCCTTTTCCTCAGCCTTTAAAGCTTCTGTGTATTCCTTCTCCTCAGTCTCACTGATCTCACTCGCCCTGACTTCCCTCGAAAGCTCGCTGAGGGGGTGACCTTTACATGAGATGTTGAATGCCTTATACCACCCAAATGGAGCCCTGTAAACTTCAAAGCCTGAATCTCTTATGACCTCCTCCATTTTTTTGAGTATCTCTACACCAGTTTTGGCATCAGCAAGGTTTGAGGATAGATGGGCATAAGGATACACGAGGATTCTTTCAGCCTTAACCTTATTTGCAACATCGATGATGTTACCAACGGCCTTTTTAACAACCTCTTCATTATCTCCTTTTTCTACTGATGTAAAAGATACCAGTACTTCCTCAAGCTTTCTTCTCTTTTCATCTTCATCTATTTTTTCTGCTACTGGAGTCTCCTTTTTAAGTTCATATTCCATAAAATCTGCATGGATCAGGAGAAGTTTCATGAACCAGCACTTTATAACGGGAATATTAAACTTTTCTATCCATCAAATTTTTCGCGAACCTCACAACATCTCCAACAACGATCAGAGCTGGTCCTTTAACATCGGCTTTTGCGATCTTTCCAGATATTGTGGAGAGAGAGCCGAATATGGTCTTCTGGCTTTCAAGCGTCCCATTCTCTATAACCGCCACTGGAGTTTCTGGATTCTTTCCCAATTCAATGAGCTTTTTGCAGATCTGCTCGATTCTGTCCTTTCCCATGAGTATTACAATCGTGCTGTGATCTAAGGCGTTTTTCCACCTGAGAACATTATCTCTTCCTGTAACAACGAGCACGGATGAGGAGATTTCAGGATGTGTGAGTGGTATTCCCGCATTTGTCGGAACGGCATTTATCGATGAAACTCCGGGGATGATCTCGAAGTCTATACCCTCTTTTTTAAGAAATTCAGCTTCAATGCAACCTCTGCCAAAAACGAACGGATCTCCTCCTTTAAGCCTTACAACGATTTTGCCCATTTTGGCATAATGCTTCATCAGGTTGTTAATTTCCTCCTGTCTGGCCCCCCCTTTTTCATGACTGCTCTTGCCAGCATAAACGATTTCCTTGCCCATAGCTTTCAGGAATTTTACAATATCATCCCCAACAAGTTTATCATAAAGAATAACATCTGCAGATTTGATTATGTTTAAAGCTTTGATCGTTAAAAGTTCAGGGTCTCCCGGACCTGCTCCAACGAGGTAAACAAAACCTTTTTTCTCCATTTGTATTCAGCCTTTTAATTAATCAAATAAAGTTTTTGGTAATTTAAAAGCTAATCCCAGCAATTTTTAAACAATTAAAAATTTTAGTTGGTTCATCAATAACAACCACTATTGCCGTTCGAAAGACTTATATATTCTTAAAAAGAAGCTAACTCCGAAACGGGGGGTGAACTGATTTGAGCGATGAAGAATTCCCATTGCTGAGTGAATTGAAAAAGGGTCCATGGCCCAGTTTTGTCAAAGAGATTGAAAAGACAGCAGAGAAGAAACCAGAGATGAAAGATCTCCTCAAGCAGCTTGAAAGGAGCTATGAGGACAAAATTACATACTGGAAGCACGGTGGTATTGTTTCTGTGAAAGGATATGGTGGTGGAGTTATTGGTAGATATTCATTCCTTGCAAAAGAGTGTCCTGGAGTCGCTGAATTCCATACGATGAGAGTTAACCAGCCAGCAGGGTGGTTCTACACCTCAGATGCTTTGAGGACGATTTGTGACATCTGGGAGAAATATGGAAGCGGTCTGACGAACATGCACGGTTCAACCGGAGACATAATCCTGCTTGGTACAACAACACAGAACCTCCAGCCATGTTTCAACGAGCTTGCAAAGAATGGCTGGGACCTTGGAGGTTCAGGTTCTGCCCTTAGAACCCCGAGTGCCTGTGTAGGCCCGGCAAGATGTGAGTTCGCCTTGATCGATACTCTCGAGCTCTGCTATGACCTCACAATAACCTATCAGGATGAACTCCACAGACCAATGTGGCCATACAAGTTCAAGTTCAAGATTGCTGGATGCCCGAATGACTGTGTTGCCGCAAAGGCAAGATCTGACTTTGCTATAGTAGGAACTTGGAAGGATGAGATCAAAATAAACCAGGAAGAGGTCAAGAAGTACGCTGAGGCTGGCGTTGACATCAAAACACAGGTTGTTGACAACTGCCCAACCAAGTGCATAGAGTATGATGAGGAGAAGAAAGAGCTCAAGATCGACAACTCTAACTGTGTAAGATGTATGCACTGCATCAATGTGCTGCCAAAGGCTTTGAAGCCAGGAGACGAGAGAGGTGCGGTAATCCTCATGGGTGGTAAGGCACCTATCCTCGAAGGCCCAGTAATGGGATGGGTGGTAGTTCCATTCATAAAGGCTGAGAAGCCATTCGATGAGATCAAGGAGCTTGCAGAGGCTGTCTGGGACTTCTGGGATGAGAACGGTAAGTTCAGAGAGAGACTTGCAGAGCTTATCGAGAGAGTTGGTATGATGAGGTTCCTGGAGGCAATCGGTGTTGAGCCAGATCCAAGGATGATCAAGGAGCCAAGAGCAAATCCGTTCTACTTCTGGAGAGAAGAGGACCTCAAGGAGAGGACGAACCCATGGGAGATTTGGAGAAGGGCTGAATCTGAGTAGGAGGTGTGTTAAATGGCAAGCGAACCTGTTGAAGAATATATTAGTGATATCGGTCCCCCACACTATGAGAAGTTCTTGCCACCTGTGATTAAGAATAACTATGGCAAGTGGGCTTATCATGAGGTACTCAAGCCGGGAGTACTCGTGCATGTTGCAGAGAGTGGGGACAAGATTTACACGGTTAGAGTTGGTTCTCCGAGATTGTTGAGCATCTATACAATAAGAGAGCTGTGTGACATCGCTGACAAGTACTGTGATGGTTATCTGAGATTCACGAGCAGAAACAACATCGAGTTCTTGCTCACCGATGAGAGCAAGATTGACCCCCTCATTGAGGAGGTTGAGAAGCTCGGGTTCCCGGTTGGTGGAACCTGGGATGCCACAAAGGCAAAATATGCCCTCTCAAACATCGTCCACACCCAGGGCTGGATACACTGCCACACTCCAGCTATCGATGCATCTGGGCCAGTTAAGGCATTGATGGATGCTCTGTTTGACCACTTCAAGAACATGGATCTGCCGGGACTTTGCAGGATTTCTCTCGCATGCTGCCTGAACATGTGTGGAGCTGTCCACGCATCAGACATCTCTCTCGTAGGTATCCACAGAACTCCGCCAATGGTTGATGACGATGTTGTCAGAAGGACCTGTGAGCTTCCATCAACAGTTGCTGGATGCCCAACCGGTGCCCTCAGGCCGGACATGAAGAACAAGACGATCAAGGTTGACAAGGAGAAATGTATGTACTGTGGTAACTGTTACACAATGTGCCCAGGTATGCCACTCTTTGACCCAGAGAACGGTGGTGTGGCTATACTTGCTGGCGGTAAGCTGTCAGATGCGAGATCTCCAGCAAGACTCTCGAAAGTTGTTGTGCCATACCTGCCAAACAATCCACCAAGGTGGCCAGAGGTTGTTGATACTGTAAAGGCAATCCTCGAGGCATGGGCTGCTGAGGCCAAGCCACACGAGAGAATCGCAGAGTGGATCGATAGAATCGGCTGGGAGAAGTTCTTTGAGAAGACGGGCATCGAATTCAAAGTGCAGCTGATTGACGACTTCAGACAGCCAAGGCACACATTCAGAACAACAACCCAGTTCAGATGGTAAACTCGGAGAAAATTGGTGAAATTTAAATACCCCTTTATTTTATTTTGTTTTGGGTGAAAACATGTCTGAATTTGATGAAGAAGTCAAGCAGAAAGTTTTGGAAAAGCTCGCTCAGAAGCCATGGTCCACAAGGGATCTTGCTAAAATCCTGAAAATGAAAAAGAGGGAAGTGGATAAAATCTGCAAAGAGCTTATCAATGAAGGAAAGGCAACATACTGGAGCTCAGGCTCTACTGCATATGTCACGACAGTAGAGAAGGCTGAGGAGATGGAAGCTAAGAGGAAAGAAGCTCACTAATTTTTAAATTTTTTGTGTTTATTCTTGATTTAACTTGATTTATTGGTTGCTAATTACTGTTCTCGGGTTTTTGTGGGGCTTTTGGGATCTCTATAGGTGAACAGCATTACATCCCACAAACTTTTTATATCGTCTTCATGATGTGAATAGCGAGATTCCTGAATTTCCCCCGCCTTAGCTCAGTGGCCAGAGCGCCCGACTGTAGTTTGCCCCTGCTGGTGAGCAGGTATCGGGCGGTCCCCGGTTCAAATCCGGGAGGCGGGACTTCTTACCTCTTGTTCAAATCCCCACCTCTTTTAAAAACCCTATACAGGTAATGTGGATTCCTATATCTGCGTTCCACGCTTATGGCGTAAGGCAAAATCATCAGTTTCGATTCTACTTATAGAGCCTGAATCGAGAGAATCAAGTTGGAAGAGATGTAATATCTCAACAAAAGGGTGGCTGAAAGAAGTTTTCAGGATGAGAGTTGGTGATACGAATTCTCCATAAGGTTGATGATTCCAGAGAACTTGCTGCAGTTTTTTGGGGGTTGATAAAGAGAAAGGTACACATCGATTAAGGATTTATTTTTTGGGGGTAAAATTATTATTGGATTAATAGACAACATAATAGATGGATAAAGAAATCGAATGGTATAGGACTCCAATTTCAGAAGTTTTTAAGCTCGCTAAAAGCTCACCTCAAGGTATAACAGATGAAGAGGCCGCAAAAAGGCTTATATTATATGGATATAATGAAATTAAAGAAGAGAAGAAAATTAGCGAGATTTTAAGGTTTCTATCTCACTTTAACGATCCTCTAATTTACATTTTAATGGTATCTGGTTTAATAACGACATTTCTTCTTCGATATGTAGATACAACCATAATATTCCTAGTCGTGCTGATAAATGCAGTAATTGGCTATATCCAGGAAAGAAAAGCAAAAAAAACAATTGAATCTTTAAAGAGGATAATAAAGGTTAAAGCAAGGGTAATAAGAAGGGTTGAAAAAGAAATTCCCGCAAAAGAGCTCGTTCCCGGAGATGTAATAGTACTAGAAGCCGGAATGAAGGTTCCAGCAGATGCAAGGCTTTTTGAAGTTAAAAATCTAACCGTCGATGAATCTTTACTAACGGGCGAATCCACACCAGTTGAAAAATTTTCTGAAACTATTCAGGAGAAGACTGCTGTTGAGAGAAACAACATGGTCTTTGCTGGGACGCTTGTTCTTGAAGGCTACGGAAAAGCTGTTGTTGTCGCTACAGGCGAGAATACCGAGCTAGGCAAGATTGCAAAGACCGTTAAAATAGAAAAAGGTGTTGAAACACCTTTGCTACGTAGAATAAAGCATATTAGCAAATTTATTTTCTTTATAATCGTTGTGGTTTCGATCTTAAATTTTATAATTGGTGTGTTAAGAGGTTACGACCCCACATTCATGTTCTTAGCCTCCGTTAGCTTAGCTGTTGCGGCAATTCCTGAAAGCTTGCCCGCTCTTGTGACAATGAGCCTTGCAATTGGTGTTAGAGATATGGCAAAAAGAAACGCTATAGTTAGAAAGCTACCAGCTGTTGAATCTCTAGGAAGTGTTACGACGATATGCACAGACAAAACTGGAACACTTACACAGAACAAAATGAAGGTAATAAGAATATTTGCTGGAGGGAGGGAGTATGATATCGAGAGTAAAGATTCTATTCTCAGCAGAGAAGAACTTGCAGAACATCTTGATATATATCTCACAATAAAGGCTGGCTACATATGTAACACAGCAATTTATTTTTTAAAAGATGGAGAGCCTATAACGAGCGGAGATCCAACTGAAGTAGCCCTTCTTGAAGTTGCATCGCTGGCAGGAATTAAAAAACAGTTTAAAATTATTGACGAAATTCCATTTGATCCCGCATTACGCTATATGGCAACTGCAGTAAAAGAAGGAGAATTCGTGGAAATCTATGTAAAAGGTTCAATAGAAAGAGTTCTTTCAATGTGCAGGTGGGCTTTAGCGGAAGGAAAAGTAGTAGAGCTTGATGAACACCGCATTCACAAGATAGCATCAGAGTTTGCCCTTCGGGGTTTAAGGGTTCTGGCATTTGCATACAAGTTTGTTGACTTAGAAGAATTTGGTAGTATTGAAGATAATCTTGACGATCTAATCTTCCTCGGTCTTCAATGCATGATCGATCCTCCAAGAGAGGAATGTTATGAAGCGATCAAGAAGTGTAAAGAAGCTGGTGTAAGAGTCATCATGATAACTGGGGATCATCCAAGTACTGCATTATTTATTGCAAAAGAGCTTGACATTAATGGCAGTGTTATAACGGGTGACAAAATCGAAAAAATGAACGATGAAGAGCTTAAAAAAGTATTAAAGAAGACAAACGTATTTGCAAGAATCTTGCCAAAAATGAAGCTAAGAATAGTCAAATTATTACAGGAAATGGGTGAAATAGTTGCAGTTACTGGAGATGGTGTAAACGATGCTCCTGCGTTAAAGAGGGCTGACATTGGCGTTGCAATGGGCTCTGGCACGGAGGTGGCTAAAGAATCCGCTGAAATAATTTTGCTTGATGATAATTTTGCAACAATTGTAGAAGCCATTGATGAAGGTAGAAATGTTTTTAGAAAGATTCAAAAGATTCTTGCATGGTTGCTACCAACTAATGTTGGAGAGGGACTTGTAGTTCTTACAGCTTTTCTTTTGGGCATCACACTTCCGATTTTGCCGGTGCAAATACTCTGGATTAATACGGTTACAGCTGTGCTTTTAGGAACAACTTTAGTTTTTGAGCCTAGAGAGCCAAATCTGCTTAAGCTCAAGCCGATAACTGGAGAGTTGTTGAATCCAGCGATTTTATTTAGGATAATTTGGGTAGCTATAGTTTTGGTTGTATGCGCATACTTTCTATACTTTAGATATGACGAAAACGAACTGATAGCCAGAACAATAGCAATGAATACGATAGTGTTTTTTGAAATATTCTACCTGCTTAGTTCAAGAAGCATCGATTTGAGCTTTATAAAAACTCTGAAGTTTAAGAATAGGGCCATCTATTTGGGAATTCTTGCAATGATCGTTTTGCAGTTGGTAGCGACATATTCGCCTCACTTCAACGTAATCCTGCATACCGCACCGCTTGATGCAAGCATGTGGCTTGAAATTGTAACTGTATCCTCTTTAGTATTTCTCCTTGCTGAGCTAGAAAAATATATAAGAATAAATTTTTATAAAAAATTTCTTACCTGAAATTGACTTTGGTCGCGTTTAAGGCTTGGAAGTTGAAAGCTGGTAATAGGGTTGTAATTAATCATAAAAAAGATTTGCAACAATATTACCTGCTACTGCTCGCATTTCCGGTTATATTTATTTCATGCCTACAATGAACCAAAACCGCGGCTTTGTTTTGGAACATTTACCATATGGCGTCCTTTTCCTTTGTCTTCTTTGTATTTTTACTCATTTTAGTACATATTATCAGTAATTCTTTTCTTCTCCCTGCGCTTTCATGAACATCTTTAATCTTTGCAAAATCTTCTCACTCTTGAACAGATAGATCGGTGTGTCTCCTACTTCTATTCCTGAAGCATCTTCTACTCTGACATTTCCGTAGATATCAGCCACGTAAATTTCACTCCCTTCAATCGGGAATTTTCCAGGTTTCCAAACAACGTAAACTTTGTCTTCTTTTGTTTCAAATACATACACTCCTTCACTTGACTTTTCAACTCTATTAAAATCTCCAATAATATACGCCATAACATGGGCAACTGGCTTATAATCGAAGAACAGAACCTCTGCTCCATTCGCAAAAGCTCGTATCGCTGCTTTTGCAAACATGATGCCATCTTCTCTGCTCATCTCACCTGTAGGTCCAACTTCTGTAACCCATATTGGCTTGTTAATCCCATATTTTTCAAGCAATTTTTTCAAATCATCCACGTTGAAATCATCTTTTTCATCCGCGTAGGAATGTATCCCAGCAATATCAAAGTAATTTCCTCCTCCCAAAGAGTAAAATTCTTCCCACCATTCTATTGATTCTTTATCCAAAGTTGCTGCACCACCCAAAACTACCTTTGCTGTTGAATCTGCCTCCTTCACAGCTTCATAAGTTGCTTTTACAAGTTCAAAGTATTCCTTCCCACTTCCCTTAAAGAAGTATTTGTTGTCGTGCTGGGCCTCAGGCTCGTTTAGAATCTCCCAGTATTTTATTGGGTATTTTAATCCTGGCATGTCGTCTATACCGTCCCCATCATATCTTTCCACTAAAGCTCTGACGAACGCTTTATATGCTTGTATATCGTATGGTTTGAATCTGGATGAAGGTAAAACATAGGCAAAAGGTCCTCCTCCAGTAGCTTCACCGTATCCCTCTCTTCCTTTGTAAGCTTCTTCATCCCATTCTGTGTAAGGCCAGATTGTAGCAACGATTTCAGCCCCAGTTTGCTGAGCTCTCTTTACTCCCTCATCACATGCTGAAAAATCATAAACACCTTTCTCTTTCTCTATGAAATATCTGTTAAAAGGTCCTGGATGCGGTTTCATCCAGCGATATCCAGGAGTATAAGCATATTCATCATGCTTGTGCCCCCAACCTCCAAATCTGAATGCAAAAGCTTCAGGTATCTCCACTGGATTCTTTTTGATATCGTCACCCATATCTTGTGGAGGTAATCGCTCAACATCCTCTAGCAATGAGAGCAGCTCTTTCAGCTTTTTCTCATCTCCAGAGACAATATATACCGGCAGACTTCCAAGTTTAAGTTTCTCAGCTTCAATCAAATTTGCATGAGCGGTGATATCGACAACCAAGAGCTTTCCTTCAAATCCTTCGAGTATTTCTTGATCACTGCTCCACACAACGTAAACTATCATGTCGTTAACCTTAAATTTGTAAAGGGCATCGCTCAACTTCTCCACTTCATCAAAATTACCGATAATTATATTCATGGTTTTGACTGCATAGTAGGATCGTTTTGGATTCCCTTCAAAATCTATCAAGCTTCCAGTGATAAGATCCTCTGGAGCTTCAGGAAATGCTCTGTATGCAGTGTAAAAAATCCTCTCTACACCTTCACCAAAGGATTTTGATGCCTCTACGTATCTATACTCATCAGTAGCAGAAAACTCTGTAACCCATAGAGGTTTGCCAGCAACATACTTTCCAAATCTTTCCTTTAGCCTTATTGCATCCTCATACGGAGAGAAGGAGTGAAAGTTTACTATGTCAATATACTTACTTCCTCCCATCTCAAACACTTTGTTCCAGAAGCCGTAGAATCCATCTGAAACCTCGCCTTTTTCCGGTGGCAGGGGAACCATTCCACCGTTCAGAACCTTTGCATCCTTGTCAGCCTCTTTAATGGCTTCATAAGTAACCTTCAAAACTTCAAAGTAATCTTCCGCGTCTCCTTTAAAAAATCCTGCATTTTTTCCTTCAAATTTACAGATAATGCCTGTTGATGGTTCGTTAATGACCTCCCAGTACTTTATAGGCTTTGTTAAGCCTGGCATGTCATTAAATCCATCACCATCATACCTCTCAACTAGAGCTTTAACAAATTCTTTATACGCTTGCATGTTGTATGGCTTATACCTGCTGAAAGGAAGTTCGGGAAAGTCTCGCTTTTCAACAAATCTGTCTATGTTACCCCACTTCTCCTGATCCCACTTTGCATAAGGCCAGATTGTTGCAAGAATGTTCAAGCCCATTGCCTGAGCCTCTCTAACCACTTCATCCGCTTCGCTGAAATCATATTTTCCTCTCTCTGGTTCAATTTTATCCCATATAAAAGGACCAGGATGTGGTCTAAGCCAGCCGAGGTTCAAATCGCTTATGGCTAAAGGATCAAAACAAACGAAACCGAACCTGTCTGATAGCGTGGCTGTACCCTGAGGCATGCTCCTGAGCACACTCTTCTCTTCACCTGAAGCTTCTGGTGGCGGTGGCGGAGGTATGTGATAGTATATCACAAACTTTTCGTTGACTTTTATTACACAAGGAGCATCGGCATTCTCTAAAATTAGTTTTTCTCCAGTAAAGTTGATACCATCCTTGGAGGTGGAAAGGTATACATCTATACCTTCTTCCGGGCTATCTGGGACCTTGGTATAGTAAAGCCTGTACTCATTGTCAGTTTTTAAAACAAAAGGTACAGAAACTCTTTCCATTATTCTGCCCCAATCTTTAGTAATGTTCACACCATCTGCACTATCAAATGCGTAGAGATTATCCTTATCTGAGTAATATATCCTAAACCCATTTTCTATTCTGATAACTGCAACATCTGAGAGTTTTTCTTTTGACAGTATCTTCCGTTCTTTCTTCCAATGAATACCATCAGTTGAAATAGCAGTTAGTAAACTGTTTCTTCCCCATCCTCCAGGAATGTCTTCTTCCCAACCAACATAGTACATCCTGAAAAGATTTTCAGATATCTGAATGACTGCTGGGTCAACTGCACCGAATTTGTCATACTCATCCCCTTTTTCGATAACCACTTGAGAATTGTGGAAATGGATACCGTCTTCAGACTCAGCGATCCTTATTTCATCCTCTCCAGGAATCACATAATACATAAGAAATTTCCCATTAACTTTCAAAACTTCTGGAACGGATCCTTGAATGACTTTTTCTGATTCAGAAAAATGAATGCCATCTTCTGAACTTGCTGCCAATATAAAAGGAGCCTCAGATGAAGATTTTTCTCCAGTTTTTATGTGCTTTTCCAAATTATTTCTCATAATACACCCGGAAACGGAGACGATCAGTACGGTAAGGATTACAACCGTTGCAACCTTCCAAGTTAAATGCATCTTTTCATCCCCCAACACTCAACCTTCAACAATTATGATATTATTTTTCATATTCATTTTTATTGGACTTTTTCCGATTATATTCATTTCGTCATAATTTCGGACAACTTTTTGCGGATAAAAGAAGTTGTCATAGACGAATTTGGATCGCGAGTATTGGAAAATAAGGAGGAGTCTCAAAATATTCGATTTCACTCGGGAATTGATGGGTTTTGAAGAATAAAAGATACACCATCGCTTTTTCATGACCTTTGTTGCTATCTGCCCCAATCGAGCAGAGTGCAAAAAGGGAAAAGATTAAATCTCAAAATGTAATTCCAGTTAGACTTGGTATTGTCACACCAATTTTATGTTAACGCCCCGCAGTCTGGTTTAGCCTGCTAATAGTGTCCCCAAGCCTTTCAATGTATTCACCAAACCCAGTCCAGTTACCAGCTCCTGCCTCCTCTCTCGCCCTGCTGTAAAGCTCAACCAATTGCTTCACAAGATCCTGAACACTCTCCTCTTCAACGATTTCAGGAGCCTCCTCACCAAACACTGCTATCAATGCTTCATCAAGCGTTGGTCTCATAGCCAGTACGTCACTGTAAACAACTATAACACCTCTGAGCTCTGGAATCTGAGCATTTACAGCCCTCAGATAGATGGGTTCAATGTACAGTATTGAGTTTTCTATGGGGATAACGAGCATATTACCCCTGATGACCTTCGACCCAACCTGCCCCCAGAGGGTGAATAACTTTGAGATATCGGCATTTTGATCAATTCTCGCCTCAATCTGCATAGGGCCATAAATCAGTTGACCTTTCGGAAATTCATACAGCCTCAACTCGCCGTAACTCTCATCACATCTTGCAGCCAACCAAGCAATGATGTTATCTCTTCCCTTCGGAGTGAACGGAAGCATTAGCAAGAACTCCGGCTTATCGTTTCCAGGTAGAGTTAGTATGACATAGTAGGGTTCCATTTGTATTCTATCCTCCTCTAAAATCTCCTCCGGAATTTCCCAAACATCCTCACGGTTGTAGAATGTTTTAGCATCGTCCATGTGGAAAGTTGCGTAAATATGTGCCTGAACTTCAAACAGATCAATTGGATACCTTATATGGGCTCTCTCTTCTTCACTCATTTTATCTGCTGAAGTGAAAAGATCCGGAAACGCTTTCATCAAAACCTTGATGACTGGTTCTTCCTGGATAACGTAGAATTTGGGGATTCCGTTGTAGGTGTCTACAAAAACCTTAACCGGATTTCGAACGTAGTTGAATGTCGGGTATCTTGCAGAGTATGGGAATTTGTCGAGGGTTGTATACGAATCAATTATCCAGTATTGCTTTCCGTCTATTACAGTTATATAGGGGTCTCTATCGTATACGAGGAAGGGTGCTAGTGTGGATACTCTGTCTATTATATCTCTGTGAAACATTAGTCTGCTTTCCGTTGTGATGTAATCGCTCAGCAGAAACTTGATGTCGGCAAATTTTATCGCGTATATAAGCTTTTTAAAGTACGAATCGAGCTTAACTCCACCAGAACCATTGTAAGTTGTTAGAACGTTACCCTCACCCAGCGGATAGTCAAATTCCTTCTGTTTGGTTTTAACGATCACATAATTCGTTGTTATCTCACCATAGTATATCTCAGGGCGTTCGATAGCTATTTTTCCCTTTGGAGGTATGTCCTCAATTATCAGATCAGGCAACCCCACTTTGGTTACGGAATTTACCGGCGAGGCAACAACACCATAACCATGGGTATATATCAGATGCTTGTTAAGCCATGTTTGTGCTCTTGGTGACAGTAAATCGGTTGAAAGTTCCCTTGCAGTGATCATAAGCTGTGTGTACCTGCCATCAATGTAGTAACGATCTACATCAACATCATTTATGGAATAATAAGTTCTTATCTGCTGCATCTGTCTGTAAACGCTGAGCAGGGGGCGATGATCCCAGATTCTGATGTTATCTATGGTGCCACGATTTCTCTCAATTGTATCGACGCTGAGGTTGTTTTCGGCAGAGTAATACATTTTCTTAACATCTAAGCCATAAGCGAATCTTGTAAAGTCTATACCATACCGTATGTACTCCTCTTCAACAACAATTTCATTGGGCTCAACTTTAAGCTTCTGAACCACAGCGGGCGCTACGACAATTGAAAGTAGCATCACGGCTGCCAGAACGATGAGGAGTATAGGCATCGCATCGATGTTTCGTTTATGGCCGAGATAAATACTTACCGCGGCGAGAAGAAGCGATAATAATGCAACTAACCCCATCGCAGGAAGTCTTACTTGTACGTCCGTATAACCGGCACCCATTACAGCCCCATGTGGAGAAGTAAGCAGATCAAACCTCGCAAAGTAGAAGTATGCTGCTGTAAAGATGAAGATACCAGCCAGAATCAGAGAGGCATGAGCATATCCTGCTTGAGGAAAATTATCCCTGAGTTCATCAAAACTTTTAACATCTCTGAATATGAAAGCATAGTACGCTGCCGAAATTAAAATGGCAAGTATGAGCACTGTGAGGAAAAAGAAAAGTATAGTCTGAATGAATGGGAGTTTGAAAACATAGAAAGAGACATCGAGCCCAAAAATCGGATCTTTGAGGTTGAAGTCAACCGAGTTCGTGAAGTAAACGTACTGCAGCCACACGCGGGAAAAGAGCAGGGCTACTATTAGAGCCAATAATATATTCACCCAGAATGGCAGTTTAAGAGGTTCATCAAGCTCATGGCTTACTCTTCGAAGAGCAAAATGGTTGAGGCTAAGCATGGCAAAAGCAAAGGCAAAGAAGATCACAAACAGGATAACTTTGTAGTATAGCATAGCCATAAAGACAGAACTGAGATTGAGAGACTCAAACCAGAGAAACTCCGTGTAAAAATATAGGACGATACTTGGAAAAACCAAAAGTGCAACGAATATAGCCAGAACAATTTTCCTACCTGTTGTTGTAATTTCGAATTTTTTGACCATCTTTATAGTTGATCTTCATCATATTTATTTTTTACGATTATACATTTTTAATTAGAATAATATATACTTAAGTATATGTCTGTCCCCGTCGAGTTTGTCCTTTCACACCTCTCCCAGTGGCTGCTAACTATATTTCGAAGACTTTTAGAAAAGACAACTTGCAATTAGAGTTTAGCTTGTGAAAAAGGATAAATAATGTTAATCCTGCGATGCGTCGATATAATCTGAAGATATGAAAAAACGCTACTACGAAAAAGTCATATAGGAAAAATAATAAGACATACTATGATTTACAAAGAAATAGATAATATCAGAAAATTTAGAGAAGACAGGATCTCAAAAATATCTGTGAATGAAACCCCCGTCCCTCTTTTGGAGGGTGCCAAAGTTGTTCTTCATCTGATACCGATAGATTCAATTAACTCCAGTCAAATTTTTGATATAAGTGAGTTAGAAGACCTCTCCCACAAAAAGAGTCCAATGAATTGTCCTGGAGGGAAACAGAGATTTAATTTCGATGGCTTCTTGACTTACTGCACAGACAGAGAAGGAAGATTCCATTCATATGTTCAATTTTTCAGGAATGGAGTTGTTGAAGCTGTTGACGGGTTGATGCTCAGACAACATGGGGAAGAGCAAGTCATACCTGGTGAAGCTTTAGAAGGAGAATTGATTAAGGCACTTCGAGATTATCTCTCCGTTCTTAATGCATTAAATGTTAAACCACCAATATTTGTCTTTGTTTCTCTACTTGGGGTTAGTGGGTACTATATGGCTCATGACAAACCTTTATTCTTGCCAGAATATGAGTCATACGTCGATAGAGACACTCTGTTAGTTCCGGAGGTTGTAGTTGAAAGCTACGATATTGAACCAGAAAAAGTACTGCGACCATGTTTTGACTCCATCTGGAATGCGTGTGGTTATGCAAAGTCATTGAACTATGACGAAAATGGAGAGTGGACGGGAAAGTACTGAAGACTGGTGGTTGAGGAGCTTGACGCTGGAGTAGCAAGCATGCCGAGAGTTTTTGAGTACTTATGGGGTTCATGTTGTAGGGTATCCAGTGGCAGCTTGGCTGCGTGAGTCAATAGTAGACATCGAAAAATCTTAAACCAACAATACATCTAAAAAGAGCGTCACAAACGGATTTGAACAAGAAGAAAAGTGCCTGGAGCTTGACTTGACAACCATGCAGTCTTCAGTCGCACGCTTTTCCGAGCTGAGCTCTAAGCATCGACTTTCTTTTAAGATTCCAATATATATTAATTCCAATATATTTTATTTACAAAATCTAGAAGATCTTGGTTAAAAATTTTGTTTTTATCCTCTCTAAAACATTGTTTGGCTTTTTATGGTGTTTTACAAGCCGTACCATATAGTTGCCAAAAGAATTATATAGTTTGAGAGACTAATAAGTACTGGAGGCGAAGGTTAAACCTCTAAGATCGAAAACCTACGGGTTTTCTGCGTCCTAGGAATTTAACTGAGAGTAGGTAACTACTCGTTGTTGGTGGTAACGTCCGCCAACAATGCCTCCTATTAAATCTATCTCTTATAGTTTGTAATAGTTAAATAGTATTCTAAGAACTTAAGATTGCTGAATCTTAATCAGAAGTCTTCTTGTTTTTTAACTAAGTTTTCAAAATAGTTGTTTTTAAGCTTAATGGGGTTGACGAACACGATTTGGAGAGAACTCAACCCGTCAAGAGAGCATTTTCTTTAGACACACTTTCGAAATTTTAAACTGCTGAATTATTTCATAGTACTGAATTGTCTCAAGTTTTGGCAGAAAAAGTAGCGTGATTTTAGTATGGGTATTATTCCTTGTAGCCAGCACTCTGATCAGATTATACTACTCAAGACTCCCGCAAAATATCTGTGTGCTTCAAAATCGTAAGGTTCATAATCTCATGAATACTTTTGAGTTTTATATTATTAGAATATTATTAACTCAGGTAAACTTATTAGGAATGAATGTTTAGAATAAATTAGGTGAAAAAATGAACAATTCAAAAGAATTTTCCCAAGGCGAGATATATGAGCCATCAGAAGAAACCAGAAGGCATGCATGGGTTAACAATGAAAGGATTTACGAGATGGCTCAGGATTACCTTACACTTTGGGATGAAGTAGCAAAGAGCGA
This sequence comes from Archaeoglobus sulfaticallidus PM70-1, assembly GCF_000385565.1. Classification (NCBI taxonomy): domain Archaea; kingdom Methanobacteriati; phylum Methanobacteriota; class Archaeoglobi; order Archaeoglobales; family Archaeoglobaceae; genus Archaeoglobus; species Archaeoglobus sulfaticallidus. The sequence goes on along the minus strand of NC_021169.1, from coordinate 831,829 downwards.
TATTGAGTGGTTTGAGCCATATGAGGACGTGCTTGATGACAGCAATGCTCCATTTTATAGATGGTATGTTGGTGGGAAGATCAACATAACCCACAACTGCCTGGACAGGCATATAGAGTCAAAAGGAGACAAAACAGCAATAATATGGCAGGGAGAACCTGAAAATGAGAAAGAAAGGATAACTTACCACGAGCTCTACCGGAGAGTTTGCAGGTTTGCCAACGCCCTCAGAACGCTTGGAGTTAAGGAGCAAGATGTAGTCACAATCTACATGGGGATGGTGCCAGAGTTGCTGATTGCGATGCTTGCATGCGCCAGAATTGGTGCGATTCATAATGTGGTTTTTGGAGGTTTCTCCTCGACAGCCCTGAGAGACAGGATAAACGATGCTAATGCTAAAGTAGTCGTTACAATGGATGGTTACTACAGAAGGGGCAAGGTTATTGAGACTAAGCGCATCGTTGACAAAGCTCTGGAGGATTGCAACGTTGAGAGCGTTGTTGTGCTTGAGAGGATCGGCAATGATGTGAGCATGGTCGATGGAAGAGATATCTGGTGGCATGATTTGCAAAAGGTTCCCGACAAATGTGAGTGCAAAGCTCTTGACAGCGAACATCCGTTGTTCATCCTATATACGTCGGGAACAACAGGCAAACCCAAGGGCGTTCTTCACGTTCATGGAGGTTACAACGTTGGCACCCACATCACGACGAAGTGGGTTTTCGATTTGAAGGATAGAGACATATTCTGGTGCACTGCTGACATAGGCTGGATTACTGGCCACAGTTATGTTGTCTATGGACCTCTTAGCAACGGTGCGACCATTTTAATTTACGAAGGTGCCCCTGACTATCCTCAGCCGGACAGGTGGTGGAGCATTATTGAGCAGTATGGTGTGACCGTTTTCTATACCGCCCCCACTGCAATACGCTACTTCATGAAGCTCGGCGAGGAGTGGCTGGAGAAACACGATCTATCCTCGTTGCGTCTGCTTGGAACAGTCGGTGAAACGATAGATCCGGAGGCTTGGAAGTGGTACTACAAGAATGTAGGAAATGAACACTGCCCCGTCATTGACACATGGTGGCAGACAGAAACAGGCATGGTCGTAATAGCCCCTTTGCCTGGAGTTACCAAGCTCAAGCCCGGTTCTGTAACTCTGCCCTTCCCAGGAATTTTAGTGGATATACGCGATGAGAAAGGAAATCCAGCAGATAGCGGAGAGCTCGTGATAACGAATCCGTGGCCAGCAATGTTCAGAAATCTGTGGGGTGAACCAGAAAGATTTGCCAAACAGTACTGGCGGTCAAATGACTCAGGCGAACTCATTTACTATACTGGGGATGGAGCAAGGAAGGATGGAGACGGATACTACTGGATAATAGGAAGGATCGATGAGGTTCTGAAGGTCAGCGGTCACAGGCTTGGGAGTGCTGAAATCGAAGGTGCGCTCATATCTCATGAAGCTGTAAGCGAAGCAGCTGTAATCGGTAAGCCCCACGAGATCAAAGGTCAAGTGCCAGTAGCCTTTGTTGTCCTTAAGACGGGCTACGAGCCGAGCGTCGAACTTGAAAAAGACCTTAAAACGCATGTTAGAAACGAGATAGGTGCAATAGCTGTGCCTGAAGAGATATACTTCGTCGAACAGCTACCAAAAACGAGAAGTGGAAAGATAGTGCGTAGGATTCTACTTGCTATCGAGAAGGGCGAGGAAATAGGAGATATCACAACCCTTGAAGATATTACGGTTGTTGAGAAGATTAAGGATGTTAAGGGGGCAAAATAAATAAACAAATTATCTAGATGATAAGGCGTCAGTTTACCCAAGTGAGCTCAAGTCCTACCTCAGCTTTTTTTAACAACAAACTCATCTTTTAATGGCATGACATTAATATGATAATTTCCCTCTCCAAGATGGCTATGGGAGTTGAAGAGTATCCTGAGATTTCACTCTACGCAGCTGAGTAGCCACTATTCCAAGCAATTATTTGCAAATCGCATTTTAAGGGCTGTAGATAAAAAAATATTAGAAAATTGATGCCTTGTTATCAAAGAACTTCCTCGTAAAGCCTTTGCACCATTCTCTTATCGAGTAAAAGCTCTTTATCCTTTATTACCTGTCTTTCGAGCTTATTCAAGGTTGCATGGACTGCAAACTCCACACCCCAACTTTCACCAGTAACAAAAAAAACTCCATGATCGCTTCTTAACCTCATCATCACGTGAATGAGAGGTATCTCTCTGTAGTACAGTCTGAGTTTCTTTATATAAACAAATAGATGGGCCTTCCCAAGAGAACTCTTGAACTTCCTCAAAAACTTGTTTAATTCGTCTAAGAGTTTTTCTATTTCAGAATCATCCAAAACTACACCTTTCGTGATGATCTGCACTTCATACTCTTTTGGAATGGTCGTCTTTAAGTAATATTCTAGAAGATCTTTCTTTACCACTACCCCCTCAGGAATACTACCCCTTGTAACCACGAGGCTTGATATGTCATTCTCAATCATCAGGCCAATAGCTTTGGCAATCGTATCATTTCTCTCAACTGTTATAACCGGACGACTCATTATACTCTCAACCACTATTGAAAGCGTTTTTTCTTTTTCTTTCATGCTCAGATATCCAAGCCTATCGTCTTTCCCCAGAGACACAACCCTATCTACTATATCCTTCCCAGTAATGATTCCAACAACTTTATTTTCGTCATCAACTACAACAACTCTGCTAATGCCATGATTTCTCATAGTAGCCAGAGCCTTGGATATACCATCGTACGTTTTCACAGTTATAACTTCTGGATTCATAACATCCCCAATCTCAACATTTTCAAATTCTTGTTTTATTTTTTGTAGAAAATCATTGATGTGGATAACTCCAAATCCTCCGTTGAGCTTTATAGGAACAAAGGGTGTGGAATCCTCTATAAACCTTCTTGCCACTTTATCTGGTGTTAGCTCATCAAGGCGAACGATTCCAGTTTTCGCAGCGAACTTCTTGATTTTCGTTTCATCAGGGTTCGTCATTAGGCTACCCCTGACTAGGTCCTTTTCTCTTACAACCCCAATGATTTCGCCATCTTCTTCAACCAACAGGGCTCTTTCATGTTTGGACTCACCCAACATTGAAATTACCTTCGAAATCGTTTCACTTGCGCTAATAACGTCATAATCGTCTCTAATAAGTTTCTTTAATTCCTCAACATCCATAATATTCCACCTTCTTGTGATTTATACATATAATACAAAGTATAAAAATGTAACTATCTATTATCTAATTTAATTTATAATAACATTCAAAAAATCCTCAAAGCGTAACTTCAACAAGATTTTTGCCGTGACACACTTCACTATTTGTAAAGTAGATTGAAATTCACGACCTAAGTAAATTAATCTCTACAATCTTGGAGGAATTAGTATCAATACTCTAAAAACGGAGACGGTGTGGAAGAGGTGTTGCAAAAAGATAATTGGGCAATATTTCGGAGTTGATGCTGTCAGTATTCTGGCCAGATTGCCCAAACCAGTTTGGAGTTTACAGCTCCGAAGATTGCCATAATCTTCCCCTTTCGCTAAGCTCAGCATAGATTGCAATAGCAGGATAACTTGCAACAGTTGAAGCACAAATTTCGATCCCTGAGGAAAAGGATCTATGAACGAATTCCTATAATTGCTCCTGACAAAAAATTTTCCAGCAATAGCCGTTACAATGAGAGCTGTTAAAATGGCTGCCAAAAAGCATTTTCGGTTAAGTTCACCATGCATGGCTTTTCACGGCTTTTTCGGGAATGTAGAGCTGAATTTTTCCTGGTAGGAAAAATACAATTGCAATTTATCTCCATTCTGGGTTTCGAATTCGTATTTTGAGCCAACTCCCAGTAATTCGACTTTCCTGAACATAATCTCTTTGTGATTTTTATCAATAGATCTGTTTTGACCAAAGTGTTATATACTTTGACCGCTATATAAAGGCGAAGGTTAAAATCTCGAGATTTATCCCGAAGTTTTAACTGAGGATGGGTTACTATCCGTTATTAGATGGACAATCATCTAATGATGCCTCTTAACTTCTACATGTCCGTTTCTTCTACATGTCCGATTTCTCCTTTTACAACACTTTGGTTAATAGTTATCTTCCTGCGAGCTGATTTGCTTTTGAATTTCTCTGGCTTACTTCTGAGAAAGGTAGGTCAGCTTTCGCTTCTTTTCAGGGAAATAAGTTATGAATCGGTTGGGATCTGCTATAACTGGAAAAAGGATATTTAAAAACGATATTCACATAAGCAAGCCAAACACAGAAAAAATTAATAACATTGGAAGCGAACTTTAAAAAAGTGACCTCAAAATGTGATTATTGCGGAAAAGAGGAGTATTTGCCCTTCGTATGTAAATACTGCGGGGGAAAATTCTGTGCAGAGCATAGGCTACCTGAGATGCATGAGTGTGAGGGCAGGGATGCTTACTGGAATGTTCCGGTCAAGGTTAAGAAGGAGAAAAAGGTAAAGATCCCAATTAAGGACTCGGTTTCGGTGAAGAAGATTGGTAGAGGTGTTGGCAGAGGTTTTGAGAAACCAAAAATCAAATTCAATGCAATAACTGCTTACGGCTATAACAACATAGTTCTGGGAATAATTACGATAATGTTCTTCATAGGTAACTTATTTCCGGCTTCTTTCCAGTATCTTGCTCTCTTTCCAAACAAGTTCATCGAGATGCCTTGGCAGCTGATAACCAGCATGTTCTTCCATGTTGAATTTGGCCACTTCTTAGTTAACGCTATAGTTCTGCTGTTCTTTGGAACTGAGCTGGAGAGGAGAGTTGGAGGCAAAAACTACATCAAGATCTTTCTGCTCTCCGGGTTAGCTGGAAATATCGGATATCTAGCATTCTCCTTAATGTCTGGGAGTTATGCTGGGGCTCTTGGATCTTCAGGGGCAATATATGGTATTATGGGTACTCTGGCGATCATAGCACCTGAAATAAGGGTTCTGTTCTTTTTCTTCATTCCTATGAGTATAAGAGTAGCCCTGGTGATCTTCGCCCTGTATGACCTGCTGATGTTACCACTGAGCAGCATAAGTGGAGTGGCACATATAGCCCACCTTTCCGGACTTCTGGTTGGATTGTATTACGGCGACAAGTTTAAAGCATATAGAAACAGATGGCGCTGGTAATGTTAAACAAACCTGTAGCTTTATGGACCGATAAGGAACTCTTCTGGGAAAGGAATAGGGTAGTGGACTGTATAACGGTTATACTCAGGACAAGGGGGTGTTATAGGGCACAGAGAGATCCGTGCAGGATGTGCGGATACAGCATAGATTCTGATGCAAATGTTACTGATAAAAACCTTGAAAAACAGCTTGAGTTTGTTGAAGAAGAGATAAAGAAAAGAAACCCGAAAATTCTGAAGATATTCACATCTGGAAGCTTTTTTGATCCACGAGAGACATCACAGAAAATAAGAAAGAAAATCTACGGGATGGTCAAGGAATACAGCATCGAAAAGCTCATTGTGGAGAGTAGGCCTGAGTTCATCAGATCTGCTGATCCGGAGGTATATATGGAAGTGGGAATCGGGCTTGAGAGTGTAAACGATTTTGTTAGAAATGAGCTGATAAACAAGGGTTTCAGTTTTGAGGAATATACGGAGGCTCATGATTTCCTGAAATCCATCGGTGTTTCGGTGAAGGCCTATCTACTTCTAAAACCGCCGTTTCTGTCTGAGAAAGAGGCTATAGATGATGTGTTGAATTCAATCAACTTGCTGGATCGTGAAAAACTTGCGGATATAATCTCTATCAACCCCACCAACATCCAGAAGGGGACATATGTTGAGAGGTTGTGGTATAAAGGATATTTTCGACCTCCATGGCTCTGGAGTGCTGTGGATGTTCTGAAAAATTCTGGTGACACTCCAGTTATCTGTGATCCGGTAGCTGGTGGGAAAGCTAGGGGGCCACATAACTGCTACAAGTGCGATGGGGAGGTTGTCAAAGCGATTAAAAATTTCTCTTTAACACAGAACAGGGATGTGCTGAATCTTTACTGCGATTGCATTGAAGAATGGAAGGATTACATGCTGATTGAGAGGATTGCAAGGCTGCCTTTGCAGCTGTAGCCTGTAGTATCTGGCTGTGTGGTTGATTTCCAGCCAGCTGTTTAAGCAGCCCGCTTAAGAAGACAATCTTTAAGATAAAAAAATATTTAAAACCTCTTTGTATTGCGAATCTCATGAAGCTAAAAGCCGCCGTGCTCGGTGCAACTGGAATGGTCGGGCAGAAGTTCATTCAGCTGCTCAGCGATCATGAATGGTTTGAAATAACATCTTTAATAGCATCCGAGAAGAGGGTTGGAAAGTTTTACGGCGAAGAGGTGAACTGGGTTGTTTCAGCCAATGTTCCTGAGAAGGTTAAGGATCTTGAGATGCAGCCGATGGATCCCAAAGTTATCGATGCTGATATAGTTTTCTCAGCTTTGCCGAGCGATATAGCCAAGAAGGTTGAACCTGAGTTTGCGAAGGCTGGTTTTGTGATAGCCTCAAACGCATCGGCATACCGAATGGATGAAGATGTCCCGCTTGTAATTCCTGAAGTCAATCCCGATCATCTGGGTCTTGTTGAGGTTCAGAAGAGAAACAGGAACTGGGATGGGTTCATAGTTACGAATCCAAACTGTACAACAATAGTCCTTGTTTTGAGTTTGAAGCCCCTGATGGATCTCGGTCTCAGGAAGGTTATTGTATCCACGATGCAGGCACTGAGTGGTGCTGGCTTCCCGGGTGTGCCGTCGCTCGGGATAATGGACAACATATTACCGTTCATAAAGGGAGAGGAGGAGAAGGTTGAAACCGAGCCTCTAAAGCTACTCGGAAAATTCGATGGCGAAAGGATAAGGTTTGCAGATCTGAAAGTTTCAGCATCATGCCATAGAGTCCCGGTTATAGATGGACATCTCGAATCTGTATGGGCCGAGTTCAACAGAGATGTGAGCGTTGAAGAGGTAGTAGATGCTTTTGAATCCTTCAAGCCTCTGGATCTTCCAACATCTCCAGAAAAGCTGATAATTGTTAGAAATGAGCCGGATAGACCACAGCCAAGACTCGACAGAGATGAGGGCGGGGGCATGAGTATAACGGTTGGACGAATAAGAAAAGACGACAGCGCGATTAAGTATCTTGTTCTCGGGCATAACACGGTCAGAGGTGCTGCAGGAGCCAGTATCTTGAATGCTGAATTAATGATTAAAGAAAAATTAATATAACATTAGGTATGCTTCACATTACACCAAAAAAACAAGAGGTGAGAAAAGATGGCTGAGAATGCAGTGTTTGTTGGAAATAAGCCGGTTATGAACTATGTGTTGGCAGTACTGACCCAGTTCAATAGCGGAGTAGAGGAAGTATCCGTTAAGGCGAGAGGAAGGGCCATAAGCAGGGCTGTCGATGTTGCAGAGATCGTTAGAAAGAGATTCCTCCCAGATGTGGATGTCAAGGACATAAAGATCTCCACAGAAAAGGTCGAGAGCGAGCAGGGAGAGGCTAATGTCTCTGCTATTGAGATAACTCTCGCTAAGAAGTAATTTTGGTTAAATTAATTAATTTTGAAATTTTTATATTAGTTTTTATTATTTATTGCCACTTCTGCTAGGATTCCTGAGGTTTTTCATTTCAATGCAAGGGGAAAACAAAATTTTTTTAAGTTTCTCATTGAAGTAAGTCTGATGATAGAAGGTTTACCCACGCTTGATGACATCGATTATAGTGGCAAGAGAATTCTGATGAGGATTGACATAAACGCTCCGATTGTGAACTCAACGATTCTCGATACGACAAGATTTGAGAGTCATGTTCCAACGCTTAAAGAGCTGGAAGATTGCAGGGTTGTTCTACTTGCACATCAGAGCAGGGCAGGGAAAAAGGATTTTACAAGCCTTGAGACACATGCAAAAACTCTTTCGAGACTTCTGGGTAAGGAAGTTGATTATGTGGATGATCTTTTTGGGAGCTGTGCGATTAACAGGATAAAGGAGATGGATACGGGTTATCTCCTGCTGGAAAATGTTAGATTTTACGCTGAAGAAACCCTCAAGAGAGATGCTATTGAGCATTCCAAGTCCCTTATTGTGAGAAGGCTCTCTCCTCTCTTTGATTTTTATGTTAACGATGCTTTCTCTGCATCACATCGATCTCAGGCCTCGCTGGTTGGTTTTCCTCCAGTCATACCCTCTGTGGTTGGGAGGCTTGTTGAAAAGGAAGTAGCGGCCCTGTCAAAGGCAATACGGAGCGAAAAAGATAAGATATTTATTCTGGGTGGTGCAAAGATATCGGATTCGGTTAAGGTTCTGAAAAATGTTCTCGAGAGGGGGATAGCAAGTAAGGTTGTTCTGACTGGTGTTGTGGCTAACTACTTCTTAATGCTCGATGGAGTAAAGCTTGGTCCTGAGAATGAAAAGGTTGTTGAGGAGAACAAGGAAGGAATAAATGATGAGGAGATGCTGAAAACTCTCAAAGCCTACAGGGATAAGATAATCCTGCCAGAAGATTTTGGTGTCGAGATCGATGGCAAGAGAAAAGACATCAGTGTTGAGGAATTCAGGGGTGATGGAAGGATAATGGACATCGGAGTGGAGACTATATCCATGCTGTCTGAGGAGATTCCGAAACACAGTATCGCTGTAATAAATGGTCCTGCAGGTGTTTTTGAAGATGAAAAGTTCGCACTGGGGACATTCGAGGTTTTGAAGGCTGTATCCAGGGCTGAGTTCTCTCTGGTTGGTGGAGGACATATCTCTACCGCAGCGAGAATGGTTGGCTTAGACAAAAAGATGAGTCATGTTTCAACCGGTGGAGGGGCGAGCATAAGATATCTGAGCGGTGAGAAGCTGGTTGGTCTTGAGGTCGTCAGGGAGTTCTGGGAGAAGAAGTGGTCTAAGGAGCTGGGTGGTTAGCAGTACTTGTGGCTGTGCCTTAATTGTTGTTATTAAAAGCATTAATCCCATCGAAAAAATATTTATTACGAGTGGCGTGAAAGTGGTAGGGTAATATTATCTGACTGGCCCGGGTAGGGTAGCGGCTATCCTCTGGGACTGTGGATCCCAGGAGCCGGGTTCGAGTCCCGGTCCGGGCCCTTTAAATTCAATTTCAGAGCAGTCAAAACGATTATAGGCTATTATTTTTGAAAGAACGATTGATCGATATCTCAAGAGGTAACTTATGTGAGGAAAATAAAGAGCTAATTCTTAAGTTTAAAAGGAATTGTGTGGCTAATGACCTTTCAGTTGGGAGAACATCGAAGCTCATTCAACAATTGGTTATAATTTTGGAGTTAAATTCTAAACCCTTTACTGAGTGGAAAGGGAGAATATTGAACTGATTATCGACTGGATAGATGAGAGAGTTAGAAAAGAGGGATTATCTCTTTGGACTAAAAGGGATACAAGAAAACTCTCAAGAAATTTTTTAATTGGCTCGGATTGGTTCACCATAGGGGAAGTTAAAACCAGGAAGTTCCCAGATGAACTGCTGAGTGAAGATGGTATTAAGAAAATGCTTGAGGCATGTAAAAACCCGAGAAGACATCTTGCTGAACCTGAAGAACATGACAGGAAGCTTAAGGCTGTTAAATGCCCGAGATGTTTCAAGTTGGTGGGAAGTCTTGGTAATTTTTGTCTAGTGCGTGGTTATCCTCTCACAAGTGATGCAGCAATGAAGGTGAGGAGTGGAGCATGAGGATGTCAAAGGTTATGAATGAGATAGCTTTGAACCCGGAGTTCATGGCCTATGTTATTGGTCTGGAGATGGAAGTTAAAGAGTTAAGAAGGATTTTTGAGAATTATATCAAAAGGTAGTTTGCTCCGTGTGATTACCTGTGGTGGGTATGGAGGTTGAACAGGAGTTGAAAGATTACAGGTTTAGAACAATAATAAGGAGTGGAAATAAGAGAGATCATGCTAAAAGTATTGATGCAAGGGAAATAGTATTAAAGAATAACATCAGTAAGGTGAATAGAAAGTATAAACTTGATTTGGAGCATATCAGCTTGAATTTGGAGAGGATTTAATCATGGAGTTCTGGGAGGTTTTGATGTATATGTTTCCCGAGTTTAAGGTAAAGAAAGCTATAAAAACATATTTAGAAAGGTATTAACGGAGGTTTTTGATTGAATATCAGACTGTCAAACCATGCACTACATAGAGCAAATGACAGAGGAATAAGAAGAGAAGATATAGAATTGACTATAAGAGAGGCAGAAGAGATAATAGAAGTAAAATTTGGGCGTAAAGCAGCTTTTAGGCAATTTGGTGATAAATTTCTTGTTGTGATCTTTGAGGAACAAAAGGATGAAATAGTAGTTGTAACTGAATTAAAAGTAGATAAAGAGAGGTTGAAAAGGTATGGCTTCAGTAGAATTTGATGATGAAGTTAAAGCAATTTACATTAGATTTAAGGATGAAAAAATTGCAATTTCCGAGCCTTTGGCTGATAATGTCGTTATAGATGTAGATGAAAAGGGAGAGATTGTAGGCATAGAGGTTTTGCTGCCGAAGTTAGATGAGAGGCAGATGGAGTTTGTTAACAAGGTTTTGAAAGCCAAGGTTTGATTTTAGATTAGGTTCTGGGCGGTTTTGATGTATATGTTTCCAGAGGAGAGAGTGAGGGAAGCAATAAAAGAGTATGTGGAAAAGATGAGTTTTTGATTTTGTTTAATCTCTGTATTCTCTCTAAAAAAACCTCTACCACATAAACTGTTTTACCTTCTACAAAAATATTCAAAGCGATAATCTCTAACCCTTAACCTGTACAGGTCCCTTGTTGTTTTGCTCTTCGTTTTCGATCACTTCGATCCAAGAGATTTCGTTCCATGGAATTGAAACAATACCAATATTTTCAATTTTTATAACCTCTTTATCAAAAAAGTCCCAAAGCCTACCTCTGATGGTGTGATTAGAAGTGCCTGCAATAATAAATGGGATGCTATTCCTGAAGGCCTCAATAACCTCGATTTCTGTGTTCTTTCTAATACTACTTATAAAAGGAAATGATATTATTTTAGAGGTAAAAAGCACTAAGAAAATTGCCGCAAAGATAAGCAGAAACAGTTTGGTTAATTGTGTCTCATCAATGCCTATCTTTTTAAAAGAAATATAAAGATACGCATAAGAAAGATATGACGCAATGAGGTAACCTATTATAGCCCCTTCCATGGCGAGTAGCGTCCAATAGATGTAGATGGATTTTTCTTTGGAGATTGCTGTTAGAAGTATAGACAGCACCGCAACAAGAAATATTAATCCAATAAAGATTGGTCCTAGGGATATAAAACTTAATAATAGGATCAGGGTAGAAGAATCAAGATTTTGGTATTTTAGGTATGGTAAAACAATAAAAATTATGGCGGAGATGATTATTATGGTATTATACATTCTACGAATGTTCTTAGGACGTAAATAATCTGAGGTTTTTTGAGAGACTGAATCAATACATCTTTTTATAGCATCATACTCTTTTAAAATCCTGAGAAACAAGTATCGTTTAGATCTTTTTTCGAAAAACTCTTTTATTTCATTTATTAATTTAAATATGAAATTCATTATGATGGCGATAAGGGGTGAAAGCAGCATTAAATTCTGAATGTCGAGACTTAAATTACTCATCTTTCATCAACTCCTCAATAAACTTCTTACCCCTTCAGCAATCCAGAATGCCATCTCTCAAACTCTTTTTCCATTTCTTCTATGTGTTTAACGATTTTTCTACCAAGAGGGATTAATTTTCATAAGCTTTAGAACCGGTTGGAGGTATCGTAAATTTAGATTTGATCGAGCAGTTTCTTCTTTTTCTCTTCGAATTCCTCTTTAGATATTACTCCAGCTTCATATAGCTCTTTGAGCTTCTTGAGTTTTTCAATTGGGTCTTCCTTTTGAGGGGTGGTCTTTTCAATGACCTGGGTCATTGGTAATGTTCTTGCTACAGTTTCTTTTGGTTTAGAAATAGACCATTCTTCACCTAATAGGCCCTTCTTTTTAGCGATTGAGATCTGTTCAACTGCGGTAGCATTTAGGGCATCTCGGATGGCTTCTATTGCGTCTTTAGCTTCATTTTTATCCATCCAGCTTAATTTTACTGTTTTACCTTCTTCGCTCTGTAATATGAACTCGGCACCGATTTTACCTTTTTTGAATTTCACGAACTCTAATTTTTCGTATGGGAAATCTATAAGCTCATATCTCCCGAGGATTTTTTGGTCTAAATAAATCACTCTTCTGTCTGTAACAATGAGGTATTTTGGTTTTAGTTCGGTTTTTAGTTTCTTTTTGACAGAGAACAGGACTTTTTCATTAGGATATAGATTTTCAGAAAGTTCTGGAGGGACTTCTACCATAATAAACACCCCTATCCATCTTTGTAGTTTTTTAACAAAAGAGCAATTTATAATTTGCTATTTTACAACATAATCTAACTCAAATTCAATAAAATATTTGGTGTCTCTATCTCTGAGATTTCAGCTTTTTTAGAGTATAGAACAGAGATTATAAGCCATGTATTCTGGTATCTATTGTGCGTTCCTAACATGAAATATATGTATTTCAGTTGATGAACACAAATATGTTCCGTTTGCCAGTTGTTTGTACAAAACTTGAGAAGAAGATTTAGACTGGAGATAAACGAGATCGCTGACGAAGATAGAAGATATAGAAAAAGGAGAATCTATTGCCGGTTTGTATGATTCAGATGTTCAGTAAAAGTGATCAGATATCCACCAATTTGATCTCATCATGAAAAAACCAAAAAGTATTTATACTTTAATTATTAAATGTGATAATAACTATTCTTCCCCCACCCCCCTTTAAAATTCTGTAAGTTTTGTTTGTGCTGGGAGATATGCTGAGATTCTCTTAATGCTATATCCCATTCTTTTTATCTCTGCCAGAGACTTCCCCTGTCTCAGGAGTTGTGAGATCCTCTTCCCGCATCCGGGAATCTGCTCCAATTCGAGGTTTTCGAGTTTTTCAGCAATCGCCATTTTTGGATCTATCGACGGGAGCATGCCATCTTCCATGACCGACTCTATAAGCTTTGGAGAGTAGCCATACATCCTTAGCAGGGCATCCATCCTGTATAGATTTACAACCCTCTTCCTCCTTTCTTTTCTAAAATTCTCCATAGGTGTTCCTTTAAGAGGTGTGAATCCTGAAATGTAAACTCTTGAGACACCAATCTCACTGTACTCTTTGTGCATTATCTTGAGTATTTCCAGATCACTCTCTCCAATTCCTGCAATGATCTGGGTTGTCTGAGATCTTCTGGCCTCCTTTGCCTTTTTTATCTCCCTCTGTATTTTCCTCTGCTTCCTGAAAATATCCTCCTTGAGTCTCTTAACACTGCTTATCTCGTTCATTCTCGAGTCGGAGGTTGTCTCCAGATTTATGCTTACCCTGTTAGCGAGATCTATTGCCTCTTCTATGTATTCTGGGGAGCTACCGGGTATGATCTTCAGGTGTAAATACCCGCTGTGAAATTTTCTGATAAGCCTGCCAGTCTCAAGGAGCTTTTCCATAACATTATCCGGGTCAGAATCAACGGCAGAGCTTATGAATGCTCCGGAAACAAGATTTTTCTCCTTCATAATCCTGAACACCTTTGCAATCTCTTCAGGACTGGCTGATATTCCTTTATACCAGGCATTTCTGCAATACTTGCAGTCGAATCTACATCTGTTCGAGAGCAGAACCTTGAATAGCTTTATACTCCTGCCGTTTACTCTTGATCTGTAAATCATTCTGCTGTAGTCGAATGTACATCTGCTGTGACAGACATCGAATCTGCTTGACAGTATGAGTCTGCTTAAGTTATCTATGTTCACGAAGGTAGTTCGTCTTTAGCTTTTACTAACCTTTCGAGTGGTGTGAAAGTTATTTAATATTTAAATTTTTTGGAAGTGAAGACAGAAAGATTTAAATACTAGAATTCCAACGATTTTTAATGGTAAAGCTGTATGAGTATCAGGGCAAGGAGCTCCTGAAAAAAGAGGGAATAAAGGTTCCAGAGTTCTTTGTAGCTGAAAATATTGAGCAGCTAAAGGAATTTGCCGAAAAAATGAATCCTCCATTTGTTCTAAAAGCTCAGCTGTTGATATCTGGTAGAATGAAAGCAGGAGCGGTTAAATTCGCCAGCAACATCAGAGAGGTGGAGGAATATGGAAGAGAACTGTTTGAAAGGCAGTTCAAAGGTTTCAAAGCGAAAAAGGTTTTGATAGAGCAGGCTGTTAGCGGTGAGGAGTACTATGCAAGCATAATTGTCAATCCAGCTTACAATGTGAAAGCTCCGGAAATTCTGTTCAGTCCCTACGGCGGGATAGATGTTGAGGAGCATGAGGTTTTCAGATTCGTTGTTGATTACAAAAAGGGCTTTGACAAGACAAGGTTCATGGATCTCATAGACGGACAGGTGGGTGATCCAGAAGCGGTAGCAGACTTCCTCGAGAAGCTTTACAGCGTATTCGTGAAGGCTGATGCGAGGATAGTGGAGGTGAACCCACTGTTCTCACCTCAAATGATCGCTGGAGACTGTAAGATCACGGTTGATGATTCTTCAGTCTTCAGGCATCCTGAATTCGACATCGATCTCCCAAGAGATATGGACAGAAATCCGACCGATCTGGAGAGAGTAGCCTGGGAAATTGAAGAGGGAGATTACAGAGGGACTGCGTACTTCGTTCAGCTCAATACTGACTGTAAGGACAAGAAGAAAGGTTACATAGCCTTCCACGGGATAGGTGGTGGAGCAAGCATGCTTTCTGCCGATGCAATGATTAGAAAAGGCCTTGTTTTGGCGAACTATGCAGACAGCAGTGGAAATCCACCTGCGAGCAAAATATACAAGCTCATTAAAGTGATAATGGCTCAGGAGGGGATAGAAGGATATGTTCTCGCTGGATCGGTTTTTGCCTCTCAGGAACAATGGCATCACGCCCATGCTGTGGTAAAGGCGTTCAGAGAGCTTGAAAATAAGCTTGGTGAGGGATTCCCTATAGTAATCCTCCTTGCCGGGAACAAGGAGAAGGAGAGCCATGAGATCCTGAAAGAGGGTCTTTCTAAAACTAAGTTCAGGTTTGAGATATACGGCAGGGATTACATTTACGATCCGGATTTCATAGCTGATAGGGTTATAAAGCTTGTTGAAGAGTACAGGGGTGGTTAGATGTACTATTCTCTTAAAACAAGAACAATGAGGATTGTTATCGATCACTCGAAATGCGAGACATGCGACTCCTATGACTGTGCAAAAGCGTGCAGCCTTTACGGGACGAACATACTCAGGATCAAAAACGGAAAGCCGGTAACCTTCTTCAGCGATGAGGATGTTGCCAGAAGGGATAATGAATGCCTGTCGTGTGAGATTCATTGTCCGCATAGCGCGGTGAAAATCTTTGTCGAATTTAAGGAGCTTGATGAGTATCTGAACAGAAAGGGGGATTTTTATGTCGTTTCTGATTGATGAAAACAAGACTGTTCTGATTCAGGGCATTACCGGCAGGGAAGGGAGTGCAAGGGCAAGGTTCATGCTTGAGTATGGCACGAAGGTGGTTGCGGGTGTTACTCCGGGAAAAAAGGGTGAAAATGTATGGGGAATTCCGGTGTATGACTCGGTTGAGGAGGTTGTTGGGGAATTTGGTGAGATAGACATATCTGTGACCTTCATTCCTGGTCCACAGGTTAAAGATGCCGTAATAGAGGCGATAAACGCTGGAGTTGGAACTGTAGTTATGCCTGTGGAGAGGGTCCCCCTTCATGACACGCTCGAGATAATTTCACATGCTAGAGGCACGACCATCGTAGGCCCGGGATCGCTTGGAATTATAAGTCCGGGAAAGGCTGTGGCTGGATGGCTTGGCGGGAGCGATGAAACAGCAAAAGAGGCTTTCAAGGCTGGAAGGGTTGCTGTTATCTCCAGGAGTGGTGGTCAGACAGCAACGGTATCTTGGCTCGTATCGAAGCATGGATATGGGGTCTCCACAGCCGTGCACACGGGAACGGAACCCGTGCTTGGAACCAATCTTGCGGAATATGTTCTGATGGCAAATGAGGATGACGAGAGCGAGGCCATTGTAATCTTCGGAGAAATTGGTGGAATAGCGGAAGAGGAGACAGCTGAGGTTATGGATAAGGTGGATAAGCCCGTGATAGCCTACATTGCTGGGGCGAAGCTACCTTCAGGAATAAGGTTCTCGCATGCGAGTGCGATAATCGAGGGAAAAAAAGGATCATACGAGAGCAAAAGGGAAGCACTCGAAAATGCTGGGGTTATGGTTGTCGACAGTCCGATTGAGATTGTATCTAGGCTGAAGGAGGTTTTGGGATGATGCTGTGCAGAAGTGCTCTCTTCATACCCGGAAACAACTACAGAGCGATTCTCAAATCTGAAAAAATAGATTTTGATATAGCCATATTCGATCTGGAGGACGCTGTTCCTGTCAATGACAAAGAGACGGCGAGGATTTTCGTCAGAGATGCCATTGAAAGGCTAAAGTTCAATGGCAGGAAAAAATTCGTCAGAATAAACAGTGATTACGATGATGATCTCAACGAGATAGCCCTTAGAGGACTCGATGGCGTGATGCTGCCTAAAAGCGAGTCAGAGAGGGACATCAGAAATCTGGAAAGGAAGTTAAGCAGACTTGAGGATGAAAGAAATCTGAATGAGATAAGGATAATCCCGCTCATTGAGTCTGCGAGAGGAGTTATGAACTCCTTTGAGATAGCTAGTTCAAGTGATCGTATTGTTGCCCTAGCTTTTGGCGCCGTGGATTATTACAGAACCCTTGGAAGGAGCTATTTTAAGTTTTCAAATACCCAGATAGAGTTGCTGTTCGCGAGATCGATGATCGTGAACGCTGCTAAAGCTGCTGGTTTGAAAGCCATAGACTCTCCCTTTTTCGGCATGCTAATAGACATGGAGGGTTTGCTTAAGGAATCAAAGCTCGCATTTCAGCTCGGCTTCGATGGAAAGCTCGCAATTCATCCGAACCATATAAAGATAATAAATGAGGTGTTCTCTCCTTCTAAAGAGGAATTTGAGGAAGCCAGAAAGATCGTTGAGAGCTACGAGGCTGCCAAGCAGAGAGGCGAGGGTGTGATAACATTCGAGGGCAGAATGGTCGATTTCGCATCCTACAAACAGGCCAGGGATGTTGTTGAAACCTATCTGGAAATCGAGCGGAGAGGTGAAGAGTTGAAATGACCAATATAACTGAACAGCTGATAAATCATATCATCGATCTGAAGCATCTGAACTCGGATGTGGTGGAGAGGTGCAAGCTGCTTTTTCTCGATTTAATAGGAATCCCATTCAGGGCTGAAAAAGAGGAATCGTCCAGAGCTTTGATAAGGAGCATAGACATTGACAGGATAAAGGGGGATTCCATAGCGATCCCGTACGGGTTCAGGACAGTACCGGAGTATTCTGCCCTGATAATGGGCACCCTGTCTCACTCCTTGGATTTCGATGATACGCATAGAGAATCCTCAATACATCCTGGGGCTGTTATAATCCCATCAATCCTGTCATATAGCAATGACCTTGATGGAAAGAAGTTCATTGAGGCTATGGTGTGTGGATATGACATTGCATGCAAGCTCGGGATGGCTTTAAATCCGGAGAAGCATTATGCCAGAGGCTTTCATGGAACAGCGACATGCGGGGTTTTTGGTGGGGTGGCAGCGATATCCAGAATCTTTGATTTGGATTTTGATCGGATAAAAAGCGCATTTGGAGTGGCTCTGAGCATGGTCTCGGGATCAATGCAATTCCTCGAAAACGGCGCGTGGAACAAGAGGTTGCATGCCGGATTAGCATCCAGAAATGCCGTGATGGCAATTGAGCTGGCAAAGAGTGGATTTATCGGGGCTGAAAAGCCAATAGAAGGGAAATATGGATTTCTCAACTCATATTCCGAAAATGCAGATCCTGAAAAAGCGGTTGATGGACTGGGAGAGAGGTTTGAGGTCATGCATACTGGTGTGAAGCTCTATCCATGCTGCAGATATATTCATCCTGCTCTGGATATAGCATTAAACCTTGAAATCGATCCTGAAAGCGTTGACAGAATAGCTGTCAGAATGGTTACAGCCGGATACAGGATAGTTGGAGAACCGATCGGCAGGAAGAGAGATCCGAGGAATGCTGTTGATGCCCAGTTCAGCCTTCCGTATGCCCTTGCAACAGCCCTTGTCAGGAAAAGGTTCACGGTTGATGATCTCTCGAGGGAGAGCATTATGGACAGCAGAGTAAGAGAGGTTATGAAGAAGATAGATGTGCAAGCTGATGGGGAACTCGATGTGGAATATCCGGAGAAGTGGGCGGTTGTTCTTGAAATCGATGGAGAAGAGTACAGAAAGGATTATCCAAGGGGTGATCCTGAAGATCCGGCAGATTTCAGCGAGGTTGAGAATAAGGTGAGGACATTGATGAATGGCAGGGCTGAGGAGATAATTGGATTCGTGAAAAAGCTTGAAAAGAGGAACATGGGAGAGCTTTTCGAGATTCTGTTCTGAGGTGATACGATGTACTGTGCGAAATGTGATTCGTATGCATGCTATTTTGGTGGTAAAAGGCCAGAAAACTGTCCCATGGATCTGATGGATGTTTACGATGAAGCACTGGCACAATACGATGGCTTTGAAAGAGAGATTGCAGTTAACGCTGGAAAGGTTGAGGCAGAGGGTTATCTCAACTGGTGCAGGATTAAAGAGATAGCGGAGTTTGCGAAGAGGTGTGGTTTCAGAAAGCTTGGTCTGGCATTCTGCATAGGGCTGAGGAGAGAGGCGAGAGAAACAGTGAGCATTCTGGAGAAATATGGCTTTGAGGTTTTCTCGGTAGTCTGCAAAACCGGAGCTATTGACAAAGAGGTAATAGGACTGAAAAGAGAGGATAAAATCAGCAAAAAGGATTTTGAGGCGATGTGCAATCCGATAGCTCAGGCTGAGATCCTCAACAGGCTCGAAACCGATCTGAACATCATTTTAGGCCTGTGCGTTGGACATGACACACTCTTCATAATGCACTCGAAGGCTCCGGTTACATGCTTTGCCGTGAAGGATAGGGTTTTGGCTCACAATCCTCTGGGTGCGGTATATGCCAGGCACTACTTCAGGAAGAGGGTGTGAGGAGGATGTGAGCATGAGCAAGGCGATTCAACTAACCCTAACACCATCTGAGTCGAAAAAGCTCATAAGCTTAGCTCTTATGAGGCATGAGAAGATTGCCAGAGCTTTAAAAGATGGAATCCTGGCTATACATCCGAGCAGCACGACCTACTTTCTTTACAAAGAGATAGCCCGCAAAGAGCCGGATGCGTTTGTGTGCGGGGTTGTGGTCAAGCGGGGAACCTGCATATGCAATGAGATGCTCCAGAAAATAAAGAATTCCGAGAGTTCAAGATCTTTCAGGTTTCTCTGGGTTTTTAAGAATGGTAAGGAGATTGAGATGGATGTTGGCAACCTGATAGAAGAGATGGGAGAGGGAGATGTGTATGTAAAGGCTCCAAACGCGATAGATGGTAGAAGTGCTGGAGTTCTGATTGGTTCTCCAGATGGCATTGGCACTGCAGGAAGATTTGTTTCAGCAAGGGGGTCAAAGAATTTCCACATAATCCTTCCATGCGGGATTGAAAAGATGATACCATCGGTTGATCTCGCTTTAAAGGCAAGTCCTGAAAAGCTGAAGTACTCGATGGGAATGCCCGTTTACGTCAGGAAAATAGATGGAGAGATTTTTACTGAAGTAGATGCCTTTGAGTTGCTGTTCGATGTGGAAGCGATTCCGGTAGCATCAGGTGGGCTGAAAGGGGCTGAAGGCTCTGTAACATTCTACATCGAAGGTGATGAGGCGGAAATCGACAGGATAAAAGAGTTTGCTGGGAGAGTCAAGGGGGCTGAGCTGCCTGATTTCGCAATCCCTTCATGCCCGTGTGAGTGGAATACCTGCTCCAAGTATGGTTTTGAGTTGCTGTAATTGTGCTGGATACTGTATAGGGTTAGGATCATGATAGAACACGATGTTGTGGTTGTTGGCTCCGGGATCGCTGGACTCAGGTGTGCAATCGCCGCAGCCATGAAAGGAGTCTCTGTAGGGATCGTTGCGAAAACCTATCCGATAAGGTGCCACAGCGTATGTGCTGAAGGTGGTATAGGGGCTGTTATGAGCGAAGAAGATAGCTTCGACCTTCACGCATGGGACACAGTAAAGGGCTCGGATTTTCTGGCCGATCAGGATGTGGTTGAATTCTTCGTGCGAGAGATACCAAAGGAAATACTGCGACTGGACAACTGGGGGTGTCCGTGGAGCAGAGATGACAGCGGTAGAATAGCTCTGAGAATTCTCGGCGGGCATTCAGCCAAAAGGACGGTGTTTGCAGCGGATAGAACGGGATTTCACATTGTGCATACCTTATATGAGAAATCCCTCATGTACGACATCCAGAAATACAGTGAGTACTTCGTAACGGGTTTGGCAGTTGAAGACAACAGATGTGCTGGAGTTTATGCGATAAACCTCAAAAGCGGTGAGGTTGAAGCCATAAGGGCTAAAGCCACAGTTCTCGCCACCGGTGGAGCGGGAAGGCTGTACAGCTTCTCATCCTACAGCAACACAGTAACTGCAGATGGAATGGCGATTGCTTACAGATCCGGAGTCCCACTGAAGGACATGGAGTTCTTCCAGATCCATCCCACTGGCTTAATACCCTCAGGGATCCTTGTTTCCGAAGCCTGTAGAGGTGAGGGAGGTTATCTCCTCAACAGCAAGGGCGAGAGGTTCATGGAGAGGTATGCTCCAGAGAGAATGGAACTCGCACCAAGAGATGTAGTCTCAAGGGCGATCTGGAGCGAGATCGAACAGGGAAGAGGTTTTGAGAGTGAGTATGGTCCATATGTCCTGCTTGATCTGACGCATCTTGGGGAGGACAGGATAGAGGAGCGATTACCGTTAGTCAGAGAGACAGCCATAAAATTCGCTGGAGTGGATCCTGTTGAGGAGCCGATTCCAGTGAGACCAACAGTCCACTACACGATGGGCGGGATCCATGTGAACTACTGCGAAACCAGCATACCGGGGCTTTTCGCATGCGGTGAGTGTGCCTGCCTGAGCATACATGGAGCGAACAGGCTTGGATCAAATTCTCTGGCAGAATGCCTCGTGTTCGGGAAAGTGGCAGGAGAGAAGGCTGCTGAGTACGCTGAAAGGTCTGAATTTCGCAGTATATCTACGGATGAGGAAGAGAAGAGAATTTACTCGCTGTTCAGTAATGGAGACGAATCAGCCTACACTATAAAGCGAGAACTCAACCAGACGATGGACAGAAATCTCTGGATTTTCAGAGATGAGCAGGGAATCATGAATGCTCTGAAGAAGATAAGGGAACTGAAAGACAGGTACAGAAACATTGAAGTCTCTGACAGGTCTAAGATATTTAACACAGATTTAACATTCGCCATAGAGGTTGGCTACATGCTTGAAATAGCCGAGGTGGTTGCGCTGAGTGCGCTGAACAGGAAGGAATCAAGAGGAGCACATTTCAGAACCGACTATCCAAAGAGAGATGACGGTAACTGGCTCAAGCACACCCTCGTTCGCCATGGCAGGATAGAGTACATTCCGGTTAAAATAACCAAATGGAAACCGGTGGAGAGGAGTTACTGAGGGGTCGCTGACATGAGGAAATTTGATTCTGAGATAGATCACCTGTTTGTTGAGATTTTGAGAGCTTTAAGCTCCAAAGGATCGAATTATGTTAGAGCTGGTGAGATAGTTCACAAGATAAGGGACAGAGGATTAAATTTTAGTGAGAGAACGGTCAGAAACAGGCTTGAGGCTATGGCTGAGAGAGGTTTTGTCGAGAAGAAGGGAAACTCATGGAGGATAACCGATAAGGGACTGGAAATGCTCTCAAGGAGCACGGTCTTTGACAGGCTGGGCGAGTTTTCTGAGACACTTGAGTACAACATGCTCCATTCAACCTTCAACATCTACACAATGGAAGGAACTGTTCCAACGAGTGTTGCCATATTGGATAAGGATCAGGCCGACAGGGCGCTTGAGGTGCTGTCCGAGGTTCTGAACTCAAGACTTGCAACCTCCAGATATGCTGTGCTGTTGGATGAGGGTGAAATAGCAGGGAAGACAGAGATTGAAGAGGGAAAGATCGGAATTGGAACGATTTCAAGCACGGTAATGGACATAATCATGCTGAACATTGGAGTTATACTCTCGGTTGAATATGCCGGATTGCTAAAGTACGAGAATGGTTTACCAGTAGGAGTTACAGAGCTTATAAACTACAGCGGAACAACGATAAGCCCCGGACTTCTTTTCATCAGAGGTGGTTATACATCTGTTTATGATGTTGTTGTGAGGGGTAGCGGTTATGCTGTTATCGCGATAAGGAACTTCAGCCCGTATGCGATAGAGGAGGTTGAAAAGGAGGTCCAGCTTGCCTCGGCAAGAGGGCTGGGGAAGGTTCTGACAATAACGATGGACAGGTTCTTCGGCATTCCAGCTCAGAAAAGGGCGATGCTCGTGTTTCAGGCCGGTATAAACCAGCTCGCACCGCTATATGAGCTTGGATTCAAACCCGTTCTCGAGATCAACTCCTCACTGATAGAATTCAGGAAATTTGGTGAGATCGATGAATTAATTTAGCATAAGTGCCATGAACTATTATGGAAATTGAAGTGGTTTTGACATCTCACAGGGTTGAGTACATACCCATGATCCGGGATTCCGCGATGGCAAGCGAGGTCATAATGCTTGAGGAACCTCCTAACGATAATCTCTTCAGGTTCTTCAACGGCGAGATGGATTTGAGGAGTTATGTAAAGAGCTTAGATACATCCTTTCCCGTCTATACATACTTTCTTTCCGATCTGCTAAAACACATGAACTCGATGGGAAAGAGGATACTTCAAATCGAGCCCTATCTCGAGATAGTTCAGAAGATGCAGAAATCGATTGAGGATGGAACATTTGAGGAGTTCGTTAAAGATAAAACGATTGAAAGCGTAAGGAATATTGAAAAGAAGGTTTTTGGAGCTTTTATAAAGTATCAGGAGGTTTTCATGTCAAAGGATTTCGACGAGCTTGTAGATGCAACGGTAAACTTCTCGGTTGCAGATGCTGAGCGGTTCAGGTTCAGGGATGAGATGAGGTTGTCGAAAATCTTTGAGGTTATTGAGCATCTGAGAGAGAAAGATGAGAACATGAAGATCATGATAGAGTCCGGCTCGATCCATACGAGGATTCCGGAGAGGCTGAATAAAGAGTTGAAAGAGGACTATATTAAGACAGTTGATCTCAAGCGAATAGCAGCAAAAATGCTTGGCATAGAATATTTAAAAAATCCCGGAACTCAGCTAACGGAGATATTCATAAACGATGTGGATGCTGGTGAGGAGGAACTCAAGCTGCTTGCGGCAAGAAGCCTCGTTTACATATCCAAGGTAAGTCCTCAGGAGATGCTGCCAAAATCCAAAAACGATTTTCCTCATCTCGTTGAGGAGATGGAGATCAGCAAAAAGGTCAGCAGTATGGATTATGACGAATGCAAGCAGGAGTTCATGAAGATCTGGAATATTGCATAGTCGCTGGCACAATAATATCGGGAGAAATATCAGGAAAAATTATTAGGAAACACAACATACTTTAAAACAATGGAATTAAAAAGGGTAGATATAAAGTTGTGGCATCCAAATTGCTGGTCGATTGAAACAACTAAGGATCATCCCGAAGTGTCGCTGATAGTTGATAAAGCGTTTAAGATTGGAGATGAGATCAGAGCGAATTTCAGGCTTATTGCTGATAGCTATCAGGCTTTAAAGGACTACATCGAGAACGCGAAGAACTACGATGAATTCGCAATAGACATCCTTTTCATAGGGAAGACGAATCTGGAAGCTTACATCCATGGAAGGTTTTCCTCATCATCAACATTTTACGAGAACATCTTCGCTTTGGAGATGATGCCGTCCAACATAGTCATTCACAATGGAAATGAGTACTGGACGATTCTGATTTATGACAAGAACCTGAGCATGACGCTGGAAAAGCTGAACGAAATCGAGGAACTGGAGTATGAGGTACTGGGAATAGAGAATGTAAAGGCTCTTGATGAGGGCTTCAGGGATGTTATCGATGAGATCTCGAGCAGCCTGTCATCCAAGCAGAAGAAAGTTCTGATTGGAGCATACATGGATGGGTACTTCGAATATCCGAAGAAAACAAATCTCAGCAGCATAGCAAATAGGTTCGGTATCGCAAAATCCACCTGCCTGCACCACATCAGAATAGCCGAGCAGAAAATTTTGAGCAGGATCATAAGGGAGATCAAGGAGAGGGAGCCGCATTTGATAGAGTTTTGATGTTGCGAATGCTAACATGTTCGAGCCTTATGCTATATAGTTTTAAAACTAATTATCATTATGTATCTTGAGATAAGAATTCATGGCAGGGGTGGGCAGGGGGTTGTTACTGCGAGCAAGCTCATAGCCGAAGCAGCGTATCTTGATGGATACTATTCCCAATCAATGCCATTTTTTGGAGCAGAAAGAAGAGGAGCTCCGGTTGTATCCTTTGCAAGAATATCTGATGAGCCCATATACCGTACAAGCCAGGTATATGAGCCTGATGTTGTGGTGATCTTCGATCCGGTTCTCATAAACTTTCCACATGTTTTTTCCGGGCTTAAGGAAGATGGTGTGGTTGTAGTAAACTCCAGAGACTTCCTCGATGCCAGAAATATCGTTATGGTTGATGCAGATGGCATCGCAGAGAAGTACGATCTTGTTGTGGCTGGGATGCCCGTTTACAACATACCCATGCTCGGGGCTCTGTCACATGTTGTGATCTATGATTCGATGAGGTATGTTATTGAAAGGAAATTTGGGGAGAAAGCTCTCTTAGCATTTGATGAGGCGTACATGAGTGCATCAAGGGTTTCTGGCAGGGATTTGCGGTTCGATCGCGTGGATAGCGATCTCCGGGAGATTGGACGGTGTGAGATTCCAGTATCAACACCATCTGTGGGAGTGGCTGGAAAAACCGGCCTCTGGAGAATTGTCAGGCCTGTTGTTGATAGAGAGAGGTGCAATGAGTGCGGGACATGCTCCCTTTACTGCCCTGAGGGTGTTATCTCGGTTGTCCTAGGTATGGTTGATATAGACTACGAGTACTGCAAGGGCTGCATGATCTGCATGTCTGTCTGTCCGAAAAGGGCGATATCCGGAGTTAAGGAATCGGAGGTGAAAGAATATGTTCGAAGTTCTTGAGCATAGAGAGAAGCTCCAGACAAAGATTCTCACGGGGAACGAAGCCTCGGCATACGCAGCAATGAACGCGAAGGTCAGATTCGTGGCAGGCTACCCGATAACACCGGCAACATCTGTTATCGAAACGATTTCTAAGCTAATCGACGAGGGAAAGATGAAAGCGAGGTTCGTTGCGGTGGAGTCAGAGCATTCTGCGATGTCTGCATGTGTAGGAGCAAGTTACGCTGGTTTGAGAACCTTCACAGCAACTTCCAGCCACGGTTTGGCATATATGCATGAGATGTTGCATTTCGCTGTCAACGCCAGAACGCCAGTGGTTATGGCTGTCGCGAACAGAGCTATCGGGCCGGGATGGAACATCTGGTCGGATCTGAGCGATTCCCTGTCTCAGAGAGATACAGGATGGCTTCAGTTTTACTGCAGCGATATTCAGGAAATATACGATACGATAGCGATGGCCTATCGCATCGCCGAGCAGGTTATGCTCCCTGTGATGGTATGCTACGACGGATTTGTTTTATCTCACTCCACGAAGCCAATCGAGGTAACACCACTGGATGGCTTCATCGAGGAAAGGGATGCTGAAGGCATAGACTTCGACAATCCCACAACCTTCGGAAACATTTCCCCTCCAGAAAGCTATTTCTCGCTTAGAAAAGCTATCCACAAAGCTGTAGAAGGATCGCTTGATGTGATTGGCTGCATCGAGCAGGAGTTTCTGGAGTACAGCAACAGATACACACCCATGCTCTGTGAAGGCTATTTCCTGGATGATGCCGAGAAGGTTATGGTTTCCATGGGGGCTGTGGCGTCTGAGGCGAGGGTTGCTGTGGATCTTTTGAGAGATGAAGGAGAGAAGTGGGGGTTGCTGAAGGTGAAGAGCTTTAAGCCCCTCCCCAAGAAAATAATCAAGGCGATGCTCTCAGGCAAAGAGGTTTTTGTCATCGACCGCTCGCTGAGTCCCGGAACAGGTGGTATACTCCATCATGAGATGTCATCGATTCTGGGGGATGTGAACTCAGCAATACTCGGGCTTGGAGGGGTTGATGTTACCGCAGAGGCGATAGTTGGGTCTTTGAAAAGGTTGAGGGGGTTCACATGATTACTGCTAAATTGCTCCCCGGAACTGCCGCCTGTCAGGGATGTCCATCGACCATGTGCCTCAGAACCGTGCTGGAGGCTTTGGATAAGGCTGTTCTTGTGGTTCCTGCATCATGCACCTCGGTATATATGGGAGCCTATCCGCATTCAGCAATAAACATACCCGTTTTCAACTGCACCTTTGCATCGGCAGCATCTACAGCAACTGGAATTAAGGGTGCCCTCGAGTTCAAGGGAATTGATGCAGAGGTTGTTGTGTGGGCAGGAGATGGTGGAACATATGACATCGGACTTCAGGCTCTCTCCGGAGCGGCAGAGAGGAATGAGGACATACTTTACATATGCTACAACAACGAGATCTACTCGAATACTGGCATTCAGAGGAGTGGAGCAACACCGTATGGAGCTTGGACGAACACAACGGTTAGCGGAAAGAGGGAGCACAGAAAGGATGTTGCGGAAATCCTGATAACCCATGATGTGCCATATGTTGCCACGGCATCTGCAGGCTACCTGAGGGATCTTTACAGCAAGGTCAGGAAGGCGAGGAAAATTAAGGGGTTCAGATACATAGAAATCCTGGCTCCCTGTCCGCCGGGATGGAGGTTTCCGATGGATAGAACGGTTGAAGTCGGAAGACTCGCAGTCGAGACGGGTATGTGGATCCTGTACGAGCACATCCATGGTGAGTTCAGGTTCACGGGCTTGAGCAGGAGCATTGTGGAAGGGAAAAGAAAGCTAAGGGACTTGAGGGACTATTTGAGAATTCAGGGCAGATTCAGCAATCTGAGCGATGAGGAGATAGATGAGATTGAGAAGTTCACACAGAAGAAATGGGAAAAATTGAAAAAGCTTCACCATGAACTCTCTCACTCATAAACCTGCCATTATCCTGTGGAGCTTTGACTGAGAATAATCTCCTCTTTTGCCAGTAAAATCTTCTCAGGACATTGAATTGTTAACAGCTCACAAAATGAATAAAAGAGCAAAAATCAGTCTTTCTTTTCCTTTATACTGGCTGATTTTTCAGGTTCTGGATTTGCCTGTTTTGTGGGTTTCATATCGATATCGTCCATCAGGAGCTTTTTGATGTTCTCATCCCATTCTTTCTCTCCTATCAGTTCAGATTTCATTATTTCATCTATCCTCTTTTTAGATAGCTTATCGATCAGATCGTCATCAGGCATGCTGAATCCATAAAGTACTTCAAGCTCGAACCTTTTTTTGGCCTTCTTATATTCTGCATATATTTTTCCGAGAGTTCTAAATATCTCCGGCAGTTTATCCGGACCGAGAAGGACTATTGCGAGTATTATCACTATCCCGAGTTCTCCCCACCCAAACATTCTCTCTACCCTCGACTTCCAACCTTAAATACTTTATTGGGATGCCAGTTTGGATTTAAGTTGGATTGGGTTTATCGAGTTAAGTATTTTATCAAAGCCACTCGAATGGATGTATGATCTCCCTCTGCCTCGTCAACACCTACGATAAGCTGAAGCTTCACGAAATCCATTACAGAAGTATAGCAAGAGCGATCCCGATCTGCTATGCGTACAGCTTCCATCTCGCATTGCTGGATTTTGGCTTCTGGAACGATGAAAAGGAGCTTGTGAAGGAGATTGTTGAGTACACCACCATCGGAGATCCCAAGTATGCTGAAAGCATGCTCGAATCTGGAAAGATACATCTCATCGACAAGATACCAGCCCATTTTGGGAGCATTGTGGCTACAACTTCTAGGCCTGAAAAAGGCTTGAGTGTTGAGGAGTTAAAAAAACTTTTAAAGAGCGAATCACTGACATTCTTAATAGGGCTGGGGAGAAAGGGTCTGCCGAAAGATTTATTGAAAAAATCAAAATACCATCTGGATATAACTTGGAAGGGCGTGAGTCTCGAAACATGCTCTGCAATCGGAGTAATAGCATCAACAATTTACTGGCTGATGCATGGGTGATGAAATGGAAGACATAAGGTTCTGTCCAGAACATGGATATTATCGGGGAGAGAGGTGCGACAGGTGCAACCATAAGGGTGAGCTAATACTCGACAAGGTAAAGGTTGAGAAGCTTGGAAGGTTTATTTCTGGAATTTTGCGGCATTTTCCAGATAGATTTGGGCTTGAAATGGATGAGAACGGCTGGGTCGATTTTGAGAAGCTATCTAAGGTTGTATCGAGAAAGTACAGATGGGCGAACAAGTGGCTAATAAAGGCAATCGTGTATTCAGACAAGAAGGGCAGATATGAACTCTCCGATGGAAAGATAAGAGCGAGGTACGGACACAGTGTTGATGTTAAGCTGAACGACTATGAAGAGGCTGAAAACGATGTTCTCTATTATGGAACGAGTGAGGAAGAGGCACACAGACTGCTGGAGATTGGAATAAAGCCTGTAAACCAGAAATTTGTCCATCTCTCGACAACAATAGATAAGGGTATAGAGGTTGCCTTATTGAGGACGGATGAGCCGATAATACTCATGGTCGATGCGAAAAAGGCCAGAACGGCAGGTATAAAGTTCCTGAAGGCGAATAATCACATAGTGCTTTCTGAGGAGATCCCCCCTGAGTTCATAAAGATCATAGAAATTGAAAAGGAAGAGTAATCCTAGTAATTAGGCTTAAGTTGAACTGGGTTAAGCGAAAGTTAAGCAGGGTTAAGAATAGAAGAACTCCGGTATCTCGTCTGTGGTGCCATAGTATATGCTGCTTCCGCTTATGTTGAGGTATAAGTCAAAGCTATCGTTCAATTTCAAGCCCTTGAAATATGCCGTGCCGTTGATGTAGACCAGATTCATTTTGAATATGGCCTCACTGGAGTCAACCTTCAGCGTTTCCCATCCTGCGAAGTGATTTTCCAGAATGTCTTTGATGGACATGGCTCCAAAAAGCAGAACCTGAAACTTCTGGATTGCATCGACATTGTACCTCAAATTAACTATGACAGAATCATTCTCTATCAGTACTTCAATCTTCTTTATGTCAAGCAGGTTATTACCTGGGTTATTCAATTCATTAACATCATTCGGGTTGTGGTTCTGAGCATTGACCGTGATTGCGCATGTGAGCAGCACCAGTAACACTGCAAGCGTATAACGCATGCACACAGTATGGTCTCAAGAATATAAAGTTTTGGTCTAACTCTCTAAACATAATGCTCGACTGTGTTATCAGATTCAACCTGAAAGCTATCTGATATACCTGAGCATCATCTCTCCAAGTCTGGAGAGCCTGTAGTATGTGTGGTGGGTTCTTGTTTCCTTCTTCGGCTTTCCCTTTCTGTGCTTCTTTTTGAGAACCTTTGCCTTGCATTCGGAAAGCAGTCCCAGATCCAAGAGCTTGGTGAGCAAGCTCTGCACATCACTCACCTTCATCGAGAAAACCCTTGCCAGCCATCCAGCATGCTCACATTCTGCCTTTGCGAGATATTCTATGATGTCAAGTGCAGCATCATAACCTGTGATACTGCTCAGGTAGTCACCAAGCAGATCCCTCAGCATTCGCGATGTGTGCTCACCAAGCCTTGTTAAGCAATAGTATGTGTGGTGCTTGTGCACCTCATGGCTCAGCTTGAATCTGGCTGCTGTTCTCTTGATTGCCGATCCATGAGAGCGATCTATCAGTCCAAGCTCTTCCAGCTCCTTCAGAGCTTTCTCAATCTCCTGCTGGTCGATCTTTGTGATTTTGGATATGGACTTGGCATAGTCTATGTTGGCTCTCCGCAAATGTATCAGGATGTATATGTGGAGCGGAGACAGCTTTGCTATATCCAGCATCCAGTCCTCCTCTGCTTATTTCCTAACCGAAAAATAAAAAGTTTTTCAAAGCAGAAAATATCAAATTAATTGATTTTGGCCTTGGTTCTGCTTTCGACTATTGCCTGAATGATCTTTGCAGAGCTGCAGAATTCACATGGTTCTTTAACCTTAATCCTGACGACTTTTGCCGGGACATTCCTCTTTCTCAACTCCTCCTCGAGCCATTTCTCATCGAAGTGCTGATCGTGTCCAAGCACGATTATATCCGGCTTTAGCTCGATGATGGGCTTGAAGATATCGTTCTCGTCTCCAAGAATCGCCCTGTCAACGAACTTTATCGCCTCAACAACCTTCCTTCTCTGTTCCTCAGGTATCACGGGTTTGGGCTTATGCTTGACATTCTTCGTCCTTGCGACTATAACTATAAGCTCATCACCAAGTTTCTTGGCCTCCTCGAGAAACCTCAGGTGTCCGGGGTGTATTATCTCGAATGTTCCCGTTGCTATGACTCTCACAAAACTGCATGGGCTATTCTGCATAAAAACCCTTTGCACTTTAATTCAGAAATCTTATATTCTCAATTGCAGATTATCCTCGATGGACTCTCTTAAAGACCTCTTTAGGGGCTGTATCCTCGGCACGGCTATTGGAGACGCCTTGGGAATGCCCACCGAGGGGTTAAAGCTTGATGAGATAAAGAGAATTTATGGATATGTGGATGACTTTTATCCCTCTCCGGATTTAAAGGCTGGTGAGTGGACGGATGATACTGAACAGATGATATTGCTTGCCGAGTCGATAATTGACAGGGTGTATTTCGATCCGGATGATTTCGCCGATAAGCTCAGGAACTGGGCGGAAAGAGCATTTAGAATACGAACCGGCCCTACCACAAGGCAGGCACTTCGAAACCTCATTGCTGGTATGCAGTGGGATAAGGCGGGAGTTGATTCAGCCACATGCGGGGCATCAATGAGAGTAGCTCCGGTAGGGCTGGTATATCACTTCAGCATCAATCTCGTTGAAAAATATGCAGTGATTTCATCATCCATAACCCACAAGAACTCCTCAGCCATTGGAGGTGCAGTTGCTGTTGCTGTGGCAGTAGCCTGCATACTCTCTGATTTCAATGAAGATGAAATGCTGGAGGAGGTTTTGAAAAGAACCAGAACCTTTGATCCATTGCTGGCGGACAAGATTGAGTATTCAATGGAGATAAGGGATGAAGGGTTGGATTATGCTGTTGAGAAGCTAGGAAATTCAATAATGACATGGGATGTCGTTCCCATGTCATTTTACTGCTACTTCTCCTCAAAGGATTTTTACTCCTCCGTAACCAAGGGGGCGAATGCTGGAGGAGATACGGACTCGATCTCTGCCATAGCAGGGGCTTTGAGCGGTGCAAAATACGGCTTCAAAGCCATTCCGGAGAAATGGGTGGGAGCGGTAAAAGACTCATCCTATCTGCTCAATATTGCTGATATGCTGTACGACACCCATGTAAACATCGTTAAAATCACAACATAGCCATCTCCATAAACTTAAATATTTGGATGTTGAAAAAAACCACTAACTCAAGGGTGATTATGATGGATGAGGTAAACAAGATCATCACATTATGTGGAAGAACATGGGCAAATATAGGAGTGGAGTTCACTTTCATCGGTGGAAGAGATGAATGTGAAAAGTGCAGATTGAAGAGGCCATGCTTAAGATTGAAGGAGAATGCCAAGTACAAGATCGTCAGCCTGAGGGATGGGACTGTTCAGGAATGTCCCTTGCATGATGGAGGGGTTGTTGCAGTTGAGGTCGTGGAGCTGCCGATAATAGCCCTGCTCGAATCAAAGAAGTCGGTTGAGGGGGCAAAGATAAGGTACGAGAAAAAGCACTGCGAGATATTCAACTGCTCGATGTACAACCTCTGCCATCCTGCAGAATTGATGGATGGTGAAGAGGTTGTGGTTGAGAAGATAATCGGCGACTCTCCAGGGGTTTGTGAGAAAGGACTCTCGGTAAAGGTTGTGGAACTTGCAAGAGCGAATCAGAACTAGTAATACCTAGTTCTCAATATTTTTGGATATATCTGCTCGTTAGCGAGTCTGAGATCCTCAATGGTATCTATTTCTATCCACGGCAGACCCCTCGTTGACTCGTATGTTACAGGTCTACCGTTGTCTATCATGTGCTGAAATGCCGACTCATAGAACTCGTTATAACCATGGATTTCCATAACCTGCCTTAGCGATCTGAAGAGGCTCTTGAACTCCTTGCTCCCAACCTTTGCTAACCCTATGTACTCTCCATTGGCTTTATCTGTGGGAATCTTCTTACTTATCCACAAAACTCTGTTGTTAAT
Organism: Archaeoglobus sulfaticallidus PM70-1; assembly: GCF_000385565.1. Lineage (NCBI taxonomy): Archaea > Methanobacteriati > Methanobacteriota > Archaeoglobi > Archaeoglobales > Archaeoglobaceae > Archaeoglobus > Archaeoglobus sulfaticallidus. Next base: position 799,295 of record NC_021169.1, on the reverse strand, counting down.
CAGCACAACCTTCATGGATTCTCGGTTAAGCTTTTTCACAACATCCACAGCCAGAATCAAACCATTTTTCTTGCTCGTATGCAGTATGCTGAATATTTTCTCATGGAACAGCACATCCGAGTTTATTATGTAGAAGTCTCCTCCTGAAAGAGCATCCTTTGACAGATACAGGCTGTAGATGTTGTTCGTTATATCGTAATCTGCATTATGGACGAACTCGATGTTCATGTTGTACGCGTTTCTCAAATGCTCCCTGATCATCCTGTCTTTATAGCCTGTGACAACAACTACATCCATAATGCCATATTTCCTTATTGTATTTATTATCCTCCTTATCAGGGTTTTGTCTCCGATTCGGAGCAGTGATTTTGGCTTTGTGGATGTAATGTGGCCCAGCCTCGAGCCGAGCCCAGCAGCCAGAATAACTACCTCCATGAAAAATTATTTAATTTTTAGCTTATTTAAAAGTTATTGCTGGGAGGTGATATTATTAAGTGGGATTATTTTTTAACCGAACTCGTGTATCGAAGATTTTCCAGGCCATTGGCCAGGTTTCTGTCCAGATTTGATGTAAACCCGAATATCATCACGATAGCGTCTTTGATAACCGGGATATATGCTGGATACCTGATATATGCTGGCAGAATTTATTGGTCGATTGTGGTTATACTGATATCTCAGATTCTCGACTGCACGGATGGCGATCTCGCGAGGATTAGTGGAAAGATTACAGAACTGGGTGGCTATCTCGACAGAATCTTTGACAGGTTTGTGGATTCTGCTCTGATAATGGGTATTGTATCCATTAATCCATCGAGCTACTGGTTGGCTGGATTTCTCGCGATTATAGGCTCCTTTGGCGTGAGCATCTCAAGAGCGATGGCTGAAGCTTATGGGGTGGAGTGCAAGGTAGGGATAGGAAGCAGGGACACGAGAATAGCGATAGTAATGCTCGGACTGCTTTTCAGGCAGTACTATGCAACGCTGATACTAATAGCGATACTCGGATTCCTGACGACATTTCACAGAATTGCCCATTCTGTAAAGAAACTGGCGGATAAGGATTAAATATCAGACAAACTATTGATGAGTGTGATAAAAAAATCGAAAGGAGAGCTAACCCTCGATTTCTTCACCGAAAAGGAGTATATCAGCCATCCCCTGATAAGGGAGAAGGCCATCGAGAGAAGGGCGTATCAGGTATCCATATCTGCAACTGCCCTGCTCAGAAACACACTGGTAGTTCTCCCAACAGGACTGGGCAAGACCGTTATTGCATTATATGTGATAGCCTCACGGCTGCTTAACTATGGTGGAAAAGCCCTGTTTCTTGCTCCGACAAAGCCACTTGTTGAGCAGCATGCTGAGTTTTTGAGGAAGAATCTGAAGATTGATGCTGATGAGATAATAACTCTCTCAGGAGAAATAGGCCCGGAAAAAAGGGCTGAGCTTTATGGCATGGCAAGAATAATAGTTTCAACACCTCAGGTTATTGAGAATGACATCATAGCCGGCAGACTGAGCTTGGAGGATGTTGTTCACATAACCTTTGATGAGGCACACAGGGCTGTAGGGAACTACTCCTATGTGTTCATAGCGAAGCACTATCTTGAAACTGCAAAAAACCCGTTGATTCTTGGAATAACAGCCAGTCCGGGAAGTGATATCGAGAGGATAAAGGAGGTCGTTGAGAACCTTGGCATAGAGGAGGTTGAGGTAAGAACCGAGTTCGATCCCGATGTCAAGCCCTACATCCACGAGAAGGAGATCGTATGGATAAAGGTTGACATTCCTGATGAGCTAAAGGATGTCAGGGAGAAGTTTCAGAAAGCTCTGGAGATCCGATTAAAGAGGCTCGAGAAGCTCGGAATAAATGTATCATATAATACCAAGAGAGAGCTGCTTGCAATTCAGGAATCCCTGCAAATGATGGCGATGGAGAGCAAGGATCCGGAAACCTTCGAAGCAATCTCTCTGATGGCGGAGGTAATGAAAATCGTTCATGGAATCGAGCTGATCGAAACTCAGGGGCTCGATGCCCTTAAAAATTATCTCAAAAGGCTTGTGAAGGAGAGCAAATCGAAAGGAGGTAGCAAGGCATCCAGAAACCTCGTTTCAGATCCGATCTTCAGGGAGGTTATGTTCAAAGCGATGAAGTGCACGATCGATCATCCAAAGCTGGAGAAGATCAAGGAAGTGCTTAAAGGGCTCAAGGATGACATGAGAGCGATAGTTTTCTGCACATACCGGGATACAGCAGAAGTCCTGGTAAAGGAGCTTAACAGGCTTGAGAATATCAGGGCTGCAAGGTTCGTTGGCCAGTCCAGCAGGATAGATGACAAGGGTATGAGGCAGAAGGAGCAGATAGAGGTTGTTGAGAAGTTCAGGAAAGGAGAGTTCAATGTCCTCGTTGCAACCTCTGTTGGGGAAGAGGGACTGGATATTCCAGCTACAGACCTCGTGATATTTTACGAAGCAGTCCCCTCAGAGATAAGGGCGATACAGCGAAAGGGAAGAACCGGAAGGTTCAGGAAGGGGAAAATAATTGTGCTGATAGCCAAGGGAACGAGAGATGAGGCTTATTACTGGTCGAGCCTGAGGAAGGAGAGGCTGATGTATGAGCAGATATACAGGGTTAAGGAGTGGCTTAGGAGCAAAGCCACTGCTGAATACAAGAGGCCTGAAGAGAGCAAGGAGGTGGTGATCTATGTCGATTCGAGAGAGATGAAGAGCGGAGTTGTCAAAGAACTCTTCAAGCACGCTGAGATAAAGATCAGGAACCTCGAGGCAGCAGACTATGTTCTGAGCGATAGGGTTGGTGTGGAGAGAAAGACGGCTGAAGATTTCATAGATAGCATAACATCCGCTGACAGGAACATCTTCAATCAACTTTTGGAGCTTAAAAAAAGCTATCAAAAGCCCATACTGATAATAGAAGGGGAGCTGTATGGCAGAATACATCCGAATGCCATCAGAGGGGCTATTGCGGCGATAGCCGTTGATCTATCGATACCTATAATCCAGACGAAGAACGAGATTGAGACAGCAGAGATACTGCTCGCCATCGCGAGAAGAGAGCAGAAGCTTCTTTCGAGAGAGGTAGCAGTTCATTCCGGAAAGACGAAGATGGATTTGAAGGAGCAGCAGGAGTACATAGTATCATCCATATCGAATATAGGCCCCGTCATTGCAAGAAATCTGCTCAAACACTTCAAAACGATCGAGAGGATAGCAACAGCAGATGTTGACGAGCTTGTCAAGGTACCGAAAGTTGGAGTAAAAACAGCGAAAAAGATAAGGGAAATTCTCACGACACCCTACGAAGACTGACTCCCACGGCCCTTAATTCTCAATCCCATCTGCGTGCATATCTGCTAACCTTGCCAAGCACATTGACCGCTGTGATTATATCAGGGTACACAGGAAAGCCGTTGAACTCATATCTATTTTTGGTCTCGAAAACTCCCTCTCTCAAACCCTCAGCAACGAAGTAAACTGGTTTACCATATTCTTTGATTTTTTTGAAGTCTGGATTGTATATACTTCCTCCGATGTCTATCCCCGCCCACATCGCAACCACCAGCGAGTCAACATTTTCATCGCTCAACAATGCGTTAATTGCCGTATCGTATGCTCTGTAGGGGCCATAGTATTCAACCATCGGCCAGATGTCGAGGGGGTTGTTGACCCTGTGCCACTCTGGTGTAACCTCCTCTATTTTCTTAACAGTCTCCTCTGAGAGCTCAGCAAGCTTCAAGTTGTTGAAGTAGATCGCATCGGCACCCTGAACGCATCCCGAGCCTGTGTAGTGTATTAATGCCACATTATCTCCTGAGGGGAGTGGCTGGAGGGAGAAAGCCTTAGTAACATTGAACATCTCTTCGAAGCTATAAACCCTCGTTATATTCGCCTGTTTGCACATCGCAGAGAAAACCTCATCATCACCGCAAATTGAAGCTGTATGGCTCATAGCAGCTTTTTTCCCGTAATCGCTTCTCCCACTCTTGAAAACAACTATTGGCTTTTCAGCCTCTCTTGAGATCTCGTAGAAACTCCTTCCATTCTTCAAGCCTTCAATGTACATTCCTATAACCTTTGTTTTCTCGTCATCAAGCAGAAAGTCGAGAACCTCATAATCTTCAACATCTATCTTGTTTCCCATTCCAACTATCTTGCTGAATCCTATGCTCGGATGGCTGGTTGCCACATGGGCCATGATTATTCCAAGAAACAGCCCAGTCTGGGCGACAATGCCAATATCCCCAACCTTTATTATCGGCATTTTGGCGAAGGTTGTTATGAATCCGTTATCTGTGTTCAGAACTCCTGTGGTGTTCGGTCCGAATATTCTGATCCCGCTGCTTTTGGCTATTTCAAGCACCCTTCTCTCATATTCAGCCCCAATTTCTCCCTCCTCGCTGAATCCGGAGCTGACTATAACCGCACCCTTTACATGCTTCTCTGCACACTGCTCCATAACCTGTGGCACGAGTTTCGCCGGCACGGCTATTATCGCCATGTCTATCTCATCAGGTATGTCCAGAATGCTGGGATAGCACTTGTAGTCGAGTATCTTATCCGCATTTGGGTTGACAGGATATATTCTGCCCCTGAATCCATGCTGCTTTAGGTTCCATACTATGTTGTAGCCCGGTTTCCCGACTGTTCTTGATGCTCCGATTATCGCAACACTCTCAGGATAGAACAGCCTGTGAAGATCTTTTTTAGTAACCCTATCAAACTCTCTTCTTTTTCCTACAACCGCCCTAGCATCCGCAACAGCATAGCCATCCTCGTAAACGAAGATTGGGTTCAGATCCATTTCTATTATGTTCTGCTCCTCGACAACATCGTTCAGCTTCAGCAAAAGATCAACCAGAGCCTTAACATCTCCTTTATAGTTTCTGTAGCCTTCAAGCAGCCTGTATCCTTTAATTTCTTTTACCATCTCTTCAGCATCCTTTCTGCTTAACGGAAGCAGTCTCATTGAGACATCTTTTAAAACCTCGACGAAAACACCACCAAGACCGAACATTACAACGCTTCCGAACTGCTCGTTCTCAGACACACCAACTATAACCTCTATACCCTTTTTCAGAGCGGGCTGGACATTAACTCCCTCAACATCCTTTATGCTGATGAGCTTCCTGAAACCCTGCCTGACCTCTTCCTCGCTGTTCAGATTCAGCAGAACCCCACCAACATCGCTCTTGTGAATGATCTTTCTGGATGCAACTTTCATCACAACAGGATATCCTATCTGTTTAGCATATTCCACAGCCTCATCCTCATCTCTCGCAAAAAGGCATTTTGCAGTTTTTATGCCATAATCTTCAAGTATGTCCTTAACCTCATTCTCCATAAGGAATTTCATAGGCAGAAAGCCATATCTCATCGTTTAATTATTTCGCTTTTACCATAAAATCGTAAGGAATTTACAGAATGCAGTCAACAAAAGTTCAATGAAATTATTGAGCGTATCCCGGCTGGAATTGAAAAAGTTAAGGAAGAAGTATTTCAAGAAGGTCTGCACTAATCCTCTTTCTGCTAATCATGCTAATTTCGGCAATGTTTGTTGTGTCGCTGGCATAAGATCGGACTCTATATCTATGGTGTCTCGAGATATGCTGGTGATCACATTATGTGTCTCAAATATGTCATAATCTTTGACAGGAGGGTTGAAGTTGACATCATACGCCGATAGAGTGATTTCCGCTGTGGATGAGCTCAGGGAGGTTATAAAAAGGAACTACATCTCTGAGATTTATGAGAATTATGGGGGGTAAACCCCCCTCGGTTTTTGTAAAGGCTGTGTTTGTTGGAAAGAAAGCTCCTCGCTGTGTATGAAGCTGTACTGAAAACGGAAAAAATCAAAATCAATAGAGAAAGTGCACCGGAAATTAAGGAACTTAAGGAAATTAGAACACGGGATTAAAGCGCCAAAAGAAGCGCCAGAAGAGATCAAAACCCGGAAATCGAACCTCTGTTTGGATTAGAGTTCGGTTTGAATGCTGCTCCAGTATATTTCATAATCAGCCCCTTGCTGCTCTATCTGTCTAAAAAATTAGTTAAAAGAGGTTAATTATGGATTCATGAGTCATGATTAGATCATGACTCAACTGATGGCTCAGCAAACCGAGATATAAAATTGCTTATGATATCTTCAACTTTCCCATCAAAACCCTCTAACACCTTTATTCCACGTTTTTGTAGATATTCCCTGCTTCTGTTTCCTATGGTGTTGACGACGACGGCATCGACATTCAGGGACTCGAGGAACTTCAGAGCATCTCCTGGTAGGACTGTGATGTAGGGAATCCTAACCAAACCACCTTCTTGACTCTTGGTGTCGTAGATGTAGAAGTACCTAGCCCTACCAAAATATTTTGAAATCTCTTTTCCTTCAGCATCTGTGCATGGAATCGCTACTTTCATGTCAGTATGGTGTTCAGTATGGTGTTGCCCAGCTCTCGTCATCCTTGTAAACTTTCTCGTCCAGAATCATCTCTCCCTCTACCAGAGGCTTCGGGTCCATGACAGCTTCGATCCTGAAGAGCGTGGAGTTGTACCAGTTGAAGTCAACATTGAACCCGAGCCTCTCGACTATTGGGAGCTTCTCCTGAAATCTGAAAAAGTTCTTTTCCTCCTGTGGGTAGATGTTGAAGTGCCTTCTGAGGTCTGTTATGATGAAGCCCATGTCCATGATCATTCTCTGTATTTCATACCACTTTTTGCGGGAAGCCTCAAGCGTTGTGATTCCAAAATATCCTGAGCACCCGGGTCCTTTCAGCGTTGAAACACCTCTCGAAAGGAACAGCTTAAGTCCCGGAATGGTTTCAACAGGATCAGTTACGAAAACATCGAACTTTTTCCTGAATTCGTCCATGAAAGGTTGCTGGACATCATAAACTAAAGCCTCAACATTAAGTCCATACTCCTCAGCAGTTTTATTGATGAAGTTAATGAGCCTCTCATCTATATCCACAGCCACAACTTTTTTCGGCAAACCCGTCAGGGATGCAGCTATGCTCAGCAGATCGTCATCTCCAACAACGAATATTCTCGAATTCAGCTCTCCACGATCGTATATGAACTCGACTCTCCTTATAACTCCTTCAAGGCTTATGAACCCCTGGTCGTATTTCTCTATAGCTTCTGGCCTGTTGTTCGAGATCTCAGAGTACTTCTCGAGTATCTCTTTAAAGAATTCGTTGATAGCAACTCCAGTTCCCTCACAGGCCGTGCAGTAGATGTTACCGAGGTGCTTTAATCCCCTCTCTCTGACTTCCTGCCTACCCTTTTCTGTCAGCCTTGCTTTACCATCCTTTATCTCTATCAACCCATTGCTCTGCAGGTCGTTGAGGATCTCAAATACCTCTGGAAGGCTTGCATCCTGCAGATACAGCAGTTCATAAACCGATTTCTCTCCATCCAAACTCTGGAGTATCTGGTTGTAAATTCTCTCGGACATTATTATCCCCTGTCCAGAATATAGTGTCTATAGGATTTTGGTTTAAACTTTTCAACGAAAAGGCGAAAAGCCTTCTCCGTTTTTGAAGTGTCGCCACATGTAAAAATGTCGAGGTTCACAAGCCCGTACTCAGGCCATGTGTGTATAGAAACATGAGATTCAGCGATCAGAACAATTCCAGTAACCCCATGGGGGTTGAACTGCTTATATACAGAGCCTACTTTTGTCAGCTCCGCTTTATCGACCACCTCCTCGACGATAGCCCTCACTGTTTCCTCTTTTGAGATCAGCTCCTCTGGGACTCCATAAAATTCCGCAATTATGTGCTTCCCCACTATCATCGTCATCACCTATCATCATGCTTTTCACCCCGAATTTAACCATATTATCAAATCCCCTTGTGGATTTATCAGCGATGCAAATTCATTAAGACAATTTGCTTTTAAATCTTTCGCAAATTAAACAGTAATCTTAAGAATTATTCAGGTTTATTTAATGTTGCTCCTTCCTTATTTCATTTATCCAATTGAGATCTTTTATTTTTTGTTTAAAACCCGAAGAAATCTTTATTTACCTTCTGCTAAAAAACTTTTTCGAGAAAAACTTTAAGTTCTAATTGGTTTTAGTCAATTAAAATAGATACATAGGGGTGATAACTTGGAGTATAAAGGGCATCCGGTATATACCATGGATGGCTGTATATTCTGTAAAGCCTGTGAGAGGGCATGCAAGCAGAAGGCCATAGCGATTGAAGTCGAGATAATGCCTGATGGAAGAAGAATGCCTAAATCATACAGGCTGGATTACTCGAAATGCAACTTTTGCGGAGAGTGTGCTAAGAAATGTCCATACGATGTAATAGAGATGATCGAAGATCGCGAAAAGATGGAGAGCATTGTTGGCGATAAGGTGTATGATGCGAGCATGTTCGTGGAGCTCAAAAAGCAGCTTGGACTTGACAGGAACAGGAGATCTGGCTTCTCAAAGCCAGAAAACTGCATTGCATGTCAGCTCTGCGTTCTTTCATGTCCTGTGGGTGCGATAAGCTGCTCGAGGAATGGGGATGCTGAAATCTCCATCGATCCGGATAAATGCGGTGCCTGTGGTGTTTGTGTCAGAAACTGCCCTGCGATGGCTCTGGATCTCGTGGATTTGAATGGCACTTTTTCTGTGAAGGTGGAACTGCCAGAGAAGATCATCGATGCAAAGTACTTCGGAAATCTGAAAAAGAAAGTGATAGATTCTGGACTGTGCAGTCACTGCTCAACATGCACAGCCATCTGTCCTGTGTATGGTATAACAGCCGGAGACAAGCCAATCGACTTCCCGAACTGGGAGAACGATTGCATTGACTGCGGAGCATGTATAAGGGTCTGCCCGAGATGGGAGTACGAACCTCTCAGCGGTGTTGGAGATTACATTGAGATACTTGCCGGAAGGTCGAAGAGGTTCACAGGACAGGATGGGGCGATGGTTACAGAGATCATGGCTTCAGCGCTGGAGATGGGTATCATAGATGCATCGCTTTTCGTTGACAGGGATGAGGAATGGAGAACAAAAATAGTCACGATAAGGAAACCCAAACAGCTCGAAAAATCCACAGCCACTGGGACGAAGTACAGCTTTGCTGATGTGATGCCAGAGCTCAGAAAGGCCGTTTTCAGGAGCAAGAAAGGAGTGGGATTTGTAGGGACTCCCTGTATGGTCTCAGGACTCAGAAAGATTCAGAATATAGAGAGCTTCAGGGACAGGGTTGGAGTAGCAGTGGCACTATTCTGCACGGAGAATTTCTATCACAATCAGCTAAAGGAGTTTCTGGCGAGGAAGGGGATTGATCTGAGCAAAGCTGTCAAGACGGACATAACCAAGGGCAAGTTCATTGTGAAGTTCGAGGATGGAGAGGTTAGTTTCCCTGTGAAGGAGCTTGAGGAGATAATCCCATCCGGATGCAGGATGTGCATAGACTTCACTGGAGTTGAGAGCGACATCAGTGTCGGGAGTGTTGGCAGCGATGCTGGATTTTCGACGATAATTGTCAGAACGGAGAGGGGTAGGGAGATCATAGAATACATAAAAGAGAAGGGATATGCCGAGTTCAGGGAAGCAGATCTTTCAGTTGTAGAAAAGCTCGCGAACTACAAGATCAAGAAAAATAAGAAGAACCTTGAAAGGCTTTAAAGAGCTTTAAATTTTCTTAAATTTTATTTTGCTATCCTGTTACCTCCTGTTACCTAACTGGCTTACCTACCAGTCAGAACCTGTTTGAGGACATGGCTATTAGCGCTATGTAGATCAGCAGCGGCATTGCTGCTACAATGAAACTCTTTTTCAGGCTGAGGTTTCTTGCGTGCTTTATCGCGAACATCCATATGAACAGCTGCCACAGTATTGTGATAATGCCAATTAATATCTGGGTTTGAACGAACGGTTTGCTAAGCAAAGCCTGAACACCATAGGTTCTCAAAAGCAGTTCGTAATCCAATGCGATCTTTATCGAAATTGGAGAGAGAATTATGCCCGGATAGAAACTGAAGGCTGTGAACTTCAAAGTCTGTGAAAAGCTTCCCTCCCCACCAAAGAGTGCAGACAATCCCTGAGCAAATCCACTGAGGATTACCCATCCGATTATTGGAGTTATGAAGGATCCAGCTATTGTTGAGATGTATATTGTCTGGTACATTGCCCCTGGATCTGGGGCGAATTTATTGTTTATGATCTCAACAGTAATCCTTGCAATCTCGTCCGCTGTGATATATGCGTTGATCGTTGCAATAACTGCCGATATAACAACTATGGCAACCGGCACAATAAATCCGATACCCTCTGCTTTAGCCTTTCTGAAAAAGTTGTCTGGATTGTATATTGGTTCTATATAGTTCACCATAATTGGTGTTTAACCTGTCTTTATTAAAAATTTTTCTGAAGAATACATTTGTTAGCAAAAAACATTTTCTGATGTTGTGGTATGGTAGTTTGATAATGCGATCTTGATTACCCTCAAAACTTTCTGAAACTTAGAGTGAATGAGTTTACTCTGACAGGCTCTTCGGAATCAACCCTTGCAGAATCATGAAGTCAGCGAGGGTTAGGGCAACCATCGACTCCAGAACCGGGACTGCTCTCGGAACTATGCATGGGTCGTGCCTTCCAGTTATCTCGATCTCAACCTCTTCCATCTTTTCGATATCGACAGTCCTCTGCCTCTTCGATATTGAAGGGGTTGGCTTTATTGCACATCTTACAATTATAGTCTCCCCAACAGATATTCCTCCAAGTATCCCCCCACAATCGTTCTTTTCGAGCCTTACTTTTCCATCTCTTATTACTATGGGGTCGTTGCTTTCTGAACCTTTCATCTTCGCCAGTCTGAAGCCAGAACCTATTTCAACACCTTTAACTGCCGGAACACCCATTACCGCATAGGCAAGCCTTGCACTCAGCTTGTCGAACACGGGCTCTCCAAGCCCGGGAGGAACATTTGTGGCTACAATCTCCACAACCCCTCCGGCACTGTCTCCCTCCTTCATTAGCTCAACCACCCTTTCCTCTGCCCTCTCTGATACACTCTCATCCGGAATCCTCAGAGGAGATCTCTCAGCCCGCTGGAAGACCTCATGATAGTCATCGCTGTCTCTCTCCCACCTTATCCCTGCAACCTCGATTGCATATCCAAGAACATTGATGCCAAAAGCATTTATCAGCTTCTTCGCCACCGCACCACCCGCAACCCTTCCCACAGTCTCCCTTGCTGAACTCCTGCCCCCACCTCTCCAGTCCCTGTGCCTATACTTCAGAAAATAGGTTAGATCGGCATGTCCTGGCCGGGGAGTGTTTTTCAGCTTCACATAATGCTCACTTCTCACATCCCTGTTGTAGACGATCATCGATATTGGCGCTCCGGTTGTTTTTCCCTCGAACACTCCGGAGAGTATCTCAACTCTGTCTTCTTCCATCCTTTTGCTCGTGAGCTTCTTGCCAGGCTTCCTTCTGTCGAGTTCTCTCTGGATGTCTTCCTCACTGAGCTTTAGATTTGATGGACAGCCATCAATAACACAGCCAACAGCCTTTCCGTGGCTCTCTCCCCATGTAGTTATCCTGAATATCCTTCCGAAAGTGTTCATGCCCTCACCTCGATGTTCATTCCCAGCCTTTTCATGACCTCAAAATATCCAGGAAATGAGACCGAAACAACTTCAGCATTCCTTATCATAAGACCTCTGGATTTCAATCCAAGAATTGAGAAAGCCAAAGCCATTCTATGGTCTCCAAATGAGTCCACGGTTCCATGAAACTCGTCTCTTCCTCCCCAGATGATCAAGCTTAGGTCGTTGTCCTCTTCAACTACCTCTGTTTTCACACCAAGTGATCCAAGGTTTCTAACAATGCCTTCTATTCTATCAATTTCTTTTATCCTCAGATGGGATATCCTCTTTATCTTGGTTTTTCCCTTCGCTATGGCGGATAAAGCAGCCAGAACGGGAACGAGATCCGGGAAGTTCTCAGCATCAATCTCAATCCCTTCAAGATCCGATTTTTCTGCTTCAACTATACCTCTCTCTTTATCCCATCTGACCTCTCCACCCATCTCTCTGATTATGTCCACGATTACCTGATCTCCCTGTTTGGAAGGAAAGGCGTTGTATATCCTGACGCTACCACCAGCGATCCCGGCAGAAAGAATGTAGCCTATAGATGAAAAATCCGATGGGATGATATATTTCCCCAAACGGTATTCTTGCCCACCATCTATGAAGTATGTATTACCCTCTTCCTCAACATTGATTCCACTTGCTGCCAGCACATCGAGCGTGATATCGATATAGGGCCTGGACTTAACCTCCTTAACCCTGACTTCAGAATCCTGATCACAGAGCGGGAGTGTGAACAACAAGCTTGAGATGAACTGTGAGCTTTTAGCTGATATCTCAACCTCTCCACCCTTAACGACGCCTTTAACCCATATTGGTGGGGCATAACTGCTGCTTCCATAGATTCGGGCACCGAGTTTTTTCAATGCCAGAACAAGCTCCAGATTCGGTCTTTTCCTCAAAGATGGATCCCCATCCAGCACGGAGAACCTTCCGGATCTGGATAAGGATAGCAGGCCCGTAAATATTCTTATCGTTGTGCCAGAGTTCATGAGGTTTAAGTAGCCTGAGGTCTTTATCTCCTCAACTCCACGAAATCTAAAACCCTCGTTTCTTTCAAAAGCGGCACCAATGAATCTACAGGCTTTGAGTGTTGCCAGGGTATCCAAGGATATCAGCGGGTTCTCTACTCTGCTTGATCTTGAAAGCGATGCGGAGATGAAGGCTCGATGTGTGTAGCTCTTTGATGGGGGAGGTACAGCTTTGCCGTCAATCTCTCCCCCTTTTATAATAACATCCATACATAAAAGTTGGCGGGAGAAATAATAATCTTTCCTCACGATCTGGAATTCAGAGCAACGAACAGTACTGTAAGTATAACCCTCATGTTCGTTATAATTGCTATAGCCCAGAATATTTCATTAACCATACCCAATATGCAGAGAAGCATTATCAGAAAGATTCTCTCATCCCTCTTTCCTATTAGGTACTTCATCCACCTTACATCCGAGAAGATACTCCTGCCGAAGTCAGCCCTGTACTTTTCAGAAGTGTAGCTGACCATGAAGCTTCCGAATATTGCGAAAATCGCCGGATAGCTCAGGCCATAGCAGAAAGTCAGCATGGCCAGAAACAGAAAGTCCACATATCTGTCGAGGATTGAGTCTATATAGCCACCAAACCTCGATTGCTTCAGGCTTGCTCTGGCTATTTCCCCATCGCATCCATCTAGAATTGAGGATAGCTGATAGGCTATGCCTGCTAAAGGGAGGCTGAATAGCACGAGGAGGGATGAAGCTATCCCGGTAAGGAAGGATATGGCAGTCATCATGTTTGGAGTTGCTGAGTTCACGAGCATGGCCGAGATTCTCGTCGAAATCCTTCTGTTGATGTACTTCGATACCAGACCATCCCCGCTACCCTTAACGGAGTTCCTGACGATGAGCCAGTTCGCTCTTCTCAGATCATCTTTGGTATCGACATCTATCCAGAAGTAGCCGCTGAGGATTGAGACCTTTGGCTTCGCTTTCTTCATTATGTCGCTGACTGTAAGCTCCTCTCCTCTGAACTCGATACCATCGAGTATCGATCTGTCGAGGACGAAGAACCCTGTATCGATGCAGTCAAAACTGCTCAACTTCTTCCCAATATCTTCAACAACTCCATTGGATATCTTTACTTTCGTCGCCTCATTGACATCAACAAAGGCTGGCTTTGCATCACCTATCAGCCCTTCGAGCTTTACAGCTTTGTCCACGAACTCTTTGCTGTAGATGTGGTCACCCATCACAAGCACGAATTTTCCGTCGATGTGGTCTTTTGCAAGGAGAAGCGAGTAGCCATTGCCATATTCAGGATGCTCATTTCTGATCAGTCTGTATTTGATTCTACAGTTTTTCTCAAGAAACTGCTTTATATCTTCGTAATACTTTCCGGCAACTATTATGAACTCATCAACATGAGGTGATAGCAGGGTTATCGTCCTTTTAATTATCTCAATGCCTCCAACTTTCAGCAGAGGTTTTGGATAACCGCCAATTCTTGATCCAAAACCCGCTGAAAGAATAACAGCCTTCATCAGGTTCATCTTTAATATTTCGCTCGGAAGATAAATTTTACGATGTCTGTGGGATTTCAGGGAAGCATCTGACATCAAAAAAATAAAGTTATAGATATATTTAAAACATTAATTTTTTTTCAATGAGCAAAAAATTGAAATCCAATGATTTCAAATGCAAAAAAGTATGGTCAGGATATATGTTGTATATAACTACGGTCAGTACAACCACCTGATTCATCGAACCCTCAGGGATCTGGATGTCGAAACAAAGCTGATACAGAACACAACTCCTGCTGAAGAGCTGAAGGATCTCGATGGTCTCGTTATAGGAGGGGGGCCAAGCATAGAAAGAGCGGGCAACTCTTTTCAGTATTTAGAGCTTGATATTCCCATTCTGGGGATATGTCTCGGATTGCACATAATCGCCGAGCATTTTGGTGGAAAGGTTGGAAAAGGTAACATTGGTGGCTATGCAGAGGTGGAGGTGAACATACTTCAGGATGATGAACTCTTTAATGAAATACCAAGCAGAATAAAGGTGTGGGCAAGCCATGCAGATGAGGTCAAGGAGATCCCCGAAGGATTCATCCATCTGGCAAAATCAGACATCTGCAACTATGAAGCTATAAGGCATCCTGATAAACCGATATACGGCATCCAGTGGCATCCGGAGGTCTATCACTCCAGCTACGGTGAGGAGATTTACAGGAACTTCATAGAGATCTGCAGGAAATGATCAGGTCTCAGCCTCCTTGGTTTCACCTTTGAACTCATCCAGCGTGAACTTGTCCACAACCTCATTTAGCCGCTTGAACCACCTCTCAAGCTCCTCCTTCAGAATTGCCTTTAGTGTATCGATCTCGAGCGGAGTATAGATGTACTTGTAACCCCCATGTTTCAGTATTCTGTATTCCCTCTTCACGAGACCCTTCTCTAGGAGAGTTTGCAGACTCCTGTATATCCCGCTCCTGTCCTTTCTCATTATCTCCGATAGCTCATCAACGCCTATGCCTGGATTCTCGATCAGCGTGAGGTAAACCTCTAGCTCGGATATGGTCAGCTTCAAAACACACTTGACTATGTACTCGAAATCTGGTTCGGCAACTTCGAACAATCCAGTTGGCCCATCGATCGGCAACTCGCCACCCCCCAATTAACTGCACTTTACTAATACTTAAACATCACGGATATTTCAAGGTTGTTTTGTTGTAAATCTAACGATTCTGGAGAATGTATATTCTCCTGTAAAGATTTTTGTGAACTCTCTGGAAAAGCTTTCTTTCGATCTTAAAGTAGTTCTCTATCGAGTACCTCTCTTCAACATCGATGTTCGAAACGATAACCAGCCTCTTACCCTTTTTAAGTACTCTCGATATCTCCTCAAAGGATCTCTCATACAGCTCGGATAACTCTCCAAAGCTCTTGGACGATCTTAGGTATGGATAATCTGTAACAATTGCAGAAACTGTATCATCTCTCAGACTGATGTTTCTGGCATCTCCTCTGATCAGGTTCACTGGCAAATTGTAGTAAATGAGGTTCTCAGCACATCCGTACAAGACTTTTTTGAAAGCCTCGATTCCCACGAAATCTATTCCCATCAAACCTGCTTCGATCAGTATCGTTCCGGTTCCACACATTGGATCGAGCAGTGTGTCATCTGTTATGCCGGTAAAGTTAACCAGAGCCCTTGCAAGTCTTGGCAGAAGCGCTCCAGGTTTGAAGAATGGCTTCTTATCGGGTCTCCTCTCAAAGAACTGGGCTGTGTTGGTTACATGGTTCAGGATGCCGATGTGACATCTGTCCGTTATGTAAACCTTGATCGTGATATCGGAATCTTTCAGATCTATTATGGCTCCGTTTCTGTACAGTATCGCTCCAAGCTTCCTTTCCAGTTCAACCGTGGATATTGCCAGGCTTTTATTGAGCTTTTTGACCCTGACACAGACACGCTTACCTTCAAAATTCAGATCTTTAAACCTTCTTTCGAGGTAGTCTATATCCACAGTATCTATGTGGATAAAGGACTCGCGAACCATCGCAAGCCTGTCAAAAAATGTTCTGTCAGGAGGCTCACTTTCCATGATGAGTATTCTGTCATCTTCATCAACAATTCTAGCATGGGAGTATGAGTTCAGGAGGTTCAGAATTTCCAGCTTTCCGAATTCTTCATGCTCTCCTAAGAGGAGAAAACCGTATCTCATCGCTTCTTCCTTTTCTTTTTCTTCTTCCTGTCTGCCTCGCTTTTCTCTCTAAGCTCAAGTATCTTTTTCGCTATCTCGATCATAATGTGGGTTTTCTTTGCCCTCTTTTCAACGAAAATTCTCCCACCAGACTCCCACCAGCATCTGGGGTATTTTTTTTCCTCTTCAACCCTGTACTTTATCTCCAGCTCTTTGCATGCTGAAACGAGTTCGTTGAGCTTGACATTTGGAACTGAAAGTCTTCTCGGGATCTTTCTGCCTTCTTTTCTCGACTTTCTCTTATCTAAATTTACAGGCCAGATGACACACTCTTTTTCCATAATCTCACCTAATCCGTATTCTTGAATGTTATCTCCACCAGGGGATGGTGTGTGTTCTCAATAACCTCAACATCTGCGAGCGATTTCACACCTCTTTTTCTGATCAGCTTTTCAACTCCAAGCTCTACAGTGTCCGGTACCTCCAGAATATATGCCTCAAGATGCTTCAAACCCATCCTTTTAGCGGCAACAGCCCTGTGATGCCCATCTATCAGGTAGTACCTCTTACCTTTTTTCACGACAAGAATCGGCTCCGCAAGACCTCTTCGAATCTCATAAACCCTGCCTTTAAGCTCATCGGCAAAAACCTTGGTCTGGGTTGGGATCAATCTGTCGACCTCAACGTTTCCCCTCTTGAGTTCAACCTCAACATTGTGCACTTTCTCTATCGTTTTCTTGAACTTTTCAACCTTGGACGGATCGACCCTTTCAATCTGGCTCCTTATGACATCTGAATTTGAGATTATGCCAACGAGCTTACCATCCTCATCGACAACTGGCAGTTTTGAATGCCCGGTTCTGAACATAACCCTTGCAGCATCCCTCAGATCCATGAACTCCCTTGCAACATACAGCTGCCTGGCCATGATGTCCTTGATCTTGGACGAAGGATCTTTTTTCAGTAAGTCTATTGAGGAGATGTAGCCTATGACCTTTTTTTCAGAATCTACAACCGGAAATCCATCATGTCCGGTTTTTTCGATCAGATTGATCGCATCCTCAACAGTATTTTCCGGGCTCAGTGTTACTACGCTCCTTGTCATGTAGTCCTTTACCCTGAGTTTTGACACAGACCAAAGTTGAACCGAGAGTATAAAAGATTAAGGTTCATATCTCAGTGATGCCTAACTAAATTGTTATTTTTTATTTTATGTTTATTATGTTTATTGTTTTTTGTTTAACATCTTGCTATTTTTTACGGAATTAGTTGAATTTAATGCAACCGGGAGTTAATATTGCCATCATGGAATAATCAGGAAATAATCAGGACAATTACCAAAAACTTAAATATCGTAAGGCATACTAATTTTTGAAGCGGGGTGGGGTAGCCAGGTAATCCCGGCGGGCTCATAACCCGCAGATCCGTGGTTCAAATCCACGCCCCGCTATAAGCGATCTTTCCACCCCACCCTAATTCTTATAATTTGGTTAATTTCGGGATACACTGTATTCGTTAAGTCAGATACCGCTTTGACAGCAAGACTGCCACTAATCACTGGCTTTTACGATCTGTTCAAAAGGATTCACATTTGGTCAAGATACATAAAGTCCTCTATCTCTATATCCACTACCTCCCTTTCCTAAATCCCAAACAGCCAATTTCGACTTAAAAAATGAAAAAATCTGCCAGAAATCCGTGACTACCCCAAAGTCATAGACTATTTTCAATCCCGTCGCATCTACAGGAACTTCAAATACATCCACGAATTTTTTTCTCCTTTATGTAGTTCAACAAGCTTCAAATAATCTGTCAGAGAATGGGTGTAAAAACTGTAGCTGTAGATGTTTCCTTCAGAGTCGACAACTGTGGGCAGTAGGATATATTTTTCCTCTCCGATGTTTTTTATTTTCACTTCTACAACCAAGAAATTTATACCCTCTGGAGCTTTCCCCATAAAATAGGTCAAAGTAGTTTTTTGTAAGGTATCAAGAGAATCCAATGAATCGGTAAAATTTGCCTTTGGTGGATGTTTTTGCAACCTCTCCAACTTTGAGATGAAATCTCAGACTTTGAATTATTCCCCAGATATTTTTTTAATATTTATATTTGGCATTTCTGTAAAATTAGAGACGATTTTTCGGCCATTTCGATGGATTGATCTGTATGGGTTATATCAATGCATCCAGCAAACAACAAGCTTGCTAAGGCACATAACTTTAAATAATTTTAATCATTTACCTCCCACCTCCATAAACGATGGAAGCGAAAATGCGGCGTTAACTATGGGTGGTACAACCAACATCACGATACCGGAGATTATGAGAAGGATGCTACCATAGTAATACAGCAGATAATTGTTCCCACCTTTAACTATCTTTGATGCTAGGGTGTTTGAAATTGTTATTGCAAGTATTATTAAAAAAGTATATTGGTGTAGTAATTCAACCGGCAACCCCTCGAAAATACCCAAGTTCAAACCTATGGAGATGTTTTGGACAACATTTGTAGTAGAGCCTCCCATCTTGGCAAAGAAAGTTTTAAAGAGATAATCAATAAATTGTGTGAAAATTGTTAGAATCTCGGTTATGAATATCACAAGAGATGCCATCGCTGCATGTAAAGGTATTATCAACCCCAAAAAACCTGAGGATATCAG
This sequence comes from Archaeoglobus sulfaticallidus PM70-1, assembly GCF_000385565.1. NCBI lineage: Archaea > Methanobacteriati > Methanobacteriota > Archaeoglobi > Archaeoglobales > Archaeoglobaceae > Archaeoglobus > Archaeoglobus sulfaticallidus. The sequence continues at coordinate 780,334 of NC_021169.1, read as the reverse complement.
ATCTCTTTTCATCCTCAATAAGACCATTTCGAGGTTTGATGAGCTAACGATCTCACTAACTATGTCAGCATCTCCGCCCAAATTCACAGCATCAACAAAAATGCTTGTGAGTTTATGTATGATGTAGCTCCCACACTCTCCAATAAATCTATCCCAACAAATTTTGGGATCCAAACCCATGGCTAGTCGTTTGTATAGTATATTAACTGGATCTTTGAGCTCTCCAAGATTTTTCTGATCTATTCTGCTGAGTGCCTCCACAACTGATACACCTGCTCCGCTTACTATTGACCCCAAATTCCTTATGAATACTGCGAATTTCTCGTCTCTATCACTAACTTTTCTATCGTCAATCTTTCCAAGCATTCCCAGGGGTAGAATCATAGCACCTGCAATCACGAAACCGAGTCCTGTGTAGTCTCTAAAAACAGAAATGTTTAGCATTGTTGGTATAACTGATATGGCTGTAAAAGATAATGCTGCCAGTACTAAGCAGATTGGTGACCATTTTTTAATCAGGTATTGCTCTCTGGATTTTACTTCCAGATTATGGGTTTTTACATCTTTGGGCACGGATCTGTAGAGCATTCCAACGCCAAATAAAGAGATGAGGAAGATGCCAAAAACTGAAAAATAGAGTGTTTGAGCTGGATCGCCAGCTTTGTATATAACAACGGAAAGTAGAATAATTACCGAAATAAGAGATGAAGAGACGAGTAGGGCCGTATAAGCATCAGCCCACTTCTTTAACGATTCAAGACTCCTTTCGAATTCATCCTTTCTGATTGTTTTGAACGCCTTCCACTCATGCTCAAGAAAATCTCTGTCGGGCTCACCGGCGGAAATGGCATTTGAAAACCTATTAAGCAAATTTTTTAACCTTTCATGCTTAACTTTTCGAGCTATTAATTCACATGCTGTTGCATAATCGTAATGCCAGTTCTGGGCTAAATCCTTTATTTTTTTGAAGTACTTGCTTGGGGCATATTCAACTTTCTCGGATGTTTTCTCGAATATCTTGTCTCTGTTTATCTGGGCAGTAGATATAGAAGCCATGTACGTGAGAATGAAGAGCAAGTCGTTGTCTATATACATCTCTTCTCTTAAAGACTTTAGTCTTTCAATTATGTTACCAAATAACTTTAACCTTCCGAGCTTAAATCCAGATGCCGCTTCCGTCATGTCCACTTGATCTTAAGCAATCCACTCTTCTGAATCTTGGAGATTGTGTTGAAAAGTTCATAGAAGCCCGTTATACCTTCTTCGTGCAACCTCTGCAGAATCCTTGCTCTTCTCTCAACTTCTTCGTAAATTATCCTTCTTTTGTTCATCGGAATGCCAAGTCTTGTGGCTATCTTCTGCTCCAGTAGATATGAACTGCCGTGACCACTAAACACAAAGGTGTCTGTGACCGGATCCCAGGAGAAAGCTTCTACAAACGAAACTCCTCCTTTCTGCGGGTTGTAACCCACGATTTCGTTAACACTCAAAACTCTCCTTACAAGTTTTCCATCTGGTCTTTTGACGATGCTTTGTATGATTACAAAGTTTAGGTTGTCAATGTAGGTTTTAGGGACGTTTATCGGTTCACCTGTAAGCCTCTGTATTAGCTTTTCCACGGTTGCAGCATGAAATGTTGACATGACGGGATGTCCGGTCTGCATGGCTTGGAATGCTATGTTACCTTCAATACCCCTAATTTCACCAACTATTATGTAGTTTGGTCTCTGCCTAAGAGCAGCTTTAAGCAGGTCGAACATCGTTACATCTGAACCGCTCCCTTCACCGATCTTACCCCCTCTGGTGCTACCCCTTGTAACTTCCCTAGTCCAGTTTTTATGTGGTACCTGCAATTCAGGCGTATCCTCAATCGATACTATCTTTGCATCGGGAGAAATGAAGGTTGTTATCGCATTCAATGTCGTTGTTTTTCCGCTTGCAGTCTCTCCACAGATGAAACCACTCATACCTTCAGAAATGAGCAGCCATAAATAGCCAGCGATCATGTAATCCATCGTTCCATTCTCTATTATTTGTAGAATGCTGAGAGGAGTTTCACTGAACTTTCTTATGGTGAAGTTCGTCCCATTTTTACTTATATCATTCCCGTAAACTATATTAATTCTCGAACCGTCGGGCAAAACAGCATCTACGATTGGATCTTTGTAGGTTATAGGTTTCCCAATTCTCTCAGCAAGCTTTATAGCAAATCTATTTAGCGTTTCTTCATCTCTGAACTCCATTACACTTTTTAATCCCTTAAAAATCTTGTGTTCTACGAAGATTGGTCCCAATCCATTGCATGTTATATCTTCAATGTACTTATCCTTTATATAGGGCTCTAAAATGCCCAAACCAACCTTATCTCTTATTAACGCATACTCCAAAGCCTTAAATTGCTGATATGTCACATAAACACGATTGCCCATATTGCTGTTACTTCTTAAGAATTTAAGCATTCCAGATTCATCTCTCATAAATTTACTCAATTTCTTTTCATCTGTTACAGCACATATCTTTCTTAGAGCCTCCTTAAGAATCCTTTCCTTTTCCTCCGGCTCAGAGGGATCAAACTCAATCTCAGCCAGATAATCGACAAGTCTGATCTCAACTTCTTTTAGAAGTTCATCAATGCCCGTTAATAGTGTTGGTTCGATCGGGATGTAGTAGTTTCTCACATCGTTTTTATCTGGGTATATATGGATGTAAATCTGATCGTCTGCAGGATAGATTAAATTGGGATTTTCCAAATTTTCAAGTTTCTTATCGAGCTCGGGATAGTATCTAGGTATCCCCACTTTATCAATTGGAAGCACGTGCAGATATTCAAGCAGGTGGAGATTCTTTGCGACTTCTCTTTTCATTTCATTTGGCAGCAATCTGTAGATTCCACATCTTTTTAGATCTATGTGATTGTGGCTCTCATAGTTACTGGGATCAAAAGGAAAGTTTGCAGCGATCCCATTTAGTTTTGCTGAACGATCATTAGTTTTAGGTTTTCTCAGTAGCATCTCTATCCCTCCATATTACAATAATAATGATTACTAAAAAAAACTTGTTGATGGTGTTTATGGTTTAGCCTAGATATTTTTCATAATGTTTTATTCTACTCAAAATCTCTTTTAACTCGGACTCAAGTTCGGCTGTATCAAGCTTTTGCCCTTCCAAATCTCGCATCAAATTAAGCTTTTCCTCCCTTTTTATTGAAAGCTCTTTTTGCAAGGACTCAATCAGACTATCTTTCCCTTTTACATCATTTTCTCCTATGTCCTCTTCCATCCCCGTGTTGAATTCTTCAGGCAACGCCTCATTGACCTCACTAGTTGGTTCGAGCTCGGTCAGATCATCAAAGTCTATGTTTTGTATCCCAGAGTTTTGTATCCCAAAAGTGATATTCTCCTCGATGTTCTTCCCCACTAACGCTCCACTGTGCATCTTATCAATCAGATTCTTTTCAGCCGATACCTCTTCACTCCTCTCCAACTCTTTCTCAACACCCGTAACCTCTCTCAGTTTCTCATCGATCTCTTTTAGTTTTTCTTCTTTCCTCTTTTTTCTTCCTTTAAAATCAACTATAAATTGTAGAATTCCTTTTTTCGGCTCATTGCCCTCTGATTTTGCTTTCTCCCTCTTTACATCATAGAGTGCTGTGATGCTGATAACCAAAACTGCCACAACCGATCCGATGATGATGCTATAATCCACAGTCAGTGCACTAAGCATCTGTAACATAGCACCACCTATGCCCGAGCTTCTGAGAGAGGCATTATTTTCAAGCCAAATCCTGGGCGTACTTGAAAGCTTACTATATTTCCTGTCGTTTTTCTTGCTCCTCTAACCTTAGCAACTTCAATAACGTTAACGTATCGATCTCCAACCTGTTCTTTTCTGAGGAAGAGGTGACAATCGCATGCAGACCTTATTCTGACAAGTGTGTCTTCCTTGAATGCATGCTGGTGCAGAGTAATCAGAATTGTCTTTCCTTTATCGCAAAAATTCTTCAACCTCGTTAAAAACTCAAGAATATCGTCTTCAGTAGAGTATGTGGTAAACATCGTCAAAGAATCAATTATTACCACATTCTCCCGTGCAGTTTTAATGTGATTGGCAACCAGGCTTAGTATTCTTTTCATCTGATCATGCGTCCACTCAACGCCCTCGAAGTGTATTGGAAAAACTCTTAGATATCCCCATGCATAGAACTCTGAAACATCTAAGCTTAATGATTCCATCTGCTTTAAAAGGCTCTTTATCGTGTTCTCAGTTGTATAATAGGCAACACTGTGTCCCTGATGCAGGCCACCATACGTAAACTGCTGGCTTAAAACACTCTTTCCTGTGTCATTTTCACCCTCTATTAAAGTTAAAGAACCTATGGGAATCCCACCTCCAAGCTTTTTATCTATCTCCGAATTCCCGCTTGAAAGTATGCTTTTTCTTTCTTTTTCAATTTCAGCGATCATCTCAACCACCTATCACATACCTTGAAGCTGCACAAACGCCATTAGGTGTGCAAATTTTCATCCAAACTACTGTACCCTGTTCAAAAGGTCCATAGATAAGCATGGCCAAGGTCTCTCCGGGGTCAAGAATACCCGGATTAATTGTTTCGTTTTCAATGGTTGCTTTCCAATCTGTTTCATATCTGAGGTATTTTGCTTCGTTGTAAACAACTATAACATCCATCAAGCCGAAATTGTCTATTTTTGTGCTTCCGGAGTTAAAGACACTCACATTGATATCTCTGGTCAAACTGTTCCATTCTACACTTTTTATTTCAATCCTTGTTTGTATTCGATCAACTGCTCTTTTGTGCAAGTCTTCACGGCTCGAATGGGCAACTTCTATAAACATACTCGCTCCGATTGCAAAGGAATATACGATTAACATGAGTAAAGCGAGTGATATTGCCGTTGCAATGAGGACTTCAAATCCCATGTCCATCACCTAAACGGAGAAAGTATCTTTGGTTGAAACACCGTTGTAAAGAATGAAATTAGCAGTGTACTCCCCAGCTGGCAGAGAGCTGAGCTGAACAGTGATGTTAATCGTTTCTCCATTCTCCCAGTAATCATCACCATCTCCATTTTCAAAGGAGTATGTCCATGTTGGAGGTGAGGAATCATTATATGGAACGTGTAGATACATAGATGAGGAATATATAAATAGATCACTTTTTTCGATGAGAGTATTAGGAATTTTATTGCTGCCTATGTTTTTGATCCAGATGTTCACCGTGTCTGTGGAGCTGCTAGCAATTACGAATATAATATCCACGTTCGTCTCAACCCTTTCGTTGAGATTGTTTGCGAGGGAGGTGAAGGAGCTGGCCATTTGAGCCAGAGAGGGAAATACAGCATTAATCAAAGCGATAGTAGCTATTATGCTTGCAATTACCAGCAGTGATGTAGTTATTACCTCCCTCGCCATATGGCATAACTCCTTCAGTCAGACTCTCTTATCCAGCATCAGCTTCAAAACCTTAGAATCGAGAGAAGTATCTTCAGGATTTAGTATAATATATAATTTGTACAGATCTATAACGGCATCACTTATATCTCCATCCCTGACCAAACTTGACAGCATCACCACAACTTCTTTAACCTCAGGAGAGATGTACCCAACCATTTGAAATACCTCAACAAGCTTTATTAGTGTTTCTTCGCCATACCTCATGACCATTTCATTCGTCCATTCTACCAACCTGTGGAGTGAGATCGGATCGATTTGTTTAGCTTTAATTCTGAAGTCTTTTGGCATATCTTCATCAACTTTTTCTTCATCAACTTTTGGAATCCTTTCTTCTACATTTAGTAGCTTCGACATTTCTCCTGAAACATCCTCTTCTCCCTTTTTCTCCTCTTTTCCTCTCTTTTTTTCTCCGTCTTCTTCGATTATTGGCGTAGGAACACCCTGAACAGTTTGAACGCTGCTAAGGGGGTCTGTAAGTTTTTGCAAAATCTGGAATGGATTTTCGAGGTTGTTCATAATCTCTCTTAGATCTATGAGCAGCTTTTTGATCGATCCCTTGAGCATGTTAACTTCTTCTTCAAGCTTAGCTATTCTGCTTTCTGGAGTGTCTGTTCCGGTATCTGCAATTATTTGGTCTATTTTACCTTCTACCATTGGTTTAACCTCCTTGGATAAAAAATGAAAATTAAAATTCTCAAAGTTAGTACAGTATTAGTGCAGCACCATTACCTGATCTATGTATGGTGGAACTGTTCTAACCACTGTTAATGAGGCACCTTGGGGTGGCTTGATCTCTATTTGGAACTTTTCGTTAACCGTTAAGTCATCATCAGTTCCGAGTGCAGAATTAACGTCTATCACTATCTCAAACTTTTCGTACTTCTCCAGTAAATTGTCACCGTCTCCGTTAAGGTCAGTATAAGCAAATGTTGTTGCAGTTGCCGAACTTCCTTTTGTAAGAACCTTGTGAGCATCTGCTGTTGTTAGGGCTATAACCATTTTATCCACATCGACTGGTGTTCCTCCCGAAGCGAGCTGTATGAATAATTTCACTTCATTTATCTCATCACTAGTACCATCAGTGTCGGCATCAGAAGAATCTTTTGTAGCTATTACATCCCCAGTAAGCTCTATCGAGCTACTTGCCTGCTGCACACCAGTATGCACAACTTCCTGACTCTTCTGAGTCGTGAAGAATCCTGCTCCAAGCATTACATAGCTGAAGACTGCTGCAACCACTACGAAAGCTATCAGGACGATGGCTGCTTCAAGTCCTGTAAATCCTTTTTTGTCCTTAAAGAATTTTTTATTAAAATGTCTCCTCATCGAGTTTCACCCCCCTCAGTACACTACATAGTAGTCATTTGTCGAGAGTTCTGCGGGTAATGTTCTAACGATTACCAATGTAGCACCAGTGGGTGGCTTCAGCTCCAGCTGAATCTTTTCGTTTGTTTGTGGGAGGCTACTTGGATAATCTGTACCTGCAGTACCTGGTTCAGTATACCTGTAATTTGCAGTGTAAGTTCCGTCTGCAAGAGTGGTGGTAATTGCACCAGTACTGTAGTCGATGTCACCCACATCCGTGCCATCACTCTGTACTATGTTCCCATTTCCATCATCCATGTAATAGTTGTTACTGGCATCCTTAAGACTCAATGTACCCGGGATTACAGGAAAGTTCGTTAATGATCCTGAGCCCGTCGTGATAGTCACCGACTCTCCAGTTACGGCTGTAACTTTTTTATCTAAATACACTGTTATCTTATACAACTCGTTCTTCTCGACTAAGTTATCTGCAGGAAACTCATTTGGCTCTCTCACTATACTCGCATATGCCCAGGGTATTTTGGAGAAAAACTCATCGTCATCCTTGTACGATATTATTGTTTTGTCCAGGTCAACCGGTGTACTTCCTGCAGTGACAGTTACGTAGAAAGTTATCGTATCTACTGCGTTTGCAATAGTGTCATCTCCTTTCACGACAACATCTCCAGCAAGCTCTATCGAGCTACTTGCCTGCTGCACACCAGTATGCACAACTTCCTGACTCTTCTGAGTCGTGAAGAATCCTGCTCCAAGCATTACATAGCTGAAGACTGCTGCAACCACTACGAAAGCTATCAGGACGATGGCTGCTTCAAGTCCTGTAAATCCTTTCTCATCCATTCTTATTTTTTCCCACATATTCTCCACTCCCACCATTATGCACTAAAACAATGGATGACAAAATATATAAGTTTTTTTCTCTATATTTATGATAGTTTTTTTCTAAGTTAGAATTATTACTATGTAATTTCAAATTAAAATTATTAGTATGTAATTTCAAAAATGTAATTTGATACTGAAAGTGCAATCGGGCACAGCAATAGACAATAAGGATTGAAGTTATAACTTAAGCATCAAATATTTTTATATTTTAAAATTTAGAAATAACTATTTCAATATTGAAAATTCACTTATCTAATTATCAAATCCTATGAAAAGGCATAAATAGAGCTACGGCACAATAATCGATTGCATAATTGTGGTTATTATAATTAGCATGGGGTGATGTGCATGATGAAGCTACCATCTCAAAAAACACTCATCGCATCGAACGAAGGTGGAACGAAGGATGTGGAAAAAATATTGAAAGTCGTTTCAAGGAGCGGCGTCAGTACAATTTTGTTTGCTCTTGATAGATATCCAATGAGGTTTTCTCAGCTCATGTTTGAAACTAGACTGAATCCGGGAATTTTAGACAGGCATTTAAAATCCTTAATGCAATTTGAGTTGGTCGAGAAGGGCGATGAACTCTATACTCTAACACCAAAGGGTGAAAAGATACTAAACATAATAAACCAGATATTCGGACTGCAAGAAGTTGAACCTCAAAAACAGAAAAAACCTTGAGAATTTTTTATGTTGCCTTTGTTTTTTGCTGGACATTGACATTTTGACATTGTTTGGTGCATGAAAACCTTGATATAATCCTAATTTTTAGCTGGATCTATTTAAAACTCAAACCATCTTCTCCAACCCTAAACCTTGCAAATCCCAATCAGACATCCATAACTATGCTCTGGTCAACGCCAGTCGTGTAATTTCCTCTTCACGTCTCTCAACCTTCATAGTCATCCCATTTTACAACTTCAACAAACTTCCTGTGAACATTACATCGAGGTCTATGAACTTGTAAAAGCTCACCAAATGAAATTCTATCCTTGGATCCAATTTTTATTACTCTGGCCTTCTCAAGCAGTTCTGCTTCTGCGGAGAGGTTTTTGAAATGGACTCGTAGTGTCAGCACCCCCATCCTGGTTTATATGGACGGAAAGATTCTATGTGCTTTAGACTTTTTTGAGGATGTAACACGAGTAAAAGAGAAAGAAGTTCAAAAGCTCTTCAAGTTCATCGAAGGACTGTTCAGGGAGCTGTCAACTCCGGTTATCGATACAAACTGAACAGAAAGATTATATTATTCAGTTGTTTATAGTAATATATGGCAGCAAAGGATTTGGGGCTTGCAGTATTAGCGGTATTTTCTGCAGTAATGCTTGCATATAAGTGGCTTTCCTTATATGATATGGTGGATATGGGTGTAATATTTTTTGCAGGATTGTTATCCTTTTCCATTGTCGCATTGATTTTGAGGAGGTAGTTTTGTTGTTTGTAAAATAAAAAGCTTTGTCTGTAATATCAAGATTAAATCTGCTATCTCAGATGGCATTTCCGCTGCTGCAAAGCATACGGATTCAAGGATATGTATTTACTACAGGGATGGGATTCCAATGGTTATGATGTTCTTGTATATTTGATCTCTCCTGTAGTTCTGTATATAGACTTGGCTTAAAACCGAAAGATTGTGGTTTTTCAGGCGCTTTTCTGGGAGTTCCTGGATTATGAACCGGGGTTGTTAGGTGTTGGATTTGTTTAAAAAAGGTTGATTAAAAGGAGACCCTAACAGAGATAATAGAGGTTTTAAGAAGTAATAACCAAAAATTTCATAAACTGATTGTGTTAAGTTTGTCCCAAGGGCTCGTAGTCTAGCGGTTATGACGTCGCCTTGACGAGGCGAAGGTCCCCGGTTCGAATCCGGGCGAGCCCACTGGACATTTCCAATTTTAAAAATCTGGATTTCTATGTCAGTCTCCAAATAGTCCGGAAGTTTATCGATAGTCTCGAAGCGATTTCTGAAATGCTCTTTTAGAAATAAATGGTTCTCTCTTGAAATTCTGATGTGCAAATCAACTATTTTGCTGGCTTCTTTTGATGATCTCCGCTTTTTCCTTGTTGATTCAGAATATGTTCCATATTGTTCCGCCTCCAAGCAAAATGCCTTTTCTTTTGATCTTTGATAAGCTTCATATACTGGTTGCAGATCTGGAAAGTATCTACCTTGAGGATTTTTAAAGTCTGTTGAATTGGTGAGGGGATGTGTTAGTCCCATCATCAAAATTATAAAGGTGCCAGCGTAACCTAATTTATGGAGATGGAAGAATTCCAGAAACTTGCCATAGAGACGGTCAATAAAATCGATAAAAAACTGAATTTAAACCGAGATGCCCAGCTTACGCTTTCTCAACTGATTGAGGAGCTTGGAGAATTAGCAAGAGCGATCAATTCAGAAAAACTTAGGAATAAACGAGCTGAGAAAAAAGAGCTGGAAGACGAATTTGCCGATGTATTTCTGCAGTTAGTAAAACTGGCCGATCTGTTTGATGTTGATCTGGAGAAGGCTGTACTGGATAAAATTGAGGTTCTTATAAAACGACACGCTCTGGGATGAAATATAACTTTTCTTTTTGGAGTAGTTATTGATTTATCTGCAAGAATAATTTTTTCACCAATTCCAAGAGTTTTAGAGAAAACCTTTTTCTGGATAGTGGGAAAAAATGGCTCAGTGAAACGCGCAGAACATCTATTATTTAACAATCCCCGCTTTTTCTGTCATCTTTCAGGTGGTGCTTCAAGCATGCTTCAGCCTTACATAACTCTGCTTGCAAGGTGTTCTTCGTGCATAATCTCAAGCATGTCTTTTAACAACCATTCTGCCACCATGTTCTTAGAGATAGCGAGACGGGATGCATAGAAGTGTAAAAATCATATATAAAAAAGCACCGAGAATGGCAAGAATGAAACCGAAACCCCCAGGACTCCTCATTTAAGCACTCATAGGAAGAAAAATAAAAATCAAATCATGCTTTCTTCCACAGTCTTTCTCTTCTTACAAGCAAATTCAAAACATATATAGTTATCACCAGTACTCCCAGATTCAGTAGCGTTCTATAAAGTGGGGCATACTTGTAATCGACCCAGATTTGTATTAGATCGTTAATGGAGCTGTATAACCCCCATACCGCAATCATCAGCATTAATACCACGAATGCTATGAATACCCTCCTCAGCACGTCTTCAATGTTGAATCCAGTTATCTTCTTCTCACCATCCATAAAATGACACCTCCTGCAAGAATTGCAGATACAACTTCAAATCCTGGCATTGCTTTATCTGGCGCTGCAGGCACTGGATATCTTTCCTCCATAGGTGTTGGCGTTGGCATAGGTGTTGGATGTGGAGTCGGCTTTATAAACTCAGTAATCTCAAATTTCACTTTCTCTTCCTTCACATCCTCCGGCACCGCCCTCGTTGGTGCAAGGTTGAGTCCCTTACTCCATGTTTTAAGCATTGTTCCATTTCTCCACACCTCGAGCTTGACGATGTAGTTGTAGTCCTTTGGAACGCTGAATACTGTCTCAACAAGCAGCGTTTTACCCTTACTAACTTTCTGCATCTCAATCCAGCTTTCATTGGCAAGAACATTCGACTCGTGCTGAATTGCCTTTATGTGAAACGTTACATCATCGTAATTCTCGAGAGTTTCAATGTAGAATCTTGCCTTGATTATCGCCATTCTGTTGTCAACTCCAGCAACCTCAAAATCAACGTCTTTTAACGTCATCTTAAGCTCCTTGCTTTTCGGCACAAGTGTTTCAAGCCCGCTTAAAGACATACCCCTCACAGCCAGCAATTTATTATCCTTCCTCAACTCAAACCTGATGTTGTAGCTTCTATCCTTCTCTAATGCAATCGTCACGTTCACCTCTGAAAGACCTTCCTCGCCTTTCTCCGGAATTTTCGCCCATATCCTTTTGAGCAGGATGCTGGTTTTCATATCATACACACCCACAACCAGTGATGCGTTCTTCACACTCTCTGAGCGATAAAGTGAGATGAGAAACTTCATCTCAGCATGGCTATCATTGATTTTCTCTGCTTTGACATCGATGTTTTTTATTTCTAGATATTCACGCCTGTACACTTTTTCTTCTTTGAAAATATCCTCAACGAAAAGCGGTAGTATGAATGCAAGAAGCAAAATTATTGCTATGATCGCTGCGACTACTTTGCCATTCATGATCTCACCAAATACTATTATGTTTAGCTCAAGTTGACACACAAACTACTTATTTTTTATGATTTTATTTGCGGTGAGGGTTATGGGGCAATTTTGTCCCAAAATCGAACTTTTGGTAACATCTTTAAATCTTTTTATGTAATCTGACATCAATTTCAATGTCATAGCAAGAGTGTAAGGATAAACACTTCCAATATGTGTCTGCAAACTCACCACTCAGCCAGCCTCTGTAATACCTTCTTTCCCTAAATCCCAATCGAATGAGGATTGCAATGAGAAGTAGAATAGACGAATTTGCAACAGAAGTCCTTGCAAACCTGTATTTTGTCCATAAAAAGCCCACATTTCCACTTGAGCAGGTCTTCTACTTCCGATCTTTCAGATTTTAAATCATATCTCTTCAAACAGTCAACAAGTATCTTTATAAGCTTTTTTGAAGAAAATTATTTCTTTAATTTTATTTTCGATGAAATAAGTCAGAGGGGGTTGAGGTCATGCTTAATAACATGTTCAAACTCATGTTTTCCTTCAACCAGATAACAGGAACCACCTTGTACTCCTTTAAAGCAATTGTTCAAGCACATCCTCAAAGATATGGCTGTCGTGAGTATTTGCTGGATAGATCAAAAACAGCAGAGGTCTTTTTGTTCTGTGATCCACTGCAAAAGCGAGTTTGAAACCAATAAAGAACTTGTTGCCATCGTGTCCCCATTTATAGTCTTTCTTGAGATCTTCGTTTGATTTCCTGTTTTTCTGCTTGTTCAAATCCAAGTCTATTCTTGAAGTATCCACTACGATCTTAAAGCATCCTCTACCAATTTTACCGAACAAAGAGCTGATCATCTGCTCTATAGCCTTTCTGAATGACTCTTCTTCTAATTTTGCCACGAAATCGTAAACTTCTTTTATATCTGGAATATAAGATAAATTCAAAAGCTTTCTCAGTTTTTCTCTCTTCTTCAATTCTTCAACAATGTAAGAGCTCTAATCTGAAAAATACTGATGGTCTGTATTGGACTTGATATACACAAAAAAGTATTCGTATGCAGCTTGTACATAGATAGTCAAAATAACTTTTAGAATTTCCCAACCTGGTTGCCCAGATATATGGCATCGCTTAAATAGCTCTGAGCTTATAAACAAGACATGAATCTCTTTGATGAGCTTAGCAAAGACAAGTTCAGAGAGTTCCTAGGAGTGGAGATCCTAGAAATTTCCGAGGGATATGCAAAAGTTAGAGGTGTTGTTAAAGAAGGTTATCTCAACTTCCACGGGACAGCTCACGGCTCTTACTTAATGAGTCTTGCAGACTTCGCCTTTGCAATTGCAGCGAATTCAGATAACATCAGGAGAGCGGCAATTTCAATTAAAATAGACTTTTACAAACCAGCTTACGAGGGTGATGAACTTACAGCGGAGGCAAGGGTAGTTCATGGTGGTAAGAGAATAGTTTTCTGCGAGCTTAAAGTGATGCGGGGAAATGATATAGTCGCCAAGGGAGAGGCGATTGCATATGGAAAGGGAGATAAAATTCATTAGACCTCTTTCAGATGAAGATAGGACGGAAATAGATGTATTGAGGGTTTGTGGTTCTTAAATACAGGAGTTGGTATTCTACAAAGCACACCCTACAAGAACTTGGTATCGAACAGTCCAAGGGCTTCATGGTGCTAAAGAGGTTGTAATCGACGAGATTCCAGATTAGGTTGTAGCAAAGATAACATAAAAATTATGGCAATAGGCATAATCACGAAATTAGAAGTGCATGTCCTATAAAAGCAATGGCTAGTTGACCAATGCGGGCATGGAGCACTTCGGAAGAGCTTGATGCGATATCATTGCTGTTTTCGAACATCTAGTGACTTAAGTAACAGCTGAAAACACATACCTGATTTTCTTTCGAAAATTTCCACATTGACTCCATAAACTTTTACAATATTCTCCTTAGTTGAAACATCAAGCCCGGAAGGGATCAGGTCAACTCCGGACGATCGGCGCTGGCGGGGTAGCAGAGAGGAGAGCGAGGAGAGATACTTTCCGCAAAGCGAATCTATCCGAGGCGACCTTATTTCAGCAAACTCCTCGTATCTATCACTTCCCTCTGCAGTCTTTTTTATAACATAATTAAAATCTTCAATAAGAGTTGACAAAATCTTGTTGTATCTGCTGTCGAACCATCTAACGTTTGGTAGAGTTCTTTCAACCATCTTCTTTAGCTCTACTCTATCTACGTTTCTTTTCACCTAGATTACTGGAATTATTCTGTAGTTTAAAGGTAACAAAACGTTGTCGTAGGCGAAAAAACTAGCATCTGCTATAACAACCTCTATCTTGCCACTTTCAGTTCCCAAATTCGATATTACCCTTTCTTCCCAAATCTCCTTCTTCTTGTTCTTCGGATAAATTTTAATATCGACAACCGAGAAATTGGTCAGATAGAGCAGAGTGCAGACAATGTATCTTACCTCAACACCTCTAACAGAATCGTAGCAGAACTCTGCATCGAAAATCTTTTGTCTTCTTTCCGTGTCTTAGTCTGTTTAAATCTACCGTTGCTACTGTTGTATCCAGTCTGTAGATTTCATCCACTTTTCCTTAAACATTCCTCTATTATTGTATTGTTGATTCTAACTTTTAGTATGGAGTCTTTTCCTGAAATCTTCGTAGCTTGAGAATGTTTTGAGAACTTTTAAGTTTAAAATGTCTTTTAACTCTTTGTCTACTCTAAGATTTGAGTAAAAGAGAATCGGAGGATAGCCAAAGAAGAACCTAATAGTTTCAACAGTATAAAACAATATCATAATCGATTAAGTAATCACCATACTTTTCTTTTCTTCTGAATAAACCTCTTGCTTTTTCTGAGACAGCTTTGGCAAATTCTATTGCTACAATTCTAAATTTCTCTTCTGCTCTCCACTGTTTATTTTCTCAGCTAATATGACTTGGAATCATGAAAAGCAACTAGACTCATCTGTTTTTAAATTTTTCTATTTTTTTTGGATTATTTTCTTGTTTTTATCCTCTATTTCTGCTAGTATTTGTTTACACTTTGTTGGAATTGAAAGATAAAAATTTAGACCTTGATGAGAGCTCAGTTAATTTTATTGAGGATTCGAAAGAAAGAGACCTATGAATGTCTTGTTCGTTTGTACTGAGGGTTCTTGCAGATCGTAGATGGCTGAAGTTTGGTTCAATGCTTTGATTAAGAAAACGATAGCTCAAAGTGCTGGCACAAAGCCAGCTGAGGAAGTTGATCCATTGGCGTAAAGGTGATGGAAGAGATCGGTATTTCAATGAAAAATCAAGAGAAGTGAATTTTTCTGACCAAGTATGTCGATATAAGTAAGTTTGCCAACGCGGTTGTAGAAATTGTTATTGAGATTCTATACGATGTCTCACTGCACTTTTACTTTTAATCTCTTGTGAGGGTAGTCAATAATTGACATCAAATCGCACTCGCTTTAAAATATATGGATCAATATGGCAGGTACGGAGTTGAGGTAATGAACATGCGAGTGTTAATTGCAAACAGAAAAGATGCTAAAAAGCTTGGTTCTATCTTATTTCTAGAAAATAGAAAATAAAAATAAATTTGATTTTTATTACTTCTTAATGAACTTTAGTATCTCGCTCTCACTCGGTATCTTGCCCTGGATAACAATCTCTCCATCTACCCATACTGCCGGTGTTACCAGTACTCCAAACTTCGTAGCCTCACTCATGTCTGTGACATATTCTATATCCGCATCTGTCCTTTCCTTTTCGACCACCTTTTTCACAACCTCATAAGTCGCCTTACATCTCGGGCATCCCGGCCCTAAAACCTTAATTTTCATGCCATCACCTCCCAGATTCCATACACATATCCAGCGAGCGTTGAAAGTACAATTATTGTTAGAACATAAATCACAGCTCTTCTAACTCCAAACAACCTGCCAATGGCAAGCATGTTTGGTAAACTTAACCCTGGCCCGGCTAAAAGCAAAGCTAAAGCTGCTCCACTTCCCATACCAAGCCTCATAAGCATTTCAACAAATGGTGCCTCTGTCATTGTTGCGAAATAACTCAAAGCACCGATTATCGTTGCGAGAAAGCTCTGCCTCAAACCTTCGCCACCAAGCCACACGTAAATTACATCCGTGTTTTTCAGTATTTCTCCAATCACTCCAACGATGAAAACACCCAGCAACAATAGGGGAATGATTACTTTCACAAAGAACCATGTTTCAAGCATCCAGTACTTTAGCTCCTCCATTGAAAAGCTTTTTACAGCATAAAGCATAGTTGCCAGAATTAAAACGCCAAAAACTTCAACCTTGAAAATGTATGGCTTTCCCAAGCCAAGATAGTTTGGCAAAAGCAGAGTTGCGATTAACAGTACGAACAAGATAAAGGCTTTTCTTTCAATAAGCCTTCCGGGGTTTGTTGGTAAAGCTTCAATTTCCAGATTCCTGTCAAAAAAATAGTATAGGACGATTCCCACAATGAAAGCAGTTGAAATAGCTGCAATTATCCTTGCAAGAGCCAGCTCAACTCCGAGAATTGCTCCGGTATATGTAACTGCAAGTATGTTGGTCGCGGGAGCTACCCAGAGGATCATCATTGCTGGAGCAGTTGCATTCGTTCTTTTATAGATTCCTGATGCTATTGGAATTACCGTGCACGAGCAGACGGCAAGGAAGAAGGAAGAGATTACTGCGAGAGGAAACGATCTGAGCTTTGAAGTTGCAGCCCCAAGATAACTGACAAGCACAGCTTTATTCATCATCGACATTAATGCCCCAGCTATTAGGAATGCTGGAACTAAGCAAGTTAGAACATGGAGTGCAACGTATTCTTCAAGAGCTTTCAAACCAGCAACTAGTAGATTCTCAATCAGATACTCCATAGTTTTGGTTTAAATTATAAAGATATTTAAGAGTTTCTGTTTAAAATTTAAACTAAGAATTGATTATAATCTGCCTCTGTAAAATTTTGTCGCAGGACACCCAAGGCATTTCCCTGCTTCATATCTCTTGCAGTCTCCACAAAAGACTCCGCAAGGTGCAATCTCCTCACTCTTATCCGCTACAACCCTAATATCGAGATAGCTATCATAGTATATTTCTTGGATTGGATATATCTCGAATCTCCTGATTCCGGGCTGGGATCTCAAAGAGCACCTTTCAAGACTGACACTTTCCAACGAATGATAGTCTTCAGCGAAAATTAAAGCAAAGAGGTTGTAGCTGCCCGTGGTGACAAAGAACTTTATTATCCTCGGACAGTTTTCAAATCGCTTCAAGAGCTTTTCCAGTGCCTCAGCACTCTCGACCTCCATCGCAATTATAGCGGTTATAATTTTGAGCTTTTCAACATTTAGCAATGCAGTTAACTTTATTTCTCCTTTTTCAAGCTTATCAAGTCTTTTTTTAACGCCCATAGCCGACATGCCGATCTCTTCAGCTATCTCGGAGAGCGTTGCCTTTCCATTTCTCTGGAGAATCGATATGATCTTTCTATCCTTTTCATCCATGCTGTTTTTTCTTTCCCTCCTAACTTAAAGTTTATTACCTAAACATTTCTGTGGCTATCAGTTTTACTTTCTAAAATATTATTCAGTTTATAATTTAAACCAAAACTTAATATAGGTTTAAATTAATATCTTCAGGGAAGGAGCTAGCACATTTTGCCGTTCTCAAACTCGTGAAAATTGGAATATTGTATCTATCTTATCCTCCCTCTCGCAAGAGAAGCGAATATTCCGAAGAAGCAGAGCAGTGAGAAAATAGCAAAGGATGTGCGTGTGCTCTCTATCAGTAGCGAGTAAACTTCAGGAGTAATTAAAACCTTTCCGATATAAATGGCAAAGACGAGCATAACGATAGCCATGCTGAGCATCTGCCCCACAACACGCATCGTTGAAAGTGTTGCTGATGCGATTCCGTAAAATTTTTTCTCGACTGAACTCATAATCGCATTCGTATTTGGAGAGCTGAACAGTGCAAATCCGAAGCCCATAAGCATTAGATTCGCCACGATCATCGAAATGGATGTGCTGGAGTTTATCCCGGAGAATACGAAAAGTCCCATTGCGGTGACAGCCATTCCTGCAGAGGCAACAACTCTCGGCTCTATTCTGTCAGAAAGCCAGCCTGCAAATGGAGAGAGCATAGCCTGAACGACCGGCTGTGCGACAAGGATAGCCCCAGCCTGCTGGGGTGTAAGAGCCTTGATGTACTGCAGATACAGGCTGAGAAGATAAGTCACAGCGAATGTTGCACTGTAGTTCAGCAGTGCAGCGAGATTTGAGAAGGCAAAAGTCATGTTTCTCCTGAAAAGCTTTATTTCGAGGACAGGATGCTCGATTCTGCTTTCCCACAAAATGAAGGTAATCAGCAGAGCCAAGCCCGCTGTTATCAGAATCGGAGATGACTCAGATACGCCAATCATTATCAGAACAAGCATCAGGCTGTAAATGACTGAGCCAGTTATATCGAATCTCTCTCCCTTTGCATCAGCCCACTCTGCTTTCAGCTTCCATAAGGCAATTGCAACAACCAAAACGCCGAGGGGGACATTTACAAGAAAAACACTCCTCCATCCAAAGTTCTGGGTTAAAATGCCGCCAAAGAATGGTCCAAAACTCAAGCCGGTGTAGACGGAAGCAACATTAATTCCGAGAACTTTTCCCCTCTCTTTGATTGGAAAGACAGAGGTGAGAATTGCTATACCTGTCGCAAATACCATCGCCCCTCCAATTCCCTGCAGAACTCTGAATGCTATCAGCATTTCAGCCGAATTCGATACTCCTGAAAGGAGAGACCCGGCTGTAAATACGGTCATGCCAGTTACAAAAACCCTCTTCCTGCCCTTGATGTCCGCAAGCCTTCCGAATGGAACTAAGAACATTGCTGATGAAAGCAGAAAGGCTGTAGCAATCCAGTTAAGGGTTATTGCATCTACCCCAAACTCACTTCCGATCGTTGGAAGAGCGACATTTACCGATGAAAGCGTGAAAGGAGTTAAGAATGAGGCGAGGGTTATTGTTATGAGCGCTGATCGCCTCATGCTCTCACCTTTACTGCTAACTCTCTTTCAAGTTTTCTGACGGTCAGCGTCCCCCACATGAATGCGATCAGAGATGCGGTTACGTTTCCAATAGTAACCCCTATCAGCACTCCGTAAAATCCAAAGCCAAGCAGAAAAGCGAAAATGTAGGCGAAGCTGAGCTGCAGGATTATGGTTCTCAGGATCGTGATAGCCAAGGAGTTCTCCCCCCTTCCAATTCCCTGAAACATCGCTACAGTCATCATCCCCATTGGTGTGAAGAGCAGGAAAGCTGGTAGAATCCTCATCGCATTAACGAGTTCCTGGTATATTCTGACTGAAGCCTCGGAGTATGTGAAAACGAATGCTATTTTTGGAGCGGTAATTATCATTGCTGAAACTATGAATACTTCTATCAGAGCTGTTAGCTTTATTGCATGAAGATAGGCTGTTCTCAACTTCTCAGCATTTTTCGCTCCAAAAGATGCTCCAACGACGGCTGTGACAGCTCCACTCATCCCGAAGAGCGGGATGAAGCCGAAGCTTATCAATCTCCATGCACTTGTAAAAACAGCAATCCCATCGCTCCCTCCCGCCCTGACTATTATCATATTTAGAAAGACCATCGCAATCGACATGGACAGCATTGAGAAGGATGAAGGCAGACCAACTCTGAGAATGTCAAACATGATTTTTCTATCTGCTCTGAAGCTCTTCACACCTACATCAACAAAGGTTTTTCCGCCAAAGAACCAGTAGATGAAAACGGCAGATGAGATTGCCATCGACACCACAGTTGCGTAGGCAGCTCCAGCAACGCCGAGGTTGAGAATGTAGATGAAGATAGGGTCCAAAATGATATTAATGACCGTCCCAGCAACATTTGCATACATCGTCCTTCTCGTATTTCCTTCGCCGTTCAGTATGCCCGTCGATATGTTATTGAAAACGAGAAAGACTGAGCCTGCGACAATTATTCTCGAATACTCTAAGGCGAGGTTCAGAACGTTGCCTTCAGCTCCGAGCAGTTTCAGCAAATGCTCGAGCCGGATTACGATTAAAGTGAGTATTAATGCCACAGCAAAACCCGTTACGATAGCGTGCATCGCGATATTGTCTGCATTTTTCTTATCCTTAGCCCCTATCCTTCTCGACATGGCGGAGCTTGCTCCTATCCCTAACCCCATCGATAATGAGATGAAGATCATGAAAAGCGGGAAGAAGATGCCTATCGCCGATAAAGCATCAGCCCCAAGCCCAGCAACCCACGCTCCGTCTGCCAAGTTGTACAGCGTGAAAACGAGGTTGCTTACCATCATCGGAGTTGATAGCTTTATAAGTGCCTTTTTCGGGTCTCCGGTAAGAACTTTAACCTCTCGTAACTCTTTCATGTCTCGTCCTCCACCTGATCAAGATTTCTTAGCATTTTTTTCAGAAGGGTCTGCAGAGTCTGCTTTTCGTCTTCGGTGAAGTTTTTCAGGAGAATTTCGTTAATCTCTGAAGCGATTTTTTCAAATTTCCTCATTACAGCCTTACCTTCTTCTGTTATCTCCACCCTGTACTCTCTTCCCACCCTTCTCCTCGTTACAAACCCTCTCTCCTCCAGACTTCTCAGAGCTTTTGAGACGGTTCCTTTAGTCATTCCGGTCTCCTCGATTATCTCCTTCTGAGTTATTGGATTTTGATATATGATTTTGAGACATTTAAACTCAAGGAAAGTCAGCTCTCCAGAAAGATTTCTCATTACGAGCTTCTTTATGTTCTGGAGGATCATGAAGAGTATCTTTCCTATGTCCATAGAGTTTCATATGAAACTTTTGTTTATAAGGTTTCTGTCGAACCCATAATCAAAAACTTCAAAGGTCTTAAAACGGCTATGTAGTAGGGTAGCGATTCATCGAGCTTCATAAGCTCAAAACCCGGACTCATCTTCATCAACTCTTCAACAGTGATTCTTTCTTCAATTGGCGGACTGGGAGGAGTCTCAATCTTCTTCCATTCAGCAACCACGATGTAAGCAGCTCTCCTCGCCCAGTTGATTAACCTGATGGATCTTCTATATCATGTAGAAAGTTGAAATAGTACAAGATCGATCTCGGAATCAATCTCTGTTGGCTTATCCGAGATTATGATTTCAACATTTTCCATCCATATCTACCAATTTGTTCTGAGCTTATCTGCCATTTCAGGGCCCATCTCAACTGCATACCTTTTTGAATATCTTTGAAAGTGGAACTGTCAGATAATCCGTTCCTACATCATGCCAAAAGCCCCAAATTTTAGCATGGGTTAGATAGAAGTATTAGACATACCCCTTAAGAAATTTTATATGTCAATATCGAAAACCGATAACGAAAGGTGATATCTTGCTGGATCGAAAGCTATTCCTCGGCTTCGTAAGAGTACACATCCTATACCACGCATCGAAGGGTGAAATCTATGGAGCCTGGATGATGAAAGAGCTTGCGAGGCACGGCTACTCTTTAAGCCCCGGGACGCTTTATCCAATACTTCACGAAATGGAGAGGGACGGACTGCTGCAGTCGAAAAAGGTTGTTGTTAATGGGAAGGTGAGAAAGGTCTATCGAATTACAGAAAAGGGCTTAAAGATGCTGGAGATGGCGAAAAAGAGGGTAAAGGAACTTTTCAGCGAGGTGATGGAGTGATAGAGGTGATAAATGTCAGAAAAAGCATAAGAGGGAAAGAAATTCTCAAGGGTGTGAATTTGAAAGTGAAGAGGAGGGAAGTGATGGTTATTGCTGGGCCATCAGGCAGTGGCAAGTCAACACTTCTACGGTGCATAAACAGGCTCACGGAAATAGATGGTGGGGACATACTGGTTGATGGTATCTCAATTAAGAAATACAATCCTATCCAGCTCAGAAGGAATGTAGGAATGGTGTTTCAGTTTCCCGTGATGTTTGAAGGGCGTGTTAAAGACAACATAGCCTATGGTTTAAGACTTTTAGGTAAAACGGCGACTGAAAAAAGTGTTGAAAAGCTTGCCAGAGAAGTTGGAATTGAAAATTTACTTGATGCTGATGCCAGCAAACTCAGTGGGGGAGAGCAGCAGAGGGTTGCGATAGCGAGAACATTAGCTTTAGAACCGAAAGTTCTGCTTCTTGATGAGCCAACTGCATCACTCGATCCTGAAAATGTCAGAAAAATTGAAAATCTCGTGTTAAAGCTCGTTAGATCAAGAGATCTGACTGTCTTATGGGTAACTCACGATGTTGAGCAGGCAAAGAGAATTGGAGACAGAGTAGCGGTTATGAAAGATGGAAGGATTGTTACGGTTGAAGATCCTGAGAAGATTTTATGGAGCGATGTTTATGTACGCTGAACCCTTAATTAAGCTTGCCTACGCATCCGCTCTTGCCATACTCGTCATGGCCGTATCTTATCTCAGAAGGATAGAAATCGGTAGAGATTTTTCTTTCGCCGCTCTGAGAGGGTTCGCTCAGCTAATGCTTCTTTCTATCGTGCTGACTTATGTTTTCACATCTACAATATGGCACATTTTTGCCCTGCCAATATTCATTGCAATGGCTTTGCTTGCTGGATATACATCCGCTAAAAGAGTCGGCATGCCTAAAGCAACATTGATAACCACACCGAGCATAGCCATCGGCGCCACAACATCGCTTGCAGCAATGACTGTCCTTAAGGTTATACCACTACAACCGAAGTTTGTCATTCCTCTCGCAGGCATGGCATTTGGAAATGCAATGAACATTTGCTCGCTAACACTCAACAGACTTTTGAGTGAAGTCAGGAATAACAGAAGTAGAATTGAGGCTATGCTTGCACTTGGGGCTACTGCTCAGCAAGCTGTGGAACAGTATGAAAGGACATCTATAAAATCGGCCCTTATTCCAAGCATCGACAATATGAGGACTCTCGGCATAATTTTCATTCCAGGAGCAATGACTGGAATGCTTATGGCCGGAATCGATCCGACAACTGCTGCTGTTTATCAGATATCGATCTTTTTCATGATTATCAGCTCCGGGATTGTTGCAGCAGTAAATGCTACATATCTAACAAAGAAGAGGTTGTTTACACCAGCTCACCAGCTTGCGGAGGATGTTTAGCAGATACAGTCCAAACACCGTTCAGAACAAAAATAAAACCTGGATATATGTCCAAAATAAAAATTAAACCCAATTTATAATTTTCCTGAACTCGCTCAGGAATTCCTTGATAACTTCTTCGGTAACATGTGGCATTATCACGAACCTTATAGCCCTTGGCTCTTTTATTGATGAAATAATCCATCTCCTTTTCATAAGTTCATTCCTTATTTTTTCAGCCTTCTCTGTTTTAAAGCTGACCACATTCATTATTGGATCAATTACAGGCTCAAATCCAAGAGAAATCATTTCTTCCGTCAGCAGTCTTGTATTTTTCAGACATTCCATTACTATCTTCTTCATCCCATCGAATCCCAGACCATGAAGGACAGCAAAGGCAGAGGCCACACCTGTCCCCGGCCTAGTGCCTGTTAGTGTGAACTGCGTTCTTGATGTCAAGTATGGTGTTTCAACCTCCAGAGCCCTGAGGTAGCTCTCATTCCTGAAAAGAATTCCTCCAGAAGGTATCGTTGCCATGCCCATCTTGTGCGGATCGATCGTTATCGATGAAACACCATCGTTCTGGAAGTCAAATGGATAGGGATTATTCATGAATGGTATAACCAGCCCGCCAAAGGCCGCATCTACATGCAGTTCGACACAATTCTCCTCAGCAAGCTTAGAAAGCTCAACTATTGGATCTATCTGGCCAAGCTCTGTTGTGCCGGCTATTCCAACAAGGCATACAGTGTTCTCATCCATCAGCTTCTCGACCTCTGACACATCAACCTTATACTCCTCATCCAGTTTGGCTCTTCTGACCTCAACACCAAGTATATCTCCGATTTTCTCGAACGAGAAGTGAGCGGACTTCGGGATGACAATGTTTGGATTTCGGGAATCCTTTATTTTATCTCTCATTTTATTTCTTCCAGCCCTTATCCCCTGAATGTTCGCCTCAGTCCCTCCAGAGCATATGTATCCGGCAACCTCGCTGCCATGCAGCAGTTCACCAATCATTCCTATCAGTTTCTCTTCAAGCTTCTTTGTACCTTGAAAAATCCCAGGATCTCCGAGGTTTGTTTCTATAAACATCTCATGGGCCTTTAAAGCGAGTGGGTGGGGTGTGGTGCACATCGAGCTTAAAACCCTATTATAGGGGATATCCTGACTTCTGAACTCTTTGAGAATCCTTATAGTTTCTGAAGTTTCTGCATGTTCTGAATATTTTGAATATTCTAAATTATTCTGCGAGTTCATCGCAGAAGAGAGTTCGGCAGGTTTTAAATAGCTATCTGAGATTGAAAATATATATCGATACAATTAATTTTAAGTACTACTTAGCGTACATATGGATAATGAAAGTCAGGAAGCTGCAGCTGGTTGGCGGTTCGAGCTACATGGTTTCACTGCCAAAGGAATGGGTGTACAGATATAAGCTGAAACAGGGAGATGAGCTGATACTTAACGATTTTGATGATTTCATAGTCATACAGCCGAACATCAATGGCAGCAGGGAGGTCAAGGTTGGCATCAAAAAGATGCCAAGCTACGAAACCAGCTTTCTTAAGCGATTCTTTGGAGCCATCTACTCTCTTGGCGCAGACAGAATAGTGATAGAAGATCCGGAAGTTGGAAAATACATCACGGACATCTCGGATCTGACTCACCACTACATAGGCATGGAGGTTTTAGATGCAAGCGAGAGCAAGATTATCGTCCACTGCTTCACAATTCCGGACTTCGATGTCGTGACCATAATAAAGAGAATGTTTCAGATTCTGAAGAGCCTGATCTCTGAAATTGAAGATGTTCTTGAAGATAACACAGATTACAATGCGTTCGAGAAGAAAATCAGGAGTTACGAGAACGATTTTGACAGGCTGTATCTCCTATCGGTCAGGATAGTGAACAAGGGTATGAAGAGGATTACTGTGTCCGAATGGGACGAGATGAGGTCTCTACTCGGCTCAAGGATCATATCGAAGTTCTGCGAAGAGATAGCAGACATTTTGTTTATAATGACGAGATATCTCAAAAACCACGATTTTGACAGAAGAAGCATTAAAGAGCATATGAAATCAATTAAGCAGGTCCTGGAAATGGGGTTTGAGTCTTTCAGAGCTTCGGACATCTCAAAGACCACCGAATTTCTGACGGAAGTTGAGAAGGTCAGCAATAAAATACAGAAATCCATTGAAGAGACCGAAGACGGAATAATCCTCAAGGAATTCCTGCTCCAGATATGCAGAATGCTCGAGTCCATAGGCGAGATAACATTCAACAAATGCGTGAGAGAGATGCTTAAGAAGAATGTCAAAAATGAGCGATAAATGAATAAGATTAAATTTCTCAAAAAGATTCCGTAATTGTGGATCTCGGGATAATATTCAGCGGGGAGTTTGGGAGGAGATTTGTTTTAAATCTTGCCTATCCAGAATCATGTCCACATCTGGGAGCCTGCGGGATAGAATTCTGTGATAAGTGCAAGGACTACGATTTTTCAGATAAGATTGCCTTTGTTAGGGAGCTAAACCTGTCAGGACAGCTATACATCGAAGACCCTTCTGAATACCTTCAGGACTTACAGTCCGATGTCATTATAGCAATAAATATCCACCCGGATGTTCTGATCGAACTGCCGGAGGCTGCTGAAGCAAAAGCCCTGATAATCCCGATAGAAGATCCCTCCTGGTGCCCTTTAGGACTGAGAAAGCAGATCAAAGAGATTTGTGACGAGATAGGAATCGAATTCACAGCTCCAAAACCATTCTGCTCGATTAGGGCTGGTGGAAGGCACATCAAAAAGTTCTGCGACGAATTCAGAATTGGAACGCCGGACTTTGAGATAAAGTCGGCAGGAAATGTGATAGAGGATGTTAAAGCTTTTCGGGATACATGTGGGTGTGCATACTATGTCGCAAAAAAGATGAAGGGATATATCATAACAGATAAACACGAGCTGTGGAAGGATGTACATCAGCACCAATGTGCATACCCCTGCATGGCGAGTATGGAGAGAGATGTAGAGATAGTGGAGGCGATTTTTCACTTAGCCGGATACATAATGGTCTATAATTTCAGCAGGGCTTTGGGCATAGATGCAGAAGGGTTCATTCCAGAGTACATGCGTAAGTTTGTAATAGATGCTTGAAGAACAATTAAATAGGCGATATAAATAAAGTTAAATAAAAAATAAAACCTTGAAGTTCCGACACAGCTAAAAATATTCGACCCTGAACTCTTTCTTTTTCAGTTTTTTCATCTTTTTTCTTCTATTGCCTTTGAAATTCTGACGGGGAGGGTCGTTCAAAAGCTCTTCAAATTCCTCATCCGTCACGGGCTTTAAATCCATCCAGTCTTCGAACTTTTTCGCCCTCTTCAAAGCCATCTACCCTTTTATTTTTTAAAAGTTTTGAAGTGGATAATATATAACTTTTTCGAGATTAAGTACGGACATCCTACGGGCATCTATTTGTAGCTGGTTAGGATTCTTTGACACTCTCCACGGCTAAAGCCGGGAGATTCTTGCTTCTAAGGCTCTCATCCCCATCAGCCTGCATCGGGCTTTTACCCTTCAGCCAGTCGTCTGCCCTAGAAGCAATGGGTATGCCAGCACCCCGTTCCCCGTCCTCCTGTCGGACCGGGTATTCAATTTAATTCGAATGCAAGGTAATTAAACTTAATTCTCCATAAACCTCCCTCCCACCCTAATTCATCTCACGGTTAAAACCGTGAGCTTTCTTAGCAACTTTCTGTAAGAAGTCTTTAAGGAAAACATTTTAAGCTCCAGTAATCAACTCTCAACGCTCACGATTACAGTTGATGGTGATATCATGATGGCAAAGGTTTTTCCAAAGGTCTATAATCCCGAGATGGTTGCTGAGGAAATCGAGAAGTTCTGGAAAGAGAACAAAATATATGAGCGGGTGAAAAACAGAGGAGATAGGAAGTTCTTTTTTGTAGATGGCCCACCATACACCACAGGAAGAATACACCTCGGAACTGCCTGGAACAAGGTTTTGAAGGACTCAATTTTGAGATACAGGAGAATGATGGGATACAGGGTAACGGATACACCAGGGTGGGACATGCACGGTCTGCCAATTGAAGTTAAGGTTGAGCAGGAACTGGGGTTCAGGAGCAAGAAAGACATAGAGGACTATGGAATCGACAAATTTGTGGAGATGTGCCTGAACTACGCTTTGAAGAACAAGAAGGCCATGGAGGAACAGTTCAAGATGCTCGGAGTCTGGATGGACTGGGATAACCCATACATGACGATAAAGGCAGACTACATAAACGCGGCATGGTGGACGATAAAACAGGGATATGAGAGGGGCTTGCTCGAAAAGAAGCAGATGGTCGTGAACTGGTGCCCGAGATGTGAGACAGCTCTGGCTGATGCAGAGGTTGAGTACTGGGATGAAAAGGATCCATCAATCTATGTCAAGTTCCCGCTGAAGAAGGAGGAAGGTTACATAGTCATCTGGACAACAACCCCATGGACGCTACCAGCCAATATGGCTGTTGCTGTTCATCCCTCACTGGAATACGCCAAGATCAAAGCCAAAAAGGATGGTAAAGAGGAGATACTGATCTTGGCGAAAGAGCTTGCAGACAATGTTCTTGAAAAGGCCGGATACGATAGCTGGGAGATAGTGGATACCTTTTTGGGAGAAGATCTTGTAGGACTGGAATACGAACACCCTCTGTTTGAGTTTGTTCCTGAGCAGAAGAAGTTCAGACATGCTGTGTATATGGCAGAATTCGTTTCTGCTGAGAATACTGGCTGTGTTCACATAGCTCCGGGGCATGGTCTTGAGGACTACGAGCTCGGTCTTGAGCATGGACTGGATATATTTAACCCGGTTGATGACAGGGGAGTTTACACTGAGAAGGCTGGAAAATATGCTGGTATAAATGTTAGGGATGCCAACCAGGTTATAATTGAGGATTTGAAGGAAAAGGGCTTGCTTTTGGCTCATGAGCACATAGTACACAGATATGGGCACTGCTGGAGGTGCAAAAGCCCGATCATATACAGATCGACCGAACAGTGGTTCCTGAAAGTTTCAGAGCTGAAGGACAAGATGATCGAGGAGATAGAGAAAACGAGATGGATTCCCTCATGGGCTGGAGAGGCGAGGTTCAAGGACTGGGTTGGAAACGCCAAAGACTGGTGCATAAGCAGGCAGAGGTACTGGGGGATACCGATTCCCGTATGGGTCTGCGAAAAGTGCGGGAAGATGAAGGTTGTTGGAGATATCAACGAAATTCCATGGGAAAGCGATCTCGACCTCCACAGGCCGAAAGTTGACGAGGTCACATTCGACTGCGAATGCGG
This sequence comes from Archaeoglobus sulfaticallidus PM70-1, assembly GCF_000385565.1. Lineage (NCBI taxonomy): Archaea > Methanobacteriati > Methanobacteriota > Archaeoglobi > Archaeoglobales > Archaeoglobaceae > Archaeoglobus > Archaeoglobus sulfaticallidus. The sequence continues at coordinate 752,016 of NC_021169.1, read as the reverse complement.
AGGGAAGATGAAGAGAGTTCCTGATGTCTTCGATGTCTGGTTCGACAGCGGTGTTGCCTCCTGGGGAACTCTCAAGTATCCAAGATTTAGGGAGGACTTCGAAAATCTCTGGCCGGCTGACTTCATAACCGAAGGACACGATCAGACCAGAGGGTGGTTCTATTCACAGCTCGGAGCGAGCGTTATAGCCTTTGGAAAAGCTCCTTACAAAACCGTGCTGATGCACGGCTTCACGCTCGATGAGCAGGGAAGAAAGATGAGCAAGAGCCTCGGAAATGTTGTTGAGCCAGAGGATGTTGTTAAAGAGGTTGGAGTTGACTCTTTCAGATTATATGTTCTATCTTCAGCCGTATGGGAGGATTTAAGGTTCAGCTGGGACGAGGTCAGGAACATCAACAGGGTTCTGAACATCTTCTGGAATGCTATAAGGTTCGCCCACACATACATGTCCCTTGACAGATTCAGGCTTGGAAGAGAACTCGATTTAAGGAAGGAGGACAGATGGATTCTCTCGAGGCTTGAGAACCTGAACATGGTTGCCAAGGATGCGTATGAGAACTACAGCCTCCACAGGATCGTAAGGGCCTTCCTGAACTTTGTCGTTGAGGATTTCAGCAGGTGGTACATACAGCTCGTCAGACCTGTTGTCTGGGAGGAAAAGGACTCGCCATCGAAGCTTGCCGTTTACACAACAATTTTGAAAGTCGTGGATAAAGCTAGCAGGATAATAGCTCCAATAGCTCCATATCTTGCAGAATGGATCTATATAAACTTCGTGAAAGCCTTCAGAGATTCAAAGGAGTCGATATTCCTTGAAAGATTTCCAGAGCCGGATAAGGGATTGATAGACAACGAACTCGAGGAGATGATGGACTTCGTTAGAGATATAGTTGAGTCCGCGAGCAACGCAAGGCAGAAGGCCAAAAAGAAGCTGAGGTGGCCTCTGAGAAAGCTAATCATAGAAAGTCAGGATGAAAAGGTTGCCAGAGCAGTAAAGGAGCTTGAGGACATCCTCAAAGCACAGTGCAATGTCAAGGAAGTAGAGGTTGTTTCTGAGTTTGAGAAAGAACTGGTTGCAAAACCAAACTTCAAGAAGATAGGGCCACTGTTCAAGGATAGAGCGAAGGAAGTTGCAGAGATGATCAGAAATATGGATTCGGCATCAATAACTGAGGCCACAAGAAATGGCATCGAGGTCTTTGGACAGAAATACAGGCTGGAAGAAATTGCTGAAATCGAGGCGAAAGTTCCTGAAGGATATGAGTACTCTGAGTTCAGAAGCGGATGGGTTTACATCACAACAGAACTCGATGAAGAGCTTTTGAAGGAGGCATATGCAAGAGAGATAGTCAGGAGAGTTCAGGAGATGAGAAAAGAGCTTGATCTGGATGTTGAGGAGTTCATAGAGGTTGGCATATCCGAAAGCGAGGACTTCGTTAAGGGTTTCTCGGACTACATAAAGAACGAGACGAGGGCAGAGAGCCTCAGGTTCTCCAAAGTCGATGAAAACGCTTACATCAGAGAATGGGATATTGAAGGCATAAAGGTCAGGATTTCGATAAAGAGGCTGAAAGAGGATTGAAAGAGGATTGAAATGGAGTTCGAGGAATGGATTGAGTTCTACAGACAGATCCTCATCGATTTTAATTTTTCAAAAGAGGAGGATGAGAGGAGTGCAGTAGTGATGCACAGCATCGCAAGGGAGAAGCTCATGGACACGCTGATTCTGGAAAAGAAAATCGGCGGGAAGGATGTTCTTATCATCGGCCCAATTCTGTCAGAAGATGATGCAGAAGAGATAAGAGAGTTTGAGGGTGTGAAGATAACAGCAGGAAAGGCGATAAATGCTGTAAGAGAGTTTATTCCAGACTTTGTACCGGACATCCATGTCACAGATATGGAGGAAAGCGATGATTTGCTCGTTGAGATTGGTGAAAGATGTATCCTCGTTCTGCATGCCCATGGAGATAACATCGACAGGGTCATGTCTGTGATACCGAAGATCGGATATTTTGTTGGAACAACCCAGAGCATCCCTTTTGACAAGATATACAACTTTGGAGGGTTTACTGACGGAGACAGGGCAGCGTGCATGGCCAAGCATTTCAACGCTAACGGCATAAAGCTTATCGGATTCGACTTTGAGAGGGCAGAGGGTTTGAAGAAAAAAAAGCTTGTATGGGCTGAAAGAATACTGAAGCATGAAGGAGTGCTGTGAGATTAAAATAGCTCTCACAACCCCGTACTACCCACCCCACATTGGAGGGGTTGAAATCCATGTTGAGGGACTTGTCAGGCAACTCTCTAAGAAGTATAATGTAACTGTTATTTCAAGCAACAACACCAGATGCATCGAAATCCCGTACTCTCCAATTCCTGTAAGCTTTCCTGGTGTTCAAGCTGATATCTATCACTCCCATGTTCCATCTCCCTTTTTCGCATGGTGGGTGATGAAAAAGGGGTACAGCCCTCATGTCATAACCTACCACAACGATGTTGTTGTACCATCAACTGTAAACGGCTACAGAATTCCGGGAAATGTTGGATATTTAGTAGAGAGAGTGAACGAGAAGGTTATAGTGCCAGTTCTCGAGTCCTGTGATGTCATCATCGCCACAACTAAAAGTTACGCTGTAACATCTCCAGTACTCTCCAGATTCATCGATAAGGTTGAAGTTGTACCGAATGCGGTTGATTTGAAGAAATTCAACTGCAAAAATGTAAAAAAACAGGATTTCGTGCTTTATGTTGGAAGACTGGTTGAATACAAGGGTCTGCCGGTTCTGATCGAGGCCATGAAAAAAGTGCAGAAAGAATTTGACTGCGAGTTGATTGTGATAGGGGATGGCGAGGATAGGGCAAGACTCGAAAACCTGGCGAAAAACATTAAGGCGAGATTTCTTGGAAGGCTTCCAACAAAGGAGGTGATAGGGTGGATGCAGAAAGCCAGAGTTCTCGTGCTCCCATCATTCTCAAGACTTGAAGCTTTTGGAATAGTTCTGCTCGAAGCCATGGCCTGCGGAACTCCGGTTATAGCATCGAACATTGCGGGAGTTAGAGAGGTTGCACTGGAAGGCGGATTGGTTTTTGATGATGTCGATGATCTCTCGAACAAAATACTGAAAATCTTGACCAACGATAGCTTCGCTAAAAAGCTGTCTGCAAAGGGCTTAAAATCCGTGAAAAACTATAGCTGGGAAGTTGTTTCTGAGAAAATAGAGAAAATATACCTGAGGTTGGTCTGAATGGTCAAAGTTGCTGTGATAGTTCCGGTTTCTCCATACGAGCCTCCAGAACTCGTTAGGAGGTCAATGGAAGTGCTGAAGAAATTAAAGTATCCGGGAGAGGTCAGAATACTCTATGTTCTTGACAGATACGACAGAAAAATAGATGTTGAGGGAGTTGAAATCCTCCACAGAGAGAATACGAGAGGAAAGAGGGCTGGAGCTATAAACGATGGAATTGATCACTTCAAAGACTTTAATCCGGATTACATAGCAATTTTCGATGTTGATTCCATTCCAGAGGAGGATTTCGTTGTCAAATGTGTTGAAGCACTTGAAAGAAACGATAAGGCATACATAGCCTCTTCTCCAAGATTCATATCAAACCCGGTAAATCTGTGCTCTGAAACTGTGGAGGCTGAATATCATCTGATAAACTACCTCCTTAAGAAGTCCAGATTCAGGCAGTTCAACGGGCTCATCGGTGTTCTGAGAGCCAAACATCTGTACGAGCACAGACTCGATGAGTCTGCAATCACTGAAGACGCTGACTTTGCCACGAGGATGCATGCTCTGGGGTACGAGGCTGTTCTGGTGGAAACGAGAGTTTTCGAGCAAGCTCCTGTGAGGTGGAAGGATCTGTTCTCTCAGAGGAGAAGATGGTACTACGGAGGATTGCAGTTGTGGAAGCACTTCAACTTCGTCAGAAAAGCTGACTTTGGATTCAAGCTTCACTGGATTCTTTCACTAACTCTAACATACATAATAGCCATCTTCATACCCTTCCTGATCCTGTCCCCATTCCTCCTGTATTACAAGTTTAAAGATATAAAAAAGATTAAATTATGTGCTGGTTTGCTTATACACACACTGATCTTGCAGGTAGCTGCAATACTGGCGATATACGACTACTTGAGAAGGAGAGGGGTTGAATGGAAACCACAGAAAAGAACAACATAAAAAATCTCACCAAGATACTGCTGGCCATAGGTATAAGTCTGGCCACGATCTTCATAATATTCAAGCTCACCGAAACAGAGCTCACATGGAAAGTCATATCCGCACTTGATAAGAAATTTCTTGCTGTAGCCCTGCTGTTCCACATTGCATTCTGGGCGTTCTGGGCCTTAAGGCTTCAGTACCTCTCATTGAATCTCGGCAAGAGGATCAGCTTTTCATACGCTCTGCAGGCAACGATTTCCTCATCGTTTCTCGCTGCGATAACACCATCCTCTGCCGGAGGAGAGCCATTAAGGGCAAAAATGCTCAGTGATGCTGGCATGAGTTATGGTGAGGCCACAGCAACCGTGCTTGCTGAGAGGCTGCTGGATGCTATATTCTTCATAACTGCACTGCCGTTCATGGTAATTCTCTCAGGATTCAAAGTCAGGTTTGGAGTCTACGCTGGTGTGATATTCACGATCACCTTCATTGGCTTTCTAGTACTCATGTACATGATCTTCAAGGATCAGGAGAACATAGACAAGATAACTTCAAAAATTTCATTTATTTTCAGATTTTGGAAGAAGGATGTTGGTAGCAGGGTTTATGATGTTGTGAAAAAAGAGCTTCTATTTTTCCGTTCAGCTTTGATAGATCTTGCTAAAATACCGAAGCTGAGAATTCTTGTATTGCTCATTTTGACATCTCTAACATGGATATTTGAGTTCTGTGTGCCTTCTGCCCTACTTTTGGCTATGAAAAGCCATCCCTACTGGATAGAGTCCATTGCATCACAACTCTTTCTGATCATACTATCTCTCATACCGCTAACCCCTGGGGCGAGTGGAATCGCAGAGACGGGTATGCTCTACTTTTACTCGTACTTTGTGAACTCTGCATACATGGGAACGCTTGTAGGGCTCTGGAGAATAATAACCTACCACACAAACCTGGTTGTCGGCCTGTTAGTTAATATAAAGGTGTTTGGATATAGATATATCCAGTAGATTAAAAATCTTAAAAATCGATTTTAAACAGTCTAAAAAAGTAAATTCATAGGTAGGAAAGGATTTCATCAAGATCCAGATTGAAATCGCTCAGTCTTTTCTTCGCTCTGCTGAATGCGGTTGGGTTGTAGTTCTCTCCCCTGGCTTTTGCCATTACTGCCTCAAATTCTGAGGGAGATAGTAATTCCTCGAGAACATCTTCAAGATACGGTCTTTCGATTGTTTTTACTTCCTCTTTTTGACCAACGGGGGTGTTATTGTTAAAAACCATAGCTTCATTCTTCCAGCACTTTTCACACTCTGATACGAGTATTAGCTTTCCGTCCTCAGCAAACCACGATTTCTGATACATTATGCCACCACATGTGCAAAATCCGCCAAAGTATTTTCCTTTGACTCTTTCTCCTTTTATTGCTCTATCTCTGAATATCAGTCTATTTATTGGCTCTATAAGTATCATCGATGGGGGATTTGTCTCATGTTATTTAATTTTTTTGATTTTTTTATTTGATTGAGTAATATTGGCTACAAAATAAATAATAGTTTTTTTTAAATTAAAATTAATAAATAATCTTCTAATTTTAAACAGGAATCACCTTCTTAACCTCGGGTATTTTCCTCCTCAGGTGCTGTTCAACCACCATTGTGAGCGTTAACTGTGACATCGGGCATCCACCACAGGCTCCGAGGAGCTGAACCTTAACAATACCCTTATCCTCTTCCACATCAACAAGCGCTATGTTACCTCCATCCCTCATCAATGCAGGCCTGATATCCTTATCAATTACTTCCTCAACCTTTTCTTTCAATGACATAAACCAGAGTATCCACTCCAGAGTATTTAAAAATTCTGGAATCTTGACTTTCAATGATAAGTGCCGTATAGGCTAAAACTGAACGAAATCTGTTGCAGGAGTCACACAGGGATGGCACTTTCCCACAGGCTTTGCTGATTTAACTGAACTGAGTAAATAAAGCCTCGCAAGTCTGCATGCATCATCAAGTTTCCTTTTTGTTAGGAAACATGTGAGTGCCGTACTGTAAGCGCAGCCAGTTCCCCTTATCTCAAAATCCGAAAATTCCGCAGATACTGTGAATACATGATCTCTTATCATGTCATAGACGACATCATTACCCTCTAGCCCACCACCGGTGATCACGACGGAGACATTCAGCATCTCTGAAAGCTTTTCAGCACAGGCTCTGGCGTCATCTATGGATTCGATTTTAACTCCTGAAAGAACCTCGGCCTCATATTTATTGGGGGTTATGACCTTTGCAACCTCGCAAACCCTTTTAGCAATTCTGCTTATATCTGAAAATGTATGTCCGGTTGTGGATTTGAAAACAGGATCCCATACAACAACATCGAAATCATTCAGAAGCTTTAAAGTTTCAGTATGGGCTTCGTGTATTACTCCGATTTTAACACCAGCAATGTTCAGATCTTCTAAAATACTCAAGAGCTGTTTCTCCACAACCTCTCTGGGAACTACCTCATGACCTATAGCTTTGCATGTGTTCTGGAAGGTTATTGAGGTGACAATGGTGCATGAATGAAACCCGAGAGCTCTAATAACGGCACTATCAAGTGTAATGCCCGCACATCCGGATGGATCAAGTCCTGCAATTGAAAGTATCGATGTTCTGTTTGCCATACTCGTAATTAGGCGCTAGTTTTTTAATATTTTAGAGTTGAACACAAGTTGAATACAATTTTAAGATCCTTTTACAGTTTTCGCCAACATTTAACTTTCCATTCTGGTAATTTTTCATCAAAATGTCCTAGATCATAAAAATCATTCAAGATCCAAATATTTATCTTGGAAGTGTTCAGCTATGGAGATGCGAGAGATAGTGGTCTTGGACCACACTCCATTAAAAATTTGAGAGTTATGAGAGGATAAAGGTTGAAGGTGTGCGAAGGGAGCAGCATCCATCATAAAGCTGCCCCCTACAAAAACACCTCCTCCCAGAGTTTTGGGAGGTAGGGCTTCACATCGATACCGCACTCCTTAGCATAGATTAAAGAGATAACTTCAGCATAAAGCAGGTTCGACATTTCCTCCTGTTTTCTGTTTATAGCAGAGACAACTTCAGATTTATCAATTCCAAGCCTTTCTGAAATCAGATCCACGAGTTCCTCGAAAACCCCCAGATCGAATATCTTTTTTACATCCGGCTTGAAGCCCACGGGAACATCCACCTGCTTCAAATCGAAAGTTGGTTCGAGCATGCCTTCGTTGAAGGTAAGCAGCCCCTTCCTTATCGCCTCCTCAACAACCTTTTTGCTCGTGCTGTGGGAGAACCACTTGAGATCGAAGGACAGCAGATACGTCAGATCGGACTTGCTCATTCTCTTTTTTCCTTTGCTTTTGAAGGCTGATGCTATCACAAGTGAAAGCATAATCCGATGCTCGCTGATGGATTTAAATCTTTTAAGGCCCTCATGTTACCTTCCACAAATCAAAAAATGTTAAATCTCTGTGATCAACAATTTTTATGAACTCCCCATCTGAATTCGAAGATGTTCGCGAGAAAGGATTTTACAGGAAGGTGAATGTATATCAAGCCCTCAAACTCTTTTTGAAGAATGTTCCCCTGCTCGACTGGGAGGAAGTGGATTTCTTTAACGCTCTGAATAGAGTTTGCTATGAAGATGTTTACTCGAAGAGAGATGTTCCTCACTTTGACAGGTCTGCGGTAGATGGATACGCTGTAATTGCCGAGGATACATACTCTGCATCAACATCCAATCCGATAATTTTCAGAGTTATCGACTCGATTGAGATTGGTGAACAGAAAGATGTCGCGATTGAATCCGGAGAGGCTGTCAGAGTATCCACCGGTTCACCTCTGCCAAAAAATGCCAATGCCGTGGTTATGATCGAATACACCTCACAGATAGATGAAAGCACGATTGAGGTATATTCCTCCGTCCCACCATTCAAAAATGTTTCAAGGGCAGGAGAGGATATCAGAAAGGGAGAGGTGGTTGTAAAGAGGGGAGAGATCATTCAGCCACACCACATAGGCCTGCTGTCAGCCTCCGGAAACCTCAGAATCAAGGTGTTCAGGAGAGCAAAGATCGCGATTGTAAGCACAGGAAACGAGCTCGTGGAACCATATGATGACATAAAGGGTGCCCAGATAGTTGACACGAACAGATACATGCTGATGGGAAGGATAAAGCAGCTGAACGCAATAGCTATGGATTTTGGCATCGTCAGAGATGATGAAAAAGAGCTGACAGATGTGTTCGAGAAAGCTCTGAGTTCTGCAGACATCATTATATTCAGTGGAGGGACTTCCGTAGGGTCGAAGGATCTCGTACCTCAAATCGTTAACAGGTACAGGGATGGAGTTTTCGTCCATGGGCTTTCGATAAAACCAGGAATGCCTGCAGGATTCACAACCTGCAGAGGAAAACCCGTAATTCTGCTTCCCGGGTTTCCTGTTGCCAACTATCTGGCTTTCAACTTGATAGTTCCACCTGTGCTTATGAAGATGTATGGGATCGATGCAAAGAAGATGATACCGCCGGGATCAGTTATAAAAGCTTATGCTGGAAGAAGAATACCATCTTCAGCAGGAATCAGAACGCTCACAAGGGTTTACCTCGAAGAGGTTGATGGGAGGATTTTCGCCTACCCGCTGAGAACATCCGGCTCCGGGATAATAAGCTCATTGTGCAAGGCTGATGGGATCATAGAGGTGCCGGAAGAAGTTGAAGGGTATGAGGCGGGAGAAGAGGTAGAGGTAATTTTGATAAACTACTTCAGGAGGAGTTTTTGATGAGCAGGAAAGTTTTCAGGGAACTCATTCCAGAATCAAAGGTTATTTCGATAATTAACGGCTTCAAAGTTGAACCGACCGCAGATGAGGTTGAATTGAAAGAGGCTTACAACAGGGTTGTTTTTGAGGACTACTATGCGAGAATAGATGTTCCCCCCTTTGATAGATCCACGATGGATGGTTATGCTGTCATAGCAAGCGATACATTTCAGGCCGATGAAGACAGTCCGGTAAGGCTGAAGGTAGCTGGTAGGGTGTCTGCAGGGGATCATCCTTCTGTGGTGGTTGAAGAAGGGACAGCTGTGGAGATTTCCACAGGGGCTGTAATCCCATCGGGAGCCAATGCCGTTGTCATGGAGGAATATACATCCATGGATGGCGAGTATGTTAACATCTACAGGCCAGTGGCTCCGGGAGAGAACATAATGCCTGCCGGTTCAGACATAATGGCTGGAGAGCTTATAGTCAGAGCCGGAACAGTTTTAACAGCAAGAGAGATAGGAGTTCTCAGTTCATCCGGATACGATCGCGTTAAGGTGTTCAGGAAGCCAAGGGTTGCCGTATTCTCAACAGGTAATGAGATCGTCAGCCCGGGGAGAGAGCTGGAATTTGGCAAGATATATGACATAAACTCCTATGCCATCATGGCTTCACTGATGGAAGATGGGGCAGAACCCGTTTTTCTTGGAGTAGCCAGGGATGATGAAAAGGAGATCGAAGAGATGATTAACAGAGCACTGGATTACGATGTGATAATATGCTCTGGAGGTACTTCTGCAGGCTCAGGAGACATGATATACAAACTCCTCGACAGGTGGGATCCTGGAGTTGTTGTTCACGGCATATCTGTAAAGCCCGGTAAGCCGACGATAGTGGCTATGCTTGGAAATAAACCAGCTTTTGGGCTTCCAGGAAACCCAACCTCTGCCTTGATGATATACAATGTCTTTGTTAGTCCTCTGATCAGAAAGCTTTCCGGGATGAGAAAAAAGCGGATCTCTGTTAAGGCGAGGCTTGCGGTCAAGACCTTCTCCTCTCACGGCAGGGTGGAATACCTTCCGGTTAATCTTGTGATGGGTAAAGAGGGTTACTCAGCATATCCGGTATCCGGACACTATTCTGGTGCCATCACATCCCTCTCGAGGTCTGACGGATTCATCAGAATCGATGAGGACATCTCCATAGTCGATGAGGGGAGCGAGGTTGAGGTAACGCTCTTCAGCGAGAGCATAAAGCCAGCTGATCTGATGATAATCGGAAGCCACTGCATAGGGCTTGATGTTATCTACAGAATTTTGAGGGAGAAAGATGCGAGCATATCGGTCAAGATAATCAATGCCGGGTCCACTGGAGGGATTCTGGCAGTTAAGAGAGGAGAGGCTGATATTGCCGGCACACACCTGCTGGATGAGAGCGGAGAGTACAACATCCCATTCATAAAGAAGTATGGGCTGAAGAGTTGCTACCTCGTTAAAGGGTACATAAGGGAGCAGGGGATAATCGTTCAAAAGGGAAATCCACTGGGGATTAAATGTATTGAGGATCTTGTCGATCTGGAATGCAGGATTGTCAACAGAAACCGTGGCTCCGGAACGAGGGTGCTTTTTGACATGTACCTTAAAGAGATAGCTGATAAGAAGGGAATTGAATTCAGGAAAATCGTTAAAAAGCTGAGGGGATATGAGATTGAAGCGAAATCCCACACAAGCGTTGCCGTTTCTGTTTTGATGAACAAGGCTGATGCTGGTCTGGGTATAAAAACAGTAGCTGATAGGTATTCTCTGGATTTCATACCGCTGAGGGGAGAGGAGTATGATTTCCTGATATCAAAGGACAGGTTCTCAAAAGATGTAGTTCAGGAGTTTATAGATGTTCTGAGGTCAGAGGAGCTCAGGCGATCCCTGCCAAATGGTCTGAAAGTTTACGAGAGGACGGGAGAGGTCATAGAACTCTGAATTTATTTTTTAAGTTGACCTGTTGAAAATCAAATGGCTTAGATCAGGCTAACTCAAAAACACAAAAATATTTTATAGTTTTGCTGCATATTGTACATATGAGAGTTTACAGATGCAGAATCTGTGGAGATCCGTACATTGGGAATTACCCACCATCTCACTGTCCATTCTGCGGAGCTCCGAAGGAATTTATGGTTCCTGCTGAGGAGTGGAGAGATGAGAACGATGTGGAGCTCAGCGAGATCTCGAGGAAGAATCTCGAACAGGCTCTTGAGCTTGAGCTGACCAATGCTGGATTTTACAGAGCGGCTATGGAGAAGTCCAAGAACGAATACTTCAAAGCTATGTTCAAAGCTTTAAGCAAGGTGGAGTCTGAGCATGCTAGTGTTATATGCAAGCTTTTGAAGATAAAGAAGCCTGAAATTCCGAAAATCGATGCTAGCGATGACGACCTCGAGAATGTTAAAGAGTCGTTTGAGAGGGAGTCGAAAGCAATAAAGTTCTATACGAAATCAGCACAGGAGGCTGTTGAGGCGAGGGTTAAAGAGGTCTTTACAGTCTTGGTTAACATAGAGAGCACACACCTGCTGCTCGATGAGGGAACTGAGAAGATGTTTAAAAATTAAACAAACCCATTCTTTGTCACTTAATGCGAGGGGCTCAAAAATTTAAATTTTTAATTTAATAAAAGTTCTTATATTTTTGCTTATTAAAAACGGTGTGGTAGAGTGTGAGATACGGAGTGAAAGTTCTAGACACCTGGAAAATGCAACTTCATTACTAACTTATTTACCACTCAACATCACTCCATGTTTTGAGCGGATATCGTGTGGTGCAGCATCTCAGACTAAATTTATCCCAAAAAATTAAAATAGTAATTCGTTATAATTATATCTGGAGGGATTGCTTGAAAGTAGCAATAATCGGCGGTGGAGCGGCGGGAATGAGTTGTGCCTCGAGAATAAAGAGATTGAGACCGGACTGGGATGTAAAGGTTTTCGAGAAATCCCCCTATGTCAGTCATGCTCCATGTGGAATACCCTTTTATGTTTCCGGGATTGTTGACAGCATAAACAACCTGTGCAGCTACGACATCGATTTTTTCAGGGAGCGAAGGGGGATAGATGTTCTCACTAGAACTGAGGTTCTTGAGGTTGGCGATGGAGAACTCCATGTACTGAGAGATGGCAGAAAAGAGAGGTTCGAGTGGGACAAGCTTCTGTTTGCCACTGGGGCGAGAGCAGCACCACTCAATGTCCAATGCGAGGAAATCGAGGGTGTGCTGTGCGTTCATTACATAGAGAACGGAGAGAAGGTAAAAAGGCTCGTGAAGAATTGCAGGAGCATTGTTATCGTTGGCTCAGGATACATAGGCGTGGAAATGGCTGAAGCGATCTCACGACTTGGAAAGAATGTTGTTCTCATCGAGAAAGAGGAATATCCGCTTCCGGAATATGATGTAGAGATTGGCTCGGTCCTCAAAGAGAGGTTGCAGAAAGTTGTGAATGCGAGGTTCAGCGAAAAGGTTGAGGCTATTGAGGGGAAAGACAGGGTTGAGAGGGTTGTGACGGATAAGGGAGAGTACAGATGCGACATGGTCATATCGGCCATAGGTTCCCAGCCGAACATAGAGCTTGCTAAACAGCTAGGGGTTAAACTTGGCAAGACGGGGGCTATAGCAGTAAACAGCAGAATGCAGACGAACATAGAGAATGTGTATTCCGCTGGGGACTGTGCTGAAACCACAAACATAATCACGGGCAAACCGGACTGGATTCCTCTTGCCGTCCCGGCGAACAAAATGGGTTATGTCGCGGGAGTTAACATTTCTGGCTTCGAGATGGAGTTTCCCGGAGCTTTGAGAAGTCAGATAACGGGCTTCTACGATCTGGAGATAGGCAGAGCAGGTTTGAGTGAGAAAGAGGCTAAAATGCATGGCTTCGAGACCATATCGGTAACGATAACGACAAAATCAACTGCAAGATACATTCCGAATGGAGACATAACGGTTAAAATGGTGTCAGATGTTGACGGAAGGGTGCTGGGCGTCCAGTGCATAGGGAAAGGAGTTGCCAAAAGGATTTACGCAGCCTCATCATTGCTTTACAAAAAGGCCATGGTAGAGGATTTCTTTTTCGCTGATTTGCCATATTTCCCTCCTGAATCAAGAGTATGGGATCCGCTGGTTGTCTGTGCAAGGAATCTGTTCAGAAAGCTCGGAATTCCGTGATGGTCTGGCAAATAGCCTAACAAAACTAATTTGTTCAGAGAGCCGTAAATCCAACCAATGGATGTCAGCAAGTTCTTCTGCGAGAGATGCGGCAGAATAAAGCGAAAGTGTATTTGTAAAAAGGAGAGCACAAGAAAGAAGAATCTAAGGCTGCTGAATGAAATATCTCCGGAGTCCTACAGTGAGCTTCGCAACCTGTTCGATACCGATGATGAGATAATTCATTACAGAATCCTGAACCCTGTTGATCCTCTGCCAGATATAGAACTGTCTGATCTAAATTTTTCAGGAGATTTGAAGCTCGCCTTAATAGATAGGGGAATAGATAAGCTTTATAACTTCCAGAAGGATGCAATAGAGTTTTTGCTTGATGGGAAAAATGTCGTGATTACAGCCCCAACCGGTTTCGGGAAAACTGAGGCATTTGTTATCCCGATGATCGAGCGGGTCAGGAATTATGGCAAAGGGATCATAATCTACCCAACAAAGGCTCTCGCAGCAGATCAGGAACTCAAGATAAGGCACTACTCGGAATACTGCGGGCTAAGAGCTATTAGATTCGATGGCGATTCAACAGCAAGGGAGAGAAGGGATGTTCTCAATGGCAGGTTCGACATCCTTTTAACAAACCCGGACATGCTCGACTACCACCTGAGGAACACAGCAGAGTTCAGGAAGGTTGTAAAAGACCTGTGTTTCTTAGCAGTTGATGAACTGCACTACTACTCAGGAATCATCGGAGCAAATCTTTACTACTTAATCAGAAGGCTGAAAAGGTTCCGCAATTTCCAGATCGCCTGTGCGTCGGCAACGCTTTCGAATGCTAAGGAGTTTGCAGAATCGCTGTTTGATGAAAAATTCGAGTGGGTTAAAGCGGAGAAAAGGAAGGGAGAGAGTCACATCGTTATGCTATATACCCAGAACCTCTTTAAGGCAATAAGCGATATAGTGAAATCCTTTCCAGATAAGAAGGTTCTAATATTCGGAAACAGCTATAGATCAGTTGAATACTTTGCATTCACACTGAACAGACAGGGAATCAGAGCTGCCATACACAAAGCTGGTCTGAGGAAGGATGTCAGGAAGGAGGTTGAGAGAAGGTTCAGGGATGGGGAGATAAAGGTTGTTGTCTCAACCTCCACTCTTGAACTTGGAGTGGATATAGGCGATGTGGATGTTGTAGTTTCCGAGATCGTGAGCTTCCCGCACTTTATTCAGAGGCTTGGAAGAGCAGGGAGGATGGGTCAGAAGTGTGTTGGGGTTATCCTGTTGAGGAGCGATGATGCGATAAGCAACTATTACCGAGAAAAGCCGGAAGAGTACTTCGACAGTGAACAGCTTGGATTTGTTGAGAAAGAGAATGAGGAGCTGCTGAACTTCCATTTAATCTCCATGGCTATTGAGAGACCTTTTAGCATCAATGAGCTTGGAGATTTTGAAAGGAGAATTCTGGAAGATTGTTTGGCTAAAGGATACCTTATGATCGATGACAGAGTTTTTGCAACAGACAAAGGAGTCAGAAAAATGAGGGAGTTCAGCATGAGGGGTATTGGTGACAGCGTTAAGATGTACAGGGATGGGAAGGTCATTGGAGAGAGAAGTCTGCCAGTAGCAATAAAGGAGATGTTTCCGGGAGCTGTTTTGATCCACAATGGAGAGAGGCTGAGGAGTGTTGAGTTCAGCCTGAGCAAAGCTGTTTTAGAGCCCTGTAGAGAGGATATCATAACCCAGCCTCTCTACACATCAATACCTGTTATCAAAGATATTATTGAGAGAATAGGGTCTCCCGTCAGTTCAGCCTACTGTTCTCTAGAAATAACGATGAGCGTTTTTGGTTATATGGAGAGGAGCACTTTCGGTGAGGATAGGGCCGTGAGGTATCTGGATGAGCCGGTTTCGTACACTTTCTCAACCAAAGGCTTCCTGTTCTCAGCACCCTTTCCTGATTCAATGGATTATGATGATTTCTATGCCGGAAGCTTTCACGCACTGGAACATGTTCTGATCGAGACGAGCGATATGCTTACTGGAGGCGGTAGTTCGCAGATAGGCGGGATATCAACTCCGGATGGAGATATTTTCATCTACGATGCCAGCTTTGGAGGGAGTGGCCTGAGCAGGTTGCTGTTCAAGAGGCTTGAAAGAGCCTTCAGAATATCCTATGATGTGCTCAAAAACTGCAAATGTGGCAGGATAGAGGGATGCCCCTCATGCACCTACAGCTACCAGTGTGGTAACAACAACACCCCGCTAAACAGAATCGGGGCGATGAACATAATAGAAAAGATATTCAGAGGGATAAAAAAGAGGCTCGACGATTCCAAGTACTCCGGGTATACTGAGTTCAGGTACTTCCCTTGACTATGGGTATCAGATGCTCGGGAATGTCTTCATCTCCCTCATATCCTATGGCTTTATCGACTGCATGCCTCGCAGTGTATCCGGCAACATGAAGCAGAGTTTCGTTATATTCGTTGTCCTTCTCCATGCTTGCTGTACACGGGAACGAGTGGTGTGAGCTGGAAACCCTGTCCCATAGCTCCCTCATGTCTTTAAACTCAAACTCCCTCAGTTTTATTCCTATATACCACCCAGCACCACATGGCTGGCTCCTTATAACTCTAAAGTTCTTGATCTTCTTCACACCCCTGCTATCCTCAACATCTACCTCAAACTCCGGATAACCAATGCCCATCTCATCGATGAAGCGGTTGATCGTTGGTGTGTCTTCTGACTTCCTGAGCAGGCAGAACGGCTTTGGAGCTGCGAATTCAAGTCCGATTTCTGTGCAGCTCTCCTTTAACTGCTTTGCCAGTCCGGCAGAACACCACCTCGGCTCCTCCACTGGAACGATTAAAGCCTTGAATCCAGACTCTTTCAGTTTCTCAGGCAGCGCCATGAGAATATCCGGATGGATGTTTATCGCTACTGCAATATCTGCCTTTGGAATCTTTTTTGGTAAAAAGTCCTCTGCATCCTCAATGAAATCCGGCATATTCTCTCTGCTCAGAAGACCAAAGGTAGCGACTATATTTTTGGAGAAGCTGTAAGCGCCCTGCTTGCACTGAACGCATTGATCCAGCCCACAGGCCCCGAAAGAGGGGCATGAGTTTGAATAATTCATCAGGTTTGCGATGAACCTCTCACCGAAAAATCCGTTATAGAACACCACAAGCTTCAGATTCGAATTCATAGTATAGAGTTCATTTCAAAATAGTTAATTTTTTACCCGAAATTGTTTGGGTTTCTTGGTCTGAGTTTGCGGTTGTTTCGGGTTTTGAGTAAATATTATGGTGTAAAATACCATAATATCGTAAAGATCTCAAATCAATCAGACAGAATTCCGCTCCAAATCCTGAAACACTATTTTTGACAGCTCCTTTATTAGTTTACTACTGCCACTTCCACAACTCAAAAACTATCATAAAAAACAAAGCTTAAATCCCTGGTATTGAACCAGAATTTTATGAGCAAAAAATTGTTAAGTATAGTCTCGACAGAGAGAAAGAAAGGAAACAGTGTTCTTGCATCAAAATACATCGCAAAAGCCCTAAATGCAGAGCTGGAGATCATAAACCTCGTAAAAAAAGATATCAGGCCATGCAAAGCCTGTTACAGATGTCTTTATGGTGAGGACTGCAAGATAGATGATGATGTCGAGGAAATTCTCAGGAAAATAGATGAGTGTGATGTTCTGCTCATAAGCTCTCCAGTTTACTGGCTGGATGCTACCGGAAACCTCAAAGCATTCATTGACAGGTGCTTTATGTCGATGAAGTATTTTGAAAGATTTAAGAACAAGAAGGGTGTTGTTCTGACCTTCCATGGTTTTGAGGATATGAAAGGCTGGGCTTCCGCCACCCACCTAGTTCTGGCGAAGGTGCTTGGAGTGGATGTGCTGGCGAACATTGAGATAAAGTCCGCACTCCCGGCTGAGATGTTCATGACTGAAAGCATAAAAAAGCTCGATCTTGTCGCTGAGGCAATAAAGGAGGAAAAGAGAGTTGTTATGGATGGACAGTGTCCTGTTTGTCTCAACACGGTATTCAGAGTAATCGATGGCAAACTCGACTGCCCGGTTTGTGGCTCTTTGCTTGACACAGAACTCAATATACTGAAGCGGGGGGAGAGGTTCACACCGGAATGGGTCGTCAAGCATTTCAGTGTAGAGCTTATAGGTTTAAAGGAGAAATACAAGGAAATAAAAGATGAGCTTAAAAGACAAACCGAAATGATCTTCGGGGAGTCTGATTAGAAGCCCAACAAACTCAAGTTTCCAATATTTACATTTTTCAAATACCTTCTGGCGGCATTGTAGCACCTCACAACCTGTTCTCTCGGTGTAACCGGTAAATCCCTCAGCCTGTAGTCGGGATGGAAGACCAGAAGGCTGTAAGGTATGTCCTCATCAACTTCAGCTATAAAGGAAGCTATGCCCTCCACCTCCTTTTCATCCACATAATATGGAACGAGCAGCGTTGTTGCAGACACAACCTCAGGGTCGATATCATATGCGAGTTTGAAGTTCTTCAATGTGGGCTTATTGCTCCTGCCCGTTAGAATCTTATACAGATTATCATTCCAGGCCTTTAAATCGAATTTTACAGTTCCCTTGCTTTCAGAGCTTATCTTTACAGCCTCTTTAACAAACTTCTCCCTTCCACCACCGTTCCACTCCCAGCAAATCATTATATCTCTTTCTTTCAGCACTTTCCTGCTGAACCTTATTGCGAACTGTAATTGGGGTTCTGGCGAGCCTCCAAAGTGGCATATACACTTTATTCTATCTTTCATTGCATACTCAACTGCAACATCCAGACTGATGATCCTGCCAGCCTTTTTATGCTCCCAGTTCTGGCAGTAGAGACAGTCAAAGTTGCATCCATAGTAGAAAACAGCCAGATTAGTTCCTCTCAGCGAGCTACCTCTGCAGAACCATGCGTTGCAGCAGTTCGTTGGCAGAGGGTCTTCGTAGTATGTCATCATGGCCCTGTTCGGAGAGATTAGACTTCTGTCCAGACCGCACAGTCCCGTTACACTGAAATTACAGAAATTCTCACAGAGAGAACACTTTCTATCACCTGAAACGCTCTTATGAAGGGTGCGGGAGATTTTATCCGCTGTTTCAGGGTTAGTTCTTATGCAGTCAGCGCATAAAGGAATGGTTTCCGTGTGTGTCTCTCTGTTGCAGATCAGGCACTTCATTGTCGATAAGGGTATGCAATAGCACCCAATAAACCTTTTTGGGATGTGATTGCAACATTTACAACATTTGCATGCAAAAACTTGATAAGCGCAACGCAGAAATAGTACAATGTTTCAAGTTATATCATTCTTGCGGGGGTTGCCGAGCGGACAAAGGCGCTGGATTTAGGGTCCAGTCCCGTAGGGGTTCGAGGGTTCGAATCCCTCCCCCCGCATGCTTTTTGTTGTTTATTGCTTCATTCTCCTCGAGTTGTGCAACTTTGTTCTTTGATTTGGTCTTAGAAACATTTGATCAGGGTTCGGGGGGAGGTTGATAGTTGGATAATACCAATCTTCATACCAAGTTTTGCATCTCGGACATCTCACCCTGACTCTTTCAGGAGGCATGGTCATGTCAAGAATCTCACAAAAGCTTAAACAAGCAGCTGTATATACGGCTTCCGCCCTTAAATTCCAGAGCCGAAGTAAGATTGGAGGGATAGGATGGGCGGAAGCCCAACATGTCATCTAAAGATAGCAAGTGTTCTATCTGTTGGCCCGATCACTTCCTTGCACCCCTTAAAGCGATACCTCCAGCCACTGATATTAGCGCTATAACAACCTCAAACCCTGGTGTTTGGCTTAACCCCACTGCTACCTCTACCTCACTTTCCGCTTTTTTATCCTCAGCCTCAACGATTATCTTTGCCTCATAAGTCAGCGGTGGCAGATTCTCAGGCAGAGTGTAGCTGAATTCAGTCTCAATTGGTGGGTTCTCAAGCACTATTCCTGGAAGTTCAAACTCCTTCTTGAACCCTGCAGCTGAGAGAACAACTTTCACATCAGCCTTACCCTTCCAGTCCTTGGGCTCCCAATCAACTTTAAGCTTGAGATTTATCGTCTCTCCAGGTTTTGCCGTTATTTTGCTGGGTGTTATGCTGAGGCTGAGGGATTCAAGCTTAGAGGTTGGAGCTGGTTTTTCAGTTTCCTCTAGAATTGGAGTTGCAGTCGGAACTGATATTTGGGTATTCTCTGTAGGTGTTGGAGTTATTGGTGGTTCTTCAGGCTTTTCATATTGTGTTTTCCCCTCTTCTGCATTTACTCCTGCGATGGTTTCTTTGATAAGGGTGAAGGTCCTGATTGCATCTTCAGCCTGATCCACCGGGATGGTGTGATCTTCAAAGTTCTGTCTGTACCTCTCAAACACCACCAGAACTGGTACTGATGGTAATGAGTTATCGAGCAGGCTTGCTGTTAAAACAACTCCTTTGAGAGTATATTTCCCATCAACTGACACCACATCACCGATACTACTATAATTATGCTCAAAGCCTGTGATGCCAAACCCGAGAAGAGCGTTAACAACAGGCAATGACGATTCGAATGTAGCCATTGGCTCGAAATAGACATCAACCGGAGATGTTGCTGCCGGAGGGAACATTGTTGCAACCATGTTCTTAACACTGAGGTCCTTGGCAATATTATAGACTCCAGAAATTTCCACAACTTTACCATAGTACTGTCTTGGATTCGCAAGTATATCGCCTATGCTAGCCACCTCAGCCCTTATGTTAACATTCTCAATGAGCAAAACCACACCTTTTTCAGAAATGAATTCTCTCAGTTCATCCGGGAAAAGCAGATCGACCAGATAGGCTGGGATTACCAAGGCTGTTATCTCAGCATTCAACGCCTTCCAGTATGCCTGAGTAGTGCCAGTTTCAACAATTCTCTCGAATCTGAATGTTGAGGCTCCTGTAAACTTTGTTAATTCCTCAATCGTCTCTCTGTCTGGCTCTTTCTGCAATTTCTTTCCAGCATCCATCAGCTCTTTTACGAACTCGTTGAAGTCAACAGGAAGCGTGCTTATTGAGCCAACGCATACAGGAGTGCCGAAAGATTTCACATTAAATGATACTTCCCTGAAAGGACCATCAACAACGATCTCCTTACCGGCAAAATTACCCGGATTATTCAAAAGGTCCACAACCTCAACATTTTCAGCATTAAGTTTCTCAATGTTGGTGACCTCAAAGAGTTTCCAGGACTTGTCTTCAAATTCAACATCAACACCCAGGCTGTAACCCTCAATCCTGTAATAACCACTCTTTTCCACATCGATCTCGCCATAGAGGATCATGTAGTTGTTCCCGTCGGTGAAAAATGCTACTGGTGAGGTAGGTTTAACATCCCTTGCTTTTTCAATTAAATCAGATATTTCAAGATCCTTAATGTTTATTGAGTCAAATACTTTATCACCAAACAACTCATAAATTAAATCTCCCCTGAAAACCAAACCTCTATATTCTTCAGTTTCAGGAATTTCAGGAGTAGGAGTTTTAGTGGGAGTCTCAGACCCTGGAGTCTCAACCTCACGAGGTTCAACACTCAAACTTAAGCTTGCCGCAGGAGTATAACCAAACTTACTCGCTCCGATCAGATAAACTCCTGGAGAGTTGAAAACGTAAGTTATTTTGCCATCCTCATCTGTCGTGCCAATTTCAACCCCATTAATGTAAACCGTAACACCCTCTACTGGATCTCCTGACAAAGATTCAATAATCTTTATCTCGACCTCATCTCCAACCATCGCTCTTGATGGCAGATCAATTTTCAGAATTCCGATTGCCGAGGCTGGAGCCACCAAGATCGTTAAAGCTAGAAAACCGAAAACGAGGTAATTAGTCAGTTTTACCATTCCTTCCCCTCCATTACATATAAATGTATATGGGGATTAAACTAACAATAACTCACTTAAAAAAGTTGCTATCTGGCGATTTTTCTACAAACCATAAAAACAGAATATGGGGGTGTGTTGTGAAATTGATAGGATTAGAATCCAAAATAAAACGCCGGGGGTGGGACTTGAACCCACGCGTCCCAAAGGGACACGAGCTCTCCAGGCTCGCGCAGTGCCTCTCTGCCACCCCGGCTTTTGCACTAAACCTGATTGCCTAATGTTAGTTTATAACTGTTTATGAGGTTTGTGGTGCATTGTGGTATCCCAAATTTTACTCAGTCTCACACTCCTAACAAACCACATGACTCCTTCTGAAAAAGTCCAAAGTTAGATAAGACACAGGTATCAATTTGAAGCAAACAATTTAAGCAAAGACAAATTCTTACCTCAGGATGAAATTCAAAATTGACACAACATTAGACAGAATGAGGACAGGTGTTGTAAAAACCAAGCATGGAAAATTTAATACTCCGGTTTTTATACCTGTGGCAACCCTTGCGAGTGTTAGAGGACTTGATAACAGGGATTTGAAAGAAATGGGTGCGGAGGTTTTGCTTGCAAACACATATCATCTCCACCTCCGTCCTGGAGACGAGGTAATAAAAAAGCTTGGTGGATTGCACAAATTCATGAACATTGATTTACCCATTGTAACTGATTCTGGGGGTTTTCAAGCATTCTCACTTGGTTTTGGTATGGAGCACGGAGTTGGAAAGATTGCGAATAATATTTTCCTTGAGGGATTGAAAGATATTGATTTTAAGGGTGAGAAATGGGCTTATGTGGATGACAGAGGTGTAAGATTCAAAAATCATATAAGCGGGGAGATCGTTGAACTCACACCAAGAAAATCAATGGAAATACAATCAAACCTTGGTTCCGACATCATTTTTGCATTTGATGAATGCACTTCTCCTTTATCGGACAAAAAATATACGGAAATAGCTCTTGAAAGAACCCACAGATGGGCTGAAGAATGCCTTCAGTATTATAATAAAAAGCAGGCAATTTTTGGAATTGTTCAAGGGGGAGAATACAGGGATTTGAGAGAAAGGTCGGCAAAATTCATGGCGGAAAGAGATTTTGATGGTTTTGGGATTGGAGGCTCACTTGGAAAGAGCAAGAGGGATATGCATAACATTCTTGAATGGGTTATACCGCTTTTACCGGAGGAAAAACCCAGACATTTGCTTGGAATAGGTGCGGTCGAGGATTTGTTCAATTGTATTGAACGGGGCGTAGATATGTTCGATTGTGTCGCTCCAACGAGGTGGGCAAGGAGAGGACATCTTTACATTAGCCCTGAGGAAGGTGGAAAACCAGAAAACAAATTCAGAATTCACATCAAGAATGCAAAATTCCGATTTGACACAAATCCAGTCGATAGAAGTTGTGATTGTTTTGTATGTCAGGAGTATTCAAGAGCCTATCTCAGACACCTCTATGTTTCCAATGAACTCACATACTTCAGACTTGCATCATACCACAATGTCTACTTCATTATCAGGCTTGTTGAAAAAATTCGTGATTCTATTGAAAGTGGAGCATTTTACGAATTAAAAAAGAGATGGTTGGGTTATCAATAACATTACACTTACTTTTCTGCCAATGACTCCTTAATTACCCTGCTCAGATAAACGAATGGTGTGTCCAGCACAGCGACAATGAATTTCATTATGTAAGAGGTGATGAAAATCTCTGCTATAACCTCCCATGGGAAAACCTGTTCCCAGAAAATTCCAAATCCAACGAACGCAATCCATGTAAAAACCGCATTATCAATCAACTGAGAAACCATGGTTGATGCGTTATTCCTTAACCATAAGTGCTTACCTTTAGTTTTTCTTTTCCAGAAATCAAATGCCCAAACATCATGAAACTGGCTTATGATGTATGCTGTGAGGCTTGCAACGGTTATTCTCGGAAGTAGACTGAAAATCTGCTCGAGTGCGGGACTCAAAGTGTCACTTTGATCGGGAATGAATGCAAGACATAACTGCATGATTATCGTGGTAAATATCAGGGTAAAGAACCCGATCATCACTGCTTTTCTTGCAGACTCTTTCCCGTAGTTTTCACACAGAATATCCGTTACCAGAAATGTAGAACCATAGATGATGTTCCCCATTGCTGTAACAAGTCCAAAGAACTTTATTGTTTTCATTACTTGTATATTGGCTATTATTATAGCCATTGCAGTCCATGCATAGAGTCCAGACTTACCAAATAATCTGTATGCTAAGGTAATCCCTGAAAAGTTTACTATGAGAAGGATAAACCAGAGTATCTCGTTTTGGTAGAGCATGTTAAGATTTGTCTGCTATCGTTTTTTAATTATTTCCATTCGCTTTATAATTTGTGTTTTCCCGAAATTATTTCTCACATCTCCAAATCCTAACATGAAACTTGACGAGAGAGTAATAGAATGGATAATCAGGGAGAAAGAAGGAATTCTGCCTGTTTCTTTGAAATTCTCTGCCTTGTAGCTGAGAATTCAGATATCTTTCTTACCGATTTCACTTTTCAGCCACCGTTTCATCATTCTGAGTATGTCTCTGTTGGTTAGATTCCTCACATAGGTTTGTTCGGGGTGTAAAGTTATTTCAGGATACTACAAGGTTTGTGTTGCATTAAAGTTTGGGGCTATTATATCAAATTACATCACCAGAATGATCTCCACCAAAATTTTTAAACTCTCGTATCCAACTTGGTTCATGAAGAGGCAACTTCTTGACATCCTCGCATGCCCCGTTTGTAAGGGCGATCTCACGCTCGAGGTTGAGGAAGAGAAAGATGAGGAAATTATTGCGGGAACTCTTATCTGCGAGAAATGTAATGAGAAGTATCCGATAGAGGATGGCATTCCAAACATGCTGCCACCTGAGCTGAGAGATAAAGTTTGACAGGGTGTGATCATGAAATATATTTTCGTAACTGGAGGAGTGATGAGCGGACTGGGCAAGGGTATTACAGCGGCCTCCATCGGAAGGATTCTCACAGATATGGGCTACAAGGTGGTGCCGATAAAGGTGGATCCCTACTTAAACATAGATGCTGGTACGATGAACCCCTTCCAGCATGGAGAGGTTTTCGTTTTGAAAGATGGTACTGAAGTCGATCTTGATCTCGGCCATTACGAGAGGTTTATTGGTGAGGAGGTTACCGGCGAGCACAATGTCACAACTGGAAAAATCTACATGTCCGTTCTTGAGAAGGAGAGGAGAGGAGACTATCTGGGTAGCACAGTTCAGATTATTCCTCATGTCACCGATGAGATAAAAATGTGGATAAGGAATGTGGCTGAAAAGAGCGGAGCAGACATCTGCCTGGTTGAGATAGGAGGTACAGTGGGAGACATAGAGGGCATGTCTTTTCTGGAGGCTGTGAGGCAGATGAAGAATGAAGAGAAGCCTGAAGACTTCGCTCTGGTTCATGTAACCCTCATACCATTGGATCTCGGTGGTGAGCAGAAAACCAAGCCAACACAGCACAGCGTTAAGGAGTTGAGGAGCATAGGCTTACAGCCGGACATAATAGTTGGTAGATGCAAGGAAAGATTGCTCGAATCGACAAAGAAGAAGATCGCTCTGTTCTGTGACGTTCCAGTTGAGGCTGTGATAAGTGCCCACGATGCTGAGGAGATATATGAAGTCCCACTGATGCTGAAGGAAGAAAAGATGGATGAGTATCTCATCAAAAAGCTCAAACTTGAAAAGAGAGAATCAAAGAAAACTTGGGAAGAGATTGTTAAGAAGCTAAAGAGTTTGGAGAAAGAAGTTACGATAGCCCTCGTTGGCAAGTATGTTCATGTTAAGGATGCTTACATCAGCATCAGGGAGGCTTTGAAACACGGCGGTATTTTGGCTGGATGTAAGGTCAATATGGTGCTTGTAGACAGCGAGGATCTGGAGAGGTATCAGGACTTCGAACTGGATGTCGATGGAATTCTCGTTCCTGGCGGGTTCGGGCATAGAGGTAGTGAGGGCAAGATTCTGGCAATTCAGTATGCGAGGGAGAACGATATACCCTTCTTGGGTATTTGTTTCGGGTTCCAGCTCTCTGTGGTTGAATTCGCCAGAAATGTTCTTGGCTATGAGGATGCCCATAGCTCTGAGCTGGCAGATACGAAGCATCCGGTCATAGACCTCCTGCCGGAGCAGAAGGAAATAGACAAGCTTGGTGGTACGATGAGGCTTGGCGACATCGAGGTTACTGTCAAGAAGGGCACGAAGGCCTTTGAACTCTACGGCAGAGAAAAGATCGTTGAGAGGCACAGGCACAGATACGAAGTAAATCCCGACTACATCCCTGAGCTTGAAAAGAAGGGTGTGGTGTTCTCCGGAACATCCGACTCAGGGAGGAGAATGGAAATTCTGGAGTTGCCAGATAAGAGGTTCTTCTTCGCAACACAGTTCCATCCGGAATTCAAGTCAAGGCCGTATTCACCATCACCTCCGTTTGCAGGGTTTGTGGAGGCCTGTTTGAGATATTCTGAGGAGGTAAATCAATGAATGTTGAGAAGTTCGTTAACAAAGCAATTGAGGAGATAAGGAGCAGGGTAGGTGATGGGAAAGCCATAATCGCGTTATCCGGGGGTGTTGATAGCAGCGTATGCACGGCTTTAGCCTACAGGGCTATTGGAGACAAGCTCATTCCTGTTTTTGTTGATACAGGCTTAATGCGATTGGGGGAGCCGGAGAGAATAAAGGAGATATTCAGCGACATGAATCTGGTCTTCATAGATGCGAGGGAAGAATTTCTGAAAGCTTTGAAAGGCGTTGAGGATCCTGAGCAGAAAAGGAAGATAATTGGAGAGCTTTTTGTCAGAATTTTTGAAAGAGTTGCCAGGGAGAAGAATGCGGACTACCTAATACAGGGAACGATATATCCAGACATCATCGAGAGCGAGGGTGGAATCAAAAGCCACCACAATGTTGGTGGATTTCCGATTGACTACGAGTTCAAGGGAGTTATAGAGCCTCTCCGCGAGCTGTACAAAGATGAGGTCAGGGAGGTGGCGAGGTACTTGGGATTACCAGAGGAAATATCTGAGAGAATGCCCTTCCCTGGTCCGGGATTAGCAGTCAGGATCGTTGGAGAGGTTACTCCGGAGAAGGTTGAGGTTGTTAGAAAGGCTAATGCCATAGTTGAGGAGGAACTTGCAAGCTACGATAAATGGCAGTGCTTTGCTGCACTGGTTGGAAAAGCAACAGGAGTTAAAGGAGACAACAGGGTTTGGGGATACATAATATCTGTTAGAGCGGTCGGTTCAAGAGATGGTATGACTGCAGATCCGATAAACATAGAATACGATGTGCTCAGGAGAATTGCACTCAGGATAACTGGCGAGATTCCCGAGGTGGCAAGAGTGGTTTACGACATAACTCCGAAACCTCCAGCGACGATAGAGTACGAGTAGTCTGTTGTTTTTATTTTGCTTATTACTTCTTTACCAGTAGCCAACTTAACATCCTAACTTAACATTTTAGCCTTTGTTATCCCAAAAAACCAGCAGAACCAAACCGGTTACGAAAATTGCTGTTGCACATATGGAAGCAACCTTTGGAACAATTATATCGCCCAGCAATCCTGTAAAAATCAGTGAGATTCCCAGTTTCTCAACACTTTAATCACTCTTTACATTATAAATCGTTTCAAAAAACCATATATTTTGTGTGATAAATTTATAAAGTATGGCGATTACCCCGATGGAGGTTTATAAACTCTTACCAAAAACCAACTGCAAGAAGTGCGGGGAAGCAACATGCATGAGCTTTGCATTCAAGGTAATAAACAGGGAGAGAAAGCTTGAAGACTGCACACCTCTTTTTGAAGAGAAAAAATACGCTCCACAGCTTGAGGAGCTTAAAAAGATGCTGAAAGGGATTGAGGAGGCTACTGAGACCGGACTGATAGTCGATGAAGAGTTATGCTCGGGATGTGCTAACTGTGTGGTTGTGTGTCCCGTTCACGCTTCGGATGACCCTTATGGCATGGGATCGGGCTATGGGCCAACGATAGATGATCCGATACTTCGCATAGAGGATGGTGTTGTTAAGGTTATAAATATGAAGAAGTGCAGGAGATATGGTAAAAACAGAATACTGTGTGTTGCCTGCAGGGAGAACTGTCCGAGCGATGCGATAAGATTTGTGGAGGGTTAGCCATGGTAACCTGTGCTGGTTGCTCGTGTTTATGCACAGACATCGTTGTCAAGGATAAGGTATTCAACGCCTGCAGGAGAGGGGCGAGCATATTTAGGAATGCCGAGAATAACAAGGCGAAGCCAAAAGTTGATGGGAAGGAAGTGGATTTCGATACTGCACTGAATAAGGCAATTGAACTGATTAGCAATTCAAAGAATCTTGCCGTATATGGTCTTGATACGGTTCCTCTGGAGGCCCAGGAGTTAGCAATAAAGCTCGCGGAGAAAAAGGAAGCGTTCATCGATGACAACTCCTCCTTCTGCCTTGGTGATTTTGTTGAGATGATTTTGAAAAAAGAGATCCCAACAACCACGCTTGATGAGGTAAAGAAGAACGCGTATGTGATATTTTACTGGGGTACCGATCCATACAACAGCCTCTCAAGGCATCTCTCTCTCTACACATATTACCCTAGGGCTGGAAAGAGACAGAGAGGATATGAAGAGGACAGGTTTCTGGTTGTTGTGGATGTTAGAAAAAGCCATACTGCAAAGCTCGCAAAGAAGAATGCAAGGTTCATCCAGGTCAATAACGATCTCGAGTTAATTGACGGCTTCATCTCAGCTTTGGATGGAAAGGCTGGAAACTATTTCAAGGATGTTTCGAGAATAATCAGTGAAATGAAAAGAGCCGACTTCAATGTAATCTTCGGAGGACTGGGGCTTAAGTATGGTTTGAACTCAGACTACAGCAGATTTCTGGAGATGGTTAATAAGATGAACGAGATCTCGAACGTGTACTTCCTGCCAGCAGGATTCCATGCAAACATGAGAGGGTTCAACGAGCTCATGTTTGAGAAAACGGGTTTTGTGAACAGATATTCATTCAGAGAAGGAAAAGCTTCAAAAGATTTTGAGTTCAAAAACCTGATTTTGAACGATGAAATAGACACGGCACTAATCATCGGAACGGATCCACTGAACTCGCTGCCCTTTGAGGTTGCCAGAAAGCTCTCAAAAATAAAGAAGATTGTGATTGACCCCAAGAACACCTTTACAGCTAGAACAGCTGATGTTGTTTTGCCTTCGGCTATAACTGGCTATGATCAGGGAGGAACTATGGTTAGAAGTGATGGAGTAAGGATTGAGGTTGAACCGCTAAAAGAGGGTGATGTAAGCGATATTTCTATTCTGAAGAGGATACTGGAGGGGATCTGATGAAGTTCGGGAAATTCATCAAGAGAGCTGTTGTGGATGTTGTAGTTGCGAGAAACTCACATCAGGCTACAGCAGAGAAAGATGAAGAGGAGTTCGAGAAACTTTCAGCAGTTCTGTTCTTAAATCCAGAGTACGCGAAGAAAATGGGCTTTAAAGAGGGTGATGTTGTTGAGGTTGAAAGTGGGGGGAGGGCTGTGAGGCTAAAGGTCATGTATTCTGACACAGCGCCAGATGAGGGTGCAATGATGCCAAACAGCATTTACTCCAACTATCTTTCTGGAGATAATTTGAAGATGTTCAAGGCTACGATTTCTTCATCGAATCTGAGACCAACCAGTGTAAAGGAGATCTTAGAGCGTTTTATTTGAGTTTTATCGACTCTCTCTTTTGTATTGGCCTGTCTAAATTATTTGACTTAATAGATTTTTATCAATATTAAAGAGATCGTGAACAGTTCACATTCGAAAGACTAAAATATTATTCAATTTTTGAAAGCCTGGGGTGAAATAATGAAGAAAATGTGGTTTGTTGTAGTGGTGCTGTTAATAGCAATCGGCTTTGCCGGATGCACACAGTCGGAGACACCGAAGCAGACGCCGGCTCCCACACAGACGCCAGCCGAGAATGAGATACCTAAGTACTACCTCGTTACGGAAGGCATGCTCACAGTTGGAAGCGACATAGCATATCCACCATTTGAGTTCACGGATGAGAAAACAGGAAAGTATGCTGGATTTGATATAGATCTGATGACCGAGATAGCGAAGAGGCTTGGTTTGGAGGTTAAGTTCGTTAACACTGCATGGGATGGCATAATTCCAGGACTGCTATCAAAGAAATACGATGTAATCTGCTCTGCAATGACCATAACTGAAGAGAGGGCCAAGCAGGTTGATTTCAGTGAGCCATACTTCGAGGCCAAGCAGGTTATAATCACAAGGGCTGATGATACGAGCATCCAGAGTGTTAAGGATCTCGACGGGAAGAAGGTTGCCGTTCAGCAGGGAACAACTGGAGACTTCGCTGCAGAGAGGCTGAAGGAGAAGGGCATTAACCTGGAGATAATAAGGTTCGAAGGTACACCAGAGGCTTTGATGGCTATACAGAAGGGAGATGCTGACGCTGCTATTATCGACAACTTCGTTGCATATCTGGCAGTTAAGAAGGATCCAAAGGTTTACCGGGTTGTTGAGGATCCAGAGTTCGAACCTGAGTACTACGGTATAGCTGTAAACAAGGATAACAAGGGACTGCTCGAAGCGATAAACAAGGCACTTGAAGAGATAAAGAAGGATGGAACATACGACAAGATTTATGAGAAATGGTTCGGTTCCTAATTTTTATTTTTTGATCAGAAATGGCAGGGATAGGTCAGTTTGACATCGATCTGTTCATAAGGATCCTCCCGGATTTAGCCTTTGGAGCCTTTGTAACACTGAAGCTCACACTCGTTTCAATACTCTTCGGGCTGATTATAGGCACGATTGCAGGGCTTGGCAGGGTATCAAAGAACCCAATACCCTTTGCGGTATCAACATTCTATGTTGAGGTGATCAGAGGAACACCCTTGCTAGTGCAGATCCTCATAATCTACTTTGGCCTTCCAGCAATTGGCATAAACCTTGAGCCAGAGCCAGCGGGAATTATTGCCTTGAGTGTTTGCAGTGGGGCGTATATTGCGGAAATAGTTAGGGCAGGAATAGAATCGATACCTATCGGACAGATGGAGGCAGCGAGATCGCTTGGGATGAGCTATCTGCAGGCCATGAGATATGTGATATTTCCGCAGGCGTTCAGAAACATACTTCCAGCACTTGGGAACGAGTTCATAGCTTTACTGAAGGACTCATCGCTTCTCTCCGTGATATCCATCGTTGAGCTGACGAGGGTTGGAAGGCAGATCGTAAACACAACTTTCAATGCATGGACACCGTTTCTTGGCGTGGCTTTGTTCTACCTGATGATGACAATCCCGCTCAGCAGACTGGTGAGCTACTCGCAGAAAAGACTCGGAACATATGAAGTTAAGTAGCTAAATCTTTTTTACCATCCTGATCCAGATACCCCACTTTCCTTTTTCATTAAACCCATTTTTCATGTAGAACTTCCGCGCTCTGTAGTTCTTCTCCCCAACCCACAGTTCTGCGAGTTTTCTATCTTTGCTTTTTGCATATTCAACAGCTTTGTTGAGCAAAAAGCTACCAAAACCCTTATTCCTGTACTCTGGGTGTAGCACGAGTTCATGTATCTCTCCAACCTTAAGCCTATCGAAAATGCTAACCCAGTTCGTATCGCATGCAACAAATCCTATAATCTCATCACCCTCAAGAACCATGAATCCATCTTCATCTCTGTTTCTGAGCCATTTGAAGTAGTTCTTTATCTCCTTCCTCTTTGTGTATGCGTACTCTTCAAGTCCTCGATAAGCTTCGATGTAGATGTTAACGAAAGCTTCGAGGTCACTTCTGTCAACTTTTCGTATCGTACATCCATCAATAAAATCTTCCATCAATAAAGATTTTAACTGTCCCACCTTAAAAGCTATTATGGTTCTATCGTTGCTAAAAAAACTTGTTCAGATTGAATCTCCCAGTGGAAACGAGGAGGAGATAAAAAGCTTTGTTAAAAACTATCTGGAAAAATTGGGATACGATGTTTCGGACTGTGAGGATTATGTGGCCATCAATACTGACAGCAACTTTCTGGTCTCAACACATCTCGACACAGTTAGAGTAAAAAGAGAATTCGATTTTGATGGTGTTTATGCTTATGGCACTGGTGTCTGCGATGCAAAAGCCAGTATCGCGGCGATGCTGAAAGCAGCAGAGAGTGTGGACTACTGCCTCGCCTTTTTCTGTGATGAGGAGGAGGGTGGAAAAGGATCCAAAAGTTTTGCAAAGGACTGGGATGGAGGGATGGCAGTAATTATGGAGCCCACATCAATGCATATAGCTTCCACGCACTATGGGAGCATAGATCTGGTTGTAGAGATATATGGAAGAAAATCTCATGCTTCAATCCCCGAAGCCGGAGAGAATGCGATAGAAAAGGCCTTTGAACTGATGATCGAGCTTAAAAAGAATTTCACAATATCTCCCTTAAAAATAGAGGGTGGAGGAGATGAATACATAATACCTGATTTGTGCAGAATCAAGTTCGATGTTTTGCTAAGCCCGGAATCGGATGTTAATAGCTCTATTGAGGTTATAAAGAGCATAGCCGGGAAATACGGGAATGTTATCGTTGAAGATGCTATTGATGGATTCTACTCTGGAGAGGTTGCAACAATTCTCGAGAGGGCAATCAGCGATTGCGGATTTGAAGTGAGGCACACCTTCATGCCATCGTGGACTGATGCCTTAAATCTCAAGCGAAAGGCGGATGTCGTAGTATGGGGCCCCGGAGATCTGAAATACTGTCACACCGAGCGGGAAAAGGTTAAGTTGGAAGATATCGAGAAGGCTGTAAGGGTATTGGTCAGGCTGAACGAATTACTGTGATTACTGTGAGCGCTGCGAGATTATCAACTTCCCAAACCCCTCATTAATCCTCGCCTTAATCCCCTGCCCCTCGAAAACCTTCTCCAGAAACACCTTCACAAACCTTTTAATTTTAGGATCGTTAAGAATCAGCGTATATACTCCATCCCGTTCTTCCTTTATCTCATACCAGTTAGCCTTCTCCACATACCTCAGTATCTTCTCTATGCTATCCAACCCTTTCATCTTGTACTGGAAAGAATGACTTAATCCGATCTCCTCCATATGCCCCCAGAAATTATGATCCTCAATCTTCTCAATCTCAGAAAAAATAACCCTCCAGTGCTCAATATCCAGAATCATATGCTGCCTCTTAGCAAGATAGTCTATCCATACCTTTATCGTCTCCATATCCACCTCTGACTTGGCAAGCTCATATCCAAAGTCTATCAGGTCTCTTATCAGTTCACTCTTGCTCTTCTCTTTCTTTTTGCACAGAATATCCAGCTTTTCTCTTGTTTCAGAATCAATTGAAATGCTTAATCTGTCAACCACAAACACTGAAAGTTCATTATCTATTTTAACTTTTTTGTTCATGAATACTCCTTTTTTAATAAATGTGGGGGTTTGCATGGAATTTTGTCAATAATTAATCGTAGATTAATATCCAATGCTGTATCGTGCCCAACAATTACGCAAAAAAGTACAGCAGTTTTCACAGATTTAATAACGATTTAACATTTTAAACATTATTAATATTAAATCATAATAAAAGTTTTATACTTAAAGACTTTAGATTTATACGGTGATAAATCATGAAAGAAACCCAGGAAACAATAGCCAGCCTGCTTCAGGAGGGTAGAACCTTCTACCCTCCTGAAGAACTTGTAGAAAACTCTAATGTAAAGAGGTTCATGGACGAACACGACATCCCCACCTACGACGAACTCCTCAGGAAAGCACAGAACATTGAGTGGTTCTGGAGCGAGATGGCCAGAGAGGTCAGCATCGAATGGTATGAGCCCTACACCCAAGTCCTGGAGTGGAACCCTCCATACGCAAAGTGGTTCATCAACGCCAAGTACAACATCGTGCACGATGCCCTTGACAAGCAGGCGAAGCTCAGAAAAAACAAGCTGGCATACATCTGGGAGGGCGAGCCCGGGGACATAAGAAAGCTAACCTACCACGACCTCTACAGAGAGGTCAACAGGTTCGCAAACGCCCTCAAAGATCTGGGTATTCGCAAGGGAGACAGAGTGACGATCTGGCTCCCCATGATCCCCGAGCTGCCAATAGCAATGCTGGCATGCGCTAAAATCGGAGCGATCCACTCTGTAGTCTTCTCGGGTTTCAGCGAGAAGGCACTCCTCGACAGAATACAGGATGCAGAGGCCAAGCTCCTGATCACAGCAGACGGCTTCTACAGAGGTGGCAAGGTAATCGAGCTGAAGAGCAGAGCAGACCAAATCCTCGATCAAACAACAATCGAGAATGTCATCGTCTACGACAGAACCAACATCAACCCGCCAATGAAAGAAGGAAGAGACCACTGGTGGCAGGATGTACTTGGCTCGAGAAAGTGCGAAACAGAGATTATGGACGCAAACGACACCCTCTTCATCCTCTACACCTCTGGCACGACAGGAAAGCCCAAAGGTGTTATCCACGCACATGGAGGCTATGCCGTTGGAACCGCATCAACCCTACACTTCATCTTCGATATCAAAGAAGATGATATCTGGTGGTGCTCAGCAGACATAGGCTGGATCACCGGGCACAGCTACATCGTTTATGCCCCCCTGATTCTGGGAGCAACCTCCGTTATGTACGAAGGCGCCCCCACTCACCCAACCCCGGCAAGATGGTGGGAAATAATAGAGCGGTATGGTGTCACAGTGTTCTACACAGCCCCAACAGCCATCAGGATGTTCATGCGTTTGGGCGAGAAGTATCCACAAAACCACGACCTCTCAACCCTCAGACTGCTCGGCACTGTTGGAGAGCCAATAAACCCCGAAGCCTGGGTCTGGTACTACAAGTACATTGGCAACGAGCAGTGTCAGATAATGGACACATGGTGGCAGACCGAAACCGGCATGCAGATGATCTCCCCATTACCAATAACTCCTCTCAAGCCAGGATCGGCAACCAAGCCCTTCCCGGGAATAGATGCAGATGTCTTCGATCCTGAAGGAAACTCCCTCCACGGCAGGAATGCTGGTGGGTACCTCGTGATAAAGAAGCCATGGCCGGCTATGCTTCGCGGTTTATGGAGGGCTGAGGAGCGTTACATCAACACCTACTGGAGCGCCTATCCAAACATCTACTTCACGGGAGATGCTGCAAGAGTCGATAGCGAGGGTTACTTCTGGATACAGGGCAGGCTCGATGATGTCCTGAATGTTTCCGGCCACAGGATAGGCAACTCTGAAGTGGAGTCAGCCCTTGTTAGCCATCCTGCAGTCAGCGAGGCTGCGGTTGTCGGCAAACCCCATGAGGTTAAGGGAGAAGCCATAGTGGCTTTCGTTGTCCTGAAGTCAGGCATCGAGCCAAGCGAACAACTCATTGACGACCTCAAGCAGCATGTCGCCAAGGAGATAGGCAAGATAGCAAGGCCCGATGAGATCTACTTCGTCCCGGACCTCCCCAAAACAAGAAGCGGCAAGATCATGCGGAGAGTCTGCAGAGCAGTAATGCTCGGCAAGGATCCCGGAGACATAACAACCCTCGCCAATCCAGAGGCTGTTGACTTTGTAAGAAAGGCTGCAAGCGGTGAGGTGTATTTTGGGTAATGTAGGGGTGTAAAATATGATAGAGCTTGAGAAATCGAATGTTGTCAAAATTTTGGATTCCACAGCGAATCCAGCTCCACTTGGATTGATGGGGTTTGGTATGACCACTGTTTTGCTGAACATACATAATGCCGGGATTTACAAGCTGGGAGCCATGATCCTTGCGATGGGCATATTCTATGGAGGTCTTGCACAGATAATTGCCGGAATAATGGAGTGGAGGAAGAACAACACCTTTGGAGCCACAGCCTTTACATCCTACGGTCTCTTCTGGCTGACCCTTGTTACGCTGATCTTAATGCCCTCTATGGGTCTGACATCCCCACCAGAGAACATAGCGATGGTCGCGTATTTCTCGATGTGGGGATTGTTCACTGCTGTGCTTTTCATAGCGACCTTGAGGATAAACAGGGCACTCCAGTTCGTGTTCCTTACACTGACAATTCTGTTCTTCATGCTGGCCATAGGCGATGCGACGGGCAGCACATTCATAAAACAGCTTGCAGGATTTGAAGGGATTGTTTGCGGACTGTCTGCGATATATGCAGCCCTCGCCCAGGTTCTGAACGAAGTATATGGGGGAGAAATAGTCCCGCTTTAATTTTTTCATTTTTAAGAAACTTCTCTAAACTTTTCTGGAAAAACTTTAAGGCGGCAAAGATAAAAACAGACTGCCTCATGTTCTGTTGATGAGGGCGAGAGGTCATCACCTGATATGCTTGCACTTCTTCAAGGGAGAGGGTTACACTGAGGAATTCGTAGATAATTTGAAAAGCTTTCTTGAAAATGTCAGGAAACAGGAGATCGAGATTGTTGTAGGGGCTGACGATGTCTGCATCGCATGCCCAAATCTTGAGGACGGCATATGCAACAAAGGCGAGGAGGACATCATGGAACTCGACCTCCTTGCTATGAACCTGCTTAAGGTAAAGCCCGGAGATAGGGTTGGATGGGCGGAAGTTGAGAGCAAACTTGATGAGATCCTGAAAATATGGAAGAGGTATGCGTGCTTCGATTGTGAATACAGCCATGTTTGTGGGAAGGACGAGAGGTGGAAGCAGAGTTGATGGTTATGCATATGAGGGAGGTTATCGTGGCAAGAGGACATGAGAACATCAGAGCAACCCACAGAACAACTCTTGAGGTAACAAAGGATAGAGAGCTGTCTTTAAGGGGAGACTGCATAGTTGGAGTGGATGCTGACAAGAGCATATCTGAACTGTCTTCCGGGTTGAAGGAAAGGCTCAAGGAAGGTTTGAAATGCAAAATAACTCTTGAATTGCCTGATTATGGTCTGAAAGAGGAATTATTTGGATTTGGAAGCGAAAAGCTAACCTTTGATCATCCGACAGATATAGTAGTCAGAAAAAGCTCTTTTGTCTGTGGGAGAACCCTGCTGGTTAAGGCGAATAAAGCTGCCAGAGACCTGAGCAGGGAGTTCGTTAGCCATCTGAGGTATCCGGAAACGGAAATCTTTTTTATTATCGAGATTGAATGATGGACATGTTGGTTGAGAGTAGGAAAGTCATCGACGGAAACCTGAGTTATGATGGCGACATCGAATTCACCCAGCCATGCAAGGTTAAGGGATTCATAAAGGCTGAGGGATACATCAAGGGGAAGTCTATAGAGGCTGAATCGTTTATTCGGGCTGAAAGCTACATAGATGTCTCGAAACACCTGCGGTCTGGGAGCTACATCACAGCTAAATCGATAAAGGCTGGAGGATACATAAAAGCGAGGAAAATTCATGCAGATAAGGTATCCGCTGGATGGTCGATCGAGGCGGATGAGATTGAGGGCGGGATAATTCAGGCAACAAAATCGATAATCTCCAAGCGGATAAAGGCCAAGGCTGTTGTGTCCGAAATTTCAAGCATTCTTGCAGACGAGATTTTCTCAGAAGACTACATCAGGGCTAAGCAAAGAATCAGTGCAAAAAAGATTGTGGCTGAGAGCATAACTGCCAGGAAAATAGAATGTGAGGATATTGTAGCCAGAGAAATTATTGAGAAATAAAAAATAAGGTTATTTGCTGAGGTAAATCTCTATCGTGGAGACATTTAATGGCTTGCCCTGGGTTGAATCCAGCTCTTCTGTGCCGATCTGGATGTCCTCTACTTTTACATTCGGCAGGAATCTGTTTCTCACGATTTCTGCCACATCTACAGCCCTGCTTATCGCTCTCCCCCTCGCCTTTATAACTACCTTGTCCACTCCCTCGTTGAACTGGGTTATTGTGGCGAGGACGTAGTTCATTACAGGCTTGTTGCCAACAAAGACCACATGCTCTGTCATTGTATCACCCCAGCAGAAAAATTTTGAATGGTTATTTAAGTTTTCCCAAAAGAAAAATTAAAGGGTTTTAGAGCTTGACCTTTTTCATAACTCCAGCGAGCTTCTGGGACTCCATTATGTTGCCCTGTATCTTGTATTTACCTGTCATGAATCCCATTATTGGGTCTTCCTCACCCTTCATTACCTTGACCCAGTACTCATCACTCGCTATGACCGTGAAATTCGGAGAGTTGGCCTCTCCTTCAACGAATTCTGCGGTGCCGTCGTCGTTGTATTTTATATAGAACTTCTCACCGTCTATATCGAACTGCACGACTCCACCCCAACCCTTCATCTCATTTTTTATCTCATCGGACTGGTTTCCAAGCTCAACAAGTTTTTTAACCAATTCCTTTGCCTCAGCCATTTAAAACACCCCCTCATTTACATTTTTAATTTTTTACAACTTAGGACCTTAAAAAATAAAAATTAGTATGGTGGCTTTCTCAATACGGCAATCTGTGATGGAACCTTTCCGTAAAGTGATCTTGCGATAACTTCCTTCTCGACCTCCTTGGTTCCTTCATATAACTCTGTTATCTTTGCATGCCTGTAGTATCTTGAAATCGGATATTCTCCGATATATCCGTATCCGCCGAATATCTGGAGTGCCTCATCACACACCTTCACGGCAGTCTTGCCGCAGTAGTACTTCGCCATCGCAGTCAGGCCAGGATCTGGCATTCCGGTGTCTGCCTGCATGGCTGCCTGAACCGCAAGCAACCTTGCAGCCTCGATTTCGGTTCTCATTCTGGCAAACTTGTCCTGTGTGAGCTGGAAGTCCTTGAGCTTCCTTCCGAAAATCTCTCTGTTCTTTGAGTACTCAAAGGCAAGCTCGAACGCTCCCTGTGCGATACCCACAGCCTGAAATGCAACTGGGATCCTCGTGGTGTTGAAGAACATCATAGCCTGAGCGAAACCGTTGCCCTCCTGCCCGACGAGGTTCTCTGCCGGAACCCTGACATTCTTGAAGTTAAGTTCTGCAGTATCGCTAGACCTTATACCGAGCTTGTTCTTGATCTTTGTCCTCTCTAAGCCCTCGCTGTCTGCCTCAACAATGAAAACACTCATTCCCTCATGCCTTTTCTTTGCATTCGGATCCGTTCTGGCAAGAACAACGAACCAGTCCGCGATGGTTCCGTTTGTTATGAATGTTTTAGTACCGTTAAGAACCCACTCATCACCATCCTTCTCAGCCTTCAGTTTTATACCAGCAACATCACTTCCGGCTCCCGGCTCGGTAAATGCTGCTCCACAAATTGCCTTCCCCTCGCACAGTGGTGGGAGGTACTTCTGCTTCTGCTCCTCTGTTCCGAAGTAGAGAAGCATTTCGGATCCGAATGTGGATGCGAGAATCATTCCAATTCCAGCATCAACTCTGAAGAACTCTTCGACCACCAAACAGGCATCGAGCATCTTCAAGCCCTGTCCGCCATACTTCTCCGGTATTCCCATACCGATGAATCCGAGTTTTACTGCCTTTTTATAAACATCCCATGGGAATTCTTCTTTCAAATCGTATTCCTCAGCTACTGGTGCGATCTCTTTTTCTGCAAACTCTCTTGCAGCCTCTTTTATGTCTTTCTGCTCTTCAGTCAAGATAAAATCCAATAACATGCTATCACCTATTATCAGTCATCGATAAAGTATTTAAAAATTTTCAAAGAATAAAGTTATTGGTTCAAATAGGGAAAAAATTTTTAAATTATCTGAAAATGGTAATAATTAATTTTGTTAGATTTTTCGCAACTTTTGAAAACATTTGGTAGGCCGTTCAGCAATCATATTTGAGCATAATCTAGCCTGCTGAATTTGAGTTGTGTAATACTTTCATAGCGTTGCTGTTATTTCTAAAAAACCCAAAAAATGTATTGAATTGTAAATTAAGCGGACCCGGCGGGATTTGAACCCGCGATCTACGGCTTAGGAGGCCGTCGCCTTATCCATGCTAGGCTACGGGCCCAGAAGAAATTCCAGTTTTATGGTATGCCGTTGAATATTTGAAGGTTTTGGTGGGTTCATATAGATCACATACGCTGATGTATCGGAGCCAATGCACATCCTGAAAGTTACTTTCCGAAATATCTGGAAAGCTGAATAGTGCTGATTATTCCAGAAAGCTCGGAGAAAGGATGGATTGTTGTAATCGTAAGGGATGGTGAGGGATCCTCATATTACTGGCAGTGGAGATAACATTCCTGAGATGATAGAAGAACTAAAACTCCTGCAATTTACCAGAAGAGCTTTATTTTAGCTACTCCCTCTGTTATTATGCGGGCACTCATATCTGTAAGCAGCAAAGAGAGTGTTGCCGAGTTTGCAGCAAAACTTGAAGAGATGGGGGTTGAGATAATCGCAACCGAAGGTACGGCAAGCTACCTCGAAAGCAGGGGGGTAAGGGTGAAGCATCTGTCTGAGATGACTGGATTAAGGGAAACACCTGAGCTCAAAACACTCTATCCTGCTGTTTACGAGGCGATATTTTCTGGGGAGATTGATATGGTGGTGGTTGATCTTTATCCGTTTGAGGATATGCCCTGCGTGGAGAATATAGATGTGGGTGGTGTTTCCCTCCTGAGAGCTGCATCAAAAAACTACAGGCAGGTTATGGCGATTTCAACTCCGGAGCAGTATGAAGAGGTTGTAGAAAATCTTGTAAATGGTGTTACGGAAGAGTTCAGGCTGAAACTTGCATGTGAGGCTTTTGAACGCATAGCAAGATATGATATGGCCATAGCTAGATGGTTCTGCTCTTTATGTTCCTCTCTATGAAACTTTGCTCCTTATATTCTCTATGGCCATCACTCCCGCCATCAACCCCACTCAAAAGCCTGTTCAGCTTTTCTACCTCTTCTCTGTATTTCTCAACCCTTTACTATAATCTTTACAAAAGTTCTGGTACTCTCTGCTCGTTATTTTTTCGTTCCAGATATCCTCTACTCTCAAGCCTGCTTAGGTGTGTTGACGACTTCCCACCTCAGGCCGGTAGCTTTGGCAAGCTCACCATCGCTCATCTCTCTGAAAATAAAATGTGGTCATGATCAGAATTCTTTTGGCATTTACGATGTCAGCTCATATCACCTTTTGCGCCATCGATTTTCCTGGTATGGAGATACCTCGAAGCCAGCACCCCTTCCGATCAGGTATACCGAGTTAAGTAGAACCCCTCCGATCTGAATATCATCCCGAGTATCAGCCACAAGAATGCAACCAGTATGTTACATCTTATTACACCTTGTACTTCTCAAGTTTGAGGGCGAGTTCACCGAGCTTGCCGCATCTTCCATGTCTCTGGATTGGACTCGGAGGTTATAAACATGCAGGAAACTCTCAGAATAAGAGTTCATAATTTTTCTGTACTCTCTCTTCCAATTCTTCAAGCCATACTGGTTGAGATGTTTGGTTGAGATGGTATCTGCCAGTTTGTTCTGGTTGTCAAAAAATATCATAACAGCAGAATAAATACTGAATGCGGACCCGCCGGGAGTTGAACCCGGGTTTGAGGCTCCGAAGGCCTCCGGGATATCCGCTACCCCACGGGTCCCCTGTTTTTCTTAAACCCCTTTCCGATGAAGTAGATTTCAGCGCTCCTCTTCCTCGATGCCTGAGGTGAGTGCATTTTCTTGAACCTGAAGTTCTTGGAAACATCTCTATAAAATTTTTCTATCTCTTCGCCCTGAAAGACCTTAACTAGGAAGTTCCCACCATATCTCAAAAACTCTTCTGCAAAGTTGTACGAGGCTCTCGCGAGGTCTATTGAGATCAGATGATCTATCGTCCACTTGCCCGTCAGCTTTGGAGCGGCATCGCTTATAACCACATCGAACTCATCGCATATCTCCCTAACTGCCCTGAAAGTCTCGTTCTTGGTTATATCTCCCCTGACAAATGTAACCCCTTCGATAGGAGGCATGGGGTTCAGATCAACAGCAACAACCTCTGCCCCGAACTTCACGGCAACCTGACTCCACCCACCGGGAGAGGCGCCAAGATCAAGCACTCTGTCTCCCTCTTTTATCAGCCTGAACTTCTTATTTATCTGGATCAGCTTGTAGGCTGCCCTGCTTCTGTAGCCTTCTTTCTTAGCCTTCCAGTAGTAGTAGTCCTGCCTGTCCTGAGATCTTCTCGGCTTGCTCATTCAGATTCTCCTATGGTTTTCTCTACTGACCTATCACCTTAACAACAACACTTCTATTTCTTGGACCATCAAGCTCTATAAATAATATGCTCTGCCATGTTCCCAGTTCAAGTCTTCCATCAGATACCGGAACAACCGCACTGTTACCGAGGAGCACTGCTCTGAGATGAGCATCGGCATTGTTATCTATTCTGTCATGGATATAACCCTGATTCTGAGGAACTAGCTTCGATAGCATGTTTTCTATATCCTTAAGAAGCCCGCTTTCACCCTCGTTGATCACTATGCCCGTGGTTGTGTGTTTCGTGTATATGACAGCAATCCCCTCTCTGATCCCACTTCTCTCAACCTCTTCAGCAACTCTGGATGTTATGTCAATGATCTCAACTCTCTTCGATGTTCTTATTTGAATCATACTGTGTAATTCTCGTAAAAATAGAAAAGAGTTTTGGGGTCTCCAAAAGGTAAAATTTTTATTTGATAATTTCTGCCTTTAACCGATGGTGATCAAGGTAATTAAATGTCCATCATGTGGAGAGGTGCTGGAACTCTCAGACATGTATGAGGGAATGGAGATTCAGTGTAGCCTATGCGGACTGTCCATGATAGTAAAGGGTGATGAACTGCTGGTACTCGATACAAACGAAGTTTACTCCATCGAGTCCCTTGCCTTTGAAGAAGAGGAGGAAGAGGAATTCGAGGAGGAGTTTGAGGAAGAATACTACGATTATGACTATGAGGAATAGATTCCGGTGTTTCACTTCAAAAGAACATTGAGTATTATTGT
This sequence comes from Archaeoglobus sulfaticallidus PM70-1, assembly GCF_000385565.1. Classification (NCBI taxonomy): domain Archaea; kingdom Methanobacteriati; phylum Methanobacteriota; class Archaeoglobi; order Archaeoglobales; family Archaeoglobaceae; genus Archaeoglobus; species Archaeoglobus sulfaticallidus. The sequence goes on along the minus strand of NC_021169.1, from coordinate 710,040 downwards.
TCCAAGGAAAAGCGAACTTATCACAGCGTTTGAATAAAAGAACGCAAGTTGAATTTTTTTCTCATCATACTTCTCTCTTATGATGTAATGCTCGAATATCAGAAGCATGGCAATTCCAGCCAGCCCATAGGGGATTACCTTTCTTTCAACATGGAACAGGAGCGTGTAGGCAGAGATCGAGAAAAACAGGATGTGGCTTATCGCTGAAACGATTTTTGCAACTCCACTCCCGAAGTGAGCACCTATAGAATGCAGCCCATACTTTCTGTCGAACTCAACATCCTGCAGGGCATATATAATGTCAAAACCGGCAACCCAGAACATGATCCCGATCCCGAGCATGAACGGTATGAATTCGCTACCAAAAATGTTTATGGAGTCTGTTACTGCCACCCATCCTCCACCGGGAGCGTAGGCAAGGTTGAGTCCGAGAACGAAGTGCGATAAACAAGTGTATCTTTTTAAATAGGGATATACCCATGCAGTTATCGCCGGTATGGGTGAGAGCATGAATGCAGTTCTGTTTATCAGGTAGGCTGACAGGAAGTAAACGATCAGGCCGAGAAATGCGATGATGTAAGCCTCTTTAACAGAAATAATGCCCTTTGGAAGATGTCTGCTGGATGTTCTTGGATTAAGAGCGTCTATTTCTCTATCGATTATCCTGTTGATACTCATGGCAAACACCCTGAGCCCTGTAAAGGCTGTAAGGATCAGGAAGAAGATCCGGTACCCAAACCATCCATCAGCTGCTAAAAAGGCACCTGTATAGGCAAAAGGGAGAGCAAAGAGTGTATGCTCAATTTTTATGAAGTCCAGGTAGTCCTTGGCTTTAGCCATGCACCAGACTCTCGCATGAGGATTTTAAACTTTTAGGCTTTTGGACTTTGTACTCTTAGGAGTATAGGGACAACTCCATGTGGCCCTACCCGAAGTGGGGAGGATAGCATGCGCTTGAACCCACAAGATGTCCATCAATGAACTGGCGGAAGGAGGTCACGCTTTGATGGTTTCTCACATGCAAACAACCTATCTGTAAACAACCCTCCATCTGGTAAAAATACCTTCCCCGAGTTTCTGACAGCTTATCAGCTCGAGCCTTACCGGATCTGCAAATGATTCACCATCGACAACCGTAGGAGAGTTCCTGCCACCGATAATCATGTTGCCGTAGTAGATGTTGAACTCGTCTATCATCTTCTCTCTCAGCAGCGAGTTTATCAGCGTTCCTCCACCCTCTACCATCAACCTTCTGACTCCAATCTTGTAGAGGTACTCACACAGCAGCCTGAGATCAACCTTTTCTCGCCCAAAAACAACCACCTCTGCTCTCTCCTCTATGAGCTTTACCCTTTCAAGACCTTTCTCGGTGGTGGCAACTATCGTTCTCGCTCTATCATCCAGAATTTTCGCATTTAGCGGTATTCTCAGTCTGCTATCCACAACCACTCTGATAGGATTCTCGTCCTTGCCAGCTTGAACCCGCTCATACCTGAGCCTCTCATCTTTCACTGTCAGAGATGGATCATCTGACAGAACCGTTCCTATACCTACCATGATGGCATCTGAGAAGGCCCTCAGTCTATCCACTCTCTGAAAGTCCTCTCTGCAGGATATTCTCACCTGCTTCCTGCTCTCATCGCTTATCTTGCCATCTATACTTGAAGCTATATTGACAAAAACGAACGGTTTCATTTTCTGACCTTCAAAAGCTCTTCAAGCCTCTTCTTGGCCTCTTCAACCCTCCCCTTATTCCTGCCAGAGAACTTGATCACAACATAACCCGGCTTTGGATAGGAACCGATGGAAACATCCTTAAATTCTTCCACAACTTTGTTCAGCTCTTTCAGAATCTGACTCTCATATCCATTAACCTTGAGCGTGTCCTCATAGTATTCCTCCTCGGAAAACCTCTTTATGATCTTATTGAATGTATCCTCCATCTCTGCAGGCACTCCAGGCATAACGGCCACATTCCTGAATATGAATGCTGGAGCAGCACCCCTGTCGTTTGGAATAATCTCAGAACCTTTCGGGACGGATGCAACCTTCCTTATTGCTTCTTCATTTCTGGAGAACCTTCTGAGGCGGTTGGCAGTTTTTTCATCAACCACAAGCTCGACATTGAAGGCTTTCGCTATCCCCTCAGCAGTAACATCGTCGTGGGTCGCTCCTAGCCCGCCGGTAACGAGCACAAAATCAGCCTTTTCGCTTGCCTTCCTGACCTCCTCGGCAATCTCATCAACATCGTCCGGAATTACGATGATCCTCTTAACCCTGTGTCCCATTTGAACAAGCTTTTTTGCCATGTATACTGAATTCGAGTTTGCTGTATCTCCACTCAAAAGTTCGTTGCCGACAGAGATTATAATAAAATCCATGAATAATCTCTAAGGTACTGCAAGAAAAAGTTTGCGAATTCTTTTGCAAAATTTGTACCATCAAAGTTATTCCCTGCTGTAATCAGAAAGCTTGCCCTTCTTCTGTAACTCGCTGAAAAATTCCCTTACATACTCTGGATCGCTTTTTTCTAGCCCATAGTATTTTGCGAAGTACTTGGTGGTTGTGATTATCTTGCTCCTGCCCTCCTTCCTGGTCTCTATGAACCCGATCTCCTCAAGCTTCTTTACATGCTCGTAGCACCTGTTACCCCTGATCTTAGCAAGCTCGGATAGCTTTATTGGCTGCCTGATCGCTATAACAACTAGAGTCCTCCTCGTACCTCTGTCGAGATCTTTTTCGCTGAATCTGTCAACGAATCTGGTGTAATTCGGCTTAACCCTCATCAAATAGCTACCTTTAAGCTCAATAATCTCTATTGAGCTATCCCTTATATTGTACTCGTGAACAAGATCTCTGAGAACTTTCTCAACAATCTCAGTCTTGACCCTGACAATCCTCGCTATTTTCGATGGGGATATTGGTTCAGATGAGGAGAAAAGAATAGCCTCAACGATCTTCCTTACCTCGTTTTCGTTTTTATCTTCCATGTTATCTACCTGCTAACCCTCGATTTATCTGATCAACCTTATCTCAATATCCTCTTCAAAAATCCTTTCCTGCCTCAGTTCGATTATCTTCCTGTATGCGAGGTGCAGGATTGAAAGGAAGTATGTGACCTTCTCCTTTCTTTCTTTCATTCCTACAAGCTCGGAAAAGAGAATTGCATCCTTTATTCTGAAGTACTTCAGGAGTTCCGCTTCAATCCTTATGAGCGTCTCCTCAATGTTCTCTTCATGTGGAACCTTCAGTGGATCCTCGACCTCTCTGACCACTTTTTTCCTGACTCTCTTTCTTCTCTCAACTCTTTCAGCCATCTCCAGCTCTTTTATCAGGTCATCGAGGGTTGTGAATCTTCTGACGGTTCTTCTCTTTGGCAGATCATAATTCTCTGTCTCTTTCTTGTCTGGTCTCTCGCTTGGTTTCTCATCAAAATCGAATGGGAAGGTATCGAAATCGATCTCGTCGGGGATGTAGCTCTCCTCCTCAACCTCCTCTTCAGCCCCCCCTCTGGTCATTAAAGCTTCGTTGGCAAGGATCTCAGCTTTCATTCTTACAAGGATTGCTGCATAGAGTAAAACCCTTCCGGAAATCCTCAGATCGAGCTTTTGGGCCTTCTCAAGTTTTTCAAGAAACTTTGAGGCCACATCTATCACATCGATGTTCCACGGATCTATCTCTCCCCTCTTCGCCATCTCAACGAGCAATTCTATCGGATCTTCAAGATTTTCAGGAGTCATGTTCTATCAGGCCTTCATCTTTATTCCTGTTACAGTTGAGGAGTTATCTTTGGAGAGGGTTACCCCAACGATTGAATCTGCTTTCTCGAGCATGGGCTTCCTGAGTGACACCACAATGAACTGAGCGTTCTTAGATCTCTCGCTTATCAGCTTCGCGACCTTCTCTACATTTATGCCGTCAAGGAACATGTCCACCTCGTCGAAGGCGTAGAATGGTGCGGGCTTGAACTTTTGGATCGCGAATATCAGCGATAAGGCCACAAGGCTCTTCTCTCCACCGCTCATCGACTCTATTTTCTGAATGGGCTTGTCTCTAACTCTAACTCTCATGTACAGCCCGCTATTGAACGGATCATCAGCATTGTCGAGGTACAGTTCGCCTTCTCCCTCAGCGAGTTTCGAAATTATCTCTTTGAAGTGCATGTTTATCGCGTTGAATGTCTCGAAGAAGGTATCCCTCTTCATCTTCTCGTATCTCTCTATCTTTTCCAGTATCTCACTCCTTTCCTTCTCAAGAGTAAGTTTCTTGCTCATGAGCTCTTCCTTCCTCGCTTTCACCTCTTCATAATCCTGTATTGCTTTCAGGTTGACATCTCCGAACTTCTTCAGCTCAAGCTCTATCTCTTCAAGTCTTCTTTTCACATGCTCCATTCTTGGTATATTCTGTACCTCTTCCTCATCATACTCTATCTCTCCAAGCTCCCGGATTTGCTCTTCTATATCTTTCAGACTCTCTTCCTTCGCTTTTATGGTCTCTTCGATTCCGGTAACCTCGAACCTCTTTTCATCTCTATCTTTCTCGAGTTTTTTGATCTCGGCAAGCAGCTTTGATCTTTTATCTCTGAGATCCTTAACGGATTCTCCTACTTCCTTCTCCTTTTCCTTCAGTGTGATAAGTCTCTCTCCAAGCTCGCTATAAAGCTGGCTATCGTTTTCTATCTCCTTTTTGAGGTTCTCTATTTTCCTGTCAAGCTCATCAATTTTGATCTCTTTCTCCAGCACGAGGTCCTTGAGCTGTTGCAGCTTGAACTCAGAATTCTCGAGATTCTTGGTTATGGAATACATGGCTCTGCTATTTCTGTCTATTTCCTCTTTGATCTCCTCAAGCTTTCTTGTAAGTGCCGGGATCTCGCTGCCCCTCATCTTTGCCTCTATTTCTTCTATCTCTCCAGAAATCTTTCTGATCTCCTCATCTATCTTTTCTATCTCCTCTTCAACCCCAGACATTCTTTCGTAGATCTCAGCTCTCTCTTTCTGCTTGTATGTGAGCTTCTCCTTCAATTCTTCAATCCTGTTCTCGTTATCTCTCAGCTTGGATTCGGCAACGGATATTTTACTGCTCAATTCGGAGAGTCTGGAGTTGATCTCCTCCACATTGCTCTGATGAATCCTCCTTTCCTCTTCAACCAACCTCAGATTCCCCAGCATCTCGGCTTTTCTACTCTCTATAACTGTTATTTCCTCTTCAAGCTTCTTCTCCTTCTCGAAAAGCTCTTTTGTTGCCAGAATGCCCTTGCTCTTCTGTTTGCTGCCACCGCTTATCGTTCCGGCTCTCTCAACTATATCTCCATCAAGCGTAACTATCCTTCTGCCATCCATTAACCTCTTGGCCGTGTCGATGTCCTCAACCACAAGCGTGTCCCGATACACGAAGTTGAAAACGGGTTTGAACTTCTTTTCACACTTTATCAGGTTTATCGCGTAATCGATAACACCTTTCTCTTTCAAAACGCTCCTATCAAGCTTTATATCTCCAAAATTCTTCTTTATCTTGTTAAGAGGTATGAATGTTGCTCTACCTCCATCTATTTGCTTGAGATACTTGATACACCTTATCGCATCATCCTCATTCTCAACAACCAGATATTGCAGGGAGTTCCCCGCAGAAACCTCCAGTGCTACTGCAAACTTCTCATCGACCTCACACAGCTGGGATACTGTCCCGAAAACACCCGGCATGGCTTTTCTGCTTTTAGCTTCCAGAATCAACTCAACAGCCTTGGAGAAGCTGCTCTCAAGCAAAGAGAGCTGAGCCTTAATCTTTGAAAGCTCCACCTCTAAATTCTTCTTCTCTTCTTCAAGTGAGGAAATCTGATTCCGTATGGAGAATATCTTATTATCTGCCTCATTCCTTCTCTTTATGGCAGCTTCCAGCTCCTTCTCAACTTCCTTGTATTTTTTATTCAGCTCCTTCAACTCTTCATTCAGCGTTATGCTCTCCTTTCTGAGCGTCTCGATCTCGCCTTCAATGTCCTCAATCTCCATCCCTATCCTTCTGATAACCTCCAGCAGCCTGTCTCTCTCGTTGACCTTGCTTGATTTCCTTTCCTTCAGTTCATCAAGGATCTCTTTCTTCTTCAGCAACTGATCTCTGAGCTCTGAGTATGCTGAATCCATCAGATTGAGCTTTGAAATGATCAGGCTCTTCTTGGACTCCAGATCGTCAAGAACCTCCTGAACACTCATCTTTTGGATGGAGAACTTCTGTAATTCCTCCTCAACCTTCGACACCTCTTCTTTCAGCTTTGATATCGAAACGAGGAGCTTGGTTTTTTCATCCTCAATGTCCTTTATCTCCTTCTTTTTCATCTCAATTGAGCTCTTCAGCCCCTCCCTTTTTGAGGATATCTCAATTATTTCGTTCTGTATAGTTTTATAGCTTTCATCAGCGAGTCTGTATATTTCTGCTGAGATTTCATCGGCTTTCGTGTTCAGCTCGTTCAGCTTCGAGTTGATATCAATGATCTCCTTCAAAATCTTATCTTTTCTCATCTCAAGGTTCTCTATGTCCCTTTTAATCATTCTTTTTCTCCTGTTTAGGCTCAGGAACTTGTTGATCTTTAGATACTTCAAATTCAGCTCCTTTTCCTCTATGAGCGATTTGTATCTGAGAGCTTCTTCCCTATCAGCCTTCAACTGCTCAAGCTGGTTGCTAACTTCGATGAGTATCGTGTTTATCCGCTCTATGTTCTCCCTGACAGCTTCAAGCTCCTCTATGGCTTTTGCTTTCTTCTCATCAAATTCTGAAATTCCGGCTATATCGTCTATGATCTTCCTTCTTTGAAATGGTGTCATTTCAGCTATTCTTGTGACATCTCCCTGCATCACGACATTGTACGCATCGCTGTATATGCCAAAGTTCTGCAAAAGCCTCTGAATCTCAGCCAGATTAACGGATTTCCCGTTTAAGTAGTTGTAGGTGTAGTTGCCCTTGCTCGTTCTCTTTATCTTTCTGGTGATCTTTATCTCTTCTCCATCGTTGTCGAAAATAACGGTAACCTCAGCTTCGCCCAGCTTTCCATTTCCAGAATATATGAGGTCTCCAACCCTGTCCGCTCTCAGGTATCTTGTCGATGGAGTCAATCCAAGACAGAAAAGTATCGCATCTACAATATTCGACTTCCCGCTCCCGTTGGGGCCGCTGATAACGGTAAATCCCTTAAAAAAGGGAATTTCAACTTTTTTATTAAATGATTTAAAGTTTTTCAGGACTATCTTCTTGATGTACATAAACTTTAATCACAGTAAATGATTCCGTCATCCTCATCTTCTCTGGTTTTCTTTTCCTCTGCAGTTAGCAGTTCGACATCCTCATCGTCCACTCTCTTCTCAATTACTCTTTCCTTAGCAACCCTTCTGTCTTCGAGCACTCTATCCTCCTTTCGGGTCTCTTTACTCTCGTCCATTTTCTTGAGTTCACTCTTCAGGTAGAGCACTTCAGATGACAGGGCATCGATCAGCTTTGAGAACTCTATTATTTTTGCTTCAAGCTCTTTGACCTTCTTGAACTCGAACAGAAGCTCGTTTTTTACCTCTTTAACTATGCTCTTTTTCAGTTCCTCAAGCTCCATGTCCTTCAGTGACAGCATCTTCTTCAACTCCGCAATCTCTCTATCCTTTTCAATTATTTTTTTTCGAGCCTTTCAACCAGTATGTCACCTTCCGACATTCAATAGAAAATTGAAACAACTAATTTATATAATTTTCCCTTCATTCTGCCTTTAATTTTGATTAAAATTTTTGAAATCAATCCACTCAATGATCAAACACATCCTGTAAAAAATATCACATCATTATGGTATCTTAAAATTAAATATGCTAATATAGATCTGCTTGAGTCAAACAGTAAGCACATCGCCAAAACAGCTAAACGAAGAAAAGCAAATAAAATTAAAAATTAGAATTTATTTAGTCGCTGTCCTCGCTGTCCGTGTCAGTGTCCTCTCCACCCTTGCCGGTCTCCATTCCCTTTGCAGCAATTACATCGTCGATTCTCAGTATCATTATGGCGACCTCTGTAGCACTGCTTATAGCCTGCTTCTTGACCTTGAGCGGCTCGAGGACTCCCTTCTCCATCATGCACTTGACCTTGCCGTCGAAGACATCAACGCCATAGGTCTTCTTGCCCTCCTCATGGGCCTTTCTGATCTCAACGATGATGTCTATTGGGTCGAGTCCAGCGTTCTCGGCCAGTGCTCTTGGGATAACCTCAAGCGCATTTGCGAAAGCCTCGGCAGCCAGCTGCTCTCTTCCACCAAGGGTTGGAGCCCACTGCTTGAGCTTCAGGCTGATCTCGGCCTCTGGAGCACCACCGCCGGCAACAACATATCCGCTCTCGACAGCAACTTTTGTGACCTTCAGTGCATCGGTCAGAGACCTCTCGACCTCATCAACGATGTGCTCGGTACCACCTCTGATCAGCACTGTCACAGCCTTTGGATTCTTGCAGCCCTCGATGAACACCATCTTCTCATCGCCGATCTTCCTCTCCTCGACGAGTTCTGCGGTACCGAGATCCTCTGGCTTAACATCTCTTAGATCTGTGAGTATCTTGGCGCCAGTTGCCTTTGCGATCTTGTCGATGTCGCTCTGCCTGACCCTCCTTACCGCAAGCACTCCGGCTTTTGCTAGGTAGTACTGTGCAAGATCATCGATACCCTTCTGGCAGAAGACAACATTCGCTCCAGCGTTAACCAGTGTATCGACCATGTCTTTCAGCATCTTCTCTTCCTGCTCGATGAACTTCTGGAGCATCTCTGGATCGGTTATTCTTATCTCTGCATCGGTCTCGGTCTCCTTGACTTCCAGTGCTGTCTTCAGAACTGCGATCTTCGCATCCTTTATTCTCTTCGGCATTGATGGGTGCACAACCTCTTTGTCAATCACTATACCCTTCACGAGCTTTGTATCCTCAATTCCACCGCCCTGTCTCTTCTCGAGCTTGACATTGTCGAGATCAACCTTGTACTTTCCGTTCTCATCCTCAGCTACTGCCTTTATTGTCTGAACCACCAGCTCAGCCAGATAGCCAACAGCATACTCTGCGTGCTTGCCCGTTATGGCTGTTGAAGCGATCCTCTTCAGCTTCTCCTCATCGTTGACATCTATCTTCTCTGCAATGCTGTCAAGAACCTCCATCGCCTTGTTGGCAGCCAGTCTGTAACCTCTTGCTATTATCGTTGGGTGAATCTCCTGCTCGAGCAGCTCCTCAGCTTTCCTGAGGAACTCACCAGCGAGAACTACAGCAGTAGTTGTGCCGTCTCCAACCTCATCCTCCTGTGTCTTTGCAACCTCTATGATCATTTTTGCAGCTGGATGCTCAACATCCATCTCCTTGAGGATTGTAACTCCATCATTCGTGATGACAACATCACCCAGACTGTCAACAAGCATCTTGTCCATTCCCTTTGGACCGAGGGTGCTCTTAACTGCCTCAGCAATAACCTTCGCAGCCATTATATTCAGTCTCTGAGCATCCCTACCAACAGTCCTCTGGGTTCCCTCCTTCAGGATCAAGACCGGCTGACCATGTAGTGTAGCCACTATCTCACCCCCTTAATTTCAAGAATAAGTGGTATAGTAGTTCTATATATTCTTTTCGGTTGATTCTGTCTTTTCATTTATGAATGTGATGAAGTCCTTGGCAGAAAATATGCATTCGAGATCCTCTTTCATGAGGAATACAACCATGTCGGATGGCTCGGACACCTTCTTTTCCACGATATACGCAGCCTTTGTCGATAAAACTTCTGAAACCCTTCCAAGCACTTTAACCCTCTTCTTTATCTCTCTAACCTGCTTGATTCCGGTTAAAATCGTCTCCTCACACTCTTCAGGCCTTGTGAGCAGGTCGAACGGTGCATGCTTTATGGGATAGACCTTTATTCCGAGCACCCTTAGCTGTTCGACAATCTCTGCCTCACTCTCTTCCATCTCTGGCTTTTCCTCTTCAAGATTCTCTTCATATTTAACGAAATTCTTGAGGTCTATCGCCTTGATGATGTATGTTCCGAGGAGTTCTTCAAGCTTGAGGGCATTCTCGACTGAGGTGTCTATGCCCTCCTCATATTTCTTGACAGTCCTTCTCGAAACTCCCAGATACTTCGCCATCTCTCCGAGCGACAGGCCAAGCTCCTCCCTGACCTCCCTGATTTTCTCATAGTCGAGCTTTACATAGTACCCGCCTGGAGCGGAATAGACCATCGGTGAGATTTCATCGATTATGAAATCGTAGAATGTGGCTGTATTTATAACAGGCAGACCGTATCTGTTATAAACGACACCCCTTTCAAGAAAATCGAGCTTGAACTTTTCTCCAACCACTAAAGGAACAGCATTGAGGAGTTTGGCTATTTTCTTCATTTCTTGTGCCATTTCAAGTTTAAAGGAATCGATATTGTAGAGTACTTTGATAAGAAAAGCCTCATCTTCTTTTCTTGCGACTATGTCAAAACATCTCGGCTTGGTTTCGACTAAATCTGTCACAGCAAAACCAGCCCTCTTCAGAATTTTCAGCACTATTTGCAGCACACCTATCTGCATCAAATACTGATAGGTATGATTTACTATATAATATTTTGCTTCAGTAATAAACTGGCGATAAACCCTTATAGCAACTGGAATGGAACTCTACCGCTTAAAAGCATACCTTTATATTGAACTTCAATAATTAATTAAGTTGGTGATCGAATGAGGGTTGTTGTTATTGGCGGTGGCGCTGGAGGAATGAGCAGCGCTTCGAGGGTTAGAGCCCTAAAACCCGAATGGAAGGTGACCGTTTTTGAAGCAACCAATTTCGTCAGTCATGCACCATGTGGGATACCCTATGTCGTGGAGGGTGTTAGCGAGTTGCCAAAGCTGATGTACTACCCACCAGAGGTCTTCATTGAGAAGAGAGGTATTGATCTGCGCATGAACACAAAGGTTACCGATGTCACCAGAAACTCGGTAAAATATGTTGAAAACGGTGAGGAGAAGGAGATTGAGTGGGATTATCTGGTTATAGCTACCGGAGCAAGTCCCATACGACCAGGGATAGAGGGTATAGATCTTGAGGGTATATTCACAGTCGATCTGCCACCTGATGCTGAGAGAATTGTGAGATATGCTGAGAAAGCTGAAAACATAGTTATCGTGGGTTCGGGATACATTGGCTTAGAGATGGCTGAGGCTTTTTCAGCGAGGAAAAAGAATGTTACAGTCATAGAGATGCTCAATCATCCGCTTCCGAACTTCGATGAGGATATTGCAGAGGTGGTTAAGAAGGAAATGGAGAAATGGGTGGATCTGAGGCTGAATGAGAAAGTCACAGCCTTTGAGGGCAAAGACAGGGTTGAGAAAGTCGTTACTGACAAGGGCGAGTATAAAGCGGATATGGTTATCGTGGCTGTTGGAGCCAAGCCCAACACGGAACTGGCTGAGAGGCTGGGGGTGAAGATCGGTGAAACAGGTGCCATATGGACTGACAGGAAAATGCAAACGAGCATGGAGAATGTTTATGCCTGCGGTGATTGTGCAGAAACTTTCCACATGGTTACTGGCAAGAGGGTGTGGAATCCATTAGCTCCTCCGGGGAACAAGATGGGCTATGTGGCTGGAGTGAACATATGTGGAGGAGATCTGGAGTTTCCAGGAGTTCTTGGAACGCAGATAACGAAGTTCCATGAGCTCGAGATAGGTAGAACTGGATTGAATGAGAAAGAGGCAAGAGAAGCTGGCTTCGATCCGCAAACAACCTTCATAAAGGCACAGACAAGGGTTCACTACTATCCTGGAGGGAGAAAGACCTTTATCAAGGTCATAGCTGACAGGAACACGAAGAGGATTCTTGGAGCGCAGATAGCCGGCTACGATTCGGTTCTGATGAGAGTGAATACGATGGCTGCAGTTATACAGACGGGAATGACAACCAAGGATCTCTTCTTCGCCGATCTGGCTTATGCACCTCCTTTTGCTCCAACATGGGAGCCGCTCATAGTTGCTGCCAGAACGCTGAAGTTCTGATTCCATAAAAAATCCAGTAAATTTTTTAACTTTGATATATTTATTTGCACCATGCTGAAGATCGATGAAAGAACATTCCTCCTTGAGGGAAAGAATAAAGGAAAGTTTCCTTACTGTAACTGCTTGCTTCTGGACAGCATCCTGATAGATGCTGGATTGGGGGATGTGGGGGCAGTTAAGGATAGAGTTGAGGTGGTTCTTTTATCGCACACGCATCCAGATCATGTGCTTGATGCGTGGGTATTCAATGAGATGGGAAGGAAGGTTCTATCTCCTGAGGGATTTGAGACTGATATCGATACTCTCGCAAACAGACTTGCTGATGAACTCGCTGAATACTGGAAGGAATTCGTGAAAGGTGTGGGTTTGAGGGGATTTAAGTCTGAGAAGTATGAAGAGGGGTTGATCTTTGAGAATCCGGAAATAATAGCGTACAAGCTTCCGGGACATACTCTCGACATGCATGTTTTTCTGATAGATGGCAGGATAATGTATGGGGCAGATATAGATCTAACGAGATTCGGTCCATGGTATGGTAACCCTGAAAGCGATCTTGAGCAGTTCAGGAAGAGCATCGAAGAGCTGAGGAAGATGGATTTTGAGTTGTATATCTCATCTCATCTCATGAAAGTCTTCAGCAGAGAGGAGTTTGACGATAGGATAGAGGAGTATCTAAGAGTTTTTGACGAAAGGGACAGGCTTTTGCTGGAACTGCTTGAAGATGGAAAGAGTCTGGAGGATCTGGTTGAGATATCCCCATTCTACAGAAAGAAGCCGTATGCCAAAGAACTGCTCGACTTCTTTGAGAGGAACATGATCAGAAAGCACCTTGATTACCTGATATCGAGGGGGCTGGTTAGAGAAGAGGATGGATTCTATTACCGAAATTGAGTTGTTGATGGAGGGCAGCAAAATCCAATAGAGAATCAGGAATAACGCCTTTATATTTAGCAGTACTTCTGAAAGATATGATCGAAATAGATGGAAGCTTTGGGGAGGGTGGGGGGCAGATTCTCAGAAGCTCGATTGCTCTTTCATGCATAACCGGTAAGGCTGTCAGGATCACAAGAATCAGAGCCAACCGTCCAAAGCCGGGCTTGGCCCCTCAGCACCTTAAAGGGATAGAGTCTGCGAAAATGCTGTGTGATGCCGAGGTTGAGGGGCTGAAAGTGAGATCGATGGAGGTTACCTTCAGACCATCTGACTTAAAGCCTAAAGGCCTTGAGATTGATATTGGAACTGCAGGAAGTGTTACACTGATTCTCCAATCGATTCTGCTGCCATCTATCCTGAGGGGTTGTAGGATGAAAATCAGAGGGGGAACTGATGTGAAATGGGCCCCAACCGTGGACTACTTCAGGAATGTAACCTTAAAGGCCCTGTCCGAGCTTGGTGTTAGGTGCAATTTTGAGGTTATAACGAGGGGATACTATCCAAAGGGTGGTGGCGAGGTGGTTGTGGAAACAGAAGAATCCTCACTGGAGGGTGTTGATTTCAATGACTTCAAAGATACCAAAAGCAAAACCGTGTATGGGATAAGCCACTGTTCAAATCTGCCTGACCATGTTGCATCAAGGCAGGCAAAATCTGCTGAGCGATTTCTGAGAAAAAATGGTTTTGAGAGCGATATAAAATTGGAAGTAACCAAAGCCTACTCAACTGGCAGTGGAATAACACTCTGGAGCGGGTACAAGGGAGGATCCGCTCTGGGTGAGAAAGGGAAGAGGGCTGAGAATGTCGGTCAGGAATCAGCAATGGAGATTGCGAAAGAGATGAATTCAAAAGCGGTTTTTGACAGGCATATCGCCGATCAGGTGATGGTGTTTGCCGCTCTGGCGAAAGGAAAAACATCATACACGACTTCTGAGATAACAATGCATCAGAAAAGCAATGCCTATGTCATAAAACAGTTTTTTGGAGATATAATCTACTTTGATGGGAACAGGGTTGTAATTGAAGGAGTGGGGCTGTTAGGATAATTCTCGGGATAATTCTTTGATGTGTATGTCTTGAGAAAAATTACTTTGAGAAAAATTACTCGGCAGAAAAAATCAACAGTAAAAGTTTAAATCCCATGGTCTTAGTTGCTTTAATGAAGGTACTTGTTTCAGACCCTATACCGGATGAAGCGATTGCAATGATGAAAAACGCTGGAATAGATGTTGATGTAATGACCAGCCTGTCGCAGGAGGACTTAATTAAAGTCATACCGGATTATGATGGTTTAATTGTCAGAAGCGGGACCAAGGTTACGGCTGAGGTGATTGAGGCGGCGAAAAACCTCAGGATTATTGGAAGGGCTGGTGCTGGGGTGGATAACATTGATATCAAGAAAGCAACCGAGAAAGGCATTGTGGTTGTGAATGCTCCGGGTGGAAATTCTGTATCTACTGCGGAGCTTGCTATCGCGATGATCTTTGCTGTGGCAAGAAAGATACCACAGGCGGATAGAAGTGTGAAGGAAGGGAAATGGGAGAGGAAGAAGTTCATCGGCACAGAGCTGAGAGGGAAGACTCTAGGAGTTATCGGTCTTGGAAGAGTTGGATATGAGGTTGCGAAAAGGGCGAAGATGCTTGAGATGCATGTTCTCGCTTACGATCCCTACATAAGCGAGGAGAAGGCGAAGGAGATTGGAGTTGAGATCCTGCCATTTGAAGATGTTCTGCGGAAATCTGATTTCATAACGATACATGTTCCGAAGACCAAGGAAACTGTTGGAATGTTCTCTAAGAGGGAGTTCGAGCTGATGAAGGATGGAGCTTACATCATAAACTGTGCGAGGGGGGGAATAGTTGACGAGAAAGCCCTTTATGAGAGTCTGATTAATGGAAAGCTTGCTGGAGCTGGACTGGATGTCTATGAAAACGAGCCGCCGGGAGACAATCCTTTGCTCAAGCTGGACAATGTGGTCACAACCCCACACATAGGAGCATCAACCAAGGAAGCACAGATAAGCGTTGGTTTGACAATAGCTGGGGAAATTATAAACTTCTCTAAAGGTCTACCGGCCAGGAACGCTGTAAATCTTCCGAGCCTTGAACCAACAGCCTATGAGAAGATTATGCCCTACATGCTTCTGGCTGAGAAGATGGGTAGGATTGCTTCAGCTAGGCTTGGAAATGTCATCAAGGCCGTGAGAATAACCTACAAGGGAGAAATCTCTGGATATGAGACGGATTACATAACCAGATCGTTCCTGATGGGTCTGCTGGGTGAGATTCTGGGTTCGA
The DNA here is from genome assembly GCF_000385565.1 of Archaeoglobus sulfaticallidus PM70-1. Lineage (NCBI taxonomy): Archaea > Methanobacteriati > Methanobacteriota > Archaeoglobi > Archaeoglobales > Archaeoglobaceae > Archaeoglobus > Archaeoglobus sulfaticallidus. The sequence continues at coordinate 694,787 of NC_021169.1, read as the reverse complement.
ACATAAATCTTGTTTCATGCGTTCCCGTAGCGAGAGAGAGGAAAATAAGGATAGAGGAGAGCAAAAGTGAGACCTCTGAATACTACTCGAGCATTTTGGAAGTTTATGCTGAGGGGGATGAAAAGAGCATAACCCTTGAGGGAACATGCTTTGGAAAGGATGATTACAGAATACTGAAGATCGACAGGTACAAGGTGGACTTCATACCGAAGGGCAACTACATAATCTCTCTGCATGAGGACAAACCCGGTGTTATCGGGAGAGTTGGAACGCTGTTTGGGGAGAACAACATCAATATCGCTGGAATGATCGTTGGTAGACATGGAGGAAAGGGAGGTATTCAGCTGATGCTACTTCTTGTGGACGATGTGCCGTCGAAGGATGTCCTCGAACAGATGGTGAAGCTCGACGGAATAATAGATGCAACATATATCGAGTTGTAAATTATTATAATCTGCAAAATAACCTGCTAAAGCTTCATAAAAATATCGCAAACCTTTTATTTTTCTTGTATAACTGTTTAAGGATGACGGACTGTTTAGATGTTATATTTAACAGAGTATCGATAAGAAAATTCAGGAAAGAGAAGGTTCCCGATGATATTTTGCTTGAAATCCTGAAAGCTGGCAATTCTGCTCCATCTGCTGGAAACTTACAGGCGAGGGACTTTATAGTCGTTAGGGATGAAAAGATGAAGGTTGAAATCGCAAAAGCCTCTCTGAACCAGATGTTCATCGCAGAAGCTCCGGTGGTCATAGTTGTGTGTGCGAACTATCCCCGGAGCATGAGGGTTTATGGTGAAAGGGGAAAGTTTTATGCCGAGCAAGACGCTACAGCAGCGGTTGAGAACATGCTAATAGCAGCCACAGCGTTGGGACTCGGATGCGTCTGGGTTGGTGCATTTCACGAGGAGTTAATCTCTTCCCTGCTGGGAATTCCGGATCATGCCAGACCTGTAGCCATTATCCCCATTGGATACCCTGACGAGAAACCTGAAAAGAGAAGGAGATATCCGATTCAGGAGCTCACGCACTGGGAGAAATGGTAAAGCTAAAAATATATTGGAGTGCTGTTGTGAGGCGCTATGGGTTTCGAAGAGGCACTTAAAAAGGATGGAGACAGGACGATCCTGAGTATATCGGTTTCCGCAAACGCCAAGAAAACGAGAATACCTCACGCATACAACGAATGGAGGAAGGCCATAGAAGTCAGGATTAAAAGTCCTGCCAGAGACAACAAGGCGAACAGGGAAATAATATCTGAGATGGAAAAGATCTTTGGAGTAGAGGTAGAGATACTTAAAGGTGAGAAGAGCTCGAATAAGGTTATAAGGGTTCATTTAAGCTATGATAGGGTTGTTGAGATCCTGAAAAGAAGATTTGAAAATGAAGCTGAGTTATGAGGAACTTGTTGAGATAAGGGAGATAATCAAGGAGATCGCTAGAGCCTGTGATGATGGAGCAGTCATCATCGTCGAAGGCCGCTCTGATGAGAAAGCTTTGAAAGAGATGGGAATTCACGGTGAAGTCAGGTTCGCATCGATAAGCTCGGATGCTGAAATAGTGGATTCAGTTCGTAGCAGGTTCGTCATACTGTTGACAGACTGGGATTATAGGGGAAACAAGATCGAAAAGGAGCTTTCGAGAAAGCTTGAATTGAATGGCATAGCAGTGGATAGAGAATACAGAAAGAGACTGTTCAGAATAGTTGGCAAAGAGGTTAGAACGATAGAAGACATCCCAAAGTTGATTAAAAAGGCGGAGATAGAGCTGGAGTGGCAGGGATACATTTGAGGAGTGGAATACTGTATTTTGCTGGATTTGTAGGCTATCTCGCGGGAAGCATAGTTTTTCCGATCATCGCACCCTACTCAATGAAACTCGGTGCAAATGCATTCTGGGCTGGAGTCATCAGTGGAGGTTTCGCTTTGGTAACATCTCTTACAATGGTGCTTTTTGGAATGATTGCGGACAGGTTTGGAAAATACAGAACTTCGCTGATTGGTTTTTCCCTCTTCATCGTAGCTCCCCTGTTCTATATAGTATCGAGAAATTACATCGAACTGCTTTTAGCGAGGTTCCTGCATGGCCTTGCCATGGCGATTTTCGTTCCTGCCATCAATGCTCTCGTAATTGATCTGTCTGAGGAGGGCAGAAAGGGTGAGGCTCTGGGATGGATTGCAACATTCACAATGCTTGGCTATGCATTTGGCCCATCTATTGGTGGATATGTGGCAGAGGTTTTCGGGGTCAGAGAGGTATTTATTTCATGCAGCATAGTTGCTGTAATTGGGTTTGTGCCGTTTCTGCTTTTCAGAGTTGATGAGAGAAGGGGCTCTTTTGGGTTCGAATTCGATCTGGATAAAAAAGCAATGTTTGCAGCTATGGTTCCATTTTTCGCCACTTTTGGGAGTGCTGTAATCTCCATATACTCGATTCCGCTGTATCTCCCCAGGCTTGGATATGATTACAGAGATATTGGATTTCTCGTAACATTCCTTTTTCTGTCATCTGCTTTGGTTAGGGTTCCAGCTGGAAAGCTTTCAGATTCGATAGGGAGGCTTCCAGTAATCGTTTTTGGACTCGTAATTGAGGCAATAGGAATATTTCTCTTTCTTTCACAAAGCTTTTACGCCATAGCCCTGGGAACATTTTTAACCGGATTGGGAATGGGATTTGCCAATCCAGCAGGATTTGCCTTACTCTCCGATCTGGTCTCTCCAGAGCATCAGGGTTTTGCGATGGGCGCATCCAGCACATCCCTTCAGCTTGCCGTATTCCTCGGACCTGCGATAATGGGATATGTTACCGAGACATACGGTTTTTCCTTCGTGTTTATACTGTCTGGGATGTTCACAGCTTTATCTGCGGTAGTGTATCTCGTTCTATCGAGATTTATTATTAACAAACCAAAATTTAAATAGTCCTGGGTGATGGTAGCAGAGGTGAAGGTCAGATGGGTTCGAGGGTGTTCAATGTACTTTTCATATCGGTATTTTCAGTTATGCTGGGTCTGGGAATTGTTGTTCCGTTGCTCCCATACTACGCTGAGAGTCTTGGAGCCACGGGGTTGTGGATTGGGGCGATATTCTCTGGATTCTCACTGTCCAGAGCCGTGTTCATGCCACTGATAGGCAAGTTATCAGACTCGAGGGGGAGAAGGTTCTTCATTTTAACTGGTTTGCTGATTTTCACGATCCTCTCGTTCATCTACATCTATGCCAACTCGGTTTATTCTCTAACCGCAGTAAGAATAGTGCATGGCATTGCATCGGCGATGGTAATTCCTGTGGCTCTTGCATACATAGCCGACCTGTCTCCTAAAGGCAGAGAGGGTATGTATATGGGAACCTTCATGGCATCGATGTTCTTCGGAATGGGATTTGGCCCTCTAGTGGGTGGAGTTATAAGGGATATGTACGGAATGGAGGCGGTTTTCATATCAATGGCTGTTCTGTCTTTCATATCCTTCCTGATCTGCCTCCTGTTCCTCCCCGAGTCCAGAGGCAAGTATAGACAAGCAAGTTTGAAGGGGGCTTTGAAGAACAAAGTTATGCGGGCAATTCTCTTTTTTAGAGCTATGAATGCCTTTGCAAATGGTGTTTTCATGGTTTTCCTACCTGTTCTTGGATATCTTATCAGTTTACCATCAACTCAGACGGGTATGTTGATATCTACCAGCATATTTACAACAGCAATCCTTCAGAGGAGATTTGGAAGGTTCGCAGATAACCACAATAAAGCAGTACTGATCTCTGCAGGTTCAGCGATTATAGCCTTCTGTTTCCTGTTCATTCCATTCTTAAAGAGCTTTGAGTCTTTGCTGTTAGCTTCGCTGATCATAGGCATCGGTGGAGCTTTATCGATGCCTTCGGCCATGGCTCTCGTTACGATAGCTGGAAGAGAGATCGGTCAGGGAACTGCCATGGGGGCATTCAACACGGCGATGAGTATAGGCATGATCACAGCACCGATGATCGCAGGGGGCATAATGGATGCTATGGGCATATACCATGTCTTTTTAGTCTCAGGAACGATCTGTTTTATTTCTATACCGGCATTCCTTCTGATGATGAAAATGAAATAAAAAGATTTACTCTTTCAGAGAATAGTAGCACCTTTTCGGAGAGATAACGATTCCCTCTTTTTTCAGTTCACCGATAATCTTTGAAACCTCTTTGCTGTCCATTCCTATCATTTTGGCAATCTCCCCGGGGCGTAAAGGCTTTTCGGATTTCTTGAACGCCTCAATTACAGCCTGCTTTTTGTCATCCATACCGAACACCCCTCATTTTTATTACCTGTATTTACAATTTATAAACTTTTCGTTACTCTTTTCGAACCTATTTGTTAAGTATCATGATGGGAATTTCCGAGTGTCTCAGCAGAGAATCAGCGACTTTGCCAAGCTTTCTCTCTTTTTTGCCAACAACTATCAAACTCGATTTAGTCTCACGAGCATAGTTCAGAATCTCATTAACCGGATTTCCCCAGAGCACCTTCCATTCTGCATTGGCAATCCCATCAAAGAAATCTCCATATTCTCTTATTTCTTCCTCTATTTCACTTTCGTTCCTCTTCTCAACAACATGCACTAGAAAAACCTTTCCAACCCTAGAAAATTCCTCGAGGATTTTCAGGGCTTTTTCGGAAATTTCCGGCTTATCAAAGGTGAAAAGCACTCTGTCGAGCAACCTCTCAAATGTCAACCTGCAGTACTTCTCACCATCCTTTTCCTCAACCTGAAACTTGGTTATCAATACCGGAACTTTTGATAACCTTGCAACGCTCTCCGAGGTCCCACCGATGAGCTTAGCCTTCAGCCATCCATGCCCTTTAGAGCCTATTAAGATTAAATCAACTCCTTCCTCTTCAGATATCCTGACTATCTCCTCTGCTGGGTCTGTATATGTGGCAAGGAATATCGTTCTTACCTTTAGACCCTTTTCCTCTACAATTCCCGCCAGTTCTTTTAGCTCATTTTCAGCCTTCTCCTTAATCTTCTCAACATACTCATCAACGCTCATTCTAGCGAGAGACAGAATAAATGGGTCATACAGCCCGATGTGCAAAAGGACAATCTCCTCTGCACCGAGATCCGCAAACTCCCTGCCACATTCAATGGTTTTTCTCGAATAATCCGAGAAATCTGTCGGGATCAATATCTTATTGAAAACAGATGTCATAAATATTCGATGTTTTTGAAATACTTAAAATTTTTCCAGTCGCCACCTGTTTTGGTAAATCGAGAAAGCTATCAAATAAAAAAAGAAGTTAGAATAGCTCGTGCAGGTTTATGAGGTGCTGGCCGAGCTTACCTCCATAGTTTCCGGCAGTGATCTTCACGACTCCCGGTATTTTTGTTGCAGCAAGAATTCCAACCTTTGTAGCCTCCTTGACGGCATCTATACTGATGCCGTTTATGACAAGCTCATAGACAGCCTTCACATTCTCCGGGATCTGGGTATCCTCAATCTGATCCCTGATTGATGGTGCAAACTTCTCATTGGTTGTTGCCTTGAGGAACTTGTACTTGTTAGCTCCGACCTTGGAGCCAGAGGCTACAATACCTCCGGGGAACGGTGTTATCACACCTTCAACATCCTCTATCGCCTGCACAGCGGCCTTTGCTGCAGCAAGACCGGAGGGCTGGGTTTCTGCGAATATGAAGAAATTGCCTCCTGCAACACCGTCAACATATCCTATGTCGTTCTCCACTATGAAGTCTCCCTCCATCATTGGAACTGCCCAGCATTTCCTGCCTCCAACCTCCAGCTCTTTTTCATACCCATCTGCGAAGAACTTAAGCTTGAAGCCTATATCGAACTTGTTCTCAGCATCTGGCAGGCCATTAAAAGCTGCGGTTGTTGGGGCGGTAAGCACACACTGCCCGATTCTTGCAAGAAGTTGCTCCTCAAGACCCTTTTTGGACATGTGGCAGATCTGGATGTAGTAACCCGGTCTCCCATCCGGGGTTTCTGATGGCAGGGCTTTCTTTTCAATCCCTGCCTCTGCTGGACACATTATTACAGAGGTTCCAAATCCGGTCGCCTCTGTAGCGGCTACCTTGGCCCAGTCGTAGTCGTACGCGGTAATCAAAACCCTTGCAACCTTAATTCCAAAAGCTTCTGCAAAAGTGTCCTCAATCTCAACGCCATTTACTTTCATACGATCACCAGAGAAAAAATGCCCGTTGTATGATATTAAGGTTTTGATTTTTAACAACATTATGGGTGCTGGAATATAACAAAAAAATAGAATTTTAAAAATTCATAAATTAAAACTCTTTAGCGGCCATTTTGATATCTTCGGCCTTAACTGTCTTCCTTCCAGCGTGGGTTGCAAGATCTACTGCTTTTCTGGCTACAGTTAATGCATATTCTTCAAGCGCCTCAGCAAGGGCTTTCTTCGCATCTTCACTAACTCTTGACGCACCCGCATTCCTGATTATTCTCTCAACAGGTGCTAACGGCAATTCCATCCAAAACACCTCCTGTGGCTATCTAAGCTCCAATGGATTTCTTAACCTTCTCTTATATAAATTTTTAGGTGTATCAGAGATTTGTACCAAGCTGTTTGCTAAAAAATCAAGATGTAATAATTATTGAACAAGTAAGCTAAATTATTTGTTGGTCTGTGGTTCATTGAGAATTACTGATGAACTTAATCTCAATAAGAAAGAAGAAAAAATTTTGAACAATTATATCACTATTAATTATACACAAAAGCGACATCACCTGAAAAATTGTTTCAGAAACTCTCTGACCTTCTCAGATTCAAGCCATCCATCGTCAAGCCTTTTTACGAGATCATTGATTGCTTCTACCTGCTTTAATATCAGTTCTGCAATCTCTTTATTCTTAACTTTCATCTCGGCCGTACCAGATATTACTGATAAGGGATTTCTGATTTGATCCACGAGAATTGCAAATTTTTCGATGTTGTCTTCAATCTGCCTGAAAGCTCTTTTCTTCGCCTCTTCAAGCTCAAAAGCCTTTATTGCAAAGGCCAGATCGTTTGCGAGAGTTGAAAGAAGCTCAATTTCCTCCCCATTCGGCAGAATCTTGGAATGTATGGTTATAAATCCCTTCGTGGTATCATCTACCTTCATAGGGAATACTATGCAACTAAAGGCATCGCCGTCATAGAATGGACAGTTCTCTTCTCTATCTTTAATGTTTTGAACGATAAAACCATCTTTCTGCAAGGCTTTCAGCATACATCCCTGAACATCGAATTCTCCGGGATGTGGCGTCTTCTCTCCATCGTATGCGATAGTCTTTACGATATTCTTTTCCAGAGTTCCAACCCACACAGAGTAGTACTCTTCAAGGGTGGAGAGGTACTCACAAGCTCTTCTCAGGAGCAGCGTTATATCTTTTTCTTTGACGAGCAAATCATTGATTCTGTCTATTGTTTTAAGCAGCTTGTTGAGTCTTATCAGTTCTGTAAGATCCTTTGAGATCAGAAGACAGTATCTTTTTCCTTTCAACTCTAATGGAACAAGGAAGTTACGGAAATATTCACCATTGCGACTGTCTTCAAAGATTATGATCTCATTTGTTTCAAACATTTTTTTGAGATAATCCATTCTCTTTTTGGCAACATCTCTTGGAAAGATCTCGTATAGAGATTTTCCGACGGCATCCAGCTTAATACTCGATTTCATTGCGGGATTCAGCTCTAAAAAGACACCATTTTCATCGAGAATTGCTATGTGACTGGGGGACAATTCGAAAATTTTTCTGAACTTTTCCTCGCTATCTTTTAACTCATTCTCGAGCCTCTTTCTCGGAGTAATATCTCTAAAATTGCCGTGAAATGCTACAATCTTTCCATTTTCCTTTATCATTCGTACATTTCCTTCGAGAACTATTTTTTTACCGTCTTTCGCAAAAACTTCTAATTCAATTCCGTATATATTTTTTCCACTCCTGAATGCCCTGTTGTACTCTTTGAAAATTTCATTGGCACACTCTTCTGGTAAGAACTCCCTGTAGTTCTTACCAATTATCTCTTCTTTTGAATATCCAAGAACTTTTTCAAAAGTTTTGTTCACCTCAATGAATTCACCTCTCAAATTTGTGATCACTATGAGATCTAGGGAATTTTCAAATAGGTCTCTGTATTTCCTTTCTTTCTTTATAAGCTCTTCTTCGAACCTCTTTCTATCTGTTACATCTCTTGCAATTCCCTGTATTGCAACAATTTTACCATTTTCGAAGATGGGATGACTTCTGATCTCGACCCATATCTGTTTTCCGTCTCTCGTTTTACACAGATACTCCTGGGATATCTCCTTTCCCGAGCTAACAATTTCCTGAAGATCATTTAACGCCTTCTCTAAGTGTTCATCGGCAATTATATCTTTGAAGGATAGTTTTCCAAGACTCTCTTTCGTGTATCCGAAAGTATTTAATGTTAATTTGTTTGCATCAATGAATGTTCCGTCCGGGGTGAGTAAGTACAGCATGTCATTTGCATTATTCCAGAGTTCACTGTACTTCTTTTCGCTCTTTTCAAGTTCTCTTCTGTATATTTCCAACTCTTTTTCTTTCTTTTTTTTCTCTATTGCAACTTTTACCGCCACTGAGAGTCTGATAAAGTGTTTTGGGGATTTCAGCACATAGTCATCTAAGCCAGCTTTCATGGCTTTTATAGCAACTTCTTCATTACTTGTTTCCGTGAACATTATCACGGGCCAGAAAGGATGCTTCTCCCTGATTTTCTTTAGAATATCAATCCCAGTACCCCATTTAAGTTGATAATCTGTTATGACAACATCGAATTCCTCTTCGAGAGCATTTAAGAATTCTTTCTCATCTAGTATTTCCAGAACCTCAACATCATCGAACTCTTTTTTCAACTCCCTTGTTGTAAGAATTATATCATCCGGGTTGTTATCTATGAGCATCACTCTCATCTTCTATCACCGGAAATACCATATTAACAAGATCGACAAAGCTTCCGGGTTTCACAAGATAAGAATTTGCAAAAAAGTTCATAAGCTTTTTCAATATCTTTTTATTTTATGGAGAGGTTAGAACAATTACCGGTATTTTCTTCAATTTCTCATGGTTCTTTAATCATTCAAGAACTTCAAAACCTGATTTTCTTGGCATTTTCAGATTGAGCAGGATCATATCCGGTATGGGAAATCTTTCCCTGTTTGCATACCTCTCTTCTCTGCTGAGGTACTGTATCGCTTCATCCCTATCTCTGGTTACCGTCAGTAAACCTCCACCGACCTTTTCAGAGCTTTCTATCAGGAAGATATCGTTCTCGTCATCTTCCACGAGCATAAGCAAGCGGTTCATCATTTCACTTTTTTCAATAATACTGGTTCATCAACCAATAAATTTTTCACGACAATTATTAATAAAATGATTGAATCATGCTCACAATGAACCAAAAATTTAAAAGATCAAGCGTCTTAGATTATGGGGAGAAAAGATGACGAAAGATTTCGTGTTTCCGGGAGATAAGTTAGGTATTGCTGAGGAGTTTATCTGTGGCGAGGGAGTTTATGAGGAAGATGGGGAACTTTATGCCTCTGTTGCAGGAAAGCTCGTTGTTAAGGATAGGGTTTTAAGGGTTGAATCCGTCAACAAAATTCCAAATATTGAGAGAGGAGATACTATTCTCGGCAGAGTTGTAGATGTGAGGAATTCAATAGCTCTTATTGAATTATCCAGAAAATCCGGTTTTGACAGGGATTTAATGCATACTGGAATTGCAGCTCTTCACATATCAAACATTCAGAATGAATACCTCAAGGATATCAATTCGGCAGTAAAGTATATGGATGTTGTTAAGGCAAGGGTGATAGATCCAAAGCTTCTCAAGCTTTCAACAAAAGAGAGTGATATGGGTGTCGTGAAGGCAATATGCTCAGAATGCAGGCACGAACTTTTGAAGGACGGAAAGGTTCTTAAGTGTCCAAATTGCGGGAATGTTGAAAGAAGGAAGATAGCTTCAGACTATGGATCTGGAAAGTGGGAGTAGGAGGGATACGATGGAGGTTAAGATTATTGAATACGAGAAGGATTACATAAGGCTGAAGATAAAGGGAGAGGATCATACGCTTTTGAATCTCCTCCAGCACAACCTTCTGGAAGATGAGAGCGTTGTGATAGCCAAATATGATATACCCCATCCACTCATAGACGAAGCTGAGCTGATTGTGAGAACGAACGGGGAGGATCCGATAGCGGTGATAAAAAGGGTCAATGAGAGGATAATTGCTGAGTGCGATGAGATTCTCGGATCACTCTCATCTTAACTTTTCTTAAAAATGAAAAACTGGAGATTTGTCGGATTTGATGACAGCTTCAGAATAAGTTCTACCGTCTCTGATCTCAAGGGAGAAAAAGCTGTTATCGTTGGGTGTGTCACCTCAGGATTTTATCCTGAGGGGTTCATGGTAGACAGGATTGAGGTTGATGGGGATGATTCAACAGACAAGATGATAAGAATGGTGAAGAGATCGAAGTTTCATGTTCAACTGAAATGCATTTTTCTCAGCGGTTTAACCTTCGGCGGGTTCAACATTGCAGATATAAGCAGAATAGCCGAAGAGACAGGAATTGCTGTGGTAGTGGTTATGCGGAAAAAACCGGATTTCAGTTCGATAAAGCATGCTCTCTGCTCAGCAAACCTTGAAGATAGGTGGTTGCTGATCGAGAAGGCTGGAGAGGTTTTTAATGTTGGAGAGCTGTTCATACAAAAGGCCGGATGCACGCTTGAGGAGGCCAAGAAGTTTATAAGACTGTCTGTGAAGGATGCAAAGATCCCGGAGCCGCTCAGGTTAGCCCACATGGTTGCATCCGCAATCGTTCATGGTGAGTCGAAGAGGGGCTAACATTCAGTCAGAGTTAAGTATCTCTTTGAATCTCATTGCATCCTCCAGCATATACTTGTTGTTGAACATCACATACCCTTTTTTAACGAGTTTTTTGAGAGATGAAAGCTCTGAATTGCTGTACTTGTAAGAATAAATTATCCTGTTGCTTTCATACCTCCCATGCAATCTGAAGTACTGAAACTCTCCGCTCAGCTGCCTGGAACGGAAAGGATCAACACAGTGTACCGGGCTGAAGCTGGATAGCCTTTCCAGTGCATCCAGTATTTCAGCCTCCTTCCAACCTCTCAGCTCAAGTATGATTCTGAATTTTCCATAGTTTTTCATGGCTGTGAAGAACCTTTCCATGTTCTCTATGTTCTCGCTCGAGTGTTTGAACGAGGGTGGAGTCTGAAACAGGATTTTGTCACACCTCAGTATATCTGCGATTTCAACAGTCTTCTTCAAAGCTTCAGTAACCTCCTCAACCATCCTGAAGAAACCTGAATTTTTTGGTTTCAGCTTCGATTTCTTGTATGTCGGGCTGGAAGGTGGATGAGTTATTAGCTGATTGGCTTTAATTATGAACTCAAAATCTCTGTTGATGCTATCAGTTTTCTCTCTCCATCTCTTAATGCTGTCGATTCTCGGAAAATCGTAAAAAGTCTTCTGCACTTCAACAACATCAAAAAATGAGAAATATTTGTTCATCGGGGTTGGAAAGCCACAGCAACCAACCTTGATCATACCGTTATCTGAAGTAAGCTATCTGAAGTAACCCAAATCCTCGTCGCTCTTCCACTGCTGGATTGTGGTCTCCTGCATTTCCCTTATGTGGGCTATGATCCTCTCCATCTCCCTGGCTCTCTCTTCGAGAGCCTCAACGCTCACATCTATCTTCAGCATTTTCATCAGAACTTCAAGAACGGCCTTGGCACTTTTCGGATCGACCATGTAGCCAGAAGTCACTCCCATAAGACAGGCAGACTCTATTCCTTCAAGCTGTGCAACGCCCAGGATTAACCCGGAAGCACCGATTATTCCCCCACCAGGCTCACCCTTCTCGAACTGTATGTCGTACTGTGAGAGTTCCTCGATGAGCTTGGGATCGTTGGCTGCCCCGAGCACATACGGCTCTTCAACGAGCTTTCCTATTCCGTAACCGCCAAGAGTGAATATCCTTTTAACGCCGAATTTCTTTGCGATGTCGATATATGCATTAACAAGCTCAAAATGGCCTTCGTTGCTTATGCTCTGGAAGTCTCCTACGAGGATGACCAAATCCGGAGCAACATCATTTGCTTTGTGGACATAGACCTCGTTTTTGGGCATCTTTATTGTTCCATCCTCTTCAACCATAACCTGTGGTGGGAAGTAATGCGAGTAGATTTCCACAGCCTTCTCAGCCTTCAGCTCTTTAACAAGATGATCGGCAACCAGCTTTCCTACATGCCCTATCCCCGGTAATCCTTCAATCATTACCGGATCTTTCAAACCAAATTCCTCAGGAGATTTGAAAAACCTCACATCTACTTTTTTCAGCATTAAAATCACCTCCTAATCTTTAAAGCTAAAAAATCCTTTCTCCATTCTGAGTTTTCTCCTGTATTTTCCATATCTATCTTCAATCGAGAATTTTGGTGGAATTGGGGAGATAGTTTTTTGTTTACAAACCGGACAGGATTCCTTTAAGGTATATCTCCCACAATTCCTGCACTTCCTTAATCTCGATTTCATGGTATCGATTTAGACCTCCTTCTCGAATGTTCCCTCCCCTCCAAGCTTTTTAATCTTCTTGAGAACCTTATCAACGGCTTTTTTGAGGGCTTTCTCCGCAGTTTTGTAGTCTTCACTTTCAACAATTATTCTGTACTTCGGTGCTCCAACATAGTCTATCTTTATGTTCACACCATCTAAGCTTAGGTTATTTATCTCCAGCAATGCGGATTTTATTCTCTCTATTCCATCCGGAGCATTGCTTTTCAGCTGGAAGATACCTCTGATCTCAACCTTGTGCGGTTTTATATTCTCTTTGGCTATTTCCTCTATGGCTTTAGCGAGTTTTTCTCCGGCAATATCCAAAATCGCCTTATGCCCCTCATAAAACACATCTTCAAAAACTCCGTAAATCGTGTCATATTCTTTGAGAAGCTTTTTACCCACCTCAAAAAGCTCTTTCTTGGATACACCTGCCTTTTCTCCGGCAATCTCCAACCACTTGAATGCTCGCTGTTCACTCTTCCACTGCTGAACTTTCTCTCTTCTCTGCCTCTCGTTTACATCCTTTATCGATAGATCTATGTGTCCCCTTTTCGGATTTGTGTCTAGAACCTTACATACAACCTTCTGGCCTTTTTTGACATGATCCCTGATGTCTTTGATCCATCCCGGTGCAACCTCACTTATGTGAACAAGCCCTTCACGATTTTCATATTCATCTAGAGAAACAAAAGCTCCGAAATCCAGTACCCTTGTGACAGTACCAATAACGATTTCACCTTTACTGGGATATCCTGATCTTTTTATGATAAACTTTTCATCTGATTTTTTTGCCATACTTCTTCAATCATGGTAAGAGAATTTAAATATTCCTGATTCTCGAAATTTCAGTTATTGTGTTCAGCTACTGGGGGTGCTGGACATAGAGGACATTGAGAGTTGAAAGACTGAAGCGCTTCGTCATGGCAAGGAAAGTTAAAGGTGGTTTTCTCGTTCTACAATCCACCTTCGCTGCCGGAGACATACTATGCGCTCTACATTCTGGACGCTATTGGTGAGAAAATTGAGGATAATGGTTTAGCCGAGCACCTCCGGGGCAAGGAGAGTGCTCGATATCCTACACCTTCAAGTGCTTGAAACTGCTTGGTGAAGATAGATTTTGGAGTTTTTCTGCTGGAGAGATTGAAGAGGTTGATGAGGGTATCAAAAACCAGGATTTTCATTTTTGAGGTTGGCACCACTGCAACACATTCCTTCGAATCACCGAATTTGTTAAGGGGGGTTTACATGCCTGCACCCTCATTAAAGATGCTTGAATGTGATGTGCATAGAAAGTAAAGGACCTTGTTATGGGCTTCATAAGGCATTGGATTTGGGAACGAACCCAATCCTAGAGAAACATTCTATTGCGTTTCAATGCTGGAAGATCAGAAAAACATATCTAAAGTTGTGTCTTTTGTAAAAAATGTCAACATTCTGTAGATTCACAAACCTTGTGGATATCACCTATCTTGAAGATACATGCTATGACATTTCTATTTTTGATACTCTTGGGTGTAGATACAGGAGCATAAAAAACAAAAGAATTGATATGCTCACTCCAGAACCCGGATGGAGGGTTCAGGAGGAGTATATACTGTGTAGTTTCAACACTGGGAGGATAGCTCGCGATAGCAAGTCTGAAATTGATGGGTGGGTTATGATGTTTTAGCCTCCATTATGCTACCTACGCTCTACCCAGAGTATTCAGATAAACAAATACACCTGCTATCACGAGCATGAGTGTCAGCACAACTTTTGCCATATCTGATCCGCTGTTTTTTAGGTTCTTTAGCAGAGAGGTCAGGGGCTTCCAGTTTAATGTCAGGTGTATAACACCAATCGCGACCATCACGAAGCCAAAGTATGTGTGAACATCTCCCAAAGTGCTTTTATCCAGCCCCAAAAATGTCCAGTGCGTTTCTCTGGCAACTCTTCCGGATGGGGCAAGATACATTCCTAACCCTGTTATACCCATTATGATCAGTCCGGTCAGCAGTAATACATCAATTATCGTTTTTGTTAACCTCCTTCCCATGAAACATCACTTCCTGTAAGAGGTTTAGAAATACTTCATAAATTTTTCTCACGTTAGATGTTTTAATTCCTAAACGAATAGGTTTGATATGGTTTAGATGTTTGAAGTTGTACTTAAATCTGGAGATGTAGTATTGTCTAACTAGTCAAACCAGCTAAACGAGAAACAACTCAAAAGCTTTTATACCCAAAACCTTTAAAAAACTCAAAGCAGTTAATAGTCTGAGCCGGGGTTGCCGAGTGGTAAGGCGGTGGTCTGCTAACAGTGGGCAGAGTAATTAAAGGTGGATAACCACTGGGCTCTGCCCGCGTGGGTTCGAATCCCACCCCCGGCGTTTTTGAATTTGATATAGTTGAATACCAACAAATGCCAACATATGTTCTTTCAAAACTAAACCACCTAAAAACAACCACTGCAGACAAGGAAAAATAATTAAACTCATTAAAGGAGTAGATAGTGCTGGAAATACTGCAGCAAATCAAGATAAAGACCTAAAGATAGGTATTCTCAAATTGGCTTACGGAACAAAAAAGAATCCACTATTATGAGATCCATCAAAAAATAACCCTCCAACAGATTATAATTCCCAAACCAAAAAATAGGCCAAACAATCCTACCGACTCATCTAAAATTATTATTACCCATAAGCCAAAAAAAGGCCTACCACATATATCAGATTCGTCCTTGATTTTGTGAGTAGTTGTATTTATTTTTACATAATAATATGTTTATCAGAATTTAAGCATGGGCATTTCATTCAAACTTATTTGCCAAGCTAAATTTTTCAGAGAGGTATCTACCAAAATAAAGTCATTACAGCATAGTTCTGTGGAAAAATATATATACATGAAATAAGACACAGTATTACTGAAGGAGGTGAAAATGAATGGCTGAATTGCCTGCCGCCCCAGTTGAGAGACTAATTAGAAATGCTGGTGCTAAGAGAGTTAGCGCTGATGCTGTTGCAAAAATGGTAGAGATACTTGAGGACAAAGCCACTGAAATATCCAAGAAGGCTGTTGAAGTTGCGAAGCACGCCGGTAGAAAGACCGTTAAGGCTGAAGATATCAAGCTGGCTCTCAAAACCTGAAAAAACCCTATTATTTTTTATTCTCAATTTTTTTGATTATTATAATAAAAAATAGAGAGGAATTCCAAAAACCAAAAGGAATTCCGCTTTTTCTCAATGAGAGTAAAATCCAATAATTTCTTATACCAGAACACATTATAGTATATATTGGAGGCCCACATCGTGAGCATGGAAGAAGGAGGAACAAAATCGATAAAGGAAAAGAATGTGGATCTGTCGGAATACTTAATCGACAGACTCAAACAGCTCGAAGAAGAATATGTCAGGCTTAAGAACCTCTATAAAAGACTTGAAGATGAAAAAAGATTTGTCGAAACAGAAAGAATACGATATGAAAGAGAAGTAAGAAGATTGAGAAGTGAAATCGAAAGATTACGCTCACCCCCTCTCATCGTTGGAGTAATTTCAGATGTTCTTGAAGACGGTAAGGTTGTTGTTAAAAGCAGTACTGGACCTAAATTTGTTGTCCACACATCCCAGAACATAAATCCAGAAGACCTGAAACCCGGCGCAAGGGTTTCGATGAACCAGCAGACACTGGCCATTATAAGCGTGCTTCCACCTCCAAAAGATCCATCCGTCTATGGATTTGAGATCTATGATAAGCCGGATGTTTCCTACAGCGACATAGGTGGGTTAAACAAACAGATCGAGGAAATCAGAGAGGCTGTTGAACTGCCATTGCTAAAACCAAAGCTGTTCGAAGAGGTTGGCATAGAACCGCCAAAAGGTGTTCTGCTCTATGGTCCACCGGGTACAGGAAAAACGCTGCTTGCCAAAGCCGTTGCCAATCAAACGAAGGCAACATTTATCAGGGTTGTCGGAAGCGAATTCGTTCAGAAGTACATTGGAGAGGGAGCAAGGCTTGTCAGAGAGGTTTTCCAGTTAGCCAAGGAAAAAGCCCCATCGATAATATTCATCGACGAACTCGATGCCATAGCCGCAAGGAGAACTTCAAGTGACACAAGTGGAGATAGAGAAGTTCAGAGAACGCTCATGCAACTGCTTTCCGAGATGGATGGCTTTGACAACAGAGGAGATGTTAAGATCGTTGGCGCCACCAACAGAATCGATATCCTTGATCCAGCAATACTCAGACCCGGAAGGTTCGACAGGATCATTGAGGTTCCACTGCCAAACTACGAAGGAAGAGTTCAGATCTTCAAGATCCATACGAGGAAAATGAAGCTCGCAGACGATGTTGACTTCAGAGAGCTTGCAGAAATGACAGAAGGTGCAAGCGGTGCAGATATAAAGGCAATAGCTACTGAAGCTGGAATGTTCGCCATAAGAAACGAGAAAACCATTGTCTCGAGAGAGGACTTCATAAAGGCTATCGAGAAAATAATGAAAAAGGACAAAAAACTGCCAGAGATCAAGGGAGTCATGTTCATCTAAAGGCTGATTGAGAGCGAAGGGGCCTCCCATGCCAACACGATTTCTTGTTATCCCCGCTATTGACTTAAAGGATGGTAGGGTGACCAGGCTTGTCCAGGGAGATTTTAGCAGAATTACTGTTCAGATAGACAACCCTCTGGATGTTGCAAGAAACTGGATCATGCAGGGAGCAAAATGTCTGCATATCATAGATCTCGATGGAGCTTTTGAAGGGGCGCTCAGACACGAAAGAGAGATCAGGGAGATACTATCAGCCTTCGATGTGGAGGTTCAGGTTGGCGGTGGGATCAGGGATCCAGGGGTAATTGAGAGCTTGCTCGATGCAGATGTTGACAGAGTTATTCTGGGAACTCTCGCCCTGACAGAGCCAGATGCCGTGAAAGAGATCGCTGCTTCAAACCCGAGCAGGATAATGATCGCAGTGGACTCAAAAGAAGATAAGGTGGCTATAAAGGGCTGGACAGAGAAAACTTCACTCAGCGCTCTGGATGTCATAGGGATGTTCGAGGATGTGGATGTATCTTTCCTCTACACGAACATCGATGTTGAAGGACTGATTAAAGGAATCGATAGAAAGAAGCTAACCAATGTTCTCAAAGCCTCGGAAAAGTCAGTCTATGTTGCCGGGGGGATTTCAAGCATTGAAGATATTGCATTTATTAGAGATTCTGGCGCTGAAGGTGTGATAATAGGATCAGCTTTATATACTGGAAAACTGAATTACAGAGAGGCCGTAAAGCTCCAAGTATTCTGATGTGGTGAAACGATGAAGCTGGTAAGACAGGCAAAACTATCAAGGGAAACCAGAGAGACAAAAATCTCGGTCGAGATCGATTTAGATGATACCGGTTATGATATAAGAACGCCCATACCCTTTTTCACGCACATGCTCGAAACTTTTGCTAGGCATGCTGAGATTAAGCTTGTTCTAAGTGCAGAGGGGGATGTCGAGGTGGACGAGCATCATACAGTGGAAGATACAGCAATAGTGATTGGTTCAGCCATAGAGAAGGCTCTTGGAGATAAGAGGGGAATCGAGCGTTTTGGAGATGCAATAGTTCCAATGGACGAGAGTGTTACACTGTGTGGCATAGATATTAGCGGAAGGGGCGTGTTCAGGTTTGATGGAGAAATTGACGGAGAGATAAATAACTTCAAAGCCGAGAATTTTCTCCATTTCTTTGAAACACTGTCGAGAGAATCCGGAATAAACATCTACCTTAACACGAGAGGTAGAAACCTGCACCACATGATGGAGTCCGCATTCAAGGCTTTTGCGTTGTCGTTTAAAAGGGCAATAAAGATTAGAGGAGATGAACTCAGGAGCACGAAAGGTGTTTTAAATTAAATTCTAACTAAATTAAATTCTTTATCTCACTGGCTATTGGTTCTGAGACGCTAATTCTACTGACAATCCTCTCAATCGTGTCTGTTGCAATGACTTCCTTAACTCCAGCACTGTAAAGCTTATTCAAAGCGAAGTTGGACATCACCGCATGGACGCAAACTGCTGATACCGATTTTGCACCCATATTCCTGAGTATTCTTGTTGCCTCGACTATCGTTCCGCCTGTACTGATTATATCGTCAACTATGACTACATCTCTTCCCTCCACATCTATGTTCTTCGGGCTTATCTCAACCTCAGTAGCAGATATTCTTCTCTTCTCAAGGTAATCGTAGTCGCAGTTCGCAGCCTCTGCTGAAACCTTTACCCTCTCAAGCGATCCCTTGTCAGGGGAGATCATGACCACATCCTTATCTCTATACATCCCACCTATCATAGGCATCGCATCGATCTCAACCAGATTTTTGAAGTATCGCTTCGCTATCTCGCTGTGCAGGTTGACCGAGATTATCTTATCGGTATAGCTCTCAACTATTCTGGCGATCTCCCTTATGCTAACAGCCTCTCCATCCTGAAACTTTCTGTCCTGCCTTGCATATCCAAAATAGGGGATAACAGCAATTTTCTCGGAATTTTCTATTGCCGAAAGCATTAGTATGAGGTATACCAGATCATCGTTTGAGCATATGCTCTGAACCACCACATCGCTGCTCTCTGCCCTCACATAAAGCTCACCATCAGGAAATCTCTTGAATTCAGCCTGAGCTATTTCTGCTTTAAGCACATCAGCTATTTTCTTGCCAAGAAAAGGAGACGCCGGTCCAGACAGGATTTTCATGAAGTTCAATCTGTTTGAGGGGATAAAAAATTTACCTTTCAGTCAGAGCTTAACTCAAACCTCTCCGTTTCTGATGAGTTCAAGCGGTATTTTTCCGTTGTGGACTGCAGTAGCAACGAGCACACCATCCAGCCCGATATCTTTTGCCTTCATGACATCCTGCAGATCCCTTATCCCCCCTCCTGCAAAAACGGGATTGTCAGATATGCCCAAAATCTTGCCTATTAGATCCCAGTCGAGAGAGGAAGAGGTTCCAACCCTCCTTATGGTCAGGACGATCAGGCCTTTAAGCCTGAAAGAATTCAGGAATTTCACAGCCTCATCTATTTCTTCGAAGCTTCCAGACGCATCAACAAAACTATCCATTATGTCCAGACTTACTACAACCTCCCTCTCCTTGATCTCTTCAAGCCTCTTCAAATCGAATGTCTCACTTCCGAGGACAGGTGTAAATCCAGCACCATGCACCTCTTCAGGAGATTTAAAACCGCAGTCAGCTATAATCTCCGCCTTTTTTCCGAGTTCTTCAATGATTTTGAGATTGTCTCCCATTCCCATTATCCTGTTCAGATCCGCGATGTAAAGATGCTTTGGTTTTACAGCATCGAACACCTGTACCGGGATTGACGATTTCACAACCAAGCTTTCGAGATCTACCGGCTTATATGACTCCCTGTCCCCCTTAACACCCCTAACAACGATGCCATTTTTAATGTCCATCACAAAGTAAAGTTTCATAGCCCAACAAGCTCAACACACATTTAAAATTTTTAGTTTGAGTGTGATTTATAAAAATCATAAACCAACACATATAAATACCCATAAATTTTTGCATCAGTGATGATACGAGTCCTCGTTAGTCCAATGAGTATTGATGAAGCTTATGAATGCTTAAAGGGTGGAGCAGACATTATCGATGTCAAAAATCCCAAAGAAGGTTCACTCGGAGCCAATTTTCCATGGGTAATTAAGGAGATTGGAGAGATAGTGAAAAAGGAGGGAAAAGAGCTCAGTGCAACCACAGGCGACTTAGATTTTAAACCCGGTACAGCAAGCCTCGCCGCACTTGGGGCTGCTGTGGCTGGTGCGGACTACATAAAGGTTGGTCTGTATGGCGTTAAAAACAAAGAGCAGGCTTACGAGATTTTGAAGAATGTCACCAGGTCTGTAAAGGACTTTGATGCAGATAAGAAGGTTGTTGGAGCGGCCTATGCAGACTTCCACAGGATAAATGCGATATCTCCGTTTGATTTACCGGAAGCCGGACAGATGGCAGAAGTTGACGGGATAATGATCGATACAGCCATAAAGGATGGACTGACCCTCTTCGACCACCTCAAAGAACCTCAGCTGCAGGAGTTCGTTGAGACGGCAAGGGAGAACGGCATGTTCTGTGCATTGGCTGGATCGATAAACTGGGAGCATCTGCCAGTTCTCAAGAAAATTTCTCCAGACATCATTGGAGTAAGAACTATCGTCTGCGAGAGCGGGAGGCAATCCAAGATAAAGAGTGAACTGGTAGAGAGACTAATGAAAGAAATGAGTGGATGAAGCTTGAAAGAGTCACAGAAAATGTATATTACATACCAAACCCTGTAAACATTGGCGTCATAGTCGATTCAGGAAAAGCTTTCCTAATCGATACCGGCTTGGATGAAGAAGTCGGAAGAAGGATATTCAAACTCATGAGCAACCATAAACTAAAAATCTCAGGAATTTTTAACACTCATTCTCATGCAGATCACTTTGGAGGAAACAGCTACATCCTGAAAAAAGTTGATGCAAGAGTCTATGCTACAAGTATCGAATCAGGCATAATTCAGAGTCCCTACCTCGAGCCCCTTTACCTGTTCTCAGCCCATCCCGTGAGAGAGCTTACGGTTAAGTTCATCATGGCAAAGCCATCAAGGGTAGATCATATCGTCAGCCATGAAATCGAGTTCGAGAACCTAAAACTGGATGTCATATCGCTTAAAGGTCATTCCCCAAATCAGGCAGGGATTGGTGTAGATGGAGTTCTGTTCTGTGCTGATTCGGTGTTCTCTGAGAGGGTGATTAAAAAATACAAAATCCCTCTCTTCATGGACATAGAATCCCAGAAGGAGAGCTTAAAATTCCTTGAAAACAGCAACTTTGATTGCTATATTCCAGCTCATGCTGAAAAGACAGAAGACATTATCCAGCTTGTTGAAGCCAACAGAAAAGTTATCGAAGAGGTTGAATCGTTTATTATCTCGATCGCAAAAGGAAAGACGACTGAGGAGATATTAAGAGATGTCTGCAAAAACTTCAGGATAGGACTAAAAAGCTTTTCAGAGTACTATCTGATGCTATCCACGATAAAAGCCTATCTCAGCTACCTGCACAACAAAGGTTTAATAAAAGGAGAGTTTAAAGATTTGCTCTACTGGAGTTCCTCTGAGTGAGCTTTGTAACACACATCTTCCTCAGCAAGTCCATTCCCTCTCTAGTGCCTTTTGCGATTATCATATCTCCACTTTCAAGCTTTGTTCCGGCTTTAGGCCTTGATATCCACCTGTTCCGTCTCTTTATAGCCATTATATGCATTCCAGTCCTGGTCTCAACCCTCGCATCCCCGAGCGTTTTGCCGTCAAGCTCACAGTTGTCTCCAACCTCAAACATAACCAGAACCTCATCTGCTTCCTTCATAGCCTGGAAGAACACTGGATGTAGATCCATCTTATCCGAAACTATCTCTGCTATCTCTCTCGCAGAATCGGCTATGTATTCTGAAGCTGTTGCCAGCTCAAGAATTGCTATGAGATCCCTTAGCTTATCATCGCCTACTTTCTTCGAGCTTTTCAGAACCCAGTGCTTGAGTTCGAACTTGAGATTATCCACTTTTTCCTCCAGATAGAACACCTCATTTGCTATGTCCTCATTCTCGTATATTAGCGATGAATAGCTGAGATCTACTGCAAGTTCAGATAGATCTTTCATCTCTATCAGAATATCCACAGCTCTATCAATTTCCTCAAGCTCAAGCTCGGTATCCTCTACCGGAATCTCAATTCTCTCTCCGGTTACGAGTTCGTAGAAGTACGGCTTCCCGGATATATCCCCTCTCGCGAAGAGAACATCACCTTTGAGTATTTTTGTATCCCTATCAGGATTAAATATCCAGTCGAATTCTCTTTTTATTGCAATGACCCTCATTCCCGTTCTTGTGTGAAGCCTCACTTCACCAAGAGTCTTGTTCGCTATCTCGCTGTTTTCAGAGACCACGGCCTTTACAACTGTTTCCTCAGAATATCTCAGTATAAGGTTGATAACATCCTTCGGGAGCTTGAACCCCCTCAAAACCAGCAACGCTATATCTCCAGCAGCAGAGCCTATCTTCTGTGCCGCTCCAGCTATCTTCAGCAAGGTCGAAACCGATTCCGCCTCATCGACCCTCCTCGCTGAAAGAATCGTTACGATCCTTATCTGATTCAGCAGATCTGATAAAACATTTTCAAGATCGAGAACCTCTTCCGCTATGTCCTCGCTGTCGAAAAGAATTGCCGAATAGGCGAGATCGACTACTATCTCCGAGGTATCTTTTATATTTTTCAGAAGGTCTTTTACAGTTCGCATCTCCCCAAAGTTCTTTTCGGTGGAAAATTTATAAAGTTTTTCCAGTGAGGCTTTTGCCATCTCTCCATTATTTAATTTTTATCCGTTTTTTATACTTTTTGGCCTAATAAAAGATTACCACAGAGAACAGAAATTATTATAAGTTAAACCTGTGTTAGACCGACAGATGTTCAGATGCATCACATATAACTGGAACGACATATACAGATCGTGCATAGACCTCGGCGTAAAAATTGCTGAATCGTTTAGCCCTGATGTCATAGTCGCAATTGCAAGAGGTGGCTGGGTTCCAGCAAGAATTTTATGCGATGTTCTCGATGTTAGGGAGCTATACAGCATTAAGGCTGTCCACTGGGGCAGAGTTGCCACAAAAAATGAGGCAAGAATAGTGCAGAAGCTGAATGTAGATCTAACAGGAAAGAAAGTTCTGATCGTTGACGATGTAACAGACACTGGAGAGACCGTTCTTCTGGCAAAAGAGCACATCAAAGAACTGAACGCTGAAGAAGTAAGAATAGCCGTAGTGGATCACAAACGAACATCGAAATTCCAGCCAGACTTCTACGCAAATCTGAACGAGGAGTGGATGTGGATCGTGTATCCATGGAGCTGCTATGAGGATGCAAGAGACCTCATAGAGAAAAATGAACTGCAAAATGAGGATCCTGAAAGAATAAAAGAGATTTTGAAGGAAAGGCACGACTTCAATGTTGATCTGGACATAATCAAATACGTCCTCAAGAAATTTGAATAAATAAATAGCCAAAGTTCAAGATTCCCCATCACACCTCGCCATCATCCGGCACGAACTTCGTTCCGTAGTAGATTATCCCACTCTCTCCATCCTCGTAGTACTTCCTGAAGGCTTTTTTAACCCTCATTCCAATATGCACCTCTTGCGGATCGCAAACAACCTGCGATGTCAGAACCACGCCATCGTCGAGCTCTATCAGAGCAACGATATATGGCTTCGCCAGCTTGTATTCATCCGGAGCGTCATGAACAACGGTGTAGCTCAAAATCCTGCCCTTCGAACTGAAAGTTTGTTCCCTTATCTTCCCCTTCCTCCTGCAAATCGGACAGAAGTTCCTTGGTGGGTAGAACTTCGACCCGCAGTTCTCGCATACTGTGCCAACAATATCATACCTGTACTTTATCTTCCTCCAGAACCTCGGAAGCATTATACCACCTACCCCCTCTCATAGATTGTCACAACTGCTGTCGCTCCCGTCCCGCCTATGTTCAGTGATAACCCCCTCTCGCACTCAACCTGCCTCTTGCCAGCCTCTCCTCTCAGCTGAAGTGTTATCTCTATCGCCTGCCTTATCCCCGTAGCTCCAACCGCATGTCCGCATGCCTTCAATCCCCCTCCAGTGTTGACTGGCAGAGAGCCTTCAAGGGAGGTTACACCTTCCCTTATAAGCTCCGCTCCTTTACCCTTCTCAGCGAATCCGAGGTCTTCATAAGCCATTATCTCGGCAATCGTAAAGGAATCATGCACCTCGACAACATCGATGTCCCTTGGCTCGACCCTGGCCATCCTGTACGCCTTCTCTGAAGCTACTCTCACAGCCCTCATCTCGGTTATATCCCTCCTGTTCTGAATCGCCAGATAATCGCTCGCCTGAGCACTTGCAGATATAAAAACCGGGTTGTCGGTAATCTGCCTCGCAACCTTCTCACTGGCGAGAATTACCGCACAGGCTCCATCGCTCAGCGGCGCACAGTCGAGGAGCTTGAGAGGTTCAGCAACCTTGGGAGAGTTCAGCACATCCTCAACCTTAATCTCCCTCCTGTACTGAGCCTTTGGATTCAACGCTCCATTTCTGTGGTTTTTGACGCTGACCAGTGCTAAATCCTCCTCTGTGGTGCCATATTTTTCAAAGTGCTTTCTCGCCATGATCGCGTACAGTGCGGGAATTGTCGCCCCCACGAATCCCTCCCACTCCCTGTCTGCGGTAGATGACATTATGTCCGCCGTCATCTCAGAGCCGACATCCGTGACCTTCTCAGCTCCAGCAGCCATTACAACATCGTGAACTCCGGATGCTACTGCGAGAAAAGCCTGCCTCAAAGCCAGACCACCGCTCGCATCAGCAGCTTCAACCCTCGTAGCAGGAATTCCAAGCTCAGCCAATCCGGAGTAATCAGCTATCAATGCCGAAATGTGCTCCTGCTCAAGGTACCTCCCACCGCTCATATTGCCCACATATATTGCCTCTATCTCCTTTCCTTCAAGCCCGGCATCGTCCAAAGCCTCACTTCCAGCCTTCAGCACGATGTCCCTGAATCCCCTATCCCACAGCTCTCCGAACTCGCTCTGTCCAACCCCAACAATCGCCACTCTCTGCATGCAACCACCTCACTTCATCTTAATCTTTCTTCTCAGCTTCAGATACCTGCTGTAGTCCACATACACTCCGCTTTCAATCTTGTCCCAGACCTTTGGCTCTCTCGGAAAGCTCTCTATTGCATCGGTCACATTCACTATGAACGCATCGCTTCCCGCTCCAGAGCCAAAAGATACCAGCAATATCTTATCTCCAGCCTTAGCAACATCTAAAACTGCAGAGAATCCCAGAAGCGAGGAGCCTGAATATGTGTTTCCAACCCTCCTCACAACCAGTCCCTGTTCGGTCTGTTCCCTGCTGAAGCCAAGCATCCTCGAAGCCCTCACAGGGAACTTACCATTTGGCATGTGAAAAACAGCGTAGGCGAAGTCTGAGGGTCTGTATCCGTTCCTCTCCATAATCTCTTTCGCTGCTGACACCACATGTCTGAAATAAGCCGGCAATCCGGTAAACCTGCCTCCATGACTTGGATATGGCTGTCCCTCCCTTCTCCAGAAATCCGGTGTGTCGGAAGTGAACGACAGCGTGTCCTCAAACTCCGCTATCAGATTTTCTTTACCTATTATAAATGCCGATCCTCCTGCCGATGCAGAATACTCAAGCGGGTCTCCGGGTGCACTCTGGCTTGTGTCTGCACCTATAGCAAGTCCGTACTCGATCATCCCGGACTTCACCATGGCCATACATGTCTGGATGCC
This sequence comes from Archaeoglobus sulfaticallidus PM70-1, assembly GCF_000385565.1. Lineage (NCBI taxonomy): Archaea > Methanobacteriati > Methanobacteriota > Archaeoglobi > Archaeoglobales > Archaeoglobaceae > Archaeoglobus > Archaeoglobus sulfaticallidus. The sequence continues at coordinate 668,832 of NC_021169.1, read as the reverse complement.
AGCCGTTCCCGCCTTGCATGCGAATTCAAAGTCTGCTGCGTGGAAGAAGTTGCCACAACCAATTGCAGAGCCAACAATCGTTGCTGTAGGCTTGACAACATACGGATGGCTCTCAGACCCCACAAATATGGCTCCAATTTTCTTGGGGTTTATTTTGCCTCTCTCCACCGCCTCTCTGGCACATTCTACGGAGATCGTTGCTGTATCCTCATCAATATCCGGAACACTTTTTTGCTGAACACCAAGCCCGGCTTTTATGTTCTCAGGCACTTCTCCCCAGATCCTTGCTATCTCTTCAACCTTGATCCTGAATTTTGGGATATAGGTTCCATATGATACTATACCGGTACTAACCATTTCCAATCCTCCTCAAACTCTTTATCATATCCTCAACCGATTTTTCTGAAACGATGAGTGGAATCTTTTCAACCTCAGATATTTTCAGGGCTATTTCATCAACATTCTCCGCTTTCAATCCGTGAAGGACGATCAGAGCTGGCTTAAAGGCAGAGACTCTAACGGCAACCATAGGAGACCTGCCAGAAGATACTTTCGTGAAGATCAACGCCCTTTCGGATGTGAACCCATACAGCTTGTAGAAATCATATGAGCTCAGCTTGAGGATTGCACTTATGCTGTCAACTATCGTGTAACCATTGACATTCTTTCTGTAGCTGTTAAGAGGTTGTCCATCTATCGCCTCCACAAAATCATCGAAGTTAATGGTCTGCACGTATTCCATCATATCTATAATCACATCCAGATCGAATCCGCTCAGAAAGTCCTTGTACTTCGAGAGAGTTTTGTATCCTCTCTCTTTGTCTATGCTTATGAGAGCCGAGATTATCTTCCTTATGAATGCTATTCCCGGAGATTTTCTTCTATCACTTTCATAATCACTAATAACAGATGGAGATACTCCAATTTTCTCAGAAATCTCTTTCTGAGAGACCTCAAAAATGTTTCTCCACTTCTTTATGGTTTTGCCGGGATTGCTGGAAAAGATTATATCTCCTGATATTTTGTCTATCAGCAGTCTCTCAGCATCCATAATCTGAAGTATGCAGGAATTTTAAAAACTTTTTGGTAATTATCGATCTGCTATACGACAATCAACAAAATTAACGCAAGATATTTATGCTGAATCGTTTTAGAATAAAAAGAAAGAGGGGTTTAGTAATTCTAAGCCAACAGCAATTTCAGGAGGTGCGATTATGAAGATATGGGTCATCGGTGCATATGGAATAGTATCTACCACGGCCATGGTAGGTGCTAAGAACATCGAGAAGGGCTTTCAAACCAGAGGACTTGTATCAGATCTACCTGTTTTCGATAAATTAATGGAGATAAATAAATTCGAATTTGGCGGTCATGAGATCAGGATCAAGAAAAATGCGTATGATGCTATCCTCGAGCACTGGAATCTCAACAGACATTTCGATTTCAGCCTCATTGAGAATGTAAAAGATGAGCTTGAGAAGATTGAGGCTAAAACAGGAACAGCCCTGAATTGTGGAAGTGGTTTAAAAGAGCTCGGAGAGATAAAGACCTTGGAGGACGAGGGTTACACGCTGAGAGAGATTGTTGATATGGTGACATCAGATATGAAGGAATTTGCAGATGATGAAACCGTTGTTATAAACATAGCTTCAACGGAGCCTTTGCAGAAGTACAGCGAAGAATATCACGGAACGCTTGATGGGTTCGAGAGGGCGATAGATGAGAACAGAACGGAGCATATATCCGCGAGCATGATCTATGCCTACTCGGCATTAAAGTTAGGGTTGCCCTATGCCAACTTTACTCCAAGCATCGGCTCAAACCTGCCAGCGTTGAAGGAGCTTGCAATGAAAACAAAAACACCACATGCTGGAAATGATGGAAAAACTGGTGAAACTCTCGTAAAAACAACGCTCGCACCAATGTTCGCCTACAGGAACCTGAGGGTGCTTGGATGGATGGGATACAACATACTAGGAGACTACGACGGAAAGGTGCTGAGCCACAAGGATAACAAGGAGAGCAAGGTCATAAGCAAGGATAGTGTCCTTGAGAAGATCCTTGGAGAGTCACCATACAGCATCACTGAAATAGAGTACTTCCCGAGCCTGGTTGACAACAAGACGGCATTTGACTTCATACACTTCGAGGGCTTTCTTGGAACCAAGATGAAGATGTACTTCATATGGGATGCGATAGATGCGATAGTTGCCGCTCCACTCATACTCGATCTGGCAAGATTTCTGCTCTTTGCAAAGAGAAAGGGTCAGCATGGAGTGATAAAAGAGCTGGGATTCTTCTTCAAGAGTCCGATGGAGATCGATGTCGTCAACACTCACAAGCAATTCGAGGAACTTGTTAGCTGGTATAAATCCCTTGAATGACTAACAGTTAATTTCTTTTTCTTATTCTTGAATCTTTATTGTTGAATCAATTTGTTGAATCTATCCAGCACTTCAATCTGGTTAAAAACTGTAGCTTAAATTGTAGCTTATTCCTGCTTATCTGCTTATACCTGCAACTACTGTAACTATCGCAATTACATTCCAGACACCGATTCCAGAACCAGAAGTTATTAATACATACAACTCCAACACCAGATCATGCTTCCTACGAATCCCAAACAGATGAAAAAGATGATGAAACAGATGGGTATAGACATGGAGGAAATTGAGGCCGAAGAAGTAATTATAAAAACCAGAGGGGAAGAGATGATTTTCAAAAATCCCTCTGTTATCAAGATTTCTGCAAAAGGGATTGAGACCTTCCAGATTTCCGGAAACTATGAAAGGATTGAGAGAAGGGCAGAGATTAGCGAAGATGATATTAAACTCATAATGGAGCAGGCCAATGTAAGCGAAGAGGATGCCAGAAAAGCCCTTGAAGAGTGTAATGGTGATCTAGCCGAGGCTCTGATGAGGTTGCAGGGATAAATATTATGACTGAAAAAACTGGAGAAGCTACCTCAAAAGTAAGCCTGCCTCTCGTAATCTTTTCAGGCAAAACTAGCTACATTATAAACTCTTTTGAAGGAGAATTCCACACTCATAAAGGAGTTATTGACCTATCCAAGCTGAAAGATTTGAATTATGGTGATGAGGTCGAGACACATCTAGGCTTCAAGTTCAAAGTTCGGCCATTCAGTCTTTCTGACTTTTTTAAGCACTTCAGAAAGGGCCCAACACCGATAATGCCCAAAGATATAGGTGCGATAATAGCTTTTACCGGTTTAAGGCCTGACAGCGCAATCCTCGACTGCGGGACTGGGAGTGGTGTTCTCTCTGCCTACTTGGCTTACTTTTGCAGAGATGGTTTTGTTGTAACTGTAGAAAAAAGAAAGGATTTTGCCAAGATTGCGAGAAAAAACTTCGAACTTGCAGGACTGAAAAATATCCATCAGATAGTGGGAGACATATTCGGCCTAGCAGACAGCATAAAGATAAAGTTTGATCTCATAGTTCTGGATATGAAGGATGATGACAAGTTCATTCCCAAAGCCAGAGAACTCCTCAAAAATTCCGGATATCTTGTGGTTTACAATCCATATATAGATGCTACGAGAGATGCATACTTTGCGATGCTTAACAACAATTTTCAGGACATTGAAAGCTTTGAGATTGTAAAAATAGATTACGAGCACAAGAGAGCTGGTACAAGACCTTCAACGAGAGTCTGGCACTCAGGATTTCTCGTTGTTGGCAGAAAGATCGATTGATTGAGCTAGAGAGATTGAGCTGATTAAGCTTTTCATTTAGCTTTTAATCAAACCTATAAGCAAGATAAGGTTTTAAATGACTTAAAACAGCTAAAAAGCAGAACCAAAAATCTAAACAAATAAATCGAGAAACCATGTAAGGTCCACTTCCAGCATGTACCTGGGACCAGCCAAGCAACACCGGCACGGGCTTTAGTGACCGCGGGCTGAACGGCTCGTTGCCTCACCGCTTACACCCCGGCCCTATCAAACCGCTCTTCTAGCGGCGCCCTTAGGGGAGGCTCTTTTCGGGGGCGGTTTCAGGCTTAGATGCTTTCAGCCTTTAACCGCGTAGCGCGTAGCTGCCCGGCAATGCCCTGCCGAACAACCGGTAAACCAGTGGCGCCGGAGGCTCGTTCCTCTCGTACTAGAGCCTCCTTCCCCTCAGCCTCCCAGACACCCCCGTTAGATAGCAACCGACCTGTCTCACGACGGTCTAAACCCAGCTCACGATCCCCTTTAATAGGCGAACAACCTCACCCTTGGCCGCTGCTGCACGGCCAGGATGGGGAGAGCCGACATCGAGGTAGCAAGCCCCCGGGTCGATATGTACTCTCGCCGGGGACAACTCTGTTATCCCTGGGGTAGCTTTTCTGTCGTCATCCGGCCTCACCAATAGGCCAGGATGGTTCGCTAGGCCCGCCTTTCGGCTCGTGATTCCTTATTGTGCGGAATCACGTCAGGCCGGCTTTTGCCCTTGCACTCTACGGCGGAGTTCTGACCCGCCTGAGCCGACCTTTGGGCTCCCCCGATACCTTTTCGGGGGAGTGGCGCCCCACCCAAACTGCCCACCTACCGATGTCCCGCCGAAGCGGTTAGCGGTACGGTTGGAGGTGGGTGGTGTCTCATCGACGGCTCCACCCCGCCCGGAGACGGGGCTTCGAAGCCTCCCACCTACACTGCGCACCCCCAACCATACCGCAACGGCAGGCTGCAGTAAAGCTCCACAGGGTCTTCGCTTCCCAACGGGGGTCCCCAGACTCTTCACTGGGAAGTCGGGTTCGCCGGATTCTGGCCGGGGACAGTGGGGGAGTCGTTAATCCGTTCATGCAAGCCGCCAATTAAGCGGCAAGGTATTACGCTACCTTAAGAGGGTCATAGTTACCCCCGCCGTTTACGGGCCCTTCGACCCATTGGACTGGGCTTTCAGGTACCCGCACTGGGCAGGACTCAGGGGTCGTACTAGCCGTTACCGGTTAGCGACCCCCTGTGTTTTTATTAAACAGTCGCTCCCCCCTAGGCACTGCGACCTGCGGTCTACTCAACCGCAGGCACCCCTTCTACCGAAGATACAGGGCCAATTTGCCGAATTCCCTCGGCCAGAGTGTTCCGCCACGCCTTGGCTTGCTCAGCCAGGGCACCTGTGTCGGTTCTCGGTACGGTCCAACCGTCCCCCTTTTCACGGGCTCCAGGAGTCGGCCGACTTACGCCATCACGCCTTCACCTCCTTCTCTCCATTACGGACCTCCGGAGGCTTCGACGCTTAGACTGGCTGGCGAACCAGCTCGGCCTATCCCGAAGCGTCGGGATCAGCGGACGGCGGTGCGGGAATATTAACCCGCTTCCCTTTTCGACGGAGTCGAGTTACGACTCGTCTTAGGACCGACTAACCCATGGCTGACGAACATGGCCATGGAACCCTTGCCCTTCCGGCGGTCGGGATTCTCACCCGACTAAGCTGCTACTACCGCCAGGATATTCGTTACCGACGGCTCCACCCGAGCTCACACCCGAGCTTCTGCGCCATCGGTACGCCCCCCTACCGGATCACCTTTCGGTGCCCCGGGGTATCGGCGGTCGGCTTGAGCCCCGTCCATTTTCGGCGCCCTGAGCCTCGGCTGGTGAGCTGTTACGCACTCTTTAAAGGATGGCTGCTTCTAAGCCTACCTCCCAGCTGTCTTAGGCCCAGGACCTCCTTTAGCGTTAACACTTAGCCGACACTTAGGGGCCTTAACCCCGGTCTGGGTTGTCTCCCTCGCGGACTGGGAGCTTACCCCCCAGCCCTGACTCCGCCCTTCTACGGCGGTGACGGATTCGGAGTTTGACAGGAGGGCGAGGGTGTTACCCCCCGGGACCTCCAATCAGTGCTCTACCCCGCCACCTACCTCCGGGCAGGTCATACTGCGGTATGTTTCGGGGGGAACCAGCTATCTCCGGCCTCGATTGGACTTTCACCCCTAGACGTGGGTCAGAGGAACGATTTGCACATCAGCACCCCTTCGGGCCTCCACGAGGCTTTCGCCTCGCTTCACCCTGCCCACGCCTAGATCGACCGGTTTCGGGTCGTAGCCGAGTGACTGAGGGCGAGCACACCCTGCCCCTCGAAATCTGCGGGCATTCGGTTTCCCTCCGGCTTCGGGCATAACCCTTAGCCTCGCCACTCAGCTACACTCCCTGGCCCGTTCTTCAACACGTACGCAGTGACTCTGGCATGCCACTCCTCGTACTCGCACCTCGCGGTGCTTTCCTTCGGAGTGGTTGCCTTTGGAGCCACTACTCACTATCCCCAGCCGATTTCAGGCTCTTTTCACCCCCCTTCTTGGGGTTCTTTTCAGCTTTCGGTCACCCTACTATTGCGCTATCGGATTCGGGACGTATTTAGTCTTGGGAGTAGATGACTCCCAGCTTCCCGCGGGAATTCCAACCCACGGTACTCAGGATACTCGGCCTCGTAGCCTTTGAGGTTACACCTACGGGGCTCTCACCCTCTAAGGCGGGCCGTTCCAGGCCACTTCGGTTTCCCCCAAGAGGCATTGGGCCGAGTCCTACTACACCACATCTTCCTGAGCTTTCGCCCAGGAATTCGGTTTGGACTCTGCCGTGTTCAGTCGCCCATACTAACGGCATCGCGTTTGCTTTCTTTTCCTGCGGGTACTCAGATGCTTCCATTCCCCGCGTTCCCGATCCTTGACGGATCGTCCCCGAAGGGACAGGATATCCCATTCGGGCATCCCCGGTTCAAAGGCACCCTGCGCCTTCCCGGGGCTTTTCGCAGCTTGGCACGCCCTTCGTCGGCGCCCGAACCGAGCCATCCACCGGCTGGGATAATCGCCGGAAAAGCTTAGCCGGTCCCAGTATGTACCTGGGGAAGTGGACCTTTACATGGCTTCACATGCCGTATAGGCATCAACCCTTCCCCGATGACTTTTTCATCACCGGGTGCATCATATAATGGACTCGTCGGGATTTGAACCCGAGGCCTCCGCCTCGCAAAGGCGGCGCTCTCCCAGCTGAGCTACGAGCCCAGCTGATCGAGTTTAATTCGATGAATTTATAAGCGTTACTCTTCCGTGGGCTTGAGTATTTGGACTCCGGTGAGCGGAGGCTGAAACACCTTAGGAGGTGATCCAGCCGCAGATTCCCCTACGGCTACCTTGTTACGACTTAGCCCCCCTCACGGACCCTGGGTTCGAGGGTGCCCGTATGAACACCCCCTCACCCATAGCCCACTCGGGTGGCTTGACGGGCGGTGTGTGCAAGGAGCAGGGACGTATTCACCGCGCCATTTTGAGACGCGATTACTACGGATTCCAGGTTCACGAGGGCGAGTTGCAGCCCTCGATCCCAGGTTAGACCGGGTTTAGGAGATTACCTACTCCTTTCGGAGTCGGTACCCATTGTCCCGGCCATTGTAGCCCGCGTGTAGCCCGGGGGATTCGGGGCATACGGACCTGCCGTTGCCCGCACCTTCCTCCGGCTTAGCGCCGGCAGTCCCCCCAGTGTGCCCGGCATCCCCGAAGGGATCCGCTGGCAACTGAGGGCGCGGGTCTCGCTCGTTGCCTGACTTAACAGGATGCTTCACAGTACGAACTGACGGCGGCCATGCACCACCTCTCAGCTAGTCTGGTAAGGTCTTTAGCCCGACCTTCATCCAGCTGTCTCCCCCGGTGAGCTTCCCGGCGTTGAATCCAATTAAACCGCAGGCTCCACCCGTTGTAGTGCTCCCCCGCCAATTCCTTTAAGTTTCAGCCTTGCGGCCGTACTTCCCAGGCGGCGGGCTTAACGGCTTCCCTCCGGCACCACCAGAGCTCGTAGCTCCAGTGACACCTAGCCCGCATCGTTTACAGCCTGGACTACCCGGGTATCTAATCCGGTTCGCTCCCCAGGCCTTCGTCCCTCACCGTCGGACCCGTTCCAGCCGAGCGCCTTCGCCACAGGTGGTCCTCCCGGGATTACAGGATTTCACCCCTACCCCGGGAATACCCTCGGCCTCTCCCGGTCCCTAGGCTGGCAGTATCCCCCGGCAGTCTGATCGTTGAGCGACCAGATTTCCCGGGGGACTTACCAACCCGGCTACGGACGCTTTAGGCCCAATAATAGTGGCCGCCACTCGGGACGCCGGTATTACCGCGGCGGCTGCCACCGGCCTTGCCCATCCCTTGCTATCGGGTGCTTTTTAGGCACCCGGACAGCCCACGCTATGCGTGGGCACTCTGGCTAGCCCCGTCGCGGTTTCCCGCATTGCGGAGGTTTCGCGCCTGCTGCGCCCCGTAGGGCCTGGACCCTTGTCTCAGTGTCCATCTCCGGGCTCCTGCTCTCACAGCCCGTACGGATCTTAGGCTTGGTGGGCCGTTACCCCACCAACTACCTAATCCGCCGCAGACCCATCCTCGGGCGCCGGAGCTTTCAGTCATGGGACATTCCAGTCACCATGACCTATAGGGGATTAGCCCCAGTTTCCCGGGGTTATCCCCTACCCGAGGGTAGGTTGTCCACGTGTTACTGAGCCGTCCGCCGGTGCTAATTCTCCCGAGGGAGAATTAGCCCCTCGACTAGCATGGCTTAGTCCCAGCCAGATAGCAGCGGCCTCTGGCAGGATCAACCAGAATTGCGGGGGAAGAGCGGTGAATACGCCTCTTCGCCCACCGGATCAATCCTACTCAAGCCCACCTCAGACCACAGAACCACTCTGTGGTCCTCATTCGATTTACCGCAGAGGGGAACCCAGCCCTTCATCTCAGGCTTACGCCCACATCAGGGCACTTGCCGGTTCTGCGGTTCATGGGTTTTTGGTAAATGTTTATTGTGTCTTTGTGATTTATAAGCCTTTTGCTGAGCCACTTCAACTCAACTTTGGCTTACCACTACCTCACCTCTGAGGTGTTTTATATCTCGTACCGGGTGGATATTTAAGGCTTTTGCCCGAGAGTAGATTATATCAAACTGGTTATATCAGGATACCGAAATATATTTATTGACAGATGAAGTAAGTTAGAGGAATGACCATAATTAGCTTTAACGGAGGCTGCAGAGAAGTTGGGAGATCTGCTGTGCTAGTTGACTCTATAATCCTTGATTATGGGTTAAAGCCATCCGATCCGCCAGAGTATCCGATAAATGGCATTGCGCCGAAATCTGTGATAATATCACATGGTCACCTCGACCATGTAGGTGTTGCTCCAAACCTTATGTACTACAACCCAGATGTGTTTATGACCCCTCCAACAAGAGAGATTTCTCACATACTGCTCAAAGACTCAATGAACATAATGGATAACCCACCATACGGCAAAAGAGAATTTATACAGTTTGAGAGCAGCATTACTGAAGTAGATTATAACGACCCGTTTGAGGTTGATGGATGGGAGATCACATTTCTGAACGCCGGACACATTCCAGGTAGTGCGAGCATACACTTATCAAGAGACATAAACATACTATACACTGGGGATATAAAGCTCGAAGACACGAGACTGCTCGTGAAAGCTGATATGGATTTTCCAGAGACAGACATACTAATAGTTGAGAGCACATATTTCGGAACTGAGCATCCAGAGAGGAAAAAGCTTGAGGAGAAATTCGTGGAATCGATTATAGATACCCTTGACAGAGGTGGACACGCAATAGTCCCGGCCTTTGCTGTGGGAAGAAGCCAAGAAGTTCTGATGATTCTCGACAAATACGGCATATCTCCATATCTCGACGGCATGGGCAAGGAGGTCTCCAGAATAATTGAGAGGTATCCAAGCTACATTAGAAACGCTAAAAAATTGAGAAGAGCAATAAAAAATGCAATAACTGTCGAGAGAGGTAAAAGAGAGAAGATACTTGAAGAGCCTTCCGTTGTTGTCACTACTGCAGGTATGCTAAATGGCGGCCCGGCATTGTTCTACATATCGAGGCTATACAATGACGACAAGTCCAAGATAATACTCACAGGATACCAAGTTGAGGGGACAAATGGTGATCTGGCTTTAAATAGAGGAGTCATAAACCTCGGACACAGAATGGTCAAGCTCAAAATGGGTGTGGAGCAGTACGATTTCTCTGCCCATGCAGGAGACTCGCAGTTAAAGGAGTTTGTCAGACTATCAGCAGACAAGGGTGTGGAAATAGTCTTTACAGTACATGGAGAAAACACCGAAGACTTCGCCAACTGGATAAGGGACGAGATTGGAATCGACGCTTTTGCACCCTCAAATGGAGAGGTTTATGTAACAGACTAACCACAAACTGAGAACTTGAATGAGGGTTCTGATACTATCTGACATACATTCCAGATTTGATGTGCTTAAAAGGATTCTTGAGAGTGTTGATGTGGACTGCTGCTTTATCTGTGGAGACCTAAGTGATTTCAGGGCAGAAGATGTATTCGTGATTTCAGAGATTCTATCCGAGGTCGGCCTGAAATGCTACTGTGTGCATGGCAACTGCGATCCTGAGGAGGCAATAGATTACATCGAACAATCCGGAATGATAAACCTGCACTGCAAAAGCTTGCCCTTCGAGAATTACACACTCCATGGAGTTGGAGGGTCGAACTACACACCATTTCTGACCCCTTCAGAGTATTCTAACGAGGAAATGTGGAGCTTCGTTGAAAACTTCATTTATGGAGAGAGAAACATCCTGATATCTCATTGCCCGCCAAAAGGGATACTGGATATGACCTATAGCGGTATTAACGCTGGTTGTGAGGTGATCAGATCGATCATGGAAAAATTCGATTACATTTTCTGCGGGCACATACACGAGGCAAAAGGTATGTACAAGAACGGAACGCTTGTTTTGAATCCTGGGTCAGTAATATCTGGTAGTTTTGCAGTGTGGGACATGAACAGCAATTCTTTCGAGCTTAAAAATGTGAAAGATTTTAAAAATTTTAGGAGTATCTGAGACGATGAGCTTTGCTGAGAAGATCAGGCTGTACTTCATAACCGATGGAAGATCTCATGGTCACGAAAGGGTTGCAGAGATGGCTTTGAAGGCCGGAGTTAAAACGATCCAGCTTAGAGAGAAGAGGCTTCCTGCAAGAGAGATATACGGGATTGCCAAGAGATTGAGAAGGCTAACTTATGATTACGAAGCTTTGTTCATTGTTAACGACAGATTCGATATAGCAATATCTGTTGAAGCTGATGGCATCCATGTCGGACAGGAAGATCTTCCCGCAAAAGCGATTAGAAGCTTGATCGACGAAAAATTTCCCGGAATGATTCTTGGTGTTTCCGCGAGAGATCTGAGCGAGGCTCTTGAAGCTGAGAAATATGCGGACTATCTGGGAGTGGGGCCGGTTTTTCCAACCTCCACAAAGGAGGATGCGAGAGAGGTTATAGGCATAGATGGACTAAAAAAGGTTTGTTCTGCAGTAAAGGTTCCAGTGGTGGCTATTGGCGGGATAAACCACTCAAATGTTTCAGAAGTTTTGAAAGCTGGCTGTACGGGGGTTGCAGTTATCTCGGCCATAGCCTTTTCTGAAAATCCGGAAAAGAGTGCTGAGGAACTTTTGAATCTGATAGAAAATTCGAATAAACCACACAAACCAGTAAATCGGTAAATCAATACCTCTCAGTTAAATACAACCCTGCAATAGTCAGAATTCCTCCCAGTACCGTAAAAGCCCCTAACCTCTCTCCCAGCACGAAGAATGCCATTATTGCTGTAAAGAATGGAACTATGTAAACAAAAACTGCAACCCTTGTTGCATCCATGGCTGTCAATGCAGAGTACCACATCACATAGGCAAAAACCGAGCATAACAGAGCAAGATACAGCAAAGAAATCCAGACCGTTGTGCTGAATGTTATGGGATTTGAGAAACCCTCATAGACCGCAAAAGGAACTAGCAGAATCGACCCTAACGCAAAGGCATAGGCTGTCAAAACCTCGGGATTGTACTTCTCAAGCAAACTCTTACCCAGTATTGTGTATATTGCCCACAAAAACCCGTCGAAAATTATCAGCATATCCCCGATAAAGGTCTTGCTGCTGAAGAACTCCAGTTTTCCATTGGATACTATAAGCACAACACCTATAAACGATAGACATATCCCAAAAGCTTTCAGCTTTGTGAACCTCTCACCCAGAAAGAGAGACATGATTGCTATGAAAATTACTGAGCTGTTGATGAGTATCGATGAATTGGTTGCAGTGGTATATACCAAAGCCACGAACTGAACAGCATAAAGCAGGGTAACTCCTGTAATAGCCAGAACGAGTATCTTCGGAATATCTTTCGCATCCAATAGCTGAAACTTCTTCCTGAAATAAACAACTAGAAGTAAAGCCGGTGATGCCAGAATAAATCTGTAGAATGCCAGATTGAACGGCCCAATTTCCCTGAGGCTGATCTTGATAAACACGAAGGACCCTGCCCAGATTAACATAGTGATGAGTAATGCGAGAACATGCACTCCACGCAGATTTTCAGCCGAACTTTCTGCCACCTTAGCTTAAGACAATTTCATGAAGATAAATCTTTTCTCCAACACAGAACAAGATAATCCATGCCTGACATTTTATAAGGAAAAATAAAAAAGAAAAAAATTAATATTTGCAAAATAACTTTCAAGAGGTGAATTTTCATGAGGGTCGATATCGTTGATCTAACACTGAGAGACGGACATCAGTCTCTTCTCGCTACAAGAATGAGAACGAGAGATATCCTGCCAATCGTGGAGAAATTTGACGAGTCTGGAATAAGCGTTCTCGAAGTCTGGGGTGGAGCTACCTTTGATTCTGCCCACAGATTCCTGAACGAGGATCCCTGGGAAAGGTTGAGGGAGATCAGAAAGAGGGTGAAGAATGCTCGGATATCGATGCTGCTAAGGGGTCAGAATGTTGTTGGCTACCGCCACTATCCGGATGACATTGTAGAGAAATTCGTTTTGAAGACCGCTGAAAACGGTCTGGACTTCTTCAGGATTTTCGATGCCTTGAACGATGTAAGAAACCTCGAAACCGCCATCAAAACAGCAAAAAGAACATCATCCCATGTGCAGGCAACAATATGCTACACAATCTCTCCAGTCCACACGATAGAGAAGTACATAGAAATAGCAAAGGAACTGGCAGTTTTCGAACCAGATTCGATATGCATCAAGGATATGGCTGGACTACTATCTCCAAAGGTTGCGTACGAGCTTGTCAAGGCAATAAAAAAGGAAGTCGGTATTAAAATAAATGTTCACTCTCACTACACCAGCGGAATGGCTTCGATGGCGTTGCTGAAGAGCGTTGAGGCTGGAGCAGACATGGTTGACACATGTATGTCCCCACTGAGCATGGGAACCAGCCATCCACCAACAGAGAGCATGGTCTATGCCCTCGAAGAGATGGGCTACAAGACAGGAGTTGATCTGGAGGTTCTGATGGAAATCAGGGACTACATGATGAAAATCAGGGAAAAGTACTCTGGCTATCTCGACCCGCTCTCAACAATACCAGATACAGGTGTGCTTGTTTATCAGATACCCGGTGGTATGTTCTCCAACATGATAAACCAGCTTAAGGAGCAGAATGCCCTCGACAAACTCCCGGAGGTTCTGAAAGAAGTGCCCAAAGTCAGAGAGGATCTCGGCTATCCACCGCTGGTTACTCCAACGAGCCAGATAGTCGGTGTTCAGGCTGTTGTCAATGTGCTGGTTGGTGAAAGGTACAAGGTTGTTACCAAAGAGACCAAAGACCTAGTTAGAGGAATGTACGGAAGAACTCCCGCTCCGATAAAGGAAGATATAATCAAGAAAATCCTTGGAGATGAAAAGCCCATAGACTGCAGACCGGCTGACTTGCTCGAACCGGAATTTGAAAAGAGGAAAAAAGAGCTGGAAGAGATGGGCATACCAGCTACTGACGAAAATGTGCTGCTGTATGCTCTCTTCCCGCAGACAGGGCTTAAGTTCCTGAAAGGAGAGATCGAGGAAGAGCCATTCCCCTCAACGGGCAAGGTTGAGGGCAAGTTCGAGGTTGAAATCGACGGTAGCAAATACAATGTTGAAGTTAAGCCAGCCTGAAATTATAGCTGTTTTATATTTTTCATTTAAACATCGACAGACTTATATCCTAAAAAATTCTAATCTTTTTTGATGATGGCTGTTCTTGTGAAATCCGGTGAAGATATTTTCAAGAAAGTACTGGATGGAATAACTTACCGAATTAAAGCCAAATCGAGCAACATAGTTGTAATAAAATCTGAACTCGATCCAAAAGCGGAAACAGAAGAATATACGCATGAAGGAGAAGAGGTCAGAATCGTGCTTGAAGGGAAGATAGAGTGTAAGGTTGGGAACATCCATTACACAATGGAAGCTGGAGATGTTATCTGGCATCCGTCCAATATACCACATAAAATGAAGAACATTGGTGACAGAAAAGCTGTGTATATAACGATAGGCACTCCACCAACATTCATATAACTGCAAACAAAGCAGACAAAACAAACAAAAAACAAAATAAATTTTTCAGAATTTAATTATTGGTAAAGCCGTATTATCCGTATTAAAGCTGTTCCCTATATGCTTCAAGAACAGCATTTACAATTTTTTCTCTCGCATCCTTGTTTGCCGGGTGGAATATGTCCTGAAAAGTCCCTTCTTTGGTTCTCCTGCTTGGCATTCCAACCCAAAGCCCATTTTCTCCTTCCAGAATTTTCAAACCCTTCACAACAAACTCATTATCTAGAGAGACTGTCGCATATGCCTTGACAGTCCCCTCCTGTTTCGGCTTATAGATTCTCACTTCTGTTATTTCCACCAAGTTCAACTCCTCCTGTTGCGTTTTAATTCCATAAACCTTTCATTAAATGCTATATAAATGTTGTGGGCTTTGCATGGGCGTATAACCTTAACACTGAATCGATGAAATTTGTTACTCAGCATTAACGGCATTGTTCGAAATATTTTACAGGTTTTAGCAGATTACAAATTTATTGCAATGCATCGCAAAAATGAAAAAATTTAAAATTTTGAGTTCATTTTACCATCATGAACCTGATTCTGTTAGGCGCTCCGGGTGCTGGTAAGGGAACTCAGGCAGAGAGGATAGTTGCAAAGTACGGCATACCACAGATTTCAACTGGAGATATGCTCAGAGAGGCTGTAGCCAAAGGAACAGAGCTCGGAAAGAAAGCTAAAGAATATATGGACAGGGGAGAACTTGTTCCTGATGAGGTCGTGATTGGCATAGTCAAAGAGAGGATTGCCCAGCCAGATTGCGAGAAGGGATTCATCCTTGATGGATTTCCGAGGACGATCAATCAGGCTGAGGCTCTTGACAAAATGCTCGAGGAGATGGGAAAGAAAATCGATGCTGTGATAAATGTATCCGTGCCGGAAGACGAGATCATAAAGAGGATCGTGAACAGAAGAACCTGCAAGAACTGTAAGGCAGTATATCATCTGATATACAACCCGCCGAAAGAGGAAGGCAAGTGCGATAAGTGTGGTGGGGAGCTTTATCAGAGAGATGATGACAAAGAAGAGACAGTAAAGGAGAGGTTGAAGGTTTACAAGAGCCAGACCGAGCCACTCATAGAGTATTACAGCAAGAAGGGACTTGTTTACAATGTCGATGGAACGAAAAGCATAGATGAAGTTTTCAAACAGATTGAGGAAATCCTCGATAAGCTTGGTTAAACCATATTAAACAACGATTTCCTGGATAACCCTGCCATATTTTTCTTTTTTAACGATCCATTCCTTTATCTTGCCCATAACCTCCCTGTGCCTCCTCAGGAAATGCGACCCGTTAACAACCCTCAAAAAGTACTTCGGCTCTTTTGCTTCTGCATACAGCCTCTCCCCATCCTCATAGGGGATGATCTGATCTGAGGTTCCGTGAACTATAAGCTTCGGGCATCTCACCTCTCCAATCCAGTTAACAGGCTGATACAGATCCAGATCTCTCTTAATCCTCGCTTTAAACGATTCAAAGTCTTTCAAACCCCTCAACACACCCTTAAGCTTGTTGTGCTCGAATATCTCAACCAGCATCTCATCAGTTACAGTTTCAGCACAGCACGGGACTCCAACAAGCACGAGATTTTTGATGTTATCAGAATTGGCTGATACATAGGTTGCTACAACCCCACCCATGCTGAAACCCACGAGGCTGACAGACTTGAACTCATGGACTATTGAAAGCAGATCCTCAACCCAGTTCTCGATCTTAAAATCCCCTTTGCTCAAACCTGTACCTGAAAAATCGAAAATTACAGAGTTGAGACCGCTGTATGCGAAGTCTTTTGCAATATCATCATAGCCTTTCTGAGTAACCGATCCAGACTCGTATGGAAGTCCATGGCAGAATACCACAACATCCTCAACATATATCCTCATGTAGTTTCTGAGAAATGTTGTGTCAAGCTTCATGTTTCTGATGTTTCGCTATACAGTAATAAAGCTTTCTGAATTGCTGGGAGTTCGCGAAAGGCCTATCAACCTTAAACACCTCTGTAGAGTTTCCTGAAGTTATGGTAGGCTATTTTTTTCTTCATACTGTTATCCAGATCCAAGCTCAAAAAGAGTTCGAGATTTTCCTTTATCCCCTTAACTCCAGGACTTGGAAAATCACTGCCGTAAATGCTCTTTTCCGCCACTAACTCAAACCTCGGAAAGTACTCAGTCATGAGCTTTTTGGGAGGTATCCCGCTTATATCGAACCACACATTCCCGTGCCTCCTCAGAATGAAGAAAGCCTCCCTCATCCATATTGGCCTTCCACCATGGCTCATTATTATCCTCAATTCCGGAAAGTCAAGTGCCACATCATCAAGGTTTATGGGATTCCCGTACTTCACTCTCGCTCCGGGCAGTATGCTCGTTCCGGTATGGAACAAGATGGGCAGTTCATGATCCACCGCGAATTCATAGCTTGCTGTAAGGCTTTCAAGACTGTAATCATTTGGATAAAAGTACTGATGAACTGGATGAAGCTTTATTCCAGCTATTCCAAGATCGTACTGCTTCTCCAAATGTTCAATTGCATCTTTTCGATCCATGTGGGGATATATGCTACCAAAAGGATACAGCCTGTCCCGATGTTCTCTGCAGTAATCTATAACAGAATAAACCGCCTCCATTCCAAGCCCGTTCGTGTGAGGGGATGGATAGCTCATTATGGCTACGCACTCGATGTTGCTATCATCCAAACATTTTATCAGATTTTCAGGAGATTTAGAGAGATCCATGTTCGAGATTATGGCTTTGGCGAATTTCTCGTTCATTTTTTTCAGTAACTCATACGGAACAATATGTATATGACAGTCATTGAACATGCTAAAAAAGTATAGAAGATTGTATAAAGAACTATCTGCCAGTAACCTAAAATCCACAACCTTCAAAAATCCTCCAGTCGATTCGGTGTAAGATGAAAAAAACGAGAATCATCAAAGTGAACCCGGAGAATCCAGAGGAAGACAGGATAATGGCGGGAGCGGAGATTATCAAGAACGGCGGGCTGGTTGCCTTTCCAACCGAAACCGTTTACGGACTGGGAGCCAATGCCCTTGACAGAAAGGCTGTTCTCGGAATATATAAGGCTAAGGAGAGGCCAGCAGATAACCCGCTCATAGTCCATGTCTGCAATAAGGATATGATAGAAGACATTGCCGAGCTAAACGATGTTGCTGAGAAACTGATCAAAAGATTCTTTCCCGGCCCACTGACGGTGGTTGTTAAAAAGAAGGAATGCATACCGCAAGAGGTTACAGCCGGGCTTGATACGGTTGCAATAAGAATGCCCGACAACAAGGTAGCCTTAAAGCTGATCGAGCTTAGTGAGGTTCCCATTTCTGCTCCTTCAGCAAATCTTGCCGGAAAGCCCAGCCCGACAAAAGCAGAACATGTGATCGAAGACCTATATGGAAGGATAGATGCAATTCTCGATGGTGGACCAACGAACATAGGTCTGGAATCGACGGTTGTGGACACAACCGTCTATCCAGTAGAGCTCCTCCGCCCGGGTGGGCTAAGCGTTGAAGAGCTTGAAAAGGTTGTGGATATTAAAATCCCGGAACTCGATGAGGGAATACCGAGATCCCCGGGAATGAAGTACAGGCATTACGCTCCTTCTGCAGAGCTTATCGTCATCTATGGCAAGAGGGAGGATGTCGTATCCAAAATAATCAAGACTGCCGGACAGCTAATTGATAAATCGAATAAGAAAATTGGGCTTGTCGTTTCAGATTCTGAACCATATAAGGATATAGATGTTGAGATCGTTGAGATCGGCAGGAGTGTTGAGGAGGTTGCCAGAAACCTCTTTTCAGCCTTGAGGGAGCTTGACAGGAGAGGGATTGATTTGATCATTGCAGAAGGGGTAGAGGAGAAAGGGTTGGGTTTAGCTGTCATGAACAGGCTCAAGAAAGCATCAAACTACAGGATTTTCAGAGTTTAGCGAGATGTTCAGCGAAAAGCAAATATATTTTTGATTTGTCAATTAAGTCAGATGTCGAGAAAGCCCGAAACTCCAGAATTTTTACCCCGTGAGGAGAAGTTCAGGAAAATTAGATGGATGGCAGACTACCAGTTCGGCAGAGGGGCTGGCAAAGTCCTTTTTCCGGATACCTGCAAGTTCATAGTCTCACCAAAGACTGGAAGGATCAGACAGATAACAGATAAAGGAATTAGAATAGCAACGCTCAAAGCATCATCCGGATGGTTCAGTCTCAGCATTGAAGGTGCCAAACGCATAAAGGACTTCTTCGAATATCCAAGAAACAGGGTGGTTGTAACGAATGAGGTATCGGAATTCATAGCAGATGGAAAGAATGTGTTTGCCAAGCATGTCGTTGATGTTGATGAAAATTTGAGAGCTGGAGATGAGGTTGTGGTTGTGGATGAGGATGATAACCTGCTGGCTACCGGAAAGGCAGTTTTGTGTGCTTCGGAAATGATGTTATTTAATAGAGGAATAGCCGTTAATGTGAGGGCTGGTGTTAAAAAATACCTCGATCAGGTATGAACGCGAAGGTTATGTATGACCCGAATAAAAACCTCGTAGTTGTAAGGAAGGACGCTTTCATAGACAAAAACATAAAGGTAGATGGGAAAGTTATCGTTGGTGCAAATTCGATCATATGGGGAAAAATAGAGTGCAGAGAATTGATCGTCGGGAAGTCTTCCTTTTTGAATAGTGTAACATGTGAAAAAGCCGTGATCGGTGCAAATACAGAGTTCAAAGACATCACTTCAGATGAGATAATAATCCAGAACAGATGTAAAGGAGATTATGTTAAAGCCAGAAAAGCAATAGTAATGGAGAATTGCGAGATAGAAGTTCTGGAGACAGAGGATGCGTTTCTTGATGGAATCTCCAGGATAGAGAGAATCTTCGCGAAGAAAATAATCGCAACAAAGTCATAAATATGATACTGTATATCACAACCACCACAGGCAAGAACAAAATTTAAAAACCGATGACAACAAAATGCATTACGGAAAAAGATTTATATTCAGTGTATCTCTGCTTAGAGAGCCTTGAAGAGAATGGGCTCGTAGCTCAGCCAGGCAGAGCAACGGGCTTTTAACCCGTTGGTCGCGGGTTCAAATCCCGTCGAGCCCGCTCCTTTCAACTTATCAAGGGAGTGATTAATATGACCAAGATCAGTCTGCAGGATCACATACTCGTTCCAAAACATGAAGTGCTATCAAAAGAAGAGGCAGAAAAGATTCTCAAGATACTGAATATAGAGAAAGAGCAGTTACCGAAAATCAAGGTTACCGATCCGATAGCACAGGAAATTGGGGCAAAAGTTGGGGATATTGTGAGAGTAGAAAGGGAAAGTCCCACGGCGGGCAAGTCAATAGCATACAGGCTTGTGGTCTAGGCTTAAGGCTGAACCAAGATTGGATAATGTTTAAAAAATCCGGATTTCGGAAGTGTGGAAACTCGACTGATTTTTTCATGCTTAGCTGTGCTTGTGGAATTATAAAATTTGAAGAGGTGTTGTGATGTTAGAAAGAAGAGTTCTTGCAAGGGCTTATTTCACCCATGAGAGGCTTGTAAAACATCAGATAGACTCATTCAACCGATTTATCGAAGAGGGTTTGCAGAGAGTGATAGATGAACAGAGGATTATCGAACTTGATATCCCAGATACATATGTAAAACTGGGCAAGATCTGGGTGGATAAACCAATAATAAGGGAAGCTGATGGTTCAGAACCTCCATTAGTTCCATCAACCGCTCGATTGAGGAATTTAACCTATGCAGCGAAAATACAGCTGATAACACAGGTTATCGACGAGGGCAGGGAGCTTGACGAAGAGGTTGTAACAATCGGAATGATGCCGATAATGGTAAAGTCCGAGAAGTGTAATTTACACCCGGACAACATCGACGAGGCTCTTGAGAAGCTGAGATATCCGATTCTATCAACCTATGAGGAGAAATTAACACTTCTTGGTGAGGATACTCTCGATCCCGGTGGCTACTTCATAATCAACGGGAGTGAGAGGGCTTTAATGACCCTCGAAGATCTCGCTCCCAACAAGATTTTGCTTGAAAAAGAGGAGAGATATGGAGAGAGTATTGAGATAGCAAAGGTATTCAGCCAGAGGTCTGGATACAGGGCTCTTGTTGTTGTGGAAAGGAGCAAGGGAGATATTCTGGAGGTTTCCTTCCCTCAGCTTCCAAAGACAATTCCGTTTGTAACTATGATGAGGGCTCTGGGTGTTGAAACAGATCAGGAAATAGTCACGATGGTAAGTGAGGATCCCGAGATAATGAAGTTCTTGCTCGAGAACCTTGAGGATGCCGAAGTTGAAACTCAGGAGCAGGCGATAGAGCTCATTGGAAAGAAGGTAGCTCCAGGACAGAGCAAAGAGTACAAGATAAACAGGGCAAATCAGGTGATAGACCAGTACTTCCTGCCCCATCTGGGCACAACTCCAGAGAGCAGGAGAGCTAAAGCCTTCTTCCTCGCAAGGATGGCTGAAGCTGTGCTTGAGCTGGCATTGGGCTTGAGAAGAGAGGACGACAAAGACCACTACGCCAACAAGAGGCTCAAGCTCGCAGGAGATTTGATGGAAGAGATATTCAGAGTTGCATTTTTGAGGCTAATAAAGGATGTCAAGTATCAGCTTGAGAGGGCTAAAGTCAGGGGGAGACCGCTCAAAATGAGCACTGCAGTGAGAAGTGATGTGCTCACAGACAGGATAATGCATCCAATGGCCACAGGTAACTGGGTTAGAGGAAGGACGGGTGTTTCACAGCTCATAGACCGTCACAACTATCTCTCAATCATCTCACACCTGAGGAGGGTCATATCTCCGCTTTCGAGATCGCAACCCCACTTCGAGGCAAGAGATCTGCATCCAACCCAGTGGGGAAGGATCTGTCCAAGCGAGACACCAGAAGGTCCAAACTGTGGACTGGTTAAGAACTTCGCCCAGTATGCTGAGGTTAGCGTCGGAACCGATGAGAAAGAAGTTATAAGCACGCTGTACGAGCTTGGTGTTGAACCAATAAGGAGGGTTTGATCATAATTTGATCATATCAAGGTGATTTTATGAAATCGAGAGTGTATGTAAATGGAGCCCTGATAGGATTTCATGAGGATGGCAAAAAGCTTGCCGAACATATAAGAAGATTGAGGAGGGCTGGAAAGATATCAACTCAGGTTAATGTCGTATATTATGCCGACTCCAACGAGGTTAGGATAAATACGGATGCTGGAAGAGCGAGAAGACCGCTGATAGTTGTGAGAAATGGCGAACCGGCAGTCAAGGAAGAGCACATCGAACTTCTGAAGAGGGGAGAGATTAGCTTCGAGGATCTTGTCAGCATTGGTGTTATAGAGTATCTGGATGCTGAAGAAGAGGAGAACGCATATATCGCTGTTAACGAAGAAGAGTTAACCCCTGAACACACACATTTGGAGCTCGATCCGGCTTTGATTGTTGGAATCTGTACCGGATCGATCCCATACCCGGAGCACAATGCATCACCAAGAAACACGATGGGTGCTGCGATGATAAAGCAGAGCCTCGGCATACCCTACTCCAATCTTCACTGGAGGGCTGACACCAGAGGTCACCTGCTTCACTACCCGCAGATACCCATAGTCAGAACTGATACACAATCAGAGATAAAGTTCGATGAGAGGCCTGCAGGCCAGAACTTTGTAGTTGCCGTTATCAGCTACGAGGGATACAACATCGAGGATGCTCTGATCTTCAACAAGGCAAGCATAGAGAGGGGACTTGGAAGGAGCCACTTCTTCAGAACCTATGAGACTGAGGAGATGAGGTATCCTGGTGGGCAGGAGGACAAGTTCGAGATTCCCGGAGCAGATATCTCGGGCTTTAGAGGTGCCGAGGCTTATGCTCACCTTGATGAGGATGGACTCGTTTTTCCTGAAACAGAAGTTGGCCCGGATGATGTTCTGATAGGCAAAACCTCACCACCGAGATTCCTGGAGGAGCCAACAGAGCTAGGTATATCTCCTCAGAAGAGAAGGGAGACCTCGATCACGATGAGGAGTAACGAGAAGGGAATCGTTGATAGAGTGTTCCTCGCCCAGTCGGAGAGTGGATCGAAGCTGGCGAAGGTTAGAGTTAGAGACCTCAGAATCCCAGAGCTTGGAGACAAATTCGCTTCACGCCACGGACAGAAGGGAGTTATCGGTTTAATAGTTCCTGAAGAAGATATGCCGTTTACGGAGAGCGGAATAGTTCCTGACATGATAATCAACCCGCATGCTATTCCATCAAGAATGACTGTAGGACATGTGCTTGAGATGATTGGAGGTAAGGTCGGATCCTTAGAGGGTAGGAGGGTTGATGCGACCATATTCTACGGAGAGAAGGAGAAAGATCTGAGAGCAGCACTGAAGAAGTATGGCTTTACACATACATGCAAGGAAGTCATGTACGACGGCATCACAGGCAAGAAGTTCACCGCGGACATATTCGTTGGTGTTATATACTACCAGAAGCTCTACCACATGGCTTCGAGCAAGATACACGCGAGAAGCAGAGGCCCGGTTCAGGTGCTGACGAGACAGCCAACAGAGGGGAGAGCCAGAAAGGGTGGTCTGAGGTTTGGAGAGATGGAAAGGGATGTTCTGATAGGACATGGTGCAGCGATACTGCTGAAAGACAGGCTGCTCGAGGAATCCGACAAGGTTGAGGTCTATGTCTGCGGAAACTGTGGACATGTGGCAACCTACGACTACAGAAAGCGTAGCGCGTACTGCTATGTCTGCGATGATGACAGCAACATACACAAGGTCGAGATGAGCTATGCATTCAAGCTTCTGCTTGATGAGCTCAAGTCAATGATGATTGCTCCAAGGCTTGTTCTGGGAGATAAGGCATAAAGGGAGAATAAGACATAAGATGTGTTAAGAGGTGTGGTTATGATTCCAAAAAGAATAGATTCAATCAGGTTTGAAGTTTTGAGTCCCCAAGAGATCAGAAGGATGAGTGTAACGAAGATCATTTCCTCAGAAACATACGATGATGACGGTTTTCCGATCGAAGCTGGTTTGATGGATCCTAGACTGGGTGTAATCGACCCGGGATTGAGGTGTAAGACCTGTGGAGGAAAAGCAGGAGAATGTCCCGGACATTTCGGGCATGTAGAGCTTGCAGCTCCGGTTATACATGTTGGATATGCAAAGCTGATAGCAAAATTACTAGCCTCAACCTGCAGAGAATGTGGAAGGGTCCTTTTACCCGATTCCAAGAGAGATAAATTTATAGAGGAAATTGAGAGGAGAAAGAGCCTGAATCAGGATTATGAAGATGTTGTCAAGGAGGTTTTCAGGATAACAAAAGCTGCCAAGAAGTGTCCGCACTGCCATGCAGATCAGTTCGACATAAAGTTCGACAAACCAACATTCTTCTATGAAGGAGATCACAGGCTGACGCCAAAGGATGTAAGGGAGAGGCTTGAGCGAATTCCGGATTCCGACCTGCCAGTTTTTGGAATGAATCCCAAGGCGGTAAGGCCGGAATGGATGGTTCTGACTGTTCTCCCCGTCCCACCAGTCACAGTTAGACCATCAATAATCCTCGAAACCGGGCAGAGGAGTGAGGATGATTTAACACACAAGCTCGTTGACATTATCAGGATAAACCAGAGGTTCATCGAGAACAAGGATGCCGGTGCTCCGCAGCTGATACTCGAAGACCTGTGGGAGCTACTGCAGTACCATGTCACCACCTACCTGGATAACGAGGTGAGCGGAATTCCTCCCGCAAGGCACAGAAGCGGGAGGCCGTTAAAGACGATCGCCCAGAGGTTGAAAGAGAAGGAAGGAAGGTTCAGAGGGAGCCTCTCAGGAAAGAGAGTCAACTTCTCAGCAAGAACCGTAATCAGTCCGGATCCCAACCTGAGCATAATGGAGGTTGGAGTGCCAATCTCAATTGCTCAGGAACTGACCGTTCCAATCTTCGTTACGGAGAAGAACATAGATGAGGCGAGAGAGTACATACTGAGAAAGGAGCATCCGAAAGCTAACTATGTCATAAGAAGCGATGGCAGGAGGATAAGGGTTCTAGATTTGAATGCTGAGGAGATTGCCGAGAGGCTCGAGCCGGGATGGATTGTTGAGAGACAGCTCAAGGATGGAGACATAGTTCTGTTCAACAGGCAGCCCTCATTACACAGAATGAGCATCATGGCCCACTATGTCAGAGTCCTGCCCTACAAGACATTCAGGTTGAATCCAGCTGTCTGCCCGCCATACAACGCTGACTTCGATGGAGATGAGATGAACCTCCATGTTCCCCAGAGCCTCGAGGCTCAGGCTGAAGCGAAGGTGCTGATGGCTATTCAGGAGCATATCCTTTCACCGAGGTTTGGAGGGCCGATTATTGGAGGTATCCATGACCATATCAGTGGTCTGTATCTGCTCACCAGAGGAGAAAAGAAGTTCACGAAGGAGGAGGTCATATATCTCACGAGGAGGCTCGATGTTGGGGAAATTCCTGAGCCAAAAGAGGATGGCTACTGGACCGGAAAGCAGATCTTCAGCATGATCCTGCCGAAGGACATATCACTGGAATACAAAGCCGAGATCTGCCAGGGATGTGCAGAGTGCAAGGGAGAGGACTGTGAGCACGATGCCTATGTCATTATAAAGAAGGGAGAACTGATAAAGGGAACCATAGACGAAAAGTCCGTTGGAGCTTTCAAGGGAATAATCATCGACGAAATTATGAGAAAATACGGCCCAGAGGAGACGAGGAAGTTCATAGATAACATGACACAGCTATCCATAAGAGCTATAATGAATGCGGGCTTCTCATTCGGAATCAGCGATGAGGAGATTCCAGAAGAAGCGGTTGCACAGATCAGAGAGGTGCTGGATGAGGCTGAAAAGAAGGTTGATGAGCTGATCGAGCAGTACAAGCAGGGGAATCTCGAACCAATGCCGGGAAGAAGCATTGAAGAAACCTTGGAGATGAAAATCATGCAGGAACTGGGAAGGGCGAGAGACAAGGCTGGAAACATAGCGAGCAAGTATCTTGGTATGGACAACTCGGCCGTGATAATGGCCGTCAGTGGAGCGAGAGGTTCGATGCTCAACCTGACCCAGATGGCTGCGTGCATCGGGCAGCAGTCGGTCAGAGGTGAAAGGATAAAGAGAGGCTACACCTACACCAACAGAACCCTTTCCCACTTCAAACCCGGAGATCTTGGCTCAAGAGCGAGAGGTTTTGTCAGGAGCAGCTACAAAGAGGGGTTGAACCCGATTGAGTTCTTCTTCCACGCCGTTGGAGGTAGAGAGGGTCTGGTAGATACTGCTGTAAGAACATCCCAGTCAGGATACCTGCAGAGGAGGCTTATCAACGCGTTGCAGGATCTGAAAGTTGACTATGATGGGACTGTGAAAGAACAGACATCCAATGTTATTGTTCAGTTCAAGTATGGAGAGGATGGCGTGGATCCAATGAAGAGCTTTAGAGGTAAGGCTGTGGATGTTAAGAGGATAATTAAAGAGGTTCTTGGCGAAGAGGTTGCCGAGGCTAAAGAGGAGTGATCGGTATGAAGTACAAAGATATTCTCGACAAGTATCCCTTCCCTCAGAAAGTTAAGGAGGAAATTAATGCGGAACTTGAGAGGCTGAATGTTAACAAGACCAAGGCCAAAAAGGTTGTTGAGAGATGTTTTGAAGCTTACCTCAAGAACCTTGTTGAACCGGGGGAGGCTGCAGGAATCGTGGCTGCACAGTCAATAGGAGAGCCGGGAACCCAGATGACGATGAGAACCTTCCACTACGCTGGAGTTGCGGAGATAGATGTTACCCTCGGTCTGCCAAGACTCATAGAAATAATGGATGTCAGAAAGAACCCATCAACTCCGATGATGACGATAAGGCTGAAAGATGAATACGCCAAGAACAGGGATAAGGCGAGGGAGGTTGCCAACAGGATTGAGGCAACATATGTGACAGATATCGCCGAGATATTAACAGATATAGTCAACATGAGGATTATCATCAAGCCAGACACGCATGCAATGGAGAGAAAACAGCTTACGCTGGAAGAGATCAAAAAGAAGCTTGAAAAGAATCTGAAGGTTGAGGTTGAGGAGGAGGAAGGAAACCTCGTGATTCAGATCAAGGAGCCATCGTACAAAACGCTGATGAACACTTTCGACAAACTGAAGAAGACCGTATTAGTAGGAATAAAGGAGATCAGGAGAGTCATCATCAGAAAGGAAGATGATGAGTATGTGCTGTATACAGAGGGTTCGAACCTCAAAAAAGTTATGAAGATCAAGGGTGTTGACTTCACGAGAACGACAACAAATAATATATATGAAATATATGAGGTTCTGGGTATAGAGGCAGCAAGAAATGCTGTAATAAATGAGGCTAAATCAACGCTTGAAGAGCAGGGTCTGGAAGTGGATGACAGGCACATAATGCTCGTCGCAGATGCGATGACATCTGATGGCGAGCTGAGACAGGTTGGAAGGCATGGTGTTGCTGGCGAGAAGAGGAGCATACTTGCGAGGGCTGCATTCGAAATGACCGTCAACAACCTCCTCGATGCAGCAGTAAGAGGAGATGTTGATAAACTGAATGGAATAACGGAAAATATAATTGTCGGACAGCCGATCAAACTCGGAACGGGTGATGTGGAATTAATTTCAAAGATTGGAAAAAATTTAATTTGAGTCGGAGGGATGAAAAATGAAGATCGATGTGGATAAGGCTTTGAGAAGAGCTTTAAACACAGGAAAAGTGTATTTGGGATCGAAAAGAACGATCAAGGCTCTGAAAAAGGGTGATGCAAAGCTCGTGATAATGGCAAACAACTGCCCGGAAGAGATTGCTGAGAAATTGAAGCAGTTTGAGATTCCGGTGATCACCTACAACGGCACAAATATTGATCTCGGAGCCACATGTGGAAAGCCGTTCAGCGTTTCAATGCTTGCAATAATAGAGCCAGGAGAATCAGAGATTCTCAACATAATCTAATTTTTGTTTTGTTTGAGATGCTTGAAATTTGATTAACGATTAAAAGAGGATGAGAGAATGGGACTCAAATTATCCACTGAAAGCATAAGGTTTTTAACCCTTTTTGAGAGCTTAACGGGTGCGAGTGTTAAAGATTGTCTGGTTCAGGAAGATAAGGTCGTTTTTGTTGTAAAGAAAGGAGATATGGGCACTGCAATCGGAAAGGGCGGAATAAATATAGAGAGAACAAGAGAAATCATAGGAAAGAAAATAGAAGTTGTAGAGTATTCCGATGATCCAGTTGAATTCATAGTAAACATTTTTAAACCGATCAATATCACGGTGAAGATACAAGAAAAGGATGATAAAAAGATCGCAATAATAAATGTGAACCCCCAGCTCAAGGGGCTTGTGATCGGGAAGGGAGGTAAAAACATAAATAAGGCAAAGGAACTTGCCAAAAGACATCACAATATTGAGAGTATAATTGTGAAGTAGCAGGTGATCGAATATGGGTAGAGGCTTGTTCGCAGGGAAGAAGCTTATTGAGCAAAAGAAGAAGTTCAGGTGGAGCGATAAAAGGTATGTAAGGAGAGTGCTCAGGCTGAATGTGAAATCTGATCCCTTAGAGGGTGCACCGATGGCTAGGGGCATAGTGCTGGAGAAGCTTGGAGTTGAGGCAAGACAGCCAAACTCAGGTATCAGAAAGGCCGTGAGGGTTCAGCTGATAAAGAACGGTAAGCAGATCTCAGCATTCACGCCGGGAGATGGCTCGATAAACTTCATCGATGAGCACGATGAAGTAGTGGTGGAAAAGATAGGCGGACGAATGGGAAGGAGTATGGGTGACATCCCGGGAATCAGATACAAGGTCATCAAGGTGAACAATGTTTCCCTCAAAGAGTTGTGGAAGGGCAGGAAAGAGAAACCACTGAGGTGAAAAAATGACATACGGGTTTACGAAAGAAGAACTGCTCGTTTTCGGAAAGTACGATCCCGAAGAGGTTGAGATCAGTGATCCAGCTCTGAAGAACTACATCTCATTAGAGCCGAGGTATGTCTATCACACCCATGGAAGGCATTCCAAGATCCCGTTCGGAAAGAGGAAAGTCTTCATCGTTGAGAGGCTAATAAACAAAGTCATGAGAAAGGAGAAGAATACAGGTAAGAAGATCCTCGCTTACAATATCGTCAAATCCGCCTTTGAGATTATTGAAAAGAAGACCAAAAAGAATCCTCTTCAAGTGTTGGTTGATGCTTTGATTAATGCTGGCCCGAGAGAGGAGATAGTCAGGCTGAAGTATGGAGGTATCGCTGTTCCAAAGTCAGTTGATACCTCAAGTCTCAGAAGGCTCGACATAGCCCTGAGAAACATAGCTGAGGGAGCCAGAAAAGCGAGCTTCAAATCCAAGAGGAGTATAGAAGCATGCTTAGCTGATGAAATTATTTCTGCAGCAAATAACGACAGTAAGAGTTTTGCTGTAGCAAAGAAGGAAGAAATTGAGAGAGTAGCTAAGAGTGCAAGATAACGGTGGTAGCCATGGCGAGAGCAAAGAAAATGATTGATAAGATTCAGGAATTGATGTACAAGCCTGAGAAGATCAGGAACATGGGTATTGTCGCTCACATCGATCACGGTAAGACGACGCTGAGTGACAACCTCCTTGCTGGAGCAGGGATGATAAGCGAAGAGCTTGCCGGAAGGCAGCTCTACCTTGACTTTGACGAACAGGAGCAGGAGAGAGGTATAACAATCAACGCCGCAAATGTCTCGATGGTTCACAACTACAAGGGTGAGGAATACCTCATCAACCTGATCGACACTCCGGGGCACGTTGACTTCGGAGGAGATGTTACAAGAGCGATGAGGGCTGTTGATGGTGCTATAGTTGTTGTTGATGCTGTTGAGGGTGTGATGCCCCAGACAGAGACCGTCCTGAGACAGGCGTTGAGGGAGAATGTAAAGCCCGTTCTTTTCGTCAACAAGGTTGACAGGCTGATAAAGGAGCTTGAACTCAGCCCGGAGGAGATGCAGAAGAGGCTCATCGATGTAATAAATGAAGTTAACAAGCTGATCAAGGCTATGAAGCCAGAGAGATATGATGAGTGGAGACTGGATGTAACCAAAGGCAGCGTCGCATTCGGTTCAGCCCTGTATAAGTGGGCTGTCAGTGTACCCGCTATGAAAGAAACTGGAATAGGATTTAAAGAAGTCACAGAATACATCAAAGAGGGCAAGGTTAATGAACTGTCCAAAAAATCGCCACTCCATACTGTAGTGCTTGATATGGTCGTAAGACATCTGCCAAATCCATTGCAGGCACAGAAGGACAGAATAAAGGTTATCTGGAAGGGAGACATCGAGAGCGAAGAAGGTAAAGCGATGATTAAATGCGACCCCAAGGGGCCCGTAGCATTAATGATAACCAAGATAATCGCTGATCCGCATGCCGGTGAAATTGCCGTTGGAAGGCTGTTCAGCGGAACGATAAAGAGTGGAATGGAGCTTTTCGTTGTTGATAGAAAGGCCAAGAACAGGATACAGAATGTTGGTCTTTTCATGGGTCCGAAGAGGGTTGATGTCCCAGAGATTCCAGCAGGAAACATAGTTGCTGTTGTTGGATTGAAGGATGCTGTGGCTGGTTCAACCTGCACGAACAAGGAAGGATTCATACCATTCGAGTCAATAAAGCATGTCAGTGAGCCTGTGGTTACGATGGCTATTGAGGCAAAGAACCCGAGAGATCTGCCAAAGCTGATCGAGGTTCTTAGGGCTATAGCCAAGGAAGATCCGACATTACAGGTTACGCTCAATGAGGAGACTGGAGAGCATCTGCTGAGCGGTATGGGTGAGCTGCATCTCGAGGTTACCGTCGAGAAGATAAGGAGAGACAAGAACCTCGAGGTTGTTACATCACCGCCAATAGTAGTTTTCAGAGAGACCGTAACAGCCACATCACCAACAGTCGAGGGGAAGAGCCCCAACAAGCACAACAGGTTCTACATCGTTGTTGAACCGCTCCCACCAGAGATCATTCAGGCGTTTAAGGAAGGCAAAGTGGATATGAAAATGGACAAGAAAGAGAGAAGGAGAATCCTCGAAGAGCTCGGACTCACAAAAGAGGAGGCTGCTGGTATCCAGGAATACTACGAAGGAAACATCTTCACGGACGTGACGAAGGGTATCCAGTATCTGAACGAAACAATGGAGTTAATTCTTGAGGGATTCAGAGAGGCTATGAGGGCTGGCCCACTGGCGAGAGAGCCTGTTATGGGTGTCAAGGTAAAGCTCGTTGACTGTAAACTCCACGAGGATGCTGTGCACAGAGGTCCCGCTCAGGTTATTCCTGCAGTGAGATCGGCAATATTCGCTGCCATACTGCAGGCCCAGCCAACACTGCTTGAACCATACCAGAAGGTGTTCATATCAGTCCCGCAGGACATGCTCGGAAGTGTTTCCAGAGAAATTCAGGGCAGAAGAGGACAGATCATGGAGATGAAGACTGAAGGAGATATGGTTACTGTCGTTGCCAAGGCTCCAGTCAAGGAGATGTTCGGATTTGCTGGAGACATTAGATCTGCTACTGCCGGAAAGGCTATATGGAGCACAGAGCTTTCAGGATTCGAAGAGGTCCCACAGGGAATGGTTGAATCCTTCGTGATGGAAGTCAGGAAAAGAAAGGGTCTGAAGCTCGAAATACCGAAGCCAGAGGATTTCCTATCCTAACCTTTTTTATCGTGCGTGATTAGAAGGGTAGTGAAAGTTTTATATATCCTGTTATCGAAACCGATTGGAAAAGATAGGGAGAAGATTTGTAAAGAATTTAGGAGGAGGATGGTACTATGGCGAAGGAGAAAGAACACATCAATATTGCCATGATCGGGCATGTTGACCATGGAAAGAGCACATTAATTGGCAGATTGCTTTATGAGGCGGGAGAGATTCCGGAGCACATTATAGAGAAGTACAGGAAAGAGGCACAGGAGAAGGGTAAGGCTACATTCGAGTTCGCTTGGGTCATGGACAGGCTCAAGGAAGAGAGGGAGAGAGGTATCACAATCGATGTCGCTCACAGAAAGTTCGAGACGGATAAGTACTACATCACAATCGTCGATTGTCCAGGGCATAGAGACTTCATCAAAAACATGATCACAGGAGCCTCACAGGCTGATGCAGCTATTCTCGTTGTGGATGCCAACGATGGTGTACAGGCTCAGACGAAGGAGCATGTGTTCCTTTCAAGAACGCTCGGTATAAACCAGCTCATCGTTGCGATAAACAAGATGGACAAGGTAAACTACGATCAGAAGAGGTTTGAAGAGGTTAAGGAGCAGGTCTCAAAGCTCATAAGGATGGTAGGTTACAAGCCAGATGAGGTTCCAATGATCCCAACATCCGCATACAACGGAGACAATGTCCTAAAGAAGTCCGATAAGACTCCTTGGTACAACGGTCCAACAATCTTCGAGGCGTTCAACGCCCTCAAGGCCCCAGAGAAGCCAGTTGACAAGCCATTGAGAATCCCGATTCAGGATGTTTACTCAATAAGCGGTGTCGGTACGGTTCCAGTAGGCAGAGTCGAGACAGGTATTCTGAAGGTCGGTGATAAGGTCATATTCCAGCCCGGTGGCTCGAAAGGAGAGGTAAAGAGCATTGAGATGCACCACGAACCGATCCCACAGGCCGAGCCAGGAGATAACATCGGTTTCAATGTCAGGGGTGTTAGCAAGAACGAGATCAGGAGAGGAGATGTCTGCGGACATGTTGACAACCCACCAACAGTCGTCAAGGACTTCACCGCACAGATTGTTGTCCTTCAGCACCCAACAGCAATTACAGTTGGTTACACACCGGTTGTTCACGCCCACACAGCACAGGTAGCATGCAGGTTTGTAGAGTTGCAGAAGAAGATCGATCCAAGGACCGGTCAGGCCAAGGAAGAGTACCCACAGTACCTCAAGACTGGTGATGCAGCAATAGTCAAGCTTGAGCCAACAAGACCAATGGTCATCGAGAAGGTCAAGGAGATTCCACCGCTCGGCAGATTTGCCATCAGAGACATGGGTCAGACCGTTGCTGCTGGAATGGTTCTCGATCTGACTGAGAAGGTCTAATTTTCTATATTTCTTTTTTTGAGGGTCTCTTATGGCAATTAAGGGATACAAGGCAAGGATAAGGCTTTCAGGACTCAATCCAAGTGATCTCGACAGAATATGCAACCAGATCAAGGAGATCGCAGGAAAAACAGGGGTTGAAATTAGTGGGCCTGTGCCGCTACCAACCAAGAGGTTGGTGGTTCCCGTCAGAAAGGCTCCTGACGGCGAGGGTTCAGAGACCTACGACCACTGGGAAATGAGGATTCACAAAAGGCTTATAGACATCGCAGCGGATGAGAGAGCTTTGAGGCAAATAATGAGGATACAGGTTCCAAAGGATGTTAATATCGAGATTGTTCTCGAAACCTGATTTTCTTTTTTAAAGTACTGGACAGTTAAAGCAATTAAAGCAAAGTTATGTTTCTCAAGGTCGTTTTTCTCGGAACTTCTGGTACGATTCCGAGTGTGGATAGAAATCCCTCGTCCATTCTGATAAATTACAATGGCGAGAAAGTACTCTTTGACTGTGGAGAGGGTACGCAAAGGCAGATGATGATAGCAAAGACTGGATTCAGGAGGCTGAACAACATATTCATAACCCATCTCCACACAGACCATTTCGCCGGGATCTTTGGGTTAATAGAGACCCTATCGCTCAACGACAGAAAGGATAAACTGACAATACACTCCCCCAATGCGATTTTTCTCAGGAAACTATTCGAGATGTTCGGCTACAATAACATAGAATATGAAATAGAGGTAAAGGATGTGAAAGACAATTCTGTCTTCGAGTTCGATGGGTTCAGAGTTGTGGCTTTCAGAACTGATCACATCGTTGAGAGCTATGGATATGCGTTTATAGAGAACGACCGGAGGGGGAAGTTTAATCGAAAGAAGGCTGAAGAGCTTGGAATTCCTCCAGGGCCACTGTATTCAAAGCTGGCGAGAGGGGAGAGCGTTGAAGTAGATGGTAAGCTTATAACTCCAGATATGGTACTTGGAAAACCCAGACCGGGGCGAAAGATCATCTATAGCGGAGATACAAGGCCCTGCGAGACCACGCTCGAGATCTCCAGAAATGCTGATTTGCTTATACACGATGCCTCCTTCACCAGCGATTTAATGGAGTGGGCGATCGAGACGAAGCACTCTACCGCAAAGGAGTGTGCTGAAATTGCATCTAAAGCGAATGTTAAAATGCTGATTCTGACACATATAAGTGCAAGATACTCAAAGGATCAATCACCCCTGCTTGAAGAAGCCAGAGAGATTTTTGATGATGTTGTAGTTGCACATGATTTTATGGAAGTTGATGTGCCTTTCAGGGATTGAGGGTTTTGACTGTTTTTGAGAGCTTTTAGAGTATTGATGGCTGAAACGTCGATGGATCTTGACATATCAAAGCAAAAGCGAGACCTTTTCAGTAACAACCTACAGCTTACCAAAATTCAATCACCTTGCACACCTTAAAGCTCAATCTCAATTTTCTTCAGCACCCTTTAAAGGTTGCCGAAATCCATCCCTTTCCATCCCTTGCTTGACACCCTGCCACCGAAAAACTTCTTTAAAAACAGGAACAAGAATGCCCATGGCTCAGAGAAAAACAAGAACGCTCATAAAATGCAGCGATAAAAACTCCCTCAGATACTGGACGAAAGCCAAGAATCCCCTTATCGTGGCGTTAAACTACATCATAATCGCAATTTGCAGAATCCTTCCATCTCTATCACTGAAATGCTGGCTTTTGAGAAGGATTGGTGTAAAGCTTGGAAATAATGTATCCTTCGGTCTTGAGTCCACTCTGGACATATTTTTCCCAGAGCTAATCGAGATAGGAAATAACTCGATAATCGGTTTCAACACAGTCATACTCGCCCACGAATTTCTTATTGACGAGCTGAGAGTTGGAGAAGTCAGGATAGGAAAGAATGTCACGATAGGAGCTAACTGCACAATTCTTCCTGGAGTTGAGATCGGAGATAATTCAATAATCTCAGCTCACAGCCTCGTTAACTCAGACATCCCACCAAATGTACTCGCAGGAGGTGTCCCGGCAAGAGTTATAAAAAAGTTAGGGATGCAAAAAAGCCCGACCAACAAAACGCTTCATCAACAGAATGCTGACAGCTGAAAGAATAACCGTATATGCTGCCACCAGTTCGATACCACTCTCAGGAATGTATGGATGGGTATTCAGAATGTAATCCGAGAAATCGTTCAGGACCATCCACAGAACAGTCAGCATCAGGCCTTTCCTGCTCACATTCTCAGCCAAGCTTATCAACCAGAATGATTCAACAAAGAGCAGGAAGTGAGTTACAAAAATAAACGAATAGAGGATATACCTTCCTCCTGAGAAAAAGTATGCTTTATGATATATCAGAACGCTCATCGTCCATAACCCATACTTGAACAGATTCGCTGAAGAGAAGAAAGAAAAGTCATCACTCTTCCTGCCAATCAGTATTAAAGTTACAGCCACAGCTATGAACAGGCTCGCATTCGGGCAGTCCGTGATCAAAATCCAGAAGTACTCGGGACTTGCCATTAGCTGATATCTGTAGTAATAATATCCATAAACCGCACCCATCAAGTTGGCAATTACGATGAAGAGCATGAGTTTCCTGCTGTACAGCATCTCTTGTATCTCTCGCATCTTTCGAATTTTTTGAACAACCATGGTTGTGAATAAGCAAAGGTATTTATATAGTTTATATAATGCCCTATGTGGGGGAATTGAAATGAAAGATTACAAAATAAAGATAGAGAATGTTGTTGCATCCACTCAGATTGGTGAGAATATAGACCTGAATAAGATAGCACGGGAGATTAAGGATGCAGAATACAAGCCAAAGCAGTTTCCAGGGCTTGTACTCAGAACAAAAGATCCTAAAGCCGCAGCTCTGATTTTTAGGAGTGGTAAGGTAGTTTGCACAGGATCGAAGAGTGTTGAGGATGCCAATAGAGCTGTAAGACAGGTGGTCAAGATAATAAGCAAGCTCGGTATCGATGTGATACTCGAGCCAGAAGTTAAGGTTCAGAATATTGTCGCTTCAGCAGATCTGGGTGTTGACTTGAACCTAAACGCCATCGCCATTGGACTTGGACTTGAGAACATTGAGTATGAGCCAGAGCAGTTTCCGGGACTTGTTTACAGGCTCAACAAGCCAAGAGTCGTTGTGTTGATTTTCGGTTCGGGCAAGATGGTAGTTACCGGTGGAAAGGGTCCAGAAGATGCAAGGCTTGCTGTTGAAAAGATCGCGGATGAACTATCTGCTCTGGGCTTGATGTGATCCTGAGTTGATTCCCTATCCAATAAATTCAACATTCAATCCAGGATTTTCACCTCAATTTCATTTCCATACCTGTCGAAGCACCTCCATGATTTTTTATCATAGGGGTATGCTACGATTATGTGGAACTTTCCGATCCTCGAGAACATGCTGAGATCCGCCTGAGATGGCTCCAGAATTGGCCTTGGGTGGCTGTGAAAGCTTCCAAGAATCTTCATCCCGAGCGGGAGCATATCGGTATGGATTATGGCCATCGTCTCACCGCTTTCAAAGGGCAGGAAGATCAACTCTTCTCCAATCCCTTTTCTCCCTGTGATCAGTGCAACAATCTCATTTGGATGATTCTCTTTCGCCACTGCAAGCATCAGCTCAAGCAACTCCCTCTTTATCTCCATACTGACAGTATCAAACCGAAGGGATAAAAAATTTGGGAATATCCTTGTCTGAGTGCGTGGCA
Source organism: Archaeoglobus sulfaticallidus PM70-1 (assembly GCF_000385565.1). Taxonomy (NCBI): domain Archaea; kingdom Methanobacteriati; phylum Methanobacteriota; class Archaeoglobi; order Archaeoglobales; family Archaeoglobaceae; genus Archaeoglobus; species Archaeoglobus sulfaticallidus. The sequence continues at coordinate 632,596 of NC_021169.1, read as the reverse complement.
GAGGATGTAATTCATAACCTCCACGCAAAACTTAAATAAAGAATTATCAATTGCTTTGAAGAGGTGTTGATGATGGGAACGGTAAAGCCTGCGTACATCAAGGTTATCGCTCTTGAGCTGTTAAAGAGATATCCGGACATGTTTACGGAGAGTTTTGAGGAAAACAAGAAGCTCGTTGCAGAATATGCCGATATAAAGAGCAAGACTGTCAGAAATAGGGTTGCTGGATATATAACGAGAAGGGTCAGAAGGGGTTATCTAAATGCATGAGTTTAAGGGTGTTATTCCAGCCCTTATAACCCCTTTCAAGGAAGACCTGAGCGTAGATTTCAAGGGAATCGACAGAAACTTAGAGTATCTGGAAAAGCATGTCGATGCTGTCGTTCCTGCTGGCACGACCGGTGAGGCTGCGACACTCAGCTACGAGGAGCATATAGAGGTTGTCAGATATGTCTGCGAGGTTTCAAAGGTGCCGGTGATAGGAGGAGCGGGATCCAACTCAACAAGAGAAGCCCTTTATATCGGGAAGGAAGTTGAGAAGGCTGGCGCGGATGCAGCAATGTTTGTAACACCCTACTACAACAAGCCCAATCCTGATGGACTCTATTTGCATTACAAGGCTTTGAGCGACGAGCTTTCGATCCCGATAATAGTTTACAATGTTCCATCAAGGACCGGCATAAACTTAACGCCAGATGTCGTGAAGAGGCTCGCAGAAATCGAGAATGTTGCAGCCATAAAGGAGGCAAGCGGGAATCTGAAGCAGATTTCAGACATAATAAGAACCGTTCCAGAGATTACCGTGCTGTCAGGAGACGATTTTCTCACGCTGCCAGTCCTGTGCCTCGGGGGAACAGGAGTTATCAGCGTTGCTGCGAATGTAGCCCCGCATCTTATGAAGGAGATGTACAATAAGTTCGTTGAGGGGGATATGACCGCTGCAAGGGAGCTCCACCACAGGCTAACTCCATTGTTCAACGCTCTGTTTATCGACACGAATCCAATACCTGTCAAGAAGGCATTGAACCTTATGGGATTGGCCGCAGGAAAGCCCAGATTGCCTCTCGTAGAACTGAATGAGGAGAAGACCGAGAAGCTGAAGGCTGTTTTGAAATCCCTCGATTTGTTATGATCTCGATAGCAATTGCTGGTTCAGCTGGAAGAATGGGCAAGCTGCTGGTAGCAAATACCGTGAGCGATCCAGAGCTCAAGCTTGTTCAGGCTTTCGATGTTCAGAGAGTTGGTGAAGATGCAGGAGAGGTTGCAGGAGTTGGTAAAACCGGTGTGATTATTTCAGACAATATCGATGAGCTAAATGCAGATGTTCTGATAGATTTCACTGTGGCAGACTCTTCGATTAAGAACATAAAAAAAGCCTGTGAGAAAGGAGTTAAGCTTGTTGTTGGAACTACAGGATTTGACGAAGAACAGTGGCATGAGATCGAGAGCGTTATATCCGTTCCTGCAGTTATATCTCCGAACTTCAGCATTGGGGTGAACATCTTCTGGAAGATCCTCGAATTCGCAACACCTTATCTATCCAGCTACGATATAGAAATAGTCGAGATCCACCACAGGTTTAAAAAGGATTCTCCGAGCGGAACCGCTCTGAAAGCGGGAAGACTGATAAAAGACATTCTGGAGAAAAAAGGAATAAAAAGGGAATTAAAGTTCGAAAGAAGTGGATTGAGTCCGAGAGGAGAGGAAATAGGTATTTTTGGGATAAGAGGCGGAGATGTGGTTGGTGAGCATACGGTGTTCTATTTCGGCAATGGTGAAAGAATTGAGATAACCCATAGAGCATTGAGCAGGCAGGCATTCGCATCCGGAGCTATTCAGGCGGCGAAGTGGATAAGCAGGGTTGAGAAACCGGGAATATATACAATGGATGATGTACTTGGATTTTGAGCTTTTGATCTTTTGCTTTTAAATTGCTTTAAAATAGAAAGAAAAATTAAGCTTTATTTTGACTTTATCTCGCATTTATTATCTCCTGATACTCATCCTCGCTTATCACCTGTGGTTCGTAGGTGACACCATAGTTCTTGAGAACTGATGTGAAAGCCCTCAGATGATTCTCAGAACCTCTCATGAGGTTATCATAGACGAGTTCGATATCCTCATTGTCGTTCTTTGCAAGCCAGTCCTTGAGGTCTTTTATGTCAACTTCTTCAATTAAGGCACCAACCTTCAGGGCATCAACCTCTGACTTGCTTCCCTGCTCCACAAGGTTGTCGTAAAGCTCCTGCAGATGTGGATTGGTGAACTCACCCACATCCTTAGCCGGATCTGTCAGGTTGTACTTTTTGATTAGGGCTAACACGGCATCCATGTGCATTTGCTCGCTTCTGGCAATGTTGCTGAAGATCTGAAGTCCCCACTTGTCATAGAGAGCCAGATAGACATCCCTCGCCAGTTTCTCCTCCTCACGCATGTACATTATTCCATCGATTTCATCCTGGCTGAGGTTCTGCCGTGGAAGGGTTTCAACATTTGCCATTATTGTACTGCCCATGCTACCCATGTTACCGTTTCCCATGCCACTGTTCCCGTGCTGTCCAGCGCCCTGCCCTTGTCCTACTCCATGACCAACCCCAATTCCATTACCCATGCCTGTTTGAACCGGTGTTGGTGTCTGAGTTTCAGCAGGTGCAGTCTCCTGAGTTTTCTGAACGCATCCGCTTGTTAATACAAGAACCATGCCGATTAAGATTAGCCCGATCCAGATGTTTTTTCCAAACTTCTTCATTTTTATCACCATAATCCTTTATCCTATAGAAATTATAGTATTTCTTCAAATTTAAAGCTTTCTGATTTCTGAGTTGAGTGTGTTTTCCCTTGTGACGCAAATCGAAGGTTATTACGCTGTTATTGGCTGCTCCGCGCTGGATACATCAAATCTATCGGACTAAGATATTGTCGATTTAAGAATGATTGAATCAAGGTTTGATGATCCAGAGAAAGTGGCTATCGCATGGATAATTCGTATCCGATTAAACCGAAGTAGATGTCATTGATGTTGGGAATGATGTTATTTATATGGGGAATAACCCAGAGCTGATCTCCGAGTTGAGTTACGCAGCAAATGTTAGTTGTCACGGAAAATGAACAGACAATTCTGTAGGTGAAACTATATAATATAAGTTCACAGAGCATTAAACAAATATATAAATTAAGTAAAAATATTTATGATCCTATGAAAAAATATGACTGTGTATTACAAAATGAATAAAAATCCGTACGAAAACATATTGATAAATCACTAAATAAATTTCATGCGTGAGAGATCTGTAAAAATATCGGAGGGTGTAAAATCCAAACTTCTAAAAACTTGAATATATAGTCAAAAAGAAAAAGAACAAAACCTTTATTTATTAAAGATGCAAAATTGTTATAATGAGCAAACCACCCTGTATGGTTATTGTGAAAAACATACTTCCAGCTTTAAGAGCTAAAATTGCAAAAGAACTTATTGAAAATTATGGGTTGAAGAGGAAGGATGTTGCAAAGCTTCTGGGTTTAACACAATCAGCTGTATCACAGTATATGAGCAGCAAAAGGGGACTGACTGGAATCCAGATGATTGAAAGATCCGAGAGGGCAAGTGAGGTGATCAACGAACTGATTGAAAAGCTCATTAAGGGAGAATTCTCTATAGATGACGAAGTTGACTACATCTGCAGGATTTGCGAAATATTGAGAGACGAGGACATCGTTTAGATTTAGACTCTCAACAAAATGCTTGGGAGTATCACACAACCCATGCAGTTGATCCTTCTCACCCCAAGTTTCGCAGCAAGCAATCCAACAATAGTAGATGTTATCAAAAACAGGATTCCGTAAGTCCCAGTCATGAAATATGTGTAGGCTACAAGAAATACTATGAGCAATTTTGAGAGATTGTGTGTATCAACCTCCCTCAACACCCTGGAAAATATGTACCCGAGCAGAATTGTAACGAAAAATGCTATCACCACAACGATTGCTCCGAGAAGAATTAAATTCCTGATCTCGCCATAATCGAGATCGCTTACGATTCTGCTAAAAGCATCAACCGCTCCACTTCTCTTAAATCCCATAGAGAAAAAGATTGCGTAGCAGAGCAGGGCATTAGATGTGTTGGCTGAGGAAACAGAAGTTATATACTCTTCCTCTTTTCTGTTGCTGAATGACGAAATCACGCTCGCAATCCCGGAACTGACTCCCGGAAACATCGATACCAGAAATCCTCCAGCACATCCATGAAAAACTCTTCTCCCCGGAATTGCCAGCTCTATTCTCTGATCGGGGATAGATGTCTTTCTGCTCTGGATCAGAACCGGAATCGAAAAGAATCCGATCATCATTGGTATGAAGATATTTCCTCCTGCCCTAACCTCAAAGAGGAAGGAGTACTTAAAGGCGATATACCCAATCACTCCAGAAAGCAGAATAATAGCCAGAGCTTCAGACATCCTGAGAACCCTGTTTAGCGATCCGGCAAACCTATCCTCTCTTTCAGATAGAATGAGCAGAATCACTACCAGAATCAAGAATGGAGCTGTTAACTCCATCAAAATTCCCTTAAGACTAAGATTAAGCAGGACAAAAAATACTGGAATCGATAAAACATAGGATATCAGGCTCGAAAAAGCCGAAATGCTTACAGCCTCAAAACCCCTCCCATCGAGCAGCATCGCATGTGCCGGGAGAATGGATACTGCTGTATCTTCATCAGGAGCCCCGATGAACACCGTTGGTAGAATATCTAAAAATGTGTGGGTTATCGAATTCGCGAATATAATTAACGCTATCTCTTCAGGCTCGAAAAATTCTGTCAGAATGAAAATGTTGGAGATCATCAGTGCAGAGAAGGTATTATTGTGAATGCCCGGCAGTAAACCGCTCACAATACCAAGCAGTATGCCTACCGCCAGCGGCAGAAAATCCATGCTAGCTATGGTAAAGAATGGGACATTAAAGCGTGCTAAAGTGTGAGCGTTTACCTCCAAACTTTCAACTCAGCTAAACCTTCAAGTTCCTCAGCCTCTCAAACGGTTCTGATATAATCTCAGAAATCTCTTCTAGGCTTTTCTCGCCAATGTACTTTTCAAATGAGGCTAAAAAGTCCAGCAGATCCTCATCATCCTCTAAATCCCACACTCCTGAGTAGATAGGATTCGTGTCATGAAATACAGCATACAGCCTATCCACATCTTTGATGGATGATATATCCTCCTCAACCTCGAAGAAGATGCTGTCTGCGATAATATCCATGACAGCCTTTCTCAGCCCGGATGCGCTGTAAACACTTCCGGGAGGGGAGTTTCTTTTAACAATCTCATCTATTTCATCCTCATCCAGAGGGAAAATTTGCTGAGAGGAGGATTTATCGGCTGATATCCTCGTAAGGAGATCGTAAGTCCTCTTATCAAGTGGAGATACCCTGACCTTCCTGCCACTCCTGAGCCTAACCGTATGAAAATCCCGATATCTCCGAATATCTTTCTTTGTAATCCCTGCTATCTCAGCGGGAGTTGCCAGTGTGGAGATTATCAGCCTCACTATGCAGTGCTCCACTTCATTTTTCCTTGATGCAACATTAATATAGTTTATATTGAACTCGGTTCTCAGAAGCTTCTCTCCCTGCATTCAGTAGAGTTTTGCTGGAGGTTATAAAAAATTTCATGCTTTTAGAGTAAGACTTTTTAACACCAAAGCCAATTTAAAATCGTGGAAGTAAAGCACCCTGCAATTCTGCAGCTCAGAAACCTGCCCCTCACTAACTTACAGAGGGTTCTTGAAAGGAAGGGATTTGAGTTCGAGATAGAAAAGGCGAAGAAGGGGTATGATGTCTACTTCTCAGATGTAAATGATGCCAGAAAGTTCATTTCGGATTTGAAGAGGAACTACAGATTCAAAATTAAGATGAGTACGAAGTACGCGGGGCTGAGGAAAGGCAGGGTCAGGGTGCTTTTTGTTTACTCGCTGAGAGGAGAAGAAATAGGAGAAGAATAGAGAAAAATAAGATATGAAAAGGTGAGAGATTGGAGATAACACACGAAGAATACCTGAAGCTGAGAAAAAATTTAAGGAATCTATCGGATTTGAGAAATGAGAGATACTACCGAGGTATGCTCTTTTCGATACTATCTCAAAAGAAGGTTGATGAGGTAAAGGTTAATTACGGCAAAATGATCAGCAGAGCAGAAGAACTCGCAGATTTCTGGGAGAGGGAGAAGAGGTTCCCGAGATGGTTCAGGCTCACCCCAACAATGCAAATTAGGATACTCCTGAAAGCTCTCGAGTACTCGAAAAAGGAGATTAGAAACTCATTCTTAAATCCGAATAATATTGATGATGAAGATCTTAGAAGGGAGACCTGGAAGTCAATCTTTACAGATTACATCTACTCTCCTTTCGCAATAAAAAATCAGTATGTGAGGGGAGATCTTGGAGAAAAAATACTTGAGGAGTGGCTCAAATCCAGAGATATCGAGTTCAAAACCGAGAAGGATCTGAGGAAGGAGTTCTCAAAAACCCCAGACTTCTACTTCCCGGATGGTGTTAACATAGCCGGAGAAGAGATCAGATGGATTGAGAGCAAAGCTCTCTTTGGAGATTTCAGGATACACTGGGTTTACTGGAAAAAGCAGTTCTCAAAATACCTCGAGATGTTCGGGAATGGGTTCGTTATCTACTGGTTTGGCAGAGTTAAAGAGATTGACAAGGTAAAATTCCTGAAGGAAGACATGTTCAGAAATGAGTTAGCCAGAAACCTCCTTGAGATGAAAATATACATGACAGGGATTAAAGGCAAAAGTGATCGTGATCTTGAACATATAGTTGAAAGATACCGCATAAAAAACATCTTCGAAGTGGATTCCGATTTCCCAGACATTGGCTTAGAGGTTGCAAGGAATGGCATCGATTTTGAGGAGGTTTACTCCGGAGAGTTCATAAAAGCTGTCACATCTGTCATAGACTCTTTCTCAAAAGGCCCGGTTCTGGTTGTGGGGGATCAGAGAGACTGGAAAAAATGCAGAAGAAGACATATAGGATGGGTATTGAGAAATATGGGTTTTCAGATTGTTAATCTGAGGTAATCGGCCAGATGAAATCACGAAATCATTAAGTTTACAACATAACGGTAATATACTCCCACAGCAATTCGCAAATCATGATCGCCTACGGAAGGTTCCTTTTCAAGGGAGAAATCAACGAAGGGTATTTCGATGTTCAAAACGAGGTAATAATCTTCGATGGGGAGAGAATTCCCATAAAAGCCGTCAGATTTCTTCCTCCGGTTAAACCATCAAAGCTCATTTGCGTCGGGGTTAACTACCGTGACCACGCAGAGGAGTTCGGAAAGGATGTTCCCGACGAGCCGATAATATTCATGAAGCCAGATACAGCAGTCATAGGCGATGGAGATGCGATTATACTCCCGAATATGTCGGAGAGAGTAGACTATGAAGGAGAGCTTGCAGTAGTTCTTGCAAAGAAGTGCAAAAATGTTTCGTATGATGATGCAAAAGATTACATCTTAGGCTACACATGCTTCAACGATGTTACGGCAAGAGACCTGCAGATGAAAGACGGGCAGTGGACAAGGGGCAAGTCTTTCGACACATTCGCCCCTCTCGGGCCATATGTTGTGAGTAACTTGGATCCAAGAAATTTAGAGATAAAAACATACCTCAACGGCAGGGTCGTTCAGGCATCCAATACATCCAACATGGTTTTCGATGCATTCAGACTTTTGGAGTTCGTTTCATCGATAATGACCCTCAAAAGAGGAGATGTTATCGCCACCGGAACTCCTTCAGGCGTTGGCCCGCTGAGAGATGGAGATGTTGTTGAGGTTCACATTGAGGGGATCGGAGTGTTGAGAAATTACGCGATAAATATGAAGTAATGAATGAAGTAATATTTAAAAACTCTCTTTGTAAGGGAATATAGCGAGGTGAGAGCTTGGAAGAAATTGAAAAAGAATACAGGGCTCTTGAAATTGAAAAGAAATGGCTTAATTTGTGGGATGAATCAATGTACTATTTTGACTGGAATTCCAGAAAACCACATTACATAATCGATACGCCTCCTCCCTATCCAACCGGATCATTTCATATTGGAAACACCCTCAACTGGTGTTATATTGATTTTATCGCGAGATACAAGAGGATGAGGGGATATGAAGTCATGTTCCCTCAGGGATGGGACTGTCATGGGCTTCCAACTGAGGTGAAGGTCGAGGAAAAGCATGGAATAAGCAAGAACGATGTTCCGAGAGACGTTTTCAGGAAGATGTGCGTTGAGTTTACCGAGGGAAACATAAAGAAAATGAGAGAGACCATGAAGAGAATGGGTTTCTCCATCGACTGGAGCAACGAGTACATAACAATGTATCCAGAGTACTTCAAGAAAACCCAGATTTCATTCGTGAGGATGTACGACAAAGGACTGATCTACAGAGCTTACCACCCAGTAATTCACTGTCCGAGATGTCAGACAACAATAGCACTGGCTGAGATTGAATACAAGTCTGGGAAGACAATGCTGAACTACATAAAGTTCGATGAAGATGTTGTTATCGCTACTACTCGTCCAGAATTGATTCCTGCATGTGTTGCTCTCGCTGTTCATCCGGATGATGAGAGGTACAAAAATATCGTTGGAAAAGAGGTTACAGTTCCGACAACCGAGTACAAGGTGAGGGTCATTGCCGATGAGGAGGTCGATCCCGAGTTTGGAACCGGGATCGTGATGATCTGTACCTTTGGAGACAGACAGGATGTCAAGTGGTGGAAGAAGCACGATCTGGAGCTCAGAATGATTCTTGACAGGGATGGGAGACTCAATGAGAAGGCCGGAAGATATCAGGGGCTTTCAATTAGAGAAGCCAGACAAAAAATACTTGAGGATCTTGAGAAGGAAGGCAGAGTTCTGAAGAAAGAGGAGATAGACCACAATGTTGGCACATGTTGGAGATGTAAAACTCCTGTGGAGATAATTGCCGAGGAGCAGTGGTTCGTCAGGATAGAGCATGACAGGATCCTAGATGGAGCGAGAAAGATAAAGTGGATCCCAGAGCACATGTTCAGCAGGCTCGTTGGATGGGTAGAGGGCATGGAGTGGGACTGGGTCATAAGCAGGCAGAGGATTTTCGCAACCCCGATTCCAGCTTGGTACTGCAAGAAATGCGGAGAGATTCTGGTTGCAAAGGAGGAATGGCTGCCAGTAGATCCGACAAAGGATTATCCAAAGATTCCATGCCCATCCTGTGGCTCAGTTGAGTTCGTGGGAGAGGACGATGTCCTGGACACATGGATGGATTCGAGCATAACCCCTCTGGCAATTACCGGATGGCCCTATGAGCATAAAGAGTATCCCACCCATCTTAGACCTCAGGGGCATGATATCATAAGAACATGGGCGTTCTATACAATACTCAGATCCCTAGCTCTTGCTGACGAGATACCTTGGTATGAGATCGTCATAAACGGGATGGTGCTGGGAGAAGATGGAAGAAAGATGAGCAAGAGCCTGGGTAACATAATCTCTCCTGAAGAGGTTATCGAGAAGTACGGTGCCGATGCTCTGAGGCAGTGGGCAGCCAGTGGCTCGACAGGTAGCGATGTGATATTCACATGGAAAGAAGTAGTTTCTGCGAGCAGATTCCAGCAGAAGTTCTGGAGCATACTCAGGTTCTCGGTCAACCACCTCAAGGGATATAAGCCAGACAGTAAGGATGCTGAAAAGCTGAGGCTTGCAGACAGGTGGATCCTCTCCAAGCTGAACAGAGTTATCGAGAAGGCAATAAACTCCATGGACTCATACAGGTTCGATGAGACGCTGAAGGCGATAAGGGGTTTTGCGTGGTACGATCTGGCTGACGATTATCTGGAGATCGTGAAGAGCAGGCTGTATTCTGGGAGTGAGGAGGAGAAGGTTGGGGCTAAATACGCACTCTACAAGACGATCTCAGCACTCATAAGAATGCTCGCACCTTTCACACCATTCCTCGCTGAGGAGTGCTGGAACATATTCTGCAAAGCAACAGAATCAGGAAACGAGAGCGTACATAAACAGAGCTACCCGGAGGTTGAGGAGGAGTTCATAGATGACGATGCTGAAGAAAGAGGAGAGCTGATGAGGAGGATAATCTCAGAGATAAGGAAGCTGAAGCACGACAGAAATATGGCTCTAAATGCTCCGCTAAAATCCGTGATGATCTATACGGAAAAGGAAATCGATACAAGAGATATTGCTGGGGCTGTGAACAGCAAAGTGGAAATTCTCAAGGAGTTTCCATCCATTGAGACCAGAATCAAGCAGTTGAAGCCCAAGTATAGCATCATAGGGCCAAAATTCAGGGACAAAGCGAAAGAGATCATCAAAGCTGTTAACAGCTTTGGAGAGAAAGAAATGAGAAAACTTCTGGAAGAGGGCTACGAAATCGAAGTAAATGGAGAAAAGATCTTTCTCGAAAAGGACTGGTTTGATGCTGTTGAGGAGAGAGTTTTCGCCGGGAAGGATGTGCAGGTGTTGGAGGTTGAAGGTGTGATAGTGCTCGTGGAGATCTAATTTTTTATATTTTTGAACTGAAATCATGAGCCCGGCATGAATCAGCTATGAATCCAGCTGTGAACTCAAACAACCTTGCAAACCCAGAACCGCTATCCTTCAAAGGAAGAATTATGGCATTATCTCTCCTGATGCTCCTGATCACGATGTGGGTTCTGGGAATACACGCATACCTCACCCTTCCGGATATGGTTCCAACACACTTCGATGCTCAGGGGAGACCGACATCATACGGCAAAAAAGAGGTATATCTGATTCTGCCACTAGCATTCAGCCCACTTCCTGCAATCTTTCTGGTAATAACGAGGTACCGCTTCACGCTGATAAACAAATACCCATACCTCATAAACCTGCCAGCCTTCTTTGCGAACATCCACAGGATTCCTTCTGAGCAGAGAGGTCTATGGGTTAACAGATACTTCGATGCTCTGCTGGCTCTGGGAGTTACTCTATCAGCATACATGCTACTGCTTGAGTGGGGAATATATGAAGGGGCCTTGCATGGATCTCTACCCTCATGGTTCAATCTGACAGCCGTGATCACGCCCTTTGCAGTTATCCTGATTTTTCTGTACTACATGCGAAAGCTGTCCAGAGAGATCGAGGCTGCTACATAACCGTAGTTCAAAGCACATATTCAGCATCACAAAATAATCTTAAATAATGTAGATTTCGATATGCAAAGACACCGTTCAGAAAAATATATAAAAAGCAGAGGGTATTGCGATTAACCTTAAAGAAAAATTTAAATCCCTATCGATAGGGGAAGTGTTTCGGGGGATTGGCTGTATGCTGATCCCACACTCATCTTAATGATACAACAAAGATAGCTGTTGTGAGAGCATGATGCTGGAAAAACTAATGGAGAGGAAGGAACAGTTGGAAAAAGAGGTTCAAGAGCTTACGAAAAAGAGGGATGAGCTGAATAAAGCTGCGAGAGAATATGCAGATAAGAGGGATGAGCTGAATTCTCTTGTCAGAGAGCTTCTTGCGAAGGTTAAGGAGATCAAGGAAAAGAGAGATGAAAACAACAAGAAGGCGAAGGAACTAAAGCAGAAGAAGAATTCGCTGAACAGAGAAATTGACAAGCTTTACAGGGAGCTTGACAAGCTCAGAAAGTCGATAGATAAGGGCGGCAGACCACTCTCAGAAATAGAGAAAGAAATAAGGAGGCTCGAGTTCAGACAGCAGACTGCGGTGCTTACAATAGACAAGGAGAGGGCGTTGGTTGAGAGGATTGCCAAGCTGAAGAAGGAGCTTGAAGAAAGGAAGTATCAGCTTGAGAGGCACGAGGAGTTTAAGAGGCTGATTGCCAGAATAAAAGAGCTGAAAGAGAAGGTCAGAGAGATCCATCAGGAGATGATGGAGTTCGTCGAGGAGGCTGATAAGTACCACGCTGAGATGACGAAGACTTTCCAGGAGATAGATGAAAAGAGGAGCGAAGCTGACAAGATGCACGAGATGTTCGTTAACAGCAAGAAGGAAGCCGACAGAATACATAATGAGATAATCAAACACAGGAAGGATCTAAAAGATCTCGACAAGGTCATAAAGGCTCTGAAGGCCAAGCAGGCGAGAAGCAGGGTTGACAGGGAGAAGGAAGAGCTTATAAGGAAGGCAAAGGAAATCTACGAGATGTTCAAGAGAGGAGAGAAGCTCGAAACCGAGGATCTGCTGCTCCTCCAAAGAGCAGGACTTATCTAATTTTTATTTTGTTTATTTTTGCCTTGTTGCTTTTGACTTATATCCCTCAATAAGCAGTCTGACGAACCTGTTGATCTCATAGACAGGGGACTGATACTTTTTCCCGTAGCTCTGGAAAGCGTTTCCGCACCCAGCAAACGGACTTATAAGGCCGGAGCCTTTCAGCTCGGCTATTACCACACCACCATCTCTGTTTCTTTTCTGAGAGGCTTTGACTATCGTATTTCCGCACACAATGTTGTTTTCCGCCTCATTGGTTATCTCCTTGAAGATCTCAAAAAAATCTGAGGGTTTCCTCTCGCCAATCTTCCGAAAATAGTTCTCTACAATTTTCTCGAGCTCAAAGTTTCCGTTCTTCACACTCCTGAAAATTTCCCTTACGATATACGGTATCTCAAGCTTGTTTGTTGAATGTGATATAAGCCTGCTTTTCCATGCAAGAGATGAATTGATCGCTGTTAGAGGATGAGCAAGATCAAAGTAAGAGAGGATAAGGCTTATCTCGAATTTCTCCTCTTCACTCAACCCACTCAGATCAATATAGCCTCTCTCACAGTTCTCAACTAGCAGATCAACCGCCTTTCTTGAGTACTCATCCCCACCAAGGGTTTCAACAAATTCTTCTATAATTTTATTTTCGGGCTTCATTAGCTTCATCATTGCTGAGCCTACTGATGACACCCTAATCCATTACAATCAGCGCACCATAAGGGCAAGCTTCAACACAGTCGTAGCACTCTAGGCACTTGTCATGATCAATTCTGGCAACTTTTGCTCCGTTCCTGATTATCGCTCCCGTCTTGCAGACCCTGTCACATGTCCCGCATCCCTGACAGTTCAGAACCGCAATCATTTCTGATCCTCTTTTGCACTCCTGTTCAATGCTACAAACTCATCGATTACCTCTCTCATTCTCCTATACCAGTCGTCAAGCAACTTGATCATCTCCTTTGCCAGCTCTTCGACATCTACCGGCTTGTAGATGTAATAATATCCGCCATCATTGATCGTTTTCTTGTCTCTTGTAACTATCCCCGCAAGCATGAGCTTTTGCAGAGATTTATAAACCGAGTTTTCCCTCCTACCAAGAGTTTTACTTAAAGTATCTATTTTTGCACCCCTGAGCTTTACAAGAGTCTTGAACACAATTATATCCGCTTCGTTCATCCCATATAAGCATTCGAGGACATTATCACAATTCAGTCTGGTTAGAGCTTCTTTTATCGACTTCATGTTAAAAAATAAACTCAGGCACTTACTTTTTTAAGTGCCTTCTCTATTTCATGTTTCACAGCCCCTTCAGGCAACGCACCAACAAAGGCGTTGACGATCTCTCCATCGTAGAACATCAGCACTGTTGGGATGCTGAATATGCCAAATCGAGATGCTAACGCTGGATTCTCATCGGTGTTAACCTTTGCGAATTCAACCTTTCCATCGTACTCTTTCTCCACCTTCTCCAGTATGGGTGTCAGCATCCTGCAGGGCATGCACCACTCAGCCCAGAAATCCACAACTACGAGCTTTTTCTTCTTTATCTCATCGTAAAAGTTCTCCTCATTCAAATTTTTCATCAAACCACCTCCTAGTAAGCTCTCATCTGCTCAACCACTCTTTGAAGTTCTCCCATGCTGGGAACTCCAAGTATTACAGCCTGATCGTTAATTATCAGGGCAGGAACCCCCCTTATTCCGAACTTCACTGCTTCTTTCAGTCCCTCATCAGTGTTCACAGGTATTTCTATCGCCACTACATCCTTATTCTTTTCAACAAACTTCCTCACGACATCCGCTGCCATCGGACAGTACGGACATGTTGGGGATGTAAGCAATTTAATTTTTATCATCCTATATCACCACTAAATACTAGTGATTAAAGGTATATAAATTTTATCGGTTTTGTCAATCACAGTAAAAACCGTTACAGGTCAAATTCAATACAATTATGCATAAATTGTCAGAATATCACCATCCTCAAGTACATGGTCTATACCAACCCTCTGCTCCTTGAACTTCGCAGACTTGCCGATAACTCTTGCATACCTGAAATTCCTGTACATATCCTTGTGCAGTTTCTTGCAAACATCTCCAACCGTCATGCCCCTCTTAATGATCATGGGCTCGTTGAGGTCTGCTTTCCCACCAGGAGGTTTGAGAAATATCCTTATCAAGTCGAGCTTCTCGTAAATGCTCTTGGCCAGAAGATCGAGATTTATTTTCTTCTCAGCAGAAACGGGAATAACGCTATCTGGAAGGTTACCTGGATTATAAAGATCTATCTTGTTCACAACCACTATTGCTGGAATGTACACGCGATTCCTGAGAATGGCATCTATAAATCGATCCACGGTTACATCTTCCCTTATCAGCACCTCAGCATTATGAATCCTGTACTCCCTCAGAACCTCATAGATCGTCTGCTCATCTATAGATAGGGGAACAGTGGATGTTATCTTCAAACCACCTCTCTCCAGCTTTTTGACATACACCTCTGGAGGTTTCTGGTTCAACCTGATCCCGCCATTGTAAAGCTCCCTCTGAATTATCTTTATGGATTCAAGATTAAAAGGGTCCGCAATTATAACAACAAGATCGGAGTTCCTTACAGCAGATATTATCTCCCTTCCCTTTCCTCTTCCCTTCGATGCCCCCTCAACAATTCCGGGAAGGTCTATTATCTGGATTTTTGCCCCATTGTACTCAAGCATTCCGGGAACTGGCTTAAGAGTTGTGAAATCGTAAGCCCCTATTTCGCTTTTAGCTCCAGTTAAAGCGTTCAGCAGCGATGATTTCCCAACCGATGGAAACCCAACTAAAACCACTGTAGCATCACCATCTTTTTTGATTGAGAACGACGGTCTGCCAGTTTTTGCCTTCTGCTTTTCTGCCTCCTCCCTTAGTCTGGCTAGTTTAGCCTTTAGTCTACCTATATGATGCTCAGTAGCCTTGTTGTAGGGTGTGTTCTTAATTTCTTCTTCAAGCTGTCGTATCTGTTCCTCAAGACTCATTCTGAATTGAGTTAAGTGATTTGCTAAAAAAGATTTCCAAGTGGCTACCACCAAGTTAATAAAAAACAGTAACTTAGATCCAGCATGCTTATCTTCATAGGAACGGGCTTATGGGATGCCGAAGATATCAGCCTGAAGGGGCTGAGATATGCGAGAAGCTCGGATGAGGTTTATCTCGAGCTTTACACATCAAAGCCAAACATCGATACGGATTCGCTAAGTGAGCTAATTGGCAAGGAAGTTGGATTGCTTAGCAGATCAGATCTTGAGGAAAACAGCAGATATCTAGTAGAGAAAGCCAAAGAAAGAGATATAGTCATTCTTGTCCCCGGAGATCCAATGGTAGCTACAACCCATACAGCTTTGAGGGTTGAGGCAAAAAAGAGAGGTGTAAAGACTGTTATAATCCACTCATCCAGCATTCTGAGTGCTGTGTGTGGCATTACCGGCTTACACATCTACAAGTTCGGAAAATCGGCAACAATAAGCTATCCATATCGCGAAAAGGTCTCAAAAACTCCTGTGGATGTTATTGAGAGCAATCGAAAGATTAACGCCCACACGCTACTCTTCCTCGATTTGCATCCAGAGCCGATGAAAATTGACAAGGCTATTTCTTTGCTTGAGCAGGTCGGTAATGTTTCAGAGTATTACGGTGTCGGAATAGCGAGAGCGGGTTCAGAGAATATGGTTGTAAAATGCGATAAGCTGAAGAACCTGAAGGAGTTCGATTTTGGAGATCCGATGCACATACTCATAACACTATCGCCGAGGATCCACTTCATGGAATTTGAATATCTGAGGGAGTTTGCCGATGCCCCTGATACTCTCGAAAAGCTCGTTGAATGATTTTAATCATTAATAATAATTTGCAATAAATAGAACTTTAATTTGATAAATATTATATATGCCTTCTACTTAATATAATCGGTGGTAATATGAGAGAACTTAAAAGATCACTGGATATTCACGAGTACATTTACTACCTAAAAAAAATTTTTGATAGTCCTGCAGCAAGAAAGATCCTATCAAAACTTTCAACACCCAAGAAGATAGAGAAGATATTATCTATATACTGTGGCCTTGAAGATCCTAAAGGTCTGAGCGAGAAGCTTCAGGCTTTCACGCTTTCCGAGATAATTAAAAAGTCAGCTGAAAAGTTTGATATCGATGAAGATTTACTTAAAAATGGATTGAAGGACAGGTTTTACAGAAGGGGACTGGCGAATGTCATTGCTGGAATCGCCAGATACGGCATAACTGTGCCGCAAAGACTGTTTGCTCCATTCCTTGTGGTATGGGATTTTACGAAGATGTGTAATCTGAGATGCCAGCACTGCTACTCCAATGCCGGAAAGATGGGTCATGAGCTAACACTGCTCGAAAAACTTGAGCTCGTAAATCAGCTTGATGAGGCAGGAGTTGTTGCAATATCCTTCTCAGGAGGGGAGCCATTGATGAGCAGTGATTTCTGGCTTACTGCCGAACATGCCAAAAGGCTCGGTTTCCATGTGAGCGTTGCCACAAACGGAACACTGATAGATGAGGATGTTGCTAAAAAGTTGAAAGGAATAGTAGATTATGTTGAGATCAGCCTGGATTCTCCGAATCCCAAAGCTCACGACAGCTTCAGAGGGGTTAAGGGAGCTTTTGAAGGGGCAATTGAGAGAATAAAGAACTGCATCAAAGCTGGAATCCAGACAGGAATAGCCACAACAGCAACCAAAAAGAATCTCAGTGAGATACCAGAGCTAGTTGAGTTGGTAGAGGAGCTTGGAGCTTACAGACTCGTTGTCTTCAACTTCGTACCAACAGGAAGGGGCAAGGGGATAACAGACATGGATCTGAATGATACAGAGATAGAATGGCTCCTCAAATTTCTATATGACAGCATGCCGAACAAAGACATTCAACTACTGTCCACTTCCCCACTTTATGCTGTCGTTGCGGTAAAGAGGATTGCTGAGGGTAAGGGCAAAAGCATGACTCCAACCCATCTAACGGATGTCTGCATTCCCAAGGAGGGAACGCTCATGCTTTCAGATTTCATTGGCGGATGTGGAGCAGGAAGGTTGTACTGTGGAATAAGACCAAATGGAGATATAACTCCATGCGTGTTCATACCGATCGTCGTCGGGAACTACAGAGAGAGTTTCATAAAGGTATGGCAGGAGAACAGGGTGCTTGAGGCTTTGAGGGACAGGGATTCCACCAATTACGGTTGCAGTAAGTGTGAGTACAGATGTATCTGTGGGGGTTGCAGGGCGAGAGCTTACGGCTATTATGGTGACCTCTACGAGATCGATCCAGGATGCTTTCTGAGCATAAGTTGAACTTGGTATAACTGAATATAGAAAAATAATTTATACTTTTTTCACAGATGTTCAACGATGAAAGGACTGGTTGGCAGGATTTACGGTAATGCAGGATCAACAGAGTTTAATTTCGTTGTTTTAGAACCAAAAGAGGTTAAAAGAACGGATTACATCAAGGTCTGGAACGACTCAGAGGGGTGGGTTGTTGCTCAGGTTCTCGATGTTATAGCCTCCACAGACCTGAAGGAAACAGATGTTCTGAAAGGCAGGGATGCTGAGAGGGAGATCTACATAGCAAAAGCATATGTGATCGGAAAGAGAGATGAGAATGGTCTCCTGAGGGTTCCAAAAACCCCCTTTGTTCCTGGAGAGAATGTTTTCAAGGCAGAAAAGGAGCTCATTGTGGATGTGCTTGGACTCGAAAAAGATGGTATTTATCTTGGATTGATAGAGGATACGGACATCAGGGTCAATCTGGATGTCAACTCACTGGTGCAAAAGCACTGCTGCATTCTGGCAAAAACTGGAAGTGGAAAGAGTTACACTGCTGGTGTTATAATAGAGGAGCTTATAGAGAGAGGTGTACCGCTTTTCATAATAGATCCGCATGGAGAGTACGCCTCGCTGAAAGAACCCAACAGGGATGAAGAGGAAAAAATGAAAATCTATGGAATAAGTCCGAAAGGGTACGGCAATAAGGTTAGGGTGTATGTCCCTCCCAACTCTCCCTTCGCAAATAGGGCTGATGGGATTCTCAGGCTCGATGGATTGAATCTGTCTGCTGAGGAGATAATAGAGCTTGCCGGAATAACCAACACAACCCAGCAGGCTTTGCTGTATCAGGCATTGAAAAATCTTAAAGGTCAGGAGTACACAATAGAGGACATAATCGATGAGGTTGAACAGATAAAACACAGTGCGAAGGTTGCTTTGCTTGGCAGCCTCGAAAAGATTCTCGAATCCGGACTTTTCGGAAGGGATTCAACTCCCGTAGATATCCTGCTCCAGAAGGAGAGGGCGATAGTCCTGGACATGAGAGGCACACCTCCAGAGCACCAGGACCTCATCGTATCGAGGGTGTGTGCGAAGCTTTTCGAACTGAGGAAGAGAGAGGAAGTACCACCTGGCATGATAGTCATTGAGGAGGCTCACAACTTTATTCCTGAGAGGGGGATGGGCAAGGCCGTTTCCACACAGGTTTTGAGGACCATAGCCAGTGAAGGCAGGAAGTTCGGTCTCGGATTGCTGGTGATAAGCCAGAGACCTGCGAGAGTTGATAAGAATGTCATAAGCCAGTGTAACACCCAGATAATACTGAGGGTTACGAATCCAAATGATCTGAATGCTATAAAGAAGGGTGTTGAGGGTTTAACAGCAGAAATGGTTGATGAGATAAAAAGGCTCCCTCCTGGAACAGCTTTGGTTGTGAATCCAGAGCTCGAGAATCCGATTATAGTCAACATAAGAACTAGAAAAAGCAGGCATGGTGGTGCATCTGTTAGCGTTGTCAAGGGAACTGAGAAAAAGAAGAGAACAGAGAGAACCGCAAAGGTTAGAGATGTTAAGGATAAAAAAGAAGCTAAAAAGGAAAAGAAAGATAGCAAGAAGAAGAGCAGGAAAGGATTCCTGAGAAGGATGTTCGGGTAATCCTATGATAATCCTAACTCACACAGTTACCCTTAAAAGTCAGAACCGTGAAGAGACTATAGGGTGATAAAACTTGAACTACATCGTAAGACTTCAGGGTGGCTGGATCGTTAGAAAGGCAAAAAGTGTAGAGGATGCGATGAACATCGCGGTAGCTGAGGCTGGGAAGAGACTCAACCCAGATCTCGACTATGTCGAGATCGATGTTGGAGATACAGCCTGTCCAGCCTGCAACGTACCTTTCAAATCCGCATTCATGGTTGCCGGAGTCGCTTTAGTCGGGCTGATCTTTGAGATGAAGGTTTTCAATGCAGAAAGCAAGGAGCATGCGGGAAGAATAGCCAAGTACGAGATTGGCAAGAGGCTGGGCAGAATCCCGCTTGAGGTTATAGAGATTGAGGAGTTCGAGTAGGATTGGAAGTCGAGGCTCAATCCCGCTGAAAAATTTTTCGACTAAAATTCTATTTTGAATATGGAATTTGTCAGCGTTAGTGAGGTAACAAGCTATGCTTACTGTCCGAGATACTGTTATTTCATTCAGAGATATGGTGAGAGCTATGGAAGAGGAATGGCTCTGAAAGAGATCTACCTCAGTATTCGAAAAGGTTTAGATGCTGAATGGGCTAAAGCGAGATTTCTCAGTTTAGGCGGAGATGAGGGGATATTCAGCTCAGCCATTGAGGATTTCAGGTTCAATGGGTCCTTAAACGAGCTCGTTCCCGTTGACTGGGAAGTCAGCCTGACTAACGAGAAGTTCCGGCTGAAAGGGGTTGTGGATGAGATAGTCACAAAAAATGAAATGCTGTACCCCCTTTCAATTTCATATAAGGCTCCGGAAAGAGGTGTATGGTTTAAAGACAGGGTAAAAATTACCTGCTTCTGTATCCTTCTTGAAGAAAAACTGAAAGATAAGGTAAAGAGAGGATTCGTTTATTACTGCCGCGATGGCAGGCTAAGGGATGTTGAAATATCGAGAAAAGACAGAATGACTGTTTTAAGAATGATCGAAAGAGTTATTAGGCTCAGAAAAAATTTCATACCCGAGAGAAAAGAGAGTGGAAAATGTAAGTTCTGCTCTTTCAGGGAGAACTGTCTCACGATGAAAACAAGCTTCGCTTCAAAGTTTCTTTAGCGCTCCAGCCATTCCTCCTCAAATCCACTGTTATTGGCTTTGGTAACCAGACTCTCACACTCCACATTCTTTTCCCTGAATGCAGAAATGAGATCTCTTTTAACAGAATTGGCGTTGCTATCTGTTATAGCATAAACGGTTGGGCCGGTTGAGCTCATGCCCACAGCACATCCGGAGACAGAGCCCATAACATCCCATATCAGGTTTCCATACTGCTCTATCTCCACCCTCTTGAACCCTATGCGCTGAATTCTCGATATTCCCTCAGCAAAGCTATCCAGATCCTTTTCAACAATCGATGGCAGAACCTTCATGAGGATTATGTGACTGAGCATCCTGACCTCATTAATCGATATCGGGCAGTATTTCTGGAACAGATTCACCTCTCCA
This sequence comes from Archaeoglobus sulfaticallidus PM70-1, assembly GCF_000385565.1. Lineage (NCBI taxonomy): Archaea > Methanobacteriati > Methanobacteriota > Archaeoglobi > Archaeoglobales > Archaeoglobaceae > Archaeoglobus > Archaeoglobus sulfaticallidus. The sequence goes on along the minus strand of NC_021169.1, from coordinate 611,838 downwards.
GCACCATATGACCCTGTAAGCTCTGGAATGACAACAACCACATCCCAGTCTGGAAAATCGTACCTTGCAAGCAAAGGAGGTGGTGGGGCTTTGCTCGCGGATGATGGTAGAAAGTCTTTCTTTACCTTCTTCGAATGTCCACCATCGAGAATGAATCCCCCGTATTTGAATGCGTGGATACCTATGCCAGATGTTCCCCCCCTTCCGACAAGGCTCGCAAGCTCGTACAGACTCAGATCCAAACCATAAAGCTTTTTGAATGCCTCAGCGACAGCCAAAGCTGACTGGGTTCCGCTTCCAAGCCCGACATGATTTCTGTATGTGCTCAAAATCTCAAGGCTAATCTCTTTTCCAAAAGCTTTTTTCAGCCTCTCTGCATACTTGTTGAACGGCTCCGGGATTCGTTCAGGGTTATCCGAGTCGCTGGCAGTGATCTCTATGTTTGGTTTTTCCAGGGCTAAGCCGATGCCACCATCGAGTCTCCCTATCTCTCCATTGAGGTCTATGAGCGTTATATGCAACCTTGAAGGAGTCTTTATCCTGATTCTCATATCAATCACCCATCCTCTGCAGATCTATCTTTCTTAAATAGTTCGGACTGTTGAAGTCAACAACATAAGCCTCCGGAGCTATGGTTGGCAGTTCATATCCGGTAAATATTCTCATAACCTCTCCTGCCTGTATGGAGCAGGTTATCGCGTAAGATATTGGGTTATGACTCGGAGAATCATACCTCACATCGAAGAAAGAGATGCCATCCGGGAGGAAGGTTGTTATGATCTCCGGTATGAAGGGTACTCCAAGCTCCTCTGCGATTCTTGCTGACCTCCTTATGTGCTTGTGGGCAATTATGACATCTATTCCCTTCAACTGCTTTTTCAATTCAGAGTATTCTTCAGGGTATGGGTAGGATATAACGCATGAGTCGAAGCTCATGGGGTGTACAACATCGTAGTCATTCGCCTCAAGTGGCTTGATAGTCGAGTCGAGTCTCGCATCGACTGGTGTTACGAAATCACCTATGTATCGTATGCACCCAACACCACTCCTCCAGAGTATCTCCATAAGCATCCTCGATCCTATGATCGCAACGCTGAACTTCTCGAGGTAGTCTATTTTCTTCTCATCAGCCATTCCGAGCCAGAATATCTTTCTCATAATCCTTTCCCCTGATCGCTTTCATAATATCGTGTTTTGTTATTATGCCCCTAACCTCACCCTTCTCGACCACCAGAACGGCTGGATTGTGTATAAGCATTTTGCAGATGTACTCGAGTTTTTCATCGGGTTGAACTGTTGGAAGAGGAGATTCCATGCAGTCCTTGACCTTCATCTCCTCAGCCCCCTCAGGCCCTTTTTCAAGGACGATTTCAAGAATTGAGCTTTCGGTTATAGTTCCAAGAACCCTGCCCAACTCGAACACCGGCATCTGGGATATTCCTTTCTCAAGCATTACCTCAATAACCTTTCTGAGAGACTGATTTGGAGAAACATACATGACATTCGGATTCATAACGGACTTGGCGTTTACCTTTTTGCCTTCAAGGCTATCCAGGACTTCAAAGATCTTCTTTACGAGAGAGAGCTTAGGATCGATATCTCCGGACTCAATTCTCGCTATCAGCGGCTGGCTGACTCCTACAAGCTCAGCCAGTTTTTTCTGAGTTATTCCAAGCTTCTTCCTCTTTCTCTTGATTTCCTCTATTTCAAAGTGCATTAGAGTTTTCTACAATACAGGATTATTTAAAATTACCTTGGTTAATATCCCGCAAAATCAAAAGCTTTTTAATCCTAAATTAAAAATATTAATAGATGAAAAAAGTTGGTTATTTCTGCACCTTCACACCGAAGGAGATTATCAGGGCTGCAAACCTGATGCCTGTAAGGGTTCTTGCGAACAACACCGCTGTTAGCACAGCTAATGCACACATCCAGAGCTACTGCTGCTCTCAGGTGAAGGTCTCCCTTGAGAGAATGCTCAGAGGTGAGTTTGACTTCCATGGGGTTGTCTTCACGAGGAGCTGTGACTCACTGATGAGGCTGGCCGACATCTGGGAGAAAAATTCAGACATGAAAGTTTATAGCATCGAATTCCCAACGAAGATTGATGGCAGAGCCAAGGAGTTCCTGAAGAGAGAGTTTTACGATTTTAAGGATGAAATCGGGAAGTGGGGAGAGGAAATAACAGAAGAGTCTCTGATGGATGCAATAGAGGAGTATCTTGAGCTTGAGAGGGTTCTTTCAGAGGTGTTCAGAACGAAGCCGGACTACGATCTCGTACTGAAGGCTGAAACCGAAGATCCCGGAAAAGTTATTGAGGAGGCGAAGAAGAGGCTTGAAAGTGAAGGAGATGACAGGAAGAGGGTGCTTGTAACCGGAAGCGTGTGTCCTTTTCCGGAGATATTTGCGATGTTTGAGGATGTCGGTTTTGCTGTCGAGGACGATCTGTGCACGGGCAGAAGATTCTTCGATTTTGGAGCCAAAGTAGAATTAAGAGGAAATGGTATGGATGATCTGATCGATTTTCTGGCGAGCAAATACCTTGAGAAAGCTCCATGTCCCACAAAAAGCTATGAAGGTGATCGGAGGTTTAAGTACCTGCTTGAAAGATGCAGAGATGTGGATGCTGTTGTATTCCTGCTTCTGAAGTTCTGCGAACCGCACTTCTTCGACTATCCACAGCTTAAAGAAAAAATTGAAGAGATGGGAAAGAAAACCCTGCTGCTTGAAATTGAGTTTCCATTCTCGGTTGAGCAGTTAAGAACGAGAGTTGAGGCTTTTTACGAGATGCTGGAGTGATTGTTAGATTGCTGGAGGGATCACCATGAAAAGCACGATCAAAAAGCTCAATGCAACATCAAAAATGAGGGAATTAATGCTTTACTATTATCTGGAGGGAAAGCAGGCTGAGATAGTTTCGTGGGTTACGAGCGGTGCTCCGGTGGAGTTTCTGTACGCCATGGACATCTATCCAGCCTATCCTGAAAACCATAGTGCATTGATTGGAGCGAACAAAACCGCTCCAGAGTACTGCGAACTTGCAGAGCGAAACGGTTACTCCCAGGACCTCTGCTCTTATGCAAGATGTGATATCGGTGCTGTGTTTGCTGGCACAAGTCCTATAGGTGGCCTGCCAAAGCCAAACTTCCTTTTCGCCTGCAACAACATCTGCAATACGGTTGTGAAGTGGTACGAGGTTCTGGGCAGAATCTTCAAGGTTCCAGTGTTTCTGCTGGATGTTCCATTCGTCAGGAAGGAACTCAAGGAAAGCCACGTAGATTATGTTGAATCCCAGCTCTACGATTTCGTGGATTTTCTTGAGAAAATCAGTGGCAGAGAGTTTGATGAGAAAAAGTTCAGAAAAGTTCTGGAGCTATCGAGGGAGGGTGTCGAAAGATATAAAGATGTCCTCTACATGGGCAGAAACAAACCCTCCCCGCTGACATGCTTCGATGCGTTCCTGAATATGGCTCCGATTGTCTGCCTGAGAGGAACAGAGAAGCCAGTAGAATTTTACTCGGAAATGAAAAAAGAGCTGGAGGAGAGAATTAAAAATGAGGTTTATGCTGTGGATGACGAGAAATACAGACTGCTGTGGGATAACATACCTGTGTGGTACAGGCTGAAATGGCTGTCTGAGTTTTTCATCAGGAATAACGCATGTATGGTCGCGGATACATACACAAACGCGTGGACTGGGTTTTTGAGTGCAGATAGTGCAAGCAAGAAGGATGTTATGAGAAGCATTGCAGAGACATACACGAAGATCTATCTTAACATCGGTTTGGATGAGATGGTCGAAACGATAAACAGGCTGATAGACCTCTACGATGTCGATGGAGTTGTTATACACAGCAACAGAAGCTGCAAACCGTACTCTTTCGGGCAGTATGAGATAAAGAAGATGCTCGATGTTCCTGCGGTGATAATAGAGGCTGATATGACAGACCCGAGAGCTTTTTCAGAAGCACAGATAGAGAGCAGGCTTGAGGCTTTTCTGGAGATTTTGTAGAGTTTATATTTTCCTATAGGATTTTATATTTTTCATCTTTACCTATTTTGTCATAGCTTACTTATCAACTAAATGCCCACACTTAGAAAGAGTCTGCCCTAGCTGTCCGATAATTCAAATTTAACGGGGCTTCCTGCTTCACAGAGAGAACTTACCCTCGATTACCTCTCAACAAGAGATCACACAGAGTATAAATTCTCTCCACAGCATTCGGAACTGTCAGCCCCACATCCAGCATGTTCAGGAAGGCGTTGTAGTCTCTGTCCACCCCATCCACATTTCTTGACAGGTAAACAATCTGTCACTCAATCTCAGCTCTTTCACAATTAAGGAGACAGTATTATATAGTCAGAATATGAAACAGTATTTCTAATGGTCGACTCGTCAAATTTTTTCGCACTGATAGTGTTTCTGATCTGCTTCGCAGGATATCATGGCTCATACCTAATCCTATCAAAGAAATACCCGAAAAAAGTCGTTAAGACATATACAAACATTTTCAGAGAAAAGGGAATAGAAAATGTGATTAAAAAAAGAGAGCCTCTGGTTTTGGTTCAGCAGCTCAGAGATGCAATTTACGTGAGCAATCTGTTTGCTTCAGCATCGCTGATATTCATAGGTATGCTGCTGAACCTGCTCATAAACCTGAACACCCTTGCGGAAAGTCTCAAGATAACAGATGTTGGTCTTTTCGAGTTCAAGATTCTCTTCATAGCCGCACTTCAAGCTATCTCGTTCATATTCTTCGTCTCATCTCTCAGATACTACAGAATGGTGAGTCTGCTTGCCACAACTCCTCCAGAAACAATACGCGAGCATCTGGGCATTGAGGCGTACAAATACCTGGCGCACCTCCTGAACAGGGGTTGCAGCTTCTACACGCTCGGCAGCAGAGGCATACTCTACAGCATCCTCCTGCTTGCATGGTTTGTAAACGAGTGGCTGTTTATGGCAATAGTCGTGCTTACAACAGTCCTGTTTGCAAAGTACAGGGACTTCGTGCGTGATAGGAAGGAGTGCTGCATGTAACTTCATCTATACAGTAAAACGCGAAAAAACTAGATACTGGCCGTAATGGCAGCAGTCAGCACAACTGAGGTGATAGCCACTGACACTGCTGACACGCAAACAACAGACAGCAAATGCTCCCATGCTTTCAATGATTCTGGATTTCAGAAATTCCGTAAGAACTAGTATCCGATGTAGGTGACCGGAATGAAACTAACAACCCTGGAAGTTGCGATCATACTCTGCATAGTGATATGTGGAGCCGTAATTGAATATGCAGGCGAATCTGTATTGAGCAGGAGTGAGTCAACACCAGATGTTTTTCCACCCCAGATTTCGCAGATCGATTCCACCATCATGCTCAAGATAAACCCCGGTATGATGGATCCAGCCTTAAATCCAGTTTTCGTAACAATAACACATCTTGGAAGCGCTGTAGCAGTTGTTTCTCTTGGAATTGCTCTCTACATTGCAGGATACAGAAGAGAAGGTGTTCTAATTCTTGTTGTAGCAGCTATTGGATCTATAATAGTGGCACCGCTGAAGACGATAGTTCACCGTCCCAGACCATACCTGACGCTACAGGAAGTCATACCACTCGAAAAAGCAACAGGAATGAGCTTTCCCAGCGGGCACTCCGAAAAAGCATTTGCTCTTGCATCTGTTCTGTCCAACGATAATAAAACCAAAAAGCTGGTGCTATACGCTTACGCCACATCAATCGCTTTCAGCAGAGTCTATATCGGAGTCCACTACCCGATCGATGTCGTTGCTGGAAGCATTTTAGGCTGGATCGTTGGCAAGATCACGCTTAAAATAGAAAGTATATTTTTGAGGTTTGCTAACTGATTCACTATGCATCTCCCAGATCTGGTCAAAGAAAAGAACATGAGGGCGTATAATTCCCTCGTTTTCAGTGTAAAGTCCGTGGGGAATACCATCATCATCGAAGTAAACTATGAGCAGCCTGGAATCGTCCACTATAAGGAGGTAGTGGCAGTAAGATTCCACATCATGAATTTCCCCGCCGACACTGCGGATCTCGTCCCTGCACACCTTCTCGAATTTGCCCAGTGCGTATAGCTTTACACCTTCTGGCAGATATTTCCTGAATACTCCCTTGCAGTTCAGTGTAAAAAGGGGGCGCTCTCCAGCAAGCTTAACACTCTTTTCTGCACTGCGAATCATTTCCAGAATGCGGGCGATGATCGCCTCTTCTCCTTCAACCACCCATACGTGTGAACCGCTACCACCTGCTTTTGGCTTGGGCGCACGTTTTTCGAGATCGTCGATGCGTTCCTTGAGCTCCTGTTCTCGAGCGTCGAATTCTGCACGAAGTTGCCTTATGCGGTTGGTAAGAGCCCGGCGAACGCTCAGTGCAGCATATCTTTTCGGGTTTGTGTGTCTGGCCTGAATGAAACCCTTCCGTTCAAGCGATGCAAGTGTATCGTAAATACGCTGCTGTGGAACTCCAGATAATTTCGCGACAGCTCCGGCAGTAGCTTCTCCTGCAGCCAGAAGTACGTAGTATGCCCTCGCTTCATAGGCTGTCAGCCCGTAATCGCGGAGGGCATTGATGAAGCTCTCATCTATATCAATCTCCATCGCGGGCATTTCAGATACTTACTCCGTATTTAACTTTTTGTTCCTCAGTACCAGCGTGCTTGTTCGAGAGAACCGCACAACCCTCTCGGCAACACTTCCAAGAAGCAGATAGTCTATGCCACTTCTCCCGTGTGAACCCAGTACCACGAGATCGTAATCTGCCGATATGGCCACAATGACGAACACAGGGTGTCCCTTCATAGAAACATACTCTGCAGAATCTCCAAAGATTTCCCTGGCTGCACCAAGGGCGCAATCCCTGCGACGCTGCAGCTCCTCGAGATACAGCTGTGATGGAGCTGGATCAGATGTATCCATCACATGCAGCACAGTTACCTCGAAAGGTATGCGTTCCTTCAGCTTCTGCACCCACCTCAGTGCACGGTTCGAACACTCTGATCCATCTGTAGTAACCAGCACACGCTTTGGAAGCGCTGATGAGCGTGCAACAAGCACTGATGTCTTAGCATGACGTACAACTTTTTCAGAAACGCTCCCTATAAACAACCTCTCGAGTCTTGACTTGTCACCGGATCCAACGACTATCAGATTTGCGTTGATCTCCTTCGCGTATGAAACTATCTCCTCGGCTGGTTTTCCCTCTTTAACAGCAACATGAGTCCTGGGATGCATCTTCTTAATATAATCGAGAGTTTCTTCAGCCTTCTGCCTCTTCAACTGGTTGCAAACCACCGAAACTGCATGTAAATCGTAATCCAGGGACCTTGCCAGTTCCACTGCAAATCTAACAGCCTTTTCAGATGCTTCGGTTCCATCCGTTGCTACTATAATCCTGAAGTTGTCAATATCTACAGATCCACATCCTCCTGCCATGCTTCCTAACCTCCTATTTCCATTAATATAAAATTACAATTAACGCATAGGAAATTGTTGCTATAAATATCCACACAATAAATCCAACGTAGAATGGTGTTATCCCCGTCTCCCGCATCTCACGGAAGCTTGTGTTCAGACCCATGGCAGCCATAGCTACTGCAAGCATGAAATTGTCAATCTGAATCAGCATTCTTGTTATCTGATCGGGAATTATGGCCATCGAATTTATGAAAATCATTGCTATAAAGCCGAAGATGAAGTACGGTACTGGCACTGATCTAAAGCTAAAGCCACCTGCACTCTTCCGGGCAAAGGCAATGCCGAGGATTACTGCCACAGGTGCAAGAAGGACAACTCTTGAGAGCTTGACTATGGTTGCGATATTACCGCTCTCATCGCTAACAGCATAGCCTGCAGCCACAACCTGTGCAACCTCGTGTATGCTTGCACCAGCCCACACACCATAAACCGTGCTGGATAGGCCCATGACACTGGCCAGTACAGGATAGAGGAACATTGCCACAGTGCCAAAGACTGTTACTGTTGCTATGGCGAAGGCAACATTTCGGTCTCTGGCGTTAATAACACCTGCTATTGCAATTGCTGCCGATGCACCACAGATGCTAACACCAGTACCGATGAGCGTCGCAAGCTCCTCCGAAATCCTGAAGCGTTTACCTATCCAGATTGAAAATGCCAGAGTTAGTGTAACACTCACAACAACCACGATTAACCCCTTGCTGCCAACTTGGAGGATTTCTGCGATGCTGAGCTTTAGACCAAGCAAGATGATGGCTATTCTCAGTACGCGCTTCAGTGAAAATTGCATGCCCTGGCTGAACACTTCTGGAAGGCCCACAGTATTTCTGAAAATCATTCCGACAACTATGGCAAGTATAAGAGGTGAAATTGCGACATATTTGTTCACGATATGGGCTAAAATAATAGCTACTACTGCAAGTGCGCTTGAGAAAGCCAGACCAGGCATAATCTTCATAGCTCTAATTTTCAGCTCACTCATGGTTCAACCACTTTTCAATAGATTACACCACTTGGTAGTGGTGTAATATAAAAAGGTTATGTCGGGCAAGTGGGTTCAAAAACATAAAGAAAAGACTACTGCATCAAATAAACAAAACATAACATGATTCTGCAGAGTCACTTTAAACTACAAAGGCAAAAACCAATCAGCCAAAGTACCTCAAAAGCTCACTCAGTCTTGAAGGCCTGTAATACTGGTTGTGTGTTCCCGTTTCTTTCTTTAATTTGGCTTTCCTGTGCCTTTTTCAGCATCTTCGGCTTGCATTCTATCAACAAGTCCAAATCGACAAGTCTTACAAGCACATAGTACCCTTGGAATTGCCAGATCTCTGTAATAGATGTGTAAATCTTTCAAACCAAAAAAGAGCTTTCGATGCTTTGAAGAGCAATTCGATCTCAGACCCCATCTCAGCAAAATCTTCGTGGTCGTTGATTGTGAGGAAGGTCGAAGGCTCAGAGCTAGAAATGAAAAAATCCAGCATGTTGATGTTACACCTGAATGTATTTAGAAAAAAGGAGGAGACAACGCCCTCAAAGTGGCAAAAATACCGTTATACTATTTGTTAGAAGATATGAAGAGGAGATTGGGATCGTTCTATCCCAGGGAAGTTCCAAAAGTTTGATTATGGTGTAGAGGTTAGCGATAGTTCACATCATAAATTCCTTCAAAACTTTATAAAATGTTAAACCCCAAATTTATTATACATCCTTCCCGAAACAGAACTCAAATGCTATGGGTTGAAAAATACCGTCCAAAAACACTTTCAGATGTTGTTGCTGAAAAGAAGGTAATCAGTGAGATAAAAAAATGGGCGGAGACTTTCGACTCCCACAGAAAACCGCTTTTATTGGCCGGCCCTCCGGGAGTTGGAAAGACCAGCCTCGCTCTGGCTATTGCAAACACATACGGCTGGGAAGCCGTGGAGATGAACGCAAGCGATCAGAGAAACTGGGAGATAATTACGCGAATTGTTGGAGAGGGAGCTTTCAGTGAGACTTTAAGTGAGAGCGGAGAGTTTTTGAGAAGTTCTGAGAAGAGAAGGAAGGTTATAATACTCGATGAGGTTGACAACATACATAAGAGAGAAGATGCCGGTGGAGAGAGGGCCCTTATAAGAATCATAAAGAAAAAACCACCCCAACCCCTGATTTTAATTGCCAACGACCTCTATGCTCTCTCAAAAGAATTGAGGGGTTTGTGCAAGCTTATACAGTTCAGAAGATTGAATGTCAGGTCTATAGCCAAGGTTCTCAAGAGAATTTGCAGTATTGAGGGAATAAAGGTTGAGGAGGGTGTTCTGGAGGAGATCGCCAAAAACAGCGGAGGAGATCTCAGAGCAGCCATCAACGACTTACAGGCTGTTTGCGAGGGAAAAGAGTTCGTTAAGCTCGAAGATCTGGCTATTGCGAAGAGAACTCAGGAAACAGATGTCTTCAAAGTCCTTCAGATGATCTTCAAAACGGATAACGATGCGTATTCAGCCTCCATGCTCCTCGACGAAACGCCTGAGGATTTCATATGGTGGGTCAGCGAGAACATCCCGCTTGAGATGGACGGTGAGGAGTTATTCAGAGCCTTATCAAGGCTCTCCAGAGCTGACATATTCCTTGGCAGGGTTAGAAGGAGGCAGTTTTACAGGCTGTGGAAGTATGCAGGATACCTCATGACCACAGGAATCCAGGTTATAAAAAAGGAGAGAAAGGGTGGATTTACCAGGTATAAAACTCCCTCATTCTGGATGAAGCTCGGCTACTCGAGGGGCAGAAGAGAAAAGCTGAAAAAGGTTCTGGCAAAGATCGGGAAGCATTCCCACATGTCAATGAAGAAGGCCCATAACGAAATGTTTTATCTGATAAAGGCTCTGATGGAGAGGCTGGATGATGAGAGATGTGCCAGAATCTCAGCATTTTACGAGTTCGATAAAGAAGACCTCGAATTTCTAACCAATGCCAAGAAAGCGGAGAGGATAATCAAGATAATCGAGGAAAAGAACCTACACATGGTTGACGAGAGCAACATCTTGGATGGATTTGAAAGATTCGAAAGAAAGAAAAGAGAAACAGAAAGGGCAGAAAAGGCTGATGGAGATACCAACAGAAAGGATGTCAAAACCAAGGGAAAGAAAGTTAAAGAGATGACGCTCGACTCATTCTTTTGATTTCAGATGCGATGCTGTCTATCGCCACCCTTTCCTGCTTCCCGGTTTCGAGATCTTTGACAACAACCTCCCCAGCTTTGTACTCGTCCTCTCCAACGATGATGGCAAACTCCGCATTAATGGAGTTTGCAAAGCTCAGCTGCTTTCTGAGATTTCGCTCCATCACATCAGCATAGACCTTCAAGCCCTCCTTCCTAAGCATCTCTGCTACCAGCATTGCCTCAACCCTCATCGCGGGAGTTGAGGCGACAACTATGCCTCCCTTCTTCTCAGCCTGAATCTCGCATATCTCCGCTATCCTGTCGAAGCCTATCGCAAATCCGGTTGATGGAATGTCCTCCCCACCAAAGAGATGTGTCAGGCGGTAGCTTCCACCACCGCAGATCTGATTTTGAGCTCCCAATCCCCTCTTCGCGAACGCCTCAAAGACTATTCCGGTATAGTAATCCAAGCCCCTGACGATGCTGAAGTCTATGCTATATTCTATGCCCAGAAGATCCAAAGCGTTAGATAATCTTTCCAGATGTTCAAAATCGAATTCAGGGACCAGTCTTCTTGCAAGATCTATTACCTCTCTCTTGCCCTTCAAAGCAATCAATTCCCTAACCATTTCAGCATAATCTGGCTGGAGCTTTTCCAGTTCCTCCAGGTTGTTCTTGTCTATCAACCTCATAACCTTTCTGTACCTCTCCTCACTCAGATCCTTGAATAGCTCCCTCATAAGCCCTACATGCCCGATTCTGAGTTCAAACTCGATGTTTAGATTCTTCAGAATGTTATACGCAAGGACTATAACCTCCAAATCCGCAAGATATGATCCTGAACCAACAAGCTCAACCCCGAACTGCCAGAACTCCCTGTATCTGCCTTTCTGCGGGTTCTCATATCTGAAGCAGTTGGAGAAGTAGTAGAACCTCATTGGCCTCTGCATAACCGAGCATTCGTTGACAACCACCCTCATGACAGGGGCTGTTAGCTCAGGCCTTAGAGCTAAGTCCCTACCAGATTTGTCTTTAAAAGCATATATCTCCTCAACTATCCCCTCTCCACTTTTTATCGTGAAGAGTTCGAGGTGTTCGAATGTCGGTGTACATATCTCCCTGTACCCATATCTCTCAGCAGTTTCCCTCATAATCCGCTCAATAGACCTCCTCCTCTCCATCACATCTGGTAGAAAATCTCTCGTCCCTCTGGGTCTCTCTACTTTCATCCGACCACCACCACACTAATCCTCAGACTCACCAATTGCTTTTAAATATTCTCTGAGCATTCTAGGAAACTTTGATGCCTCAACATACCTTAACCCAAGTTTCTCAGCCCACTTCCTTATGCCAGCATCACTGCTCACGACTCCAGCCTCAAGTTCCTTGGCGAGCAAAAGCACATCTATGTCAGGCTCGCTGTCGAGTATTCCCCCTCTGAGCGTAACCCTGTACCTCTCCCTGAACCTGCTTATTAAGTTTCCGATCTCTTTTTCGATGTCCCCAGAGCTTTTTGACCCTATAAGCTTGGAAGTTATTGCAGAACTTTCCCAGAGGTATTCTTCAGCGAGCTTTTTACCCTGATTTATCTTCTGTCTCATTGTGAGCACATACTCGTAAAAGATTGCTGCAGGAATCTTAACCTCATATCTGTTCGGAGTTTTCTTCACAAGCCAAGTATCCATTTTAGCAATTACATCCTCATCGCAGTTATATCTCTTAAGAAAGCTTAAAAGCTCGTTATAAACCGTGGGATATGGAATATAACAGCTTATATCCAGTTTCAATCTCGCTTTCGCTATGAATGTTAGAAGCTTGTTTGTAGAATCGCAGATGCTTTCAAAGCCCTCCTTTTCCCTCATACCTGTATCCGTTAGTGCTGTGGTGTCAAGTACGAATCTCTGTCTCATAAAAAAAAAGAGGATATCAAGCTACTTAGTTTTTTCTTTAACTGCTGAGATTGCTTTCAACTTCTTTGCAATTAAATCCTCAGCATCCTCTCCATATCTCTCTATAAGCCTCACGATCGCACTCCCCATCACAACCCCATCGGCTCCGGCATCAAAAAGCTCCCTGACATGATCCTCCTTCGAGACTCCAAACCCCACAGCCACTGGAGAGTTGCAGATCCTTTTGATCCTGCTGAGTGATTCAAATGCGAGCTTCGATATCTTATCCCTCTCACCTGTAACACCGTAAGTTGAGACAAGATATATAAACTCAGAAACTTCATCTATAGCCTTTAACCTGCTCTCAGAAGTGTTTGGAGCTGAAAGAAACACATTTCCAATCCCATATTTCCTGCTTACTTTGATGAGATCATCTGCCTCATCGACTGGCAGATCCACAACAATCAGTCCATCAACTCCAGCTTCCTTGGCTCTTGAAACGAATTTTTCCAGACCCATTCTGAAAACAGGATTGTAGTATGTCATCAGGATGAGAGGTTTGTCAGAATGCTCCCTGAATTCCTCAACAATGTAAAAGACATCCTGCAGCCTCATGTGCTTCAATGCTCTGTAGTTCGCCCTCTGAATCACCTCGCCATCAGCCACAGGATCGCTAAATGGAATGCCAAGCTCCAGAATGTCTGCATATTTCTCCATTGCAAACAGAAAGTTGATCGTTGCTTTTTTACTCGGATCTCCAGCCGTTATAAATGTTATAATTGACTTATTCAGTTTCATGCTTTCAAAGCCTCCATCGCAATGAAAATGTCCTTATCTCCCCTGCCAGAAAGGTTCACAACAATTATTCCACCACGCTCCTCAGCGATTTTTATTGCATGCGCTATTGCGTGAGCAGATTCCAGAGCCGGAATTATGCCCTCAAGCTTCGATAGCTCCACAAAGGCATTCAAAGCATCTTCATCGCTCACAACCACATACTCAGCCCTTTTTGTGTCCCTCAGATATGCATGTTCCGGGCCAACTCCCGGATAATCCAGGCCAGCAGCTATGCTGTGGGTATCCTTCATCTGGCCATCTTCATTCTGCAAAAAATAGGACAGCATTCCATGTAATACTCCCTTATCTCCAGAATTTAGAGAGGCTGAATTGTTCACCCCATTTCCTCCAGCCTCAACTCCTATCAGCTCAACATCATCCTCCACAAAAGCGTGGAAGATACCAATCGCATTGCTCCCTCCACCAACACAGGCCACAACGGTATCTGGCAGACTTCCTTCAGCCTTTAGGATCTGTTCTCTGGTTTCAAATCCGATAACGCTCTGAAAATCCCTGACAATCGTTGGATATGGATGGGGTCCTACAACAGAACCTATCAGATAGTGTGTACTTTCAAAACTCGCCACCCAGTCCCGTAAAGCCTCATTTATTGCATCTTTCAGTGTTCTCGTACCGCTGTTTACTGGGATAACCTCTGCTCCAAGAAGCTTCATCCTGAAAACATTAGTTTTCTGTCTCTCAACATCTTCAGCACCCATGTATATCTCTGTTTTAAGTTTAAACAGTGATCCTGCCATTGCTGTTGCCACACCATGCTGTCCAGCACCTGTTTCAGCAATAATCCTTTTTTTACCCATGTATTTCGCAAGTAAAGCCTGTCCGATTGTGTTGTTTATCTTATGTGCGCCCCCATGGAGCAAATCCTCCCTCTTCAGGTAGATCTTGGCACCATGCTTCTCGCTCAAATTTTTTGCATAATAGAGCGGTGTGGGCCTTCCAGCGTAGTTTCGGAGGTAGCAATCCAGTTCTTTTTTGAAGCTTTTATCATCCTTTATTTTCTCATAAGCCATTTCAAGTTCCTCAAGTGGAGGAATTAAAACTTCGGGAACGAATCTCCCACCAAACTCTCCGAATCTTCCCTTAGATGACACTAAACCACCCCAGTTAAACCCGTATTCGCTTCCTGTTCTTGCTCAAAATCATCCAAACTGGCTAAAAAATTCTGTATAAGGCTCTTATCTTTTTTTCCATCCCGTTCCACTCCAGAGGAGACATCCACACCATATGGATTGACAAAGCTAACCACATACCCCACATTCTGTGGATTCAGACCTCCAGCAAGCATTATCTTTCGTTCTACCCTCCTGCAAATCTCCCTGCTAACTCTCAGGTCATGCATTTTCCCGCTTCCATTTCCGCTGTCGAGCAGTATCAGATCTGCTGGGAAGGATTCAATCTTTTTCACAAGCTCCTCTGAAAACTGGATGTAATCCAAAACAGATAAAGGAACCTTAAAAACCTTCATAATAAAAAGTCCCATGTCCCTGAACTCCTGAACGAATTCTGCTGGCATCTCCGAATGGATCTGGATGAATTCAGGGTTCAGCTTTCGAATGATCTCGTTCCAGACTTCAAAGCTCGCTGTGGAAACAACAAACACCGGGATTGAGGAGATATCTATTAGCTCTCCAGCCTTCTCAAGGCTGATACACCTTCTGGACTGGCTTTTAACTATAACCCCGGTAAAATCAGCGTACTTCTCCACAAGATCAAGCTCCCCGGCACTCCTTATTCCACAAATTTTTACTTTCATTTGCACAACCTCACAAAATTTTTGATTATTTTCAAACCCTCTTTCCTCTCAAATTCTGTGAGTACACTCTCCGGATGAAACTGCAAGCCCTCAATGGGCCTGTTCTTACACCTTATACCCATAATGGTTCCATCGCAAGTGATGGCCGAGATCTCAAATCCCTTTGGAACTTTTTTGACTGCAAGGGAGTGATATCTCCCCCCAAAAATCGGGTTTTGGACATCAGAGAATATTGTTTTTCCATCGTGCATGATCAGGCTCTTCTTTCCATGAACTGGCTTTATTCTTCCAACGAGTCCCCCAAAAGCATGGGCTATAATCTGATGACCCAAACAGATTCCCAAGATCGGTACATCCATCTCGATCACAATCTCAGCACAGTTACCAATATCCTCTCTCCGTTCAGGAGATCCCGGACCAGGAGAGATGATTATTCCATCCGGATCCATCTTTTTAAGTTCATACAGCTTTATTCCATTATCGACTACCCTTACTCTGTCAAATAGAGAAGTATATTCTGCAAGATTCCACACGAATGAATCCCTATTATCGATTAAAACGATCATTCTACACCTCCACACAGGATAGATTTAGCGCCTTCAAAACTGCAGACATCTTCCTTTCAGTCTCATAGTATTCATTTTCTGGAACCGAATCCGAGACTATCCCTGCTCCAGCCCTCACTCTGCACTTACCATCAAATTCGGCCATCCTTATGGCTATGGCCATATCAGCCCATCCGTTTGAAGAGAAGTAACCCACGCATCCCCCGTATACCACTCTCTGAGACCTTTCAAGCTCCCTGATTATCTCCATTGCCCTTATTTTTGGTGCCCCTGTAAGAGTTCCTGCAGGGAATGCCGATTCCATCGCATCAAATGCCGTTTTACCATCTTCAAGAACACCACATACCTCGCTCTCGATATGGATAACATGGCTGTACTTCACAACCTCCATGTACCTACTTACACTAACACTTCCAGATCTCGACACCTTCCGGACATCATTTCTCGCAAGATCGAGAAGCATTATGTGTTCAGCAATCTCTTTCTCATCACTCATGAGTTTTTTTATGAGAATCTCATCCTCTTCCCCATCTTTTCCTCTTTTAATCGTCCCTGCAATTGGATTTATTTTTACGATGTTCCCGATAACAGATGCCATTGTTTCCGGGGATGCTCCAGCAATGGCTTTTTCAAATTCAAAAAGGAACATATACGGACTTGGATTTATCCTTTTAAGGTTTCTGTAAAATTCGAAGGGTGTTAGCTCTGTGTCCACAGCATATTCCCTCGACAGAACTATCTGAAATGCATCTCCCGCAAGGATGTAGTCCTTAGCCCGATACACCATTTCGACAAAATCATCTCTATCAGCATCTGTACTCAGTATATTTGATTCTCCGTTCTCTGTTTCGATCTCAATACTTTTAGCCCTAGAAACCACCTGCTCAGCATACTCCCTGTCTCCATTATAATACAGTGTCCTCGCAAAATTGTCGTAAACAAAAACATGAGGATAAAATCCAAAGACTGCTGGTTCACTGAGGTCTCCGTCGATGTAATTGTAAACCGCCTGATAGGGAATATATCCTACAAGACCCCCAACGAATCTTTCTCCACCAACACAGCCATTAATCAAGTTCTTCAGAGCTTTGAATGGGTTGCTCACCTTGGATACTCGCTTTCGATTTATCTTCATCCCACTTTTATTTATCTGAACTATGTACTCAGGATTTGATGAGATATAAGTATGTCTGGCTTTCAGCTCATTCTTATCCGCAGATTCAAGAATAAATGGATAGCTGTCATCTCTCAGAACACAGTACAGTTTTTCGGGCTCTACATACTCGATTTTGTGGAAAAGCATCTTATACCCTCCAGCTTTTTGATCGCTGTTTCACCCAGAACAGATTCTGCAAGCTCTCTGCACTCGTGAAAATCATCAATTCCGGTAGAAAATAAAGCAAGAGCAGAGTTGATGACAATAAAGTTTCTATCCTCTCTAAAGCCCTTTCCCGAAAGAACCCTGAAGATCCTGTCAGCACTTTCTTCTGCCCCACTACATGGAATAATCTTTACCGGAGTTAAGCCAAAATCTTCGGGTTTTATCCTGAATTTCTCTATATCCTCAGACACAACAGCAATAACACTCTCCTTTCTGGGATTTGCCTCATCAATACCATTCCCATGAACAACCACAGCTTCAACCCCCAGAAACATCAATGCCTCTGCAACGACATCAACGAGGTGCTCAGAGCTAACTCCGATCAGCTGATGTTCTGGATTCGCTGGATTGGCAAGAGGGCCCAGTACATTGAAGACCGTTCTGATCCCCAGCTCTTTTCTTACCGGCATCACCCTTTTCAGTGCTGGATGATAGAGTGGAGCGAAGAGAAATGTGAAATTGGTTTTCTCAATGCATTCTTTCGCTTCCTCTGGTGAAAGCCAGTAGTTTATCCCCAGTGCTTTCAGCAAATCGGCCGAACCACTTTTCGAGGTGATGGATGTGTTTCCATGCTTTGCAACCCTTTTATAGCATGACAGGATAATTGCTGAAGTCGTGCTGACGTTTATCGTGTTCGATCCGTCACCACCAGTACCGCAGGTATCACAGACCTCTCCAAAATCAACTCTAATAGCCTTATCCCTCATAGCCTTCGCAAAGCCAGCAAGCTCTTCCCCCGAGTAACCTTTCGTCTGAAGTGCCGAAAGGTATGCTGAGATCCTGATCTCAGACTCGTTGAACATTTCTGTGAATAGATTATATGCTGAGTCAAAATCGAGTTTTTTCTTTTCAACCAACAAATCGAGCATGTCTATCCCTCTACAAAGCTTCTGAGCTTGCTCTCTGGATCATCAGCCATCATCAGAGCTGTACCAATCAGAACAGCATCCGCACACTTCAGGGCTCTTTTTAGATCTTCAAGGGTTCTGATTCCACTTGCACTAACTACAATCCTGCCTTTAACCGATATCAAACCAGAGAGTCTCTCAGTAACCGAGACATCTCCATCATCCTTTTCAAGCTTCATTATGTCCCGATTATTTATCCCGATAATCTCTGCTTTGCTCTCCTCCACAATCTGGATGTCCTCTGCGCTATGTACTTCAACCAGAGCTTCTAAATCGCTTTCATGTGCCAGATCAACGAATTCCGCGGTTTTATGCCCCAGTAATCTCGCAATCAGAAGAATTGCTGAAGCTTCAGCACTGGCTGTCCTTTCTATCTCTTCTTTGCTAAGAATGAAGTCTTTCCTCAAAACCGGTAGCTCGGTCTCCTTGCAGATCAGTTTAAGGTTCTCAAAATCTCCCTTAAACTCCCTTGCAGTTATATAAGAAATGCCTACAGCATTTGCATTCTCATAAGCTCTCAAGATGTCTATAACATTTCTGTTTCTGACTAAATCTCCGTGGATTGGGGAGTAAGTCTTTATTTCAGCTATAACAGGATTTACAAACTCCCTGTACACTTCTATCCTCTCAGCAAGACCAAAGTCCATCACCAAAGCACATTCTTATCATGAACGACTAATCATCCGTAGTGTATTTAAACTTTTCCAATATGAAAAATTCACTATCCCGAAATAACTTTACACCAAGAGTATGTGAGAAAGCTAACAAACATAGATCTAGCAAGAATAGTGAAACTGTGGCTCAAGGGAAAAACGATAAGAACGATAGCCAAATTCTTTCGAGTAACAAGGCAGAGAATCTACCAAATCTACCAAATCATCAAAAACTTCAAGAAAAAATAGGCAAGATCCCAGTTAGAAGACAGAAAAAACCTAAGAAAATAGACAAAGAAACAGAAGAAATCGTGGTGAAAGCTTACAAAATCAATCTAGACCCAGTAAACCTTGAAAAGAAGATGGAAGAGATCTATGGATTTCACATTCCTCACAACACAAAATCCTGCATTAAAATGCTTCACAATGACAGAATCTCTAAACGAGTCAGGATTCAGCGCTGGAGAAACTCTATCGACCTATGCTCTTGTAAAAACATTTACTATAATCGACAATTAAAAGCATATCAGAGCATATAATAAAAAATAGAAGTACAATAATCTACCCCTTACCTATTTTTATTCTAATCTTCCTGATTATCTCGGGAATGTCAATGTACATCGGGCATACATGCTTGCATTTGCTGCAGAGACACGACAGAAATGCATTTTCTGTCATCTCCCCAGTAATGGCACTCCATCCCATGCCCATTGGACCTCCATAAACACTTCCTCCCCAGATGTTGCCGGAAAGCTGGAAAATTGGACATTCGAGCTGACATCTCCCACATCTAACGCATGAGAGCTGCTCCACAAACTCTGTCGAGCTTCTACCGTTGTCTATAAATATAGCGTGCATTTCTTGGCCTGCAACAGGTCTGTTGACATTGATGTAGCCGGGAGGGAAGGTGCCAAAGAATGCTGCCTGAACAATGACGGATTTCAAAGCTAAAATATCATCTGGCAGTATTTTATCAATGCTTATGAGCGCAATGTATGTCTTTGGTAGTGATGTCGATAATCTTATGTTGCCCTCATTTTCGATAAGGAATACTCTCGCATTTTCAACGGAGAAAGCATTACATCCAGATATTCCAACATCAGCATTCTTAAACTTCTCCCTCATGAAAACTCTCACGCCTTTAGCCATCTCTTCAGCATTTCTTCCTTCTATGCCTATTTTCTTCAAAATTTCTGCAACTTGCTGCTCGGAATAATGCAAAGCAGGAATGACTATGTGCATCGGCTTGTCATTGGCAAGCTGAATTATAAGCTCGCCAAGATCGGTCTCCCAGACTTCATTGCCGAGCTGCTGTAAATATTCTCTCAAATGAATTTCTTCAGAAACCATCGATTTTGCCTTCACAACGATTTTTCCACTTCCAACAATTTCTCCAGCAATTTTTCTCGCCTTTTCAGCGTTTTCAGCAAAATACACTGTAGCTCCTGCATCTTCAAGTGCTTTTGCCGCCTTATCTATCCAGTACTCGTAATTCTTTGCGATTTCAAGCTTAGCCTCTTTAACATCCTTAGCAAAATCCCTTAGAAACGGAAATCGCTCCAAATTCTGCTCTACCGCATTGTGGAGATTGTTCCATGAGCGCAGAATTCCAGCTCTAATTGATTCATTTTTGATGGCAGAATAGATGTCCATTTCTCACCCCTCCAGTATGACTGTAAGCTTCTTTGGCCCGTGCATCCCCCAGACGAGCTTTCCTTCAATGTCTGCAGTTTTCGATGCGCTGCTTGATGCAAACACTATGTCTCCCTTCTTTGCGGCATGCAGGTATGCAGAGATTGTGTCTGGCATTATGTCCGCTTTTTTAACAATGGCAACGTGATGGGCTGCAAGAGCAGCATTCTTTCTTTTCTCGAATCCGACAAAGAATATTATGCCAGTATCTTCTGCGGCACTCGCAGCCTCGCACACAAAAACATTGCTGTATTTTTCAGCTTCTCTGTGAGGGTCTTCAGAAATGATTACTTCGACGCTGTTTCTCTTCAACGCCTCAATCAGCTTTTCCATTTGAATACCTCCTGAGCAACAGTGCTATGTCCTCAGTATTTCCACCGGCTCTCCTCAGATTCGCCATGCACACAGGACACATTGTTACAATTCTGCCATTTCCAAGCTCTTCAAGCCTGAGCTTTGCTACATCTCTCGAAATTTTTGGAGATAATGCCTCTATTGGCCCTCCACAGCAGGATGTGAGGTTTCCTGAGTTACGAATGTTGGCATATTCAACACCAATGCTTTCAAGCAGCTTTCTTGGCTTTTCAGATATCTCAAGATACCTTCCGTAGTAACATGGATCATGGATAACAACTTTCCCATTACCCTTTCCACTAATTCTCCCTTCAAGCAGTTCCAGATAATTTTTCACTTCAAAGCTTTTGCCAGCATACTTTGGATACAGAACCTTCAGCGCATAAGTTGTGTGGGGGTCAACAGTTACTATCTTCTTCACTCCCGCCTTTTCCAGATTTTCAGCCACAAATTTGGCATGCTCCTCAAAGCCCTCATCATCTCCAAAGTCGTAGAGCAGGATTCCGCTGTAGCAATCGAGTTCTGGCCTGTAATAAACATCTATGCCTGCGTCATTCAGTAGAGAATAAATACCTCTGAGTATCTCATTCGCTTCGCTCTTGTTCTTGCTGGATGTCAGCAGGCTGATCAATCTGAATAAGAATTTTGGTATGATGTTTGAGAGAGATAGGAAGCCCTCAAGTTTTGAGTTTTCAAACTTCTCAAGGTATCTGACGACCGTTTCTATGTAGGGTGTTAGCTGATAGAGCATGCCTGTGAAAAAAAGCCATTCGCCGTTATTCTCTACGCCATCCCACCATTTGTTTATCAAATCATTGGGAATTGCAAGAGGATTGCGGGTTTTCCTGATATTGTCCGAGAGAAGGTTGATTACATACTTTGGCCTGATCATCATTTCACCTCCTGGGTTAAAACTCCAACTTCTTCAACCCTTACAAGGTGTCTGAACTCCCTAATAACTCTGGGTATGTCAATACCTGCCGGGCAGTAAGGTTTGCATGCCCCACATTCAAGGCATGAGAAGATACCATTCACACTTTCGATGGTCGTTAGCCTGTTTTTAAGGGCAAATATTATTGTGTTTATCCTGCCCCTTGGCGTGTAATTTCTTTTAATCATAAACCTTGTGGGACATGCAGCCTCGCAAAAGCCACAGAATGAGCACCTTGATATCTCCCTGAGTAGAGCGCCCTTCATCAGATCACCTTGCCCGGGTTGAGTATGTTTTTCGGATCAAACACCTTCTTGATTTCCCTCATTATCTCCAGAGCTTTCTCGCTATTTCGGTACTTCATCTCCATCTCAAGTCCGAGTTTTTTCATCTCACCAATTCCATGCTCAGCGCTAACAGTCCCTCCAAGCTTCAGGGCAACTTCCATAACCTCAATGTAGAACTTCTCAGCCTTATCCAGCATATCTTTGTCCTCTGGTGAAGTCCATATCATCGGGTGGATGTTTCCATCACCCACATGTCCGCCTGTCAGAACTGTAAAGCCGTATTTCTTTCCAATCTCCTTAACTGCATTTATTGCCTCTGGAAGCTTCGAAACAGGAACGGCAAAGTCTTCTATTAAGACGAGCGTTGAAGATGTTTTGAACTCTTCTGAGCCGAGCTTTATCGCAAGTGGATAGAAAGCTCTCCTCAGGCCCATAAGGTTCTTCTCCTCAGCCTCTCTGGCATCTTTTGCAACTATTACCTTGCTTGCATCCCTGCTGAGAATCTCGTTGAGGGTTGAGGCAATTCTTTCCGATGCTTCATGATTGCACTCAACACCTATTATCAACATGTTTCCCTCGCCATCGACATCGACCATTTCTCTGCCCATCCTCACAACATCTTCGTCAAAGAACTCCATCACTGCAGGAAGAATTCTTCTTTTCCTTATTTCGGCCACAGCAGCCATTGCTTTCTCAGCAGTCTCAAAGAAAGCTGCAGCATAAACCATATTCTCAGACATAGGTGCAATCTTCAGAATTGCTTTGGTTACAAGGCAGAGCGTGCCTTCGCTCCCAACTATGAGCTTTGTTAAATTGTAGCCTTGCCTGCACTTCAGCGTTTTTGAACCGATGTTTATGATCTCACCTGTCGGCAACACAGCCTCGAGCCCAAGAACCCAATCAACCATCGTTCCATACTTCGCCCCTCTCATCCCTCCGGCTCCCGTGTTTATCGCCCCTCCAACAGTCGCTGAGCGCAAGGAGCCAGGATCTACTGGAAACATGTATCCATGCTTGTTCAGCTCTTCCTCAAGTTCAACAAGCCTCACACCGGGCTGAACGACAGCGTAGCCATCAGTAATATTTATCTCCTCAATACTGTTCATCTTTGAAAAGCTGATTACTATTCCTCTGTGAGGTGTTGAAGAGCCGCTCAGCTCTGTCGAACTGCCCTGAGGATAAATCTTTATTCCATTCTCGTAGCAGAATTTCACAATTTTTGCTACCTGCTCGGTGTTTTCTGGAAATACGACTGCTATTGCTTCGCCAACCTTGCCTATGGCATCCTTTGCATGCAGGGCTTTGACGAGCTCATCATCGCTGACATTCTCTTCTCCAACAATCTCCCTCAGCTTGTTAACAACATCCATTGATTGGTATTTCCCACAATAATGGATGATAGTTGAGGTTTACATGTGAGCCATGAAAAATTATAATACATTAAAGTAAAGTAAGTGGTATGAGAAGTGTCGATGAGATCATTGGAGAAGCGAGAGAAATTTTATCAAGAAAAGGAGTAAATTTATCTATTCTCGAAGGTGGAACTGAGAGGGGTTTAACGATTTTAAGGAACAGGGAAGTTCTTGACTCAATAGGCATAAAAATGCGCGTTATTGGCGACATCGAGCCAAGTCTGTCATCGAAGTTTCTCGGCAGGAAAATCTCCATGCCTGTGATGCCCGCTCCACTTTCAGGGCTTGTGAAATCAGTTGATGCACGATGCTTTCACAGAATAATCAAGGAATCGTGGGATGCTGGAGTGGTGCCCTGGATTGGTTATCCGATACAGGATGATGTTGAGAGCTTTGAGCAGCCATTTGTATGGATAATAAAGCCGATGAAAGACAGGGATAAAATCTATCAGGAAATTGAAAGGGCAGAGAAATCCAAAGCTCTTGCTGTTGGCATAGACATCGACTCTGCCGCCGGAATTAAAGTTGGTAAGAGCGTTATAGCATATGGTGGTATGAAGGCGCTGAGCAAAAAAGAGCTTGAGGACATCGCATCAACAACAAAGCTGCCGTTTATAGTTAAAGGTGTGCTCAGCGAGAAGGATTATTACGATGCATCAAGCTTCAGCGACGCTGTCGTCATCTCTAACCATGGTGGCAGGGTTATTGATTCAGCGGTTTCACCTCTTGAGATACTCGCAAATGTTGAAAAGGTTGTTGAGACAGGTGTCGACAGCGGGTTCAGGTATGGCAGCGATGTACTCAAGGCTCTTGCGCTGAATGCGGACTTTGTTCTCATTGGAAGACCAGTTGTTTACGCTCTCGCTTTTGAGAACGGGCTTAAAGAAATTCTTGAGGTGATAGGAGAAGAACTTAAGCGAATTATGGTTTTAACTGGCTTTAAAGAAGTTGGCGAGATAAACAGAGAGGCAGTAATTTTCTAATTTTTTGGTCTGCGAACTTAACCGGACTCATTAAACACGAGCAATCACAGATATTAAAATTCAAAATCATTTCTCTAAATTTCTTAAAAAAAATAAATTAAAATTAATTCAAAAGACTCAAACGAGATTCAGAGCCAGAGCGAATACGACTATTGCTGCCACAACGCTGACAATAATTGCATACAGTGCACTTGGCAGTAGGTTCTTTCTGATTACTTCTCCTTCACTGCCTAAAATTCCGCATGTTGTACAGACTGCAACAACGTTGTGGACACAGATCATGTTACCCACAGCACCACCAACATTTTGCAGTGCAACCACTATGGTCTTTGGCAATCCAACAAAGCCGGCTATCTCAAACTGAAATCCACCAAAGAGGATGTTCGATACGGTGTTGCTCCCAGCCATGTATGCTCCGAGTATTCCAACGAAGACTGCAAGGAATATGTATCCCTTCCCTGTCGCCATTGCGAGGCTTTCAGCCATGACTTTCAGCATGCTGTCCATTCCAGCCTCATTGTGGCCGGAGTTCATCATTATCTGAGACAGAGATACAGCAAAGATTAAAGCTATGGCTGCCGGAGCTACTCCTTTTGCAGTGGTCTTCAGGGCATTCTTTGTGTGATTTGGACTCAATCTGAAAATAACATTGCTAACCAGGACTGCGATTATGAATATCGTTCCTGGATTGTAGAGCAGCTTGAATGTGTGTGAAAGCGAAGTGCTGAGGATGTTGCCAATAGGAATTGTCAGAAAGCTTGTTGAAAATGCTTTGATTGATGGAACAAGCCTTGTTAAAAGCAATCCTGCTGTCAGAAGAACATATGGAACCATAGCCTCAAGCATTGTAAACTCTCTCTCTCGTATTTTACATGCTCCTCGCCAACATCCATCTTCTTTGGGAAGTCCCATGTTGTTTTCGGTGCAAAGCCAGCTTTAAGCAGTGCGGCATAGATAGCAAGACCGATAATACCACCAACAAGCGATGGGAATTCTGGACCAAAGAATCTTGCAAGAAGCCAGTAGGGAATTGCAAAGCTCAAGCCAGCAAGCAACAATGATGGAACTGCATCTTTGACATCGCTGAGCTTTCCACCGCTCCATATCACAAGGAAAGTTGCGCCCATAAGTGGAACGAAGATTGCCATAATGCCGTGAAGCGTTGCCGTCCAGAATGTGACATCCTTGTAAAGGAACTGCTGGAGAGTTATGCCGTACTGAGACAGCACCTGTTCAACGACAGGACTGTCGAGAGATGCGCCAAGCCCTCCCCACACCGGAATACCGACAGCTCCGAAAGATACAGGAGACGAGTCGAATATCAGCACGAGTGGAGCTGCTATTGCCGGTGGGAAGCCGATTCCAACAAGCAGAGGTCCAACAATAGCTCCCGGCGTTCCAAAGCCTGCAGCACCCTCGAAGAAGGTCACGAGAAGAAATGCAATCCCAGCCTGAATTCTTCTGTCCCTGGATAGACTCATCATTCCCCTTGTAATCGCCCTTGTTGCACCGCTGAGCCTGGCATCGTAATACAGGTAGACTGCACCAAATACTACAAGCAGGATTGATATGGCCACAAGAGTCCCCTTCACAGTTGCTGCCGCAATCCATTGCAGTGGCATCTTCCAGTAGGCATATGCTATGATCACTGTAACAAGCCAGCCAATTGGCATCGCTTTCATTGCAGACATCCTAAAACCTGCCATCAGTACCAGTACAAGTAATATCGGTGTTGCAGCTATTAAAGCCTCAATCAAGCACGACACCTCCCTTCTTAAATGAAAATAGAATAACATTATTAATTCGTGTGGTAAACCTGTGAACCACAAGTATTTTATCAAATGCCTCTCTATGGCTGTAAACTTTCGAGAATCTGTCACAATAATAGGTGAGTTAATATGCATGCCTTGATGCTTACACTATATCAAGAAGATTGTTGCAATATCGCTGTCAGCGAAAAAAGCGATATGGATGTAAACATCCTCACAGTTGATTTTCACGATAATTACGAAATTCTCTATTCTATATTCTCAGGTGACGTTTTCAGAGATGATCTGATAGAGAGAATGAGAAAGACAGGTATATGGGATATAACCATAACATCAAAAACCAAGTATGAGCTTGGTGTCATTTACAAAATGAGACCAACATACGCATGGAAAGCCGTTGTTAAATCTGGTGGCAGAGTTATACCACCAATCATAATTTCGAATGGAGTAGAAAGATGGATAGTACTCGTCCCTGACAAACATTCAAGAAATACGGTAATAGAAAACCTTGAAATCTCAAGCAATACGTATGTTGAGAAAGTGAAGGAAATTGAGGTTGACAGTCTGATTAAGATTTTCGCAAATATAGATATTGTTTCAAAATTCGCTGAAAGCCTTGAAAAGCTTACAGAAATACAGCTAAAAACACTGAAACAAGCATATTCAGGGGGGTATTATGAAGTACCAAGAAAATGCAGCCTTTTTGAACTTGCAAAGCTAAACGGCATATCTAAGAACGCATTTTTGAAGAGGCTTAGAGGGGCAGAAAAGAAAATAATTGGAAGTCTCTTCCAGTAATTACCATCATGTTTCTATTTGAAGAGTGTTCTTTCTTGCTTCCAAAGTCGTTAACATTCCAGATTTGGTAGAGTAAGATCGTAAAATAATCATGGAAGATAAAAAAGATGCATACCATTTAGTCTGTACGGACTGGATTCTGGATTGAGGAGGAGCATAGAAGGGATAAATTGTTTTAAAGCTTGATTCATATTGTTGATGTCTTAGCCATCTGCAATGTTTTCTGGCATAGCTAACTCCTGACAGGGTTATGTGGTTTGTAAGGAGGCAGTGGGATTGAAAAGAAAGTGTAAAACTAAATTGAGAATTCACAAAAATGCTTCACCAATTAGCTCTTCAGGATAGAAAACAATACAAAAACAAAAAATTGTGATGTCGAAAAAGCAAAATCAGGAAAATTAAAGCTCAGCCTCAAAGTCCTCAATCGTGTATGAGAACTCCTCAACCCCTCTGAGCCTGAGCATCTCTCTGGCCAGCAGCAGATACACTAATGCAAGGGCTTTTCTTCCCTTGTTGTTTGTTGGAATGACCAGATCAACATTCTCCGCCTGATTGTTTGAATCGCAGAGTGCAACTACCGGTATTCCAACATCTGTTGCCTCTTTCACAGCCTGAGAGTCTATCGCTGGATCTGTGACGACGACAACATCCGGCTCCCTGTATTCGCTGAGGTACGGGTTCGTGAGTGTTCCTGGGACGAATCTGCCTGTTATAACATCAGCACCCACTATCTTGGCGAACATTCTTGCTGGTTTCTGACCATACTGCCTCGCAGACACAACCAGTATCCTCGGAGGATCAAACTTGGAGAGAAACTTCGCTGCGACCCTTATTCTCTCATCGAGCTGCCTTATATCAAGCACATACAGACCATCCGGGCGAACTTTGTAGATGAACCTCTTCATGTCTCCGCTCTTTATCTGGGTGCCGATATGAACTCCAGCGGACAGGTATTCATCCGTTGGCACGAGATACTCGTATGTTCCGTCCTCTCTAACCATGCTTTCTTCCTTATCCTCACTAATCATCGTAAATCACCTATATCCATTTTATTTTAACCATTGATGGTTTGTTCATTTCATCCTCAATTCTTATAAGCTCATTGAGCTTTGCAATTCTCTCGCCACCAACTACTCCCGTCTTTATTAATGTTGCGTTAAAGGCAACACTGAGATGGGCTATCGTTTCATCTTCAGTCTCACCACTCCTGT
The DNA here is from genome assembly GCF_000385565.1 of Archaeoglobus sulfaticallidus PM70-1. Classification (NCBI taxonomy): domain Archaea; kingdom Methanobacteriati; phylum Methanobacteriota; class Archaeoglobi; order Archaeoglobales; family Archaeoglobaceae; genus Archaeoglobus; species Archaeoglobus sulfaticallidus. The sequence continues at coordinate 583,750 of NC_021169.1, read as the reverse complement.
GGGAGACCACGATATCATAACCGTTTTCCTTTGACAGCTTTACAGCCCTGAATGTATCAGTTAGAGTTCCAATCTGATTCGGCTTTATCAGAACCGTGTTTGCTGAACCCATCTCTATACCCTTCTGAATCCTCTTTATGTTCGTTACAAAAATGTCATCCCCGCAGACCATGCAATTCACGGCCTTTGTCAGCTCAGCAAATCCTTCAAAATCGTTTTCGTGAAGAGGATCTTCGATGTACAGCAAATCGTACTTATCGCTCAGTTCTGCCATGTATGCTATCTGCTCTTCAGTCGTGAGCTTCTTATCGCTGTAAACATACCTCTCTCCATCCCATAGCTCGGTTGCCGCAACATCTATCCCCATTCTGACTTCTATGCCCGTTTCATCTCTCACTCCATCTATTGCAGCCTTTATGATCTCAAAAGCCATCTCATCACTGATTTGTGCCGCCCAGGCTCCCTCATCTCCCTTGGCAGAAAATATACCTCTCGCGTTCATTTCCTCCTTTATTTTCTTGTGAACCATTGTGTTCGCATACTGGGCTGTAAAGAAGTCTTTCGCACCCACGGGGATTACTAGGAATTCCTGTATGCTCGTAGAACCTTTAGCATGTGCTCCACCGCCGATGACATTCCCAAGGGGGTAAGGAAGCTCCTTAGCGAAAATACCTCCGAGATAGGCATAAAGCGGGAATCCAGAAATAGCACTTGCAAGTTTTGCAACGGCCAAACTTGCCGTTATCGCGAAATTACCACCAATATTTGAGAAATTTTCAGTCCCGTCAATCTCTCTGAGAGTTTCATCAACCTCAACCTGATCAAAAACACTGATTCCTACAAGGGCTCTCGAAACTTTCTCCTGAACCTCATCAATGAAGGAAACATCCTTCACAATGGCCTCCTCAGTCCCGGTTGAGGCCCCGGCAGGAGCAATGGCCCTTGCAGAAAATTCATCAGAAAAAACCTCACACTCAACCGTTCTGTTACCTCTGCTGTCAAAAACAATTCTGTAAATCAGGTCTTCAATCACCATATCGACACCTCAGAATAATCCATAATTTTCAAGCCAGACGAAGCCATCCTTCTTCCTCCTAACAGTGATCGGTATTGCCCCCCTCTCGAATTCCTCTCTGGCTATATCAAGAGGATCGGTCTTATCAGTATCGATTAAAACGGGCGCACCCATCGCTATCTGCAGAGCTCTCGCTCCGATGATTCTTGCCTTCTCAAATCTCGTGTATTCAAAGGGAAAATAACTTTTTTTAGACTTTGATTTTGATACCGTATTCATCACCCCATGCATCATGGGGCCGCCGAGATTTGAACTCGGGTAACGGCGTCCCGAACGCCGCAGGATAACCAGGCTACCTCACGGCCCCCTTGAATTTCATAAATTCCTTAATCACGGACTTGTATGTCAGGAACATCCTTCTACAGCAGTACCTGTCAATCGACAGCTCATCCAAAGCTTCCTTAGGAGTTTTGCCTTCTCTGAGTTTCTCCTGATAGCTCTCCCAGAGGTGACCGATGACCTTTCCACAAGTGAAGCATCTTACCGGAAACATATCAACACCATTTAAAATGTCAAATTAAATAAATTTATCTGTAAGAAGTCTGCCTTCTCTTTCTTGCACCCCTGCCCATCTGCTTCTTTGGCTCCTTCCTTCTGATGTCGTTGACGAGAAGTGTTCTATCGTACTCGAGATAGACCTTTCTAAGCTCTTCATCTCCGCTCCACTCAACCAGCGCTCTGGCAATTGCTGTTCTTGCAGCTTCAGCCTGCCCCATGAATCCACCGCCGTTCGTGTTCACATCGATGTCCACCTTGTTTGCAAGCTCCTTTGCCATTATGAGTGGCTCCATTATAATGTTCCTCGCCATTTCCGGAGTTATGAGTTCTATTGGTATCTTGTTTATTCTAACCCTTCCCTTTCCAGGCCTTATGGTTGCTCTTGCCACAGCAGATTTCCTTTTACCACTTGTAACCAGAATCTTCATGCTTCCACCTCATATCCCAAAAACCTGCTTACCTCCCCAACAGTTACATACTTCTCAGCCTTGGATACCTTCTCAAGCAGGGCAGATTCTACCACTTCCGCCTTACCCTGAAGCTCCTCGGGAACTCCAATAAAGACCTTCAGGTTCCTGTATGCTTCTCTACCCCTCCTGCTCTTCCACGGCAGCATCCCTCTAACCGTTCTCTTGAAAATTCTTTCCGGATGTCTTGGATAATACGGGCCTTTTTCCTTGCTGCCTCTCTCGTATTTCTCCCTGTATCTGTTGAAAACCATCGATCTCTCACCGGTTATAACCGCTTTATCAGCATTAACAACAACTATTTTCTCACCGTTGAGCAACCTTTTGGCAATTATGCTTGATAACCTTCCAAGAACATGATTTTCAGCATCGATAACCGTAAAATCACCCAACCTATCGAGAATCCTCTTTACATTAACCGTCATGATATCCCTCCCTATATGAGAATCCTGACTTTGCTTCCCTTTGGATTTACCTTCATCAAATCCTCAATGCTCATGCACTCTCCGCCAGCAGATACTATCTTTGACCTTGCCTTCTCTGAAAAAGCCAGTGCAGCGACTTTCAATGGCTTATCAATTTCTCCAGACCCAAGAACCTTTCCAGGAACGATGGCTACCTCTCCATCCCTGAGATACCTCTGGATCTTCGACAGGTTAACCTCAGCCTGCTTTCTTCTCGGCTTTGCAAGATGCTCGGCTACCTCTCTCCACAACTTGGACTCGTTTTTTGCGCTATGCTCAAGTAAATCCTCGATTAACCTGATAAGATTGGGATTCGTCTTTCTAGCCATCCTTTTTCTTATTCTACTCATGCAAATCACATCCCGTTAACCTTAATCTCGTGAAGGAGCAATCTAACCAAAGGTTATTTAAAGGTAACTATGCTCAGACGGAGGGTTCTTCAATCTACCACAACAATACCATCCCGAATTAAGAATTTTTCCATTCAAGCATTCTACCATCATCGTAGACTGAGAATAATTTAAGGATAATTAAGGTAAAACATTATATATTTGGTCGTTACGAATTGTTAGTGGTGGTTTTATGATCAGTGAGATATCAACGCTTTTCGGCTTGAAGGTATATACTGATGAGGGCAGGTATGTCGGCAAGGTTAACGATGTTGTCATCGATGTTGAGCATAGGGTGATCAAAGGACTTGCCATAGTCGATTACAACAAATCACTGATTGAGTCAAAAGCTCCGGGAGTGATAATCCCCTACAGATTCGTAAAATCCGTCAATGATATAATTCTGATCAAAGACATATTTAAGGTTCTGAAAGACAAGAAGCGAGAAGCTGAGGAGGTTGAAGAGGAGGAAGAAGAGGAGGAAATTGAGGAAATCTAAAAATAAAATTTAAAATTTTAGTTGTTCAGGCCGAACTCTTTCTTTTCTCAACCCACCCTTCCACCGGATTCTCAAATGTCTTCTTCAGCAGTGGCGGTGTTATCATTGTCGTCACGAATGACATGACCACAGCGATTGTGTAGATATGCTCATCTATTACGCCATACTTCAAGCCATAGTATGCAACTATAAGTCCCACCTCACCTCTCGGAACCATGCCTATTCCTATTCTGGAAGCACCATGCTTGTTGAACCCTCCAAAGTAAGCTGCGACATAGCACCCAAAGAACTTACCAATTATAGCAAACACGATTATCACTACACCAAGCAGAGCGATCTCAGGTATTCTCTTGACATCCACGAGCATACCCATTGCGACAAAGAATATCGGGACGAGGAATTCGTATATAGGAATCATCCTCTCAGCAAGGAAGTCCCTGTGGGCTGATGCAGATAACGCTAGACCGGCTGCATAGGCTCCAATTATCGGTGCCAACTTCACGAGGGATGCGAGATAGGAGATCATGAGTCCAAAGGCTATCGCCACAGTTAACTGAGAACCGGGCATCTTGAACATGCTTAGAATCCGGGATATCTGATCAACGAATTTCAGCCCTAAGAATATCACACCAATCCAGAAAACCACAGCTATCACTATCGTCTTTGCTATTTCGAATGTTGACATCGCTTCTCCTTCTACACCGGTAATAGCTACAACGATCGCCAGAACCAGTATACCGAGAACATCGTCTATGACCGCCGCTCCCAAGATCGTTGAGCCTTCGGGAGTCGTTAGCTTCCCAAGATCGTTGAGGACTCTCGCAGTTATACCTACAGATGTTGCCGTCAGTGCAGCTCCTGTGAAGAGTCCGGCGGCAAATTTGTTTGGAGCGTCATAAAAAAGCTCGATCGCTAAAAATCCGAGGAAGAATGGCAAAACGATCCCCATCGCTCCAACTAGTCCTGAGATCAGCCCAAATCGAAGGAATTTTTCGATGTCCGTTTCGAGACCTGCCACGAACAGAAGCAGTATAACGCTGATGTTGGCGATCATGTCCACATCTGGAGGGATTGGCAATGGAGCACCAGGCACTGGATGAATCCCTATGTACGGTCCCAGAGCAAACGGCCCTATGACCATTCCAGCAAGCAGTTCACCAAGAACAGCAGGTTGCTTGAACCTGTTCTCTACAATCTCTCCAAAAATTTTCGCTGATATCAGTATTATCGCGAGTTTGAAGAGAAGAGCCGAGACTTCAGATTCCCCAGTCACCGTATCACCAAAAATGAAAAAAGGATTTTAGAATTTAAATTTTCCGTTATAATCCAGGTTAGATCAAATCTCCGCAAAAAAGAATTTCAAAAGGAATACCAGAAAATTATAGTGCGATCTCGAGAATTGTGTTCATTTCCTCTGCCTTTCTTTTTATAATCTTTAGAGCTTCCTCAAGCACCGTTCTTACCGGCAAGGCTCCTGTACCTTCAGCAATGAACAAGAAATTGTTAGTCTCTTTAATCTCTATTGCATTTTCCTCGCAAACATTAACGCACTCCATGCACATCGAGCACTCAAGCACATTCTCAGCAGAGAGCTTGCCCTCGACAACGCTGAAAACATTTCTCGGGCATGCATCAATGCATTCCATACAGAGCTTGCAATTCTCAGTAATATTTATCTCAGGCACAATTCTGTAACCGCAGAGCGATACGGGTTGCCACTTCACATGCTCCTTTCCAGTCCCCAGTCGAGCTACAGCCTCGATCATGATCTGCTGACCCTTATCGAGTTCAACTACAGGAATGTTATCAAAAACCGGGACTATTTCCGGATCCTCAGAAATGAAGTCTCCAGAATAGACAACTTTAGGCCCTTCAATGTTCAACCTGAGAGATACCTGACAGTTCGGACATCCTTCTCCCCCACAAACACATTTATCCTGAAAATTGAACCTCTGCAGATCGGTTTTTATCGGAATCAGACCTATTCTGTGAGCAAGAATCTCATCGTAGAGGTATGAAGTGTTCAGGTAGAAATCAACATAATCTACTGCAAGAGTTGGAACCAAGCTTTTCATCGCTCTCCTCAATGAGTTCGCAAATGCGGTAGAGGATTTCAAAATAAACTTTATTCTGAACTCATCCTCCTCAAGAATCCTGATTTTCATTCACCCTCACCAAAAACTCTCAAAAATAAAGAGTTGGATTAAACTCTCCTACCCCTCTTGCCACCGGGTGGTCGAGTACCATCATGCGGTATTGGGGTAACATCCTCTATTCTGCCAATCTTAAGCCCAGCTCTCGCAAGAGCCCTTATCGCTGCCTGTGCACCGGGTCCGGGATTCGTGTGCTTGTTTCCACCAGGAGCCCTGACCTTGATGTGAACTCCCTCAATGCCCTTTTCCATGGCCTTCTCCGCAGCCCTTATGGCAGCCTGCATAGCAGTGTATGGATTCCCCTCGTCTCTGCTAGCTTTAACGATCATCCCACCGCTTATCCTGACTATCGTTTCACTCCCGGTGATATCGGTTATTGTGATTATGGTATTGTTATATGATGAGAATATATGAGCAATACCCCAGACTCCCTTTTTCTTCTCCATAATAAACACCTCTTTTAAGTTTCAGCAGTTTCAGCCTTTTCAGCCCTCACAACAATCTCCCTTTTAGCAAAGGGAGAATTCTGATAGTAAGATATCTTCGTCTCCTCCTCCTTGGTGACTAAACGCCCAGGAACGGTAACTCTCACACCATCGATCGCAATGTGTCCATGAGTTATGAGCTGTCTCGCCTGCTTTATCGTATTGGCCAATCCCTGCTTGAAGACGATCGTCTGCAACCTCCTTGAAAGGAAGGCATCGACTGTCAGGTTCAGGATGTCATCTATGGTTGCTCCTTCTTCAAGAATCCCCATTTTAATGAGCTTCTTTATGACCATCTGTGCTTTGGCTTTTGCAAGCTCTCCCTCTTTGCCCGGAAGGTCTATCTTGGCCAGCAACTCCCTAGCAACTCTTCTGTACTTCCTGAGAATGTTCTGAGATCTCCATAGCTCCCTCTTGTTCCTCAGACCATACTTGATTATATATTCTACCTCTTTTTCAAGCCTTACCTTATCCCAGGGTCTTGGAGGAGTAACATACTTTCTCCTGTGCCTCTTTGGATCACCCATATCGAATCACCTTACTTCTTCCTTCTAATAACTCCAACAGTCCTTCCACTTCTGCCAGTTGAGCGTGTTCTCTGTCCCCTGACCTTCTTTCCTTTCGCGTGCCTTATTCCTCTGTAACATTTCATTCTCATCATCATTTCGATGTCAACCATTCTGGCGAAATCGACATCCTTGCTCAGGAGGTGAAGGTCTCTGCCTGAGTATCTGTCCTTCCTTCTGTTCATCATCCAGTCTGGCATCTGCTCTATGTCCTCCTCGACAAACTTCTTCAGCCTATCTACAGTCTCATCGTCAAGCTCTCCGAGCTTTGCGTTTGGATCAATGCCAAGGTAGTTGGTGATGCTCTTCGCTACCCTGCACCCGATTCCCTTTATCTGAGTGAGCGCGAAAACAACCTTCTTCTTCCCATCTATGTCTGTATCGGCAATCCTGATGATGTGCTTGAATTCACTCATATAATCACCACACTGAAGTAAGCGAACAGAACGAAGATATTTAAAGATTATGCAGAAGTTACAAACCATGAAGGAAACCCTCATCCTTGGAATCGATGTCGGGAAGAGAGCTTCCCACTATGTTCTGCTTGAAGATAACGCTGTAGTAGATATGGGAAAGTTCGAAGATGTTGTGGATCTCAAGATCAGAGCCAATTATGCTGGAGTTGACGCTCCTCTCTCATTTCCCACCAGCGGAAGCTACAGGGAGTGTGAAAAGGAGCTTATAAAAAGAGGTATAAGACTCTTTCCTCCAAACGCAAATTTCTTCAGAAAGATAACCCACATCGGTATGAAGATCGCCAGATTTTTGAGAGAGAATGGCACAGAGGTTTTTGAAGTCTATCCCTATGCCACACGGAAAATACTGAATATCGCCCCCGAACTCAAAAAGAATACGAAAAGCAACATGAGGCTGATTCAGGAAGAACTCAGAAAGTATCTGAACTTTGACGAATTTGAAAACCACGATCTGCTCGATTCCGCAATTTCAGCACTCACAGTAAAGCTATTTTTAGAGGGCAGGGGCGATATAGTTGGAGGTGTCGATGGAAAGATAATTGTTCCAAAAGTTTCCAGTTATTCAATCACTGATATGTGATCTCCTCAACTTGCATTTTCGGCTTCCTAATCCCCTTCAGATAATCCCTCAAAGCCACCATGAACTCACAATACCTCGGGCACTCATTCCCCCCTACTCCTGCTATAAGGCATCTATCTCTGTTCTCACAAGAAATCAATCGCGGTGTATCAGCTACCTCGAACACCGCCTGACTCCTTTTTGATTTCAATATAATATACCTCTTCTGCTCGGCGAAGAGGGTTGTCCCGTTCATAAACCTCATTATAGTTATTACGATATTGTAACTTAAGTGTTTTGATGTAACACATGGTGAGTATGATGGACGACAAGAATAAAAATATAAATTTTAATAAAAATCAAAAAGTAAATTCCTCACCAGGTTTTAGAATGACAACCTCTGTATCAAGTCCAGATTCTGCAACAGACTTTTTGAAATCCTCTGGATTCTTCTCAATTACAGGGAATGTATTGTAATGCATTGGAATCGCATATTTTGGCTTCACCAGCTCAAGCGCCTTGACAGCACCTTTTATACCCATCGTGTACCAGTCGCCTATTGGAACGAGCATTACATCTGGCTTGTGCAACTCCCCGATCAACTGCATGTCAAGAAATACATCAGTATCTCCAGCATGATATACCCTCTTCCCATCCATCTCAACGATCACACCACATGCATCGCCTGTGCTTATTATCTCCTCTCCCTCTTCAACATCAGCAGAATGCAGGGCCTGAACCATCGTCACCGAAACTCCCTTGACTCTCGCAGTTCCACCAATATTCATCCCAACAGCCTCAACACCCTTTTTCGATAGATACCTTGACAGCTCATGAATACACAGTACTGGACAGTCATTTCTCTTTGCTATTTCCACAGCATCTCCGAGATGATCTCCATGCCCGTGTGTAACCACAATCAGATCTGCCACAACATTCTCAGCTTTCACCGGAGCGCTGGGGTTTCCGGTCAAGAATGGATCGATTATAACCTTCTTCTTCGCCTCTAGCTCAAAAGCCGCATGCCCAAGCCACCTGATTTTCACAATACCACCCCCGAACCAGTTCAAATTTAATAAGGATTTCAAGATACTAATCTTTTACTGACTCTGAGACAGGCATAAATCGAAAAATCCATAGGAAAATCTTTATCTAATACAGGGTAGAAAACCTATCAGGAGGTGTTGACTTGAAAAGCTATGAAGAGCTCCTCGAAAAGGCATATGCGGAGATGCCCGAAGAAGTCATAAGAAGAGAGAGATTCGAGATTCCAGAGGTTAATGTACAGAGAGAGGGAAACAGAACGATAATCAAGAACTTCTCGCAGATAGTCAAAGTTCTGAACAGATCTGAAGAGCACTTTTTCAAGTATCTGGTTAAATCCCTCGGCACTGCGGGATTCCTCGAGAGCGGAAGAGTTATCCTTCAGGGAAAGTTCACGAGGGAAGAGATTCAGGATGAACTGAACAGCTATGTCAAGGAGTATGTCATCTGCAAGGAGTGTCAGGCTCCAGATACAGAGTTCGTCAAGGAAGAGAGAGTTCTGTTCCTGAGATGTCTTGCATGCGGTGCAAAGCATCCCGTCAGGAACATATGATGGTGATATATTGTTCAGGATGAAGATATACAGGGTTCAGAGAGAAGTGCTTGTTGCTGTTTGCGATTCCAGCATAGTTGGCAATACCTACAGATCTGATGGATTCAAAATTGAGATCAGCGAAGAGTTCTACGGGAAAGAGGAGGTTGGAGAGGAAGAGGTCAGAAAGGCCTTAAAAAGTGCAACGATAGCGAACATTTCTGGAGAGAAAGCAGTAAAGCTCGCGATAGAGGCTGGAATTATCGATGAGGAAAATGTTCTGAGAGTTGGAGACTGCTGGCACGCCCAGATGGTTGTTTTATAGATGTCAGCCTAAACCCTGAAGAATTTTTTCGCATTCTCATATGCTGTTTTTGTCAGATCCTCCTTGCTTATCCTGCATTCCAAAAACTTCACAGTTTTGTATGTTGAGAGGTAGTCTGCCGATCCAAAGCCATTATCGCTGTTTAGCATGACCCTTTCTGCTCCATAGCTTTCCACAATTTCGAGAACCTGCTTTTCGTTCAATTTTCCTTCCTCCACAGTCAGTCCAGCATGATATCTTTTCAGCACTTCTCCAACGGTCTCAGGGCTCACATGGTCAATGACTGCAAGCTCCTCCGGAAAACTCACCTTTTCCAGCACATCCAGAACAGTTCTGGTTACCTCAGTTTTGTTGCTCCTCGGTGTGTGGATGATGCACGGAATATCGAACTTTTTCGCAACTTCAAGCTGAGCTTTCAAAACCTCCCTTTCAAGCTCATTTGCTGTTTCAAGACCGATCTCACCAATAATTCTAGCATTCTCCAGATATCCCAAGATTTTACCCTTAACCTTTTCCCAGTTTTCCGGTATGCACCTTGGATGGATTCCGATAGCTGGATATATATCGATTCCAGCCTTTTTTCCTCTATAGGGCTCGAATTCCTCGAGTTTTCTGAATAAATCGATCATTGTCTCCCCATACAGCGGTTTAACGGGATAGAACGCACATGTATTGACCTTAACAATACCTTTTTCCGCCATCTCGACAAGCTCTCCCGCACTCCTGCCCTCAGAATGTGTATGGGTATCGTAGATCTTCATGGAAAAAAGTATATCACCTATGAAATTTATAATTTCTCAGGATGATGCTGCTGGATAAACTCTACGCATATGTGTGGGGTTCTGCCTTCATGGACTCTTCAAACACATATATAATAAGAGACGAGGTCACATTCATAATCGACCCGGGATGCTACAAGAGCTTCACAAACCTCTTCGGACTGATGAACAACGACAGGATACCACTTTCAGATGTTGATGTCGTGTTCAACACCCACCTCCACAAGGATCACTGCGAATCGAACAGTATGTTCCTGAGAAAGGGTGCCATTCTGGCCTTCAACATAAACGACAGAGTTATACGGAATGAGAAACCCGATCTGGATGTGTCAAAAATCAAGCACTACAGCACTGGAAAACTTGATCTTGAATTTATCCACACTCCCGGCCACACTCCTGGCAGTACATGCATATACATTAATGAATTCGATGCTCTAATCTCAGGAGACCTCGTTTTCGAGAATGGACTCCCAGGAAGGACTGATTTGCATGGTAGTAACAACAGAGATATGATAAAGTCACTGGAGAAAATCCATGACCTCTCTCCAGAACTTATCCTGCCCGGGCATGGCAGGATTTTTAGCGGGAGAGAGGGCATAAGGGCTCTTCTCGAAAAATCCATAGAGTTTATAACCCGTAAGGATAACTATTAATAATTTAAATTATAATCCATCGCGGTTTGCTTTTTAATAAAAAGTTTCATGAGATAACTTTCACAACATCCAGAAACCTTATTTTGCTGCTCAATCAACTCAATCCAATGAATGCAACACTCGACAGATTCTTTCCTCTGTTTCATCAAGAACCTGAGGATGATCTCGACATAAAGTTCCTGAAGGAGATCAAGGATTACCATTCACTGTTACTCAAGAAAGTTGAGGAGGCTTACCATGTAGCCGAAACTGCAAGAAGCAAGGGGCTAGACCCAGAGAGGAGAGTTGAGATTCCAGTTGCTAAAAACATGGCTGAGAGGGTTGAAAAGCTCATCGGGATACCTATAGCCAAGAGAATTGAAGAACTTGAAGAAAGTGGTCTGGAGAGAGAAAAGATCTGTTTTAAGATTGCGGAAGAGATAATAAAGGGAGAATTTGGAAAGTTCGATGTTGAAAGGGCTTTGGATCTTGCGATAAGGTCTGCCGTTGCTATTCTGACAGAAGGAGTTGTTGCAGCACCGATAGAGGGTATCGCGAGAGTTGGTGTTGGCAATAACTATGATGGATCCAAATTTCTGAAGATATACTATGCCGGGCCGATAAGAAGTGCCGGAGGGACTGCGCAGGTAATATCCGTGCTCGTTGGAGATTATGTCAGGAGGATAGCCGGGCTCAATAGATATATCCCAACAGAAGAGGAGATTTTGAGGTACATTGAGGAGATCCCGCTTTACAAAAAGGTTGCGAACCTACAGTACCTGCCAAGTGATGAGGAGATAAGGCTAATAGTTTCGAACTGTCCCGTGTGTATAGATGGGGAGCCAACGGAGGATGCTGAGGTATCTGGCCACAGAAATCTCGAGAGAGTTGAGACGAACAGGGTCAGAGGTGGTATGGCACTGGTTATAGCCGAAGGTATAGCCCTGAAGGCTCCCAAGCTGAAAAAGATGGTTGACGAACTCAAGCTCACAGGATGGGAGTGGCTGGACAAGCTGATAAATAAGGAATCCAAAAAGGAGGAGAAGAAAGATAGCAATGAAAAAGAGGAGATAAAACCGAAAGACAAGTATCTCTCAGACATAGTCGCCGGAAGGCCAGTTTTCAGTCACCCATCGAGAAAGGGGGGTTTCAGGCTCAGATACGGAAGGGCCAGAAACTCCGGATTTGCAACTGTCGGGATCAATCCGGCCACGATGAAGATAACCGGAGATTTCATAGCAATCGGTACGCAGATGAAAATCGAAAGGCCGGGAAAGGCTGGTGGCGTTGTTCCAGTCTCAACAATTGATGGTCCAACTGTGAGGCTTAAAAACGGAGATGTTGTTAAGATAAACACTATAAAGCAGGCCGAGATGTACAAGGATCGAATAGATGCGATTCTGGATATTGGTGAGATCCTTATAAACTACGGAGACTTCCTCGAGAATAACCACCCGCTTTTACCTGCTTCCTACTGCTATGAATGGTGGAGAGAGGAGGTCAAAAATATCCTGCATGGAGATTTCAGGAACATCGATGAGGATGAAGCAATAAAGCTGTGCGATGAGTATGGCGTTCCCCTCCACCCAGACCACACATATCTCTGGCACGATATAGATCTGGACGAACTGATTCAGCTTAGGGATTATGTTTCTGAAAAGGGCAAGATCGAGGGAAAATACGGTAAGAGCTGCCTTATATTTCCGCTAAACAGGGACATAAAGACCATTCTTGAAAAAATCCTGATCGAACATAAAGTGAGGGATGGATTCATAGTTCTCGAAAAGTGGAAGGTTTTCGCGAGATGTCTGGGGTTAGATGGTAGCCTAAAAAAGATCAGGGATGTCGATAGAGAGAAGGATGTTCTCGAGAACATAAGGTACCTCTCAGGACTGGATGTAAGAGCAAAGGCTCCTGCAAGAATTGGCGCAAGAATGGGTAGGCCTGAGAAGGCCAAAGAGAGGAGGATGAGCCCTCCACCACACATGCTCTTCCCGCTTGGACAGAGTGGAGGAAATACAAGAGATTTGAAGAATGCGATAAACTACATGAAAAGCTACAACTCAGCCAAGGGAGAAATAGAGGTCGATTTGCCCGTGAAGATTTGCGAGAGATGCGGGAAGGAGACGATTTGGAGCATGTGTGAGTGTGGAGGGTTTGCACACCAGGCTTACTACTGTCCCAGATGTGACAGAGTTCTGAAAGAAGAGAGGTGCCCAAGGTGCGGTGGAGAAGCCAACGGGTTTAGGAGGAAGAAGATCAATGTCAGAGAGCTTTACGAAAAGGCTTTAGAGAATCTCGGTGAGAGAGAGGTAAAATCGGCAATAAAGGGAGTCATCGGATTAACCAACAAAAACAAGGTCTGTGAGAGGATCGAAAAGGGAATTCTGAGGGCTAAACATGGTGTGTTCGTGTTCAAAGACGGCACAATCAGGTATGATATGACAGATTTACCGCTGACCCACTTCAAGCCTTCTGAGATAGGCATAAGCATCGAGAAGCTCAAGGAACTTGGATACAGCTATGACTACAGAGGTAAGCCACTTACAGACGAGGATCAGATAGTCGAACTAAAGCCCCAGGACATAATACTCGCGAAGGATGCTGGGGAATACATGCTGAGGGTGTCTCAGTTCATAGATGAGCTTCTCGTAAAATTCTACGGCATGGAACCTTTCTACAATGCGGAAAAGCTGGAGGATCTGATAGGGCATCTTGTTATTGGCCTTGCCCCGCATACATCCGCTGGAGTTCTTGGAAGGATTATAGGCTTTGCCGATGTCCTAGCAGGATATGCACACCCGTACTTCCATGCGGCCAAGAGGAGGAACTGCGATGGAGATGAGGACTGTGTTATGCTCCTACTCGATGGACTGCTGAACTTTTCCCACCAGTTCCTTCCAGACAAAAGGGGAGGGAGAATGGATGCTCCACTGGTTTTAACAACAATCCTCGATCCGAAGGAGGTTGACAGTGAGGTCCACAACATGGATGTTGTGGAAAGTTATCCCCTTGAGTTTTACAGAGCAACTTTGAGATATGCGAATCCAAAAGAGCTTGAAGGGGTCATCGAGAGGGTTGAGGACAGGCTCAAGTCCGAGAGGAGGTATTACGGGCTGAGATTCACACATGATACGGATAACATAGCAGGTGGTGTGAAGGTCTGTGCGTACAAGTCCCTGAAAACCATGCAGGATAAGGTTAATGCCCAGATGAGCATAGCGGAAAAGCTGTTCGCCGTGGATGAGCATGATGTTGCTGAAAGGGTTATAACAACCCACTTCCTTCCGGACTTGATAGGAAATCTGAGGGCTTTCTCCAAGCAGGAGTTCAGATGTGTGAAGTGCAACACAAAATACAGGAGGGTTCCGCTGAAGGGGAAGTGTTACAAGTGCGGGGGGAACATCATACTGACCGTCCATGAAAGCTCGATCAAGAAGTATCTCGAGCTATCCAAATTCCTCAGCGAGAAGTACAATGTAAGCAACTACACAAAGCAGAGACTGATGCTGATCGAGCTTGAAATCAACTCCCTCTTCGAAAATGAGAACAGCAGACAGATCAAGATATCTGAGTTCTTTTAACTCACAGTTCTTGAGCTTTCACAATTCTGTTGCGAAAACTTTAAAACACAATTTAATCAGCTAATACAGAAGGGGCCGTAGGGTAGCCTGGTTATCCTCCCAGCTTGGGGAGCTTTGCCCGAAGTGCTGGAGACCCGAGTTCAAATCTCGGCGGCCCCACTGATTCAAAGATTACTTTCAGCCCACTCGAAAGGATTTTTTGTTGGTGTTCAGCATTACATGCATGAAATTTTACGCGAGCTGGATATTCAAATGCCCGCGATGGATCTATTTTAGGGTCAAATTTCCTGAAAAAGAGGTTATAAATTCAAAAATAAAGGAAATAGGAAATCTTGGCGAGAAAATCGCCAAAGATTACTTAAAAAAAGACTACTGGATATTTCCAACCAGAAAGAGGTTTATCGAGCTTGATGATTTCAAGATCGTTGGTAAGGCGGATTTCAAGGTGTTGAGCAAGGATGAGAAGAGGTTTGAGGTTGTGGAAGTTAAAAAGGTCAGGGAAATCGTAACACCAAGAGTCGAATGGATTGCCCAGCTGAACCTCTATCTGAAAATGGAAGGTATAGAGAGGGGTTTGCTGCTGCAGGTTGGAGATAATATAATTGAGGAAAGAGTCGTTCATTTCAACGATGGGTTGTATGAGAGAAGTATCGGGTTCTACTCAGAAGTTCATGAATACATCAGCAGAGGTATCGTACCCCCAAAAACAGGAAACTGTATGGGATGTTCTTACGAGAGGCTGTGCATCAGTACCGATAATTCGGATTGAGATCTCTTATGCTGTACAGCGTTCTGATCTCCTCAACTCCCGGCATCTCTGCCGCTTTGCTTTTTATCTCCTCTATGCTGCTCCTCGATACAGCATGGACCATGAAGTACAGCGGGTAATTCCATTTCTCATCAGGAACTCTCTCCACAAGGTGTGTAATCTCAGGGAATTCCCTCACGAGCTTTAACGCAACCTTCTTCGGTTTCTCAGTTCTGATGAGATTCATACCGTTCTCCCTGAAGCCTATCTTTCTTTCCTTGAGAACCGCATAGAATCCCCTTATCACCCTCTCATCGATCATCTCTTCGATTAAGGATATTAACTCTCCTTCACCATATCCAAACCGCTCGTAAACCTTAAACGGTCTGTTCTGCACAGGAAACTCCCTCTCCAGAGCCCTTAAAAGCTCAGGATCGACTCCAAGCTCCTCAACCTTCGGAACATCCATCCTCTCCAGACCTGCTTCGCTGTAGGATATCCCTCTCAGCAAATCATACTTTACATCCATCTTGTAAACCCTCTTGGATGGCAGGAAGACATAGTCAGCTATCCCAGCCGCCTTGACAATCTCCTCCACCTTCGCCCTCAAAGCATCAATGTCTCTTGACTTTATCGTGAACCATATGTTGTACTCCTCGCAATCGCGAAGGTAGTTGTGCTTCGGTTTGAAGGAGTTTATTATGGCTGCAACCTCATCCACCCTGTCTGCTTTAGCTCCAACGAGAACAGCATATCCTATATCTCTGAAGGCCTTATAGTTGAGCTGAGCCCCAATACGCTTGATTATACCCTTCTCGAGAAACTCCTTAGTTTTTCTCAGGACATAGTCTAGATCGAGCCCCGTAAATTCGGATATGCCGATGTAAGGCTCTTCCGAAAGCGGAAAATTATACTGTAAAGCCATCAGCAGTGCCTTCTCTCGATCATCAAACATCGTTCCACCTAAAAGTTCAGGCTGCTCTTAACCCTGAACTTCCTCTTTCCGCTAGAGTATTCTTTAACCAGCTCTTCTGCATAAAGCTTGGCTTCCTCAACCTTCCCTTCTCTAACCAGATTTCTGAATTTCTCATCCGAGCTTACCTCAAAGTAGAGCTTCATCCTTAGATCCACCGGTACCTTCTCGGATTTCATGTACCTCTTCAGGTAATCCATCGCCTTTAGCAGTGAGATGATCTCATCATCTTTTTTCAGCATCTCCAGGATCGAGTCCCTGACCATTCTCGCCACAACGCCGCTCTTTCCCTCCGTGGTTACGGCGAACTTTATTCCCTCGAACTCACCCTCAAATGGAACTACCACTTCCGTCTCTCTGGAGTCGTTTGCAAAGTTCAGAAAGCATTTCTTGTTCCTTGCAATTTTTTTAACCACATCATTCACACCTAAGTCCTCGGTTGCAACAGTAACGATATTCGCCCACTCCAGAAGCTTTTCAAGTATGTTTGAATCGTATGCAGAGGCTTTAATCAGCTCAAGCTTATTTTCCTTTTCCAGCGATTTCAGCTCATCGCTAAAATCTAAACTTAGAACCTTAACATTCGCCCCAGCAGAGATGAACTTTTTCGCTCTTGAAGTACCAACCCCACCACCACCAATTATCAGGACATTCTTGTCTGACATTTCAATGTAAAGGGGAATCCTCATCACGCATAAGACAAATCGAGAATTTAAAAAGGTAATGGTGAAAAAACATGATAATTAGAAGAACAGTCGCCTTCCGATTCTAATTAGGTCGAAAAGAGTTGTTCTGAAGTCTATTAACCTTGATAGCTGTTTCTGGAAGATCCTGGCTGTGGCATATGCATCACTTAATGCGTTGTGTCTTCCCTTTATGCTGATGCTGTATGTTTTCATTATGGCATCCAGATCTAACCTGTAGCTCACAGCCATACCCTTCTTTCTCAGAATCCCTGCTTCAAGCTCTGCCACATCAACATACCTCTCGAATGACATCTTTATACGCAATTTCCTGAAAGCTCTCTTCAGGAAGTCTATGTCGAAGAGGGTTGCATAGCCCACAAGAATCCTGCCCTCCAGCCTGTCCAGAATCTCACCCGTAACATCCTCAAATCTGGGAGCATTATGCAAATCTCCCGGACATATACCGTGGAAGGTTATAGACTTGTAGTTGAACTTATCCGATTTCACGAGAGAATAAAAGCAGTCCTTAGCCTGAATCTTCAAACCCTTCATTGGAATCATCGCTATTGCTATGATCTCATCCTTTTTTGGGTTAAGTCCAGTTGTCTCCAGATCCAGCACAGCATATTCAGCCTCTTCCAGCTCACTGCTCAGAACTTCTCCCTCAGCCATGATTGTAACTCCCTCAGCACCTCAGAAGATTTCCTCCTGACAACATCGTCTATCTTCTCTCTCCTTCTTCCAAACCTGATTAAAAGCTCTATCTTCCTCAGGGCTAGATAGAATTCCATCAGATCGTTTACAAGGTTTTCAGGAAGATACTTGATGCCAAAGAGCAGTAATCTCTCACGTGTCTGCCTAGATGTTGTGTCCATGTTGAGTATCGCAAAAGCCCTTGTGAGATCTATTATGGCCGAAATAAGATCATCTTCCTTTTTAGCCTTCTCAATTAGTTCCATTGCCACTTCTTCCGTGAGGAAAGGAGTTAATCCCTCCTTGAACCGCACATAAGCTCCGCCATCACCGTAGATGTATCTCGAGTCGAGGTGGTCGAAATCGAATTTGTCAAGAGCCCTGAATTCAGCCTTCATTCCCACCTCATTCAGCCCGTTGAGCAGGATTTCAAGCTTCTCATCCATTCTTCTGCCTAGATATCCAACCATTACCTCCGGAAACAGAATTTCCCTCCTACCATAGTCTCCTATTGCAACCAAGGTCAGACCAAAAGCCTGGATGTCCGCCACCTTTCTCACCATAAGATCAGCTATGCTAGAAATCGTGATCGAGAAGGAGGGATAATCGAATCCAGAGCTCGCCATATCCTCAAAAGCCCTTACAACATCCTCAAATGTGCTCTTCAGCTCCGAAAGGGATTCAGCTTTAATTATCCTCTTCGAGAGAGGTATGAGAGACGAATACGACTCCATCCTTGACAGTATGTCTTTGGAAGAGATCACACCAACAACCCTCCCATCCTCCACAACAGCAAGATGGTTTATCGCTTTGGATACGAACTTCAAATACGCATCCATAACAGGAGATTCAGAATCTATCGCCTCAACGGGAGACGACATCACATCTCCAACCTTCGATTCAAGGTTTATGCCCTCATCCAGCACCCTCACCAGATCGGAATGTGTTACTATCCCGACAGGCTTCTCATCTCTCACCACAACAACGCTGCTCACATCGTTAGCCCTCATGAGCTTTACTGCATGCCTCAGGCTGTCCTCTGCTCTGCAAACAACCGGCTTCTTTCTTATTATGTTCACTACAGCTACAGCATAGACTTCATCAACACCTTTCTCATCGTATAGCTTGAGCAGCGAATGGAACTTTCTGGAAAAGAACTTTCTAAAGAAATCTCCAAACCTGCTGTTCCTTTTGAATAGAAAATTAACCTTCTCAAGCTCAATCTCGAAGCAGATCGTCTCTTCAATCGCCCTCGCTGCAAAAGCAGGGTTTGAATAATCTATCCCTATCATCTCATCCTCATTCACAATTTCGATTAAATCATCCCCATCAAAGATTCCAACCTTCCCTTCCCTCACGAAGTACAGCTTTTTAAGCTTCTTGCCCTTCTTGAAGATGATCTTGCCTGGTTTGTAGAGCGTAACCTCCAGTCCTCTGGCCAGTATATCCAGCTCATTTTCTTTCAGATACGAGAATGGTTTCATTCTGGCCAGATATTCCACAGGAGGGAGCAAAGAATCACCTCATACATAGTTCCTTTCAACATAGACCTGAAATCTCCTGACTATTTTCATCGCATTCTCAACCATCTTCCTCTCTATTTCCGGCAGGCTGGACAGCAAGACCTCATTCCTGCCCTCATTCTGAACCTTTATTTTCTGAGCAAGAAGGATGTTGTATGCCATGATCAGCTCATGGGCCAGATCCCTTGGAATTATCCCATTATCTGCCAGAGATCTTATTCTAAGCTCGGTGTTTACTTCGTATATTCCATTAACAACCGCCAGAGCCCTAACGGGATACTCCACCGGAGCTATGCCTCTTGCCTTGATATCGAACTCTTTTGCTGCCTGACCGAACAACGTTATGGCCGGTTTGTACATTAAAGAATTAGCCACAAGAAACCTGTTCTTCCTTAGATTTTCAAACATCAATCTTTTCAGGCTCACAAGAAGCTCCTCATCACCGATCAAAGCCCTTGCATCAGCCAGAATGGATATGAAAACCGCGTTCTCCTCAGGGTTTTTGCAGCATTTCAGAATTACTTTCTGCATATCCTCGAAGCTGTAGCTGTAGTTCCTCGATGTATAGCCGTGAGGGCATGGAGGAAAGCCAACCTCGTCCATGCAGTCTTCAAGATCCTCTATGAACTCCCTGTAAACCATCTCATCGATTAGCTCATCAACTCCCTCCCCATCAAGCCTGTAGATCGAGATCGTATCCCTATCAGTGAGAAGATACTGCTCTCTCCGTCCCCAGCTTCCAGTTACAGCATAAACGATGTTCTCAGGCACGCCGAGCAAATCTGCCAGAACCCTTACTGCCGTATCCGTAACATAACTTATCGTCGTGAAAATGAATTTCGGGCTTGTATCGGGCTTATCAAACAACTCCATCGAGAAGTCCTTTATTCCAGCCTTAAAGCTCTCAAGAATTTCTCTTACCTCCTCCTTGCTCTTCGCCCTCCTCAGCTTTATAGTATAGTATATGTAAAACGGGCTGAAGCTGTAGGCAATATCACCTATGGTTATAACACCCGATGGTAAACCATTATCCAGAACGACCGTGTGCTTTATCCCATGCTCGAGCATTCTTGATAGTGCCTCATGAACATCATCATCTGCATCAACAGCCACCAGTCCTTTTTTCATCCTTATGAAAGAACCCACACTTTCACCAAAATTAAAGTTCTCAGCTATCAGCCTCCTCAGATCTGAGTCCGTAACAATTCCCAGAGGCTTGTTATTTTTTAGAACAACAACAGAGGAAACATTTTCTTTATACATTATCTTCGCACAGTCCCTGAGCTTAGTCTCTGGAGTCACATGAACGAGCTTTTTTCTGATGAAGTCCCTGACTTTCCTCTGAGCCATGATTTAACATTATCTTTAATTTAAAAAAATTGTGGGGGATTATTCTGGAGTCTTCAGCTCCTCCACGAACTGTATTGTCTCCGGCGGGTTTGCCTTCTCGGCATTCGTTGCCAGCGAGACTATCACCGAAACGATCAGGTTCGCGAAGAACGCGATTATTCCCCACGCGAGCGTTCCTATCTTGCCTCCGAAAATGGTTATTGGCTCAAGCCCGAACAGGCCAACTCCAAGCACATACGGCAGGGCTATGCCCATTCCGGCAACCATTCCAGCCACTATGCCGTACCTGTTCAGGCCCTTCCAGAATATTCCCAGTATAATTACCGGTGTGAATGAGGCTGTTGCAAACACGAACGCCCATCCAACCAGCAAGGCGACATACTTCGAGAATGTTGGGTCCTGCAGTGCTCTGGCTCCTGCCAGCCCGGAGATTACTGCAAGAACGACAAGCATCACCCTTCCAACCCATATCTCCCTCCGCTCACTGACATTCGGATTTATAAATCGTTTGTAGATGTCTCTTGTTGCTCCAACGGTCATGACCATCAGCAGACCGTTTGCAGTGCTTAAAGCTGCCGCAAGCCCTCCGATAGCAACTATCGTTGCAAAGAACCACGGCAAGCCAAACATGTCGGGCATTCCAACGACAACTATGTCCTTGTGGAAAGATAGCTCAACCGGCTGAAGTATCCCATCCTTATTGAGATCGGTTATGTGTATCAATCCTGTCGGAAGCCACTTCTGGACCCATCCGAGCTGCTTGACCTGATCGATAGGCATTCCCCATGCTGAGGAGAAAGCATATCTCGCGAGTATGGCATAAACTGGAGCAGTCAGGTACAGCAGGGCTATGAATGTGAGACCCCATCCAACACCATATCTCGCCGTTCTGACATTCCTGACGAGGTAGAACTGAGAGAGAACATGCGGTAAGCCAACCGTTCCGAGCATCAGGCAAATTGCCGAGAAAATCCAGTTTATCTGTCCAGTTCCACCACCAAACGCCTTTGTGAATGGCTCGGTAAACGCATTTAATCCGTGAGCTATTTCATTCGCCTCAAGCTGATTCAGAAGATCACCATATCCGAAGTGAGGCCATGGCTTGAATATACCCGCTATGTAGGCTGCGGTCAGGAATGCTATCCAGTAAGCCGTTATGAGGATCCAGTACTGCGTGACCTGAACCCAGACAACGCTCCTCCATCCACCGGTTCCGGCGAAGAGTATGACTATTGCAGACCCAAGGAAAGCTCCGACAACCGCCGGCATTCCGAGGAACCTGCCGATAATAACACCAGTCGCAACGAGCTGGGCAACGAGGTATGTAAACGAGACTATGAAGAGCATAACGACGGCTATAACCCTCGCTATCGACCAGTTCGATGCCCTGGTTTCGACAAATTCCGGAACGGTATAGGTGTTTGACTTCCTTATGAATGGAGCGATCATGAATGCGGCGATGCAGTATCCAAGTGTCCAGCCGATTATGTATGGCATGCTGTCGTAACCCAAGACAGCTATCGCCCCAGCCATGCTGACGAAGGATGCGCCACTCATCCAGTTGGACGCTATGGATGAGCCTATTGGTAAAGACCCTATGGATCTTCCTGCAACATAGAAGTCCTTTGTAGCTTGAGTTCTCATCAGCAATGCAACGATGACATATATGAACAGAGAGCCGAAAACTGCGATGGCTGAAGCTGTGAATGTGTTGCCTGTAAGGGCAACTCCAGCCACAATTGCGAAGTAAATCATCAGGAAGGCTATAATCGCATTCTTACCTCCAAATTCCATGTCATCACCTTCCTAGGAGTTCCCTGTCGGTACGATCCATCACATACGCATACAGGAAGATCAGTGCGATACCAATGACTATAGCCAGAAAAGCCGCGTTGAACCAGTGCATCGGTATCCCGTTGAAGTAAATCCTCCGCATAAACTCCACCGGGATGTGCAGCAGAATCGCCGGAAATGTCCACGCTAGCATCCATATTATGGTTATCTTCTTCAACCTCTTCCAGTACCTCTCACTCAGATCTGAAACTTCCTCCATCATACCACCAAACTTAATTTTTTATCATTATATTTATTGTCAAAAATTTTTACATCAACCTAACCAAAATACACCTCACCGCTTGCAGCCTTTCTTACAAAGTCAACAGCCTCTGGATTGGCGAGGGTTGTTATGTCTCCGGGATCCTTGCCGAGCATTACTGCTCTGCAGACTCTCCGCATGATCTTGCCGCTTCTTGTTTTGGGGAGGTCCGGGACGAAGTAGATCTCATCGGGCCTTGCTATCTTGCCTATCTCCTTGGCGACATGCTGCTTGAGGTCGTCAATGAGTTGTTCGCTTGGCTCGATGCCTGACTTCAGGACAACGAAAGCCACTATGGCTTCTCCCTTAACCTCATGGGGTTTGCCGACAACCGCAGCCTCGCTGACTGCAGGATGGCTAACAAGGGCTGACTCCACTTCAGAGTTGCCTATCCTGTGGCCGGAAACATTCAGGACATCATCGAGCCTGCCCTGTATCCAGAAGTAACCCTCGCTATCGACTCTTGCAGCATCTCCCGTGAAGTAGATGTTTGGATAGGCGCTCCAGTAGGTGTTGATGTAACGCTCCTCAGCCCTCCATAAACCGCGAAGCATAGCCGGCCATGGCTTCTTTATCACGAGGTACCCACCAGCATTCCTGCCGTGGAGGGAGTTTCCTTCAGGATCGAAGACATCTGCATCTATTCCCGGGAAGGGCTTGGTTGCCGATCCTGGCTTGAGAGGAGTTATTGGTAATGGGGAGATCATCTGCATGCCGGTTTCGGTCTGCCACCATGTGTCCATTATCTGACACTGCTCGTTGCCAATGTACTTGTAGTACCAGACCCAGGCTTCGGGGTTTATTGGCTCTCCAACAGTGCCGAGCAGTCTGAGGGTTGAGAGGTCGTGGTTTTGTGGATACTTCTCGCCCAAACGCATGAACATCCTGATGGCTGTTGGGGCTGTGTAGAACACTGTGACACCATACCGCTCTATTATTTCCCACCATCTTGCCGGGGTTGGGTGAGTGGGGGCGCCTTCGTACATAACGGAGGTTGCTCCCAGAATCAGGGGGGCATAAACGATGTAGCTGTGCCCGGTGATCCAGCCTATGTCTGCTGAGCACCACCAGATATCATCTTCTTTGATATCGAAGATGAAGTGTAGGGTTGATGCGGTTCCAACGGCATAGCCTCCATGTGCGTGGATAACACCTTTGGGCTTTCCTGTCGTGCCAGAGGTGTAGAGGATGAAGAGGGTGTCGTTTGCGTCCATAATCTCTGTTTCGCACTTTCTCGAGCCAAGTACATCCTGCCACCAGTGGTCTCTTCCTTCTTTCATTGGCGGGTTGATGTTGGTTCTGTCGTAGACGATGACATTCTCGATTGTTGTTTGATCGAGGATTTGGTCTGCTCTGCTCTTCAGCTCGATTACCTTGCCACCTCTGTAGAAGCCGTCTGCTGTGATCAGGAGCTTGGCCTCTGCATCCTGTATTCTGTCGAGGAGTGCCTTCTCGCTGAAACCCGAGAAGACTACAGAGTGGATCGCTCCGATTTTAGCGCATGCCAGCATTGCTATTGGCAGCTCGGGGATCATGGGGAGCCAGATCGTCACTCTGTCTCCCTTGCGAATACCCAGATCTTTGAGGGCGTTTGCGAACCTGTTGACCTCTCTGTAGAGGTCGTGGTAGGTTAGCTTTCTTATGTCCCCGGGCTCGCCCTCCCAGATGTATGCCAGCTTGTTTTTTCTGAGCTTCGCCTGCTTGTCAAGGGCATCGTGCACGATGTTGTACTTGGCGTTGATGAACCACTTTGCGTATGGAGGGTTCCACTCCAGGACTTGGGTGTAGGGCTCATACCATTCGATGCTGACCTCTCTGGCCATCTCGCTCCAGAACCACTCAATGTTCTGTGCTTTCCTGAGGAGTTCGTCGTAGGTGGGGATGTCGTGTTCGTCCATGAACCTCTTTACATTAGAGTTTTCTACAAGTTCTTCAGGAGGGTAGAAGGTTCTACCCTCCTGAAGCAGGCTGGCTATTGTTTCCTGGGTTTCTTTCATGATTTATCACCATTAATCGCAACAAACCTGTTGTATTTAAGTTTTGTTATTATTCATTATTAATAATGTTTAAAAGGTTAAACCTTATAATCCGGAAATACAACTTTAAGAGCGAAATAATATTATGAAGAAGTGGCACAAACCTTCAAAACCAACTTATTACTCGACAATAATTAGGTAACAATATTTTTTTATTCAATTTTAATCATTAAAAAACAAAAACTTAATATAACACTTTCGGTGTTACGAATTTGTGGTCGAAAGACTGAGCATATCAATAGACGACTCAACAAAGAAAAAACTTGAGACTCTGAAGAGGAAGCGGGAAAAGAATACCAGTGAACTGATAAGAGACCTGATAGACTTTGGATATGAGCTTGCCAAGTCAGAGGTGGATATGGAGACGATAAAGGTATGGATAGACTATCTTGCTAAGAGGCAGCATATGATTCTGGATATTGAGCACTGGAGGGTTATTTTTTCTGAGATTGAGAAGATTGAGGATCATAATTTCTGGGGGCATATGGAGGAGATCGGGTTAAGTCATTCTTTCCAGTACAAGATGAAAGGGTTAGACAGCATAGAGAAGATACTGAGGTATGTGGAGAAGGCTAACTGGTATGAGATAAAGGAAGAAGGAGATGGAGTATATACGCTGATTCTTAACGATCCTAAAATTAAAAGGTTTGTGAAGGTGTTTCTGGAGAAGGTTTTCGAGGGGCAGGGGATTAAGGCGAGGATTAATGAGGGGTTTGGGAAGTTGATAATCTGCTCCGGCTAAACTCCTTTTCGCTCAAAGCTCGCCATCGTGAACAGCTCAAGACATGATTTAACCGCTTTAATCATTGTCACATCTTCCTCGCTTGCGTTATTCGCGAGAAATATGAACTTCAGTATGAGCCTACTCATAAGCTGTTCCATGTCCCTCAGTGCAACAGGAGACAATTTCTCCCTGAATTGCTCGAGATTGCTGCTGTACAGCGCTACAAGCTCATCTATAACCTCAACTATGTCTTCATCTGTAAATTCTTCAGCTCTCATCACTCCTCCTCCGAGTCTTCAAATTCTTCCAGTTCAGCAGGTGCAGCCCTTTTCAATAGTTCCATGCTGGTTATCCATATCGCCGTTCTCATTAAAGTTTACTTGATATCATATCAAATAAATATGTTTTGGTTCAGCATGCAGTGCAGACACTTGTTAGGCTGAAGTGATGCAGTCGCACATCCCTTGCAGAATTTTGAGACGAGATCAACTTCCGGATTCAGTGCCACTGCATTCACAAGCGAGATTATACTAACAGGCTCTGGAGCTAACAGGCACGGCATATCTGCAAACTTCATCAACGCGGCGAACTTGGTTGTTATTGCACAGAACGGGAATGCATAAAGTTCTGGAGAGTTCAGGACCTTTGAGCTGTTGAGAGCATCCCACTCGATAAAGCTCATCCTCTTATCCCTGCTCAGCCTCTCTCCTCTGTGTATGAAGTCCAAGAAGTCGTTTATGTGAAGTTCATTCACCACATTTCTTTCGAACTGTTTTCGCTGAATGTAGTTGTAGAATCTCTCGGTAAATAACCTCACGATCATGTCTGCTGTAAAGCCCTCGTCCTCAAGCAGTTTGTAGAGGTACAAAGCCGAGATTGCCGTTGCTGTCGATGTAACATCGAACACGGACTTTATCACTCCATTCTCGTAAGCTTTAATCAGATTCGATTGCAGGAGGTTCAGATGTACTCTCAGCAACTCCATGTTGATCTCATCACGGCATATGTAGTAGTACTGCCATCCGATGTGGTGTCCGATATCTCCAACATGTGTGGGCAGCATAACAATATTTGCCAGATGGACACTGTCAATGGCCTGTTCAACAACTGGCCTGAAGTTCTGCATGTACTTCGTGAAATAATCCGATGGTCTGAAGGATCTGAAGCCAAACTGCTCCATAATCTCAGCCTGAGTTTTCACAGGTTCCAGAAGCATGCTTTTCATCAGGTCTTTTTCCCTTTCCAGCGCGAGTTTGAAGTCCTTCTTTTCCTTAAAGCTCCTTAAAAATTCGTTTCCGAAAATGTACGATGTCAGGCCCCATGAGTTAGCAGACAGGATTGCCTTCTTGTGATTCTTGTCTATGCTGGTCCTCTCAGCTATTTTCGCCATGATGCAGTATGTAGAGCCTGGAATCGCTGCAAAGTCTTTTGCCGATGTTACCCCATAGAACCCGTTGACAATCCTCATGGCCTCGAGCGAGAGTATATCATCGCATTCATCCACCATCTTCGCGAACTCGATTACGGATTCTCTGAAAGAGGGATCAAGCTCGTACAGTATCTGGAGTGTTGATGGCGTCTGCATCCACTCGAGAAATGCCGATTCAAACGGGGTTATCGAGTCCGTAAGGCTAACAAGAGCTTCGTAGTGAACCAGAACAGACTTTCTGTAGAGCTGAAACGCTTCATCGCTCTGTCCCTCACTAACCTTCATTCTTTCAACGGATTTAACAAAATCCCTCGCATGCTCAAGCTTAAAATCTGAGAATCTGTATCTGTCTATGGCGTTTACAATCTCCTTCTGGGCAGATATAGCTTCATCTATAACTTTTTCAATCATGTTCTCACCATCAGCTTGTGCAGTTCGCTGCTCAAACCCTCTTTAACCTCCTCAACTATATAAGCACTTCCAAATGCTATTTCAGCCCTTTCTATCGGCCCGTAGAACAGAAAATCGCTGAAAAGGTGAGATACCGCATTAACGCTTGAAACTATCGTGGTCGTATCTATCTCCTCCTTGAGAAAGTCCGAGAGATAGTACGAGACATTCGCCGGGCCACATCCGGCAGGATAGTTGTATGTTGTCTTTATCAGCAGCAGGGTTTCGATTACCTCTCCCAGGCTCTTTATATCCGTCGGCACTACATCAACCAGCAGATTCTTGATTCCAATATCTTCAGCCCTCTTCAGCAGCCCCTTCTCCGTCAGAAGGATCAGCCTTCTGAAGGGGGTTGTGTATGCTGGATCGTAGCAGAAGATGATGGCACTCTCAACACTAGCCTCCTTCAGGGCTTTAATCTCATCTGCAGTGTTCATCGTGTTTATGGAGTTGTATATGATTCTGTCAACCAGTCCAACCTCGCTCGCGTACTTCAGTCCTGCGATTCTCGCCTCAAGATATCCATCCAGAATAAACGGCTTATCTGTCCTGTCAGCAACGAAATCCATATATTTGACAATGGCCTCCTTGCCCTCTGATACGACATCCAGCAATCCAGTAATGTTGAACTTATCCTCCATCTCCTCCTGAAGGTTTATAAGCTGTTCAGCCTTGTTTTCATCAAAAATACCCTTTACCGGATCCTCAACTATCCTATGCCTTGAATAGAAGATACTCCCAATCAGCACTATCCTATCGAACCCAATAACACCCATGCTCACCGCTAAATTTTAAAACATATAATAATTTCGAAAAAATTGATCTTAAATCAATTAGATTTTACATGGTGTAAAATTCAGAAGATTAAATTTAAAAATGAAGTTAGCTTTCAAACGATTATGTTCTGTTCATAACCACATTTGGGACACTTACTGTCATCAAGATCGATTTTCTCGATATAGAACCCTTGTCGCTGTATTACAGGATAACCACATCTCGGACAGTATGTGCTTTCGTATTTGTGTCCCCAGACATTTCCCAGATACACATACTCCAGGCCCGCATCCTTAGCAATCCTGTAAGCCCTCTCAAGAGTCTGGATTGATGTTGCAGGCTTATCAAGAATCTGAAAGTCCGGATGGAACCTCGAAAAGTGTACAGGAATTCCCGCATCAAGCTCGTAAACCCATTCAGAGAATCTTTTCAGCTCATCCTCGTTATCGTTCTCTCCGGGAATTATCAGATATGTCAGCTCAACGAATATCTTCTTCTCGACCAGGTAGGCGACACACTCAAGAACCCTCTCAAATCTCGCCTTGCAGAGTTTTTTGTAGAAGTTTTCGTTGAAGGCCTTGACATCAACATTTACCGCATCGAGTATTCCCTCAAACTGATCTATGCTCTCCCTGCTCATGTATCCGTTGCTGACATACACAACAAACAGCCCCTCTCGCTTGACAAGTTCACTCGAGTCCAGAGCGAACTCATGCCATATCGCTGGCTCGTTGTATGTCCATGCGATGCCATCCGCCTTTCTTGTCAGAGCCATTTCCAGAACATCTTCCGGGCTGAGTTCTCTCAGGTACGGGTAGGTTAGATCGGAGAAGGCGATTTCATAGTTCTGGCAGTGTGGACATCTGAAGTTGCAGCTAACTGAACCAAATGATAAAACTTTGCTCGCCGGCTTGAAGTTGTGAAGGGGTTTTTTCTCGATAGGGTCAAGGGCTATCGCAGATGTTTGGCCGTAATTGTAAACCCTCAGGATGCCATCTTCGTTCTTTCTAACCCTGCACCTGCCCCACTCACCATCCTTAATCCTGCACCTGTGCATACATGTGAGACAAGTTACCCACTTCTCTTCCTTTTTGTAAAGCTTAGACTCTACAATCATGTTTCACACCAGCATACTACATGAATTCGGAAAGCTCTTTCGCGTACTCTTCTGGAATCAAGTAGCTTATGCTCTCATCGTGGAACATCTTCGGGAAGTAAACATCACACCAGTAGTACTTATCGAAAGGTGTTCTGGCGACGATGTTTATGTTCGTTCTGAAATGTTCTCCGAGTCTGTCAGCAAGAAACATCGATATATTGAAGGAGTTCAGCCCCTTCGACTTGTAGAATTTCAGTATCCTGATGATCCCATCGCAGATTCCAGAAATCTGCTCCCCAGACATTTCAAAGAATTCCCTTTCCTCAGGAATTCCTATGAAGTGGTAGAACCCTTTCGGTGAGAATGCGGAGATCCATCCAGTTTTCTTGGTCTCTCCGGCAAACCTCTCTCCAAGCTCTTTCTCTTTCTGCAGTAAAGCAAGCCAGTAATCAGTATTATTCTCCTCATAAAACTCCAAAGCACTCCAGTCCATCCTTGCGAAGTAGTCTGTAGAGGTTTCAGATACGAGCGTCTGGATATGTGGGTGCATTATGCTGCTCCCAGCGGGTTTCAGGTAGTTCATACCGATGCTGATGTAGTACTTCCCATCCCCAAGCTTTGAGAGTACCTCTTTAATCAGATAAAAAGCATCCTCAAAATGCTCCTTTTTGAATTCTGATATGTCGAGATAATGGGCTTCAGTCAGCCTGATAACGAACGAGTATCTGGAATACGGCACTATATTCGAGAAGAGAACAGCCTCATTCCTTTTCAGCAATTCACCATTGAGGAGTTCAGGGTCTCTTGCGACCATGGATTCAATTCTCTCAGGACAGAAGGGACACCAGCTTTTCGTGCTCTCTACCTCTTCCTCAAAACCATGCGTAACGACAAATGGTGGAGTTTTCTTTATCACCCTCGATGTCTGTAGCGTCAATGGATCGTACCTTATCTCCACAACCGTTTCCTCCACCTTATCATTCAGCAGTACTTTGGCAACCTCCACTTCTTTTCGAAACTCCATATTTCTTATCAATTTAGCTAAAATTTAAAGCTTTGGTTTTTCAGAATTTTACTCGTTTAGCTATCGCACTGCCTTGGTAATAAATAAAAAAATTGTTTGTTCCACATACCTAACATCAATTCCCAATCTAATTGATATAATTGATATGCATCTGGCCCGTAGATCAAGGGAGGTCATGGCTGGAGTCTTTACTCCTACTCACCAGGAGCCTAACGACATGGTGTAACCCCATTCTGCAGAGGGCTTAATCGCAAGCCTAGCTTTCTCCCCACGACCGGGGCTCATGTATTAATGACTATGAACATAGATAAACCTTTACCTCCAAGCCTTCATACGAAGAAGTTTTCAATGTCTTCAAGTTTCTTCCCGCTCTCCACATAATGCTCCACTATCTTGCAGATTGCCTCATGAAGGTGTTTGTGGGCGGTGCTCTTTGCGATTCCCATTGCATCTGCAATATCCTTGATTGTAGCCTTCCTTTTTGGAGAAAAATAGCCCATTTCACACGCTGTCTTTACAACCCTCATCTGGCTTCTTGTCAAAAGAGGTTTGCTGTCCATAATCTTTTTGACCTCTTCAACCCTCCAGTTCCCTATCTTCTTTAAGCGATCATAAGCCTGCTTCAGCATTGTAAGGTTGGGTGCAAAGACTGTGTATATCTTACCTCCATTTTCCACCTTTATCGGTGGTTTTATGAAGCAATAAGCTTCTTCAAAGGCTTTTATTCCACTCACATCCCTGATGACTGCGAGAAAATCTAGTGTGGTGGATGTTTTTTCAAGTATCTGGAGAAAACGGGTACTTTTATGGTTCTCGATAATATCGAAATATTTTTTAGGGTCTCCATCGAGTCTGGTTATCCTTGCAAGAAAAAGAGCATCCTCGTCGTTGAGAATGATGTATTCAAGCAAATCAATGCTCATTCTGCCGTCCTGCGTCGCGACGGCCAGCGAGCATGTGTGCTGACTCACCCTAACTTTTGCAACGTACATATGGATATGTCCACTTTAAACTATTAATAGTTGATCTTGGACATGTCTACTTTTTTAGCTGAAACATGTCTGCCAAAGTGTATTTCTTGAAAGCATCGAATTAAAATACGGTGATTGGATATGAAAGAGGTTTTTGAGAAAATGGTTGAAGAAGCCATGGCGGCCCAGTGGGCCGATGTTAAAACCGTTAAGGAGAAGAGAGGAGGAGAGTTTGTAATAGATGACGTGAAAGCCTACGTAGAGGCTGCAAACAAAATGAAAGCAGTTGGGAACCAGAGCAAG
This sequence comes from Archaeoglobus sulfaticallidus PM70-1, assembly GCF_000385565.1. Lineage (NCBI taxonomy): Archaea > Methanobacteriati > Methanobacteriota > Archaeoglobi > Archaeoglobales > Archaeoglobaceae > Archaeoglobus > Archaeoglobus sulfaticallidus. Next base: position 552,345 of record NC_021169.1, on the reverse strand, counting down.
GCTGTTTTCAGACTGCATGTAGATTCAGTAAATGCCCACTTTGAAATTTTGAAGAGCCTGACCAAGACCGTCAGACCTGAGGACGATCCGTTTGTTGAGCATTACCAGACTCCAGCAATTCTGGAGATTCTGTATGACGAGGACGAGAGCTTCAGGAAGAGTATGGAAGCATTTATTGAGGCTATTGGAAAGAGTGAAGCCCTAATAGGGCTAGAATGCGTCAGGAGATACGGCGGATTTTACGGACCAACATGTGTTGTTGATTTCGCTTTGGTACCGGGAAGCACAAGCAATGTGGTGAACAGAATTCTGAAAACCCTTGACATCCCCGAACACCACAAACAAGCAATTCTTGCAGCAAAGTCATGGGGTATGAACACTTCCTACGGAATTGGAGAGGTCTTTGCAAATGAAATTGAGAAGGGCGCAACGCTGAACGAGGCTGTGAAGAAGGAAGTTGAGATGCTGCAGTTCATCTATGACCAGCCCACAGAAGGACAAGCAAAGCTGATGGACGAGCTGGGCCACACGTCTTTCGATGTGAGAGAATACATGAGCAGGTACAGAAAGAGGATGGAAGGGGCAGTCAAGGAGGCAATTGACGATGGCGTACATTATGGCAACATCGTAACTGTTCCCGCATACTGTGTTGGAGACATAGCCCACCACATAGCCCAGTCAACCTTCAACATGTGCAAAGATGATGTAATAATGGCAGTAATTGAAGCTGTCACAGAGGTTATGGACTCAACGCTGAGAAATGCCATTGATGGTTTCAAGAACGAGTATCAACCGCTGTCGCTGGCGACAGGAGCATCAGCAGTGGCAACAGAATACATCCTGGAACTTGACGGCTTTACAGCACCAATGATTGTGGATCTGCTGACAAAGAGATTCCACAACTATGTCCAGCTCTATCCGACGAGAGGCGGTGCAGCAGAACTCCACAACCACGATTTCATGGACATGATTTACAGAGGGTGGAAGTACTTGGATAAGGCCAGAAGAAACAAGAACGGCTCTGCTGATAAGCTTGTGCCCAAAGTGGGTGGCTTTGATGTGGACCTCTCACCGATACACGAGAATGAAGTACTCATGAACCCGCAGCGCTATGCTTATCCGGGCTGTGCAATATCTGTCAGATTCTCAGCCCTGATGAGGCTGGCAGACTATCCGTGCCTGCTTACCAGCGAGCCTGTTACAGCAACAATGGTCACAAACGTGATTGCTCTGCACAAGGAGACTCCAGGTGCTCCGGCCAGAGTCTGCAAGGACTGCGCCACAGCGGCCCTCATCGATGTGAGACACGACTACTGCCAGTGGAAAGAGGCAGTTTAACTCCCAATTTTTCTTTTTTAAACGGGGTGAACGATTATGAAGTGCTACATTTGCAAGGAGCAGGGAAAAAACACTGATGCCATCTACATCGTTTGCGGCATGGGGGATTCCAAGAATCGTGTGCGTCATCTGTCATGAGCCCATGGAGGGGTAGAGATGACAGACTTAGTACGAAGGAGCTTGGCAGAGCTGGTCGGGACATTTATTTTAGTCTTCTTTGGTCCTGGGGCAGCAGCAATAACGCTGATGATTGCAAGTGGAGCGGCAAAGCCCAATGACTTCAACATAGGTATTGGAGTTCTCGGAGGGTTGGGAGACTGGCTTGCAATTGGTTTGGCCTTCGCATTTGCAATAACAGCGGCAATTTATGCCGTTGGGAAGATTTCAGGATGCCACATCAACCCTGCAGTAACAATTGCCCTGTGGGCAACCAAGAGGTTTCCAACCAACGAGGTTCTGCCCTATATTCTGGCACAGCTTGTGGGAGCAGCTTTAGGCAGCCTAGCTTTCGCTGCAGTTGCAGGAATGGATGCAGTTACAATTGGTGGGCTTGGAGCAACAGCACCGTTTCCAGGAATAAGCTATGGACAGGCGATGCTTGCAGAAATCATCGGAACTTTTCTGTTGATGTTTGTCATTATGGGTATAGCCGTAGATTCAAGGGCTCCGCAGCAGTTTGCAGGTCTGATAATCGGTCTGACTGTCGCAGGAATTATCATAACAATCGGCAACATCTCTGGTTCATCACTGAACCCTGCCAGAACCTTTGGCCCCTATCTTGGCGATTTTCTGCTTGGTGGCATAAATCTCTGGAGCTTCTTCCCGATTTACGTCATTGGCCCCATTGTTGGAGCAGTTCTTGCAGCTTTTCTATACGATTACCTTGCCAAGGAATAGGGCTTCAAGTCTCAAGAGCAAACCATCACATTTTTTTATTAGAAAGAGCACTGAAGATGCCTGATAGATGTTTATTGAGCTGACTAAGAGCATCGCTCTATACAAGGTTGGGCTGGTAGACTACTATGTGGTTAAGGGTGAAGAAGTTGTAATTTTTGAATCTGATTTAAGCTGTTCTGCGGAAAGACTCCTTGAAGAGCTTGATGTGGAACCTGACTATGTGATAGTATCTCACGGACACTTCGACCATGTTGGTGGAGTGGCAATCTTAGAAGTTTATCTAGATGTGAAAATCGCCGCTCATCCAGCAGTGGCTGAACTGGCAGGGAAAGAGAAGGTGATCAATTCCTGTGGGGCGGATGATGCAGAGCTTTGCAGAAACTACTACAAAAAGGAGGGCGTGGATGAGCTCAATGTCAGCGTAGATTTGGAGGTGACTGAAAGGGGTCAGGTTGGCGAGCTGGAGATAATGGAAACTCCGAGCCACTCAAAAGACTGCATATCAGTCTATCCGAGAAGGGAAAATGCTGTTTTTTGTGAATGATTCACTGGGGTTTGCTTTTTCATAAGGCGAAATACTTCCGATGTTCTCCTACAACTTCAAGGATTATGTTAAGAGCATAAAAACGAGTTCAGGGGCTAAAACCATACATTCTTATCTCTCCTACAATGTCTATTTCACCGGAAAAGCTTGTGATGATTCCATCTCAGAAAATCTCTCCGAGACTATCCAGCTCTACAACAGGCTCAAGAGGGATGACATCAGTGATGAAGAGCTTGTAATCCTGGTTTTCAGAGACGAAATAAAGTATTATCCGGAGATAACAATGAAAGCCACCGCAAAGGTTCTAAGGAAGAGAGTAATGGGGAGCGCCATAGAATTCTGAATTAGTTAGTACTAAAAAAGGTCTCTCAAAACTTCACAAAATCGCTTGCGATCAAGCATGAAAGAAAAGTATTTCAATTCATTTAAGAACCATACTCCATGCAAAATGTAGAGGTTCTGGTTGAAGCTCTTCCATACATCAAGGACTTTCACGATTCAAGAATGGTAATCAAGCTTGGCGGGCATGCAATGGTTAATGAGGCTGTTATGGAGAAAACGATCAGAGATATTCTGCTTCTTTACTTTGTTGGGATAAAGCCAATAGTCATCCATGGTGGCGGGCCAGAAATCTCGGAGAAGATGGAGAAATTCGGTCTGAAACCGAAGTTCATAGATGGGCTTAGAGTTACAGACAGGGAAACACTTGAGATCGTTGAAATGGTGCTCGATGGCAAGATTAACTCCAAGATAGTTTCCACCTTTATAAAGCATGGTGGAAAGGCTGTGGGTATCTCAGCCAAAGATGGTTTGCTCGTTGTAGCGAGAAAGAAGACTGTAAAGAAGAAGGTCGGTGATGAGGAGATAGAACTCGATCTTGGATTCGTTGGAGAGTCAGAGGTTATCAACCCGGATATCCTGGAGGTTCTCGTAAACAACAAGTTCATACCCGTCATATCACCCATAGCGGCAGATAAAGAGGGAAATGTCTTCAACCTGAACGCTGATGTCGTTGCCGGACATATAGCCGGAGCAGTGAAGGCTAAAAAGCTCATAATGCTCACAGATGTTCCTGGACTGCTCAGGGATCCAAATGACAGAAACTCTCTGATATCTACCATCAGGGTTTCCGAGTTGGAGGAGATGCTGAAAGAAAACAAGATAAAGGGTGGGATGATTCCGAAAGTCGAGTCCGTGATATATGCTGTGAAGAATGGCGTTGAGAAGGCACACATAATAGACGGATCTAGAGAGCACTCAATTCTAATCGAACTCTTCACGAAAAAAGGCATAGGAACGATGGTGATCAGGTGAGGCTCGGTGCACAGCCCGATGTCAACCACTCTCTGAAGAAAGCCTTCGAGTTCACAAGCAGGCAAGGATTCAGCCACATAGAGATCCTGATGGATCATCCGTGGTACCATCACGAAAAGCTAAACTACGCCGAAATTCTCGAACTCAAGGGTAGCTATGATCTGGATGTCCTAATTCATGCCTCTGCTACAGCAACGAATTTCATATCCATCAGCAGTCAGATGAGGGCTGCGAGCTATAGAGAGCTTGAGAAAACAATCAGCTTCGCATACAAAACCGAATCGGAACTCATAACCTTCCATATCGGATGGAATCCAGGGCTCATAACTGCAGGTGGATTCGTTTACAAGAAGGAATGGTATTCAGAGCATAACTACCGGGTTCTGACAGGAGAGATGCTGAAATTTTTGAGAAAAATAGACTCAAGCATTCTCGCGTTAGAGAATACGATAGAGATCGATTATGCGATGAGATCGGCGATAGAAGTTTTGCTTGAAAAGACTGATCTGAGCCTGACATTTGATATCGGCCACTGGAATGTCAAGTCAAGCCATCAGATATTCATCGAGAATTTTGATAGAGTGAGAAACATACACCTGCATGACAACAACGGGGATTACGATTCCCATTTACCCCTTGGAAAGGGAAATGTCAGGTTGGATGCAATCCCTCTCGAAAGATATGACGGCTACATGACACTGGAACTCAGAGATGAAAAGGCAATACTAAAGTCAAAAGAATATCTTGAAAAGCTGGGCTATTTATTGAACACAAACAGATTCAGTAGATCCAGCCCTTCAACAAACCCATAGAAGCCTTTTCTGCATTTCTTCTCTGTGAAGTTCCTGACATCATCTCTTCTCCACCCATATATCAGGAACGGCACCTCTTCAGCAGTATGAGTTTTCAGCCTAACTGGAGTTGGATGGTCTGGCAGGAGCATTATCCTCGTCTCCTCATGATCGATGTGGTCCAGTATGTAGCCCACAATTTTTTCATCGTACAGAGTTATGGCTTCAACCTTCTTTTCTACGTCCCCTTCATGACCTATTTCATCTATGCCCTCAGTGTGCAGAACAACGAAATCTTCTCTCTTGAGAGATCTTATCGCCGACTTTGCCAAGCCCTTATAATTCGTGTCGATGTAGCCGGTTGCTCCCTCCACTTCAACAGCTTCCATGCCAAGTCCCTTGCCAATGCCTATGAGCAAATCCACCTCGGAGATCATGACACCAGTTTTGCCAATTCTATCTTTCAGCTTCGGAAAACTCGGCATCTCTCCTCCGCCCCAGAGCCACACCATGTTTGGCCCAACATCCAGATCGCTCAGAACAGCTTTAGACCATTCCATGATGTCTGCAAGAATCTTAGCCAGCTTCCCGCCTTTTGGCATGTATGGATCTATCCTCTTTCCCTGAATGTCGTGAGGTGGTGTGGTTTTAACCTCCTCTTTAATCCCATTGACCGTCATGAGGTTTCTGTAGCTCCTTCCCGCATGGAATTCTATGAAGTCCAGCTCCCTGTTTTTGTTGAGGTGCTTTATTATCCTGAGAGCTTCGTGATCATCAACCCTCCTCCCGCTGTAGTCGATCATCGTATCATCTTTCACATAAACCAGATTGCATCTGAACACCATGTCACCGAATATATCTCTGGCTAAAGCCTCGATCGGCCCTCTGCCAGTATAGTATTTCCTGACATCAACCCCAAGAATTGTTAGATTTGCAATATCACTTCCAGGCTCAAATCCATCCGGGATCGTTTTCGTTATGCCGCATGCACCTTCCTTGGCGAGATAGTTAATATTGGGTGTGTCGGCAACCTCAAGAGGTGTCTTTTTTCCGAGTTCTTTAACTTCCCAGTCAGCCATTCCGTCTGGAATCAAAAGCAGGTATTTCATCATTCTCGAGATTGCAGCGTGCTAAATAAAGTTTGTTGAAGTGGGAGTTGTGTGGTTGGGGGCTAATGCTTAAGAATGTTAAGAGTTCAAGAATGTTTAAAAAAACACCCACAATCAGCTCCCTGACTATCTTCGCCCCTAACAAGGAGGTCATATCACTGTAGTCACATGATGGACAGATCTCCACCAGATCGGCCCCAACCACCTTTAGCTTGCTAAGCTTCGTCAAAACCTCAAAAAATTCTTTTGGTGGTCTCCTGAAGCTCTTCACATCTGCTCATAATTTATCTCACCAACCTTGATTGCGTTGTCCAGACTATCCTTTACCACCTCTATCGACTCCAGTGCTGCAGCATATACCAGCGGATTGCCCCCGCAGGTTCCACCCACCCCTCCAATGTGTGGGAAGTCTCTTTGTGTAGTACCTTGCGATTTTAACGGCATCTTCTACAGCTTCAGAGTTGGCGAACATTGCCATGTCCAGACCCGTTTTTCCTCAATTCAAAAAGTTCCCTCGATTTTGGACCGGGAATTTCTGTGACGACATTTGGTTTCATTCTACAACCCCCTCAAACTCCTATACTTTTCAACCATCCTATCAAAATCCTCTTTTCTAACAACCAGCTCTCTATCATAGTGTTTTACTGGTCTGAAAAATGTTGAAGGCAGATTCTCATCAACAACGCCTTCACGCAGGTTGAACTCTCTTGTCAGGTTCCATATACTCTCTCCAGCTTTTTTCAGATCCTCAACCGAGACGCTATTGCCTGTGACAATCTCGTAAAGCCTCGCTATATCCTGCCAGTACATACCAATAACAGGCAAACAAAGAAATCTGCAGAATACAAACGAGTCAACAACGCAATAGAAATCTTCCAGATCCTTAACGAGTTCGGCTTGCTTATCGACAGAAAATCTATCCACCGCCCCGGTTAAATTCGGCCTGTACGCACAGCTCCTCATGTGGCACGCTCCCCTATGAGAGGTTACATAGGCCAGAGCCATACTATATAGCCCTCGCGGGTCATAGCCGGGAGGCTCCAGGCCCTTAACATGTACAGCCTCAACGCTCACACCCATCCTTTCAGATGCTATCTTTGACCCTTCAGCAAGGATATCCCCTATATCCTGTCTGAAGGCTATCTTTTTTAATAACTCCAGAATAGCATTGCTATCTCCAAAATCAACCCTTTCATCAACCTCTCCTCTCTCACTGCAGGCCATGTAGAACGCCACGACATTTCCAGCACTTATCGTGTCCATGCCGTATCTGTCGCAGAGATCGTTGGCTCTAAAAATTGATTCAGCATCGCTGTTATAACATAAAGGTCCAAAAGCGTAGAGGGTCTCATACTCCGGACCTTCCACCTCCACATCACCAGCTTTCCTTATTTTCCCGCAGGATACAGCACATCCATAGCATGCCGTGCTTTTTTCGGTATATCTATCAAAAGCCTCGGCGTTTATTTTTTCCAGTTCTTCAAAGCTCCCTCTTTCCCAGTATTTAGTGGGCAGTACTCCGGCTTCATTCGTTAGATTCGCAATTCCTAGTGTACCATACCTCTTCATACCCTCTAGCTTGCTGACAACATTCTCGAGCATCCACTTCCTGAACTCCCTCAGCCTGTCTGAATCTGCCACTTCAACCTCTCCGCTCCCTTTGACAACTATTGCTTTCAGCATCTTTGAACCCATTACAGCTCCAGCCCCACCTCTGCCAAACTGTCTCCCTTTCCTGTGGTTTATACATGCGAATCTGACAAGATTTTCACCAGCCTGTCCTATGCTGAGGATCTCTCCTCCTTCCTCCTTTTCAAGAATTTCCTCGGTTTCGTAGCTGTCTTTCCCCCACAGATGGCTTGCATCCTTAATCTCAATGTTCCGATCCTCAACAGAGATATAAACGGGCTTTCTAGCTTTTCCAGTGATATAGAGAAAGTCAATCCCGGCCTTTTTCATCTCGTAGGCCAGATACCCACCACACTGTGATTCACCATAACCGAACGTCAGAGGGGATTTGAAGACTGCCGTTACTCTTGATGCTCCTGAAAGCCTTATCCCGTTCACTGGGCCGATTCCAAAAATTATTGCGTTATCAGGATGGAACGGATCTACTTTCGGTAGTATACCGAAAAGGAGTTTGGTTGCGATTCCCTTTCCGCCGATGTACGGTTTTAAATCAGATGGAATCTTAGATACTGTTATGGTCCCCTTGGACAGGTTTATTCTGGCAATGTTCATTTACAACACCTGTTCATATTATATCTAAAAAATATTTAAATTCTTCGTTCTTAGTTTAATTGAATTTATACCCAGGATAGTTATTGTCTAACTACTTGTCAGGTTTTTCAAAAGTTGTTCGCATCCCACATTTCTGAATAATATCCAAAAATTTTCAAGGTAAATTCGCTAATTAAATCATAAATCATGAAAAAATTAAAATATTAGTTTAATATTATTTCATATGTATTCGAGGAGGTGAATTAGTATGGAGCGTGTGCTTAGGAACTCGTCATACCTGAACGCAATGTCAACCACTAGCACCAGAACGAGGGTTAGAGATGTAAACCCGCAGAGCGGTATGTGTCCGCTCTGCATAAGGGACTGTCCGTCCCTCTGCGAGATAGGCCTCTCAGCATTCAGAGGTAGAGAAGTACTGTACCCGGATCCAGCATATTTTGGGGATAGCACTGCATCGTCTCTGAAAGACTATGGCCTCGACTGGTCACACTTTAACATACTATCAAGGCTTGTAGGTGTTGAGGGTGTTGATCCGGACCCAGATAAAATGCTGTTTCCGAATGCTAGTGTTGAGACGAGCATTGGAGGTGTTAGAGTAAAGGTTCCAATAGCGATGGGAGCATATGGCTCCACAGACATTGCGAGAAAGTACTGGGATGGTTTAGCAGTTGGAGCTGCTCTGGCAGGAGCAATATTAATAGTTGGAGAGAATGTTTGTGGTGTTGATCCAGCATCAGAATTCTCAAACGGTAGGGTTGTTAGATCTCCAGAGATGGAAAGAAGGGTAAAGCTATTCAAAGAATTCTGGGATGGCAAATATGGTGACATAGCAGTCCAGACAAACATTGAGGATCAGAGAATCGGTGTTGATGAATATGTTATCTCGAAACTTGAAGTGAACATTGTTGAAAGAAAATGGGGTCAGGGTGCGAAAGCTATTGGCGGCGAGATAAGAATAAACTCACTGGAGAGGGCCTTAGAACTCAAAAGGAGGGGTTATCTGATAATACCCGATCCAGAAGACCCTGATGTTCAGCAGGCCTTCAAGAAGGGATTGTTTAAGACCTTTGAGAGGCACAGCAGGGTTGGCTCTCCAATAAAAACAAGTGTTATTGAGGATGTCGAAAAGTTGAGGGAAATGGGTGCAAAAGTTGTCACAATAAAAACCGGAGCTTACCGTCCCGCAGATGTCGCATGGACAATGAAGGTTGCTTCAGAAGCTAAAGTGGACTACATAACTTTCGACGGGGCAGGAGGGGGGACCGGGATGTCTCCAGTTCCAATGATGAACGAGATGGGAGTTCCAACAATCTATCTCGAGAGCCTTATTCTGAAAGCTGCAAGGATACTCAGAGAGCATGGCAAATATGTCCCGGATATAAGCATGGCGGGTGCGTTTATCAACGAGACACAGATTTTCAAGGCTATAGCAATGAGCAATTTCGGTGATGGGCCGTTAGTCAGGACAATAACCACAGGAAGATCCCCACTCACAGCAGTCATGAAAGCATCTTACTTCTGTGAACTGGCTGAAAAAGGAGAGCTTCCCAAGGAGTTCGTAAGAAGGTTTGGAGACAAACCCGAAAAGTTCTTCATTCTGACAGATGAATTAAGAGCGGAATATGGAGATGCGGTTGGCAGGGAGATCCCCTGGACAGCTGTAGCCCTATATACATATTTAGAAAGAATTAAAGATGGGCTAAAGCAACTGCTCGCTGGAGCGAGAAAATTCAAGATTGATCTGATAAGCAGAGATGATCTTTCTGCCTTAACGCCTCTAGCCTCGCAGGTGACCGGAATCCCAATGGTGCATGAGGTGGATTCAGACATATTCGAGAGCATTCTGAGTTAGTACTCTCTAGCGATTCATATAACCTTTTATTTTTGTTCCTTTACAGCCCTCTGAGAAACTCTGGCCTGAGAATTCTTGGATTCTTCATCGAGTAATCGATTAGCTTGAGGATTTCTTCCTTGTCCTCTGGCAGATCCCCCCTTATCGGCAGATAGTTGGATGCATGATTACTCCTGAATACCGTTTTACAGTTTATATCCTCTATAAGCCACCTGAGTTCCTGAAGAGTTTCGAGCTTCCCCAGAGGGTGGAACAGTCCCATTTTTGCTTTTTTGTACAGGGGTGTCCCGGGAACAAGCATCAGCGTTAATGCTGCTGTGTAGTGAGGCTTCATTCTGTTTATCACTTTCGCAGTTTCCTTTGCGTGCCGATACGAGCCTTCCTTACCCCCTAACCCGATTAAAACGGTAACAGATAGAGTTATACCATTTCTTACAGCCTTCAGCCCAGCTTCGACCATCTCATCCGCATTAACACCCTTCCTTATTTCCCTTAAAAGTTCATCATCTCCCGTTTCAACACCCAGGTACAGAAGTTTAAGGCCGTTTTCATAAAGCAGTCTCAACTCTTCATCGCTCTTCTCAAGCAAATCCTTGGGGCCCGCATAAGCGCTAACTCTTTCAAGCTCCGGATAAACCGTATAGGCGAAATTAAGGATTTCCAAAAGGTCTTCGGTTGGCATGGCTAAAGCGTTTCCATCAGCCAGAAATATCCTCCTGACACTGCCATAGTAGTCCTTGGACATGAGAATATCCTCTTTTACCTCTTCGATATCCCTTATCCTGAATCTTTTGCCCTTATACATTCCGCAGAATGTGCATGCATTATGCGAGCAGCCTATGGTTGCCTGAATTATGAGGCTATGAGCCTCACTCGGTGGTCTGAATACTGGTTCTTCATATCTCATTAGAGATGCTATGCTGACGGGGGATAAAAAATTGACTGTAATTATGGAAGTCAGTTCTAATTCTCGAAGTCGATCAAATTTTTAAAATGCACTGAGTTGGAAATACTGCGCGTTGAGTTCTTTTACCAAAAATATTATTTAAATTCTTCTAAGCCTTAACTGAAAAACAGCTTTAAAAGATAAAATCCAGATGTTGTTATGAACCTTTTGAGGCCTTTTGGTGAACTCGATGTTCTGGGTTTATATAGTGGAGTTGCAAAACATCTGAAAGATTTTCTGAAAGGAAAGGAGATAGCCAGCAAAACGTGGGTAAAAGCTAAGATTCCGTTCTTCTTAAACAGGGCTGGAAAGCTCGGACCACTCTGGATAAACGATTTTGATTACATTGACCAGGACTTTTTAAGGATCAGGGCTAAACACCATCTGAATGATGTCAGGAGTAGGCTTGATGAGCGTCAGATTCTGCTCTGGAAGTACTTCGCTCCGAGGAAATATTCGGAGTTTTTCTACGCAACAAATGGAGAAGGCGAAGGAAGGGAAATCGAGAGGGTTTTTATAGACATAGACAGAACGAATCTTGAAGCAGAGAAATCGCTGGAAGTTACAAGACTGTTGCTGGAGATAGTAGAAGAGCATAAAGAGCAGGATGATGAAATGAATGATCTTATAAAATCCCTCGCTGTTTACTGGACCGGTTCAAGCTTCCACCTCTACATGTTCCTTACCAAACCCCAGCCACCTGAGTTCTATGAGGAGAAAATACAGTATCACAGAGAAACCCTATTTAAATCCTGGACTGATGCGTGGGTTAGGGCGGTTAAAGAAAAAGTCGGTTTTAAGGTGACAGGCGGGCATGAGAAGAAAAAAGACAGCATAGTCATCGACCCATCCCAAACTCCAAGTGGTAAGCTTGCAAGGGTACCGCTTGGGTGTCTGCATATGAAAGACTTCGAGCCAGACGGCGTCAGCATTCCAATGAATGAGAACATGATTTACGATGACGGTATTGTGGAGTGGCTCAAAGGCTTAGCTCCAGAGTATGTTGTAAAGCATGCTGAAAGATTCTCAAGGTATCTGTGGAGTTATAGATGAGAGATTGCAGAGAAAATCCCTGCCATATTTTAAATCCGCATACCTTCAATCTCGAGTCCCTCAAGTAGAATTTTGCACTGGAATAGAAGACTTGCCCCCTCTTCCCTTTCTCAATGTATTCCTTTCCAAGTTCTGAGTCTGAAGTTATTATGCCGAGAACGAGCTTTCCATTTTTCTTTAAAGCTCTTCTTGCCTCTTTAATGATCTTTTCCGGCTCTTCCGCAAAGCACAGTGTGGGGATGATATATACATAATCGAAAACATCATTTTTGAATGACAAATATCTTCCGTCCGCTTTGCTCAGACTCATAGAGAAACATTTCGGAGAAAAATTTCTGGTTTTAAGGAAACCTACAGAGAGATCATGAAGGATGCGATGGACATTTAGAACGCTTTAGATTATCTTTCAAAATGAGTTCGAGTAGCCAGAGTCCCCTATCCAATTCCATTTGCCTTTAATCTGTATGTGATGGGTGAGGAAGATGTTGTACTAGTGGAAGACAGGAAAAAGGTAATAAAGGATTTGCACAAAAAAATTATGAGGGTTATTTATGATCAGACATGATAAGAAACTCTACAACAGATTTCATGTGTTCAAAGATAGAGAAGATGCTGGAAAGAAGCTTGCATCATTTATCCCTGATTTTGATGTTGTAATAGCAATTCCAGCAGGAGGAGTGCCTATAGCAGTTGAAGTGGCAAGAGTAAAGAAAATGCCTTTGAGGGTTCTTCCAGTTTCCAAAATTCTCTTGCCATATACTACAGAGGCGGGTTTTGGGGCAATTAGCATGTTTGGTGATGTGGAAATAAATGAGCGTTTGGCTTCAGGACTTGATGAAGAAACAATAAGACTGCAAATTGAGAAAACAAAGGAGAAAATAGAGAGAAGGCTGAAAATAATTCCGGAAAAGTTTTTAAAGTATGAAAGTGCTAACAGCGCAGCTATAGTTGATGATGGGCTTGCTTCGGGATTTACGATGATTACTGCAATAAAAGCAGCAAAAAGGTTCTACAGGGAAATATATGTGGTAGTTCCGACAGCTTCAACTTCTGCGGTTGATTTGGTTGAAAAAAAGTGCGATGGCGTTTTCGTTTTGAATCTCAGAGATATCTATCCTTACGCCGTTGCAGATGCCTATGAAGAATGGCATGATGTTAGCGAAGAGGAAATGCTTGAATGTCTTAGAAATTTTGATCCGCAGGATTAGCTTTCAATCCTATCTTAGTCTGATTTTAACCATCAGGATAGGCTGGTCTTTGTGATTCATCTGTTTTGGTCGGCTTGTAGATGGAAAAAGCAAATAATTGCTGTAACATGCAAGCATTACGGAATTCAAAAATAGCAACATTCGATAAAATATGAAGATTTAAAATATCGAATTTCTCGAGTTGATACTCCGCACGGCTAAAGCCGGGAGAATTCTTGCTTCTAAGGCTCTCATCCCCATCCAGCCTGCATTCGGGTTTTTACCCTTCAGCCAGTCGTCTGCCCTAGAAGCAAGGGGGTGTGCCAGCACCCCGTTCCCCATCCTCCTGTCGGACGACGGGTATTCAATTTAGTTCGAATGCAAGGTAATTAAACTTAATTCTCCACCAACCACCCTCCCACCCTAGTGTATCTCACGGTTAAATCCTTGAGCTTTCTTAGCGACTTTCTGTAAATCTCGATAGACAATCAGAAAAAGGAAGAAGCTAGAAAACTAAATAACCAAATCCAGCGCGTCAGAAGCTTGGAAATATCTGTGAAACTAAAAACATCTTTGAAGTTATCTCGTGATCTGAACGGGTTAAAAACCCACCTAAGTTCAGGAAGAAGAACCCGCAAGAGCATGGCTACAATGGAGCGTATTCAACTATGAAGTTATAAACTCAAAAAACTCCAGTTCCACGATCAGACCAAAGCAAATGATACACCAATCACAATGAAAACAACCCCTGCCACCCTTGAAACCTTTTTCCTGTCCAGCCTTTCAGAAATCAATTCTCCAAGATATATTGCCAAGATAGACAGAACAGCTAAAGCGAGCATAACGCTAAAGAAAACAAACAGAAGATCATACCTCGTAGCAAACAATGCAGAGGCTATCTGGGTTTTATCTCCCCACTCAGTGGCAAAAATCAGAATGAAAGCAGATAATGCCGGGTTCTCAAACCCCAGCTTTCCACCACCATCCTCTCCAGACTTCAACACAAAAATCCCTGCCAGAATGAATACGGCGCTCGAAAAAATCTTGAGATAATCCTCTGGAACGATTTCGGATATCCACGAGCCCAGCAGAATTGCTGAACCGTCAACGATAAGAAATCCAGTCATAGCCCCAAAAAACAACTGCAAACGCTTTTTTGTTTTGGTTGATAAAAGTAAGAGGGATAGCTGGGTCTTATCACCCAGTTCTGCCAGAGCGATTGTGATAAAGGGTATAATTATGTCAATCAGCATGCTGAAAAGTGCCTTTGAAAACTTTTAAAAATCTTGCTCACGATAAGAATTAAAGCTCATGATCCTTACTGACCAATACCGGAAAACCTTTTTAACATTCAGCAACCATTTTTTAAGGGAGAGGTAGTGAACGGCTGACCGTGAGGAGGAAAGTCCCCCCACCGTAAAAAGGCGGACTCCCGCAAGGGAGTATGCCGAGAGGCATGGCAACGGCACAGAAACGATACCCGCATGGGGAAATGCGATGAAGCAAATGCAGAGGTCACCCATGCGGGATGAAACGGCCGTCCCCGCTGGTGCAAGCGTATGCGCTTAGATTAATGCCGTTTTGAACAGAAGGGGGCTTACTACTACCTCTCCCCTCAACTCAGATCGTCGAGCAAATCTCTGACCGCCTTCCTAACAGCCTCCTCAGAACTATACTTCGGCATCCAGCCGAGTTTCTTGAGCTTCTCATTCGAGAGCAGCATTATAGGAACATCTCCCTTCCATCCTCTTCTTCCGCCAGTAAACACAAATCTCGGACTCAAGCCCATCTCCTCGCTGACTATCTCCGCTATTTTCTTTACCATTATCTGATCATCGCTCCCTATGTTGAATATGTTAACAGCTTCATCGCTCTTCAACCCCCAGAACATTGCAGAGATGCAGTCGTCTATGTATATGTACGACTTGTTCTGCTCACCATTACCCAGAATTTCAAGCTCATTCCTGTTCTTTTTAAGCTTCATGATGAAGTCATATATCACACCATGATTGCTTCTCCTACCAATGACATTCGCAAATCTGTATATCCAGCTTTTCATCCCGAAGGTATGACAGTAAGAAGTTATCAAAGCCTCACATGCGAGTTTCGATGCTCCATATATGGAAATGGGAACGGTTGGGTAATCCTCAGGAGTGGGAATAACTTCAGCCTCCCCATAGACGGTGGATGTGGATGTGAAGATTATCCTGTCGTTTCCAACTTTCCTCATCATCTCGAGGAGATTGAATGTTGCGAGAATGTTGTTGTCATATATCTCTGCAGGAGATTCGCTCCCAATTCTTACATCAGGGTTGGCAGCGATGTGCCACACCTCGTCAACCTTTATTTCAGGAACCTCTCTTGACAGATCAGCATGAATGAATTCTGCTGAATCGTTCAGATATTCTTTCTTTCCAGAAGAGAGATTATCAATTACAACCACATCGTAACCCATATCTACTAGCCTGTCAACAACATGGCTTCCTATGAAGCCGGCACCACCTGTAACCAAAGCTTTCATACTCTTCCATAACTATTGAGGTTATATACCCTTTTCTATCCCTTTTCTATATCCATCCAAACAGAGTTTAGTTTTGGTTAATTATTGAAATTCTGTTTGAATATTTCACATTTGCGACGCAGATTCCCTAAGTTTGAGAATTAAAGAAAAAACACCATAACACTAAAATATTTGGATGATAAAATCCAGATTAGAAAGGATTGTATGAAGAGGTGGTTCAATGCTTCCAAACCAGATGGTGAAAACACTAATCGGAAAGATGATTAAGGTGGAGATGAAGGGCGAAGAGAGTGATCTCGTGGGGATTCTCGAAAGCGTGGATGACTACATGAACCTGCATCTGAGCAATGCCGTTGAATACAAGAACGATGAGAAGGTAAGAAATCTCGGACACATAGTGCTCAGGGGCAACAATGTCATTCTGATTCAGCCCTACGAGTAAAGGAGAAATTGGGGATGGACACAAGGGATGAGATAATACAGATTCTGGAAAAAAAAGGTTCTATCCTGCAGAAAGATTTGTGGAAGGAATTAAAAATAGACAGCAGTAAATGTTCAAGAATATTAAGAAAACTTGAAAAAGAGGATATTATCCGAAGAGTCGAAGTAGTTGTAGATGGCGTTAAAACTTTTAAAATAATCCCAGCTGGAGCTGAAATAGAAGAGGAAAAGGAGGAAGAGTTAAGCCTCCAGGAAATAATGGAGAGAATGGAAGACCTCACAGGTCTTCCACCATGCTACGGTTGTAAAATTACAGACTGTGAGGCTGAAAAGTGCATCAAAATTGAGGTATGGTTCTTGAGAAGAATGAGAGATTAAGAAGAGATCAGGATTCCCTGAAGTATCCGAGAACCTTTTCTGCAATCAGCTTGATTGTTGGTATGTACTCCCTATCCCTTACAAGCGGTGTTAAAACGAAGTGCTCGGCTCCAGCTTTTCTGAACTCATCCAGTTTTTCTATAACATCCTCAGGAGTTCCAAAAATGAACCTGTGCTTTACCTCATCGAAGTCTATTTTACTCGCTATCTCCAGAGCCTTTTTAACAGTATCTTCATCGAATGTAAAGCTCAACAGATCTGGAACATCTATTTCCTCCTTCAGGAACTGCTTTCTCGCAGGCGACATTATCGAGAGTAGCTTTGCTGGAAGCTCTATTCTTCTTACCGCACTCTCGTAATCGTTATCTACAACAACATAACCAAAAACTCCAGCCTCTATCCTCCTACCAAACTTTTCTGCAAGATTCCTTATTCTCCTGAGATGTTCTCCATACCTTTTAGCGCCCATTCCAGCAGTAGGTATCCATCCATCTGCGTATTTGGCTGTGATTTCCATCGTTCTCGGAGAGTTTCCAGCAATCCATATTGGAACCTTCCTCCTCGGCATTATGAACGCATTATCAACTTCAAAGAACCTGCCCTTGAAGGTTAATTTTTCATTCTCCATAAGTCCCCTAACTATCCTCACGCCTTCTTCAAGCTTTGATGCCAGATAGCTGTTATCCATACCGTAGGGCACAAGATTCATTCCCTCTCCTGCCCCCAGTCCGAGTACTGCTCTTCCTGAGGAAAAATCATGCAGCGTTACTGCAAACTGAGCCAGTACAGCTGGATGTCTCCTTATAACATCGCTGACACATGTTCCAAGCTTAACTTTGGTAGTTAATTTTGCCAGCACTCCAAGGAGGGTAAAAGCCTCGTAGGAACTCCAGTTTTTTATGCCAATTCCAACGAGGTGATCTGGAGTGAATACAGAATCGAAGCCATTCCTATCCGCAAACACAGCAGACTTGATTATAAGCTCGTGGGGATCGTGAGGTAGCTGTATTCCTATTTTGAGCATGTTCTGAATTAAATTTTTAATTATTTAAGTATTGCTCGATGAAATCTTGTGGAATGTGAGCGCAAAAACAATCAGCCACCAAAATTAGAGAGAAAAGTTATCTGTACCTATCAACTGTATCGAGAATCTCCTTTATCTGCTCAGGAGTTAGGGTGAACCTCTCTTTTGCAAAGATCGTCCTAACCTCATCCGGTATTCTCGGCATTATGTCAGCTATCTTAACCGCAAGGTCTTTCCTGCTTATGAATGAAAGACCTTCAAGTTCGTTTACGAGCTCTTTCGCCTTATCCACAGGAAGTTTGGAGAAACTTCGGAGGTTCTTTAATGCCCTCCTTGTTTCAAACAACAGTTCTGCCTTCTCCTGCCTTTTTTTCGCTATATTCTCCATTATCTCTCTAGCTTCAGAGATCGTTATATACTCAAATTCAATAACTTCTTTAAAGGTCATAAAAATCTCCTTACGCTTTGAGGTGTTCGGGACGGACTATCAGTGTTTTGTACATTCCGCCATCCCTTACTCTCACGAGGTAGCATTTGCCCCTGATTCCGATGACCTCTCCAGTTCTTCCCTGAAACCTCGGATGCGGCATTCCTTTATGCACCGCAGGCTCAATATCGATGTTTACTCTCTGCCCGATCTCGAACTCCTGCAGTACCTTTCTGATCCTGATTCCCTTCTCCCTCACTCTTTTTCTCAACTTCCTTCCTGATTTGAATCGAAAACCATGAGATTTCCAGCCCATAATGATCCTCCCGTATATCCTGTTATAATTTCAAATTTCACGAAGACTTCAGAAATCACTTTTTAAGGATATTTAAGATTTCCGATGATCCGAGCAATTTTTATTATTCCGAAAGTTTATTTTGACTTTCAAGATCATAAACATCCAGAACATCGAGCTTTTCAACCCTAGCCTCAATGCCAAGAATTTCAGATAGGCTTGGCCTCGTTCTTCCGTTATCCCCGCTCACGAGTTCCTTTATGTACAGTCCGGCATCGGATTCTATCTCTATCACTGCCACATCGTCTTTGACATGCAGGAGTTTCAAATCGTGAACCCTTCTGTTTCTAACAAGATCAGCCCTTCTATGAGACACTCTCTCCGGAGTTCTTTGGTGGATCGTTCTGTTTTTAAGATTGTTTAATGCCGCAACAAGCTCATGTTCCTCAATTTTTCTCCCGAACCTTACCTTAGCCCTGTATCTCTTCCTGAAAGCACCCATCTTGAGATGCCTGATCATCTCCTCATCGGTAAATTTCAGATCACTAACACTAACGATTCTGCTTGAGTTGATCATCCTTTCAGCCTGTTCCAGATCGATGCTCCTCACTTTAGGCTCAACAACCTCAAGAACAAATGGTCTCCCATTTCCAAGCATCCTCGCATCCACATCCTCTCTACCAGAACCATGGAGTATTCCATTTTTCGCCTTAGCTAGGCTGACAACCGGATTTGCTATAATCTCCTCCACGGACAGGTAATACTTCTTCCCCGTAAAATTGCATTCCTCGCATCCCTTTCCCCTGCATCTCCCGCATATCCATCTCGTCTGCGATATGTTCCTGACCCTCTTTCTGTACCTGCCGTAGATGTACAGGGGTCTGATCTGGTAGCTCAGTTCATCCCTTTCTGGGTTGAAGATTATTGTAACATCCGGCTTCTCGAAATCAACCCTCTTGCCATACCTCTCAGAAAAAATCCTTCCGAGCTCCCTTTTAATCTCATTTTTCAGAACATTTTTTTCATCCATTCCAAGTTCGATGAAGTACTCTTCAATCGCCTTAAGGCTCCCCTCAACCCTGCACCCGATGAGGAATGTGCTGTACTCGTAGTCAATAAGATCCGAGTGAATTCTCTCCGCAAGCTCATCAAGCTTCCACAGGATTCCTGAACAGTACAGGCAGTTCTCAGGCTCAACTACCCTGCCAAACCCAGTTAGCCTCCTGCATTTCTCGCAAACTTCTATTTCCGTCATGAGTTTAATTAAAAAGTTCAGATGAGATCTCCAACATCGAATATTGCCGACAGATCTATCTCAAACCCCACAACAGGGTTTGTGATCTGGAATTTTTCAAGAACCTCCGGGTTGATCTCCCCAAAGCAGCCTATGCTTTTGCCATCAACAACTATGCTCGCTGACCTTCCTTCGATGAATGCTCTGTCATCAGACTCCTCTGCCTCCCATCCCAGATCGAGTTCGTGCATCACTGCCTGAACAACACTCCTTATCTCCGAAAAATTGGCTTTAGAGTGCGTTATAGCCCCAGCAAGACTGAGCCTGTTTTTCCTGGCGACAACCACATCTCCAGCTTCAAATATTCTCTGAGGCATAATGTGATGTTTGTTCAGGGAGAGAACCTCGATCAGCGATGGCAGAATACTGCTCCTGATTATCCTGTGCTCCTCTGTAAGAGGATGCTCAACAGGAACATAGACCTCCCACGGCTTCGCAGTCCTTCCCATGTAGTCGTACTGCACCCTCTCGCTCCTCAGCGTGAAGGTTATCACCTCGGTAAAGCCAAGCCCGATCATTATCTCCCTAACCATGTCCCTGACATCATTCCATTTGTGGGTGTTTCCTATCGTTGAGGTCTTCGGATACTCAGGAATTATTCTGTCGTATCCGTACCCAATCGCGATGTCCTCGATTATGTCCCATGTGTGCATGATATCTGCTCTATAACACGGAACCTCAACATGGAATCCTTTCTCGCCCAGCCTAACACCGAATCTCATTTTCTCAAGGGCTGCAACAACCTCCTCATCGTTGATCTCGAATCCAAGAAGGCTTACAACCTCATCCCTCTCAACAAATATCTCCCGCGTACCCATATCGGGAGTTATCTCTGTTCTGTCTGGATACACCACCTCTACTGTCTCGATCTCTCCTCCTCTATCATAGAACATCGCTGAGATTATCTTTAGGGCTTTATCGACATTCTCATCAAATCCAGTAACATCAATGAACAGGTCCATCGTTTTCTCGGTGACTCTCGTCTTCTCAGCGTTTATTATTGGTGGAAAGCTTATCGCTGAGCCAGTGGCGTCAACGATCATTGGATAGGAATCCTTTCCTTCAAGAATGAACCTGAACTGAATACCCTTGGGGTGTTTTTCAAGAATCTCCTTCACGGTCATGGTTTCATCAAAGTCCAGCGGCACAAACGAGAAGTCAGATTTAACAGCCCTGTATGTCAGCGGGAACTCGATCTTGCTTAAATCGTGAACGCCAATAGCCATTTTCCTCCTGTTCCTGCCAATCGTCCAGTGAAGGTCTTCCTGAATCTGCATTACCGATCTAACTACTTCATCGCTCATCTTGAGGTTTCTCACGATGCAGCCAACTATTCTCGGCCTTATTGCAAGCACGCTCTCCTCAACAAATATCTTCCAGTCTCCTTTTTTGGGCTGGTATCTCTTTATTCCGGTCTCTATTCCGAAAAATCCTCTTAAAGCCCTTGCCACACCTTCCACACTATACAGATCCGGCCTGTTTGGGAAGAACTCTACATCTAAATGATCTTCCTCAACCCTCTCGATATCACATCCAAGCATTGGGAGCTTCTCAAGGATCCTTTCCCTGTCCACTCCAACAAGCTTCTCCAGCTCATCCCAGTACAGCGTTACCACTGGCATCTTACCACCTCAGCCTGCTTACTGGTATCTCCCTCAACCAGCCCAGATCCGGCTGATAGAGCTTTCTGAGATCCTTCATACCAAGCCTGAGCATGGCAAGTCTTCCCATTCCAAGCCCCCATGCAAGAACCTTTCCCTTTATTCCGAGTGGTTCTGTAACCTCCTTCCTGAAGACCCCAGCCCCTCCAAGCTCGACCCATCCCAGGCCATCCACATACACCTCCGGCTCAACGCTCGGCTCCGTGTAAGGGAAATATCCTGGTCTGAATCTGACATCCTCGAATCCCATTTTGAGGAAGAATTCCCTCAGCAATCCAAGCAAATGCCTGAATCCAACATCTTTGTCGAGTAAGACACCCTCAAGCTGATCGAACTCCGGTAGATGGGTTGCATCTATGCTCTCCCTCCTGTAAACTCTGTCTATGCAGAAAGCCTTAACCGGAGGTTCGGGATTCATGGCCAGATAGTGGATAGTTATCGCAGTTGTGTGCGTCCTCAACACGAGCTTTCTTGCAGTGTCCAGGCTCCAGTCACCACCCCACCCGGTAGAGCCTGTTTTCCAGCCATCGATGTGTGTTCTCTTAACTTTCTCAACGAAATCGTCATCGAGATCTTCATAGGCATCGAGGTAGAATGTGTCCTGCATATCTCTCGCAGGATGATCCTGTGGCTGGAACAGGGCATCGAAATTCCAGAAAGATGACTGCACAAAGCTGCCTTTTATCTCGGTAAATCCCATCTCGAGGAATATCTTCCTGCATTCAGCAACTATTTTCTCGTAGGGGTGATACTTCGCGGTAAAAATCGTCTTTGAGGGTATTCTCACATCATATTTGAGGAATTCCTTACCCTTCCAGCTTCCGGAAATTAGAATGTCTGGGGTTAGATCTTTTATAACATCCTTAATCTCTGCTGACGGTTTTTTGAGTATTCTGACGAAGATTTCCTTCTTCTCATCAACAGAAACGAGCTTTCTCCTTATGAGTTCATCAACCCCTTCAGGAGTCTCTCCATCATCTATCTTTTTCAAAAGTTCTTTTTCCCTGAAATCTG
Source organism: Archaeoglobus sulfaticallidus PM70-1 (assembly GCF_000385565.1). Classification (NCBI taxonomy): domain Archaea; kingdom Methanobacteriati; phylum Methanobacteriota; class Archaeoglobi; order Archaeoglobales; family Archaeoglobaceae; genus Archaeoglobus; species Archaeoglobus sulfaticallidus. Next base: position 530,018 of record NC_021169.1, on the reverse strand, counting down.
CATCCTTTAACAGCACGATCTTCTTTCCCTCGATTTTCGCTATTCCCTTCTTTCTGAGCCATCCTATGGCGATTCCAAAATCCTTCATCTCCTTCTTGGCCTGATCTATTGAGTCCACACCCTGCTTTATAAGGCTGTACAGCCTCTCCTCAGGCAAACCCTCTGAAAGATATTTCTCCCCCTCATCAGTGAGCCTATAGCTGATATCCTTAACAACCTTAACCTCAGCCAAACCCTTCTCCTGAAGGAGATATGAAGCTTTTAAAACAGCATCCTTATTCAATCCGGAAATTTTAGCGGCCTGCTCGAGATCATAATCCTTACCCTCTTCAAGCGATTTTATCAGGGTTATTTCCATCGGAGAAAGCATCATGGGGTTTAGGAGAGCAGAGAGATATAAAATTTTTAGGGTTTTCCTGGGTGGGATACTTCTTCATCTCTTTATCTGATTGTTGCTTATCAGTTTGTATCGTTCCTGTGATGGCGAAGCTCAAAGTGATAGCGATCCTTGGCAACCCAGTCCCTATCGAGATGATGGATCTTCCATGGAGGATTATGTGTTTATGGTTTCATGGCTACCCGTTGTAAGCTTGATTATAATCCTGCTGTTCCTCGGTGGTGGGAACATTTAAAGAGAGTAAGGGCATGAGGGTTACTATCTATCTTCTCTAGCCTTTATCCAGCTTACTTCTGGCATACTCGTAGAACCCCAGAAGAGTCAGCTGGTGAAATCCTCTGGCTATAATCGAGTCGTACTTCACAAAGAAGCTGTAGTCCACATCCTCCCTAAGCCTTCTATCCAGTTCTTCAATTCCTCCATTATTCCTGACAACATCAAGGGCTATTTCCATCCACCTTACCTTCATCTCCCTGATCCTCTCAAGCTGTCCCTCGTTTTTCGCAAAGCTGTAATGGGAGTATGCGATATACTCATAATCCAGAGAGATCTGCTTGTCAAGCGACTCTATCGCGAGATCAAACATGAAGGGTGGTGGTGCCGTGGGCAGCAACCTTCCTTCGCTGTGAAATCCTGCGGAATCCCCCGGGAAGAGAATCTTTCTTTCCCGCAGATAGAAGGAGATGTGATGTGGAGAGTGTCCGGGAGTGTGAATGACCTTGATCACATCACTGCCCAAATCAAATTCCTGTCCATCCTCCGCAGGGATAATGGCACCCTCATCCACAGGCTCCGGCTTTCCATAGACCCTCGCAACCTCACCCAGAGCCTGTTCGGATGCTTTCCACAGCTTTTCCGGGTTGGTCAGATGCTTCACAGCTTTCGGATGACATACCACCTTAGCATCGAAATTTTTCAGCAGGTGTCCAACCCCACCGCCATGATCGAGATGGATATGTGTTATGAAAATGTAGTCCAGACCTCCCATATACTCCTCAATCATTTCAGCCAGACTGGCTGATATCGATGCAGGGCCCGTTTCAACGAGGGATGGTTTCTCACATTTTACCAGATAGTTGGATATTATGTTCTCGTTGAGAATCTCTGCATCGAAGCATAGCACATCTCTAAGCTCGCCGCATATCATAGTGCTAAATGGACATGATTAAAGAAATATTTTTTGATTATAATCGTGCTAAAATCGTGTTAAAAGTCAATTCCCGCAATCCTCAAAGCTCTCTCGAGCTCCATTCTCAACCTTTTAGCATCATAGCCGTGATCCACACAACTCCAATGCTCTTCCACAGAGCCAAGATACCTGTCCAAACCGAGTCTGAAGATGTTCCTGAAAGAGTTAGCTCTCCCGCTCTCAATCAGAGGGAAAACATCCTGCTTTCCCCTAGATATAACCGTCTGGACAGCAAACTCCTCCACACTTCCAGCCTTAAACTCAAAGCCCCTTAAATTCTTCCACAGGTACTTTATTTTCTCCTTCAACTCCCTGATGTCCTCCTTCCTAAACTCCAGCTTCCCCCCAAAGGATAGCCATTGAAAGGGCGTATGAGGCTTCGGCACGAGCGGGTTTACGGAGATCTCCACTCGCCTTACAGAATTCCTTACCTCCTTTGCGAGGTTTACGATCTCATCCAGATCCTCTTTTCTCTCCCCCGGCAGACCGACCATGAAGTACAGCTTTATTTTCTCGATCCCGTATTCTCCCGCAAGTCCAGATGTTCTGATTATGTCCTCATACCCTATTCCCTTGTTCAGAGCCTCTCTCAGTCTCTCACTACCAGCCTCAGGAGCTATTGTCAGAGTTCTCAGCCCAGATGCTTTCAGAACTCCTATTATCTCCTCATCTATCTTATCAGCCCTGATCGATGAAGGAGAGACCGAGAACCCCATGTCTGCAAGCCCAAAGACTATCTCCCTGAACTCGGGATGATCTGAAGGAGAAGGAGCTATCAGTGCAACTTTGTCCACAAACTTTCTGTTTTTCTCAGCAACCTCAAGCAAAAGCTCCGCATCCCTCCACCTGCACGGGAAGTATATTCTTCTGACTATGCAGAACCTGCAGTTCCTCACACACCCTCTCCCGATTTCAAGAAGCAAAGCCCTCCCATATGCTGAATTCCCGATTATCTGCATCTCCAGATGCTCATCCAGCTTACTCCTAACACTTTTAACGCGCTTTCCCGGAGAGTAGATCCCCTCGCAATCTTTCAGGTCATTAAATTGAAGCCTGTCGAAAAAACTGGATGATTCCAACTCCCCAACATACAGAAAATCAAAGATTTTCTCGTATGGCCTTGGATTTTCCATTATACACGGCCCTCCGGCTATCTTCAAACCACTAAACCCGCTTTTCTTTAGGATCTCATATGCCTTGAACACATCCTCCTCGTACTGGATTGAGAACAGGGCAATATCGAAACTGGAAAGGGGAGTTGAGGTTTCAACGCTCTTCAACCCATCAAAAACATCGGAATAGAACCTCTCACAAACGAACCCATCCATTAAATTTATTCTGTGGTAGATGTACTGCAAGCCCAGATTCGAGATACCCCCAACATAGCGGTTGGGATAGACTAAAGCCACCCTTTTAAGCCCCTTCCTCCACCTCTTGTAGAGCGGGTTGAATTCATCCATACCTCAGATACGAGGTCTGTCCCCCCTATTAAATCTTTTTGAGTGCTATGAGTGCTACAACTATTAAAAACTCGAGAACCACGATCCTATAAACCCTTATAGCCCTCAGTATGTCCTCTACTTCAGGATCTCTACCTTCAAAAGAGTACACTCCTTTCTTTTCCAGTTTAACCCCAAGAACCGCACTCATCATTGCAATAGCCTTGTCATTTATCTTGTATCTTGCCTTCCTGTAGTAATTCCAGACTTTTTTCGGATTGAACGGAATGAAGAAGATAACTGCAAGCCTCGCCGGAATGAAGTTCAGCATGTCATCAAGCTTGGCAACGAACTTTCCAAAGTGGTGGTACCTTTCATCTTTATATCCAATCATCGCATCCATCGTGTTGATGGCCCTATACACCATTGCCCCGGGCAGGCCAAAAAGGAGGTAGTAAAACAGAGGAGAGATTACAGCATCAACCATATTCTCCGCGAGGCTTTCAATGGATGCCGAGCATAGCTCATGCCTTTCAAGGTTTTCAACATTTCTGCTGACTATCTTAGCAGTCATCTCTCTCTGAAGAGATATATCCTCCACTGCCGTGTTTCGCACATGCTCCTCAAGACTTCTTATAGAGAACGTTGTTTTCAGCAAATATGCTGACAGAATCAATCCCAAAGGGTCGAGCAAATCGGGTATTCTGGATAGCAGGAAAGCAAAAGCAATAACAAAAACCGAGAAAGCCATTCCCGCAAAAAAATCTATTTTTCCCCTTCTTTCCCAAATTCTGTCAAAGAATCCTATTATTTTCCCGAACCAGACCGTTGGGTGGATTATTTCGGGAGGCTCCCCAACTGCAAGATCTATTGCCAGTGCAAGCAGGAGAGCCAGAAGCATTTCAGCCATAGCTTTCAAAAGCCATCCAATCAAAAAAAATTTATCTTTAATCAATTAACCCCAAGCAATGAAGGATCTCATCTCCTTTTTTACGAGGATTCCCGTAAATGGAGATATCTATAAAGCAAGGCAGGAAATTGCCCTACTACCATTAATCGGTCTGATAACAGCATTCATACCCGCTGCAATTCTTTACGCGAATATTCCATTCAAAAGCTTTCTATCCCTGCTCTCTCTGTATTTAATCATCGGCATAATACATATCGATGGTTTAGCCGATTTCTTCGACGGTCTGGCAACCAAGGGAGGTGCTCAGAGAAAGATTAGGGCTATGAAAGGAGTTGAGGTTGGTACTGCTGGAGTGCTTTCCATTGTTTTGATTATTGCCGTGCAGCTCCAAGCTCTTGAAGCGATTCCGTTCATGGGAGTGTTTGCAGCAGAGGTGAACTCGAAGATGTCGATGCTGCTGATGCTCTCAAACAGGGATTTTATGGATGGTATGGGGAAATTTTTCGCAGAGGGTCTGAGCAGAAGTAGACTAGTCCTTTCTTCTATCATATACATGGCAGTGATCGTATTCCTTTCCATGATTGACAGAGTGTATTTGCTATCAACCTTAGCCATGATCACACCGTACATTGTGGCAGGAGAGAGCAGAAAGAACTTTGGAGGAATCAACGGCGATTGCGTCGGAGCCTGCGCTGAGATCACAAGGGCTTTAAGCCTGTTCATCATCGCAGCTTCAGCATGGTTCTTAAAGTGATTCTTGCTGGAGGAAAATCGAGCAGGATGGGAAGAGAGAAGGCTGTGCTCAAAGTAGGTGGCAAAAGGCTGATTGAAAGGGTGCTTGATGCCGTGCTTGATACCTCCTCAGACTGCCTTGTAGCTTTAAGCAGGAACACTCCCGAAACGGAGAGATTCTGCAAGCAGAATGAGATACCCCACATCAGAACTCCCGGAAAGGGTTATGTCGAGGATGTCGTGTGGATTCTGAAGGAGTATGGAGCTTTCATCAGCATTTCATGTGATATTCCATTCATCAGGAAGGATGACATAAAAGCAATAGAGAGAGCCTTCTCGGAAGACATCAGCCTCACCGGATGCATAAGCTTGAAAAAGATTCCAAAGGGTTCTTCATGCAAAATATATAGAGATAGGGTGCTGATAGGGATAAACACAGTATCTGAAGGAGAAGAGAAGTTTTTTGAATTTGAGAATGTACTGCTGGCCCTTAACATCAACTATCCGTTTGATCTTTATCTGGCGAATTTGTTTGCGAAATATCTGGATAGCTGACGAAATCTCTGAGAGTTTCTCTCAGGCCAACAACATCCCCTATGATGATTATGGCTGGTGCTTTCACACCCTTTTTTCTGGCTATCTCGGCTATATTCTTTAATTTTCCCTCCACAACTCTCTGATTCTCCATGGTCGCGTTCTCGATGATCGCCACAGGAGTCTCCGGGTCCTTTCCATGCTCTATCAGTTTCCGGACATTCCTCTCCAGATTTGATACTCCCATCAGAATCACTATTGTCGCGTTGATTTTCGCGAGAGCATCCCATGTGATCCTTTCCTTGCCTTCCCTGCTCTCCCTTTCCCTTCCCGTCATTATGACCACTGCCGGAGAGAACCTCCTGTGGTTCAGCGGTATTCCCGCCAGTGGTGGAGCTGCTATTGCAGAGGATATGCCGGGAACTACTTTGACCCTGATACCTCTCTCAGCGAGAAACTCTGCCTCCTCTCCACCTCTGCCAAAAACGAATGGGTCTCCACCTTTAATTCTCGCAACTTTCTTACCCTCACTCGCATACCTGTAAAGGAGCTCATTTATTTCATCCTGTGTCTTCTTATGCCTTCCAGCCCTCTTGCCAACATCTATGACCTCTTTGCACTCTCTCCTAACGAGTTCCTTTATCTCATCTCCGATGAGGTCGTCGATGAGGGCCACATCTGCTTCCCTTATAAGCCTCAAAGCCTTAAGGGTTAAAAGCTCCGGATCTCCGGGGCCTGCACCTATCAGATATACCTCTCCTTTAGCCGTAACCATCCTTAACAGCCTCGGCAAACTTCCGTGCCTTTTTGATGACTTCCTTCAAACCATCAAAGCTGAACTCCTCTGACATCTTCAAAACCTCTTTTCCATCAGGCTCGAGTATTTCGCATGTTACCTTCATGGATGAGCCATCAGTTTCGGCGAGAATTCCTGCTGGAACTGTACATCCAATACCCAGAACTTTTAAGACTTCTCTTTCGGCAATAGCAGATAGCATGGTATTCTCGTGGTTCATGAAGGATACCAAGCTTTCCTCCCCCTCTCTAGTTGCAACCGCGATTATCCCCTGATTTGCTGAAGGGATGAAGCTCTCGGAATCCAGCCTCTGATAATCTATGTCCAGACTGAGCCTTATCAGTCCAGCTTCAGCCACGATTATGCCATCATATCCATCCCCAAGCTTTCTCAGCCTCGTATCCAGATTCCCCCGGATATTCTTAATTACGAGATCCTCCCTGAACCTCCTGAGCTGTGCGGCTCTTCTCAAGCTTGATGTTCCTATGACGGCTCCATACTCCATCTCCTCAAGCCTGCTGCCATCCTTGGATATGAACGCATCGTACGGGCTCTCCCTCTCAAGGTAGGCTGAGATAACAGTTCCTTCCACTCTCTCCACCGGCACATCCTTCAGGCTGTGAACTGCAATATCGATCTCACTGTTTGCGAGGGCCTCATCTATCGCCCTTACAAAAGCCCCGGAGCCCTTGAACGCATATAGTGGCTTATCTTTCATTATGTCCCCTTTGGTCTTGATGATCCTGATCTCTACCTCATACTGATCCCTGAGCCTTTCTACAACTTTGTTTGTCTGAGCCAGAGCGAGCTTGCTCCCCCTTGTCCCCACTACAACTTTCTCAGACATTCGATTACTGCCTCCGCAATTTTCTCAGCATCGCTCTCACTGTGGGAATACGAAAGGAAGCAGGTCTCGTACTGCGATGGCGGGAAGAATACACCCTCTTTGAGGAGTTCCCAGAAGAAGGCTTTGAACTTCTCCGCATCAAGCTTCAGTGCATCCTGATAGTTCCTGGGCTTCTGTCCGAAGTATATGCAGAACATCGAGGCTATGTGGCCCACATCAACTTTTGCAGCATCCCTGACCCTCTCGGCAATATCCTCCGTGAGCTTTTTCAGATAGTTATAGACCTCATTCTCCATCAGGAACCTAACCGTAGCATACCCGGCTGTCAGGGTGAGCGGGTTGCCGCTGAATGTTCCAGCCTGATATACCGGCCCAACAGGGGATATGCTCTCCATTATCTCCTTTCTTCCGCCGAATATCCCGCATGGCAGCCCTCCACCAGCGATTTTTCCGAGGGTTGTTATATCGGGCTTTATACCGTAAAGCTCCTGAGCGCCTCCGATGGATACCCTGAATCCGGTTATTATCTCGTCAAAAATCAGGAGAACATCATTTTCAGCCGTTATCTTTCTAACTTCCTTCAGGTAGTCCTCTTCCGGCAGTATGAGGCTTGAATTTCCCATTATCGGTTCGAGTATTAAGCAGGCAACATCCTCATTTTTCTCAAGCAGATCCGCAAGAGCCTCAGCATCGTTGTACGGAACCTGCAGCGTATTGGCAACGAACTCCTCAGGAACTCCGGCAGAATTTGGCACACCGTGGGTTGTTGCACCACTGCCTGCTTTAACCAGAACCGCATCGTGTGCTCCATGGAAACTTCCCTCAACCTTCACGATCTTCTTCTTCCCTGTAAATCCTCTTGCAAGCCTTATCGCGCTCATCGTAGCCTCACTACCAGAGTTGACGAATCTGAGCATCTCTATCGATGGATACAGCTTCTTTATCAGCTTCCCGTACTCAATCTCAAGCTCTACCGGTGTTCCGTAAAGCCAGCCCTTCTCAAGCTGCCGCTCTATAGCCTCTCTAACGACGGGATGTGCGTGGCCAAGAATTAGCGGCCCATACGCCATGCAGCAGTCGATGTACTCGTTTCCATCAACATCCACTATCCTAGAGCCCTTAGCGTATTTCGTATAGAAAGGCTGGGGTTTAACAGCCCTGACAGGGCTGCTCACTCCTCCTGGCAGTATATCGATAGCGTGTGAATAAAGGTTTTTGGACTTTTCCAGATTGAAATCCAAAATGATCACCTCCTAAATCAGATCAGCAATTTCCTTTGCATGATAGGTTATTATAAGATCGGCACCAGCTCTTTTTATTGCAGTGAGAATCTCATAGGCTATCGCCTTTCCATCGAGCCATCCCAGCTTCTCGGCAGACTTCACCATCGCATACTCACCGCTAACATTGTAAGCTGCAAGTGGGATGTTGAAGGTATCCTTTGCCCTCCTGATTATGTCCAGATAAGCCAGAGCCGGCTTGACCATAACGATGTCCGCTCCCTCCATGATGTCAAGTTCTATCTCCCTCATAGCCTCATCGGAGTTGTGTATGTCCATCTGGTAGCTCTTCCTGTCACCAAAAGCAAAACCAGAATCAGCAGCCTCTCTGAAAGGAGAGTAGAAACTTGAGGCATACTTTGCAGAGTAGCTCATTATCGGTATGTCCTGAAATCCATTCCCATCAAGCTTTTCCCTTATAGCCTTAACCATCCCATCCATCATTCCAGATGGAGCCACAATATCTGCTCCTGCTTCGGCATGGCTCAGCGCTGTTTCCGCTATGAGCTCGAGCGTTGGATCGTTCAGAATTTCCATTCCCTCAACAACACCGCAGTGTCCGTGGCTTGTGTACTCACATAAGCAGACATCCGTGATCAGAATCGCGTCATCAAATTCCTTGCTAACCGCTCTAAGAGCTTTCTGAATAACTCCATCCCTATCATATGCAGAACTGCCCTTTTCATCTTTATAAGAGGGCAAACCGAACAATATGAAGGCTTTTAATCCAATTTCCATGCACCTCTCAACCTCATCCACAACACCGTCTATTGGATACCTGAAGTAGGACGGCATCGATGGGATCTCATATGGCTCCTTCAGGTTTTCATCAACGAAAATTGGAACTATCAGATTATCCTTACTCAGCCTAACCTCTTTCAGAATCTGCCTCAGCTTTTTCTTTCTCAGTCTTCGCATCCTCGTTACAGGAAACAAAGTCTTCACCTCCAAAAAGGTATTCAACATATTCGATTATCTCGGGTTTTCCGTTTCTTGCAGCCTCTCTGAGCCTCATCGTTGGCAGCCTGAGATACTTCTTAACCAGAGAGTTCACAAATCCCTCCAGTATTGGCAGAACTGTCTCATCGACCCCGTATTTTGCGGAGAGCTTGTTGTAGAGTTCGATAATCTCATCCCTCTTTATCCTTTCAGCAGAAGAGTACATCAGGCTTATAGCATGATTTGCCTTCTTCTCCTTGATTGCGTTTTTGAGATTGATGAATTCCTCATGGATTATCTTCTCAGCCATTGGTATCTTTTCCTTCCTTTTCTCAAGATTTCTTTCGCTTATAATCCTCAAATCATCTATTGTGTAAAGCTCAACACCAGGAATTTGTTTCACATCCTCCTCCACATCCCTCGGAAGGGCGATATCCACTATCAGAATTCCTCTGTCCCTGTTCCGCATCACCCTTTCAACCGTATCCTTCCTGAGTATGTAATGGGGGGCAGAGGTTGCGGAGATTATAACATCGCAATCTGTCATGCAGGACTCGAGCATGTCGAACCTTACAGCCACTCCACCAATCTTTTTTGCAAGCTCTTCAGCCTTCTCATAAGTCCTGTTGGCTATCAAAACCGTGCATGCGTTTTTATTAGCTATTGAGTTCGCAACAAGCGTTCCCATCTCTCCAGCTCCAATTAACAGTATCTTCCTGCCATCCAAACTGCCGAGGACATCTTCAGCCAGCTCGACTGCAGCAGAACCTATGCTGACAGAGCCTTTGTTGATCCCGGTGAGGTTTCTGACCTTTCTGCCAGTATTTATCGCCTTTTTGAAAACCAAGTCAAGATAACCTCCTATCCCACCAAGATCCTTGCAGATGTGATAGTACTCCCTGACCTGCCCGAGAATCTGATCCTCTCCTACCATCATCGACTCCAAACCAGAGCAAACCCGCATTAGATGCATGATGGCAGAATCATCCTTCTTGTATTCAACATAACTTTCATCGATTTCGAACTTTGATGAGAACTCCCTCAAAACATCCATCGTGTTGTTGCCAACAAGGTAAAGCTCAACCCTGTTGCATGTCATGAGGAAGGCACATTCGCTGATCTCCTTCCTTGAAAGCATGTCCACAATTACCTTCCTCAAATCCTTCTGCCATATTTTCTCAAGAACATCTATGGGAGCTTTTTTGTGAGAAATGACCATGCATGTGATTTCCATACCACCACCCGGGTTAAAGCTTTTAGAAGTGGACTCTATTTATAACTTTATCTCCCGCCTTACCGTTTCCGATTGGCTATCAGAACGGCTATGGCAATTGAAAGCACAGAGGTTGGTAAGGAAAAATCAGGAATTTCAAACCTGTCCTCCCAGTCATCATAAAATTGATTTCTCAGGAAGTTGCATGCTGATTTGTTGTCGATGAGGATTGCTATCTCCCTGTTAAGCTTTAAGCCGTATTCGTTGAAGTTTGCGGATGTTATTACGCATCTGCCATCGGCATACAGCATCTTTCCGTGCAGGGAATCGAAGCCCTTCAGCTTTATCATCTTGGCCTCGAGGTCGCAGTTCCTGAAATGGTTAAGAAACTCTATCAGCTTCAGATTCCTCTCTGCAGAATGTTTTGAATCAAGGAGAATTCTTATTTTAGCTCCATTTTCGCAGGAAGATTTAAGCAGATCCAGCAGATAATCATCGCCAAACCATGTCAGATCCATGTACGGCACCTCTATCAGAAGCTCTTCTCTGGATTCAGCGATCATATCAAAGATTGGGTTGCTGTCAGGAAGGATGTAGAGCGTCACATTTCCCCTAAAGCTGTAGCTGCCAGCCTCAACGACAAAAGATCTGCTGCCCCTGAAATCGGAGAATGATTGCAGGGATGTGGCATATTTTATATCGTTATCCACAAGCTCTTTCAGCCTCTTTGCTATTTTCTCACTTTTAAACTCAATCAGAAAACCTCTGTTTGTTGTCTTCCAGTTTTCGGTTGTTACTATCACCCTTTTATCATCAACTACCGCAAATTTGTAGTGAAAGTTTTTGTAACTCTGGCTTTTCAGGAAGTAAACCTGATCGGCTTTCCTAACAACCTCCATCTCATCGAGGGGTATCCCACCAACTGGGTTGGCATCGAGCAGAAGCGTGAGGTTGATGTTCTCATCAACCATATCGTGAAAATCATCGTGCAGAATGTATGATGCAAGAACAACACTGTAGTTGGCTTTAATCTTGAATTTATTCGGGAAAATGACTATTCTGGCAGAAACCGTATCGCTTACTGGCTCGAAGGATGTCCAGTTGAGGTATCTGAAATCCCATCCATCTGAGCGATAATAAACCACATCCCTATCGCAGTATGGAATCATTCCGTTTCTGCCATATGAGAAAGTATCGGCAAGTGTGTTATTGCAGTAGAGGTATATCTCCTCACCAGTGTTTGATAACCTGAACTTTCCGCCTGCTTCAATCGTCGCATTATATCCAAATTTTTTGTAAAATTCCTCCAAGCTTTTTGTAACTATAACCTCTCCCTGTTCTGGCAGAAGAACTTTTCCTTCCCCATCAGTAAGATAGCCATCCCTGCACTCACTCAGGCTGAGCCTGACGAACTCATAGCTACCACAATTCGGGCATACCTCAACAATAGAGTTCGCTTGAGCAGGAAGAATTAAAAGAATCAGGATTAGCAGAATTAGCAGGGATATCTCAGAACTTACCCTCATTGTTGAGTTCTTTTCTCAACTCCCCAAGGGTTGCCACTCTTTCGGCCACAACATTGTGCTGGTGTATGCTCTCCTCATTTTCCTGCCTGAAAATAACCAAGATGTCATCAGGAGCGTTCACAAACTTTTCAACGGTTTTTTTAGCCATTATCCTGACGCTATCCTCGACAAACCTCGGATTTTTGTGTACATTCTCGACTACTGCAAGCTCATCCTCCCTCTTCAGAATCTCGTAAATTTCATAGCTCATCGAACTCCTCGCAACCTCGATCAGCTCATCTATAGATGGCGAAAAACCATCTTTAACCTCCATCTTTATTCTCGCCCTTCCACGCTGGTTGTGGGATGGGAATGGAATTATCTGCATTATTTTTGAGATTTCATCATCGCTAAAACTATTTTTCAACACCTCGGCATACTTCGCCTTTACAAGCTCCTGAGCGCATGGACAGGATGTTATTCCGGTGACCTCAACCCCAACAAGAATCCTCTGATTCCCATCCTTCCACTTAACAGCATCACAGAAGATCTTAACAACCTCCTGAGTTTTCTGATGGGTTACCGGAGTTCTCTTTCTTAAGATAAGCTCTGAGACCATCTTCACCTCAGCCTTGGTTGCGTACTCATGCTTCTCAAGCAGGGCATCGGCCATCTTTATCGTAAGCTCTTCCACTGTCTTGACGGGGGTGGCTGTGAGGTTCTCAATAACCTCGTCCACAGCCTCGAAATTTCTGCTCAGGTTTACACCTTTCCTCGTGGAAGGCAGATCAACAAAAACATCGAAGTTGGAGATGAGAATTATCGGCCTTTTACCATCTCGCTCAACCTGAACGAGCTTCTTAACTCCTGTTGCACCAACTCTGCTGAGTCCTATCGGCACATCGGGTTCGAGTAGCTGAACATCAGGGAGCATCCTTCTAATTTTCTTGTATCAGGTATAAAAGGATAGCTATTTTTAATCGAGATTGCAAAACGAATTCTTCAGAAAAAAATATGTAGGATTGAGTGAAATTACAAACATGCTGCTTGCATATATCCTGATCAACACCGAGATTGGAGATGAAGAGAAGGTATATGATGCTTTAATGAACATGAACGGAGTTATGGAAGTACACATCGTGTATGGAGTGTACGACATAGTGGTCAAGGCTCAGGCTGAAGACACCGATACCCTCAGAAAGATAGTCGAAAACATAAGAAAGAAAGCTGGCCTGAGAAGCACACTCACGCTAATAGTAACCAAGTAATGAACGAAAGAATGGTGCAGGTGAATCTGAGCCTCGGAATCTCAGTTTCCTATCCTTCGTTTGATGCTATCTCCCGAAGGTTTAGGATACTACTATCCCGAAGCGTGCCCTTCACCTGCAATACTTATTTATAATTAATAATACTTAAAGTTTTTGGTGTTGTGATATGGAGAATTTTATAAAAGACCTGAATGAACTGGTCGAAAAAATTTCAGATGATCTTGAGGAAGAACAGAAAAGTGAGATTCTCAGGCTCAGAGATAATCTCGTAGAGCTAAAGGAGAGAAAGATCGTAAATACTGCTCATTCAGTCATGGAGCTAATTGTAGCAAGACATCTACTCGATAAGGGTTACAGCGTGGATGTTGAGTACAACCTGAACTCAATAAGCTGCGATGTTTACGGAGAGAAGGGACTTGGAAACATCATCGTGGAGATCGAAACCGGATTCGTTCCTCCATTCCATGCCCTCGACCCTCAAAGGTATCTCAGGGCAAGAATCTCAAGCAAAATAGCAAGATACAGCCACTACTGCTCAAAATTCGTGATAGGTGTCCCCCAGCACTATTTAATGCCAGTAGATGAGATATTCCTTCTACCCCCGAGAAAAAGAAAGTTAAGCGAATTGAAGAGGGTTAAGAGTCTCTGCGATATATACTACAGCAACCCTCCGGTAACAATCAATGAAGTGAAGAACGCAAGGCTTCACTCCATCTACATTCTGGATGTTGATAATGCATCTCTAACAGAACTCGATCCCGAAACATACTACGAGATTCTGAGGAAGCACAGGGATATCCTGATACCGCAGTAAAAGTTATATTTTCTACACCTTAAGCCAAATTAAGGTGATTCAATGTCAAATAAAGTTTACTTTATTGGGTTTGGCCCCGGAGATCCGGAGTTGCTGACAGTTAAGGCGTTCAATCTGCTTAAGAAAGCAGATTTAATAATCTATCCTGGATCCATCATCGAAGAGGAGTCCCTTTCTCAGTTTAAGGGTGAAAAGATCAGCAGCTATGGCTTAACTCTGGAAGAGATCGTTGACATTATTGAAAAAGCCTTAAACGAAGGTAAACTTGTTGTTAGAGTTCAGAGTGGGGACCCTTCAATATATGGCGCGATTGCCGAACAGATCAATGAGCTGAAGTCGAGGGGGATTGATGTTGAAGTAATTCCTGGAGTCAGCAGTGTTTTTGCATCATCAGCATCTCTTGGAATTGAGCTGACAGCTGGTTGCAATGGGGTTGCAATTCTGAGGCCAAAAGGGAGGACTCTCGAAGAGGATTACCTCGAAGAGGTTGCAAAGCTTCCGCTAACAATTGTCATTCTTTTAGGTGTTGCCAAGATAGACTACATTGTCGAAAAAGTTGGAAAAATCAGGGGTTTTGATGAGCCATGTGCTGTAGTGTATCATGCCTCGAGAGAGGATGAGATCAAGATAATATCCAGCCTCAGAAACATCGCTGAAGATGTGAGAAAGCTTGGAATAAGAAGGACTGCAACCATAATTATTGGCAAAGCTGTTAAAGGTTCAGCAGAGAGGTCATATCTGTACGGTTGCTTTGCTGAAGGAGTGAAAGGATGAAGATAGCTCTCCTCTGCTTTGAGAGAGATGCTGAAAAGCTCAAAGAGATAAAACGATTTCTTGAGAAGAAATACGATGTCGATACGGTGATCTACAAAAAGCATGTCTGGGAAGATCTTACTGACTATGACTGCGTAGTCGCTTACATGCCCTCGGGCATAGTTGTGAGGGGCATATGCCCGTACCTGAAGTCCAAGTGGACTGATCCTGCAGTTGTGGTTCTCGACAAGCCGCTGATGCATGCCATCCCGGTACTCGGTGGTCACCATGGTGGCAACGAGATCGCGAAGTACCTCGAGACATTTGGTATGAAAGCGATAATAACGACCGCGATGGAGTTCTCTCACGGATTAAGCGTTGGAGTTGGGTTCAGAAAGAGTGTTAAAGCTGATGAGATAATTCTGGCAATTCGAAATACTCTGAAAGAGATTAATGCTGAAATGGAGGATGTAAGAGTTTTATCCACGATCGAGGACAAAAAGGGCAGTGTGATACTCGAGGTTGCAGATGAACTCAAGAAACCGATAATTTTCGTTAAAAGAGATGAGCTGAACTCAATGGATGTTCAAGAGACTAAAGCAAAGATTATTGGTGTGAAGAATGTTGCCGAAGCTTGTGCAATATACTCCTCGAGCTCCGGAGAGCTTTTGCTGCCCAAGAGGGTTTACGGGGGTGTGACCGTTGCAATCGCGAGGTAAGCTCTATGTTGTTGGCATAGGCCCCGGAAGTACAGATTTGCTGACAATAAAAGCTCTGAATGCCTTGAAAGATTCGGAATACATCCTCGGGCATAAGACCTACATCAAAAGAATCTACGACCTCGTCAAGGATAAGAAGGTTATCGAGAGCGGAATGGGCAGAGAGGTTGAAAGGGTCAGAATGGCTGTAAAGCTGGCAGAAGAGAGCAGGGTGAGCCTGATCAGCGGTGGTGATCCATCCATCTACGGTATACTCCCGCTGGTTATCGAGTATGTATCCAGAAACAATATCGATGTTGATGTGGAGGCTATCCCGGGAGTTACAGCATCCTGTGCAGCATCATCTCTGCTTGGATCCGCCATAAGCGGAGATCATGCCGTGATCAGCCTGAGCGATTTGCTGATCCCGTGGAAGAAGATTGAAAAAAGGTTGCTACATGCACTGAAAGGAGATTTCGTTGTTGTAATATACAATCCATCAAGCAGAAGGCGAAAATCTAACCTGATAAGGGCGATGGAGATAATCAGAGAGCATCGGGGAGATGCTATGATAGGGATTGTAAAGAACGCTTACAGAGAGGGTGAGATGGTGTTGTTTAAGAGGGTTTCCGAGATAATCCAATGTCCGGAGGTTGTTGATATGAGCACAATTCTGATAGTGCCAAATTCTGAAACGATAATCGACGATGGGAGAATGATTTCTCCGAGAGGCTACGGAAACAAATACAATTTCTGAGGGATGAAAATGTACTTCGGTGCAGAAACCAGAGAAGCTATAAAAATAGCAAGGAAAAGTGCTGAGATTGCAAGAAAGCTTATTCCCGGAGATGATCTGAAATCCGAGATTCTGAGGAGGTGTGTTATAGCTACAGGAGACCCATCTGTTAAGGATATAATTCGCTTCAAAGGAGCGCCTGAGAAAGGTGTTGAGGCTATATGGGAAGGATGTGAGATAATCGTTGATGTGAACATGATAAAAGCAGGTTTGCGGGCAAAATCCATTTCTGCCATGGAGTTTGCAGACAGCAAATCCACAGACACGAGGGTCGTTTCAGGATTCAAAAAATTGCATAGCAGAATTGATGGATGCCTTCTGGGCATAGGAAACTCGCCCTCTGCTGCGATGCACATCTGCGAGATCGCCGAAAAAGTCAGACCGGCCTTCATAGTCGCCACACCAGTTGGCTTCGTCAATGCGGCAGAGTCCAAAGAGATGATAAGAGAGCTAGATATACCCTCGATAACTACCGTTGGAACAAGAGGTGGAAGCACGATTTGCGCTGCGATAATAAACTGCCTGATAGACTTCGCGAGGGATAGGTTATGAGAGATCCAATAGAGCTTTACAGATACCCTGAGGAGTGGTACTCAGAGGGTTGCGAGGAGAAGATCCTGAGCGGGCTCTACATACTCAGTAGAGATGGTTTCATAAGGAGGGGCATCACTACTGCGACCACAGCATGCTGTGCAATGAACGCAGCAATAAAATCGCTGTTCGATAACTCAGATTGCTCAGTTGAAGTGCTAACTCCAGCAGGGATAAAGCTCAGACTGAAAGCGAAAGCAAAAGATGGTGTTGGTGTAGCTGAGAAGTTCTCCGGAGATCATGAGTTCGATGTCACCAATGGTATAGAGATTGTCGCAAGAGTTACGGAAAAGAGGGGAATACGGTTTGGGAAAGGTATTGGTGAGAAAAATGGTAAAAAGGCTGTTAGCAGGAGCGCAATGGCTCAGATTAAAGAAAACTTCAGCTACTATACTAAAAAGTACGGATTCTCGGGTGGTGTTCTTATAGAGATACCTGATGGAGAAAAAATCGCGAAGAAGACCAAGAATGCTGAGCTTGGCATAGAGGGTGGGATATCTATACTGGGATCAACGGGCTTCGTTGAGCCGTGGTGCGATGAGCTTGTGGAGACAAAAATCGAAATCGCGAAAAGGTACAGAAGGATCTCCATAACTACCGGAAGGAGAGCCTGGCATTATGCCCTCAAAAAATTCCCTGAGTTCCAGCCATTTGTCTTTGGGGTTCATCTCGATAGAATACTTGGCGAGCATAAAGGCGAGAAGATAATAGTCGGTTTTCCCGGGCTGCTCTCGATATGGGCGGGAGGATATGAAAGGATTGTTAGTAAGGCGAGAAGATATTCTGCGAAGGTTGAGATCCTGGAGGCTTAAGATGCTGACAGTTGTTGGTTCCGGAATATGCAGAGACCATCTCACAGACAGGGCTAAAAAGATTATTGAGAGAGCAGAAGTCGTTTACGGAAGTAAAAAAGCACTGGATAATGTAAGGGAGTTCATTAAAGGAAAGTTTAAAGTCATGAAAGGGTTCAGTGAGGCAGAGTACTCCGAGATCGTTGAGGAGAGCAAAAGGAAGAATGTGGTTGTTGTGTCAACAGGAGATCCAATGGTTGCAGGATTGGGAACCAAGTTCCATGCCGAAGTGGAACCCGGAATCTCGAGCGTTCAGGTAGCCCTTGCCAAGCTGGGAGTTGATCTGTGCGATGTTGTTGTGATGAACGCTCATAGTAAGGAGGTTAACCTGAGAGAAATAATGCATTTTTTGAAGTTCAGAAGTGTTCTCATACTTGCAAACAGAAGGTTCGATATCAAAAAGCTTGGAGAGTTAAAGGTGGTTTTACTCGAGAATATGTGCATGAACGAGAGGGTTAGAGAGGGTTTGGCATCTGAGATGGAGTTGAGTTCTGATTATACGATAATTTTTATCAGGAGGTGATTTTGTGAGGAGAGGTCTGGTTATCGTTGGCCATGGAAGCCAGCTACCTCATTACAGAGAGGTGATGGAGAAGCACAGGGATAGAATAGAAAAATCAGGTGTGTTTGATGAAGTGAGGATAGCCTTTGCAGCAAGAAACAGGAAGCCATCTCCAGATGAGGCGATTAGAAGCATGCAGAGTGAAGTTGTCTATGTTGTACCACTGTTCATATCTTATGGTCTGCATGTGACCGAAGATCTGCCGGAGATCCTCAACTTTCCCAAAGGGATAGGTGTTAAAGAGGGAGAGTTTGAGGGAAAGAAGGTTATCATCTGCGAGCCGATAGGTGAAGACATATTCGTCACCTATGCAATCCTGAATTCCGTTTTCGGGATAAAAGCTTAAATCTCTTAATTTTTTATCGATTCTCCCCTTAGTTTCATCGGTGCCATGCCGATTACCGCAATAAAGATCGAACCGAAAATTGAAAGGGCAAAGGTTCTTATCGCCTCCTCAGATCCCATGCTGAAGTTCTCGTAATTCGACAGGATGTAAACGCTTCCACCCCACAAAGCAAGTCCGGCCGAGACTATCAGGAATGAAATCGTCAGATACTTGACATAGCTCTTTCTTTCAATCACAGCATCCAGCATCTTTCCAAGAGAAATTGAGATCCCTCCCGCTGTGAAGTACCATATCACCCCATAAATAAACGAGGTTGCCAGTGCTATAAGCCCGGGAGATACAGGCTGCAATGTCAGCTTCCAGAAGGTGTAGAACCCTTCGATGACTCCTATAGTGAAAAGTATCGCGGAAATTATGTATGTAACAAATGATATTCTGCCCTCTAGCAGGGCCGTTTTCAGGTTTGAAAAGAATGTTTCTATGCCGATATCCAGCTCATAAGCTCTGAGTATCATGTAAACTCCTATCAAAAATATCATCCCGCCTATCGCATATTGTGGATAGTCCGCGATCACGAAAATCGAGTAAATGATCAGGGTCACACCAATGGGTGTGAAAAAGTTCTTGACAACCTTAGGATCGCTCAGAACTTTCCTCAGCATGTAAACGGTGCCTTCTATCGTTTTGCTCTGTTTTACGATAATCCTTTTTACGGAATCTATCTTGAATCTCGAACTTATTAGCGGTAAAACGAACTCATCCTCTGAGCCATCCGTAACAACAATAACACTTTCCGGCTTAATTTTTGAGGCTATATAGTCCAGATGTTCTGCTATCTTACTATCAGAGACCACACCAACACTTATGTCTCCGGTTATCGTAACTACCTCAACATCCTCTCCAGCATTCCTCAATTCATCGTAGATCTTTATCGCACCGAAAATCGTATTTATATCAGAATCTTCCGGATCATTTTCGGCAAGCTTTATGGCAGCGTTCAGGTTATCCTCTCTACCGATAATAACGCCCTCAATACCGGCCTTCCTTCCGAGGTCGTTATCTCTGTCAATCGCTAGAATAACTTTTTTAGACATTCAAATTAAGTTTTTAAGACGAATATATAAAGCTTTTTTTCAGAAAATTTAAAACCGTGTTTTTCCATTAACATAGAGGCAGACCTACCATTGATTCTGGGATTTTTAGAGGGTTGTGCATTACTGCTTTGAAGGAAATCCCTGAGATTCCTTAATTTCCACCAAAGTTTTTTCCCTCAACCTTAACTTTTATCTCGCTGAAATTGTATGTTTTCGAAGTTACATTATCGCATTATGAATCCAAACAGAAACCTTTATATTCGTTATGCATGGTTGTATATATCGGTGATACCATGAATGATAAAGCTCTATCCCAAAAGGCATGGCTGCTTATTGCCGTGATACTGGTTGCGGGAATTGTAGGAGTTGCCTGGTATTCCCAGACCACAAAGCAGGCGGAAGAGAGGGTGCTTACGATATCCACAACAACAAGCCTGTACGATACTGGATTGCTTGAAGATGCTATAGCACCCGCATTTAAAGATGCTACCGGAATAGAGCTACACTTCATACCAAAAGGAACAGGTGCTGCGATACAGGATGCGATGAACGGTGCGGCAGATGCCATTATAGTTCATGCGAGGAGCAAGGAGATAGAGTTCATGGAAAATGGTTATGGGGTCAACAGGAAGATCATAGCATACAACTTCTTCGTCATTGTTGGACCTGAAAACGATCCAGCAGGAATAAAAGGTCTGAGTCCGGTGGAGGCTCTGAAAAAGATCGTGGAAGAAGGCAGAAAGGGAAACGCCATCTGGGTGTCGAGAGATGATGGTTCCGGAACCAACACAAAGGAGATAGCGTTATGGGAAAAGGCCGGGTACAACTACAGCGAGATCAAGAAGGAATCGTGGTTCAGAAACACTGGCACGGGAATGGGAAAAACGCTCAACTACTGCAACAATGTCAGAGCTTACACACTATCGGACATGGGAACATACCTGAAGTATCGCATGGATGGTCTGATAGATCTGGCTGTGCTTGTGGATAAGGGAGAGGAGTTGATCAACATATACGCCATAATAGTCGTGAATCCGGAGAAATTTAACAAAGACTTCGATGGAGCGATGGAGCTTGTTAAGTGGCTTACATCCAGAGAGGGTCAGAAAACGATTGGAGAGTACGGTGTCGAGAGATACGGCAGACAGCTGTTCTATCCGGCTGTAGAGGTACTGGAAAAGAAGTCCGGGAACATATACCACTGGATCGTGAAGTACGGCTTCATCGAAAATAATGTGTGGAGTGAGTGTCCTGCGAAATACAGATATAAGGCAGACATTAAATTCTTCGAAGCAAAGATGTCATAGGAGTTTATATGGCCTGGGAGTACATACTCGACGGTATAAAACAGGCAGTCCATCTGATAGTAACGGCAGATCCGGACATAATCGAGATCACGCTCAGATCGATCAGAGTCTCGGGTATCGCCACACTGATGGCCGCACTGTGGAGCTTTCCAATCGGCATAATGCTTGGGATGCATAGCTTCACGGGAAAGAACATCTTAAAAGGTTTTTTTAACAGTTTACTGGGAATCCCAACCGTTGTGCTTGGTCTGATTCTCTATCTAATGCTCGTACCCTTCGGTCCTCTCGGTTTCCTCAAATTAATTTACACGGAGATGGGAATAAGCTTCGGTCAGTCGCTTCTGATAACGCCCATCATGATCAGCTTCATAGCCAGCTCGATAGAGGCTGTAGAAGGTGAGATAAGAGAGCTTGCGAGAACTCTTGGTGCTGGAGAGATTGAGGCTTCAATTGCTGTCATGAGCGAATCGATCTCAGGGGTACTGCTTGCTGTAATCGCATCCTTCAACAGGGCCATAGCTGAGCTGGGAATCGCGATCATGATAGGCGGCAACATATTCGTAAAAGGTAGCGCTTTAAATACGAGGGTGCTGACCACAGCGATGCAGATGTACACAGCAAGAGGAGAGATAGACATGGCAATAGCACTTGGAATAATCCTTCTTTCGATAGTATTTGCCGTCAGCACGATATCGAATTTAATCCAGAGCAGGCTGGCTTGACCATGATAGCAGAGTTGAGAGATGTATCAAAGAGGTATGGAAAGATCCTTGCCCTAAATAAGATTAACCTCAAGATAAGAGAAGGAGAGATTCTCGCGATAATAGGGAACAGTGGTGCCGGGAAGACAACGCTTTTGAGGATACTAGCAATGCTTGAAAGGCCAAGTGAGGGGAAGTACTACTACAGAGGCGAGGAGGCGAACGATCGGGTTAGAGGTAAGATAACGATGGTCTTTCAGAAGCCCGTTATGTTCAACACGAGCGTTTACAACAATGTCGCATATGGCCTTAAGCTAAGGGGCTACAGCAAAAAAGAGGTTGATGAGAGAGTTGCAAAAGCTCTCAACATGATGGGGCTCGATGGCTATGCAAGACACAACGCAAAAAGACTCTCTGGAGGGGAACAGCAAAGGGTAGCGATAGCCAGAGCTATCGTAATCGAGCCGGAGATGCTGGTCTTGGATGAACCAACAGCGAACCTCGATCCATCGAATGTCGTAATAATTGAGAAGATCATAAAGGATATCGCTTGCAAGGGGGTTACGGTTGTTCTTGCAACGCACAATCTCTTTCAGGCGAAACGACTGGCAGACAGAACGGCATTCATCTTCAACGGCAAGCTTGTGGAGATTGGAGAGACCAAAAAGATATTCGAAAGCCCAGAAAACGAGCTAACGAAGAAGTTCATTTCCGGAGAGCTTTACTTCTGATTTTTATTTTTAATCCTGAACCAGCTATTCCTGCAGCAAATCCCTCAGAGCGTTTGCAGATGTATAAACCGCTCCAGCTCCACCAATGTAGTAAGCTACCCTTAACGCTTCTGCAACCTCTTCCTTTGTGGCTCCATTCTCCATCGCCCTCACCGCAAGCACTTTCACACCCTCAACCGCTCCCTCCACAGCATCAACCACCATCGCCATGAGGTACTTGTACTTCAACGGGATCGATCCCTCTGAAAAGGCTGCTTCTTCCACAACTTTGAAGGATGTGTATCCCTCCTCATCCAGATTTTTTATAACATCCAGTGGATCCATTTTCTCACCTGATCCAAGAGGAACTTTAATCTCCTTAAACCTTCTGATCGATTGGTGTTCTGATTGATCCTGTATTCGAGAAACAAAAATCTCTTTGTTTTTGGCTCGGTGTTTTTTACCAGAAACTTATGATAGGTTGCAAGATTTTAATAATGTGAATAGTTAAAGCAAATGGGGGTTTGCATGTCTGAAGTTGATGTAGATCTTGTAAACAGAAGACTTGTCGAGATTAAACAACTGCTTGGTGAGCTCAGAAATATTGTTGAATTAGGTTTGGAGAAGTTTCTATCTAACTCATATCTTAGGGATGCGGCAAAGTATAAGTTGATTGTAGCCATCGAGGCTGCCATTTCAGTCTGTAACCACATTGTTGTGAGAGTTGTTAAGGAGATTCCGAGCAGCTACTCGGATTGTTTTATAATCCTCGGCAAGCATGGAATAATCTCACAATATTTAGCTGAGAAACTTGCTTATATGGCCAAATTCAGGAATATGTTCGTACATATTTACTGGAAAGTAGACGATAGAAAGGTTTATGAAATAATGAGAAAAGATATTTCAGATCTAGAGGAGTTCATCGAGGAGGTGAAAAAGTACGTTAGTAAATAAAGAGGAAATAAAGAAGAAAATAAAGAAAATTCTGGCAGAAAAAGATGAGGTTATCTTTGCATACCTTCACGGCAGCTTTAACGAGATTTACTTTAGAGATGTTGATATTGCAGTTTATGTTGATGAAAATAAGGTGGAGGATTTTTTAGATTATGAACTAAAGCTCTCTGCAGAAATTGAGAAGGCAGTAAGATTACCAGTTGATGTTAGAGTTCTGAATTCCGCACCGCTGAGTTTTAAGTATAAAACTATCAAGGGCGAACTCTTAACCAGCAAGAACGAAGAAATTAGATTCCGATTCATAGAGAGAATTCTAATGGAATACTTAGACTTTAAACCAATAGAAGAGAAGATAATAGAAGAAATACTGGCAGCATGAAGTAAATTAAGTGGGACACATCCCGTTCTATTCCAACTTTCAGAAAGTTTGAAACCAAAATAGCCGTCATAGCGAATACAATCCTGGGCACCTCCCCGAACTGAAACCTCATAACCAAGCAATTTAACGAGAGAGCCCAATAACCAAGGACTACAAAAACCAGAGCAATAACCGAAAACTGTAAAAAGGTAACAGCACCTACACCAGAAAGGTGATCCTATGGAGAAAGCTAATTCTGCTAAGGAGGCTGCAAGGCTCATCGAGGATGGGATGGTAATCGGAATCGGTTCAGGCAGTACGGTTGAGATCTTCCTGAATGAACTCGGAAAGAGAATTAAAGAGGAGGAACTGGAAATATGGGGAGTTCCAAGCTCCTATCAATCCCACATGCTTGCTGTCGAGAACGGGATAACGGTTACAGACCTGATCCAGTTTGAAGAACTCGATCTGTGCGTGGATGGAGCCGACCAGGTAGACGAGAACCTCAACTGCATCAAAGGCAAAGGAGGAGCGCTTCTGAGAGAGAAAATTGTTGCTCAGGCAGCGGAGGAGGTAATTATCATCGTCGATTCGAGAAAGATCGTGGATGTTCTCGATGAGAGGGTTCCGGTGGAGGTGTTTCCTTTCGCGTACGGCAATGCCGTAAAGGAGATCAAAAAGCTCGGTGGAGAGGCTGTGCTGAGAGAGTCCGATAGAAAGCTCGGAGCCTGCATAACCGACAACGGAAACTTCATACTCGATGTTGACTTCGGTAGAATAGAGGATCCAGAGGGGCTTGAATGCAGAATCAACTGCATAGCTGGAGTGTTTGAGAATGGAATATTTCCGAGAAGGCTGATAGACAGAGTTATTGTAGGAACCAAGGATGGTGTCAGGGTTTTAAGGAATTAGTGAGGTTTACAGAAATTTAATATATTTTGATTAGCTTATTTAAGAACGGTGGGAAAGATGAAAGAGGAGAAGATAATAAAGCAGGTTTCAGTTTTTGTCGAGAACAAACCGGGAAGGTTATCATCGGTTACAGAAAAACTGTTTAACGCTGGAATAAATATTAGAGCTTTTACGATTGCAGAAGCTGGCGATTTTGGTATAATCAGGATGGTTGTTGATGACACCGATAAAGCCTATGACACACTGAAAAAAGCTGGATTTACCGTATCACTTACAGATGTACTCGGTGTTGAGGTCAAGGATGAGCCGGGAGGGCTGTACAACATAGCAAAAGCCCTTGGAGATGCAGGGATTAACATAGAGTATGTCTATGCCTTCACATCTGGGGGGGACAGAGCATTGATAATCCTGAGGGTCGATGATATCAACAGGGCAATTGAGATCCTCGAGAAGGAGGGGGCTTTGTTCAAGGAAAGCGTTGATTAGTATCGTTGATCGAGTATGTTCGTCAGAGTTGGAGACATCGTAAGAGAGATAGAGCTTCTTCCAACAAAAACTGCTGAGATAATCAAAAACAGCCTGCCGATCAGAGGGATCGTGAACAGATGGGGAGATGAGATATACTTCCACACGGACATCGAGGTCAGCGAGGAAGACAACTCAAAGGAAGTTGTAGAGCTGGGAGATGTTGCATACTGGATTCCCGGAAAGGCTATTTGCATCTTCTTCGGAAAAACACCGATAAGCGATGATAAGATCAGACCTGCTAGCGCAGTCAATGTTTTCGGGAAGGTGAAGGGCAGCCTCGAGGAGCTCAAAAGCATCATGGATGGAGAAGAGATAGAACTGTTCGTGGAATAGCAAAAGGTTTACAAACTTTTAAATTCACTTTATCTAACAACCATTAATGATAGCCTCCGCACCAGGAAAGTTATTCCTTTTTGGAGAGCATGCTGTAGTTTACAAGAAGAAGGCCATTGTTACGGCAATAAACCTCAGATGTTTTGCTAAAGTCAGTAAAAGGGATGAGTTCAGAATATCCTCTCCGCTCGGGGTTACCGGGCTGGACTTCAACATTCATCCATACATAAGCCATGCGATTCTGAGGTTCAGGGAGGTCAGGGATATAAGGGGTGCAGATATAGAGATAAAGAGCCAGATCCCTCCAGCTTCCGGACTTGGAAGCTCTTCTGCCGTGACTGTAGCTGTGTTAAAGGCTCTTGATGCCGAATTCGAGGCTGCATTAACCAACGAGGAGATATACGAAATGGCAAGAATGGTTGAACTCGATGTTCAGGGAATTGGAAGCGGAACTGATCCGTTTCTATCAACCTACGGCGGTTCATGGATAATCCCGGACAGAAGTCCGCTCAACCTCGGGAAAATACACTTCCTCATAATTGATAGCGGTATCAAGTCTTACACGAAGGAGATGGTCAACGGTGTGGCTTCGCTGAGAGAAAGATACCCAGAGGTGATAGATGCCGTAATGGATGCCATCGGGAAGGTATCTGAATCCGCAATTCCGGCACTCGAGAACAGGGATTATGACAAGATATTCGACCTCTTCAGGATAAATCAGTGCCTGCTGAAGGCCATTGGAGTTAGCAGAAGGGAAATTGATGAGATGATTGCAAAGCTTGAAGAACTGGGCATCTCAGCGAAAATCACTGGGGCAGGAGGCGGAGGTTGCATAATTGGCCTGGGAGAGAAGGATGCCCTAACCAAAGCCACCGAAATATTCGGGAATGCGTTCTTCGTCAAGCCCGAGAAAGAGGGTGTCAGGATTGAGGGATGATGAGATAATTATACTCAAGATCGGTGGATCGATCATAACGGATAAATCAAAGGGGAGCTTCGAGAAAGCAAAATTCGATGTGATAGAGAGGATTTCCAGGGAAATCAGCCAGTTTTTGATGGAGAACAGGAAAAAGATTATACTGGTCCATGGAGCAGGTTCTTTCGGGCATCCGCATGTCGAGAAATACAACCTGAAAGAGAAGAAAGAGTTGAGAGGAGTTTTAACAACTCATTTTGCCTGCAAGAGACTGAACTCGATTGTATGCGATAAACTTTTAGAGAATGGAGTTCATGCTCTGGGAATCCATCCCTTAACGAGCTTTTTCTTGGATGAAAAGCTGAACATCAACATCGATCTCTTTCTGGATATGCTGACAGAGGACATAATTCCTGTTACTCATGGCGACATGATCTACAACAGAAAGCGAAAGTTCTTCGAGGTTCTTTCAGGAGATTCAATAATCTCCGCCTTGATGGGAGAGCTTTCTGACAGAAAGCTGAGAGTTGGATTAGCAACTGATGTCGATGGAGTGATTTATGATGGCAGGGTTGTTAAGGAAATCAACGCAGATAACTTTGAAGAGGTTTTATCCGCAATAGACAAATCTGCAATGGATGCAGAGAGAAAATCGGATGTTACCGGTGGAATGAAGGGAAAGATCGGAGCCCTGTTCAGATCCATTCATGGTTCTGAGGTGAGGATATTCAATGGAGCGATTGAGGGAAACATTATTAAGTTTCTGAAAGGTGAGGCATTAGGCACACTTATCAGGGGGAAATGATGAGAAATGATGGGTGAGAATTATGGGTGAGAATCAAACCTCAAGTCGAAAGCTCGACCATATAAGGATATGCGTCGAGGAGGATGTTGAATCCGAATATACCGGGCTGGAAGATGTCATGCTCCTCCACAACTCACTTCCTGAACTTGATTTAGCAGACATCATAACGGAAGTTAGGTTTTTGGGTAGCAAACTCTCAGCACCACTCCTAATAGCCTCCATGACCGGTGGTCATCCGGATACAAAGGATATAAACAGAAATCTTGCGATGGCCGTTGAGGAGACGGGAATAGGCATGGGAGTTGGGAGTCAGAGAGCGGCTATAGAGGATAAAAGCCTCGAGGATACCTTCAGCATTGTCAGAGAGCATGCTGGAAACGCCTTCATATATGCCAACATAGGTATCCCTCAGATAATAAAGCATGGGGTTGAGTACGCTGAAAAGGCCGTTGAGATGATCGATGCCGATGCTCTGGCAATACACCTGAACTACATGCAGGAGGTTGTCCAGCCGGAAGGAGATGTTTACGCAAGAAACGGCTATTCTGCGATAGAAAATGTCGTGAAGGAAATTAAGGTTCCGGTTATTGTGAAGGAGACTGGCGGGGGGATATCTAACAGGGTTGCCAGAAAACTCAGGAATTGTGGAGTTGAGGCTGTGGATGTCGGAGGAGCTGGAGGGACAAGTTGGACTGCCGTGGAATTCTACAGAACCAAAGATGATATTGGAAAGAGGATAGCCATAGACTTCTGGGACTGGGGAATACCGACGAGCTTTTCGATAATTGAATGTGCAGAGATTCTGCCGGTTATAGCTACCGGCGGGCTGAGAAGTGGCTTAGATGTTGCAAAGTGCATAGCTTTGGGAGCGGAAATCGGAAGTTCGGCACTTCCCTTCCTTCATGCAGCCATGCGGTCTTCAGATGAGGTTGTTAAAGAAATAAACTACTTTATAAAGGGTTTGAAGGTTGCGATGTTTCTCACTGGCAGCAGAAGGGTTAAAGATTTACGGGATTGCAGAATCGTTGTTAGCGGAAAGCTCAAAGAGTACATCGAGGTTACAGGTATTGATGTGGTAAAATTCTGCGAAAGTAGGAATAAAGGAGGGTTTTTATGAGCTTCAACTGGCTTAAAGATGAAATTTCAAAAAGATCAGAAATAATAGAATCGGCCATAAAGGAATTGCTCCCGGTTAAGGATCCTGAAGGATTGTATGTTGCAACAAGGCACTTATTCAAGGCTGGAGGAAAGAGATTAAGGCCTGTCCTCTCTCTGGTAGTTTCTGAGGCTCTGAACAGAGACTACAGGAAAATTCTGCCATCTGCAGTTGCAATAGAGACCATTCACAACTTCACGCTGATACACGACGACATCATGGATCAGGATGAGATGAGGAGAGGTGTTAAAACCGTCCATAACATGTGGGGAGAGCCTGTAGCGATTCTAGCAGGAGATACTCTCTTCTCAGAGGCTTTTTATCTGATGACCTTCTGTGATGTAGATAAGGAGAACCTGATAAGGGGGGTCAGAACGCTTGCGGATGTGTGCGTTAAGATCTGCGAGGGGCAGTATCTGGACATGAGCTTTGAGGAGAGAGAGAAAGTTTCTGAAGAGGAGTACATCGAGATGGTAACCAAGAAAACTTCCGTACTGATTGCAGCTTCATGCGCTCTTCCGGCCATACTTTTTGGCGAGGACGAGGAAGTCATACAGTCGCTCTGGGATTTTGGAATATATAGCGGAATTGGCTTTCAGATCCACGATGATGTGTTAGATCTCGTTGGCCGGGACAAAACCGGCAAAGACTGGGCGAGCGATATTCTTGAAGGGAAGAAGACAATCATAACGATAAAGGCCTTCGAACAGGGAAGGCTGCCAGAGATATTCGGAAAAGGAAAGGCATCGACTGAGGAAATTGAGGATGCTGTTAAGATTCTCGAAGAGATAGGAGCGATCTCCTATGCATCGAATCTGGCGGAAAAATACATAGAAATGGCGAAGGAAAAGCTAAATGTACTTCCCAATTCAAATGCAAAAAGAGTACTCGAAGGCATTGCTGATTATTTCGTGAAAAGAGAGTACTGAAGTTAGGTACTGAGGTGCTTCTCATGAACATAAGAGAGGTTGTTTTGAAGTATGTAGTGATCAATGCGTCAAAGTACGGCAGGGCTGACTTCAAGGCTGTTATGGGGAAGGTGATGTCAGAGGTTCCAGAACTCAGAAGTAAGGCTAAAGAAGTTGTTGATATCGTTCAGGAAGTAATAAAGGAGTTTGATTCCCTTCCCGAAGAGAAAAAGCTGGAGCTTTTCGAGCAATATAAGGAGGAAAAGAAGGAAAGGAAAAAAGAGATTGCCCTGCCACCGCTGCAATCTGCTGAGAAAGGGAGAGTTGTCATGAGGTTCGCACCGAACCCAAACGGCCCTCCAACTCTCGGTTCTGCGAGGGGTATGATAGTTAACGGAGAGTACGCAAGGATGTATGATGGCAGACTCATTCTGAGATTCGATGACACAGATCCAAGAACCAAAAGACCAATGGTAGAGGCTTATGAATGGTATCTGGAGGATTTTGAGTGGCTTGGATATGAGCCAGATGAGACTCTGTACGCCTCGAAGAGGATCCCGATATACTACGATTACATAAAAAAACTAATTGAAATGGAGAAAGCCTACGCATGCTTCTGCAGCAGAGAGGAGTTCAAGAAACACAGAGACAGCGGAACTGAATGCCCTCACAGAGGTCTGCCAGCAGAGGATACAATGGATGTGTGGGAGAAGATGCTTGCAGGGGAATACAGAGAGGGTGAGGTTGTCATCAGGATAAAGACCGATATGCAGCACAAGGATCCGGCGATAAGAGACTGGGTAGCTTTTAGGATAATCTATGAGGAGCATCCATTAACAGGAGATGAGTACTTCGTGTATCCTACCCTCGATTTCGAGTCTGCTATAGAAGATCATCTAAACGGTATAACACACATAATAAGGGGAAAAGATCTGATAGACAGCGAGAGAAGGCAGAAGTACATTTACAGATACTTCGGCTGGGAGTATCCGATGACAAAACACTGGGGAAGGGTGAAGATTCACGAGTTCGGGAAGCTCTCGACGAGTTCGATTAAAAAGGCCATTGAAGAAGGAAAATTCACGGGATGGGATGATCCAAAGCTTCCCACCTTGAGAGCGTTGAAAAGGAGGGGTTTCTCTCCAGAGGCCATAAAGAAATTCTTCATATCCCTCGGAGTGTCAGAAAACGATGTATCTGTAAGTATGAAGAACCTTTACGCAGAAAATAGGAAGATTATCGACGAGACTGCGAACAGGTACTTCTTCGTTGAAAATCCTGTTTTGATTGAGATCAAGGGCTTGGAGTTCGATGGGGAGGTTGATGTCCCACTCAGCCCGAAGGGTGGTGTGAGAAAGCTGAAGGGAGAGAGTAGGGTTTACATCTCATCCAGCGACTTCAACAGATTCGGAGATGGGGAGATATTCAGGCTGAAGGACTTCTGCAATGTTAGGGTGGTTAGCAAGGAGGAGCTAATTTTCGAGTTTGCGGACTTCGAGTTGAAGAATGTCAAGAAGGGTAAGAACATAATTCAATGGGTTCCTGAAAGTCAGGCCGTTGACTGCGAGGTGCTCGGCCTAGAAAGAAACTACACGGGCAAAGCAGAAATTAACGCTGTAAATGATGTTGGGAAAGTTGTTCAGTTCGAAAGGTTTGCCTTCTGCAGAATAGAGTCCTTTGACGGGAAGCTCTTAGCAGTCTTTACACATCCATGACCTTTTTTAATCCTTTCCTTCTTTAATCGTTTCCTTTCTCAATCCCTTCGCGATAACAGCCTCAGAATCCTTCCTGAAGAGGTGATACCACTCCTCTCCAGCTAAACCTTCTTCGAGTTTTTTCCTTACACTCCAGTAGTTTTTAGGGTCTATGGCAAATCTTATTGTCACCTTGCCGGCATTCAGAACTTTAAGCCTCCTGTTCACCTCACTCGCGGAGAATCTGCATGTATCGATGACCTCGTAGTCCCTCATGAATTCTGTTTCTGATTTCCTGTCTGAAGTTAACAGAACCCTCCTGCCGTCGTTCAACCAGAGCTTGGCCTCAAAGCTGTACTTTCCAAGCAGGTTTTCCAGCAGACCGGCTTTAACTATTGTATAATCGACCTCGTGGATCATACTTTCAACTTCATCACATTCATCTACAGCCAGCCTATCGTCCTGATCGGTAACCCTCTCCATTGACGGCAGCGTTACAGCAGAAACATCACATTCAGCCAGCTCACCCCTGTAGAACGCCAGTCTGTTCAACCTGAAATCAAGGGATGTGTACTCCTTCTCGCCGTCAAGCTTTATCCTCTCAGGAGGCATCTGCGGGGGGAGTTCGAAGGCGATCTTATCGGTTATGTGCTCATACCTCTTCAATACCATCTCGGGCATAGGCTCTAAACCATCAAAAGTCCTGACATCCATGGATGGTGGTCTTGCCGGGTCTGAGAAGATCACTTCAGCTTCAAAACTCTTTACTATGCTTATAACCTCATCACTCAGAGCATCTCCCGCAACTACCAGCCCATCAACACCCATGGCAATCAGATTTAGCTTTGCCAGTATGGCCCTCTTTCTGTCGAGTTCCACACCCATTGCCCTTCCCTTTTTCGCGAAGAATATTAACTGAGCTCCCACACCGCAGCTTATATCAGCTATCGCTCTGGATTTGAGCCTTTCAGCCCTGTATTCTGAGACTACCGGTGGAGTGGAGTATCTCAGCCCGGATTCATCAAAGAACAGCTTTTCTGAAAGGTTGCCAAACTTTTCCCTGCTTTTTATTCTCGACTTCGCTATCTCGAATACATCCTCCTTACTGAGAATCGTTCTTCGGATCTTTCTGATTATCCTTTCCTTTGGAAGTCCCTCAGATATTTTCTTCTGAGCGAATCTAACTTCCCTATCTATTTTTTCAAAATCTGTGGGTTTGATCTCTACAATCATTCTTTTTAGCCCGATTTAGCTCAGCTCTTTTTCTTTTTGATGACAACTATATCTCCGAGAGTTGGGGTTAGAGATTTCCTGTTCAGGTTTACCTTCACTTCCACAACCTTCTCCCTGAGCTTTATGTTAAAAAGCCGCTCAAGCTTTTCAATCACTTCGGTTTCAGGTGTTATTTCGGCATTTTCTATCTTTCTTATAAGAGATTCCTTCTCCTGAATTTTTTTGGCCAGAACTTCCTGACTCCAGCCTCTCTTCTCCCTCTCCCTCTTTATTATCAGGTTATAGTTCTCAAGAAGTTCTTCTTCAAATTCGATTTTTTTCCTAGGACTTTTCTTCCTCAAAAACACCTTTTTAACATCCTTCTGAGAGATCCTCTCCACGGGCTTCTCGCTTCCGAGGCTCTTGCACCTCTTGCAAACATTTACCTCGCTTCCTTCGATGATTACCTTAAATGGCTTGCCCCTCAGCTCTGCACCACAGACCTCGCATTCCATCCTTCCACCTTTCTCAACTTTATCTTTTAGAGTATTTTAATTTTGAGTTGTTTGATTTTAAGTTGTGTCAGACATGCTAAAGCAAGGAAAAAGCATTAAAAAAATTTCAAATACTCTACATAACAAAGTATGAAGGATGTTCATTGGTATCGATGTCGGTGGAACGAATACAGATATCGCGATAATAAAGGATAATGAGATCAAAACGATCAAGATCCCCAATGAGGAGGGTTTTGAGGGTGCCTTCAGGAGAATACCCGCAGAGGATATTGAAAAAAGCAGGATAGCTGTGAGCACATCTCTACCGCTCAACCTTCTGCTCAGCAGATCTGAGCAGTATCCCACCCTCTCCATTGTTGTTCCCGGGCCGGGGTTGAACTATGAGAAGTTCGGAAAGGTTGTCAGGGGCTTTGTAAACCACAGAGGAGATGTTGTTGAGGATATAGACGAAAGGGAGATAGAGGAGATCCTGAAGAGCTCTGAGTACGACAACATTGCGATATCCTCCAAGTTCAGTGTAAGGAATGCGAGCATAGAGAACAAGATCTTCGAGATAGCCAGAAAATACTGTGATGAGAGATCCATAGCCCTGTCCCATTACGGAGGAGGAATGATATTCCCTTACAGAATAAACACGGCGATAATAAACGCCAAAATCATAAAAACCGTTTATGAGCTAACAGATACAATAAAATCCCTTGTTGGGGACTTCTTTTACTACAAGGGTGATGGTGGGATAATTCCCTATCAGATAGCCCTCAGAAACCCATCCGAACTTTACAATTCCAGCCCGGCGGCGGTGGCAGTTGGGGCTTATTTCCTGACCAAAGAAAGGAAAGCTCTGGTTATCGATATTGGCGGCACAACAACGGACTTCGTTTTGATAGAAGATGGACTTCCAAAAATAGTGGAGAACATCGAATTTTTTGGAAGGAAAACTCTGATAAGGTGTGTTGACTCATTTTCAATCCCGTTTGGTGGTGACTCTGCGGTTGAAAACGGAAAGCTGAAGCCGGGGAGGATTGGAAAACCCATCGCGTTTGGTGGAGAGAATTTCACGCTGACCGATGCCCTCAACCTCGAAGATTCAGAGATTGGCGATTACAGAAAATCAATCGAATACGCTGAAAGCCACGGAATCGACAGCAGAGCTATTGACAGCTTTGTTGAGATGATTGCGAAGAGCATAGAGTCAATGGAAGCTGAGAGAATAATACTGACCGGATATCTCAGCAGATATCTTGCAAAGAGAATTTCCAGAGCTTCAAAGGTTAGCGTCATAGTCCCAGACCACAGCGAGTCAGTTAACGCTGTCGGTGTTGCTGTGTCTCGCATAAGCCTGACGATGTATGTTAGATACGATACCGAAAGTGGAAAGGCTATCTACAACGGGGTTGTTGAAAGCTGTCCTTTCAAACTCGGCTCCCTGCCGTCTGATGAAGAGATGATGGCCTACGCTGAGCAAAAGCTGATAGATGTTATAAAGGAGCAGGGCTACGATGTGGATGAAAAGGTCAATGTGATCTACTTCAACTCCTACAGCGTGGTCAGAGGGGGAATCAAGAGGGGGAAGATTGCAGACATAGTCGTTCAGATTCAGCCCGGCATAAGCAAGGAGCTTTTGTGGTGATATTATGGTTACCGGTATAGTTTATCACAAGAAGTATTTGGAGCATGAACAGAGTCCAACCCACCCGGAGAGGAAGGAGAGGTTGGCGTATACAATGGATCAGCTAATCGAAGAAGGAATATTCGATAACCCAAGAATAAAGTTGATTGAACCGTTTGAAGCGAGTATTGATGATGTTCTGACAGTACATACAAAGGAGTATGTCGAGTTTCTGAGAAAAAGAAAGTAAGAAGGGAGGTTTCATAGATTGGGATACCAACATCCCTGTTGGAGTTTTCGAGATCGCCCTCCTTTCTGCAGGTGGAGCGATAAGGGCTGGAAAAGCCGTTCTGGAAGGAGAGGTTGACAACTGCTTTGCGATGATCCGCCCTCCCGGGCATCATGCCAAACCGTACATAGGAGCAGGCTTCTGCTACCTCAACAACATGGCAATAATGGTGAAATGGCTTCAGAAGCATGGCATCAGGAAGATCATGATCCTTGACTGGGATGCACACCACGGAGATGGGACTCAGGAGATCTTCTACTATGATGACAAGGTTCTCTTCATCTCAACCCATCAGATGCCGCTCTATCCCGGAACGGGATTCCCATACGAGTGCGGTGCGGGAGATGGGGAGGGCTATACGATCAACATCCCGCTGCCCCCTGGAACATCGGATGATGGATACATGATGGTCATTGAAGAGATAATAAAGCCTGTTGCCGAGGAGTTCGAGCCAGAATTCATAGCTGTTTCTGCCGGTCAGGACAACCACTTCACAGATCCCATAACAGGACTGGCTCTAACTGCAAGAGGCTATGCTGAGATAATGAGGGAAGCTGTCAGGCTCTCGGAGAAATACTGCGATGGCAGAATTGTTGCCGTGCTGGAAGGAGGCTACAGTGTTGAGTCGGCACTTCCATACACAAATCTCGGGATTATCTCGGCGATGGCCGGGCTTGATATATCATGCATAAGGGAGCCGCTCAACTACCTGCAGGAGTTAAAGTTCAGGAGAAAGGAGAGTGCACTTAAAAAGCTGGAGGACAACATCAACGATGTGAAGAAAGTGCATTCGAAATACTGGAAGTGCTTTTAGCTGTGAAGCAGGTGAACCATATGAAACAGATGTCAGCCGTTGACATCAAAGCCATTATTAGCGAGCTTAAGGTAATTGAGGATGGTAGAATCGACAAGATATACCACAATCCTCCAGACGAGATAAGGATAAGGATCAGAAAGCCCGGAAGCAAGTTTGAGCTTATCATAGAGGCAGGAAAGAGAATACACCTGACAAAATTCCCAAGACAGGCTCCAAGAATTCCTTCGAGTTTTGCAATGCTCCTCAGAAAGCACCTCGAGGGAGGGAGGATAAGGAGAATTTATCAGCACGACTTCGACAGGATCGTGTTTGTTGAAGTTGAGCGAGAGGAGAAGAAGGTACTGATTGCAGAGATCTTCAAAAAGGGCAATGTCATTCTCGCCGATGAGAACTGGAAGATAATCATGCCTTTAAAGCCATTTTTCAAATCTGGAGAGACTTACAGGCTACCCAAACCCCAAAAAAGCCCGTTTGAGCTCAAGAAAGAGGATCTCGATGTGTTGGGTGACAAAGAGATCGTAAAGGCTCTCGCAACAAGCCTGAGCGTTGGCGGGATTTACGCTGAGGAGATCTGCCTGAGGGCTGGAATCAACAAGAAAAAGCTGGCTTCTGAGCTGAATGATGAAGAGAAGGATAGAATCGTTAGGGCTGTGGAGGAGATATTCTTGCCAATAGCAAACGAGAGTTTTAAACCACACATTCTCATAAAAGAAGGAGAGTATGCTGACTTTCTTCCGATAGAACTCAGAATTTTCGACGACTATGAGAAGAAGTACTTCGATAGCTTTAACGATGCAGTTGATGAGTTCTACTCGAGAAAAATAGTCGAAGAAGCTGAGAAAAGGGAGGAAGAGAACAAAGAGCTTCAGAGACTCAGAAAGAGACTTGAAGACCAGCTATCAGCTAAAGAGAGGTTCGAGAGAGAGATGGACGAGCTGAGAAAAAAGGGTGATTTCATCTACGAGCAATACACGAAAATCGAGAAGATCCTGGATGTTTTCAGGAAAGCAAGAGAGAAGAAGTCATGGGATGAGATTAAAGAGATAGTGAAAAAAGACAAAAAGCTGAGAGAGCTTGTTAAAGACATAAACTCAGCAGAGAACAGGGTTAGCGTGAGACTCGATGGATATACAATCGACCTCTACCTCGACAAAACCCTCCCTCAGATTGCAGACATCTACTACAGCAAGGCGAAGAAGATAAGACAGAAGTACGAGGGAGTGCTTAAGGCAATCGATAACACAAAAGCAGCCATGGAAAAGATAAAGAACGAAAAGAGATTCGTAACGAGCATAAGGGTCTCGAGAAAGAGGGAGTGGTACGAGAGATTCAGGTGGTTTATAACGAGTGAGGGTTTTCTGGTTATAGGGGGCAGAAACGCGAAGATGAACGAAGAGATAGTCTCCAGATACATGGAAAAGAACGATCTGTTCTTCCACACCCAGGTTCCCGGAGCTCCGGCAACAATACTCAAGAATGGTCAGAGTGCCGGGGAGAAGAGCCTGGAGGAGGCTGCAATTTTCTCCGCCACATACTCATCCCTCTGGAGGGAGGGTAAGTACAGCGGAGAGGTTTATTATGTCAGGCCTGAGCAGGTTAAGAGGAGTGCAAAAGCGGGAGAGTACCTCGCCAGAGGGAGCTTCTACATCGAGGGAAAGAGGAACTACATTTCAGCAGAGGTGTCGTGTGCCATAGGGGTTGACTTGAAGAATTTGAGGGTTATCGGAGGTCCAAAGAGTGCAGTAGAGAAATATGCTGACTACTTCGTGGAGATCGATATCGGAGATAAAACTCCAAACGAAATATCCATAGAGATAGCCTCGAAGCTCGTGGAAATGGCAAAGGAGGATGAGAAATACATTGTCAGAAGCATATCCACACCAGACGAGATAATGAAGTTCCTGCCTCCAGGGAAGTCTAGGATTAAGTGAACTACCGCAAGCTAAAGCTTGCGGCTTCCTCCTGCTGGAACCGGAGCTTCTCAGCCTCCTGCCTTTGAGCGGCAGTGTGCGACTCCACCCCGGCGGGGAGTGGCTGGTTCACGCAGCCCCATACCCCACACTCATCCCGCCTTAGCTTCCACATCCTGAAGTTCGGAAGCTTCATCGAACGGAAAGCCGAGTAGGGCACATGCAGGTATAACACACAGCCCCTGATCAGGATGTTAACGGAAGCGTTTCTGTCAGCGTGGCCTTTGTGGCCGTTAGGGCAGGTGAACAGCTTCTTGTGTCTGATCCCGAGAACCC
Source organism: Archaeoglobus sulfaticallidus PM70-1 (assembly GCF_000385565.1). Lineage (NCBI taxonomy): Archaea > Methanobacteriati > Methanobacteriota > Archaeoglobi > Archaeoglobales > Archaeoglobaceae > Archaeoglobus > Archaeoglobus sulfaticallidus. Next base: position 492,494 of record NC_021169.1, on the reverse strand, counting down.
CGCATAGGGGACACCTACGCGAGGTGTCCTCGGGAGGCACGAACTTTACTGGCACGCCAAGCCATTCGAGCTTGTACTTGAGGAACAGCTGCAACTTGCGGAATGGCCACGAATGCAAACGACGGTTCATCCTCTTTCCTTTGTTTCCGTTTCTGATGCTGTTTAAATCCTCCATGAAGACGATAAGACCCTGATATTTCGATAGATAGTCTGCAACCCTCCTGGAAACGAGGTGCAGTAAATACTCGATCTGCCTGTGCTCTTTCCCTGTGAAACCTAACTTCCTCTTGCTCTTAGCTCCGTGCTCCTGCAGCCTCTTCCTTATCGCGAACCAGTAGTGCCTGATGAACTTGATGACAGCGTAATCAACGATGAAAGAATCTACAACCTCTCTCGTCGTTAAGTCGTAAACAGTAATGGCCACGTTGTCCTCGTTGACGTCGATGCCAGCAGCATACCTGATCGACGAAACTGGAACGTTTCTGGTTATCGTGATGTGCAGATAGTATTCTCCTTTCCGTTTAACGAGTTCTGCGATGGTTACATCGTATTCAGGAGTGTAGTCGATCCCCTGCTTTCTCAACTTGATGGCTTTCTTCTTTTCCTCTATGGCCTTCCTCACGATCTCCTCCTGCTCTTTTGAGAACTGAAGGTACCCCTTAACGTACTCCTTGCGAGGGATCAGTGTGACCCTGAACCATATCCTGCCATCATTTATCCAGAGGTTGTAACCCTCACCGAAGTTCATTCTCAAAGGCAGGGGTTTGTTTTCGTATATTCTGAGTTCTTCAGCCTCTCCCTTCTCCTCGAGCTCTTTGAATGATTTGAAGGTCTCCTTTGCCTTCGCTATTATCCTCTGCTTCGTGTTGTCAACTAAGAATGATTGGATATCTTTATCGCTTACCTTCTCGCCGTCTAAAAGCTTGATCAGGACTTCGTTGAAAACCCTCCTGGATTCGAGCAAAGCCTCGTCTACCTTTGCAGGATCGCCTTCCTCGATGATTGCTTTTCCGATTGCTGTCTTTATAGCTGCCAAAATTTCTATCATTTCTATTTTGTTCGTTTCCAAAAAATTTATATTTTAGCGCCATTCACCCCCCAAGCTGAAAGCTTGGGGCACTCTGGCGCTGGTTTTGTGTAGATTATTTTCCTTATGAAGGATAATTAATCTGCAGCCTTGTGGCAGTGACATATAAACAAGCTGGGCGGAGAAGAGAAATGCTAGTAAAGTATCCTCTCCAGATCCTCGCCTCCATAGAATATTTCCTGTATTCCATCGTAAACATCCTCCATTCCTGTACTGTCCATGGCGGAAACTGGAATGAGTGTTCTGAAGAGCCCAAGATCCCTGAGCATGTAGAACAGCTCACCGCTGATGTTCTTGATGTTGCTAACCTCTCTGCCAAGATCATCGAAAAGTGTTTCCGGATCGTCACTCCACTCAACTATCCTCTCAACCTCATAATCCTCGAGAATATCAGACTTTGCAAGCACCTGAATCTGCGGTAGCTTTAGCTTAAAAACCGATGAGGATGCCATGAACAGAAGGGAAAGAAAGCCCGAAGGTGTTTTGGCGACCACAGGGTCGAAGAGGTAAACCATCACACTTCTATCTCTACCGAGGAAGTCTATAAGCAGGTTGCTGCTCTGCCTTAAGGTAAAGAGCTCCATCTGCCCTGGAGTGTCTATCAAGACATACGGTACATCGAAGTAATCAATCTCGTCCTTTATGTCGCCTATTTTTGTGCTGATCAGATCAGCCGAGATTATCTGTGCTCCATTTGGCCCAACACCATAGTTGAGCATCACATCTTCAAGCGTGAAGTAATCCCTTATGTCAACCTCTGGAGAGTAAGGTAGATTCTCCGCTCCCGGATCGAGGTTCACGATGATGTTCTCAAGGTTCTTGAAGTCCAGCCAGTCTGCAAAAGCCTTCGTAAGATAGGTTTTTCCGGAGCCGGCGGTTCCTATGAAGTATATCAGAACCTGGATCATTGAAGTGAGAATATCAGATGGCTTAATTAACTTTCTTGTTCTTTTCCTGCCACTCAAGATAGTTGCAGTATGGACATCCGAGATCCCAGTAGCCCTTCTTTGTCCGGATTTTGATCCTCTTTATCTCATGCTTCTCGCAGAGCTTGGATGTTATGTATATCGTGCCCTTCTGGGGTAACGGTAGCGTGAAGTTGCAGTCTGGGTATCCGCTGCATCCAATAAATCTCCTTGAGTCTCCCTTCTTTTTCCTTATAACGAGATCCCTCGAACATTTCGGGCATTTTCCAACGATTTTGTCCTTCCGGATTCCATCTCTCAATGTTTTCGAGAGGGATTCTCTGTCAAGATTCGACAGGATTTCATCAAGGAATCGTATTGATTCCTCAACAACATACTCATCGCTCAGCTTTCCTTCAGCTATCGCATACATGTCTTCCTCAAGCTTTGAGGTCATATCTGGCTGAGTTATAGTTTCTGCCTCTTTTTTCAGGGCGTTTATAACGGCCATACCTATTTCCGATGGTCTGAGGGGATTTCCGTAAACATACTTTCTCGAATAAAGCTTGTTTATTATTTCATGTCTTGTTGATTTTGTTCCGAGTCCGAGCTTCTCCATCTCCTTTATCAGACTTCCAGAAGAGTACCTGTTTGGAGGTTTGGTCTCTTTCTCTTCCAGCTTCTTGCTGACTATGTCCAGCACCTCTCCTTCCTGAAGGTCTGGAACCGGAACCTCTTCAGCTTTCGAGTATATGTATATCTTCCTCCATCCCTCTTCAATTAGCTTCCTGCCATTGAACCTGAATATCTCACCACTGGAATCTATCTTTCCTCTCCTTACAACCCATATGGCATCCGGAGACAGCGTTGCGAGAAATCTTCTGACAACCAGCTCATAAATCACCCATTCATCCTTGCTCAACTCATCTTTTTTTGCTACCGCAGTTGGATGAATGGGTGGGTGGTCCTTGCTCTCCTTCTTTCCCCTCGTTGCCCTGAGCTTTTCCTGCGAGAGAACGAACTCCGCCTCCTTTTTAAACTCGCCCTGAGTCAGCTTCTCAACAATAGCCCTCAGATTTATAGTCTTTGGATAAACAGTATTGTCAGTCCTTGGATATGATATGTATCCTGACATGTACAGAGACTCAGCTACCATCATCGCCTTGTTCACGCTCATGAACTTTGAAGCCTCTCTCAAAAATTCAGTGGTGTTGAAGGGTGTTGGAGGTTTCTCAGCCCTTTCTTTCTTCTCGAAACTTACCACAACACCTTTGTCTCCAACTTTCGCAAAAGCCTTCTCTGCCTGCTCCTTATCTTCGAACCTCTTTTCATGCTTGCACTGGAATACCTCTTCACCCTTCCTGAAGCTGGCAAAAATCTCCCAGTACTTTTTCGGCTTGAAGTTCTTTATTTCCTCCTCCCTCTCAACTATAAGCCTCAGAGTTGGAGACTGAACCCTCCCAACACTCAGAAAGTCCTTTCCCAGCCTTCCCGATGACAGTGAGATCAGCCTTGTAAGCACAGCCCCCCATATCAGGTCTATCTTCTGTCTGATCTCAGCAGACTTTGCGAGGTTAAAGTCAACCTCCGTGGGGCTGGAGAATGCCTTTTTTATGTCCGATGGTGTTATTGCTGAGTATCTCACTCTGTCAAACCTGACATTCGGATTCTCATTTCTGATTATCTCCAGAGCTTCAACACCAATGAGTTCTCCTTCTCTATCGTAGTCGGTTGCTATCGTAACTCTGTCTATCTCCTTAGCGATGCTTTTCAGCACTTCAACGAGGTTCTTCTCAGTCACCTTCTTGATAATATCAGCCCTCAGCAGAGACTTGAGCGGAACCTTGCTCCAGTTGTTGTACTCCTCCGGAAAATCGAGCTGCACAATGTGACCCTTCAATCCGATAACATATGTGTTATCAGCCTGATAAACATTTATTCCCTTCTTCCTTACCTTTTTAACATTCTTAAAAAGAATTGAAGAAATTCTTCTCGCTGTATTGTCCTTTTCTGTTATTATGAGCCATTTTCCAGCCATTCTATCCTACTAATTTTTTTCATCGATGATTTTCTTAATTATCTGGAAGCACTCTGCAGGATCCGCCCTGCCTTTGGTAGCTTTCATAACCTGACCAACCAAAAAGTTGATGGCATTTTTCTTTCCGCTGAGATAGTCCTCAACAGCCTTCGGATTTTCCTCCACAGCTTTCCTGCAGAGATTTAAAATCTCCTCCTCTTCATCAATCGCAAACAGGTTCTTCTCCTGAATTATGCCATCAACATCTCCACCATGATCGAGCTTCGTCCTTATGATTTCCACAGCAGATTTGTCGGTTATCTTTTCATTCTCAAGATACTCTATAACCCTGACCATATCCCCAGGAGGAAATCTCTCATACGCATATCTGAAGTCCTTATCCCTGTAGTTCAACTCCCCTCTCAGGACATCCACGATCCATCTCGCTGCCTTTTTTGAATCGACCTTTGATGCTACCTCCTCAAAGTAATCCGCCATCTTGGGATCGAGAACGAGTATCTTGGCCTTAGATAAAGATATACCGTATTGAGAGATGAACCTATCCCTCTTCTCTTCCGGCATCTCAGGTATCTGTCCTTTAACCTCTTCAACTATCTCCGCTGTATATATCGGCACGAGATCCGGCTCCGGGAAGTATCTATAGTCCTGCTCCTCCTCCTTAGTTCTGAGCGATACGGTTATGTTGTTCGCCTCATCGAAATGCCTTGTCTCTCTCTCGACTTTCCTTCCTCTCCTCAGCAGGTTCTTCTGCCTCGTTATCTCATAGGTTAAAGCCCTCTCAACACCTTTGAATGACGATATGTTCTTGATCTCAACTCTCCCTCCACCCTTCAGCGATATGTTAGCATCTACCCTCATCGCACCTTCAAGCGAGCCATCGAACACATCCAGATACTCGAGGATTATCCTCAGCTTGTTTAAGAATTCCCTCGCCTCCTTGGGGGAGTGCATGACCGGCTCGGTAACTATCTCCAGGAGGGGCATTCCGGATCTGTTGTAATCTATCAGAGAATACTTTGCAGTTGTTATCGATCCTTTATAGCTCAGCTTGCCCGGGTCTTCCTCCATGTGTATCCTTTTGAGGGTTATCTTTTTCTCTCCGGAATCTGTCTCTATTGTAACATATCCTCCCAGTGCTAAGGGATTATCATACTGACTGATCTGAAATCCTTTCGGAAGGTCTGGATAAAAGTAGTTCTTCCTGTCAAAAACTGTAAACGGCTGAACCTCAGCATTCAAAGCCAGGGCTGTTTTCACGGCAAATTTAACAGCCTCCTTATTTATGACCGGCATTGCCCCCGGTAATCCGAGGCATACAGGACAGACATGAGTGTTCGGCTCATCCTCGTGATATGATGTTGAGCATGAACAGAAGAGCTTCGTGTTGAGCTTGTTTAGCTGAACATGAACCTCCAGACCGATTACCACTTCTTGCTCCAATGTTTGCATAGAAGTGCGTTGGAAGGGGGTAAATAAAAGTTTTCTGTTGTGAGGTTAAAGGGTTATACAGCGAGCCAAACTTTCTCAGCCTCGTAACCTGCAGATCACATGACCATGGAGGTTTCAGACATTGGGGTTAATGCATCCTAACACTACAACCTGCAAGAACCTATCACTTGAGCAAACATCTTATAAATAAACCAAAATTCCCTTTGAATAAATCATATCATCCACAGCCGATCCAAACGAGGGTGATTGTATGGAGCTTAGATGTCCCAATTGTGGAACAAGACTTCCGTGGTGGTGGAGGATAGCTGAAATCAGTTACAGAAGGTCAGGAGGGTACTACAACAAATGTCCATCCTGCAGAAGGTGGATCAAGGTAAAAGCTGAGCATAAAAGATTGGAGAAGCGGTTGAGAGAAATCATCCTCTTCTTGGCACTACCTCTGTTTATTATAGCCGATGATGCTGCAAAAGGCGGAAACCTCATTAAAAAGTTTGATCTAGATTTCCTGATGGAAATCAATCCTGAGCTGGTTTATTTAGCCGCATTCATGATTGTTTTTTCAGTGATATGGTCCGACCTGAAAAGAGCAAAATATGTTGTTCAGTTATCCAAGCCCAGCATTGAGAAGAAGAGGCTGTCTTTAAAGTTTGCACTGGCACTTCTGACACCAATGCTTGTGTTGGTAAATCTGGGCATACTCTATATTTACATCATCTACGGCGAGTGGCGACTTCTGGCAATGGTAGCCGCAGTCGACATACTTTCCATCATCCTGATCAAAAAGGAAATGGAACAGTTAAAAAAGCTTGAAATGGATTTATAATGGACAATTCCTTTCTCATAAATTACCCGAGTTATTGAAATATGATGCATCTTGTCTTTGAAAAATCTGGTTATTCTCTTTTGAAGTTACTCTGAATAAAGGGAGTTCGGAAGTACTCTGCCCGGTACTGCATAGGTATTTAGTAAAAGGATCCAGCTCTTAGAACAGATCTGAACTGAAACGGCAGGGCAAATATAGAGATCCTACAAATCTATAATACAACCAGCAGTCGACTTCAACGATTCTGTGATCTTGGTGGAAGTTAAAAAATGATAAAAAACTACTTATACTTAATACCCCCATGCTTAGGAGTTCCAACAACCTTTACACTCTTGGGTGATACCTCCAGCTTATTGTCTTTATCATAAAATTCTGCCTGATCCACATAAACTGTCCTCTGACTTGCAGGACTTCCAGTGACCTTTGCTTTAAGATCTCCCTTATTTGTGACCAACTTGCTAGAATTTAGATAGATATCGTTTTCAGCCTTGAAAGTTATATCTTTACTGTATGCACCAGAGGAATCTACATGAATAGCATTAGCTATCAGATCTCCACCATATGTCTGAATCAGGACATTTCCTTTCGAGCGGATTTCTCCACCGGTAATATTGAGGTCTCCACTCGAGTATATCTCAACCTTCTTGTTGTATGCCTTGGTGTTGTCGATCTTGATGTCAGATGCGGTTAGCTGGGTTCCAGCATTTATCGTAACAACACCCTGCGATACTATATTGGCATTGTTGAGTGAAATGTCCTCCAGAAACACAATATTCACTTTCATGTCATATGCCTTGCTGTTGTCGATACTCATACCATCTCCAGACAGCGAATTTCCGCCGAGATCTATCTTAGCCTGAGACTTCAGAGTGGCATTGTTTGCGAAGACATAATTGGTGGCATCTATCGATATTTTCATATTGTACTCTGAGGAAGTATCTATTGTCGAATCTGAGATGTATATATTGGTGGCTTTCAAAAAAACTTCCCCGTGGGCTGTTATATCTGTACCATTCGCCAGTATCTTTCCTGCCTGTATAACCACATCCCTATTGTAGTTAGTAGAAGAGACGGATACACCGGTTATATCTACACTATCACTTCCGATTATCTCAACACCTTTGCTTGCTGTAAGATCTACAGATACAACGACATCTCTCCCTTTGAAGTAAATACTGCTTGCAGTTATATCCCCGACACTCGGAGGTATCACAAGTCCATTGCTACCAGCATCATAAACACCATCCTGTATTTCAGAAGCCAGTATCTGGACATCTACTCCCGGATCATACATAAGGTTGCCATTGACATCTTCATAAGCAAATCCTGGATCGAAGAGTGTTTCAGAAACCTCCACCTGCTTGGTTACTGAGTCCTGCCTTCCAAGGCTGTCTGTGACTGTCAGCGTCACGCTGTAGGTGTTGGCTGAAGAGTAGGTGTGGGTTATTGTTGGTGATGTCGTGTCTATTACATTACCATCTCCGAAGTCCCAGTGGTAGTTGGTTATGCTTCCTCCTGGCTCTGATGGGGTTGAGGATGAGGCGTTGAAGGTTATTTCTTCGTTTACCTGGGGGGTTGATGGGGTGAAGGTGAAATCGGCTGTTGGGGATGGCAGGCATTGAGTGTCAGCATCTTCTATTGTATAGCCAACATTAGGTGTATATTTAGCGATGTACAGCAAACCATTACCGATTATGTGGTAGTTCGTCAGGGCACCGGTTCTTCCACCAAAGATTATCTTGCCCACACCATTAATGACATTGATCTGCGGGTTCGTATCTGAGGATGAAGCTACTTCAGAGCCATCGAGGTATATTCTCGTATTTGCTTTTCCATCATACCAGAAGTAAATCTCTGCCAGATGCCACTCCAAGTTGGCTATCTGAGATCCATCTATCGAGTAGTATGCTATCGGGGCTCCGTTATCGGTTGTGCTTTTTGTAAACGCTATTCTATCGTTGTACTCATCATATGTGAAGTGGTATCCACCATCTACAATGTCCTCTCTCGTGCCTGTGTAGTCTGTGTCATATGCTCCCATCCACAGAGCATCCGCCCCCCTCCCTCCACCGGATTTGAAGTAGAATTTGGCGTAAAAGCCAGTTGGATTTGTTGGAACGGAATTGTAGACCATATATCCAGTCTGAAATATTAGTGGTCGGGTCAGCACGACATACCTGTTAGCAGAATCATAGTAGGCATCACCATACAGATTACCCGGATCGCTTTCGAAGTTCTCGTACAGGAACATCGTCTTCTCCGGGTTGCTCATGGAGGTTGCTGAGCTGTTTCCGTAGTACATGTAGATGGTCTTGGATGTGCTTGCAGGGATGTTGACTTTAACCCATATGGTGGCTGTCTGATTGGAGGGATCCCAGCTCTCTATCCAGTAGTTGAGGAAGGTCGATCCATCGGATTCTGTGAATCTGATGTCTGATCCATCTGAGTTTGCCTTGGTGAAGTCGAAGTTGGAGGAGTTGAGTTCTATTTTGATCTGGTAGTCTGTCAGGGAGAAGCTGTTCTGGTTGGTTATTGTGATGGCCTTTCTGTAGTCCCAGCCGGGAAGTTCACAAACACTTGCCTCCAAAACCTCCACCTGCTTGGTTACTGAGTCCTGCCTTCCAAGGCTGTCTGTGACTGTCAGCGTTACGCTGTAGGTGTTGGCTGAAGAGTAGGTGTGGGTTATTGTTGGTGATGTCGTGTCTATTACATTACCATCTCCGAAGTCCCAGTGGTAGTTGGTTATGCTTCCTCCTGGCTCTGATGGGGTTGAGGATGAGGCGTTGAAGGTTATTTCTTCGTTTACCTGGGGGGTTGATGGGGTGAAGGTGAAATCGGCTGTTGGGGATGGCACAGTACAGTCAGTTTCGGTGGCAGATATAACCACAGATGGTTCATTTTCAACATACTTTCTCATGAAAATGTAATCTATGTACCCGTATCTGCTTGTGCTGTCAGAATCAGCAGCAATTCCGAGATAGAACGTGCTGAATGTGCTGCCAGAGTATTCAAGGGATGGTTTGGCAGAGTTCTCCGCACTCCACGAGTCCCAGTAGTTTATGTAGGATTGTGTGAAGATTATCCTGAACTTCTGCCAGTCTGAAGATTCTATCTCCGGACCCCAATCCACATGTGTACCTTTCACATTCAGATCTTTCTGGTAATACGGGCGTGATGTGCTCTGGCTGTCATAGGTACAGGTTATGGATGTTGATTCCCACATGTAGGAGTTGCTGTATTCCGCGAATACCACAGCAAGATCCACATCTTTGGAAGTCGTACTCAATCTCCATCTACCCTCAACAACAAAACTTCCGCTGAAGCTGTCTCTTGTGTTCAGGTACGCTCCATCATTCCAGCTGCCCCACAACCTGATTGCTCCATTTTCCACCTGATAGGTGTCTGTGTTCGTTGCCCACTTGGTCGTGTTGAGAGATGTACCTTCAAAATCATCGAAGAACACAAACGTTGAGTCTCCGTTGCTCATGGAGGTTGCTGAGCTGTTTCCGTAGTACATGTAGATGGTCTTGGATGTGCTTGCAGGGATGTTGACTTTAACCCATATGGTGGCTGTCTGATTGGAGGGATCCCAGCTCTCTATCCAGTAGTTGAGGAAGGTCGATCCATCGGATTCTGTGAATCTGATGTCTGATCCATCTGAGTTTGCCTTGGTGAAGTCGAAGTTGGAGGAGTTGAGTTCTATTTTGATCTGGTAGTCTGTCAGGGAGAAGCTGTTCTGGTTGGTTATTGTGATGGCCTTTCTGTAGTCCCAGCCGGGGAGTTCACAGATCGACTCGATAACCTCTATAGCTACCGTAGTTGAATTCACACCACCTCTTTCATCGTAAACCGTCAGCGTCACATCATAGGTTCCGGGTGAGGAGTAAGAGTGAGTCGTCACAACACCCGTAGCAGTATCTCCATCTCCGAAATCCCATATGTAGTCTGTGATTTTATCTCCGTCTGGATCGTAGCTCGAAGAGGCGTTGAAGGTTATAATATCTCCAACCAGTGGGGTCGCCGGAGTGTAAGTGAATGCTGCCACTGGTGGATTGTTCGCAGGCTCACTAACGCTAATAGTCTTGCTTGAGACATTGTTGTTCTCATTATCTTCCACAATAGCTCCATCAGCATCCACAACTCCTTTGATTACATGCTGCCCTGTGCTTGTTGGGGTGTAGCTGAAACTTATATGCTCTACTGACTGGGAGGTTAAACCATTGATGATCTCATTGTAGATCTCAATGGAGTCATAGTAAAATCTGACTGTAAAACTTTCATTTATGTCTTCACTTCCAACATTCATAACATCAGCATAAATCGTGATTTCCTCGTTAACCTCCGGGTTTGCATTACTAACCTTCAAACTGATCGTAAGGTCTTTTTCCGGAAGAGCTTCAGCGGGCATGGAGAAGAGAACCTGATTTGCCTCCTCAGAGATAATCATCACTCCAACATTTTCATAACCGGATGTTTTGAATACTATTTTCTCTCCAAGATTCCACTTTCCATCGTCATTTACATCGTAAAAATAACAACCATTTCCTGCCAGACAATCGTTTATCGTTCTCTCAATTTTTATACTGCCAGCTTCAAAAATGATGATGTCATCACCGGATAGTTCCTCACCACCGGTGTGATATATTACCAGCTCATCCCCTATTTTCTCAGCCTGGAAGTCCGCATGTTTTGAGGGAGGAGTCTGGAGGAAGGAATATATGCTAACTGCGATAACCGAGAAAGCCCCAACAGTTATGGCTATCATTAAAATTATGCTGATAAGTTCCGAAACTGCTCTATCATCTCCAGAAAATTTCATCCAAGATTTCATCCAATATACGATAAGAAAAATAGCTCTTAATATTTTTTTGGTTTCTTCTAAAGTGTAGGTTCAGCAGGATTTTTGAGATAGTTTCCTACCGTTACTTTTGCTCTCGAGATCTGAGCGTTTGGTCTCCATTTTTAGGAGTTTTTACTCTTCTTCTCTTTGAATTATTGTGTTTTTTCATCCAAGTATTTCCTTTCGATCTCCATTTTCAGGAGTCATCCTCTTCTTCACCGTATTTAAATGTTAGTCAATAGACCTGAAGCTACCATCACTCTCCATCAAAGTCGGTCCAGCTCTTTCAAAGAAGAAGTTAGTGTATTCAGTGAAATTTCTTATGAGAGAAGTCTTACCAACCTTCCTTTTTCCATAAAGGAGGGTTCGTCCCTTCTTTTATATTTCGTGCACCTCAGTTCTGGGAATCACGGTGCCCATAATTCTGATTTTAGGATATGAGTTTTGATGTTTAACCTATAAGGATTCGATTTGGAGACAGTTTTTTGAGGTTTAAGTGGATTAATGATACCCAGAGTTCCGAATGTGAAAAAATCACAGACCTGATAAAAAACGCACTTAGATTTCTATTAACAGGTGAACTTACAGGGGGCTGGTGCGAAGGCGAGTTTTGGCATGGGATTTTTCAAAATTAGGTAAAAGATTTTTTAACCGAGAACAATAGCTAAGCAAAGGTTCAGGTGATCGTATGACCGATGGAAAAACGATAACCGAGAAAATTTTCTCTGAGAAGAGTGGCAGCGATGTCAGGGCTGGAGATATTGTCATCGCAGAGATAGACCAGATAGCACTCCAGGATGGGACCGCTCCTCTCGCAATCAGGCAGGTAAAGGAGATGTCCAAAGAAATTAGAGGATCCGAGATAACTCATTTCTTTGTTGATCACGCTTCACCATCTCCGAGAAAAGAACTCAGCAACGACCAGAAGTTCATCAGGAACTTTGCCGAAGAACATTCAATGGACTTCAACCCACCGGGAGAGGGGATAATACACCAGATAATGGTTGAGAGATATGTAAAGCCCGGAGACCTTGCAGTAGGAGCGGATTCACACACATGTACCTATGGTGGGATCGGAGCGTTCTCAACCGGGATGGGTTCAACGGATGTTGCCGTTGCGATCCTTCTCAGAAAGAACTGGTTCAGGGTGCCGGAGGTTTTCAGATTCAACATCAGCGGGAAATTCGAGAAGGGCGTGTTCGCAAAAGACCTTATATTAAAAATAATCGGAGACTTGGGAGTGGATGGAGCCACATACAAGGCGATGGAGTTTGATGGTGACATACACAACATAGAGGTGGAGGGCAGGCTGACGATATCCAACATGGCAGTGGAATGCGGAGCAAAGGCCGGGATATTCCCCTCGGATGAGCTTACGAAACAGTATCTGGCTGAGCTGGGCAGAGCAGACGATTTCAAAGAGATTAAAGCTGATGCCAATGCAGAGTACGAAAAGGAATTCTACTATGAGCTTTCCGATTTAGAGCCGATGATCTCCAAGCCACACAATGTTGACAATACTGCAGAGGTAAGCGAGGTTGAGGGCACAGAGATCGATCAGGTCTTCATAGGAACCTGCACCAATGGCAGAATCTCGGATTTGAGGGTGGTTGCCAAAATACTCAAGGGCAGAAAGGTGAGCAAAAAGATCAGGCTGATCGTTGGGCCAGCAAGCAGGAGGATCTACCTGAAGGCGATGGAGGAGGGTTTACTAAAAACAATAGTTGAGGCTGGAGGAGTTGTGCTGCCTCCTGGATGCGGACCGTGTGTGGGCATACATCAGGGAATACTGGCTGATGGAGAGGTCTGCCTCTCAACCCAGAACAGAAACTTCAAGGGCAGGATGGGAAATCCAGAGGGATTCATATACCTGAGTTCTCCAGCCACAGCAGCAGCTTCTGCAATAAAGGGAAGGATCGTCGATCCACGGGAGTTCCTGTAATGCCCCCAATGCCCATAATGCTTGAGCCAGTTTTTGAAATACTGATAGAAATTTTTGTTGTTTTTATAGCAGCCTTACTTTTTGTCAATGCGATAGAGTACTTGGGAAGCCTGTTCGAGCTTGGGGGTTCTTTTGTTGGCGCAATTCTATCCCCTCTCTTCACATCCCTGCCGGAGATGATAGTTTTCCTCGTAGCCATTTTCTTTTCCGGCGTGGAAAGTGGAGAAGCCATAGGTGTCGGTACAGTCTTCGGCCAGCCGTTCATGGCCTCAAGCCTGTCCTATGGACTGGTAGGAATATCCGTTTTGCTGGGCTACCATCTCAAGAGAAGAGATGATCTCGTGCTTGAAGTTGATAGAGAACTCGTTATACCCTACGCAGTCGTCTCCATTGCTTTTCCTTTAACACTGGTTCCGGCGTTTCTGGGATTCCACAAACTATTTGGCATCCTGTTCTTCCTGATCTATGTCAGTTACATCTTTACCATGTACAAAAATGGGATGGGAGAGACCCTCGAATCTGCCGAAGAGCCTTACGCATGCAGAGTTATCCCAAATCAGAAGGCTGGAGGGATTATCCAGCTAATATCCTCTGTGATACTGCTGTACTATGGTTCACACGGGCTTGTAAGCTCTGTTGATGAGGTTTCAAGAATGCTGAACATCAGCCCTCTCGGGCTGGCTCTGATAATAATCCCAGCAGCAACGGCCATACCCGAGACTGCCAGTGCCCTGATATGGAGTTTCAGAGGGAGGGATTCGCTCAGCATAGCCTCGCTAATAGGAGAGAAAATCCTGTACTCAACATTCTATCCCGCAATGGGTCTGCTGCTCACATCCTGGACTCTGGATGTTCACGCGTACATGAGCGTTATCGGCACCACTGCGATCTCGCTAATCCTGCTATACTTCGTTGCAAAACAGAGGGTTCCATGGTGGGGGTTGATTGTCGGCTTTGTATTCTTCATAGTGTACTCAGTTCTGATCTTCATATACCATATCTGATCATATCTGATCGCACCAGAAATCAGCTACATCTCATCCATCTCGTAATCTTCCCATTTTCTCAGCCCGAGAACTATCTCGAACTCCTGCGGAGTTATAATCGGCCTATCATATCTTCTGATGTCATCATAGGATATTCTCGGGCATGCTGTGTTGACATAAACGCCAAAGTTGAAGTTTGCCAGCTTTTCAGGGCTGATGTCATCAAAAAAGAGGATTTTAGATGCTACATTCGCATTATCAGCCATTTTCTTGAGCTTTCTGGCTAAAGCAATTCGTTTCTGACCTATCTTCGATGTCACAATGATGCCCACACCTTCATCGATTCTCTCCATGGCTTTGGAAATCGCCAGATATCTTGCTTTCAGAAAATCGTTTATTTCCCTCTCACCTATAACTCTGAGTTCCCCGCTGAGGGGGTTGATTGCATAGACCCTCCTGCCAGTATAAACTCCAGCACCGAACGCATGGAACAGCCCATCACCAATATAAACTATAGCACCCTCAGCCCTCAAGGCTCCATAGCTGCATCCAAGCACCTGTCCCCTGAACTTAACGCGCTTTGCAGGATTTATGCTAACTTCAAATCCCCTTTCCTCAAGAAACCTCTTCAGTTCTTCGAACTTCCATGCATACTGTGCCGTGCCAGCAAGAACGATCTTTTTCTCCCCCGTTTCTTTCAGTATGTCATATATCCTATCAAAATCGTATTCATAGTAATAGGGAGCATAGATGACCATGTCAAGCTCGTAAATTGGCGTGTGGGCAAAATGCACGAGAACATCAACCTCATCAAGCAGAGATAAATCAAGGTCGCATGCTCCAAATGAGTGGCTTCCAGAAATTATAACCTCATATCCTCTGCTTTCGAATATATCTGCTATCTCCTTAGCCCTGAACTTAAGGCCATCGGGTAGCTGTAATCCCACCCTTAAAGCATTCCTTCTCTTTAATTCCTCAAAAATCCCATCAAAATCTATTCTTTCAGTAATGCCAGGAGTCATAAACGAAAAAATAAAAAATCAGAGGTTTCTAAGCTTATCAAGCATTATCTTCCTCTCAGCCCTGTAAACCGTTTCCCTGACAGCCTTAACGGCATCCTGATTTGCTGATACGCTGTCTATCCCGAGCAGCACGAGTTTCTCCACCACATGCGGGTAGCTTCCAGCCTGACCGCATATTGATGTCTTAACCCCGTGCTCCCTGCAGACCTTTATGACCATCTCGATCAGCTTCATCACTGCTGGATGTGTTTCGTCAAAAAGGTATGCTACATTCTCGTTGTTTCTGTCCACGGCTATTGTGTACTGGGTCAGATCGTTTGTTCCAAAAGACACGAAATCTATTCCCTCCTTAACCAGATCCTCGATTATCAGTGCTGCTGCTGGAGTTTCGACCATTATTCCAAACTCTATCTTGTTCAGAGGTATGCCCTCCTCAATTATGAGCTGCTTTGCCTTCCTGACTTCCTCAACATTCGTTATCAGGGGAAGCATTATTCCTATGTTCGTGAATCCCTCATCGATGAGCTTCTTGATAGCCCTCATCTCAGCCCTGAAGTGTTCGGTCTCTAAAAGATCCCTTCTAATACCTCTGAATCCAAGCATCGGATTTGCCTCAATCGGCTCATCCTCTCCACCCTCCATGGCTCTGAACTCATCTGTTGGGGCATCAAGCGTTCTGATCCACACCGGCTTTGGATAGAATGCTTCAACAACTCTCTTCATTCCCTTGTAAAGCTCCTCGATGTACTCGTCCACCTTGCCCTCCTTGATGTACTGCATTGGGTGTTTACCCAAACCGAGAACCATGTGCTCGATTCTGAAGAGTCCAACACCATCAGCACCGGTTGCTGCAGCCCTCTCAGCAGCATCTGGGATTGAAACATTCACCTTTACCTCGGTTGCCGTCAGAATTGGGGTTTCAACGGCCATAACCTTCTCTTCTTTCTTTTCCTCTTTCTTCACCGCTCCGGCATAAACCAGTCCCTTCTCACCATCAACAGTTACAATCATGCCATCTTTCAGAACCTTAGTTGCATTCTTCGTACCAACAACTGCCGGAACTCCAAGCTCCCTTGAGACTATCGCCGCATGGCAGGTCATACCACCCTCATCCGTTACTATGGCAGATGCTCTCTTCATCGCCGGAACCATGTCAGGGGTGGTCATGCTTGTAACGAGCACATCACCCTCCTGAATCTTCGAGATCTCCCTTTCATCTCCGATTATCTTCACAACACCGGTAGCTATCCCCGGAGATGCTCCAAGTCCCGAAACCAGAACTTCTCCCTCTACTTCGCTCACCACTCTACCAGCCTGAATCGTGGTTACGGGCCTTGACTGGACTATATAGATCTTGCCCTTCTCAATCGCCCACTCAACATCCTGTGGATTCTCGTAATGATCCTCGATGATCTCTCCAAGTTCAACAAGCCTTATTATCTCCTCATCACTCAAAACCCTCTCCTTGGCCTTCTTCTCGTCAAGCTCGATCTTCACAGTTTTTCCGTCTTTTTTGGTTATCATGATATTCTTCTCTCCAACCTTAATGTCCACGATCTTTCTCTTCTCCCTGTCGAAGATATAAGTGTCCGGAGTAACCATACCACTGACTATCGCCTCTCCTAGGCCGAATACAGCCTCAATTATCGTTTCAAGCTTTCCTGTAACAGGATGAGATGTGAACATAACCCCACTTTTTTCACTGTTCACCATCTTCTGAACGACTACAGCTATGCTGACATCCTCATGCCTGAAGCCTTTCTGAACCCTGTAGTAGATCGCCCTTGGTGTGTAAAGACTGCTCCAGCATTTTCGGACATACTCTACGAGACTATCACCATCAACATTAAGGAATGTGTCCTGCTGTCCCGCAAAACTCGCACCAGGCAGATCCTCAGCGGTAGCAGAGCTTCTGACTGCAACATAGACTTTTTCGCCCTCCTCCTCGCAGAGTTTTCTGTAAGCGTTCATTATCTCCTCAGCAACCTCCTCAGGTATCGGAGTTGATTCAACAAGCTTCCTGATGTCCTGAGAGGTTTTCGTTAGAGCATCAGTATCCTCAACATCGATCCCTTCCAGCATCTTCTCGATCTTTTCTTTTATACCGGTGACTTCGATAAAGTGTCTGTATGTTTTGCTATCAACAACAAATCCGTTCGGGACGGGAATTTCGTTCCTGAACAGCTCTCCCAGATTTGCACCTTTACCGCCCACGAGGGGGACATCATCTTTATCTATCTCATCAAACCAGAGAACGCCCATCGTCTCACCTTTGGAGGTAGGTTACCCGAAGATAATAAAAGACCTTTTATCAATTCCATGAACTCATCTATAATACTCTCACCCCACAGAAGCTGATGGTTTGGCTGATAGCTCTAAACCAGAAATTCAGCGAGTCAACTTTTCAAGATGCTCACAACACCCTCAAATGTATATTCCTCCGGCATCACAGCGTCAACACCGTACCTCTCAAGCTCACTCTTGGTTGGAGGGCCTATGGCAACAACCCTCATTTTCTTGAGAGCGTTCTTAACATCATCAACCAGATCAAGCTTCTCAGCAAGAGAGAAAAAGCTCCTGACCATCATTCTTGAAGAGAAGACTATAGCCTCAGCCTCTCCTTCAGCAACCCTCCTCAAAAATTCCCTCTGCTTGTCTCCATGCTCAAACTCTATTCTGTAAACCACAATCTCATCAACATCACAGAACTCTTTCAGCTTAAGCAGTACTGGATCGCCCATATTGCTTCTGACAATGGCAACCCTCTTACCTCTCAGCTTCTGATGGAACTCCTCGTAGAGCGTTTTAGAGTCGAACTTCGATGGTGTCTCCACATTCTCCACACCCATACCTTCAAAAACACTCGCCGTTTTCCTGCCTATGGCGATTATCCTGCCCTTTAAAAGCTCTGGATACCTCTCAACCACAATTCTGGCAGAGGTCTGGCTGGTGACAATAACATAATCGTAACTCTCTGAGATATCAACCTCAACCTCTTCAATTTTCAAAAACGGTGCTGAGATTATCTCAAAGCCATTCTCCTCGAGAATCTTTCTCGTTTCATCGATGTATTTCTCTGGCCTCATTATTGCAACTTTCATTTTCAGACTATCAGTCCCAAGTTTTTTATTACTTGTGTTGAATCTGGAATCATGAGCCTCGATCTGATCAAAGAGGGATTCTCGCTGTTCGTCAAAAACCTCCAGATAAATATTCCTGTGTACCTCCTGATCTTCCTGGGCTACTTGATCATAGCCTATTCACTTATATCAGTAATTCCTGGAGATGTTTTCGAAGAGATAGGCATGAAATACCAGAAAGGCGAGCTAAACGAAAAGGAAGTCCTTCAAAAAATGGGAGATGCTTTCTACGCTGACTTCACAAAAAACATCTCCACAATCCTGCTGTTCAGCTTTCTGGTGTTCATACTCCACGAGTTCGATATTGCCGGACTGACAGCATCATCCCTTAAAATAGCTAGAGAGGGTTATGCCAGCATAAGATACTTCTTTGAGAGCGCCTATCTGAACACGATGAAAGTAATAAAGATCGATCTGCTCGGAATTCTGATTCTTATAGCTCTGTCCTCACCATCCTTCATCCTCTATTACCTAAACTTTCCCATTCTTGGCGAGGCGTACATGTCGATTTCAATGACAATAATTTTCTTGCTTCTGACATTCTCGAAGTTCGCCATAGTTGATAGAGATGCTGGAGTGTTTGATGCAGTAGCCAGAGGTTCAGCCTTCCTCCTGAGAAATTCATTTACAGTAATTCTGGCATTTTTCGCGTGGTTCGTTATTTCCTTCCCGATTATCACCCTCTCAGCAGTCTTTCCACCCCTATTCCTCGCACTCCCTCTTGTGATCACACTGTTTCACACAATGATGGGAGTTCTCTACTCCCGCTCCGAAGGCTCTGCTCTGCCCTATTCTAATGAATAATCTTAAATAATTCTTTTTTATCCTTAATGATAATTTCGAAAGATATTTATCTCAAAATTTCCAATTTTGGGTTAATTAAAGCTCATTCTGGAGGTGGGAA
This sequence comes from Archaeoglobus sulfaticallidus PM70-1, assembly GCF_000385565.1. Lineage (NCBI taxonomy): Archaea > Methanobacteriati > Methanobacteriota > Archaeoglobi > Archaeoglobales > Archaeoglobaceae > Archaeoglobus > Archaeoglobus sulfaticallidus. The sequence continues at coordinate 473,358 of NC_021169.1, read as the reverse complement.
AGTGAGAAAGATTAGAGTTCTTGTCGCAAAACCCGGACTTGACGGACATGACAGGGGGGCTAAGGTTGTTGCGAGAGCTTTGATGGATGCGGGTTTTGAAGTGATCTATTCTGGAATCAGAAGGACTCCATCCGAAATTGCTGAAACTGCCCTTCAGGAGGATGTCGATGTTATTGGACTCAGCATTTTAAGCGGGGCTCATCTCGAGCTTTCACCCATGATCATTGAGGAGTTGAGGAAGAGGGGTTTAGAGCCAAACAAAGATGTTGTGCTGCTAATTGGTGGAATTATACCAAAAGAAGATGTTGACAAGCTAAAAGAGCTTGGATTTTCCGGGATATTTGGACCAGGAACACCTCTCGAGGAAATCATCTCCTTCATCAGAGAGAGTGTTTCAAAAATAAAAAAGGTTAGCTGAGGTGAGTATATGAAGATAGACCATATCGGTATCGCTGTAAAAAATCTGGATGAGGCCGTTGAACTGTACAAAAAGCTCGGTTTTGAGGTAAAGGGAATTGAGGAGGTTGAGGAACAGAAGGTTAAGGTTGCCATGCTCCCTGTTGGAGAAAGCAAGATCGAACTGCTTGAAGCTACATCTCCAGAAAGCGCCATTGCCAAGTTCATTGAGAAGAGGGGTGAGGGAATACACCACATCGCCATAAATGTTGAAGACATTGAGAGAGCCCTCGAAAAGGTCAAGGCAGAGGGATTGACGCTCATCGACGAGAAGCCAAGGATTGGTGCCGGTGGAAAGAAGGTTGCATTCGTACATCCGAAAAGCACTAAAGGTGTGCTGCTGGAGTTCGTTGAGGGTTGAGGAGGGATTCAATGAAAAAGATGAAAGATCTCGTTAACGAGGTGTATAAGAGAAAGGAAACGATAAAAAAGATGGGTGGGGAGGAAAGGATAAAGAAGCAGCACGAGCTGGGAAAGCTGACAGCGAGGGAGAGAATAGAGATACTGCTCGACAAGGGAAGTTTTAACGAGATAAATCCCTTTGTGGAGAAGAGAAACACAGATTTTGGCCTCGATAAGGTTTACCTTCCAGGAGATGGTGTTGTAACTGGTTATGGAACGATAGATGGCAGGCCTGTTGCAGTGTTCGCCCAGGATTTTACCGTCATGGGAGGAAGCCTTGGAGAGATGCACGGATACAAGATCGCCTACATCATGGATTTCGCAATGAAGATGGGAATTCCGATAATAGGACTCAATGACTCAGGAGGGGCGAGGATTCAGGAGGGTGTTGATGCCCTGAAGGGATACGGAGACATATTCTACAGAAACACCCTCGCAAGCGGTGTAATACCGCAGATATCTGTTATCATGGGTCCATGTGCTGGAGGAGCGGTTTACAGCCCTGCAATAGGGGACTTCATAATAATGACCAAGAACAAGTCGTGTTACATGTTCATAACCGGGCCAGGGGTTATCAAGACCGTTACTGGTGAAGAGATAACTCCACAGGAGCTTGGTGGATGGGAAGCTCATGCAGTAAAAAGCGGGAACTGTCATATTGTTGCTGAGGATGATGTTCATGCACTACAGCTCGTAAGAAAGCTGATTAGTTATCTCCCTCTTAACAACCTCGACGATCCCCCTGTAATTCAAACAGGAGATGATCCTGCGAGAACAACTCCAAGAATATACGATATAATCCCTGAGGACCCGCAGAAGCCCTACGATGTAAGAGATGTGATCAGAGAGGTCGTGGATAATGGGGAGTTCTTTGAGATCCATGCAAACTACGCACCAAACGCTACTGTTGGATTCGCAAGGATGGATGGCAGGAGTGTTGGGATAGTAGCCAACAATCCAAAGTTCTTCGCCGGAACGCTCGATGTCAACTCGAGCGATAAGATAGCGAGGTTTGTGAGGTTCTGTGATGCCTTCAACATCCCGATAATAACCTTCATGGATGTTCCGGGCTATCTGCCGGGAGTTGATCAGGAATATGGCGGGATAATCAGACATGGTGCCAAGATTCTGTACGCTTACAGCGAGGCTACCGTTCCGCTCGTAACGATAATCCTGAGGAAAGCTTACGGAGGAGCTTATATAGCGATGGGAAGCAAGCATCTTGGAGCTGACATAGTGTACGCCTATCCAACAGCAGAGATAGCAGTAATGGGTCCAGAAGGTGCTGCAGAGATCGTTTTCAGGAAGGAGATAAAGTCTTCTGACAACCCAGAGGAGACCAAGCTACAGAAGATTGCTGAATACAGAGAGAGGTTCGCCAACCCGTACAGGGCTGCATCGAGGGGTTACATAGACGATGTTATCGATCCAAAATTCACGAGGAGCAAGATAATCTCCGCCTTGAGAATCATAGATACAAAGAGGGAGAAGCTGCCTCCAAAGAAGCATGGAAACATACCGCTCTGAGGTGATAGAATGGAGGCTGATGAGTTTGTTGCGGCAATTGCTGCCATCCACAGGTATCTGATGGAGTCGAGGGAGAGACCACCGGAAGTAAAGAGGGGTTTCAGCTACTGGAAGATGCTCTCGAGGTTGTGAGGTGGTGCGATGAAGTATAGCGTTTTTGTTAAGGGCAAGAAGTACGATGTGGAGGTTGAGGAGATCGAACCGAATGTCTTCTCCGTCAGCGTTTCTGGAAAGACTGCAACGATAAAGGTTGAAGAGGTTTCATTTGCAAAGCCTGTTGAGGAGAAAGTGGAGAAAGTGGAGAGAGTTGAGAGAGTTGAGAAAGCTGAAAAGGTTGAGGCTGGTGAGGGAACCCCGGTTAAGGTATCGATGGCTGGCGTGATAACCAAAGTTCTGAAGAATGAGGGAGAAGAGATTGAAGAGGGAGAAGACATACTGATTCTCGAAGCCATGAAGATGGAAAATGCCATATCTGCTCCGAAGAGCGGTAAGATAACCAAGATCACAGTTAAAGAAGGAGACAGAGTGTCTGCCGGAGATGTTGTAGCATACATTTCTTAAATTTTTTTGAAATTATTTAAAATAATTAATATTAACATTCGGAGGTGAATTATGAACAAGAAGGAGTGGGAGGAAAAATATCTCGATCCCTTCCTGAAGAAGGCTGGAGAGAGGAAAAAGGAGTTTAAAACCGCTTCTGGTTTTGAGGTTGATAGAGTTTACACACCTGAAGATGTAACAATCGATTATGAAGAGGAGCTGAGCTTTCCCGGTGCATATCCGTTCACAAGAGGAGTTTACCCAACGATGTACAGAGGAAGGCTGTGGACAATGAGGCAGTATGCTGGTTTTGGCACTGCCGAAGAGACGAACAAGAGGTACAAGTATCTGCTTGAACAGGGTCAGACCGGTTTGAGTGTTGCTTTTGATCTGCCAACCCAGATCGGATATGATTCAGACCACCCAATGGCTGCCGGAGAGGTTGGCAAGGTTGGAGTTGCCATTGACACGATAGAGGACATGCAGATACTCTTCGATGGGATTCCTCTTGATAGGGTTTCAACATCGATGACGATCAACTCAACCTGCGCTCAGGTACTGAGCATGTACATAGCAATAGCAGAATCACAGGGAGTGTCGAGAGCTCAGCTCAGAGGAACTGTGCAGAATGACATGCTGAAGGAATACATCGCGAGAGGGACATACATCTTCCCGCCAGAGGCTTCGATAAAGCTCGCAACGGACATAATCATGTTCTGTGCGAAAGAGGTTCCTAAGTGGAACTCGATATCCATCTCAGGCTATCACATGGAGGAGGCTGGAGCAACTCCAGTTCAGGAGGTCGCATTCACGCTGGCTGATGGAATCACCTATGTCGAGAAGGTTATCGAGAGGGGGATGAAGGTTGATGAGTTCGCTCCAAGACTGAGCTTCTTCTTTGCTGCTGGAAACAATTTGCTTGAGGAGGTTGCGAAGTTCAGGGCGGCAAGGAGGTTGTGGGCCAAGATAATGAAAGACAGGTTTGGAGCCAAAGACAAGAGGTCGATGATGCTCAGGTTCCACACCCAAACCGCTGGCTGCACATTGACAGCTCAACAGCCCGAGAACAATATTATCAGGGTTACGATTCAGGCTCTTGCTGCGGTGCTCGGAGGGACCCAGAGCCTGCATACCAACAGCTTCGATGAGGCTCTGAGCCTGCCAACGGAGAAAGCTGTAAGAATAGCTCTAAGGACTCAGCAAATCATTGCTGAAGAGAGCGGAGTTGCTGATGTTGTCGATCCACTCGGGGGTAGTTACTATCTCGAATGGCTTACCGACAAAATAGAGGAGGAAGCGATGAAGTACATCGAGAAGATAGATGAGATGGGCGGAATGATCAAAGCAATAGAGCAGGGATTCCCACAGAGGGAAATTCAGAAGAGCGCTTATGAAAAGCAGAAGAAGATAGACTCCGGAGAGATTACGGTTGTTGGTGTGAATAAGTACCAGATCGAAGAGGAGATCCAGCTTGAGATTCTCAGAATAGATGAAAACATGGTAAGAAAGCAGATTGAAAGGTTAAAGAGGTTCAGAGATAGCAGAGATAAGTCAAAGGTTGAATCGGCACTGGATAAGCTGAGAAGGTCTGCAGAGAGTGGCGACAATCTTATGCCGCCAATACTCGAGTGTGTCAAGGCCAAGGCAACGCTTGGTGAGATCACGGATGTTCTGAGAGAGGTTTTTGGTGAATTCAGGGCCCCGCAGGTCTTTTAACCTTTTATATTATTTCAACTCCGTTACATTTTTTCCAGTGCATCTATTCCCAGTAGCTCGAGGCCGTTCTTCAAAACTATCCTTGTGGCATCGACTATTGCGAGCCTGTGCATCCTTACCTCGCTGCTTTCCTTCAGAACTGGATGAGTCGTGTAGAAGTCGTTGAACCTGATCGCCACATCCATGAGATAGTCCGCGAAGACATTTGGTCGCAGCTCCCTAAGTATTCTCTCAATGACCGTTGTGAACTTCGAGAGTGTCAGGATCAGCTTCCTCTCTTCCATTGTGCAAATCTCTCCAGAAATTTCAAGATCGGGCATACCCTTCTCCACAGCCTTTCGCATTATGCTGCACGCCCTTGCATGGGAGTACTGGATGTAGCTTGCCGTCTGCCTCTCGAAATCGAGGGCTTTCTTCCAGTCGAAGGTCATGGGCTTCTCTGGAGACACCCTGACGAAGTCGAACCTTAGAGCACCCACAGCTACACTCCTCGCTATCTCCTTTTTCTCCTCCTCGCTGAAGTTTCTGTCCTTGAGGAGACTGTAGGCTTCGTTGTAAACCCTTCTTATTAGATCATCAGCTGAGATGAACTTGCCTTTCCTCGTGCTCATCGACCCTTCAGGCAGAGAGACGAATTCAAAGAACACTATTTCAGGAGGTTTGAGCCCAAGAAGCTGAAGTATATCGCTCAGCTGCTTCCCGATAAGCTTGTGATCTGAACCGAGAATGTTTATGAACCTCTCAAAGTTCTCATTCTTCCAGGCATGATATGCCAGATCTCTTGTGATATACAGCGTTGTCCCGTTCTCTCTCCTGACAACAACATTCTTCTCATATCCCTTTGATTGAAGATCTATGAACCAGGCTCCATCCTTCAACAGCAACCCAAGCTCCTCAATCTTCTTGAGAACCTTATCAACATAACCGTTCCTTATGAACTCCGATTCCCATACAACCTCATCATGCTCAATGTTCAGGTTTGAGAGCGTTTCCATTATCCCCGTCAATGCAGTTTCAACTACCCTTCTGAACTCCTCCACCGCATACTCCTTGCCAAGCTCATAATCGAGCATTATCCTATCCGCCTCAGCCTGAATCTTCTCTTTCTCCTCAGGATTATCTTCCATGAGCCTGTTTATCTCTATGTATGCTTTAGCCACGGCATGATCCGGTTTCTCATCGCTCAGACCAAATCTCCTAACGCCGAGAACAGCCAGAGCCACCTGCCTGCCCATGTCGTTCATGTAGTACTGGGTGGTGACATTAAAGCCAGCTTTTCTGAAAATTCTTGCGAGGGTGTCTCCTATTATCGAGTTCCTTATGTGTCCTATGTGCAAGGGCCCATCGGGATTTGCTGAGGTATGCTCTATCAGAACTTCTCCCTGCTCCGTCATGGAGCCATAATCCTCATCCTCATCGAGTATCGTGTTAACAGCATCCTCCAAAAACTCATAACTGGCGTTGAAGTTTATGTATCCGTTTACGGCCTCAACACTTCCGATATACTCGGAGATCTCATCTACAAGCTCTTCCACAATCTCTTCAGCAATCTCGTTTGGTTTTCTTTCTCTCTCCTTAGCAAGCTTAAAGGCTACTGTGCATGAGAGGTCAGCATGCTCGCTCTCCCTAACAAAGTTGCTTACAGAATAGCCCAAAACGCTTTCTAACGCTTTTTCAACATCCTTTCTGAAGATTCTGAACATAATCTCACCTAACTATCCAAGCCCATCTAATTGTTCTCGGGCTTAAATCTCAAGATAGCACCTATGCCACCAAAAGCGTTCATCAGCATTGCTCCCTCTTCAGATTCCGTTGATATGAACTCAACCCTTGCACCCATGGATTCCGCAAGCTCAGTTAACTCAAGCACAACGTCCTCCCTTTCAACCTCCTCCATCGTAACTCCATCTTCCTCACATTTCGGAATCTTTTCCATTCCCTGCCTCAGTGTAACGATCTCTTCTTTCCCACATACAGGACATTTGTATTTAACCCTGTCATACCTCAAATCCTCGCTCAGCAATAGTATATCAACCGCTCCGATCTCAAGATACTTTCTTACTTCCTCCTCGCCATATGCAACAAGCCCATCCTTTGCGATCTCATGCAGAAATCTGCTTATCAGCTTCTTCTCCCTGATCAGATCCAGCTCCTGTAGCTTGTCCTGCGCTTTCTCCACAAGCTCGTAAAGCCCGCTCTCATCCGTATAACTTACATCGAACAACCCAATTATCCTCTTCTGAAGTTCGTGATGCAGATATTCTCCCTCATAGAACTCCTCTTTTGTCGGGCTTGGCCCTCCTATCAAAACCCCAACCAGATTTTCGAGATGCGGGAGCAAAGCTTCAGTTGCTTTGTCACCAACTTTCTTGTAGAACTCGTGGATCGCTATCTCCCTCAGCCTCTCGAACCTCACGCTGCTCTGACCACCCTGTCTGTGCTTGCCCGGAACCATCGATGAGGCATAGTTCAAAACCTCGATCCTCTTCCCCCTTAGCAGTCCAATCGCCGCCTCCCTCCTGTCTATCACTATCAAGCCATAGACCTTCTTTTCTTTCAGCATATCCTTCAGAGGTTCGAGATAGAAGCTCGAATCGCAGTGGTACTTGTAAAGCGGTACCGGCTCTGGAGGTTCAATTATCTCTGTTATCTGCTTCTGTTTCCCCCCTCCGAGATCGATATTTCCGCTCAGTATGACCATTCCATGCTCTGGTGGTTTTTTGTAGTACTTCAACCTCTGAAGTATCGCCTCCAGACCAGCCATAACACTCGTTCTCGTTTGCTTGGACTTTATATTAGCCGCCTGACTGAGTTCACTCCTCAGCTGGTTTGCAACATCGGCAATGTTCTTATCAGGAGGAATGTACAGGGTTATAAGCTCGGTTCCCCTACCCTTCATCTTTTCCAGCTCTTCAAGCTTCCTCTTAAACTCATATGTCAGCTTGGAAGTCATGAAATCACCTCTCCTTGAATTTCTCTTTCCTTAAGGTTCTGCCATGTCCTTATCGCCCTCAGGAGGTCTATCTTCCTGAACTCGGGCCAGTAAATGTCACAGAAATAGGCAACTCCCTTTGCCGACTGCCACGGAAGGAAGTTCGATAACCTCTGCTCTCCTCCAGTCCTTATGAGCAGATCAACTTTGGGATTCCCGCAGTTGGTGTACAGATGCTGCTCAATCAGGTTCTCATCTATATCATCCAGATCTATTTTACCGTCTTTAACATTCCTGAGGATATTCTTTATCGCATCCAGAATTTCCTGTCTTCCGCCATAGGCTATGGCCAGATTCAGAAAGAAATTTTTATACTTTTTAGTCCTTCTTTCAACCTCTTCAACCACCTCAATGAGGCTTTCAGGCAGAAGATCTCTTCTGCCTATTATCCTAACCCTAACCTTATTTTTATGGATTCTTGGATCCTCAACCAGCCTCCTCAACTCTCTCTTCATCAGCTCGAAGATGTTCTTCTTCTCCTCATTATCCCTTCTGAAATTTTCAGTTGAAAAAGCATAGGCTGTAAGGTTTTTGATCCTGAGTTCCCAGCACCAGTTCAGAACCTCTTCAGCTTTCTTGGATCCGAAATAATGACCCATTTTAACGGGCATACCCCTACTTCTCGCATATCTTCTATTACCATCCATAATGATGGCTATGTGAGACGGCATCTGCCGTTTTAATACTTCAGAAGTGAGCTTTTTCTCATATATTCTGTATATTATCCCCAGATTAATCCTCATTCTTCTCAGCCTTTATCATGTACTCTTCAAGAATCCTTCTTACGAGATCGTAATACTCCTTCTTGAGGTAATACCTGTTTTTATTTCCAAGTTCCATCTTCACTATTCCCAATCTCGCACTTATCAAACCAACCATCGCAGAGACTCCCCTCATCTTTATATCAACACCAGATGCTTTCAGCTCTTCGTAGATTTCATCCGTCGTGTACTTCTTTCCGCTAAGCAGAATCCTGAGCAGGGCTGACCTAACTTTCTTTTTGTCTCTATCAAGGTACTTCCTGAGCCTAACCTCTATTTCTTTCGTCACCTTGGGATTAACATCGGCAGACTCCTTCACTTCTTCACCTTTCACTCCTTCATCTTTCACGCTCATAGCGGCTCTACCTCAACGATGATTCTTTTCGATGTAGGATATCTTTCGATTATGCTGACCTCAAGTCCAATTTCTTTGAATTTGTTAAGATACCTTCTCGCTGTCTCAGTTCGGATCTCAACCTCAATATCCGAGATCCTAACATACTCTTCAGACACCATAGTTAAAAAATCAATGGCTTTTTGAATTTTTTCTCCATCTCCTTTAAGCAAACCACACATTATCGTTCCATCCTCTAAGACATCATACATCTCCGGATGGTTTAAAGCCATCCTGAGGAGTCTCCTCCTGAACTGAACTGCATCTTTGAATGTCGCGGTGCAGTAATGGAATTTCCTTACTACCCGCAGATAGCTATCAGCGATTTCATCACTCCCGATCGATCCATAGAACTCATCAACCTTATATCCCCTCTCGATCAGCTTTTCATAGTTCGTATGAGAGAATTCGAGTTCGTTCAGATTCACGAAGCAGTCGAGGGAGTTCGCTATCTCCGCAATGTCCGGCTTGAAGTACAGGGCTGGAATCTCAAATCCCGCATCTATCCCCAGTTCCTTGGCATACCTTATACTGTCGATGAATTTCTCGGCATTTTCAAGCCCGACCGGATGGAATCTTATCTCATCCGTGTAGTCAGCAATTTTCTCAATCGTTCTCCATCCAGCCGGGATGCTCGTATAAATGTGTATGTGCATATCAAACTCCTTCAAAAATTTAAGGACTTCCAGTAGCCTCTTTTGCTTGGCTAATGGCTCTCCCCCAGTTATTCCTGCCCCCTCTGCGGACATCAGCTCAATTTCTTTTTCAATGTCCTCGAGGGATTTTACCTCTCTTTCGTTGGCAAACATCACATCTTTGCCTTTCCTCTCCTCAGAGATCGGGCAGTAGTAGCATGAGTGTACACACTCTCCTGTGAGGAATAGCACGAGCTTCCCACCATCCCTGCATATTTCACATCCTTCGGGAAGGTATGTGTAGTAGCTTCCCTCTTCGATCTCTATTATCTCTCTCATCTCAACCCCTTTCCCTAAGCACTTTCCTTACTGCGGGATTTTTACTGGCTATCTGCTCGAGATATGACTCGAAACTTTCATGATCTGGAACCAATTGGTTTAAAAATACTCCTGTCCTACCGGTCTCCCTCCTCCTCTCAAGCACCCTTTTTCGCTCCCTGATTATGTCCAAACTTACTCCCACAATTTTGGAAAGTTCAATCTCATCTATATCCGTTATCGGCATCTCTAAATGGCCGTACTCCTTGGGAACTATCAGCATCAGCCTTTTATCAACCCCTGCAACCCTCTCATTTTTTTCAAGCTGTTTGTAGTTGAGAAATCCACCGAACCTGTAAAACTCGATCTCCCTATCCTTAAAGCCAACAAGCGGAAAGCTTATTTTGGTGTTGTCTGTCAGAGCTATGTCACCCTTTATCGCATAGTTCGGAGTGGCCTGAACGATCTTCCTCTCCAGAATCCCAAAGTCCTCAACGAGTAGCTCGATCAGATACGATGGCAGCCTTAAATTGACAAAGATGTCGATGTCGCTGCTCACATTTACATCTCCTCTTGCCACGCTACCGTAAACCCCGGAAGGGATCGCCCTCTCCTCGAATTTTTCCATTATTTCTATAGCCCTGTCCCTCTTCTCCTCAAGGAGATTCCATCTCTCTTCGGAGTAAACAACCTTCCTGCTTTCCCCAAATATGGCCGTTTTCTTTCTCATTTCCTTATCCTTCGCATTACATTCATCCTTCCATTCATCCTACAGTCTCATCGATCCAGCTCAGGAACTCTCTCAGTCCATCCTCTATGCTAATCGCACATATACATGGCACTTCATAGCTGTGTATCCTCTTTATTTCATCCCTTATCTCCTTAAACTTTTCCGCTTTAGTTTTGAGGATCATCACAACCTCCGGAGATTTCTCAATCTTCCCCTCCCAGATGTACATCGACTTTATGTTGAACATGTTCACGCAGGCAACCAGCCTTTTCTCCAGCAGGACTGTTGCTATCTTTTCAGCCTCCTCTTCATCCTTAGCCGTAACATATATGAACAAATACATACAACAACCCTCCAATGGTTTTTTAAATTGAAAGAGGAGAGAGGTAAAATAAATGGTTTCCCACACATTGCTGCTGGGTGTCGGAATATTTATCGTTTACTGGGTAGTTGTTGCGATCCTTAACTCCAAGAAAATTCTTGAAAAGCATGGAATCACAGCTTATGGTCCAATTCTGATGATAAAAACAGAGAAAGGACTTGAACTGATAGATAAGATCGGAAAAAAGAAAAGATTCTGGAGGTTGTTTGCAAACGCAGGAATTCCAGCAGTATTTGCCGGAATGATTTTCATGTTCGTTCTGATAATACTGATGGACATAGTCCTGTTCACAAACCCACCTCCTCCGTCAGAGATTACAAATCCGAAAAATATTCTGCTCATTCCCGGTGTAAACGACTGGATCCCGTTTGAGTGGGGGGTTATAGGACTGCTCGTAACACTTGTCGTCCATGAGTTCAGCCACGCAATACTATGCCGGGTAGAGGGTGTTAAGGTAAAAGCCATGGGCATAATACTCGCTTTAGTCCCAATAGGTGGTTTTGCAGAGCCTGATGAAGGACAGTTGATGAGTCAGAGCGTAAAAAGAATTCAGAGAATAAGAATATTCTCGGCTGGGGTTATAAGCAACTTCATAGTGGCTATTTTTGCATTCTCCCTCTTCTTCTACCTGATCAACTTTTTAAGTCCAACTGTCAGCGTCATTGGGGTGTACGAAGACTCTCCACTTTATGGCTTAGTGGAAAAAGATTCCATAATAACGAAGATCAATGGTGTGGAGGTAAAAACCCCTGAAGATATGGATAAAGTTCTGAAAAGCGAGATACTAACAATCGAGATCGAAAAAAATGGGGTTGTAAAGGAGATAAAAGTTGAGAACCTTGCTGGACCCAGGATAGTTTACCTGCTCGATGGCTATCCGGCAAAAAATGCCGGGCTGAAAGAGGGCATGATAATTTATTCCATCAACGGAGAAAGAACCTATTCCATCAACTCCTTCTTCAACGCCATGAAGAAAACAAAGCCCGAACAAGTTGTTGAGGTTGTTCTATACAGTGATGGAAAGTTCATAACCAAAGAGGTAAAGCTTACAAAGCATCCTAACTATGACAGCGGGTTTTTGGGCGTTTCAGTAGAGGAACAGATTTCAGGAATGAGGATCGCATACTCCAGCCTGCTTCTCGACTGGCTGAAGTCCATTCCAGATATGCTGTCCTCACCAAAAGGATTGTTCATACTAGTCTCGATGCCATTAAATTTCAGAGGTTTCGGGGAGGAGACTTCCTTTTACTTCCTCCCGCAGGGATTCTGGGAGGACAAGGGAGAAACAATATTCTACCTGCTCAACACACTGTACTGGATCGGGTGGATCAACTTCTATGTTGGGCTGTTCAACTGCCTGCCAGCAATACCGCTGGACGGTGGTAGAGTATTCCACGAGACGATGACCATGCTGTTAAGCAGAAAATATGGAGACAGGGCAGAAAAGATATCGATGAATACTGGAAAGGTTCTGGCGATACTGGTTTTCGCATCGATAATTCTGTCAATCGTGATCCCTAACCTTCAGCTGATCAGGATCTAACAAGTTTAAAAATCGATTACTAAAAGTTCAGGCTAAAAAATCTAAAAAGCTAAATAAGCCGATACTCTTGGGGTGTTCAGCTTGCTTTTATTCTTTTCGATGTAGCTCCTTATCTGATTTCTTGTCATGTAGTTTATCATATACCTGAGCTTTTCCCTCTCCTCAGAATGGTCGAAGTAATCTAGTGCTTTCTCGCTTTCCATGGAATATTTCTTGATAAACTCCATTGTTCGGCATATAGCCTCATCAAAGCCGTATTTCTCCTCGTAAATCATTGGCAGCGTTCTTGACTCAAATTCAGAGCTTTTATCATCGTATATCTCAAGGTACTCTATGAGGTCATCAACAAGCTGATAGGCCATTCCAAGGTTCCTTCCATATTTGAAGAGCTCTTCTGCAGCCTTTTCATCATCCGATACTATTCTGCACGCATTTTTAGCACTGTATGCAAATAGAGAAGCTGTTTTGCTCTCTATGCACTTGAAGTAATCCTTCTCACTGAACTCTTCCCTAGTGCTGTAAACATCGAGTAACTCACCTTCGGACATCATCCTCCCGACACTCGCGAATTCCTTGACTATTTCCTCTCCATAGATAGATGTCAGCTCAACGGATTTCGATATTAACCAGTCTCCTACGAGTATCGCTACTGGCAAGTCATATTCTATGTGGAGCGTTCGGACATTTCTCCTCATAACGCCCCTGTCAATTATGTCATCGTGGGCTAGTGATGCTGTATGTATTAACTCAACAGAGATTGCTGCATTGAGTACATCGTTGTAATCTCCACCACACATCTTCCCAGAGAGTAAAACAATTATCGGGCGGGTTCTTTTACCTCCCGCTGAGATGATATATTTTAAAGCCTTCTTTATTTTAGGAATTGAATTTGAGTTTTCGACAAGCTCATTTAAAGCTCTGTTGATTATCTTGAATTCCTCCCACCCATCAATCATCATAACACACCCGATTAAATAATTTAAACTAACTATTATTTCCTGAAGATTTCAAAGCGTTTAGCTTTTATAAGTTTTGCTGATAGTGTTGCACTAATTGACCTTGGTTGATCCAAGGAAAAAATTAAAGAAATGCGAGGAATAAAATGATCAGGGAGGTATCAACTTGTCACTCGAAAAGATGTTTCTGCATGAGAAGACTGTGGAGATCATGCTGAAGATTCTTGAAGCTGAAGAAAAGGGAGAAGAGGCTTACCCGCTTGGGATATCCAAGGAAGTTGGTTCACCTTACAGCTACATATCGAAGGTTCTGAGCGAATTTGAGGAGAACGCCCTCATAGAGAGCGAATTCAAAGGGAGAGTCAGAGTGGTAAAGTTCACCAGAGATGGGAGGAAGATAGCTGAACTGTTCAAGCGGTTAAGAGCTGAGCTGAACAAGGACTTCGTTGCAAGGAAGAAACTCAGTGTTCTTGAGGAGGTTTTAAATCAGGCTAATGGTGATGATCCGTTCAGGATTCTGGCTCCTGTAAGAACCGAGCTTGAAATATTAAAGAGGCAGACAAGCGATAAGGAGGCACTTGAAAAGATAAGGGATTTTGAAATGAAAATTAAAGAGATCATAAATTGAGTTGATGGTTATGCTGCCGGATTTGAAGGAAAAAGTTGATGGTCTGAGGGATTCAGCAATCGAGATCCTATCCAAAATAATTGAGATCAAAGCAATAAGCCCAGATTCTGGAGGAGAGGGAGAATTAAAGAAGGCTGAAAAGATCGAAAGCCATCTGGATGGTTTCGATGTTGAGAGACTCGATGTAAAAGACGACAGAGCCTATGGCGGTGTCAGACCCAACATTCTCGCCAGGATCAGAGGGGAGCAGAAAAGAACAATCTGGATCGTTAGCCATATGGATGTTGTTCCCGAAGGAGATGAAAGGCTCTGGAACACACCACCGTTCAGGGCCGTTGTCGAGGATGGGAAGATATATGGAAGGGGGAGCGAGGATAACGGACAGTCCCTCGTAGCATCTTTAATTGCCGGGAAAGCTATTCTGGAGCTTGGTTTGACCCCATACTACACGCTCGGTCTCGCTTTTGTGGCAGATGAGGAGACAGGGAGTAAGTATGGCATTCAAGAGCTGATAAAAAGAGGAGTTTTTGAGAAGGATGATCTAATCGTCGTTCCAGATGGTGGAACTCCGAAGGGAGATATGATTGAGATCGCTGAAAAGAGCGTAGTGTGGTTTAAGTTCTCGGTTTTCGGCAAACAGACTCATGCAAGCATGCCGGAAAAAGGTTTAAACGCGAACAGAATGGCTATGGAGTTTCTTTTAGGCATTGACAGGGCTTTGAGAGATAAATATAGCAAAACGAACCCGATTTTCCAGCCTCCCGTGTCAACATTCGAGCCCACAAAGAGGGAAGCCAATGTGGACAATGTGAACACTATTCCCGGACTGGATGTAAGCTACATGGACTGCAGAATTTTGCCAGAATACAATGTTGATGAAGTGATAGAATTCGTAAACAGGATGAAAGAAGGTTTCGAGAAAGAAAAGGGATGCAGAATCGAGGTTGAGGTTGTGCAGAGGGAGTTCTCTCCACCAACTGACGAGAACTCAGAGGTCGTGAGAGTGTTGAGCAGGGCAATAGAATCTGTAAGAGGGATAAGACCAGGAGTGTATGGAATGGGAGGCAACACCTGCGGAGCTTTCTTCAGAAAGGCAGGATTTCAGACTGCCGTGTGGAGCACGGTTGATAATACAGCCCATCAGCCAAACGAGTACTGCAGAATAGATAATCTCGTGGAAGATGCCAAGGTATTCGCGTACCTGCCATTCGTCAGGCTGTAAATTGAGAATAATTCAAGAATAATTCCTCATAAAATAATTTTTTAGATCCAGCGGGTCTGAGAAGTAAAGTATTTTGGATCTCCTGCAAGCTTCAGCCATTCTCTCGCAAACCCTCCTGAAGTTCTCATCATTTCCGAGCATGAGTATTGATAGATTCACGGGCAGATTTCTGAGCTTTTTAGCCTCCCTCACAGCACACATCGAAGGTGAGATGTGTGGGTTGTAGCTCGATGTTGGCTCACCATCCGTGATCAGGAAAATGACGCCGCTCGAGTTACTCCTCTCCACTATCTCCCTGGCTTTTCTCAGAGCCAGTCCGATGTCCGTTCTGCCATGAGGGTATAAGCTTAGAATCTCTCCTCTGTTAACCTCCCTAACATCGTGGTTGAAGGAAACAACCCTCAACTCCTTCTCCGCCCTTCTCTCAATAACCTTTCTCAGACCAATTGCAGATTCGATTGCTCCAACGAACTTCTTACCACGCATGGAGTCGCTGACATCTATAAGCATTACATAGACTATCTTCTCTCTGTGTTTTGGCGCCCTAGCAACAATATCCTTAAACCTGAAACCCTTATTCCTCACAAAGGTCTCATGGATGTCGATGTTGTCGAAGAGATGAATGAAGGGATCGTACTCCACAATGGAGTTTCCGGAGAATATTGAGATCCCTTCCCTGGGCAGCTCCGCATCTCCAACCATTTTCGGTTTGATTTCTGAGAGCACGAGCTCCAGAATTTTTTCAGCAATCAGCTTTTCCGCTCTGGCGTTATAGATGACTCTTTTGAAGTACCTTCTCCTCTCGTAACCATCTATGTAGCCCTCTTTTACCAGATCCTCTATTATCTCCTCCTTGAGGTGGTCTAGCAATTCCGTTGGGCTCAACTCACTTTCATCAATCCTTCCCTCATTTATGTCTCTTTTGATCTGTTCCCATGCTTTTTCTCTCGCCTTCCTGTATTCATCCATCCTGTCCATCTTTTCGATCCAGTTAGTATTCAGAAAACCGAATGTGTTTATTTCATTGAACTCATCGATGCTGTCTGACAGATTTTCCTTCATGTGCTCCCTGATGTAATCCCTGACATCCACCTCTCCTTTTTTTCTAGAATAAGGGTTGAACAGAGAGTACACAAGCTCCTTAGCAAGGGTTTCAGATATTCTGCCCTCTTCCTTTTTGCATAGCCTGCATTCAGGTTTAGTCTGATTCTGAGTGTTCATACCAGCCCCACAAAAGCATTCTCATCAACCGATTTATTGTTTTCCATGCGGGCATTTAAAAAATTAGGATTATCTACGCATTTCACCAGTGTATTCGTATTTTCCACACGCTACCTTGGAAAGAATGCCTGTACATCTCCTCAGAGACTCCAGAATTATTTCCGTGGTGGAAACAAGCTCCGCATCGTCCTTTGCTATCCTCCTAACCACATCCATCAGATTCGGATAAACTTTCAGGTACTCTCCATCAACCTCACTCACATCCAGTGTTCCTATCTCAGAGAGTTCTTTCACAAAATCGTTGAAGTTCTCCTTCGGGATCTTTGAATACACCTCGATGGCGGTTTTGTTAAGGGCCTCCTCAACTAAAGCCTCTATGATGTTGTCTTTCTCATTCCCGCTATCGTAATCAAGCTCGATCCTGCTCCTGAGGCCGAGTTTTATGTTGGCATAATTAACACCATAATCCTCGAGCATTGTGACATCCCTGCCATTCCTGATCGCAGAGGAAACGAGATGATCGAAGATCTTTATCGTCGCTCTGCAAGAAGGCTCAACTTCAATTCTCGAAAACTTGCCCTCCTTCTTCCTCGCTATCCTCACGATCCTCGCAACACACCTCAAATGCCACTCCGGTATCCTTGCTCTCCCTTTCAACCGCATATTCCTGAGCCCGATCTCTATCTCCTCCTCAATGGTCTCAGGCTCTCCAATGAATATCTCCTCCATTCTATCAAGCAGAGGCTCTTTTATGTCTGCAGTTCCACGGTAGTTGGCAGGATTTGTGGAGGCTATGAAGAGCGTATCGATCCTCATCGGGATTATATCCCCCTCTGGTGTTGTAACCTGCCTTTCCTCGAGGAGTTCGTGGAGCAGGGTTTGCATCGCTGATGGGATCGCACCAAGCTCATCCACATAGGCAATACCCCTGTTAGCCTTTAGAATTCTCCCGGGAGAGAATACCTCGGGAGAGTCTATGTCGTAGCCTTCCCTAAGCTTCTGAATACTTATCCCGCCAATTAGCTGTCTCGTTGTCATCATTGGATCGCCAAGAATTCTGACCCACTTTCTGCCAACCCAGGTTAGCTCAACCTCGTTATCCTCCAGAACCTTTTTCTTGCATGAGAAGCAGACTGGTCTTGCCGGATCGTCGTGGATCTTGCACCCCTTGATCGCAAGAATCCTTTCAGGGAGAAGCTTCGATATGGATTTCGAGAAAGTTGTTTTGCCGAACCCCTTCATTCCTTTAAAGAGTATGTTTGATCCGCTTAGCAGAGCGTTTTTTACCATCTCTTTCTCCATATCCTTACCGACAATCTCCGGAAACGGATCTATTCCATTTTTTTCAAGCTCAAGCAGCTTCTCAGCAATGTATTCAGCAACAGATTTCGAGTGATACTCTCTAAGGTCTGAGTCCCAGATGTCAACCTCTTCCCCATTGAGCAGATACTTCGGCGAGGATGATTCCTTAACAACAACTTCCTCAAACAGCACATCGTCCATTAAAGCCAATTTGCTTCTGCGTTCTTAAGACTGTTTTGGTTCTGACCTTTTTGTACTCTCTGATTGCTTTTTTGCTGAGCATATTTATTTTCGATTGTCATAGAAAACAAAGTTAAAATACAATCAGTAGGAGATCAAATTATGCGATGCACCCTTGAGCTTTTCGCCACACTCAGAGAGAAGTATAGAGTAAAGAAACTGGATGTCGAGTTCGAGGGAGACTTACACGATTTCTTCGTTTCTGCGAGCAGAATTCTCGGTGAAGAGTTTCTGAATGATGTTTACAGCAACTTCGAAGAGAGAATATTCAGAGATGACAGGCTGATAACGGTAAATGGACGAAATCTGAAGGATATAAAGGGAATTCCTCAGCTAAAGGATGGAGACCTCATAGCCGTGTTCCCTCCGGTTGCTGGAGGTTAGCCAAGCTTTTTTGCGAAGATTATGCTGCAATTTTTGGTAGTATATACTTCAAGAATCTCAAAATCCTCTGTAACCGGTAATCCAGATATTCCAGTACTCTTCTCCGTTTTCTTCTCCACAACAATCATGTAATCTGCATCTTTAGCCCATTCCATGTCCATTTTACACAAACCCGAAAGCAGCACGAGGTTTACCCTGAAATCGAAAACTGGGTTGTTTCCAACAACTATTCCAACATTTCTTATGCCAAGCCCACCAAGCTCAGTTTTCAGCTTCTTGGCCATTTCCCTGCTAGCTATGACATAAACCCTCCTGAAGATCTTTGACAGCAAAGCTGCGAAGTCATCGCAAACCACCACCTCCTTATTCTCAACTCTCCCGGCAAACTCCAGCACAGCCTTGGCAATCTCGTCTTGCATAGACTACCATCAACACAGGATTATTTAGATTGTACCCTAAAAGCAAATTCTGAACAAACCTTTTTAACCTCCCTTACCAATGCTATGGCATGAGCTTGATTGTCCACCCAATCGACTACAGATACGGCACACCTGAGATGAAACGAATCTGGAGTGAAGATAGTAAGATTAAAAGAATGGTCAGAGTTGAGTTCTGCCTTTTAAAAGCCCTTTCTGAGTTCGGATACTTCAGCATGAACTCCAAGGATGTTAAGAAGAGGATGCTCATGGTAACTCCCGATGAGGTTAGGAGGATAGAAGACGAGATCAAGCATGATATAATGGCCCTTGTTAAAGCCATAACATCTAAGCTCGATGAAGATACGGCGAGATGGGTTCACTTCGGTGCGACTTCAAATGACATAATCGACACAGCAACAGCCACGCAACTGAGGGATGCGCTGAAGGTTCTCGAGTGCAAGATCAGGAGGCTTTTGAAACTCCTCATCCATAAGGCTGAGGAGTACAAGGGTGTTGTCTGCCTTGGAAGGACACATGGCCAGCCAGCCCTGCCAACCACATACGGCTTCAGGTTTGCCTTATGGGCATCAGAGGTTGCGAGGCACTATCAGAGACTTAAAGAAATTAGGGAGAGGCTTATCGTGGGACAGATGAGTGGAGCTGTTGGAACCCAGGCAAGTTTTGGCGAAAAAGGTATGGAGATTGAGAAGAGAGTTATGGAGCTTTTAAACCTCAAACCGGCAGTAATATCTTCCCAGATAATTCCGAGAGACATCTACTGCGAGTATCTGGAGTTTCTTGCCAACCTCTCAACAACCCTCGAAAAGATCGCAACGAACTTCAGGATACTGCAGAGGGCCGAGGTTGGAGAGGTTATGGAGAGATTCGGAAAGAAGCAGGTTGGAAGCTCCACGATGCCACACAAGAGAAACCCCATCGACAGCGAGAACATATGCGGGCTTGCAAGGGTCGTGAGGGGTTTCGTAGAACCGCAGCATCAGAGCTCAATACTCTGGGAGGAAAGGGACCTCACAAACTCTTCTGCAGAGAGAATTACTCTGGTAGAATCCTCGGTTCTCGTAGATCACATCCTCACGAAGATGATAAAGGTTGTCGAAAGCTTAAGCCTTGACATGGAAGCCATAAAGAGAAATCTCGAACAGCAGAAGCAGTTAAACCTTAGCGAGGCTGTTATGATTGAACTGACTAAAAGAGGTGTTGGGAGGCAGAGTGCTCACGAGATTTTGAGAGAATCGGCGATGAAGGCTTACGAGAGAAAGCTGAGTCTTTTCGAGGCTCTGAAGGACAACGAAGAAGTAAAGAAGTACATATCTTCAGATGAGCTAAAAGAGCTTCTGAAAGCTGAGAACTACCTCGGTACTGCAAAGAAGAGGGTTGAGATCGTTGTTCAATCCATCAGGGAGCTTCTGTCTTAGCTTGCTTACATGAGCCTGATTAGTTCAGCCCAGTTAGTGTACTCCTGATAATTTTCAATACCTCTTCTATTCCCTCTTTTGTATAGGCTGAGTAAGCTGGCTTATCCCTGAAGTCATGCAGGTCTGCCTTGCTGTAAACAGCTATGATCGGAACCCTGAACTCCCTCTTTATCTCTTCCAGAAGAGATTGCTGCTTCTCTACCTCAAACCCGCATGTTTCTGTTGGATCTATGACGAAAACAATGCAGTTCGCAAGGTACTTCAGGCTCAGAATCGCCTTCCTCTCTATCTTGTTCCTTTTCTGTATCGGCCTGTCGAGCAGACCTGGAGTATCAATTATCTGAAATGTAACTCCGTCTATTTTGCCTTTCCCGACAAAAATCTTCTTTGTTGTGAATGGATAGCTCGCCACCTCAGGCTGTACGGTGGATATCGCTGAAACAAGGCTCGACTTCCCAACATTAGGGTAGCCCGCCACAACCACAGTGGGCTCATCACTCAGCGTTGGAATCTCCCTCATCTTCTGCTTTGCTGAGTTCAGAAACTCCAAGCTATCTCCTATCTGCTCAACAATTGAGGCTATCCTTCCATATGTGGATTTCAGAACGATATCCGGATTCTTTCCACCCTTTATCTCCCTTATTCCCTTATTTATGACCTTCTGTATCGTCGTATCAGCCCATGATAGCGCTCCAAGACTCTTTCTGAGGTTTCCTATCCCAACAAGAATGTCTACAAGCTCCCTGTAGAAATCGGGCAGGTTGTTATAGCTCGGATGGGCTGAGATGATTCTGTCAAAGTAGTCCTTGAAGACATTTGATAGTGTTGAGAGCTTGTTTATAGCCCTCTCCTTTTTATTTCTTCCTACAACCTTTGAAGCCCTCCTGAAAGCTTTATCTATCAGCTCCTCAGCCGTGAGAACTGTTGGGAGCTTTCTCGGCTCGAATTTTCTGTGAGCAACATCAATTGCTTCATCAACCATTTCATCGGACATAATCAACATTCAATATTAAATAAAAATCAGGAGACATAATTCTCATTCTCTGATATTCCAAAAGCCAGATCCTGTATCATTTTGGATGTCAAACCCATTAAAAGCGGATCGTCATTGAGTATTTCCTTGATCAGGAGCAGAAATGCACCCTCTCTGAGTTCCTGACTCTTTATGCTATCGAGTAACTTGATCAGCTTTACAGCAAGCTTGTATATTTCAGCCAGTTTCGTATCATCATCCACATCTTCAATATCTTCGATGTCTTCATCTATGATCTCAAAGATTTCATCATCAAATTCCATTTACTTCACCTTTCCAACAAGTTTATTTATCTTTAACCTATTACTTTGGCAATTTAAAACTCTTTCTCTGTTTTGTTGAGTTTTATGAAAATGTAAAATTATGATAAATTGTTGCTGAGCTTTTGCCTGCTGAGCCTATTTCTCCAGTTCCTCCTTCATCCTTTTGAACTCTTCCTCGCTTATCTCTCCCCTTGCATACCGCTCTTTCAGGATATACATAGGCTCATCCCTTTCAGACTTTCCGGAAGTTTCTCTTATCACGATGTATATCAGGAGAAATATCAACCCAACCATGGGCAGGATGACGAGAATAAACCAGAGCGGCCCGTTCATTCCCCTCTTATTGGCATCCTGATATACTAGATAGCCTATAGCCAGAAAGATTATCCACCAGAATATGTTAAATCCATAGAAGAATCCGAAAGGATAACCGAACTGATGCATGAATCCATCCATGAATAATACTAGGAGTGACCAATCATAAATCTTTCTGTTTACATTCTGTTTATTGGCTTTTCACTTATGCATAATCCCCTGCAAGCAGTTATACGGTTGCAGGCAGATCATTTCTCCAAAAAATTTTAACACCATGAATGATGCATATCTAATTTAACAAATAGTTAAAACATCACGTTATTTGACACTTATGTGCAAACAAGCTATCACCTTTTTTGGAAAAAACCAAATTTACCACGTTCTATTTCCTGTTCTGTTTCAAATGATTGGAAAGTAGAGATAGATGAATTATAAACATGCTCCGTCGACTAATCCTCAATTAACCTCTCCTTCATCCTAATTTTTCCCTCAACTCTTTACAGCCTTATAGATCGTCTGGAACCCCTCCAGATTTAATGCCCTCCTTAGCACTTCGCGCTAATTCTAAACTCTTCCTCTATATCCCTGTAGCTTAAATTAAAATACCGTACAAATACATGGCTATTAACTACCAAAACTCGACTTCTTCGCCCCCTTTTTACTCGTGTGTCTCGGTAAGCTTTTTCTACAAAACACGTAACACTTCCTAGCTACCATCCCCTCTTCTTTACCGCATCCTCTTACCGTTCATTAAAATTTTTCAATAGGGCACATCTTTGAACAATATTCTCCCTCCTCATAATGTGAAGCTTTCCCATAAACTCTCAAACATGACCTTCTGAAGCAAAACTATCATTGGAATCATGATTGTGACTGCAACAAGCTCTTCGCCTTCTCTGAAAGCTAAAACGGATTTTTTACCATCCGATATACCAAGAAGACTCGGTTTGAATCTCACTCCATCAAAGATGTATCCATCGAGGAGTTTGGCAAATTTTCTGAAGAAACCGCCCGATTTCATCAGCTTCTCCTTATCAATTACCTTGAACGACTTAACTGGAACTGAGATCTTCTCGTAAAGCAAAATCCTTGTAATCTCTGGTTTTGAAATGCTAACTGTAAACTCAGAATCTATTACGAAGAGAAGGAGCTCCTCCTCTGCCCAATTCAAGAGCTCCTTCACTTTGCTCTCAACTGCAAATTTTTCCCCTCGAAACCCAGACGTGCTGGATCCTCTCCCTCCTCTCTACCTTTATCTTTTCTACCAGAGTCACGAACTCCTTTATCCTACTCACCATCTCCTGCTGAAGCTTTTCTGCAACTTCCGACGGCTCCAAAGCTCTGAAGATGGTAGGATTTCCCGGCTGAACCTCAATAAAACCCTTTTCAGCGAGCTTCTTTAGCACATCGTAAACCTTCGTCCTTGGAATTTTAGAATAATCACTTATCTCTCTCGCAGACGCTTCGCTTAGATGTACGAGAGTCACGAAAGCTTTTGCTTCGTAAGGTGTCAAAC
The DNA here is from genome assembly GCF_000385565.1 of Archaeoglobus sulfaticallidus PM70-1. Lineage (NCBI taxonomy): Archaea > Methanobacteriati > Methanobacteriota > Archaeoglobi > Archaeoglobales > Archaeoglobaceae > Archaeoglobus > Archaeoglobus sulfaticallidus. The sequence goes on along the minus strand of NC_021169.1, from coordinate 450,027 downwards.
CAAAACCCCTTAGCTTTTCAACAACTTCATTTATCTCAATCATGTAACCAGCTTTAGTGACAACAAATTTTTAAATTTTTGCTCATAAAGAATTTGTATGGGTATTCTGGAAATCGAGAACCTCACAGTGAGATTCGGAGATTTTCTCGCTGTAAAAGATTTCAGCTTGAAGGTCAGGAGAGGAGAAATCCTCGGATTGCTTGGTCCAAACGGAGCTGGAAAGACTACTACTATAAGGGCGATTTTCGGAATGGTGTCTTATGAAGGCAAGATCAGAATCAACGCCGGTTCAATAGGCTGGATGCCTCAGAATTCCCCCCTCTATCTGAATCTGACGGTTGAGGAGAACATGAGGTTCTTCACATCCCTCCATGGAATAAGGAATGCGGAACAGAGGATCGAGGAGTTGCTGAGGCTCGTGAACCTATACGATTTCAGAAAGAGGCTCGTCAGAAATCTCAGTGGTGGGATGAAACAGAGGGCAATGCTTGCCTGCGCGATGATCCACGATCCCGATTTGCTGATCCTCGACGAGCCGACTGCAGGGGTTGATCCACCACTTAGAAAAACCTTCTGGGAACATTTCGAGGAGCTTAACGCTGAGGGAAAGACCATTCTCGTAACCACTCACTACATGGATGAGGCCGAGAACTGCGATCGAATAGTTCTGATGAGGAACGGGACAAAGATTGCGGAGGGTAGTCCTGAAGATGTCAAAAGGTGGGCTCTGGGTGGTGAAATTGTCAGAATCAGGGTTGATGACAGGCAGAGAGCTTTCAGATTGCTCTCTTCTGCTGACTACGAAGTTGTAGTTGATGATTGGGTTGCTGTAAAAACTGCAATGGCATCGCCCGAAGTTCCAAGAATAGTTGATCTTCTCAAGGCAGGAGGAGTTGAAGTTAAAGAGGTTGAGACTGTCAAAGCAACGCTCGAAGAGGCTTTTTTGAGGCTGGTGGAAGGATGAGGGTTGAGAAAATATACTCGGTGTTTCTCAAGGAGCTGAGAGTTATAGCGAGGGAGAGGAGATTGCTTGCTATAGTGATAATGCAGCCGATAATCCTCGTCTCCATCTTCGGCTATGCCTTTTCTGGAGAGATAAAGAACGTTGGCATTGCGGTTGTTGATGACGACGACAGCGAACTCTCGCAAAAACTCATCTCCGCTCTCCACTCAAGTGATGCGTTCGACATAAAGTACTTTGTTTACAGCAGGAGCGAGGCAATAGAGCTTATAAGGCTCGGTAAGGTACATTCCGCCATCTACATCCCGAAAATTTTGAAAAAGATTTTAGAAATGGTTCCGCTGTTTTGGAGGTTTACGTGGATGAGTCTAACTACAATGTGGCGAATTCTGCTGTTAAGGGGATAAACGCGATAGCTTCAGAGTTTTCAAAGAGTCTTTTTGGTGGTATAGCTGTTGAGCAGAGATACGTCTTCACGACAAAGAGCAGGCTAATAGACTTCATAGCTCCCGCTATCATTGGAGTAGTCACTCAGATGCTTGGCCTGATTCTGTCGTCAAGCTCAATTGCGAGAGAGAGGGAGGAGGGGACACTTGAACTCATCTTCTCAACACCGCTGAAGAGTTCCGAGTTAATTCTGGGAAAATTTGTCGCTGTGACAGCGATAATAATGCTTGATGTCTTCGTTGTCATGATTATAACCCATTTCGCCTTCGATGTGGAGATAAGGGGAAACCTCGCTCTTCTCATCCTCGCCCTGCTGCTATTTCTGACAGGCTCGATAGGTGTCGGTCTTGCGATTTCGGCTGTTTCAGCAACACAACTGCAGGGAATTCAGGCTTCAATGCTCTTTGCCCTGATAAGCATTTTTCTCTCCGGATTCTTCTACCCCCTCGAAAGCATGCCTGAAGGAGCGAGGATGATAGCCTATTTCGTCCCCTTAACTTACGCCAACATAGCTTTTAGGGAGATTATGATAAAGGGAAACGGTTTAGAAGTCGTTTATCCCCACATATCGATTTTGTCCATCTATACTCTCGTCAGCGTCTCGATTGCGATTTTGCTGTTAAGAAAGGTTATTGGAGGTGGTAGGAGATGAGAAGGATCTTATTATTTGCGGTTTTTCTGGTTTTGGTAGTTGGCTCAGCAAATGCTTATCTCGTTTCCGATGAGCCCAAACTGGACGCACACACCTTAACCAAATCTGTTCAGGCTGGAAAGATTCAGGAACTGAAAATAGTTATACTTAATGCAGCAAAGCATGAGTGGAGCGAGAGAGGGACTTTGGAGAAGGAAATAGCATATAACATGTCGCTAAATGCCTACAATCTGACTTTAGAACTTGAATCGGACGAGATAAAAATCCTTACCGAGAGAGTCAGAATACCGGTTCTGCCTGCCAATTCTCAGCAAGTAGTTAGCTTCCAGATCTCAGTGCCAAATAACCTTTCAGGAGAGCATACACTGACTTTAAGGGTAAACTATGAGAGAATAAGGTACGTAGATGTTACTGGGAATCTGTCAGGTAGCTACGAAGTCGACTATTATTACAGGGACGAGACGGTCGAGATTCCAATAAAAGTCGAGATTCTACAAACTGCTGAGCCTGAGTTCAGAGTTTATCCGCTGAAATCAACCCTCTACGCTTCAGAGCAGGATAGGATTGCTTTGCAATTGGCAAATGTTGGTTTGTCCGATGCGAGGAATGTAGAGGTCACTCTGGAAGGAATAGAGGTTATTCAACCTGGAAAGGTCATAGTGCCTCATCTTGGCCCATCATCGATTACTGTTGTCGAATTCGATGTTGTAGCACCAGAAAGGGAAGGAGAATTAAATGTAAAGGCAAGAATAAACTACACATACTTCGATGGGGAAAGATGGATCGATGGATTCGATGAAGTTACATTCAAAATATTCGTCGAGAAAATTGGAAGGGGTATTGAATTTAGTATTGGCAAAGATGAGCTTGAGAGGGGAGAAAGCGGAGTCATTGATCTATTCGTGATGAACAACTACCTCTATCCGATTAAGGGACTTGAACTGGTTATTTCAGAGCCTGATGGAATAGATTTCTCTGCAACGAAGTTTTTAATTGGATATCTAAATTCTGGAGAAGTTAAAGTAATCGGAATTCCATACAACGTTGACGAAAATGCGGATTTTGGAAATGGGGAGATAATGATTCAGGCTAAATACACAATATTGGCTTCAAAGCTCGAAGAGAGAGAAATCACAAAATCTATCAAGATAGTTGTTAAAGAAAACCCTGATTTCATAGTTTTGAATAAGCCCATCGTATACCACGGGGAGAACATCGTAAAGCTTGAAGTTATGAATGTTGGTGGGTATGCAAAGAATGTTCACTTCAAGCTGAATCCTAGTCCGGGGATAAAACTGAAGATGCCAGAAGCGTACATTGCTGAGCTAAAGAGGGATGAAAGAGCGAACATTAGCTTCAGAGTAGACGTTGATGATGATGTGATAGCGGGAAACGAATACAGAATCGACATCACCTATAAAGCTGAAAATACAGAAGGGGAGGAAATTTCAGACAGCTTCTACGCGTACTTGTTTGTCGAGGAGAAGAGCTGGGTTGAAAGGAACACTTTGATAATAGTCGCTGCGGTGATAGCGATTGCGATATTGTTGGCAATGTTGAAAAGGCGTTGATCGTTAGAGATGAACATGCGGAGACGGGTTTAACGGGGTGTTGGCTCACCCTTGCTTCTGAGGGTGGACGACGCATCTGAGAGTAAAAGCTCGATGTGGGTATGGATAGCGTGAAACCCTCAGAAGCTAGAATCACCCACTAGAGTGGGGGTGAGTGTCAATAACTGGCTGAGTGTAGGGTGCATACATTGTATTTGTTCTATTTATTTTTTGTTGTTATCTTGGCAGCACCAATGGGGAAATATAGAACCAACTATTGCTGAAAAGATTAAAAACTACTCTTAATTAACAATGAAAGCAGGAAGTTAAATCCATCAAAGAATAATTTATAAGCCTGTAAATTAAATTTAGAATTTCTTTTAGTATAACACTCAAACTACATTAAATTTCACCAAAAGAAAGTTAACATGCCTCTATATTTTTTATTAAATATTACAATTAAATTTCTATTATGATTATCTTGAGTTACTTTGTGAAGTACTGTGAAGCGGGGAGCTTTCTTTGCGACTTTTTGTAAAAATTGAGGACTTCTTTATCTTCGAGGAGTGGTTTCAGGAGCTTCAAAAATCAAAAAAGTTTCAATCAAAAAACTTTAAATCCATTGATACTATGTAACACATAAACAAGGGAGGTTCATCATGTATTCGGACAAATACTGGGAAAAAGAGGAGATAATGCCGCTAAAGGAGATTGAGGAGCTTCAGATGAAAAGATTAAGGTTCACTTTAAAAAATGCCTATGAGAATGTTCCGTTCTATCACAGGAAGTTTAGAGAGGCCGGAATAAAACCAGAGGATATAAAAAAGAGAGAAGATATGGCAAAGGTTCCGTTAACGGTAAAGGAGGACTTGAGGGAGAACTATCCCTTTGGACTCTTTGCAGTGGATAAAAAGGAGATCATAAGGATCCACACCTCCTCTGGCACTTCTGGAAAACCAAAGGTTGTGGGGTACACAAGAGATGACCTTGAGAACTGGATAAACATGGTTGCCAGGTGTCTGTACATGGTTGGAATTAGAGACCATGATGTCTTCCAGAACATGGTGAGCTACACCTTCTTCACTGGAGGGCTTGGATTCCATTACGCTGCCGAGAGGATTGGGGCAATGGTTGTACCATCAGGCACGGGCCAGACAGAGAAGCAGATCCAGTACATGTTCGATTTTGGCACAACGGTTATACACGCAACCCCAAGCTATGCGATGCACATAAAGGAGGTTGCTGAGGGCATGGGAATCGATCCCAGAGAGATCGGGCTGAGAATCGGATGCTTCGGTGCAGAACCATGGAGCGACAACACGAGAAAAAGGCTGGAGGATGCCTACGACATAAAGGCCTATGACTCATATGGATTGAGCGAGATGAACGGGCCCGGAGTTGCCTTCGAGTGTGAGGAGCAGTATGGACTGCACATATGGGCAGATCACTACTTCATAGAGATAATAGACCCAGAAACCCTTGAACCTGTTTCTGACGGAGAGAAAGGTGAACTTGTCCTGACCCCTCTGACCAAGCAAGCCCTGCCCCTGATCAGATATAGAACAGGAGATATAACCTACATCCTCGACGAGGGCAAATGTAGCTGTGGAAGAACCCATCCCAGGATACACAGGATACTCGGAAGAAGCGACGATATGGTCGTCATCAGAGGGATAAATGTCTTCCCAAGCCAGATAGAGGATGTCCTGATGAGAATTCCCGAAGTTGGAGACCACTTCCAGGTGCTGATAACGAGAAATGGATCTTTAGATGAGATAACGGTTAGAGTCGAGATGGTCGATGAGGTTTTCACAGGAGAGCTTTCAGACTTCCAGAGAATCCAGCAAAAGGTTCAGAGAGAGCTGTATAAGGAGCTCAATCTGAGAACGAATGTTGAGCTTGTTGAGAAAGGAACCATAGAGAGATTCAAGCTGAAATCGAAGAGGGTTATAGATATGCGAGACAACTTATGAAGACAGCCATCGCTAAGATAAACTCATACATGGAGAGGGTTCCGGAGGTAAGAAGGCTCTGCGAGAGGTGTCTCAGGACTGAGAGGTATGATGGAAATGTAGCAGCAATGGTGGTGGATGCCTCCTTCGTTTCCATAGGCCTTAACTACTTCAATGTAATAGTTCCCGCAGTGCTGAGGTTCAAAGAGACCTTCGGAGACATCAGTCTCTCGGAGTTTCTCGAAATTCCAGAGGATAAACTTTTTTCAATCTGGAAGAACAGAAGAAGCTGGAGAACTGCAAGAAATGTTGCGGAAGCGTTGCTCTCATTCGGCAAATCCGATAGAGAAATGCTGAGAAACTGGGCTTCTGAGTCCAGCCTTGATGGATGGAAAGAGGATGTCATAGGCAGGATAAAGGGAGTCGGGATCAACACATATCAGTATCTGAGGATGATGGGTGGGATAGACACCGTAATGCCAGATAAAATCGTGAGAAAGGTCTTTACCGAAATTTTTGGCAGTGTTCCAAAGAAGGACATAGAGTTCATAAAGTGGGTAGAAGATATTTCAAAGAAAACAGAGTACAGGAGCATCGAACTGTGCTGGATGACATGGTTCGTTCAGTATGATGACCTTAAAATAAAGAAGTATTTGCAGATCATGGAGAAAGCTTAAAGAACTCAAACAGGAAGGGGGCGATGCCTTCAATTTCCAGAATTTCTCTGCCTGAAAGCAGCCTGCAATTAACGATTTCTTCAGAAATGTTCTTCCCAAGCGATTTCGGATGTTTTCTTATGTAATCCATAACCGCCTCCTCTGGCTTAACATGCTCTCTGGTTGCGAAAGAGCAGTATCTTCCATTTTCAATAAAAGCACTGTAATCTTTCCTTTTTTCCCTGAACTTCCTTACATTTTTCCAGTCTTCAAAAGGAGGTCCAATAATTTTCCTTATGCTGGATAACCTGCTAACCTGAGTCTCAAATATCAGAATGCAGCTATCTTCGGTTACAGTGTAACCTGAGTTTAAAGGCATGAAATCCTGATCCTCAAGAACCTCAAAGAGCTTCTTCCTCGCCTTTTCAAGCTGGGTGTAGAGGTTATCCTCTACAATATCCGGTTTCCTGAAGATTAGAGAGAATATGGTTGTTCCTCTTCTATCCATCTCTTTTTCAACCCTGCTTTTTGCTATCTCAGGATCTATTTCCTTTTTGATGAAAAACTCTATTTTTGGACTGCTGTAGAAGTCCCGGCATATCTCAACGAACTTCGCGAAGTTATCCAAGCTGAGGTTAGCTGAGACATTTCTCTTGCTGTCTACCGGATCCACAACGAAAAGGACATGGTTCCTCTCAAATCCTTCATTCCCTCCAACCTCTATCTTCAACCCCCTCCTCCAGTTTATGGCCCTCTTAACAAGTTCCTTAAAGCTGCCGTAGTGTATTATCAGTAGCTCACAGAGGTATCCAGAGAAACCCCTGACCTGGTATTCCGCACCGTATATTCCGTTGGCCTTCAAAAACCCTTTCAGAATTCTCACATCATTTTCCTTTCCCTTCAGCCTCTCATACACCCAGTCATGATGAAAAGGAGTTCTGTCAACAGCGGATTTAATCTTTTCAGCACTTTTGAGCTTGTAGCAGGGAACTACATCCACCTCCACACCCATAACTGTACCATGTATGTATGGGTGTGAAGCGTATCTGGCTTCCCAGCTATCGAGCAGTCTTTTCCCTATCTCAAGCCCGATTCTCTCCAGATCTTTCTCGCTAAAATTTTCCGGGAACAGTATGAAGAGGTCAAGCTCAAGATTACCCTTCAACCAGGTATTCCTCGGAAAAGATCCAAGAAACCTGTACTCCAGTTCAGGATAATCCTTCAAAACATCTACAACCCTATTTTCAAGCTCTTTTTTTGCGAGATTTCCCTTTCTAACTTCGTCTTCATCCGGAACAACAAGCTCCAGTATTTTTGGTAGCAAAATCTCGAATTTTTCATCAAACTCCATCGCTATGCACCTATTTAAGCTCAAAAACCTCTACATCTTCATATATTGGTCCCTTAGGCGTTAGCGTGCTCTTTTTCAGCACAAATTTTTCAACAACCATATCTCCAAATTCTCTGTCTTCATATCCTTCCAGCAAATTCAGAATCCTAGTTTTATCCGATGGATTCAGTCTTTTAATCCTCGCTATGGTCGCATGTGCCTTGAACCTGTTCTCCCTCTTGAACTTCAGCTCAGCCAACCTCTTTTCAACCTCTTCAGCGAGAATGTTTATTTTTGAGTCGTCTTTTACACCAACCCAGATAACCCGCATTCTCGATATATTCGGGAAAAATCCAATGCCACGGAATGAGAGTTCAAACTTCTCAAAATCTATCTCCCCAAGCTTCTCCGTGATCTTATTCAGCTTACTTTCCTTCACTTCCCCAAGAAACTTCAGCGTTATGTGAAGGTTCTCCTTTTCAACCGTTTTTACTCCATTAAACGGAGTGAACGATCTCGTCAGTCTGTAAACTTCCTCCCTCACATTTTCACTCAGATCTACTGCTACAAACAGCCTCATACCAAGGGTAAAGAATATTAACAGGTTGAAATACTTTACCAATTAAATGACCAAGAAACAATCGAAGAACTCGGAAGTCAAGTATCTGATTCTCAAGCCCCTCGGTTATCCGCTGAAGGCGAGCTATCATGAGTATCCTACCGTAGATAACCTGAGGGTTTTTGAGAAGTATGCGAAGGATCAGTGGAAAGGAGAGTTTGTAGCCAAAGGCAAACTCCTGTTTGATATGAGGATGTTTCCCGATTTCGCATTTGAGGTCGTCAACCTCGATCCGGAATTCGGTATCATTGGAGAATCAACGATAATTTTTGTTGAATCTCAGAATAAAACCTTTGAGACCGAGATCGTTAGAGATGTAACGCTTGATGATGTTGTCGGGCATGAGGAGGCAAAGAAGAAGGTCAGAATCATCCTCGAATACCTCAAGAATCCGGAAAAGTTCGGAAAGTGGGCACCAAAGAATGTACTGTTCCACGGATATTCCGGAACGGGAAAGACCATGATGGCCAAGGCTCTCGCAAATGAGGCAAAGGTTCCCTTCCTGTCAATTAAGTCAACCAAGTTGATAGGAGAGCATGTCGGCGATAGTGCGAGGAGAATACACGAGCTGTATGATAGAGCGAGGAATCTCGCTCCATGCATTGTCTTTCTCGATGAGTTCGATGCGATAGCCCTCGACAGAAACTATCAGGACCTGAGAGGGGATGTCTCAGAGGTTGTCAACTCCCTGCTCACGGAGCTTGATGGTATCCAGAGCAATGAGGGTATCTGCACGATCGCAGCCACGAACAGAATCGAGATGATTGACTACTCTATCAAGAGCAGGTTTGAGGAGGAGATCATGTTCGATCTGCCATCATTCAACGAGAGACTAGAGATTCTCAGGAAAAACTTCAAGGACTTCCCGCTAAAGGTGAAGGCGAACCTAGAGATAGTTGCAAGCAACACCGAAGGGTTCTCTGGCAGAGATCTCGTTGAGAAGGTCATAAAACCAGCTCTGCACAGAGCCATAGCCGACGGCAAGGACTACATAGAGACCAACGACCTGATCACATCGATTATGAGGGTGAAGAAGCCCGCTGGAACTCCTCCAAAGCAGATGTTTGTCTGATCCATTTTAACCCTAAGCCAACAAAGTATGATAAAAGTAATTAAGCTATCCTGAATATCTATGCCCATGTTAAAGATCCAGATAAAGACAAAGCTTCCAGAGAACTGTGCCCTCTCAACCCTCAAGGAAATCTCAAAGGAGGTCACCCTCAAAATCGAGGGCTTAACCATATCCAAGAACAGAATCAAAGGACTCGTTAACCTCAAGGCCACGAAGGTCGGTGAGATTCTCGAAAACCTTCCATCCTTCTGCGATGGACTGGCCGTTTCCCAGAAAGAGGCCAAGGTTCTTATAAGGGAGCATACCTGCCTTGTTGCATATCCAATTCTTGAATCCGGCTGCATAATTACCGATGTCGATTTTGATAAGCAGAACATATTCTGGGATATAATATGTGATGATGATTCATTCATAACCCTGATCCGGAATTTAGAGGACTACGATGTTGATTTTGAGATAACCTACAAGGGAAAGCCGGAAAGCGATGAGAAAATAACCTACAGAGAGGAGGAGGTTCTGAGGATAGCCCTGCAGAAAGGATACTTTGACTACCCGAAGAAAATAAAGCTCGAGGAGCTTGCCAGCTACTTCGGCATAGCCCCATCAACACTGTCCGAGATCCTCAGGCGTGCTCAGAAAAAGGTTCTTGAGAGGTATTTTAAGGCCTGATGTTAAGGTTCACATTGCTCACATTAAACCCGCTCTATAACCATCGCAATTCCCTGTCCACCCCCTATGCATGCTGTAGCTACACCGTAGTCAGCCTCTTTCTCCCTGAGCGTTCTCGCAAGGGTGCCGATCAGCCTCGCTCCCGTCGCTCCAAGAGGGTGTCCAATCGCTATAGCCCCTCCATGCACATTCACCCTCTCAGGCTCAATACCAAGCTCATGGACTGCGTAGAGCGTTACTATGGCAAAAGCCTCGTTGATCTCCCAGTAGTCTATATCCGATAGCTTTAAATTCGCCTTCTCCACAGCCTTTTTACTTGCCGGCACGGGACCCTTTCCCATAACCGCTGGATGCACACCCGAATAGCCGAAAGCTTTTATTTTTGCCAGAGGTTCCAGACCGAGCTCTTTAACCTTCTCAGCAGACATCAAAAGAAGGGCTGAAGCTCCCGCATTTAGCGGAGAGGAGTTTCCGGCGGTTATAACACCGTTCGGCATAAATACTGGTGGCAGGTTGGAGATCTGCTCCAGAGTTGTATCACCTCTTATCGACTGATCGCTTTCCACAACGATCACACTACCATCAGCCTGCTCCGCAGATATCGGAGTTATTTCTCCCCTGAAATATCCGCTTTTAAGGCTCTCATATGCGAGCCTGTGGCTTCTCAATCCCCATTCATCGAGGTCTTCCTTGGTTATATTTTTAGCCTCCTGAAAAAGTCTTTCTGCAGTCAGACCCATGACAAACCCGATGTTCATCTCGTATTTCTTATACCTCTCATCCTGAATGAGCCTGAAGTTCGGGCTTATGTGCTGATTCTCCATTCCCATCGGAACCCTCGTCATGTGCTCATACCCGCCAGCTATTGCGACATCACAAACTCCAGCCATGATCTCGAGCGATGCCGTCTGGGCTGAGGCTATCGAAGATCCGCACTGCATATCTGTGATCATTGTTGCAGTCTCCACAGGGTACTCTGCCAGCAGCGAAATTCCTCTACCACCATAGGCCCAGTTCTCCCACACTCCAAAAGCACAGCCCATCACTATTCTTTCAACTATTTCTTTGCTGATGCCGGCCTTTTCAACGATTCTATCCAGAACAATTTTGGCCAGCTCATCTCCCCTTATTTTATGGAAAACATCCTTTTCCGGCTTCTTGGGTCTGCTTCTCGAGAATGGAGTCCTCACATAATCGACAATGTAAACTTCTCTCATGAACGAAAATCAAAAATGATAATATTTAAAAATTTAGATTTGCTGCGTAAATCCTCCGGAGATTACAACCTTGAGCGCATCCTCAACCTTCACATCCAGATATATCACCTCCTCTTCCGGCACTAGAATTACGAATCCAGAAGTTGGATTCGGAGATGTCGGCACGAAAACATTGATCAGTTTCTTCCCTGTTTTCTCTATCGCATCCTCTATCACCGATCCGGTTGTAAAACCAAGGGTGTAAACACCTTTCCTTGGATACTCAATTAAAACTACACCTTTGAGTCTCTCAGCTTCAGATACAAGAATAGCTTTGGTTGCCTCCTTAACCCCGACATAGATTGTCCTTATGATAGGTATCCTCCGCACCTGAGTTTCTGCATAACCCAGTATTCTGTTGCCCAGCGTGAATCTTCCAAGCAGACCGAAAAGAAATATTGTGAGTACCACTACAAGCCATCCCATCCCCGGAATGTAGTGTCCTGATTTTGCCAGATACGGGTATAAAAAGTCCTCGATGTACTTAAAAACCCAGAATATTAGGAAGAGAGTTGCGGAAATCGGCACAAAGATTAGCAACCCAGTTACAAATATGTTCTTGATTTCCTTTTTCATGCTGGTTTATTGGGTTCAGAGCTAATAACATTTTCATCGAAAATATTAGCTAAAGATAATGTTTAACCAAAAATAGTAAAATTTAAATTGGATTGAAAGCAGCACTATCATGCAATGTTTAGAAAAATTTTTATATATTTGGGAGTTCGAAATGGGCTTTTCTCCAAATTAAATTTGATAGATAATCGAACTATTATTTCTGATTTTCTGCTTAATCGATTAGAGAGTTTCATTATCGTATCAATAATCATAGTAATTATAATTAGTATTTCTATATTAAGAAAAAATTTAAATACTTGTAATTAAACCAAATAACGGTGATAAAAATGAAGGACAGGAGAAGAGAGGCTGAGGAGACATTCAAGAAGATAAAATTGTTCATGAGCTAAATATGAAACTTGCAAAAGATATTTTTTTACTTTCTTGTACACCTCTATCAATTTTTTACCCGATACCTCTGATTCAACTGTTTATTTTCGCTCTCTCCGGAAACAGAGAGATTGGTGATTTAATAAACACAATACTATTTACATTTCCATTTTTTGCTGCTGTAAATCTATTCAACCATGTCAACGATATTGAAGAAGATTTGCTGGCTGGAAAAAACAACATATTCTCAGACAAGAAGATCAGAAATCTTGGTTTAATCATCGTTTTAGTGCTGTATTCCTCATCGATATTGTTTTATTTCAGCATTAAAAGCGAGTATATAATCTACCCAATCATAACATTGATTTTTACATGGCTGTACTCTGACAAAATAGTGTTTGGTAGATACATTAAAAGGTTAAAAGAGCATTACATCACTGAGGTTCTAACTTACACTGTGACAGCCGTAACCTTCGCTCTATCGATTTGGTTTATTGTATCTGACTTTAATGTACGGGCATACTGTGCTGTAGCGGTAGTTCTATTCATAAACCTGTGGACGGTATTTTTAAAGGATCTAAAAGATGTGTCATCTGATAAACTTGCCGGATTATATACTATGGCTGTTAAATTCAGCCCTGAGACGCTATACACAGCTTCCACAGTTATACTAATCGCACTGTACTTATCGATTTTTTTGTTCTCAATGAATAACATTTTACCAAGACCAGCAATATTAGTTTCATTTGTGGGATTTTTTCCAGCCACAGTTCTTATAAAATTGGTAAAATCTGAGTGGGATTTCGCTTCAGTACATAAATATATTAGAATAATTCCCCAGATAAATATACTCAGCTTAGTTTTTTTGACAGTTATAATAGCATTAAAATTCTAATAACGTTGTTGATCCATAAGTTGTAAAATATAAACTATCCTTTATATTCGTGAAATATTTCGTGCTACTTTCAAAACTCATTGAAGGATTAGATGTAAAAAGAACTAACTTATTATTGCTTCCAATTCTCTCACTTAATCGTGTTAAATTACTACCAAAAGCAGGAATTACATTGATATCCATAAACAATATGTCAAAATTATCTAATTTCCTAAAATTAAAAATTTCCAAAAACTTGTCAATACCACCCTTAAAACTTTCCCCCACGAAAAAACAAGAATCAACAAAAAGATCTAAATTAAAAATTGAAGGATATACCTTCACAGGAGAAGTTATTAATCCCAATGGTGCACATCCGAAAGTAGCTTTACTAGTGAAGAGCAACCCATATGGTGAAACCATCTCAACCCTGCCCCTTTCAAGCTTGTTGATGAACTTGTTTTCATCTATTTCCTCGAAAGCTCTTCTACTTTTCAGAAATTCAATGGATGGCACACCATTGATCTCGCCTATCGCAACATCTGCCTTAACAACTTCAACTTCTTCAACATAAGAAAAATAACCCCTAATTATCTCCTCAACCTCTTCCAAACTACTACCTCTCTCTGGAAAGATGTCGTGATACATGGCGTTAACTTTTCCCTTAAAACACATTACAGCCAGCCCTCTTCCAATATCCCGATAATTCGCGAGAATGACTGGCATATTCGGCTGAGCTTCAATCGGCATCAGGTTCATCCCTATGATCTTAGCATTGCAATGTCTACCAAGTCCTTCAAGGACTTCATCAACAGGGTATATAAAGTTCTCTCTATAATACCTTGAAATATTTCTTAAAATCTCTTCTTTCTCCTCCTTCGTTCCTTTATTCCTGTATGAGACATACTGAATCCTATCCTTCAAAAATGCCTCCAGAAACCTCAGCTTACTAGGAAAATAGAATGCGGGAAACATAGCAAGCACAACATCCCATTTATCACCAATCTTTCTGCCAACTCTCTCACTTACAACCCTTGCATCATTACCACTTTCCCAGAAAACCTGAACCTTACCATCAAAATTCGCAAGCATTGCCACCAGTCCAATCGTCCAGACCTCCTCCTCAACCATATATCCTTCAATTACGCAACCAAGCATCTGAGCATCGGGAAAATTTTTCTTGAAAATCTCGTTGTATCTCAAATAATCATTCATCGTTCCTTTTGTGAAAAACAGAAGAATGAAATCCACCTCAAATCCAGATTTCTTTATTTTATTTATTTCTTCAATTAATTCCTCCCTTGCATGCTGGTACTCATTGAACTGTGTGTGGATTATTTTACCCTCCAGAGCCATTTTATCACTCCGTAATATATTTACCACACAATTGGAAATTTCTTTATTTAATGATATCGAAAACGAGATTTTTGAACTAAATAAAGATTTCTATAATACATTATGATGTGCTCGAATATCTCAAAAAATAGGAAAGTTAAGTTTCAGAGTTAGATGCAAAATTCTTTATTTCAGCGAGATTCGAACCGACCTTTATCTTTTCGGTAACCATTAGAAACGCTGGAACCACTGTTAATGCGGAAATCAAACTAAACACTATCGCTATCAACGCTATGAAGCCAAAGCTCTGCATTATCGGGAATGACGAGAACATCAGAGAGCCGAAGCCTCCAGCCATAGTTAGTGCAGAAGTGGTAATAGCCTTGCCTGTTCTCTCTATGGTTCTTCTTACTGACTCGATTGGCGAATAACTCTGCCTCTCCTCAAAGTATCTCTCGAGAACATGAATTGAGAAGTCTATTCCCAGACCAAGTGTGATCGAGTTCAAAGCTATAGATATCATCGTATGTTTTGTGCCAGTCAGATACATTATTGTGTTCATAACTCCGATTACTGTTGTAATTGCGATAAGTGGAACCACAGCCTTCCTGATCGATCTGTAAACGACGAGAAGCAGGATCACAATGAGGGCATAGGCTGTTAAAGTCATGGTTGTCTGGCCGTTGATCATTATGTTACCCATCTCAGCGTAGATTACCGGACTGCCTGTTACATAATATCCACCAGACCAGCCAAAGTACTGAACATCTCTCTTTATGGACTCATATAACCTTTCATACTCATCCTGAGAGTCTGCGTTGGTGTAGAAATGAACAGCTATCAAATTCCCGGAAATGTACTGTTTAAGTTCCGATTGCGGGAGAGAATCCAGTATATATGAGAGTTCTGCATCGCTTTCTGGAATCCCATCTCTGCCGTAAGCCGCTCTCACTTCTTTAATTACTTTTGTCACTGAACTATAATCGTAAACGAGATCTTCTCTCGAAACTATGTACTGTGAGAGTTCATCCACATCCTCAAGCGTCTTAGCACTGACTTCATCTGTATTCAGCACGAGGGTGTATATCGCCTGACCTCCGACAACCCTTTCAAGCTCATTGAACCTCTGCATTGCTGGAAGATCCTGAGGGACATATTTGTTGTAGTTCGTCTCAAGCTGTATGTAGGAGGAAGCGTAGAGACCGAATACGACGATAGCAAATGCAAAAACCAGTATTCCCACTGGTCTTGTGGCTGTGAGCGATGAAATCATCGCAAGAGATCTCTCCAGAATACCTTTTTCTTTCTCAACAGCCCTAACCTCAGTCTTCTCTCTGTCTATTAGTTTAAGAATCGCTGGAAGGAATGTGAGCGTGAATATGTATGCCATGATCAAGCCCAGAGAGGCTATTATCCCGAACTGTGCCATGGATGGTATGCCAGGAGCAAGCATTGACATGAAGCCTATTACTGTTGTGATCAGAGCCATAACAATCGCAACGCCTGTTCTCGTTATTGATATGACTATGGACTCATCCTTATCCCTGCCTTCCTTCCGCTCCTCCTCATACCTGTTCTGGAGCTGGGCACCATATTCTATTGCAAGTCCGATGAGCATCGGTAAAGCACCATTGGTGTGTTCAGACAGAGGTATGCCGAGTATTGGCATTAGCCCATAGACAGTCTGAACCGATACCACTGAGATCATAAGAGGCATCAGTGCAGTGTACTTTCTCCTGACGACACCACTGAAAGTAAGAAACAGAATCAGCACCATCAGTACGGTAGATACAGCCATTGTGACTCCAAAGCTCTTTTTGATCTCCTCCTGTATCTGGACATTTAGTGCCGGTATTCCAGTAACCTCCACCCTCAAGCCCGCTGGTGGGTGAGAGGTCTCAACTACCCTCTCAACTTCCTTGGATATCTCGTTCTGCTTCTCCTTATCGTTTGTAGCCAAATGAACGAATATCAGAGTCATCGTTTTTTCTGGAGCCAGATCCCTGGCATACCTCTCAGTCAATTGCATAAGCTGGGCTTCATCAGGTGGCAGATACCCTACAATTTCAACGATTATCGACGCTGGTGAGAGAGTCCCACTCACACCATCGATGTACTCCAGGCTTCGTTGGAGATCGAGCATGTACCTGTAAACATCCGTGCTTACAACTTCATCACCCTTTACAATGATGAAGATGTTCTGCGTTCCAGTGCCGAAGTCTTTCTGATATAGCTCGTACTGCTTGTAAACGACATTGTCCTTGTTGAACATCGATTCTGTGCCCGATGTGAGCTTTACATTCTGTGCTGAGATGGCGGATAAAATAATTAAAAGGGAGACTACTGAAACTACCAGTCCAGGCTTTCTGGCTACGAACCTCGCAACATTCTCCAGAAATTCCTGAAACATGCTCTCTTCCTTACTTCTTTCTCGATCTGACATACGCTCCAATCGCCACCAATGCTACAAGAACGAATACACCATAGAGCATGTACGGTGGTTTCGATGGTTTAACATCGATCAGTGCCTTAGCAGGTTCGCTTGTAACCCACTCCCCCTCCAGATCCTTGTACTTAACCTCCAGATTCAGAGCGTAGATCTTGGGGGTTGCATCTGAGTCAACCTTTATCTTAAACCTGACTTCCTTGCTCTCATTCGGTTTCAGATCTCCTATGAAGGACGTGTCGTCTGTTGATGTGAAAGGATCAACTATGGTTATCCTAGCATTGGCATCTTTTATCTCGAAATCTCCAGTGTTTACGATCTTGAATGTGACCACCTTCTCAGTCCCTGCCTGAATTGATGGTGTTCCAAGCACCTCAAAGGAGAGCTTTGGATTTACCTTAACCCCCACGCTGACCTCATCTGTCTCAGCATACTCGTTTAAGGCTCTGTACTTGATGTAAAGCTTCACAGGATACCTGACTGGCTTGGACTCTCCGGAAGCTTTGAGCTTGAATATCGCAGTATATTCCTTTCCTTTCTCAATGTTCCCTATGTAGTACTCAGAGCTGAGAACTGAGAGCGGTGGATTTGCTGAGATGAGCACGCTAGCATCCGATAGATTTGCAGAGGTTGTGAATGTAACCCTGAGCTCTCCCTTGGCATTAACATAGATGTTGCTCTTAACATCCTTTATCTCAATCACTGGAGATGCCTGCACATCTATTCCAAATGGAACGGCTTCAGTTTCTTTTACATCCCCATTCGCATCAACATACACTGCCCTAACCTTCAGCGGATATCTTCCTCCATCCTTCACATTGATTTTTATGTAAAATGTTGCTTCAGTCGTTTCATTCGGCTTTAGCTCTCCAACGAAGTAAGCTGCCTGTGTTGATGGCAGCGATGAAGATGGCGCTGATGGCATGGCCATAGACATACCCGTTGGCATCCCGCTGGGCAATCCCATCTGCAGCCCGCTGGGCATTCCTGCCATAGGTGTCATCGAAGATGGCATAGATGACATCGATGTCATGCTCAGCGCTGACGGTTCAAACCCGGATGGTGCTTCAAGAACAAGATATGCATTTCTGGCAGTCTTTTCCCCGGAATTCCTGACCTTTATCTCGATCTTCCCCTTTCCACCACCTATGAGGTCTTCTCCCTTAACCTCAACAACTTCAAGCTTCACATCGTCCTCTTTTACATAGATTTTGATGGGTATCTCCTGAGTTTCCTGCTCGTACAGCAGTTTATAGTTCCCTATGAGCTTCTTATACTGATACACGGTCGTGTTCGTCAGGGTAACATTCGTGTCCGTTGGATTTTTCGTAACGATGCTGTACTCATCGGTCATCGTGTTCGTGAACTGGCTCGGGACCATCTCAACTCCAAGAATGTTGAAGTATGAGAGATCACTGATTCTTTCGAATGTAACCTTGAGCTTCAGATTGTACTCTCCGGGCTTGATGCCCTCATCAACCTTGAGTAAATACTGAAGGTTCAGTGGAGTCATCGGTTTCAAAGCCGGGATTTTTTGTGGAGGGGTCTCAACAACAATCCCATCACATCCCTCAAGCTCGGCGGTGACATTGTATGCTATGAAGAGCATCGAACCGTCATCAAAGAACATCGACTCGATGTCGTTGAAGTAGTCTATTTTCACCTTTTTGGCCCCATTGAATACTGTGAGCATGATGTACTTCTCTTCACCCTTTGAAAAGTAGTTCGATCCGGCAACCGACACTTTAATGTTCGGCTTTTCCTCATACATCAGAGCAGAGCTCGTTTGCATGAGCAACAGCAGAATAAACATAACCATGCCAAACCTCAAAATCCCCTTCATGACACCACCTGTAGTTGCTGCACCTACGAAAAGTTATATAAAAGTTACCCACAACATTACTGTGATGAAGCTCGTAAACAAGCTGAAGGCATTCGGTTTCAGCGACTATGAAGCCAGAGCCCTGACAGCCCTGCTCTCGCAGGGAGAGATGTCAGCAAAGGAGATCTCGCTAATAAGCGGGATACCGAGAACATCCGTTTACGATGTGATGGATTCGCTCGTATCGAAGGGATTTGTGGAGGCTTATGGAAAGCCGAGAAAGTTCAAGGCTCTGCAGAGCGATGAGATAATAAAGATAATTTCAGAAAGAGTCAATCAGGATCTTGAATTCATCAAAAAAGAGCTTCCGAAGTTTGAATCTGCTAAAATCGAAGAGGTCAGGGTATATAGAGGAGATCTGGTTCTGGAGAAACTGAAAGAGTTCACAGAGAGTGCAAAGGAGAGCATCTATGGAATGCTGTCGTATATTCACGATGATGTTAAAGCCATCCTCGAGATGGCAAGATGCAAGCTCGTGCTCATGTCATTCAACGCCAGTACGGTCAGAAATGCTGAAGCCTACGAGTTCACAAGAAAAGAGCTTATGGAGGAACACAAAGACTACTGCAATGGTATGCTCGTGTTCGATGATATAAAAACGATTTTCATGTTCAAGGGAGAGAATGTGCTGGCGATTGTCAGCGAGAGTCCGGTGATTGCGATGTTCGCCAAGGAGATGCTCAATCCATTGCTTGAGTCGCTGAAGAAGAAAATTAAAAACGAAAGATAATGATAAAAACCGAAAAGTTAATATACAATCGTTAAGAAATTCCTATCGAATCCCCCTTCCCCCTATTTTACATAACATTAAGAACATTAAGGTTAAATAATACCCTACTTATTTAAAAAGCGATGAGAAGTGACGAAGTTAAAATTGGGATTGAAAGAACCGCACACAGGGCTCTTCTAAAGGCTTTGGGAGTAACCGATGATGAAATGGATAAGCCGTTTATTGGTGTTGCCAACGCATATAACACAATCGTTCCAGGCCATATGTCTCTGGATAAGATAACTCAGGCAGTTAAGGAGGGAATTTACGCTGCAGGAGGGGTTCCCTTTGAGTTTGGAGTCATAGGGATTTGCGATGGAATTGCAATGGGTCATGATGGCATGAAATTTGCTCTCCCGTCGAGAGAACTGATTGCTGACAGCATAGAGGCGATGGTTGAGGCTCACAGGTTTGACGGGTTGGTGGTTGTTGGTTCATGCGATAAGATAATCCCAGGAATGCTCATGGCTGTTCTCAGGCTGAACATACCAGCTGTTGTTGTGACCGGAGGCCCGATGAATCCCGAGAGGATTGACGGGAGGAATGTGACTATTTCTACAGCTTTTGAGGCTGCCGGAATGTATAAGGGCGGAAAGATCAGTGAAGAGGAACTCAAGCTGTATGAAGACTTCTGCGCCCCATACTGCGGTAGCTGTCAGGGACTGTACACCGCAAACACAATGCAGATAATGACGGAAACGCTCGGGATGAGCCTGCCATACTGTGCTACCTCTCCATGCGGTTCATCAAGAAAGCTCAGGATCGCGAAGCAGAGCGGTAAGAGGGTTGTTGAGCTTGTTAAGCAGGAGATAAATCCAAGAGAATATGTAACTGAGAAGTCCTTCGAGAATGCGATAACGATGGATATGCTGATAGGTGGTTCAACGAACACAGTTCTGCACCTTCCGGCTATAGCAAAGGAGGCTGGAATAAAGCTCCCGCTGGATCTGTTCGATGAGATTGGTAGAAAAACTCCGCACATAGTTGCCATAGATCCCGCAAGCAACTACACGATCGCAGATCTGGATGAAAGTGGTGGAGTGCCGATGTTGATCAAAAAAGCTAAGGAGCTTTTCAACAACGAGATGACCGT
This sequence comes from Archaeoglobus sulfaticallidus PM70-1, assembly GCF_000385565.1. Taxonomy (NCBI): domain Archaea; kingdom Methanobacteriati; phylum Methanobacteriota; class Archaeoglobi; order Archaeoglobales; family Archaeoglobaceae; genus Archaeoglobus; species Archaeoglobus sulfaticallidus. The sequence goes on along the minus strand of NC_021169.1, from coordinate 429,519 downwards.
TAGCGGAATGAAGATCTACGATATCGCAGAAAAAGCAATATCGAGAGGTGGAAATATAATAAGAGATCTCAGTAATCCGATACATGAGCAGGGAGGAATAGCTATTCTCAAAGGAAATCTTGCGGAGAAGGGTGCTGTTATAAAATCAGCAGCTGTTAGCGAGGATATGATGGTTTTTGAAGGAAATGCCAAATGTTTCAACTCTGAACAGCTTGCCTTAAAGGCAATCCTCAACGGAGAGATTGAGGAGGGCGATGTTGTCGTTATCAGGTACATGGGACCAAAGGGTGCTCCGGGAATGCCGGAGATGCTTCTGCCAACTGCGGCCATCTCAGGCATGGGCTACAAGAGGGTCGCCCTGATAACAGACGGCAGATTCAGCGGTGCCACGAGAGGGCCATGTATCGGCCATGTCTCACCAGAAGCCATGGTTGGAGGCAGCATAGCCCTCGTGGAGGATGGAGACAGAATACTCATAAATATTCCGGAGAGAAAGATAGAGCTGAAAGTTAGCGAGGATGAGTTGGCTGACAGAAGGGAGAAGTGGAAGCCTCCGGAAAGAGAGCTCAAGGGTTATCTCGCCAAATACGCAAAGCTCGTTGGTTCCGCAGATGAAGGTGCTGCCTTTGTGGACTGAATTCGATACATAATGAAACTAATATAAAAAATTAAAATTTTATTTTTATCTAACATTTAGCTGGATTTCAGCAGCACAACCGAAGAAGACAGTAGGGGGAGCAGAAATGCTATTATAAAACTAAGATACGCTATCATTCCCATCGCAAAGAACTTCTCAAGCGAGATCATGGACATCTTTACTATGAAAGCTACTGAAACGATGATACTGAATGCTATGGCTGAAGCAAAGGCCTTCTTCGTGCTCCCAAATATCCCGCAAATTAAGCCACCTATGATCAGGCCGATCCAGTGGAAGTAAGTTATTGCAAGGGATACAGCCATCCCGATCAACAGCTTCCGCATACAATCACCTCACCATTTCCTTATATTCTCCATTGACCCACATCTCAAGCTGATCGTCGTAGTTCTTTGAGAAATAATTTCCAGAGTTTCCTCCCGGAATCACGCAGTATGCTTTATCAAAGCTAACAACCATCCTCCAGCTACTTCCAACCTGAAACGGCTTGTCATTGACCCTGAAGTTGAAGACAGTATATTCAGATCCATTCATTGGCAGATTCGGATAGTTGAGGAAGTCCAGGTTGAAGGGATGATTCATTTTCAGCCTGTTGTAGTCTCCATAAACTCTGTAGTTGTTCTTCTCAATCTCCTCCACAGCCTTGTCCATCGCCCTCGCCATTATATCTGCCTTGTTTTCAACCTTGCTCGTCCTTATGTCGTCGAACCACTTGCTGTTGTCATCGAGGTTCTGCAGAACCCATAGCTTCGGATAGTAGTCGCTGTCAAGCCCTGCAGAGTAGAACTCATCCCCAAAGGTCTCGTTGATGTAGTGCTTGAGCCATATCGCGAATATAAGAGCCTGTCTCGAGTTTTTATCCATCCTGTAATCCCAGTTCATCAGCTCATCAGCATACATCTTCGCCTTCTCGGAGAATTTCGGCTTTAGCTCTTTAATCTGCTTTATCAGGAACTCTGCCGGCTTGGAGTATGTGTCCCTCTGCATCTTCATGACATACTCCATATCAATCTTCTTTCCTGCTTTCACAGCATCATCTATCATCTCGTATATCCTCATTCCCCTATACGGGTCTGCGAAGTATCCGCTGTCTCCAAGATAGTACTGATAGTCAAAAACAACCCGCTGATTGGCTGTAGCCACATAATCCGGGTTTATCAGGTGGGGTATCTCTTCGAAGGGTATGAATCCCTCCCATGTCGATTTTCCGTATGGCTTGAATCCCTTCCACTCTCCCTCACCAGCAGAGCCGTTGAAGATTATGTTTCCAGTGTCTCTGATCGGGAACTTTCCGGCTGGATAGTACATTATATTCCCGTCAGCGTCAATATACACCAGATTCTGAGCAGGAACATCGAAGTACTTCAGACCCTCAATAAAGTCAGACATGTTTCTGGCATGGTTGTACTTGTAAATCGCATAGAACTCGTTTGTTGCAGCGAAACCTGTCCAAGCTATGGCGAACTCTTTCCCATTCTTCTCGATTACAGGTCCATGAACGGTCTTCTTAACCAGAACCGTTCTCTCCTCATATCCGTTTGCTGTTTTAACCCTCATCTTTTTCTCTTCAATCTCAAAATTCTTCCATTCTCCCTTGTACAGGTATTTGTCGCCTTTAGTGACATAGTAGTAGAAATCAATCACATCCGCACCGACATTGGTTACTCCCCACGCGACATGATCATTCATGCCAATTATTATTACCGGAATTCCCGGGAAGGTCACACCCCTGACATTTATCTCGTCCGTCTTTATGTGCATTTCATACCATACTGGTGGGACCGTAAGCGAGAGGTGAGGATCGTTGGCAAGAATCGGCTTTCCATTGGCTGTATACTTTCCGGAGATTACCCAGTTATTCGATCCAACATCACCTTTCTTCTCGAAAGGCTTCAGCCAGTCAAGGAGTTCTTTATCAACGAGGTTCGTCCTGATAATCGGTGATGTGTGGTTCAGATACTCTGGATAGAGTTCCAGAGCTGAAGGGAGTTTTTCAGCTATTAAAGCCCTCTTCAGATCCCAGAAGTTCCCGGTTAGCTCCCAGGATATTTCCTTATCGATGAGAAAAACATCTTCAGGCTTCCATGGTTCTGGCCTGTAGTTAAGGAGTCTGAACTCGAGCGGGAGGTTTGATGTCATGTAAGCGTTAACACCATCACAGTATGCCTCAATGAGATCCCCAAATGGGGTTTTGTTTATCTCCTCCCATGTCGCCTTCGCAGCTCCGTAAAAGTCGAGCTTGATGTGGAAAATGTCCGAGTCTACAAGGCTTTCTCCAAAAACTTCCGAAAGAGTTCCTTTCATCAGCCTTCTGTGCAGATCCATCTGGAAGAGTCTGTCCTTAGCCTGAACATAACCAACCGCATAGTACAGTGCCTTCTCATTTTTCGCATAGATGTGAGGGACACCATACTCATCGTAAGTTATCTTTGCCAGACCATAAGGGGTTTCAAGCTCATTAATATGCTCATCAGTTACCCGAGTTATCTTTGCCAGACCATAAGGGGTTTCAAGCTCATCAGTTACCCAGGCTTTCCCGCTCAGCGGGGCGAACAGTTCTATGTAGCTGTACATTTTGAAAACAACTGCCAGAAGAGCTATTAGCAGGATTATTCCGGCTATCTTCCGCATAATATTTAAATAAACCGAATAATATTTAAAATTTATGATTTATCGTTTAATTTACTCAACGACAGTTTTCAAGCAGAACCATGTAGTAGTATGGCCTTAACTCATATCTCTCTGCAGTGCAGTTGAATCGAGCCGTGTTACGCTCAGATGTGACTATGAAGTCGTAATCCCTGAAGTTCACTGGGCTGGAGGTGTAGGGTATGTCTATGTACCTCAGATACCACGGCAGTGGCCAGTAATCGTTTTCTGGCTCGAAGATTATTCCCTTCATGCCGCTATTATGCAGCTCAAGTATTCTGTTTGCGAGATGTACAGCAGAGGGCTGGATCTGGATGTATATGAGTTCTTCATGCTTGGCATCGTTGTAGTCTATGTAGTTTATATGCAGGGAGAAGGCCAGATAGATTACTGCCACAAACAGCAAGGCGAACCTGAAAGCCCTTTTCCTCCAGGCGATTACATCGTCCTTCAGCAGAATGGATGAGAAAAAGGCTAACGGGGCTACTAAATGCACGAGGAGCCAAGGAACTTTATGAGATAGTATCTGGTATATTGTGAGGGTGGTGACCACCCAGTAGGCCGAGAAAAGCTCCAGTCTGGAGATGTCATTTTTTCTCAGTTTCTTAACGAAGTTTGGAGTCGCGATTATCGCCAGCGCAAACGGCAGGAATTCATATTTTACCAGCAGCAGCCAATAGTACCACCATTGTTTTGCGTGATCGTTTATCTCATGCATCTTCACCCAGTGCTCCACCGCTCCGATGGTCGCCCTCCTCAGCCCGTCCATGTCTGAGAAGCCTGCCGTGTACAGCGTGGAAAATATTGCAATGAATATGACTGATGAAATGATAAGAATCCTGATTTTTTGCAGATTCCAGTTAATGAGCTTCTCCCTTATGTAGCCAGAGCCCTGAGTGTAAATTCCATACAGGAAGATGAAGCTCGTCAGTATGAAGAGGTATATGTACGAGTTCTCCTTTGAACATAGCATTATTGTGGCAAAAAGAACAGCCAGATACGCGAAAGCATCCTTCTTCAGACCATCAACTTCCAGATACCTGAAATAGGAGTAGATGATCAGGAGAAAGGAGGGTAGAACGATCATGTCGTTTCTGAGGTATCTGGAGTAGTAGAGGATTGATGTGGAGAATATCATAAAGAAAGTGAGAATGTAGGCTCCACCACCAATCCATCGCCTAAACTTCATCGAGACCAAGGCTCCGATAATGCTGAAGATGACGGGAACGAGCCTTGATGTGAAGTTGCTGTCTCCAAAGATCATGAAGATGGACGCGGTTGAGAAGTACAGAAATGGCCCATGATAAGCTGGATCATAGCTGTATCTTCCTTGCTTCAGCAGATCAAAGGACAGAAAAGCATGAATGCTCTCATCATGATCGATTGGTCTTGCATCCAGCATGACCAGCCTCGTAATCAGCAGAATCGCAAGCACTGCCAAAATCTTTCTGTCCATTGGCAGAAATTAAATCCGGAATTCAAAAAATTTTTGGATTGAGTTAGTTACAATGCTTAAGGATAAAAATAAAAAGATCAAAGCTTTGGAATTATCTCCTTGCCTATCAGCCCGATTGACTTCTTCTTGTCCGGGCCGATTGGGCTGCCGGCAACTACCTGCGTAACTCCAGCCTTCGAGAGTTCGTTTATCCTCTCGATGACATCATCCGGAGTTCCGCTTATGGAGAAGGTATCAATCATCTCATCCGTGACTGCCTTGCTGACTCCCGGCCAGTCTCCCTTTGTGAAGGCTGCATTCAAAGCATCCCTCACTTTCTGGACATCTTCCGCAGCAATTCCGTGCCTCTCGAATATAACCTCTGGGCTGCCGGCAACGATGAAAGCAACAACTATCTTGGCTGCGTTTCTGGCTTTGTCTCTATCCTTATCAACGCTCATCGATGCGTACGCAACAGTGTCAAACGCATCCCTGCTCTTCCCCGCCTTGCTCAATCCTGCATCGATGTTCTCCTTGGCAACCTCGAAGTCCTTTGGATGTGAAGCGTTGATCAGAACTCCATCTCCAAGCTCTGCGGCAAGCTGGAGCATCTTCGGACCCTGCGCACCGATGTATATCGGTATGCTACCAGCCTTAAAGTCCATTCTCGCTCCGTTGAACTTGAAGATCTCTCCGTCATACTTGACAGGCTTACCGGCATGCAAAGCCCTTATTATCTCAACCGCCTCTCTCATTCTCTTGAGAGGCTTAACCCAGTCAATTCCGATTCTCTCGAATGTTACCTTATCTCCCGCACCGATTCCAAGCACAGCCCTTCCATTGCTTATCTCGTTTATCGTGGCAATTGCAGAAGCTGTTACCGCCGGGCTGATGTGGTACGGGTTTGTTACACCGGGACCGAGCTTTATTGTGTTCGTTTTCAAAGCCAGAATTGTCAGCATCGAATATACATTCCTGTTGTTGTAGTGGTCTGTTATCCACACAAAATCGAACTTGTTGTCTTCGGCCAGTTTTACATAGTACTCCAGCTCGTAGTACTTCATGTTTGGCACAAATTCAATACCGAATTTCATGATACCACCAGAACCTAAGACTGAGAAGAACCAAATAATTCTTTCGATTTTTTATCGTATTTTATCTTTTACCACCGCCATCAAAAACATTAAATTTTACGAAAATTCATGTCCGCTATGCATGACATAGAGATTCTGGAGCTCGAAGAGGATGAGCTGATCAAAGCACTCTCAGAGTATTTGAAAGAGAAAGGAGTTTCAAATGATGTTTTAAATCATACTTTCACAGTTCTCGATTCAGCCTTAAGGATAGCAAACAGGATGAAGCTGTCAGATGAGCAGAGAAAGCTGATAATAGCCGGAGCCATGTTACATGATGTTGGAAGAAGTCTAAGCCATGGAATGGATCATGCGGTGCTTGGAGCTGAGATCTTAAGGAAAGATGGGTTTGATGACAGGATAATCAAGATAGTGGAGAGGCACATAGGTGCCGGATTGACGGCAAAAGAGGCTAAAAAATTCGGTCTACCAGAGAGGGATTACATCCCGGAAACCCTTGAGGAAAAGCTCGTCGCTCTTGCAGATAACCTTGTTGCTGGAGACAGAATTCTGAGGAAAGAGGAGTACATCAGACACATCAAACAGAAGTTCAGGGACGAAAAGGAGGTTCTTGATAGGCATTTGGCTTTGCTGAATGAGTTTGAGGAGTTCGTTGATTAGCCTGTTTGGCTATTGCTACAGCACAATATTTAAAAATTAGATGCCAAAGTTCTTTGATGAGTCTGAAAAAAATCCTCTTTATTGTCATAGATGGTATATCCGACAGGCTGATCGATAACAAAACCCCGCTCGACAGTGCCAGAACTCCAAATCTCGATTATTTCGCAAAGATTGGTATAAACGGGATAATGGACACGATAGCTCCCGGAGTTAGACCGGGAAGTGACACAGCCCATCTTGCTTTACTTGGCTACAACCCGCACGAATGCTATTCCGGAAGAGGGCCCATAGAGGCTGCAGGCTCTGGAATAGAGCTTAAAGAGGGAGATGTTGCATTCAGGGCTAATTTCGGGACAGTAGAGGGGGAGGGAAGCATTTTCGACAAGGTTGTTGTGGATAGAAGGGCTGGGAGAATAGACGAAACCGACGAGCTTGTAAAAGCACTTAACAAAATAGACTTAAGCGAGTTCGGTGTTAAGGTTATGGTAAGAAGAGGTACCGGTCATAGAGCGGCAGTTGTTTTCAGAGGAGAAGGACTTTCGGACAGGGTAACCGATACGGATCCAAAGAAGATCGGCAGCAAGGTAAAAATGTGCAAAGCATTGGATGAGAATGCTGAGAAAACTGCAAGGATTATCAACAAATTTATGGAGGAAGCTCACAGAATACTCGAAAACCATCCGGTAAACCTTGAAAGAGAGAAGAATGGTCTTCTAAAGGGAAATGCGATTTTGCTGAGAGGAGGAGGAATGGTTAAAAAGGTAGAGAGCTTTGAGGAGAGATTCGGGCTGAAGCTCGCGTTTATTGCAGGAACCACCCTCATCAAAGGAATAGGGAAGATCATCGGTGCTGATGTGCTTGAGGTTGAAGGTGTTACAGGAAACAAGCACACAAACCTGAAAAACAAGTTCAATGCAGCTCTCGAGGCTCTGAACACCCACGATTTTGTTTTAGTGCACATCAAGGCAACCGATGAACTTGGCCATGACGGAGACTTTGAAGGAAAGAAGAGCTTCATAGAAAAAATCGATCAGGAGATAGCCGTTCTCAGGGAACTCGATTTCACAGAGATCTGCCTTGTGATTACAGCGGATCACTCAACCCCTATCAATGTGAAGGATCATACAGCCGATCCGGTTCCAGTTATCGTTGTCCATGAAGGAGTTAGAACGGATGAGGTTGACAGGTTCTCAGAGCTTGTCGCATACAGAGGCGGTTTATGCAGAATAAGGGGTATAGATTTATTCAACATCGTTCTCGATCTGACAAACAACACATCAAAGTTCGGTGCGTGAAAGGATGGAGGACTTCAGCGAGCTGAAAAAGTTCGTCATACCCCCGAATACGAGGTTTGAGGAAAGGAACATAGTTGTTGAGAACGATGCGATAGTTGGGGCCGGCTCAAAACTCGGCTATGGTATAATCGGCAAAAAAATAATTGTAGGCGAGAGGGCCAGCATCGAAGGGAGCATTCAGGGAGAAGAGGTTAGAATAGATTCCTGGTGCTCGATAGGTGGAGATGTTTACTGCAATGGTGATGCGTACATCGGGGAGTTCGCTTCAATCGATGGAAAGCTCACAGTTTTTGGAGATCTGGAGATAGGCAGAAATGTGAGGATAGGGAAAGGATTCGAGGCAAGGGGATTGATAACCATACAGAATCCTCTGCCAGTTCTCATCTTCATATTCCTTTACATTCTTGAGCTTTTGAGGCTGGGAAGGCTGGAGGAGGCTGAAAAACTCTTTGAAATCGTGGAAAAAATTGAGTCTCCACTCATTATCTCAGAAAACAGCAAAGTGAATCTGGAGGTTCTCGAAACCGGAACGGATTTGATTGCTGAGAGCAGCAGAATCCTCGGTAACATAAAGGCAAAGAATGTTAAGGCTGACAGATGCGAGATATTTGGGAGCATAAGGGCTAAAGACATAGTTCTGAGTTCCTGCAGGGTTCATGGTGCGGTGGAGGGGAAGAGAATCTATCTGATCAACGAAACCGAGGTTTACGGGTATGTTAAAGGAGATAAGGTTTATATGGAGGAAAAATGCAGGATTGATGAATCGATTACAGGAAGGAAAGGCGTATGGATTAAAGGAAAGATTGAACTGCCAGAATTTGACTGGCTGAAAAGTGATGAAGATGCTGAAAGTCCTGAGAGTGTATCAAGGGGTGCAGATGATGCTTAACATTGATAATGAGAAGTTCAAAAAGATGTTTCCGAAGCTGAGCGATGAGCTTTCGAGTTCAGAATCAGTTGGGTCTTTAGTTAGAAAGAGAAAGCTTCCAACCATCATGGATCACATAGAAAGATGCGAGAACGATGAGGAGGCTATGGAGATCATAGACTTCTTCCTGAAGATAGGAGAGATAAAGGAAGAGGATGCGGAAGAGTTGAAAAACAACATCAAGGAGTTGAGAGATCTTTTTGGAACGAGAAAGCGTGGAGATTATGAGAGGAGAGGTTTGAATCTCAGATAGGTGATTTTGATGATAGAAATAGGAATAGCCGGAAAGCCCAATGCGGGCAAATCAACATTTTTCAAATCTGCCACAATGGCTGATGTGGAGATAGCAAATTACCCCTTCACGACCATAGAGCCGAATGTAGGAGTTGCACATGTGAGGGTTGATTGCGTTTGCAGAGAGTTAAACCTCGATTGTGGGAACTGTTTTGAAGGGAGGAGGTACATCCCGATAAAGCTGATAGATGTTGCCGGACTCGTTCCTGAAGCTCATAAAGGGAGAGGTCTGGGAAACGAATTCCTGGACAATTTGAGACAGAGCGAAGGGATAATTCATGTTGTGGATGCCTCAGGCTCAACCGACGCTGAAGGAAACGAGGTTGGTATCGGTGAGAGGGATCCAGTAGAAGATGTCAGGTTTCTGTATCACGAGCTGGACATGTGGATCTTCAACATCCTCAAGAGGAACTGGGACAGGCTTGCGAGAAGGATAAGCATGGAAAAACTACATGCCTACAAGCTGATAACCGAGCAGCTTGCAGGACTCGGATTCAAGGAGATTCAGGTCAAGGAGGCGCTCAAAGTTATTGGTAAAGAGGTCTGGCATTTCAGCGATGAGGACATCATGACTTTCGCTTTTGAATTGAGGAAAAAGAGAATGAGGATGATAATATCCGCAAACAAAGCTGACAAGGCTCCAGAGGAGCTTATCAACAGGCTGAAAAATCTGGAAGAAATAGTTATCCCCACATCAGCAGAGATAGAGCTTGCGTTGAGAACTGCGAGCAAGAATGGATATATCAGGTACTATCCCGGAGATATGGATTTTGAAATTATTAAGGAGCTGAATGAGAAGCAAAAAAAGGCTCTTGAGATAATGAGAAGCTTTCTGAAAAAGAACAATGGTACTGGTGTGCAGGAATGCCTGAACAGGATAGTGTTCGATTTGCTGGACTACATAGTCGTCTATCCTGTGGAGGACGAGAACAAATTCACGGATTCAAAGGGAAATGTTCTGCCGGATGCTATGCTTGTTAAGAAGGGAACCACTGCCAGAGAGCTGGCATACCTGATTCACACAGATATAGGCAAGAACTTCATCCATGCGATTGATGCAAAGAAGAAGATGAGGGTGGCAGACGATTATGAGTTGAAGCACAACGATGTGATAAAGATTGTTTCATCGGCTTGAGGTGCTTCAACCTGGCTTGGCAGGTAAACTCGAGAATCTCTTTTTTTCTCTCCTTCCGGACCGATCTTGCCATACAACCATCCTACTGAGGTTCACCATACTTGAAATGTTGTGGAAAATGCACCCGTTCACAATTGGAAAAATTAACACATCAAACCTGACACGGTGACTCACAATGGGACTTAAAAAGGAAGTATCTCTCTTTCATGCCGTCGGCATCTTCATAGGATCTGTTACAACCGTATTTTTACTCCAATCACCGACTTATTGCATTAACTGATCTAATTTTTAAATTTTTGTGTTGAGTGGTAAAGTTGCAAGTAGGAATAGTTCACTTACGCCTTCTTTTGATTTCATCTACAATCTCGTCTATACTCTGATCTAACCACTGCGAACGCTCTTTGGTATAATCTCCACTACCCAAATCAAAGCTCTGGATGAACCTGACCATTCCAATTGGCCCTAAAGCTTTTGCAAGAGCAGTAATACCAATTTTGCGTATTTCGTTAAGGGTTTTAGCTTCATTCATTCCAGCACCTCCATCAACCATCTTACAGGATTTTCAACCCTAACTTTAATAATATCTTTGTTAGCCTCAACTTTTTTCACTATCTCATCATCTGTCGTGAGCATAACATCCGCAGATTTCTCCGCACATGCCACGTGTAGAGCATCTACAGGTTTCAATCCAATCTTTTCAAGCTCTAAAGCTCGTTTGACAATATTATCATCAACGATGACTTTCTCCTTTGAAATCGATGCAAGAATTTCCACTTTCCTCCTCCTTTCTTCATCCGGAATTTTTGATATCTCGTAATCTGCTACTTCACTCCCTACAAGTATCCAGTCATCCATGCATCGGTTTAAAATTGCCAGTACTGCCTCGGATTCAATCCTGATTCTATCTTGAGTTTGATCATCAAATGGTCTGTTAAAGCAGCAAACGTCCATATATACCCTCATTCAAACACCTACTTTGTTATACAAATACTCTCTTACTCTTAGAAAACATTTACTTCTCTTCCCTACAGACCGATCTTTTATCCCTTGCCATACAACCATCATACCGAGGTTTGCCAAAGTGAAAATAACTCAAGGAACACACCCATTCACATAATTGGAAAAATTTAATTAACACATCAAATTGGCACTGACACAGTGAGGCATAATGACAAGAAGGCTTAAAAAGGAAGTATCTCTCTTTCAGGCTGTCGGTATTTTCATAGGAGTTATACTGGGCTCAGGAGTCCTGATATTGCCATCCATGGCCGCAAATGTGGCTGGTGCGGCATCCTTAATAGCATGGGTAGTTATGACTTTGCTTGCTGTGCCAATTGCCCTAACCTTCGGCTACCTAGCCTCAAAATTTCCATCTGCGGGTGGAATCTCAGAATTCTCGAAACAGGCATTTGGAAAAAGGACTGTTGGGAGCATCACACTTGATGCAGAAATGATTACTGGATTTCTCTTTCTGGCCGTCGTACCCATTGGACCCCCAATTGTTCTGCTCACCGGCGCATCCTATCTGGGCAGCATTCTTGGACTTGATTTTCCTGGGGTTGTTGCTCTCGCAATACTCATGCTCCTTACAATGTTCCTCATAAATCTGAGAGGTGTCAGATTCACCGGAAATATCCAGACAATGATAACGATCTCCATAGTTATTCTGCTGCTTTTTGTTGTTCTCACAGCATTTCATCTCGTAAATCCAGATAACCTGAAGTTCGAACTCGACATCTATCCGATTGGAAGAGCAATGGCACTGATATTCTGGTGCTACGTTGGATGGGAGGCTGTAACCCATCTGTCAGAGGAGTTCAAAAACCCCGAGAGGGATTTTCCCCTAAGCATTCTGATGGCCCTTGGAGTTGTTGGAATAATGTATTTGCTCGTCTCCTTTGTGGTTGTTGGTACACATACATATGGTGACAGCCTGAGGGGAATGACCTCCCTTGTCGAAATAGCGAACAGATCCCTTGGCATTAACGGAAAGCTATTTGTTGCGTTGATCGGATTTATGACTTGCTTCGCTTCTGCAAACGTTTATGTTGCATCGCCCTCAAGGCTGCTGTATGCCTTATCGAGAAGTGGATATCTGCCAGAGGTCTTTGGAAATCTGAACAGGAAGCACGCTCCACAGAATGCTCTGATTGCCGTGGCAGCATCCATGGTTTTCACGTTAATTGCCATGTATCTGTTCAGCATTTCCGTCGAAACTTTGCTCCTGCTCTCCAACAGCATTTTCATAACCCTCTACCTGATTGGCTCGATTGCTGGCATAATATTGCTTGAGAAGAGAGTGTATCCGATGATTTCGTTCGTTATCTGCTTTGCAACCCTGTTATTTGTTGGAGAAAGCGTGATTTACCCGGTGCTGGTTGCAGTACTTGCAATTACATACCTCAATTTGTATGCTAACCGCAAAACAAGCCGATTATGAATACGCAACCACAGCATCCCTCCACCAGAAGTTTTTCCCAGTGTTATACTCTAATTCTGCGATCTGGTTCTATTTATACAGCCAATGGCTTTTTCGTCAAGTCTCACATCAGGGTTTGTCAAAGTGGAAATAATTTCGGGAAAACACAAACAGTCTGAAGCTTGAAAAAAATTAAATAGTTTTATTTTACTATTTATCTCAAATCAAAAGAGGGGTAACCATGGATTCCGAAAAGTTCAACAGGAGATCTGATCAGAGATCAAGGTTTTCTGATCGAAGTAGAGGTAGAAAGGAAATTGATAAAACCAAAATGGAAGATTATGCTTACATTATCGATTTCATGCCCTACGGACATCCCGAGGATAAGAGGCCCATTCACAAGAGGGAACCCTTAGCCCAGATAGTGGGCGAAAAGAGCTTCACATTACTCGAGGTTAGCATAAAGAAGGATAAGAGTCCTCTCGTAATGGACCGCGTTTTTATCGGGAAGGGAGAAAGAGATATTGTCAACAAGATCAAGAGAAGGTTGAGGTATGAAGATTTAACAACTGCTGCAAAATCCGAGCTTCCATATGTTATCGAATATATAGTGAAAGAACATGAGCAAAGGTTCGTTGACTTCTTCAACAAGGCAGAGCCGATAACAACAAAACTCCACCAGCTTGAACTGCTGCCGGGCGTTGGAAAGAAGACCATGTGGGCCATCATCGATGAGAGGAAAAAGCAGCCTTTCAAGGACTTCAAGGATCTCGCAGAGAGGGTTAAAGGCCTTCAGCATCCGGAGAAGCTTATAACGAACAGGATAATATACGAGATAAAGAATCCAAAGACAAAATACAAGATTTTCACCTCATGAAACCCTCATGAAGCTTTTCAAATCGAGAGACCAGCACCTCCTCGTGAGCAAAAGCATCCTTTACAGAATCATACAGCTCTCCGAGCTTAAGGAAGACGAGACTGTTCTTGAGGTTGGATGCGGTACAGGAAACCTCACAGAGCTTTTACTGAGGAATTCAGGAAAGGTTATCGGTATCGAGAAGGATGCAAGATTTGTCAGATACCTCAGGTCAAAGTTTTATGATGAGATCCGAGAGGGAAAGTTCAGGCTCATCCATGGCGATGCTCTCAGGATCAACTTCCCCAGATTCGACAAGTTCATCTCCAACATCCCGTACAGCATCTCAACCCCTCTGACTTTCAAGCTGCTCGAAAGCAAGTTCGATCTGGCCATAATAACCTACCAACAGGAATTTGCTGAGAGATTAACGGCCAGAGAAGGAGAAAAAAGCTATGGAAGAATCAGCGTGGCTGTTAAAGCATACTGCAGAGTTAAGATTCTATTCAAGGTTCCCAGAACAGCTTTCAGGCCGATTCCAAAGGTTGATTCAGCGGTGGTTAAGCTCATACCAAAACCAGAGATAGAGGTTAAGGATGTTGATGTATTCAACGACCTCCTCAGAACCTCATTTTCAATGAAAAGAAAGCTCTTTGGAAAAGTTTTAAAGGAGTGGCTGAAAAAATATGATGCAGAGAGTGTTATTGATGAATTTGAGGAATATCTGGATTTACGCCCTGACCACATCCCTCCAGAGGTTTATGCCAGAATCGCCGATATGGTGAGCGAAAATGGATGATTACTCGAAAGTTTACCCTGTACTTGAGGATACCGAACTCCTGCTTGAGGCTGCCCTTAAAGAGGTAAAGAAAGACGACATAGTTTTGGAGGTTGGAACTGGAAGTGGCTATGTCGCCAAGAATGTGAAAGACAGGTGCAAATTTTTGGTTGCAAGCGATATCTCGCCTTATGCGGTTAGGGTTGCCCACAACCAAGGACTCAACGCAGTCAGAGGAGATTTGCTGACCTGCTTCAAAAAGAAGTTCACACTGATACTCTTCAATCCCCCATATGTCGAACTCGATGAAAAAGAGCTAACGGGAGACTGGTTGGATTTAGCGTTACATGGTGGTGAGAAAGGTGTTGATGTTATGAGAAGATTCCTCAGTCAGCTTGATGATGCACTGGTTGATGGTGGAAGGGCTGTGATGACATTCTCATCATACAACACGCCTGATGTTTATGAAATACTAGATAAAAGTGGCTTTAGCTTTGAGGTTATCAGCACCAAAAAGCTCTTTTTCGAGATGCTGTACGCTGTCAGAATATTTAAAGAGAGTTAAAGAGGGTTAAGATGAAGGTAGGAGTTATTCTGAGGAGTAGAGCGAGAGAGAAGGATGTTGAGCTGATGAAAAAGTTCTTCGATGTGGTTGTATTCAAAATTCCGGAAGATCTGCCAGAACTCATCGAGAATCCATCCGAGTACCTGAATCTCCCGGAGGAGTTTCTCGAGGCGGATATGTTCGTGTCATATGCTGGCCACCCGGACATAAACCTTGAGCTTCTGAAAAAGCTCAGCAACAAGCTCGTGATATTTTCTGGAGGAGCTAAAGCTGGCTCTTATGTCCAGCTCAAGAAAGAGGGTGAGAAGAGGGGCATTAAGGTTGTCTGGGAAGAGATATGCTGTGCAACTCCAGAGATTGATGACAAGAGATATCGAGAATTCTTCAAGCACTTCGGAAAGCCTGAGGTAGAGGTTAAGCTCGAGGGTGACAGGGTAGCTGAGGTTGAGGTTAAAAGAAGTGCCTTCTGCGGGGCAACCTACTTCGTTGCCGAAAAGATAAAGGGACTCGATGTGAATGAGGCTCCTTCAAAAGCTGGCTACTACACGCAGATATTCCCGTGTTACGCGACGAGAGGAATAGAGGGCGGAATACACAAGGCTGCGAGAGTACACAAGAGGGCTGTGGAGAAAGCAATACAGCGAGCCAGGGAGAGGACAGAATGAGATTCAGTCTCTTCAAAAAGAAAAAGAGGGAGCGTTTAACAATACCAGAGCTAAAAGAAGCTCTTAAGAACATTAAAAGAGATCAGGAGATAGAGATAGAGAGATTTATTAACTCAAGGATTTCAGATTTGAGAGATGCCGTTTCCGATTTTATCCTCGAACTTGAATCCTTCCCGATTGAATTTCTCCATCCAAAGCTTCAGGGCGTTGCGAAGAACTTCGTTGCCACGATGAAGAAGCAGTGGGTTTTCAAAGATAAAGATAACACAGAGTATTTCAACAGCGTTAGCAAAAGCACAGAGAGGCTTGTGATTGCGATTGCCAAGAACTTCAGGCTACTCTTTGCCGTGAAACCTCCGGAACTTGAAGGGCTGAATAATGCAATTAAAAGGATAACCGAGATAATAAAGCAGTATGAGGCTCTGAGAAACGATAGTAGATACCTGCTGAGCATAAACATGCTGGAAAAAATCACTCAATTTGAAAGGCTGATTGATGAAATCGATAGACTGAGAGAGAAGCTCAATGAGATCGAGAGAATTGAGAAAAATGAGAGCGAAATAGATGTTGCCGAGCTTGAAAGGCTGTATTCTAAAGAGAAAGAGCTAATGGATAAAGTAAACCAGATTGAAAGCAAACTTGAGTACATTCTGGGTGTTATCAAAAAGCCAATCAAGCTTTATGCCCATTCAACAGGGAGAAGAGTTGACTTCAAGTCCTACCGCTGTCTCGCCGATAGTGATTTCACAGAACTGGCATCTAAAACATCTACAGCCATTATGAAGGGTGAGGTGAGGGTTAAAGATTCCCAGCGGGATCTGATCCTGAAAAACCTGTCCATGGTTTCTGATGCGGACAAAATGATCGAGGAAGTTGACAATTTGAAAAGAGAGCTTACAGATGTTCAGTCCAGGATCAAGAATCTGAAGTCCATAATGGCTTCGAAATCATCGAATACAATTGATAAGGAGGTAAGGTCTCTGAGAAAGCAGATTGAAGAGAAAGAGAATGAGCTTAAGAAGCTTAAAACAGAGCTGTCTGAGATGGCTAAAAAGTTATATGACGCAGAAGTTGAGCTCGTGTTCGATGCTAAAGCAGATAAACTATATCTTTCTTCCTGACTCTATCCTTTACCTTTATACCTACCAGATCACCCGGGAGTGCAGAGTCAACTTTCTTGTGGTTTATCTCTATTGACTCGACTATCTGCTCAAAATCAGTTGTATTCCCTTTTATCTTTATTCTATCCCCAACTTTCAACTTTTTTGTTAAAACTACTGCGGCAACACCCGCTTTCGAAAAGTAGTGTGTGACCCTACCAGCTTCTTCCATGAAATACTTGTGAACATCAACATTTTTATAACTGTCGGCATTGGGATTTGGGATTCGATAATCTATTCAATTCTAATAGTTTTAGAGATCAAATCTTAATGTGTGGGGAGTAAGTCGAAGTACTTCTTTTTAGACATAACAACACTAGATTTGCTCAGTATTTTTAATTCCTACTCTTAATTCAACTAAAATCCTCGGGTAGTCACCTTTATCGGTTTTATCCAAGTAAAGTGATTTGAACTAGTTTTTATGATGGGGCACTCGATGGACTTTCGATATACCATGATTTCAACATAACTGATTGAATATTTCTCATCTGTTGCTCTTTCAATTCTACCATAGCTTGATTTCAACCAGCAAAACAGAAGAGTTCGCTATCATGTTGTTTGCTACTTTCAATCCTGCCATAGTCTGATTTTAACCACCAGTAATCTTCCCTTATTTTTCCCCAAATATAAATCTTCCAGCCTGCTTCAGTATTTAAGCTTCTGCAACCATCAAAGCTGCAACCCATTTATAAACATCACTGAGTCCATGATCGAGCTTTTTTATGAATTTTATGCACCACATTCACTTTTTTACAGCTAATACTCTTTAATCTCAAGAATAAACTCCAAAAAAATTTTGTATGCTACTCAAAACACCTAAGATTTTGTTAGGTACATTTTATAAATTTCATATATAATCTCATATCAGAATTAATGAACTTCAAGGATACCAGAACATGCCATCCAGAATATCGAAAAATCTTTCTGTTTAACATTCAAGTTCAACCCATGAAGAAGCTGACACTTTGCGTATTAGCCATAGTTCTTATAACCCTAACAGCCCTATCAGGATGCACTCAGGAGAAAAAGACATTGAAGATCGGAATCCTGCCAATTGAAGACTCCCTGCCGATTGTCGTTGCTGATGAGGAGAAAATATTCGAAAAATACGGTTTGGATGTTGAAGTGGTGACCTTTCAGAGCGCGCTGGAGAGGGACTCGGCTTTCACTTCCGCAAGCATAGATGGTATGATCACAGACCCGCTCGATGTGATACTGCTGAAGAACAGCGGTGTGGATGTTAAAATCGTATCGCTATGCCTTGGAAAAACTCCATCAGAGGGCGTATTTGCCGTATTAGCCTCGCCAAACTCCCAAATCGAGAAACCTGAAGATCTCGCCGGTAAACAGGTGGCAATATCCAAAAACACGATCATAGAATTCGTCACGGACATGATGCTCAGAGATATCCCCATCGAGAAGATAGAAATAAAGAAAATACCGCTCAGAATGCAGGCACTGCTCGATAATAAGGTGGATGCTGCTGTTCTGCCCGAGCCACTCGCGAGTTTTGCGGAATCCAAAGGAGCCAAGAGGACCATATCTGATGCAGATTTCGACAAGAGCATCTCACAGACTGTTATCGTTATGAAGGGTGATGTTGATACAGACACAGTAAAAAGGTTCCTCAAGGCTTACGATGAGGCTGTAGAGCAGATAAATTCGAACCCCTCAAAATACAGAAGCAAGTTCATAGAAATCGCGAGAGTCCCCCAGGACATAGCAGAGAAGTACAACATGCCCCTGTATCCAAAATCCCAGAAGTTCCCGAAGGAGTTCTATGACCGATACCTCGAATGGGCCATGGAAAAGGGTCTTGCAAAAGAGGTCCCTTACGAGAACGTTGTTGAATGGGTTGATTGAATTCATCAGATCTGCCGCAAACATGATTGAAGCCAGGAACATCTCAAAGATCTACGAGAACGGAGTTAAAGCCATAGAAAGCATAAGCTTTGAAGTGGAGAAAGGAGAAATTTGCTCGATAATCGGGCCTTCTGGTTGCGGAAAATCAACACTCCTTTTAATTTTTTCCGGACTGCTTGAACCGACAGGTGGAGAAGTGCTGATAGATGGAAAGATCGTTAACTCAGTCAGAAAGGATGTGGCCTTAATCCTGCAAGACTACGGTCTTTTTCCGTGGAAGACTGTTAGAGAGAACATCGCAATAGGCCTGAAGATCCAGAAATACCCGAAAGACGAGATAGATAACAGAGTGAAATTTTTGATCAGAAAACTCGGGCTTGAAGGGTTTGAAAACAGCTATCCCAAACACCTGTCTGGAGGTATGAGGCAGAGGGTTGCGTTCGCGAGAGCGCTTGCAATGAAGCCCTCGATACTGCTGATGGATGAGCCTTTCTCATCGCTCGATGCCCTTTCAAGAGAGAGACTCCAGAATTTTCTGATCAAGATATGGCAGGAAACCTCTGCGACCATTCTTCTTGTAACACACAACATAGAAGAAGCTGTGCTGCTTGGAAAAAAGATAGTCGTTCTCACGGAAAGGCCTGGAAGGGTTAAAAGGATTGTGAAGAATGAGGGTGCTGGAAGAGTGGAATACAGATATGAAGAGGGGTTCTTCGAAAAATGTCGGGAGATAAGGGAGATAGTGGGAATAGAAGACTGATAGCCGAATTTAAAGGATACTTCCTATCAGCCCTGACCATCATCACAGTCTGGAGTTTAACCAGCTACATAGTCTCATCACCAGCCCTGCCACAGCCATTTGAGGTTGTTATTTACTTTCTGATTAAACTGCCCGAACTCTCGAAGCATGTTGCCGTCAGCCTGTTCAGGGTTGTTTACTCGATAATTCTGGCTTTATCAATTTCCATCCCTCTTGGACTCATGTGCTTCAAAGACAGTGCTGACAGGATCATATCCCCATTCATTTTCTTGCTTTACCCAATACCGCACATAGTCCTCCTGCCACTGATAATACTCCTTTTTGGCATAGGTGATGCATCGAAGATCTTCCTGATTGCGATGATACTCTTCTTCCAGATACTCGTAACCACAAGAGATTCTGCAAGAAACATCAGTGAGTACTACATTCTCTCCCTCAAATCGCTCGGAGCGAGCGACTGGGATGTTTACAGGCATGTCGTATTTCCAGCTTCATTGCCCAGAATACTCACGGCGATGAGAATCAGCGTTGGAACAGCTATAGCCGTTCTGTTCTTTGCTGAGTCTTTCGCAACAACAACCGGGCTGGGTTATGTCATAATGGACGCCTGGAGCCGGGCAGATTATAAAAGTCTCTACGCAGGAATAATCTCCATGGCATTGCTGGGCTTCTCAATGTACATAGTTCTCGAGATCATTGAAAAAAGGCTGTGCAGGTGGGTATGAAAGGAACTATCTTAATATCACCTTGCCCTTTTTGATTTTCAGAAGTTTTGCCTTCTCGAGATCTCTGAGAATCTCTGCAAAAGCTTCTTTTGTGACCAGGATATGCATATCCTCTACTTCCATTTCCATGTTCTCTGAAATGAACTTCTCTATGCTCTTTTTTTCTTTCGCCTCCTCGAGAACTCTAACCAGCAGAGAATACATTGCCATTAGAGAAGTGGCAGTATCCATGTCGAGTTCCTCAACCCTTTCATCCAGGTTCAGGATATCAGCAACATTGGTGTAGATATCAACCATCTCATCAACCATCGCTTCAATCCTGCTCGAAACCTCAACACCTTCTGGTAAATCACCTTCAAAATCCATAACAGGGATACTCAGATACGGGTCATCCGGAATTCTTTTCTCGATCTTATCCTCATCATTCTGAACCTCAACCAGCTCGAGTATTTTCTCAATTGGATAACTCAAAAGAGCTTTTTTTATGGAAAAATCGAGAGCCTTTTTTATCTCCTCCTCATCCACACTTTCTCCCGCTTCAATTTTCAGCTTAATTATCTCGGAGATATCCTTTCCCCCTTCTGGAAGAAACCTTTCCATGAACTTATCTTTAAACTCCTTAATCATCATACCCTCTTCAATGCCCTGTTCGATGATTTCCTTCGCAGCATTGATGTATTCCTCCCACTTACTCACCTCAGGGAGGTTCATCTCCTTTAATTTGCTTAAATTTCCTTCAAGAAAGGTTAGTTCTTCATAGGTAACCTCGATATATCTTTTAACTTCCACATTCAAACCCATTTTTTTCAGTTCCTCAGCAATCTCGTTTCCATCATGCTTGCTAAAACTTCCAATCTTGACTTTCATAAGTTTAACCCCCCAGAAACTCCTCAATTTTTGCTTTAAGCTTGTCGGCAATTACCTTTCCATCAATTTTACCTCGAAACTCCTTCATAACCAGGCCCATGAGTGGTTTGAAGGCATTAATTCCTCTTTCTCTAATGAAATCTGACTTCTCGGTTATCAAACTGGATATAAAGGATTCGAGGTCTTTTTCCAGATCTTCAGTTCCACCAACCATCTCGATTATTTCTTCCTCACTCGCAGATGGATTGGAACAGAATATTTTCAGCACCTCGTAAACGCCCTCCTTTGCAATCTTTCCATCCTTTAGTAGATCAAGTGTTACAACGAAGTGCATCCTCTCAAGCCTAGATACATCAAAGCCATCCTTTTTCAGCTCTGATGGGGTTAGGTGCAAAACTCTCGCCACCAAAGCGGGAGCCAGATGCTTTGAATATTCTTCAAAGACATCGTAGTAAGGAGAGTCAGCGATGATGCTGGCTAAATCTTCTGACAGTCCCATTTCTCTATATCTCCTAGCTCTCTCCTCAATAAGCTCCGGGATCTCAACATCCAGCAGTTCTTCATCAACAACAACCGAAGATACATCCGTCTCCGGATACATTCTGGCTGAACCAGGTAAAGGTCTCAGGTAGGAGGTTGTTCCGTCTTCATTGGCCTTTCTTGTCTCCTCCGGAATGCCATGCAGACAGGCTTCAGCCCTCTCACATATCCTCTCCAAAGCTTTTATAACCCTGTCTCTGCTACCTCCAGCCAGGATTACAGCATCCTCCTCACCAGCATTCAGATACTCTCTAAGCTTTTCAACCTCCTCTTTGCTGATACCATACGCCGGTAGCTCGTCTGTATGAAATATCCCTCCCAATCCGAATGTTTTAGCAATATCAGAGAACTCTGTCCCAAGCCTTCTGTTCGGCTGGATCTCTCTGCCTACTATGCCCGCAAACTTCCTCAAAACGATCGCTCCAATGAACCCTGCCTTCCTGAGTATCTTCGATTTTGTATCCTTAAATACCTCCCTCACATCATAAACCTCGTGAACAACCTCTGCATTCCTCGATTTCAGCTCATCTCTGATCTTGAGCAGATTTATCTGCCTTATCACCTCATATTCAACGATTTTTGCCAGAATATCGAGTTCCTGAACACCTTTTATCTCAACCCTCGCACCATCTTTGATGCTTATGTTCACATCCTGCCTTATCGTTCCCAGACCTCTCTTGACTTTCCCGGTCGATCTCAGGATCATTCCAAGCTTTCTTGCAGTTTCCATCGCCTCATCAGGGTTTGTTATGTCAGGATCTGTCCCGATCTCTATTAGAGGAATGCCAAGCCTATCGAGGGAGTAAACAACATAACCCTCCCCCTCTTCAACCTTTCTGCAGGCTTCCTCCTCAACGCAGAGTGTGGATACTCCAATCCTTTTGTCGCCTATATCCAGGTGGCCGTTTAAAGCAACAAGAGCGGTCCTCTGAAAACCTGTTGTGTTGCTGCCGTCAATCACTATCTTCCTCATCACATGAATCTCATCCACAACATCCATGTTCAGCATCTTCGCAACCTGAATCGCTATTTTCAAAGCCTCTCTGTTAATCTCGGTGGGCGGCTCCTCATCAGCCTCAACTAAACATGTGGTGTCGTAAAACTTGTAGATGAACTTCTTACTCCTCAAAACTTCTTCTTTAGCTGCTCTATCTTCTTCACCCATTTCGCTTTTCTTGGCTCGCAAATACCTGAAGAATTCAAAATTTGAATCTTCAACATCCCTATGAAAGGTTGGACAGTTGCAGAATAGTTTTCTTTCAGTATCAAGCTGTTGATGGATCTCGATACCAACTTTCAATCCAAGTTTATCGTAATCAATTGACATGAGCTTAGTTCAACGAAAGCAATTAAAATATTTGTGGTGTAATATAGTTATGAAAGCTATCCTCTACAAAGACAAATTCGCTGTGGTCAAAGCTGACAGGATTGACAGTGTTAATCTCGATGGTGAGTTCTTTGCCATAATCAGAGACAGAGGTGAAATTACCGTGGTCCTCAGGGAGAGTGAGCTTGAAAAGATAGGCTATGCTGAAGCTGAAAGAGACTTCAGGCTCATAACCTTCGACCTCATTCTACCCTTCGATGTGGTCGGTTTCATAGCCAAGATCTCAACAGCCATGGCAGATGAAAATATAAGCATCTTTGTGATATCTTCGTACTCAACAGACAGCATACTTATCAGGGAAAAGGACTTAGACAGAGCTTTGAGAGTTCTGAAAGGTTTAGGGTTCGAGATTATGGAAAAATAGTCATCAGATGTTCTCTATCCTTCCAAGTTTAGTCCCGTCAAGCAAAAAGACATCGAAATTTGAGAGTTTGTACTGCTGAATGATTTTCTTTTCAAGATTTACTGCGAGTGATGAGCACAGATCGTTGAAGGCGGGCATAACCGTAACATTTCTATCACCCCACTTTCCGGAAAGCCAGACCCTCCTTTTGAACCCGCCAACGACATCCTGAATAAAAACAGCCGGATGTATGTGAGCGAACACGATGTTTCTCGACTCCAGCACCTCTTCTGGAGGCTTCCTGTGTCCATGGAAAAAGCCCGTATCCTTTGAAATGAAAAAGCCCTCAGTCTTGATAACCTCATCAATTCCTCCATCGTGATTTCCCTTAACCAGCACGATGTTGCCTTCATCAATGCCAAGATTGAGCAGATTATCTTTCAGGTTCTCGACTTCCTTCAACTCCCTCAACCTCAGGCCAATGTCGTGCTTCACGTCTCCAAGCAGGATTACCCCATCATAGCCCTCAGCCGCTCTGACAGCGTTTTCAATCACTTTCCTGTCAAAGTGAACCAAACCAAGATGTAGATCTGCCAGAACTATCCAGCGTTCTCTCCCCCTGATCTCGATCAATGGCTTATCTGGCACAATCCTCAACATCGAAAAAAGTTGTTTGAATTGTAGTTATAGGTTATGCCGTTGGATTATGTCGGATTGGATTATGAGCCGAATTGGAGTATCAATAGCCCAAACCTCAACTTCTCTTCGAGGCAATATGTAATTCTGCAAGCTCCCTGTATTCTTTCCAGCTTCTCTCTATCAGACTCTTAACTTCATCTTCTGTGACTTCCCTGACAACCTTGGCCGGAATTCCCATCAGCAGTGAGTTTGGAGGGTACTTCTTTCCCGTCACCACCGCTCCAGCAGCGACAATACTGTTCTCGGATATTTTCGCACCATTGAGGATTGCAGAGTTCAACCCAATCACAACATCGCTTTCAATTATGCATCCATGAATGACCGCTGAGTGGCCAATTGTAACCCTATCCCCGATCTCTGTAGGAAACCCCTTATCCACATGCACAACAGCGTTGTCCTGAATGTTAGTCTTCTCACCAACAACTATCCTCTCAAGATCTCCTCTAAGAACAGCATTGTACCACACGCTTGATTCCCTGCCTATCTCAACATCCCCAGCTATGGTTGCATTCTCAGCAATGAAAACTCCATCCTTTATAATCGGCCTCTTAGAGTTTATCTCGAGTATGTATGCCATGATTTTTGAGTTATTAATCAGGAGAAAAATTTTTCTGATTGGGTTTTATTCAGTTAAATTTATTTATGAGTCCAAGAGTTTTCAGCGTATGGGTAAAAGGTTGTCCAAGTCCTGGGATCTGATATTGCTTTCATCATTCTCGATCATACTTATCCTGATAATCTATCTGTTCCCGGACAGCTTTTTGAGAAAGGTTATCGGGCTCCCCTTCATACTGTTCTTCCCCGGATACTCTTTAATAACCTTCTTATTTCCTGAAAAGAAGGACCTGGATTCCATAGAAAGAGTTGCCCTCTCATTCGGTCTCAGCATCGCAATAACTCCACTTATAGGCCTGGCGTTGAACTACACACCCTTCGGGATAAGGCTCACACCGATCCTGCTCAGCCTCGCAACCTTCAACATAACCTTCTCTTTATTATCGATTTATAGAAGAAGTATTGCAAGAGATCCATTCATTCCAAGAATCGATTTTAGCTCGCTTGGTTGGGAGGAAATGAGCAGGCTTGACAGGATCTTAACGGTCATTCTCCTGATAGCCATTATAACATCCATAGCTGCCCTGATATACATAATAGTAACCCCAAAGCAGGGAGAGAAGTTCACCGAGTTCTACATACTGGGAGAGAAGGGAAAAGCTGCAGATTATCCAACCAAGCTGAGGGTTGGTCAGAACGCGACCATAATAATCGGCATTGCAAACCACGAGTACAGGACTGTAAACTATACTGTGGAGATATGGCTCGTCAATGCAGCATACTACAACAACACAACCCTGATACACCACATGTACTTCTTCGACAGGTTCAATGTAACCCTGAACCATACCAACATCAACATCGAGGGCAACTGGACTCCACAGTGGGAGAAAAAGTACACATTCTCGATAAGCAAAGCTGGAAAGTACAAGATGTGGTTCCTGCTCTTCAAGGATGTAGCTCCACCCCTCCCATCAAAGCCGGAGAGGATGAAAGATTTCGCTGGAACTGAGGCTGAAAAGAGAATTCTGGATGCGATAGATGGTAAAATTCTTAGCCTCAATCTGAACATCGATGTAAGTAAGATTTGAAGATGCATTGCGATCGCTGGACACCTGACTCAAATCATTCACTGACATCTTACACGATAAAAATCAGAAAAATCAGGAAACCCTCTCAGACTTCGAAAACAACACTTCTGAAACCTCAAAAGGATAGCATTTCAGTAGATCCCGCTCCTCCTTGATAACATTTAAAACGTACTGTGTGGAGGTTCGCTCCACCCCTTCTATGTTCGCTATCGAGTCTATAATCCTTTTGAGATCCTCCCTGTTCAGGGCTTTGGATATCACTATATAGTCTATATCTCCGAGTATATAGTAAACTGCCACAACACCAGGTATTGCAGAGATTTTTTCCCCTATCTCCTTGCCAGTCGCTCCAGCATATTTCCCACGAACAAAAGAGATTGCAGTTATGTCCAGACCAAGCAGTTCATCGTTCAAATCAACCATTATCTTCCTTATCAACCCAGAATCCTCGAGCTTCTTGTAGTTGTAGTACACTGTTGATTTTGGCACCCCGAGTTCTTTTGATATGACCTCCATATTCACTTCTCCATGTTCCGAGATCTTGTAGAGTATCTTTAGCTGTAATGGTGTTAGATCGACTTTTTTCTTCACATGGTTTATAATATTTTTAAATTCAGAGTCTGCATCCATTGATCTTCACCTGCAGGTAGCGAATACTGAATACTTTGGCATATAATTTAAGGTTTACTTGTTTATTTGAATTTGAATCAACTTATTTGCTCCTGAGTGAACTAACTTCTCAAACTATACCCTTTTCAATTTAGCATTCCAGTAATCCATCCAGTTCTGAAATGCCTGATTGACCATCTCCAAATAACTCATCCCTGCCCAGCAATGGCTTGCTTATATTCTAGAGTCTTTTCTGCAACCATTCTCAATAAGCTCTCCACCATCTACAGTTGATCTGCTATTAAGGGCGATACATTCACACAGCAAAAAAGATCAAGAGAATTAAAGCTTTCTGATTTTTGCAACGAAAAATCCAGAACATTGGTGTTTATGCGGATAGAGCCTTCTTGCATTTTTTAGCTCATCCCTAACACCATCCATTATCAAAGCTTTATCTCCATAAGGTATTGTTTCGAGCCTTAACTCAACCCTGCCATCGAAGTAGTCCAGAACCTTGCTTACCACGATCTCGTTCTCCTCTGGAGTCATCGAGCAAGTAGAGTACACAAGAACTCCACCCCTCCTCAGGGTTTTGATTGCAGAAATCAGCAATGAGAACTGAAGACCTGAGCAGAATGCTATGTCTTTTTCCCCCCTGCTGTGCTTTCTTGTTGGATCCTTGTGTATTATTCCCTCTCCAGTACAAGGAGCATCGAGCAATATCCTGTCCGCTTTTATTCCTGCTGAATGGATTTTTGTTGAGTCGGCGTTTACTATTACCGTGTTCATAACACCCATCCTGTGTATGTTATCCTTAAGTGCGGGGATTCTCTCCTTCTGAACCTCTATGGCGAGGATGACGCCCTTATTCTCCATTAGCTGCGCGATGAATGTTGTCTTTCCACCCGGAGATGATGCGAAGTCTATCACGACATCGGTTTTTTCAGGCTCTAAGGCAAGAGGTGGGATGCATGAGCTTTTGTCCATAACATAGTAGTAGCCCATTAAGTATTCCGGAGTTGCTCCGATCGAGTACGCCTCTTTCAAAACTTTGTAGCAGTAATCCACTTCAGTTTTTTCAAGGATGAATCCTCTCTTTTCAAGCCTTTCGATTAGTTCATTCTCCTCAATTTTCAGCGTGTTGATGCGAATGTACTTCGGTACTTTTTCCATCGCCTCGATTATCTCTACCGCCTCATCTCCAAAAAAGTTGATCCATCTGCGTACTATAAATTCATCATATCCATATTTTTCCGCAAGCTTTCTGGAAAGAGGAGAGGATGGAAAGTCGAGTATCATTTCCTATCGAAGAACGGATTCTTTCCTGCAGATGTTAGCGGAATTCCCATTACAATATCCGCCTTAGCATAGCCAAGCTTTCTCGCAGCAGTGCCAATCCTGTACATTATCCTATTGTCCACTCCCATAATGGAGGCAAGTTTGGCAACCGAACCGAGAGCTATGCCAAGATCTATCAGCTTGTATGCGCACATAGGCCCTCTGTAATCCTTGCCCTCTTTCTTTTCAGCCTTCTTCATCTCATCACATGTAAGCCCGCACGCTCCACAGTTCAGACCAATAACCCTGTCTCCAAAAACACCTATGAGCAGAACAGCCTGAGCTTTTTTAACCCCTTCAGCATCCCGGACAAAGTCCTTGTGTCTGTCCTTCATCTCCACCATTTTCTCAGCAATCCTTTCTTTCTCCTCACCATCCACATACAGAATCTCGAGAGAGTCTTCACCCTTGGCTTTGGGCGCGGTTCTTGCGGTAATCATCAGTTGCCGGGATATCTGCCTGATCAGCTCATCTCTGATTTCGGATTCATCGAGTATCATGAAAACCAGTTGGCAAAAAAGGATTTATTTATTGCGGTCTCAGAAAGCCCCAACCAGGAACCCTACCAATCCGAGAGCCATTGCCAAAAGGCTCTGCTTTCTGTACTTCGATATGTCCTCTCTTCTTGCACCTCTTAGCAGGTTGTGGGCTATCTTTATCAGGATTATGTCCGTGAAGAGTACGGGAATGAGATATTTTAAGTCCAAGAAGAATTCGTTGATGAACAGAAAGGGTATGGGACTTATAACAACGCTGATCAGGAAGAGCGCAGCCGAAATTCTGCCGGCAACATCTATTCCCTTTGTTCTGGCTACCGTTTTTACATCCCTCAGTGAATCTCCTTCAACATCTTCAATCCCCTTCATGATCTCTCTGGCTACGCCAGAAAGGAAGGCCATCAGAGAGAGCACAGCGGTGACCAATCCTATATCACCAGCAATAACTCCACCAAAGATGAACGGTGCACACATCGTAAAGCCAATGTATATGTTTCCTGCAACACCAAACTCCTTAAGCTTAAAATCATACAGAAGGCCAAGAATGGATATTATCAGCGCCAGAATGAACGCCTGAAGGTTTATAAGATAGGCGAAAAAAATTCCAATGGGAAACAGGATGATGGACAGGATTAAAGCCGTTTTTCTCGAAAGCTCACCTCTCACAAGTGGCCGATCAATCCTCTTGTTGGCAAGATCTACCTCGTAATCGAAATAATCGTTCAGGGCAAATGCTGAAGCCTGAAGGAAGATCGCGGTCAGCACACCAAAGAACATGTGCATGGGATTGAAGCTGAGCCGGGCAACCACAACCATACCTATGACTACACCAAAGGCATACATGAACCCGTGCTCGAGCCTCAGCAACTCCCAGATGGCCTTCAATTTGCTCATGGAACTGTCTCGAGGTATCGGTCTATTCCCTTCTCGTAGATGACATTCCCGACGATGATTATGTCTGCATAATTGAGCATCTCCATAGCCTTCTCCCTGCTATCTATACCTCCTCCATAAACGAGAACAGCCTTCTCAAGCACTTCGGAGGCCTTTTTCACTACTGCGGGGTTTCCGTAGGTTCCGCTGTATTCGATGTATATTATGGGGAGATTATATATCCTCTCTCCAACTATCGCATAACTGGCAACCTCCTCCGCACTCAAATCGCAGATGGATCTTGTAACCTTGGCAACCGCAGAATCCGGATTCAGAACAATATATCCCTCGATGATGGCTCTGTCGAGGAGCTTCTTGAACCTCTCCAGCTCGTTGAAGTGCATGCTGACCCATTTTGCGTGTTTTCCTGTGATCCACTCAGAATCCTGTGAGTTCAATACTGTTGGAACGAAGAGGTAATCGCCTTCATACACGACATTTTGAGGGTCAGAAGGTTCCACAACGATTGGCAGGTTGTAGTCCTTTATCGCATCGAAAAGTCTCTTGGCTTTATCAAGCGTAACCCCCTCAGTTCCGGAGACCATCACCGCATCGGTGCCACTTTCCGCAACAGCCTTTATTATCTCGTCACTGTTCTCTCTATCAGGATCAAGTTTCGTTATGTGTCTCCACTTCTTCCACTCTTCCTTAGGCATTGAAAGTCCTAAAATGGATAATATTATTAAGTTTTATCCTGTAGGGTTCTGTTCAAATAAGAGTTGTTAAAATGGGTTGTTAAATTTGTGTGTTGTGACCAGTAGATTCTAATGGGATTTCATAATTAGATATAACTCCTTCCCTTTGCTGCATTTGTGAATACCACAAACTCAGTAAAGCCACGATTACTTTCCATAGCCCGGATCGCATATGGGAATTTATTCCATGTACCATTTCATAGATCAGAAGACCAATATTGAAGACAAATGCAAAATAGCCGCCTCAAGATCTGTTCCAGGCACCCGAGACCACATAACCCAGTTTCTTCACTCCATATCATTTAAAAATATTGCGTTGATTGAACTGTTATTAATTCTTACGAA
Organism: Archaeoglobus sulfaticallidus PM70-1; assembly: GCF_000385565.1. Lineage (NCBI taxonomy): Archaea > Methanobacteriati > Methanobacteriota > Archaeoglobi > Archaeoglobales > Archaeoglobaceae > Archaeoglobus > Archaeoglobus sulfaticallidus. The sequence goes on along the minus strand of NC_021169.1, from coordinate 399,684 downwards.
ATTGTATTCATTTAAACTAAAATGTAGTGTAAAATAGTGCTAAGACACAAAAAATAACATTTTGAAATATTATTTAACAAAAAGTTTTATTTATTCTGCATGATACTATTTTTCATGAGCGGAAAACTGAGAAGGCTATCAGTAGCAATCGATGAGGAGACTAACGGAATACTGGAGGAGCTTGTTGAGAAAGAAAACAGGACAGCTTCAGAGATAATAAGACAGGCAATCACCCAGTATTACATGTTAAGGGATATTCATCCAGATTCCATAAAGATCTATTCTGATCTTCTCTATGGTAGGGAGTATATTATTCTCGATATAGAATTATGGATTGCGATGCTGGATGAATTGAATGAGAAAGCCTCTGATAGGTTCTGGGAGAATGTAAAGAGTATTGCTGAAGCTCACTCATGGCAGATAAGAAACAAAGGATTTAAAACACTTCCGGAAATACTCAGGTTCTTGGAGTACGAGAACCTGTTCAGGGTGAAAATGAATGGAGATAAGAGCATAACCCTCGTGCTATCATCAAGGAACGAACAGAAGTTCATGAAGATTTACCTCCAGACTTTGCTCGAAAAGCTCGGCTACAAGGTAAAGATAGTGGAGGGACTGAGGAAGATCCTGATCACCGAGATGTAAAAGCTTAATACTTTATTATTTAACAATTTACAATGGAAGTTAATATTCCAATTCTGACAAAAGATGGAATTTTCAGAGAGGCTAGGGAGTTTACCCCATTCGGCTTCAAGATGTCCGAGTATGTTAGATGGGGCTTTCTTGTGGCTGATGAAAGGGTTAAGGTTTCAAAAAACGAGCTGTTTCTGATCAAAATAAAGCCGATAAAGCTCCCGAAAAATACGATGATTTCCTCTATAGGCGTTGTGAGACATCCTGTGGTTACGGTTTTGGATGTTAAAGGAGATCATAAAGATGAATCTAAAGGTGAATCCGAGATCAGAGAGGCTCTTGTTATAGCCTCTGATGATGGAGTTGTTGAGAAAGGAGATCTTATAGGAACTATCAAGATAATCTTCATAGGGGTCGGGATAATAACGAGGTTGAAAGCAATAGAGGTTCCGGAAGCACCATACAGAGATGAGTTGTTCGAGTTCACGATAAAAACCAGAACAGATAGTGAGATTAAGTCTTTCCAAACCATTAAATCCACCCACGGCTACTGGAGGAGCAACTACGGCTACATAGAATACCTGATAAGCAACGAGAGCAAGAAAATCAAGCAAGGAGAGGTTGTTGAGGTGGAGATCAAGCAGGTTGAGATGCCATCCAACACCATTGCAGTTCCGAATGGATTGATCAGCAACATAGACGGATGCGTTATCGATTTGATAGGCAGCTTTCGCGGAATAGAAGAGGACAGGGTGTTAAGCAAGGTTCTCTTTATTCCAGTTGCTGATGGTAAAATATCGAAGAGTGAGCTGCTCGGAACAATATCGATATACTTCGTTGCCACCCATCCTGTTTCCCAGCCAAGGATGAAGGAGAAGAGAATAACCAAAGGAATAGTCAAGTTTCTGGATGCTGACAGAATTGAGGGGGATAAAGAAAAGAAGATGAAATACTTCCCACCCGTGTTCTACAAAAGAAAGAACACTGGCAGATGGGGGATTATAGTCGCGGATGAGAGAGTATATGTCAAAAAAGGAAAGCCCGTGATTGTGAAGATAAGGGACTTCATCCTCCCTGAGAGGTCGATTATAACCCCGATGTACCTCATGAAAAACGATATGGGCACACTGCTGGGTGTTATTCAGCCCGGAATCGCAGACATCCACAGTGAGAAGTACATCACCCATGCAGTGTTTCTGCCATTGATCGATGGCACTATTGAGAAGGGAGATCTGCTGGGAGTTATCAATGTCTATCGCATAGATAAGCTGACAATGGAAAAAATGTTGTCAGAGCTTGGATACTGGAAAGAAAGAATGGAATACAAGTTTGATACCTGAGGGCTGCAAATACTACAGATACCTTCCGATGAATATACCCAGCTTTTCCTTCGCTTCCTCATTTATTTTATCTGGAGAGGTCGTAATCGCATACCTGAGGGAGTTTCTGCATTCGCAGCTATCATCCCCTTCTATCTTCGGTATTATCTCCCTCAGGAGGGTTTTAACCTTCTCCTCGTTCTTCGCCATGTACTCGAGCACTGTTGCAACATCCACTTCACTCTCTTTCCAAACATCGTAGTCCGTTACAGTTGCTATTGTAGCATAACAGATTTCAGCCTCTCTCGCAAGCTTTGCCTCTGGAAGGGCTGTCATTCCGATTATGTCGAACCCTAAAGCTCGATACACCTGAGACTCGGCCTTGGTTGAGAACTGAGGGCCCTCTATGCAGACATAAGTTCCACCCTCGTGGACCTTGAAGTTCAGTTTTCTGGCAGTCTCACAGATTAGCCTGGATGTCCTTTTACAGAACGGGTTTGCGAAGCCTATGTGAACAACGATGTCCTCAAAGAATGTGCTGATCCTGTGCTTCGTTCTATCGTATATCTGATCCGGAACCACGATGTCGAGCGGTTCTATCTCTTCCTTCAGCGATCCTACCGCTGCTATGCTGAGAATAGTATGCACACCGAGTTTTTTCATGGCATATATGTTGGCCCGGTACGGAACATTGGTGGGTGAGAAAACATGTCCCTTTCCGTGTCTTGGAAGGAATGCAACCTTTTTGCCTTCAAACTCACCCAGAATTATCTCCGAAGAGGGTTTTCCGAATGGTGTGTCAACAGATATCTCCTTTATGTTCTCAAACGCAGACTGATCGTAAACGCCTGTGCCTCCGATTATCCCGATCTCCGCATTCACTCAACCAGCCTCCATCCTGACTTACCCTCAACTTCAACAGCCTTCACAATCCCTCTTCTCTCCATTTCCTTCATAACCTCTAAAAATCTGTTCGGCTGTGCTATCTCCAGATGTATCGGGTCGATCTGGTAGTAGCTATACAAACCCCACTTTATATCCCATTCAGTCCAGAAGTCCTTCTTCTCCTTCCTCATGAGCCGCGATATTATATCCGTCATGTCCTCAATGAAGTTCCACGGGAAGATCACCCATGCCCACTCCTCCATGTATTCGCCAAAGTAATCAGGAATGAACTTGGATGTATACAGTAGCTGTAAGGTTGCCGTTTTTATCTCCCCAGCGTTCTGAGACATGACATGTTCCTTTGCAGTCTTCAAACTCCCTCCAGTATCGGCTATGTCATCAACGATCAGAACCCTCTTGCCCTCTACAGATCCATCGGGCAGAGGATACTTTATCTTGACCTCTCCGCTTTTCGCTGCAGTTCCAACATAGTGCTCGATTTTTAGGCTCGTAAGGTCATCGAGGTCAAGAAGATCGCACAAAACCCTCCCGGCAAACCATCCTCCTCTTGCTAGAGCGACAATGATTTCTGGCTCGAATCCATCCTCTTTTACCTGCTCTGCAACTCTTCTGCAGAGAATGTCCATGTAATTCCAGTTCGTCACAACACATTTGAACTTATCTGGAAGCATACCACCCACCATTCGTTGGAGGAATTTTTCAGATTTAAGGGTTTCTAATCTCTAATCAGGCACTCAGATTTATCGCAACTTCTGCGATGTCAGCAGAGTAGTTGAGAATTCTGAAGAAACTGTCGAGTATCGTTTTCATGAGCAGAGCCTCTCTGACCTCCATGTCCAGAATTTTTTCATAGTAGCTCTTCTCCTTTTCCATGTACTTGGATACCATGCTGAGAGTTTCCTCTGCAAGCTCCGCATCCTCTCTGTGGAGAGAGAAGATGGCCATCTGAACCGTCTCTCTGGCAAAGTTGGCAATCTCACACATCTCTGGAACGGGTTTTTTAAGTAACAAAAGCGATTCAGCGATTATTGCTGAGTGGTCAGCTATCCTCTCAAGAGCCCTCACAACAGTCCTGTATTCCATTGTCTTACCGTCCAGCTGGAACTTTTCCTTTAGATCAGAATAGTTTTCTGCAAGCTTTAGAAGCCTTAAAGCAAGAAAGTGTAGCTTATCTGTCTCGTTCTCTCTCGCTATTATGGTGGTGCAGATGTACTTATCGAAGTTCTCAAATGCCAAGCAGAAATCCGAAAATATACTTTGACAGATCTTTGTTATCCTGTCTATTATCTCTATCGGCCTGAGCCTCTCCGTATCGAGAAAAACCTCAATCTGTATTTCACTTCCCAAATCTTCCATTATCTCAACACCTATAAGGATTTCAGAGGCTATGGATATCGCATTTCTCTGCTCGTTGCTGTATATCTTCACAGAGATGGAGTCGTACCCGGCAACATAGTAAGAGATTATCCGCCTTATCAGCGAGTCCATGTTCGCCTCTCTCAGATCTATGCTTGCATACTTTCTTGCTCTTACTGCCTCTTTTGGATATATTACTATTCTCTCACTACCAACATCCATGAAAACCTGATCTCCAGCCTTCAGCCCATTGGAGACTATCCAGTCTTTCGGCAGCGTGATGAGGTAACTGCTCTTACCGCTTGAGAATATCTTCCTGACCTCAACCATGATGTTCCGTCAACCCGATTATATTTAATCAATTTGGTATATACCAGTATATATTGTCTAACCAGTATATGCCAATATATAGTTTGACTATCTTATATTGAATATTGAGACAATGGATATGTATCCAACTCATGAGGGCTTTTCGGGGATAGACATGAGGAGAATCGAGAAAATAGTTATCCTAGTTCTGATATCAATCACAATTGCCGGGTGCACAAGCACCAATGAAGTTACCATAATAGGGAGTGGAGCAACTTTTCCTCAGCCACAGATCGAGAAATGGATTGACTCATACAAAAATGTCAGAATCGAATATACTGGAAAAGGGAGTGGTGGAGGTCAGAACGACTTCAAAAATGGGCTTGTTGACTTTGCATGCAGTGACCCACCTCTAAAAGAGAGCTTATGGAGGGAGCTTGAGAGCAAGGGTCAACCACTTCAGTTTCCGATAATCGTCGGTGCGGTTGTGGTTGTGCACAACATTCCGGGAGTTGACGAGCTGAAGCTAACGGGAGATGTTGTTGCAGACATATTCATGGGCAGGATAGAGTACTGGGACGATGAAAGGATAGTGTCCCTGAATCCATCAGCAAACCTGCCACACGAGAGGATCATTGTCGTGCATAGGAGTGACAGCAGCGGAACGACATCAGTTTTCACAGAGTACCTGAGCCTTTCAAGCGATGACTGGGCTGAGAAGGTGGGTTCCGGAAAGACTGTAGAGTGGCCCGTTGATGAAACTGGTAGAGGAATAGGTGGAAAGGGCAATCAGGGAGTCGTTACAGCAATCAAGAACAACAGGTACTCCATAGGATACACTGAGCTTGCGTATGTTTACAAAGAGAATCTCAAAACAGTTGCACTGAAAAACAAGGCTGGAAAGTTCGTTACAGCCTCAGAAGAGACGATAAAATCTGCAGTTTCGAGAGTTAGCTACAGCATACCCTCTGTAAGAGAGGGCTACAAAGAAAACCTCAGAGCTATGCTCAATGCAGATGGCGAGAAATCTTACCCCATAGTTGCGTTCAGCCACATGATAATATGGGACAGCTACATCGACAAAGCGAAAGAGAGGGCTATCAAGGATTTCGTAAAGTGGATTCTCACCGACGGGCAGAAAGACGAGAACATCGTCACCGGATATGTTGGTTTGCCGAACGAGCTTGCTGAAAGGTTGCTCGAAGAGCTAAATTTAACTTAAATTTTTGGGAGCATATGGAGAGGTTCAAGCTGGGCTTGCTACCCTTTACAGCCATAATTTTCGGAATATTTGTGCTGATGCTATCAGTATATATCATAAACTCAGTAGAGGTCTTCCACAGACAGGGACTGAGCATCTACACAACAAATCAGTGGGTAGCTTCAGAGGATCCAGAGAAAGAAAGGTACGGTGTCCTATCAGCAATATATGGAAGCCTTTACACATCAATCCTCGCCGTCATCTTCTCACTTCCACTCTCCATATCCTTCGCTGTCTTCGTTATAGATTACGCTCCAGAGAGGCTCAAAGAGTGGCTCATTATAATGAACGATATCATGGCCGGGATGCCAACAGTGATATACGGAATATGGGGGGCTTTTATACTCATTCCATTTCTCAGGGACTTCATAATGTATCCGCTGTACAGACTGTTGTCATTCATACCTCTTTTCTCCTTCGAGCCACTGTCGGGATACAGCTATCTGTCAGCGGGAATACTGCTTGGAATTATGGTCACACCCTTCGCGTCCTCAATCATAAGGGAGGCATACAGAATGGTACCATTCACATACAGGGAAGCTGCATTCAGCCTCGGAGCCACGAGGTATGAAGCTACAAAGATTCTGCTCGGATACATCAAGCCAGCAATTGTGGCTGGAATCATCCTCGCTTTCGGAAGGGCTATTGGGGAGACCGTGGCTGTTAGTCTGGTGGTTGGAAACACATTCAACATACATCCGAGCCTTTTCGCTCCCGGATACACGATATCATCTCTGATAGCAAATCAGTTCGGAAATGCGTTCATTTACAGGTATATGACGAGTGCGCTGTTTTCTGCAGGTTTATCGCTTTTCTTGATAGGCCTAGCAGTCAACATACTCGGAATGTATATGCTGAAGAGGTGGAAGCATGGATAGCCCAAAAAATGCAACAAACAGTCTAACAAACAGCCTAACAATCAGAATCATCAAAGAGAAGATTTTCCTCATCAGCATAGCCGTGTTCACCGCTGCAGCAATAATACCTCTTTTCCACATAATCTACAGCGTAATCGTGAGGGGCATTCCTGCTCTGAGCATAGAGTTTCTTCTGGGTTCACTACCCGCACCAAACGATGGGCTCGGTGGGATAGGCCCCGCAATAGCTGGAACCTTCGTCCTCGTATTCCTCTCATCGCTAATAGGTTTGCCCATAGCAATTCTTGCAGGAATATACTCTGCCGAATATCCCAACAGCATTCTTGGCAGGCTGACAAAAACCCTCTTACAGATCATGCTTGAGTTTCCGACGATACTTGTTGGTGTTTTTGTGATGCAGGTTGTTGTGATTCCAATGGGATCTTACTCAGCATTAGCTGGAGCTTTTGCCCTTGCAATCGTCATGATGCCGTATGTTGCTATCTCAACTGAGGAAGCTTTGAAAGAAATTCCGTTCACCTACAGAGAGGCCGGATTTAGCCTAGGACTGTCGAGATTCAAGGTTGTCTTTCATATACTGATGAAGATGGCAAGAAAGGGTATCCTAACAGGAGTTCTGATCGGAATGGCAAAGGTTGCTGGAGAGACCGCTCCTCTGCTGTTCTCCGCTGGGGGCTCGAGCAGGATATACTTTGCTGGTTTGGATAAACCTGTTGGAGCGATTCCACTGCTAATCTACAATCTAATCCAGCAACCCTACGAAAATTACCACCAGATCGCATGGGGGGCTGCCTTAGTGCTCATGTTAATCTTCCTTGGGATCTTCATCCCGATAAGGTTGAAGATTAAGGAGGTTAAGCTATGAACGCAATAGTTACCGAAAATCTTCACATCTATTACAGGAGTAGCCATGTGATAAAGGAAATAAATCTCAAGATTCCTGAGAAAAGGGTATTTGCGATAATGGGCCCAAGTGGGTGTGGAAAATCTACCTTTCTAAGGGCATTAAACAGACTGCTCGAGTTGAATGAATCTGCAAGGGTAAAAGGAGATATCAGGCTTTATGGTAAGAGTATCTTTGAAATGAATCCAGTTGAGGTAAGAAAGAGAATAGGTATGGTTTTTCAGCAAGTAAACCCTTTTCCTCACCTGAGCGTTTTCGACAATGTTGCAATAGGATTGAGGCTAAACAGGGTTTTAAAGTCTAAGAAAGAAATCATGGAGCGAGTTAAGTGGGCTTTGAAAAAATCTGCACTTTGGGATGAGGTCAAAGATAGGTTAGAAGCTCCTGCAACATCTCTAAGCGGTGGGCAACAGCAGAGATTGTGTATTGCAAGAGCCTTGGCTTTAAAACCTGAAGTAATCTTAATGGATGAACCTACAGCCAATCTCGATCCAGTAGCTACAGAAAAAATCGAGGATTTGATATACGAACTGAAAAGAGATTATACGATTGTTATTGTAACACATTCTCCTTCACAGGCTGCAAGAGTGTCCGATTATGTCGCCTTCTTGTATATGGGAGAGCTCATAGAAGTCGGAGAGGTTGAACAGATCTTTGAGAATCCAAGAGAAAAACTAACGGAGAGGTATCTAACTGGAAGAATTGGTTAAGTAGGGTGAAGGTTATAAAAGGCTTGAAAGAAGGTTGAATGAAGTTATGGAAGTCGCACGCAATGCATGACCTCGGCAAGAAAAGGCTGATATCCATTGAACAGGGCAAGAGGTCTGGGTAAAGTAAGAAAAAGTGAGATGAAAAAGCTATCTCGTGTAGATGTTGTATATTGCTGTAACCAAACCGGCTATCATCGGGGCTAAGAAGAAACCCGTTACTCCAGCAACCATACCTCCCCCAATGAAAGACAGGAGGATTATCAGAGGATGAATTCTTGATGTGTATGACAAAAGGTATGGCCTGAGAATGAGCTCCGGAAGTATGTAAAGAAAGATCGCACCCAGAACAATGAACCATATCGCAGCATGCACGCTCTGCAGGGCTATGTAGATCGTAACCGGAATTAAAACCATCCACTCAGCGAAAACCGGTATCAAAGCTGCGAGGAAAATCAAGCCAGATAGGAGGGCAGTGTATGGAATGTTGAATGCCAGGAAGAAAGGTATGCTTGCTATACCTATCAAAACGGCAACAGCGAAATTCCCAAACCACAAGCCCAGAAAAACGTTGTCAACTTCCTCTATGAAGTTGCCGAACTTGGTTCTGTACTCATCCGGGATTATTCTCAGGGATTTTTTGATGAAGGTGTCTCCATCAGCAAGGGCATAAAAGCAAACGACCATCGAGATGAAGAAGTTCATGACAAATGAGATTATCTTGAAAGTGAGGTCTATCGCGCTCATTTGCAAAATGTTCTTGGAAATGAAGGAAAGTATATTCGGTATGAAGGACTCGATCTGCTTTATATAGTACTCGCTCAGGCCAGAGTCCTTGAGGATGTCTATTATCTGATCCTGAAATTCTTTCTGGTGGGTTATGATGTTCGCAGCCTGCATTATTCCCTGAAATATTCCATAAAAGAGCAGAATTGAAACAGGGACGAGAATAATCAGGGTTGCTATGAGGGATGATACGTTTTTGTTCATTTTAGTGTCCAGCTTCTTTTTGATCGGCTTCGCAACATAAGAGAAAGCTACTCCCATCAGTATTCCATCTAGCAAGGGGGAGAAGAAGTACACCATCAGTGAGAGGGTTGCGACTATCCCGATAAAGAGCATCAAAATCCATTTGTCCGGCTTGATCCTATCGCTTCTCATTTCCATCGAATCTTCCCAATTTTTCAATGTATTCTTTAATCTTCCTCACAACACCCAGGTAGGTTGTATATTCGTTTTTGGTCATCAAAGCCCTTGAATTCACTCTCTTCAGCATCAGCAGCGTTCTCGGTATTCTGTGCTTCGGATACCTCACAACATTGAGTAAATCTTCGAAGTATGATATAAGCCTGTCTATCTCGGCATTTTTAACATAGCATTTCTCCTCGATCTTATAAGCTTCTCCCCTTAGCTCATAAAGAAGCACGGCCACAGCATGACTCACATTCATGACCGGGTATTCCGGGCTGGTTGGAACTGAAACCAGCACATCACACAGCTTTATCTCCTCATTGTAAAGCCCATAGTCCTCCCTGCCAAAAAGAATCGATATTGATGGTGCCTTACCCTTCAAATGCTCTGATAGCTCATCCGGATAGAAAACCGGTTTTCTTAGATATGTTTCATCGCTTAAAGTTGTTATTCCAGTGGTTCCAACAACGAGGCTCTTTTCCGATAGATAATCCTCCAAGTTTTCCACAATCAGAGCATTCTCAAGCACATCTTTCGCGTGGCTTGCGGTGATGTATGACTCATCGGAGACGTTGCAGTTGTACAGCACCAGATTCTTGAAGCCGAAATTTTTCATAACCCTCGCTACAAAGCCTATGTTTTCCGGGGTTTTCAGTTCAACGAGGCAGACATCCATGACCATCTGAATAGCTTTATCGCAACAATATTTTTGATTTTTGTTGTAGAACTGCTATTTGTTACGGGTATTGCCTTTGATCCACTTTGGTTGTTCTGGTGTGTTGCCTTAGCTTACGCTGGTTCTGTTGGCTAAAGTTATTTCATAATAGTCCCAGCACCTTCCCGAAATTTTTTTAAGTCTCCGAAATCTCTTCTCTAAAGTGATCTCGATTGTTGATTATGGTGTAGGGAATCTAAAGAGTATAAAAAAAGCCCTTGAGATGGTCGGGGCAAAAACGAAGATAACAAGAGATTTGGAAGATCTGAAGAACTCTTCTGGAATCGTTCTGCCCGGTGTGGGTGCTGTTAGGCCGGCAATGGAGAAACTAAAAGAATTGAAGGAATTCATAAAAAGCACGGATGTACCTGTGCTGGGAATCTGCCTTGGAATGCAGTTGTTCGCAACCCTTAGCTATGAAGGCGGAGAGGTTGAATGTCTGAACATAATTCCCGGAGTCGTTAGGAAATTCCAGGATGATGTTGGAAAGATCCCGCACATGGGGTGGAATCAGATCGAGATCGTTAAGGATAATGAACTACTGCATGGAATAGAGAGTGGAACATTCTTCTATTTCGTCCATTCCTACTTCCTTGAAACTGAAAAAAGCTTCATTTTAACAGAAACAGATTACGGCATTTCCTTTGCCTCAGCAGTAAGCAAGGACAATTACTATGGTGTACAGTTCCATCCGGAAAAGAGTGGAGATGACGGAATTAAGCTCCTCGAGAACTTCTACAGGATCTGCAGGGCTTAATCCTTCTTTCTAACTTTAACGATTCTCAATTTTCCATATCCTTCATAGATCTCAACCGGATTATTCTGAGCTTTAAAGAGATTCTCGAGAAAGACTTTGAGGAACTTTTGAGATGTGTGCGTGGATAAAACGAGCGTGTAGCATCCCTCTCCGTCTATCTTGAGTCTGAACCAGTTGCCAACCTCCATGTATCTTAAGATATCATAAACATCGGTCATGCCCTTGTTCAGATACTGTATCCCATGCTCATAGCCTATCCTCTCCATAATTTCCCAGAATTCTTCCGATGAGTTCCTGTTCAACTCCTCCCACATCGCAGTCCAGTGCTCTATATCGACAATACAGTGCTCTCCATCGGAGAGAAAGTCCGTGTATATCTTTGTCACATCCGGTGTAATTCTTGTTGTCGCATTCTCAAGTTCGAAATATGTATTTATGGCTCTTCTTATAATTTCAGAAACAGTTGTGTTCTTTTTTCGGACGAGTATATTGAGCATCTCTTCCGTCTTTTTGTCAAGAGCTACCGAAACTCTCGTGTACTTTTTGCTCATTAGAGTTTTCCTGAGATATATAGTTAATAAAGTTTATGCATAACGCGTACAATTTTCGATACTTTATTAAAAAATTCGGGAAAGCGTTATTTAGTTAATAATAAAACATTGTAAATAGGTGGAAGATATGAAGGTTACAGTCGAAGAATTGCTGGAAAAAGCTAAACTTCCTGAAAAAATCTCAAGCTCATGGCATAAACACTACAGAGGTAAAATAGAGATTGTTCCGAAATGTGCTATCAGAGACCTAGGAGATTTCAGTGTGTGGTATACTCCCGGAGTTGCGAAACCTTGCTTGGAAATAGCAGAGGATCCTGAGAAGGTGTACGATTACACGAACAAATGGAATACTGTTGCAATCGTCACAGATGGCACAAGAGTTCTCGGTCTCGGAGATATTGGACCTAAAGCTGCCCTTCCAGTTATGGAGGGAAAGGCATTGCTGTTCAAGTATCTGGGTGGGGTTGATGCGATTCCTATTGTTCTGGATGAAAAGGATCCTGACAGGTTTATCGAGGTAGTCAAGGCTATCTCTCCAACATTTGGAGGTATCAACCTGGAGGATATATCCAAGCCAAAGTGCTTTTACATCCTCGACAGGCTCAGAGAGGAGCTTGACATCCCGGTATGGCATGATGATCAGCAGGGTACAGCCACAGCAACTCTCGCAGCAACACTTGGAGCCTTGAAGGTTGTTGGTAAGAAACTTTCAGAAGTTTACATATCAGTAATAGGTGTTGGAGCCGCAAATGTCGCAGCCGTGAGGCTTCTGATAAAGGCTGGAGCGGATCCAAAGAAGATATTCATAGTTGACAGCAAGGGAATTCTGCATCCAAACAGAAAGGATATCGAGGCCGGGAAAGATAAAGATCCATACAAGTGGAGATACTGCCTCGAAACGAACGGCGAGGGCAGAGAGGGAGGGATGGCAGAGGCAATTGAGGGGACGGATGTGCTGATTGCAGCGAGCAAACCGGGCCCAGGAGTTATCAGGAAGGAATGGGTCGAGAAGATGAATGATGATGCCATCGTTTTCCTTGAGGCGAATCCAATACCAGAGATGTGGCCGTGGGAGGCTAAGGAAGCTGGAGCGAGGATAGTCGGGACTGGTAGAAGTGACTTTCCGAATCAGGTGAACAATTCCTTGGTGTTCCCAGCAGTTTTCAGGGGTGTTCTGGAAGTCAGGGCGAGAACGATAACCGATGAGATGGCAATCGAGGCTGCAAAAGCCCTTGTGGCTTATGCGGAGAGAAAGGGTTTGAGCGAAGATTATGTGATACCAAAAATGTCAGAGCCAGATGTCTTTCCAGAAGTTGCCACAGCCACAGCAATGAAGGCTATCGAGCAGGGAGTTGCAAGGCTGAAGCTTTCGAAAGAAGATGTTTATGAAAGAGCAAAAGACATAATACTCACAACCGAAGAAAAAATAAAAATGTTGATGGAAAAGGGTTTCATTAGTAAGCCCCCGAACGGGGTTGAACTCAACCTGTCCGTGATAGAATAATTTGAGAGACCAAAGCCAACCAAAACCATATCGGTGGTTCAATGAAGATAGCCCTGATAGGAGGTACTGGGCATTTAGGAAGAGGTTTGGCCATTCGCTTGGCCATGAACGGCTACGATGTTATAATTGGATCCAGAGGGCTTGAAAAGGCGAAGAGGGTTGCTGAGGAGTACAACAGCGTACTCCATAAAATCAGTTCCGCAAGAGTCAGGGGGCTGGCCAATGAGGATGCCGCTGAAGAGTGCGAGATAGCCATTTTCGCCATCCCATGGAGGCACGCTTTCTCAACCGCTGAAAAGCTGAGGGGCAAGCTTAAAGGTAAGATTGTGATCTCACCGCTCGTGCCAATGGAAAAGGATGGAGATGTCATGAGAATTTCCAAACTTCCCGAGGGGTCTGCAGCACAGAAGCTCGCTTCAATCCTTAAGGACAGCACTGTTATCTGCGCGTTCAACAATGTCCCGGCAGAGAGGTTTGCAGATCTGAATTCAAAGTTCGACTGGAGCGTTGCTGTTTGTGGAGACGACGATGATGCGAAGAAGAAGGTAATTGAGATCATAAACTCAATAGACGGGCTTGAAGCATTTGATGCTGGGCCTTTATCCATATCCTCATTCGTGGAGGGTATAACTCCACTCCTGATCAACATCATGCTCAGAAACAAGAAGAAAGGATTGGGTGTTAAGTTTTCATGATATTTTCATAATCATTTCCTTTGGAGCCATTGACAAATTTATTTGATTCTATATTAAGTTCATTTGATGAACGCGGCAATATGGCTAACAGCCATGGAAGTTCTGAAAAAGAAAAAACCTGAAATGGTTGAGGAATTCGAAAACTAGAAAAAATTCAAGTTTTTACCTCCCTTATTGTTATTGCTCCCGCAGGGCAGTTGGATGAGCATACTCCACACGCCGTGCAGGCTGATGAATCTACAACCACAGCCTTCCCGTGAGCGAGGTCAATCGTCAATCCTCCCTTGATTAACGGGCATAGAGAACTGCATATCCCGCAACCAAAGCAGTTATCGTTAACAGCTATAACAGATTTCTTGTTTACCTTCTTTCCATTCAGATGAATCTCAAGCAGATTTACATCATCGCTCAGTTCTCTCTCGATCTCTATGGCTCCAGCAGGACAGGAGTTCTCACAGACACCACAGAAGTTGCATCTATCAAGGAAGATAACCTCTTTTTCAGGTGTGTATCTGTACTGAATGGCCAGATTCGGGCATATCTCTTTGCAGATTGAGCAGTCAAGCCCGTAGCATTTCTCAGCCTTGAAGTGCTGTCTACCCTTGAACAGCCTGTTAACCCTTATCGCATTCTCTGGACAAACCTCTGCACAGATCCCGCATGTCGCACATCTGCTTTCATCAACCTCAACACGCCCTTCAAGAACATTACTTGCCTGGAGTCTGCATGAATCGCAGTGTACAGAGATAACATCCTTCGGGCAAACAGCAGAGCAGATCTCACAGTATATGCACCTATCCTCATTAATTTCAGGCCTGTCAGATACAGAAATTGCCTTCGTCGGGCAGAACATCACGCACAACCTGCAGTTGATACATCCATCCCTGATTTCGATCTTTCCTCCCCTTATCTTCCCGATGTTCAGCTTTCTCTTAACCGATATGGCATCATGTGGGCAGTTCTGCATGCACAACCCACAGTAGGTGCATTTGCTGTCATCTACACTTACCTTCTCGAATTCAAGCTCTTTTTTAAGGATTTCCGTAAAGATTCCCTTCTTTCCATCTCGCTTAACTGCCAGAGCCCCATACGGGCAGAAATCAGAGCATGTTCCGCAGAGGTTGCAGTTATCGCCTACTTCCGCAGTAAATCCCCCATCATCCCTGAAAACAGATATCGCGTTTCTTGGGCAAACAGATGTGCATATCTGACACCCCCTGCAGAGTTCGCCACTGAAGTATAGCTCTGAATTTGATTTCCTGTTGAGAAGTTCAGTTTGCACCATTACGCAACCGTGCAGTTATGCAATTTAAAAATTTAATCCGGTAATTATAAATGATTCACAACCAGCGAGGGTTTAATAAATACTGTAATTAAAATTAATGTTAATTGACTACCCTTTTTCATCGATTGTGTAAACCAAATTAGAAATATTACATCAAGCACAAATGCAACACCAATTTTGATACTAAATCATGGTAATTTTATGACTCCGTAGCAAAACATAAAACTTTTTTAATACCAAATTCAACTTAGGGTATGGGAAAAGATGATGATGTATACAGACTCATAGAAACTGCAAAGCAATTTCACGGCCATATCTGTCCATTTCTGGTTCTCGGGATTAAAGCATCAGTTATAGCTCTAAATAAGCTTGGAATAGATAGAGCCGAATATAAAGAGAGCGTTGGAGAGGAAATACTGGCTATTGTTGAATGTAACAACTGTTTTGCTGATGGTGTTCAGATAGCTACCGGCTGCACATTCGGGAACAACAGCCTGATCTACGCTGATATTGGAAAGAATGCCGTTACTGTTGTTAAAAGAGGAGAGTGGAAGGGTATCAGGGTTTATGTTGATGCTGAAAACATCAGGAGCAAGTACTTCCCAAAAGATGTACTGGAGCTGTTTGATAGGGTCATCGTCAGAAGAGAGGGAGACGAAAAAGAGCTAGAGGAATTCAGACAACTGTGGGAGGATATCGGGAGAGAGCTTGCTGGAGTTCCTGAGGAGGATTTCTGGATTAAGGAAGTTAATGTGAAACCAATAGAGAGGGCTCCAATTTTCAACAGTCTGAGGTGTTCAGTCTGTGGAGAGCTTGTAATGGAGACAAAAACAAGGAAAGACAGGGATGGGAAGGTTTTCTGCCTCGCCTGCCTGGATCATGTTCACAGCGTTGTTGGAAGGGGTATTGAACATTTCAACCCATTTGAGGTGATGAAATGAAGAGGTTATTGCTTGTTTTGCTCATTCTCTCGGTTGTAATGCTTGGCTGAAAATTAATGAGTTGAGTGGAGGAGAGCTGCAGAAAGTTGTTATAGCAAGAGCTTTAGCTCAGGAGCCGAAGATTCTCCTGCTCGACGAGCCGACAAACAACCTCGATCTCAAAAACCAGATCGAGCTTATGGATATTCTCAGAAGGATTGCTGAGGAGAGAAAAATTTCGGCAATTCTGACCATGCATGATCTCAACCTCGCTTCCATATACGCTGACAGAATAATCATGGTCAAAAATGGGAGGATTGTCGCAAATGGTGGGAGCGAGGTTCTGAATGAGAAGAATATAAGGCAGGTTTATGGGATCTCTGTTTCCGTTTTTGAAAAAGATGGAAAGAGGTTGATAGTTCCTGTGAGGTGTTAGAATGGAAGCCGTATATCGCTTTAACGAGCTTTTTATGGAACCTCCTGAAGAATTTGAGCCTTTCTTTGAGGACATTCTGAATGGGTTCAGGAAGTTCTTCCTGTTCAAAAGTGCCGTCGATGTAGGAATATTCGACATGCTTAAAGAACCAAAAACCCTGCACGAAATTGAATCGAAGACAGGATTCAACAACAAGATCCTCTTCCTGTTTCTTGAGAACCTTGTTAAGCTCGGGTTGTTGAGGAAAGATGGCGACAGATATGTGAACAGCGAGATGGCCGATAAGTTCCTGACAGATTCTCCATACTCCCAGCTGTACTATGTCAGGAATGCCATGGAGAGTTCGCTGATATGGCTCAACTTACCCAAAGCCCTGAAAGGTGAGCAGACAAGATTCAACATCGAGAACTTCTTTTCCCAGAGAATCATACACTCATTAGCACAGAACTCATTGCTCGGTGAGTTGCAGAGCACTGTTAAACTCATCTCTTCACTAAATTTCTTCAGAAAGGCAAGAAAGCTCCTAGATCTCGGAGGAGGGCATGGGCTTTATTCAATAGCGTTTACAATGCTGAATGAGAATCTGAAAGCTTATGTTTTCGATCTGCCAGATGTTGTAGAGGAGACAAAGAAGTACATAAGGAAGTACAATGCCAGAAGGGTTGATGTTATACCCGGAAACTTCTTCACGGATGAGCTCGGAGAGGATTACGACATCGTGTTCTCATCCTACAATCCAGGAGGGAAAAGGGCTGAACTGATTCCAAAGATATGGAGATGCTTGAAGAATGGAGGAATTTACATAAACCGGCAGTGTTTTCCCGAGTCCGACATAGATCTCGCAGATCTGCACTGGAATCTGTGGAACTTCGGAATAGAGAAGGGTCTGAAGGCCTATACATTTGAAGGAGATCTGAGCCTTGAGGGATATATAAACGCTTTAGAGGATACCGGCTTTGAAATACTGAATGTTTTCAAGATGAAAGATGATGTGAAGATGATCGTTGCGAGGAAGCTATAGACTTTTCTTTTTAAATTTTTATCTCGAATTCCAGAAAATTCCAGAAATTTTTAAGAAATGGGTAGCCAGTAGCCAATCAGATCAGCTAAAGAACAGTAAACATAAAACTGGTAAACATAAAACCCACCGATAATGGAAAAACATTTATTAAACAATTCACAGCAATCAATCTGGATGGGCAGTGTGAAAGATTTAAGGGTTATAGAGCATCCAGACGGTGAAAAAGCTGGAGTTGGAGTCTTCACTTTTTCAGATAGATACTCAGTTTTCGATTATGGAGAGATGCCCGACAAAATCGATGGAAAAGGTGCATCTCTCTGCCTGATCTCAGCCTACTTCTTCGAGAGGCTTGAAGAAGAGGGGATCGAGACGCATTATTTAGGACTGCTTGACGGAGAGAAGGTAAAGAGAATAGACGAGATTGAAAAGCCAGTAAATGAGATGAAAGTCAAGCTCTTCAGAGTTATAAAACCTCATAAGAACAATGGATACGACTACTCAGCCTTTAAGGAGGGTTTGAAGAACTATCTGATCCCGCTTGAGGTTATCTACAGAAACAAACTTCCTGAGGGTTCGAGTGTGTTCAGGAGACTTGAGAGAGGAGAGTTAAAGCTTGAGGATCTCGGCTTGAAGGAGAAGCCCGTTCCGGGCATGAAGTTAGAGCGACCAATAATCGACTTCAGCACCAAACTTGAAGATGAAGATCGATACCTCTCAGTTCAGGAAGCCAAAGAGATTTCCGGACTTGGAGAGAACCTTGAGAAGCTGATAGATTTAACGATGAAGATAAATGATATTATCACCAGGAGAATGGTCGAGATAGGCATCGAGAATGAGGATGGAAAGGTTGAGTTTGCTGTTGATGAGAAGGGCAGCATAGTTCTCGTTGATGCTGTCGGTACACCTGATGAGTGCAGGTTCAGCTACGATGGTTTCGAGCTGAGTAAGGAGATACTGAGAAGGCATTACAGAAAAACATACTGGTACAAGAGGCTGAGAGTTACAAAGGGAACCGAGAACTGGAGAAAGGTTATGGGAAGACCGCCCAACCTGCCCGAAAATCTCAGGGTTGCGGTATCGAACATGTACAAGGCCATCGCAAACGAGGTCATTGGCAGAAAGATATTCGATTGTCCAAGCCTGAAAGAGGTTGTGAAAGAGCTAAAGGAGATAAAGGAGTCCACTTAGGGTGATTCGATGAGTGATGAAATGAAGGGTGCCCTTGCACTCGAAGATGGAACCTTCATCGAAGGTTATGGTTTTGGAGCTGAAGGCTATGTTGAGGGTGAGCTCGTTTTCAACACCAGCATGACCGGTTATGTTGAAGCCCTTACAGATCCAAGCTACGCCGGGCAGATTTTGATGATGACATATCCGCTGATAGGCAACTACGGTGTCTGCGAGGAGGACTTTGAGAGCGATGGCATAAAGGTTGAGGGCTTTGTGATAAGAGAACTCTGCAGAGTTCCCAGCAATTGGAGGTGCAGAAAAAGCCTTGATGATTTTCTAAAGGAGTACAGCATTCCGGGGCTTGAGGGTGTTGACACAAGGGCTTTAACGAGAAAGACGAGAGTATATGGAGCGATGAAGGCTGTTCTCGCAGTTGGAGATTACGATAAGGATCAGATGCTCAAAAGGGCTGTTGAACAGCCATCTATAACCGAAGTAGATTTGGTTGACAGGGTATGCGTCAAAGAGCCAAAAAGGATTGAGGCTGATGGTAAGCTGGAGGTCGTTCTGGTTGATTGTGGCATAAAGAACAGCATAATAAGACAGCTTGTAAAGCGCGGGATTAACCTGACCGTGGTTCCATACAATTATCCTGCCGAGAAGATTAAGGAGCTTAATCCCGATGGTGTTTTCATCTCCAATGGTCCGGGAGATCCAATGAGGGTTAAGCCAACGATTGAGACGATAAGAAAGCTCGCAGGAGAATTTCCGATGGCGGGTATATGCCTCGGCAATCAGCTTGTGGCCTTAGCTCTGGGAGCCAAAACCTTCAAGCTCAAGTTTGGCCACAGAGGTGCCAACCAGCCCGTTAAGGATTATGAGACCGGGAGGGTTTTCATCTCAAGTCAGAATCACGGTTTTGCTGTGGATGAGAAAAGCCTTGATGGGACTGGCTTGGAAGTTACCCAGCTCAACTTAAACGATATGACCGTAGAGGGCATGAGGCATAAGGAATATCCACTCATCACGGTACAGTACCATCCCGAAGCTGGTCCCGGGCCACATGACACATACTTTTTCTTTGACAACTTCCACAGGCTTTTAAAGGAGTATTGAGAGGGAGAGCGATGCCTAAAAGAGAGGATTTGAGAAAAATAATGGTTATCGGTTCAGGACCAATTATAATAGGTCAGGCTGCAGAGTTCGACTATTCCGGAAGTCAGGCCTGCAAGGCTCTGAAGGAAGAAGGCTATGAGGTCGTGCTCGTGAACTCGAATCCAGCAACGATAATGACCGATCCGGAGATGGCAGATAAAACCTATATCGAGCCCATAACCGCTGATTTTGTTGCCAAGATTATCGAAAGGGAGGTTCCGGATGCCATTCTTCCAACACTCGGAGGACAGACAGCACTGAATGTTGCCGTTCAGCTTGGGGAGCTTGGTGTGCTCGACAGGTACGGCATAGAGCTGATAGGAGCGAAGCTTTCTGCTATAAAAAAGGCTGAGGACAGAGAGCTGTTCAAGAAGTCCATGGAGAAGATTGGGCTTGAGGTTCCCAAAAGCGACACGGCAAACAGTGTTGATGAGGCGCTGTCGATAGCAGAGGAAATTGGATATCCGGTTGTTATAAGACCTGCTTTCACGCTTGGTGGAACTGGCGGAGGGATAGCTTTCAACAGAGAGGAGCTGAAGGATATCGCTGAGAGAGGCCTTGAGATGTCGATGATCAACCAGATCCTAATTGAAGAAGGAGTTATTGGATGGAAAGAGTACGAGTTGGAGGTCATGAGGGATCTGGCCGACAATGTCGTGATAATATGCTCAATCGAGAACTTCGATCCGATGGGAGTCCACACGGGAGACAGCATAACGGTTGCTCCTGCCCAAACTCTCACGGATGTCGAGTATCAGTATCTCAGGGACTCGGCAATCAAGATCATAAGGGAGATTGGAGTTGAGACCGGAGGCAGCAACATCCAGTTCGCTGTGAATCCTGACAACGGCAGGGTTGTTGCGATAGAGATGAATCCGAGAGTTAGCCGATCATCTGCTCTGGCTTCGAAGGCAACCGGATTTCCGATAGCCAAGATTGCCGCAAAGCTTGCTATTGGATATACGCTCGATGAGATACCGAACGATATAACGAAGGAGACGCCAGCCAGCTTCGAGCCCACAATAGACTATGTTGTCGTCAAAATCCCGAGATTCGCTTTTGACAAGTTCCCAACAGCCGATCCAACCTTGGGCAGCCAGATGAAGAGCGTTGGAGAGGTCATGGCAATCGGAAGAACTTTTGAGGAGGCTCTGCAGAAGGCCCTGCGGAGCCTTGAGATTAGGAGATACGGAATCGGATGTGATGGTAGGGACAAGGATCCGAGCATGGATCACATACTGAAGAGGCTCGCCTCTCCTCACCCAAGCAGGATATTTTACATAAGATATGCCCTCCTGAAGGGTCTGAGCGTTGAAGAGATTTCAAGGCTGACGAAAATTGACCCATGGTTCATAACCAAGATAAAGAACATACTCGACCTTGAAAATGAGCTTAAAGAACTCTCGAAGAAGTACACGATAGAGGATTTGCCGAGGAAATACCTGCTGAAAGCGAAGAGATTTGGCTTCTCAGATGTGCAGCTCGCGTACATCTTCAAAACAACGGAGATGGAAGTGAGAAAGAGAAGGAAAGAGCTTGGAATCAATGCAGTTTACAAGATGGTCGATACTTGTGCTGCAGAGTTCGAGGCTAAAACTCCATACTACTACTCAACATATGAGGATGAGAATGAGGCCATACCGAGCAACAAAAAGAAGATCATGATCCTTGGTTCAGGCCCTAACAGGATAGGACAGGGAATAGAGTTCGATTATACCTGCGTTCACGGTGTTTTCAGCCTCAAAGAAGATGGTTATGAAACCATAATGGTAAACTGCAATCCTGAGACAGTTTCAACAGATTACGATACCTCTGACAGACTTTATTTCGAGCCAATAACCTTCGAGGATGTTTTGAACATATACGAAAATGAGGGAGCTGAAGGTATCATCGTCCAGTTCGGCGGGCAGACACCACTCAACATCACAAAAAATCTTGAGAAGGCTGGTGTCAGGATTCTCGGAACATCTCCGGACTCCATAGATATTGCTGAAGATAGAGAGAGGTTTTCAGACCTCATAGAGAGACTAGGTATTCCTCAACCTCCCAACGGAATTGCGTTCAGCCTTGAAGAGGCGAGGGAGATCGTCAAAAAGATAGGCTTCCCTGTTCTCGTCAGGCCATCGTATGTGCTTGGAGGCAGAGCAATGGTCATCGTCTATGACGAGCAGAGCTTCGAGAACTATGTTGCCGAGGCTTTCGATGTCAGCGAGGACAAGCCCGTGCTGATAGACAAATTCCTAGAGGATGCGATCGAGGTTGAGGTTGATGCCCTCTGCGATGGCGAGGATGTGCTGATTGGGGGCATAATGGAGCATGTCGAGGAGGCTGGAATCCACAGCGGTGACTCCGCTTGCGTTTTACCACCAATATCCCTCACTAATGAGCATATAGAGACGATCAAAGACTACACGAGGAAAATAGCCCTGGCTCTAAACGTGATTGGCCTGCTGAACATACAGTACGCGATAAAAGATAAGGTTTATGTGCTTGAAGTCAACCCGAGAGCGAGTAGGACAGTTCCCTTTGTCAGCAAAGCCACAGGAATTCCGCTTGCGAAAATAGCGGCAAAGCTCATGACAGGCAAGAAGCTCAGGGAGCTTGGAGTTAAGGAAGTTACTCCAAAACATGTTGCTGTGAAGGAGGCAGTGTTCCCATTCAATAAACTGCCAGGAGTTGATCCAATACTCGGACCTGAAATGAAAGCTACTGGAGAGGTTATGGGCATAGACTACGACTTCGGGCTTGCTTACTACAAGGCCGAGCTTGCAGCAGGTATGAGGCTGCCAACCGAGGGGACGGTTTTCATAAGCGTTAAGGAGGCTGACAGAGCCAAGATCCTTGAGGTTGCGAGAAAACTGAAGGAGATGGGATTCAGGATCCTCGCAACATCCGGAACTGCCACCTATCTGAGAGACAACGGTGTTGATGCCGAGGTTGTGCTGAAGGTCAGTGAGGGCAGACCAAATGTCATCGATGCGATCATAAACAGGAAGATCGACTTCATAATCAACACTCCTTCAGGAAAGAGGGGCAAGACTGAGGGATTTCTGATCAGAAGGGCTGCAGTCGATCACAACATTCCATACATAACCACGATAAGCGGTGCCAAGGCCGTTGTCAGGGCGATAGAGTCCATAAAGAGGAAAGGCTTTGAGGAAGTTATCGTTAAATCGATTCAGGAATACCACGAGGAGATAAGAGAGGGAATGTGATGGACATCAAAGAATTCAGGAGAATCCTTGAGATCGCAAAAGGCAAGCCAGATTTTATGGATGAACTTAACAGATTCTTCTACGAGCAGATAGAGGATTTCGCCAAGCTCGATCACCTCAGAATAGAGAGGGCCGGAAAGCCTGAAGCAATCTATGCTGAAGGGAAAAGCCCTGAAGAGGTCGTGAAGATAATAAAAAACGCCCTCAAACACCTGAAGGGTGTTCTGGTTACGAGAGCAAGCAAGGAGCAGATTGAGGAGATAAAGAAGGAGTTCAGAGACCGCAAGCTTGACATCTCTGAGAGATCAGGAACTGTTATTGTCGGAGAGAAGAGGGAGGTTATAGGAAAGGTCGCCATCATCTCCGCCGGAACATCTGACATTCCTGTTGCTGAGGAGGCTGTCAAGACATGCGAGTTTCTCGGGCTGGAGGTTAAGAAGTACTACGATGCCGGAGTTGCTGGAATACACAGGCTGATAAAACCCATCAAAGAGATAAACAGCGATAGTGTTGATTCCGTTATAGTGGTAGCAGGTATGGAGGGTGCTCTGCCATCGGTTGTTGCAGGACTTGTTGATGTTCCTGTAATTGCTGTTCCAACCTCGATTGGATATGGTGTTAGTTTAGGCGGTTTAACCGCTCTCTTCTCAATGCTCCAGAGCTGTTCCTCCGGAGTTGCGGTTGTCAATATAGATAACGGTTTTGGAGCGGGTGTTTTCGCTTATCTTATAAGCAGAACAATTCGTAAAAGGTTGAAATCATGAAAGAGCTTGATAGGTTAAGGAAAGAAATACTGGATGTTTTGAACTCGTATGATCACGAGAAGATAGCAATAGCAACCCTCGGCAGCCATTCAGCCCTGAACATACTTAAAGGAGCTAAGGAGGAGGGTTTCAGAACCGTATGCATTTGCAGAGAGAAGGAAAGGATAATTTACGAAAGCTTTGGTGTTGCTGATGAGATAATTGAAATAGATGATTATTCAGATTTACTCAGAAAAGACCTGCAAAGAGAGATTGCAGACATGAACGGAATTCTGATCCCTCATGGATCATTCAACGCATACATAGGGAAACTGGATGAGCTCAAGCTTCCGATATTCGGCAACAGGGAGCTTATGTACTGGGAGACCGTGAGGGAGATGCAGGACAGATGGCTGAACTCTGCCCTGAGTTCTGCCGGATTGAGGACTCCGAGGATAATTGAAAGGCCGGAGGATATCGATGGTTTGTGTATAGTCAAGTTTCCGGGAGCGAAAGGCGGCAAGGGATACTTTCTTGCCACAGGATATGATGATTTCCTCCAGAAATCCGAACAGATGCTTAAGCAGGGTTTGATAGAGGAGAAAGATCTGAAAGAGGTTTTCATTCAGGAGTACATAGTTGGAGCGAATGTCTATTTCTCTTACTTTTACTCTCCAGTTTTCAGCAGGGTGGAGCTTATAGCAGTCGATAGGAGATACGAGTCAAATGTGGATGGACTTGGAAGAATTCCGGCTGAGATTCAGATGAAAATGGAATTTTCACCAACATATACGGTTGTAGGAAACTATCCCGTTGTGCTGAGGGAGAGCCTGCTCTCTCAGGTTCTTAGGGCTGGAGAGGCTGTGGTTGAGGTTTCAAAGGAGATAGCCTATCCTGGGATGGTTGGGCCTTTCTGCTTGGAGGCTGTGTTCAACGAGAACGCTGAGATGATCGTTTTCGAGATATCAGCAAGAATCGTTGCTGGAACCAATGTTGGAATTCCAGCATCTCCATATTCCTACATACTGTTCGGAGAGAACATGTACATGGGCAAGAGAATAGCTAGAGAGATAAAGCTTGCTTTAGAGCAAGATATGCTTGAGGAGCTGATATTTTAGTGGTTAAGGTCCTGAGAGGTCTAAGATGAATCCGGAAAAAGAGATAGCAAAAATCAGGGAGGAGATTGCAAGCTTAGAGGGAAAAAAGGTTGTTGCATTCAGTGGAGGGGCTGATTCAACCTTGGTTGCGTACATATGCAAGATGGTTGATGAGGACAGCGTTGCGGTGACGATAAAGGGGGAAGCCATTCCAGAAAGGGAGATAGAGTACGCAAAGATGCTTGCAGAAAAGCTTGGCCTGAACCACAGAATTCTGGAGCTTTCACAGCTTAAAATACCCGGATTCATGCAGAATCCACCAGAGAGGTGTTACTACTGCAAGAAGGCCATGATCTACCGAACCATGGTCGAGTTCCCGAAGGCTAAGATACTGGACGGCAGCAACGCAAGCGATTTCTCCGACTACAGACCGGGGATAAAGGCTATAAAGGATTTGGGCGTCATAAGTCCCTTAAAGAACTACACCAAAGAGCAGGTCAGGGAGCTTGCAAAACAGTTAAAGCTTCCAAACTGGGATAAGCCTCCAGCCTCATGCACGGCTACGAGAGTTCAGTTCAACCACCAGATAACCAAGGATCTGCTCAGCAGGATCGAAAGAGCCGAGGACAGGTTGCTGGAGCTGGGATTCAGGGTTGTCAGGGTTAGAGTTTACCAGACATTCAATGGAGATGATGTCAGGCTACAGGTTGCTGAGGATGAGGTGAGCAGAGCATTTGAGATAAGAAAGGAGATAGCAAGCATTCTCAGGGAGTTTGGTTTCAGCCGTGTGGCTCTGGATGTGGAGGGTTACAGGGTTCTGTGATTTGGACTGTAATGGATTTCCGTGATTAAAAAATTCCCTCATGCTTTAGTTATTTTTTCAAGAATCGTCGGTTTTATCTCAGGACTCTTCTCCTTGCCAGAGGAGTTCATATAAGCTACTCCTCATGCCAGCCATCTCTTTCCAGATGTGTGAGCCCCTTTCAATAAACTCCGAACTGTTCTTAATGTCTTTCATGAATTACTCAAGAGACAAACCTTCTTTTTAATCCCCAAGCTCTTCAGTTTAGATGTCCTCTACTTCCAATTCGAAGAATGCCCATTGCTTCCAGACTCAGCGAGGATGTTCAGATTGTCCTCATTCCATCCCATATCTTTCTTTCAGCTCTTTCAAAAGTCAAGTTTATGAATCTTATAATAGATAGCGCGTGAAGCGGTAGATAAAACAAAACTCAGCAAGCAAACAAAAACCAAAATAAGAATTTAAAGGTTCTGAAGGTTCTTCACAACCTCCGCAGCGAATTCCCTCGTTCCAACGAGGTTGCCTCCAATGTGCCTGTGAATGTCGTAAGTCACGATACCGCTCTGAATAGTTTTTTCCACAGCCTTTTTGATCATCTCACTCGCTTCCTTCCATCCGAGGTACTCGAACATCAAAGCTCCTGTGAGGATTTCAGCAGTTGGATTAACTTTGTTCTGTCCCGCATACTTCGGAGCGGATCCATGTATTGGCTCAAAAACACCGATTCCATCACCTATGTTGGATCCCGGAGCTATGCCAAGTCCTCCAACCATCGCAGCGGCTGCATCGCTCATGTAATCTCCATTGAGATTCGGCATCGCAAGCACATCGTACTCGTCTGTTCTTGTAAGGATTTGCTGGAACATGTTGTCCGCTATTCTGTCTTTTATCACGATCTTGCCCTTAGCCTCACCGCCATAATTCTCCCACAGCTCTGTTTCTGTTATCGTTACATCCCCAAATTCCTCTCTTGCCACCTCATAGCCCCAGTCCCTGAAGGCTCCCTCGGTGTACTTCATTATATTTCCCTTATGAACCAAGGTAACGCTCTCTCTATTGTTGTCTATTGCATACTGTATCGCCATCCTCACGAGCCTTTTGGTTGCGAACTCACTTATCGGCTTTATTCCTATTCCAGAATCCTCCCTTATATTCACTCCAAGCTCATCAGCCAGAAATTTTATAACCTTGAGTGCTCCCTCACTTCCTCTAGGCCACTCCACACCGGAATAGACATCCTCCGTGTTCTCCCTGAAGATGACCATATCAACCTTCTCAGGATGTCTTATCGGACTTGGAACGCCGTTCAGATAGTAGATTGGCCTTACATTCGCATACAGGTCGAGCATCTGTCTTATCGTTACATTCAGGCTCCTGAATCCTCCGCCCACGGGAGTTGTCAGCGGTCCTTTCAAAGCAACCCTGAACTCCCTTATCGCATTTATCGTATCATCCGGCAGGTACTTCCCGTAAAGCCTGTAAGCATCCTCTCCAGCATAAACCTTAAACCATGAAATTTCTTTGCCATAAAGTTTCGCAGCTTCATCCAGAACCATTATAGCTGCGGGAACAACATCCTTTCCAATTCCATCTCCCTCGAAATAAGGTATAATCGGATTATCTGGAACCTTGAGCTTTCCGTCCTCGTACTCAATTTTTTCTCCCTGTTCTGGTGGCTTAACTTTCTCGTACTCCATATAGATTCCTCCCCGTTCAAATCCAAAAAATAAAGAGTTATAAAACTTTTTATTATAACGATAAAAAATTCAAAATCATTTAACTATCTTCCGAGAACCATCGTCCTCAACGAATCTGAGGCTCTTGCCGTGCTGTTGGCTATCTCTCCGAGGTGTATCACTATGTTCCTGAGCAGAATTATGTCAAGAAACTCCATATCGCTGTTGAAAAGCTTCTTGTGCAGAGCTATTTGCACTTTATCACACTCATGCTCTGTTTTTTCAATTTTGTCAACCTTTTCAAGTATCCCCCCGATCTCCTTTTTGCTGAGCGACCTCGCGATCCATTCCAGCATGTCATCGATCATCTCTTCATACAGGCAAACGATTTCGTTGAGCTTGTAGAGCAGATTTCTCAGCTTCTTCTCCACATCCTTATCCATGTTCTCCACGATCTTGTATGTGAACATGTGGCAGACATGCTCCGTATAGTTAATTATCTCGTCCTGAAATGCCAAAAATGTCAGAAGGTCCTGTCTATCGACCGGAAGTCTCAGGGATTTCGTAACATGAGTTCTGACTTCAGCTTTCAGCTTATCTGCCTCATGCTCGAGCGTGTCTATCTCCATTTCAATTTTCTCGACGGAAGCCATATCTCCCATTACAAAGGCTTCAAACTGATCGAGCAAATGATCGATCGCTACAACACAGTACTCACTGTGCTTGTGAATCGTCTTAAAGGGTGAGTATCCAAACACATCGGTGATAGATCTTATGAACCTCATATGAACACCACCATTAGCGTATATATCGTTATCGTGAGGGTTGCTGCTGCTGGAATTGTTAGTACCCAAGAGTATATAATTCTTTTAACCACACTTATGTCAACACTTGCCAATCCTCCAGCAAATCCAACTCCCAGAACGCTCCCCACAAGAGTATGGGTCGTGGAGATCGGCATTCCGAAGTATGAGGCTGACAGAACCGTAGTTGCGGTTGCGAATTCCGCTGAAAAACCTCTTGTAGGAGTTAACTCAGTTATTCTCTTTCCAACCGTCTCGATAACCCTGTAACCCCATGTAGCAACTCCGATGGCTATACCCAAGCCTCCAAGAGCCAAAATCCATGAAGGTGTTTCTGAGAAGCCAAAGGTCGCCGATATGGGCCCAACAGCATTGGCAACATCGTTGCTACCATGAGCAAAAGCGACATAGCATGCGGTTAAAACCTGAAGATACCTGAAAACACCTTCAACCTTATCAACATCCATATTAGACAAAATGAAAATCCTTATAAGAGAGAATATTATAAAAGCCAGTAAAGCTCCAGTAAGAGGAGATACAACCCAGCTCAAAGCTATTTTATACAGAACTCCCCACTTGATGCTCTCAAGAGGTATCAGATCCTCTGCAACCGCGGCAAAGCCAAATCCAAGCATAGCACCAACAATTGAGTGAGATGTTGACACAGGAAGATGATAGTATGTCGCGATCGTTATCCAGAGCCCCGCAGACAGAATGGCCGATAAAGCACCAATCGTAACTATTGTGGGATCAAGATGCTCTATTGGAACTATACCCTTTCCAACAGTCTTCGTTACCCTGCTACCGAACAGAAAAGCTCCAGAAAATTCCAGAATTCCAGCGATGATTATTATCTGCCTCAGCGTTAAAGCTCCACTTCCGTAAGATGTTGCCATCGAGTTCGCAGCGTCATTGGCGCCTATGTTCCAGGCCATATATATTGATACGAGCAGTGTGACGATGAACAGCGTTTCGATCATAACATCTCTCCTGTTCAGGTTTGTTCTGCTTTAACCTATAACCATTAATAAAATTAACTATTTCTTGATATCCCGAACATAATCAATTTTTTATAATGCACTTGCCGCAAAATACTTTCAATTTTAACATCCTCTCATTTTCAGTCTTTTTGAATGTATAAAATAATAAGATAGAATTGATAAAATAGGACAAAAACAAAATTTTTAAATTTAGATGTATTGCTCAAGTCATGATGATAGTTATCCAAAACCTAACAAAAATTTTTGGCAAATTTAAAGCTCTCGATAATTTAAATCTGGAAATTGATGATAACGAGGTTTTCGGATTTTTAGGCCCGAATGGTGCTGGAAAGACCACAACGATAAACATACTAATGGGCATGCTCCAGCCAACCTCTGGCAGAGTTGAGATATCCGGTATAGATGTTGTGAGAAATCCCTTTGAAGTTAAGAAAATCTGCGGGTATTTGCCAGAAAGAGTGGGATTCTACGATAACATGACTGCCCGACAAAACCTGCTGTACTTTTCAGAATTCTACAAAATTCCGAAAAACGAGGCTCTCAAGGAGATCGATGACTTGCTTGAGCTTGTTGGCCTTGCGGATTCTGCGGACAAAAAGGTTGGAGAGTTCAGCAAGGGTATGAAGCAGAGGCTAGGAATGGCCAACGCCCTCCTGAACGATCCCGAAGTTATATTTCTTGATGAGCCGACATCCGGTCTCGATCCGAAGGGTTCCGCAGATTTCAGGAAGATAATAAAGATGAAAAAGAAGGAAGGAAAGACAATATTCTTCTCATCCCACATTCTATCGGAAGTTAAAGAGGTCTGCGAGGTTGTCGGAATAATCTCGAAAGGCAGGCTAATTGCCAAAGGCAGGATCGATGAACTCGGCAAGGATAATGTGAGGATCCTGGTTGAGGCTGATCCAAAGCCCGATCCTTCCATATTCGAGGATTTTGGGGAAGTTAAAGCTGAAAATGACAGATTCTGGATAATTTCTGATAGAGATTGCAGAACTGAGATCTCAAAAAAGCTTTTTGAGGAGGGTTACCTAATAAAAGAACTCCATCTTGAGGAGCAAAATCTCGAGGAGATCTACCTTAGCCTTGTGGAGGGAGAGGCGTGAGTGTTGTTACGGTGGCGAAAAAAGAGTTCGTGGATCACATAACGAGCAAGAGATTTCTAATGTTTCTGGCAATAATACTGCTCCTTACAGTATTCTCTTTCCTCCAGGGGATTGGAGACTACAGAGCCACAAGAATATCGGTAATGGAATTTTTTGGATTCAGTGGTACGATCGGCCTATCATCTTTCGGATCTCTGCTCGGCCTTGCCATGGGATTCGACCTGATCTCAAAGGAGAGGGAGGGCGGCTCACTCAAGACCCTGCTATCCCATCCAGTTTACAGAGATCAGATAATCAACGGAAAGGCTCTGGGAGCTTTGATGGCTATAACACTGGTTGTTTTTCTCAACACTGTAATTGGATTAGGAATCGTGCTGATCAAAGGATTTACTCCAACGATAGATGATATGATAGCGATAGTAAAGTTCGCTTTGCTGACAATAGCATACATCTTCACATTCTTCTCGATCAGCCTGCTAACCTCAACAACCTCAAAAAACTCTGGAAGTTCACTTGTCAAAGCCATTGCCATTTTTATAGTCCTATCCTTCGTGATACCGTTCATAGGCTCGATCGTCTCAAACTACATCGTGGGTCCACCTCCAGATGTTTATACCCATGAGGTTCCCATCAGGGTTGGAGATGACAAAGCAAAGTATGAGGAAATTCAGAGAAAAATGGAGGAGCGAGAGAGGATTTTAAACGAGTACTACAAAAAGAAGAGAGCTATCAGTGAGCTATTCGAGATCTTCTCTCCCGGAATGAATTATATGAAGCTTATATCAAAAATATCAGAAAGTAACATGTTTTTTGAGAGTGAAGATGTAACAAAGAATTTCGTCGGCTTTGTTGTTCTGCCAGTAGTCATGTTCACTTTAAGCTATATCAGGTTCTTAAGGAGTGAGATAACATGACCAAAAAGAAGTACCTGTTTGTGGGAGTTTTGATATTGGCTCTGCTGACAGTTGGTTCGCTTCAAACATCGATTAAGAGCATAAATGCAATTCCCGGGCAGACAGTAACCTTTGATCTAACTATCCGAAACGATGGAGAGAGCACAAGAGACTATATGCTTTCATATAATGCACCTTCAGGATTTAACGGGAGGTTTCTCGTAAATGGTGTTGAGGTAAAGGAAATCTCTCTGAGCCCGTATTCCTCCATAACCGTCCAGTTCGAAGTGGATGTGCCAGATGATTTAAATGAGGGCATATACAACATCTGGGTCTCTGCTGGAGGGCAGGAGAGGCTTGAGATCAACATAGTGAATGTCGAAAAGCCTCTCAGAATAACCTCATCGATTACAGGCATAAAAGTTGAAGCGGGAGATGAGGTTTCCTTCCCGTTAAATGTCGAGAACAGACTGAATGCATACTATCCTGTTGATCTTAGCTGCAAGGTTCCAGAAAAATGGGAGTGCAGATTCTTCTATGGAGATAATCAGGTTTACAAAATAGTTCTTGGCCCAAAAGAAACCAGAACGATCTATTTCAGGGTTGAAAGTGATAGCTCTGCTGATGTTGGAGAATATGCCGTAAAGCCCATTCTCGGCAAGCAATCAATCACCCTGAATATCGAAATAACAAAGACCCACAAGGGCGAGAACGGTGTGCTGATACTGAAAGTATCAGATAAGGATGGAAAACCCGTCACCAACGCTGAAGTGAAGATCAACAACGAGACCTTCTACACATCAGGAGATGGTTCCGCACTGATAGAGGTTCCTGATGGATCGTACAAAGTCAAAATCAGTAAAGATGGATATTACGATAAAGAGGTCGATGTTGAAATAAAAGCCGGTAAGGAGATTGAGAAGTCCGTGCTTTTGGAGAAGAAAGCATACTTTGTTGAGATCTCAGTCAGCAATCCAAAAATAACATCAATAATTGGATATGAAAATCCGATGTTCAGGCTTAAAATAGAAAACATAGGCTACGCTGACGGAACATATACACTATCTGTTTCCGGACTGCCAGAGAACTTCTATGCCAGATTCAAAGAGAGTGCAGATTCTCCAGAGAGTATTTCAGAAGTTTTCATTAAGGGAGGGGAATCAAAGGATGTCTATCTGGAAGTTATCGTTCCTCCAAGAGCAAAAGTCGGTACCTACAATCTTACTGTACATGTCGAGGGTTACTGCTCTGCAACGAAAAATCTAACTCTAAACCTGAAAGGAGAGTACAGAGTATATTTCGAACCTGTTGGAGGCAGATATCTGATAATCTCCGAGCCGGGAGCGGAGGTTAAATATCAAGGGCTTCTAAGAAACACAGGTATAGGAGCAGATATAACAAACATAGAGATCTCAGTAGATGCTCCTGAGGGTTGGAAGGTAAATGTTGATCCTTCATCCTCTCCTGCCCTGAAAGCCGGAGACTTTCTGCCCATAAATATTCAGGCTAAGATCCCACCCAACACGATTCCAAGCGAGTACAAGCTTAAGCTCAAAATAAAGTCAGATCAGTTAGAGGAAACTGAGGAGATCAAGGTCGTTGTAAGGGAGAAGAGTTTCTCATGGATAATAGGTGGCATAGTAATCCTGAGTGCTGTAGTGCTGCTTGTGGTGATATTCAGAAAGTTCGGACGGAGATGAGCCATAGGCTATAAACCATGGTAAAACTCTTTTTTAAATTTTTTAGGTCTTTAAAAAGGAAATCTGTTGTCCTAGCACATATGATCACATACCGCTACAGTATGCTGTGCAACTGTGACTACTGGAGGGTTTGGTTACCTCTCATGCTATGCTGAACCGAGCCTGCTCTTCACAGATTTTGGTGCTTTCAAATTCCTTTGCAAAGTGGTTAGCTTTAATTTTAACGATTTTTAATTTTTAACGATTCCTCCCACCCCTTTATTTCCTGTGGAAACCATATACCTAGATAAGGTTTTAGATTTGTTGCCTTACTACCGTTGAGAGTATTGTCCTGATCAAAACTATTTATACTAAAACATAAAATCAGACTCATAAGCAGAAAGTTTACGAAGTTGTAAAGCACTTTGCTAGCAGAAGAGCTCGATCGTAAGGGTTATTGCAGGATATTTCGATGTTTAGCCAATTCATGTTGGGTGGAGTTAATGCTCACTCCTTTGAAACTTCCACCTTTGTTATTACAGTATTTGTCATTACAGAACAAAACATTAGCAGCTTTATTATACTTCCTCCTTGGACTCCCTTGAGAGAGACAAGCAACCTCATATCTCTGTTAGAATTTACAACTACAGACTTAAGAAGTCATAAACCCTCTTAAAAAAGAAGAAAAAATTCAGGGTCTCTTTTTAACTCCCGTCACAAAGTCAATAATTACAAGACATCAATCTGTGATTGGAGTGAAAAACCATAGTTGAATTTGGAGATACAAAGTAGATCTCAAGAAAAATTGTCAAGAAGCTTGAGAAAAAGAAGTAAAGGAAGCTCTATCCAGAAATAGAATTGTTCCTGTTGATGAAGCTGTTACCATGCTAAAAAGTTGTCTTACTTCGTTGGAGAGTTAAAGAAAAGGAGAGAATCGAGAAAGCTATTAAATTAGAAGTTTTAGATATTAGAAATCCACTCCTTCACAGTTAAACTGAAGAAAAAAATTCCTAAAAGAAGGGCTAATAAGTGGATGATGCTACAGGGACCTGAGCAAACAGAAACACAGGAAATGGGAGGATTCAACAGCAAGTTCTTTTTGGACATCCAAACTTGCATTGCTACGGATTGCAAGACAAAAAGCTTTTGTTGTTTTTAATCTATCCTGCAAATACTAGCGGTTGTCAGATGTTCGAGGATATCCTAGATAATCTTAAAAGGAAAGGGCTACTAAAAGCAGGAGCAGTTATGATGGTTGACAGGGAATTTTGCTATTATCACGAATGTTGCTTTAAAAAGGTAGTTCCAGTAATCTTGTTGAAGGAAAACATGAGCTTGAGCAAGTTATTAAGCATGATCTCAACCCCTCTGACTTATTTCATCGAAAATAAAATTAAATAAATAATCTTCCTCAAAAACCCGTAAAAATACTCATCGATTATTTGAAGAGAGAAGATGAGCTTAAAGCTGAAAGATCAGAAGTAGAAGATTTGTTTAAATTAGGGAAATGTGAACTCTTTATGGACAAAATACATCGATTTACGAAGAGTTCTGTTGCAAAATCCGTCTATGCTAACGTGACACTCTAATACTTCTTCTAGCAAACTTACACGGTTGGAGGTTTAAGGAGAAAGAAGGTGTTTGCAAAGGGTAGCTGAAGTCTCTCAAAACATCGTGAGAGCAAATGTCCTACAACAACCTTCCCCTGACAGTTTTCCAGCACTCAGACATCTTTTCTGCGGCTGTACCATCAAACGGATATTTTAGATTTGAAACTTGCTCAATTAAATCTTTATCAAAAGGAATGAACCCTAAAAACTCCACTTCCCTACTCTCACAATAATCTCTAATTTTCAAAGCCATCGACTCATTTAAGTCATATTTGTTCACGGTAACAAAGGCCTTAACCCCGAAGTGATCGCAAAGATCGAGAATTCTCTTCAAATCATTCAAACCCGAGAGTGTAGGCTCTGAAATTACTATTGCAACGTCTACATCGGTAAGTGATGCCATCACAGGGCATCCAACTCCTGGAGGTGCATCCACAATGACAAACTCAAAGTTCATATCCTCAGCGATCTTCTTTGCCCTTTGCCTAACTTCTGTAACAAGCCTCCCCGTATTCTCCTCCCCGGCTTTCAGTAAAGCGTGAACGAAGTGACCATATCTCGTTTTGGATTTGTATATCTCTCCCGTTTTCACAGTTTCCATCACAATAGCTTTTTCCGGACATGCACTGTAGCAAAATCCACAACCTTCACATCTTTTATCGTTGACTGTATATGGATTATCGAAAATCGCATTGAATCTACACACTTCATAACACAATCCACATGAGGAGCATTTATCCTGCAGTATTCTGGCTTTCTTGCTTGCATAATATTCCTCAACTTCCAAAATCTCCGGATTTAGGAGTATGTGAAGGTTCGGAGCATCTACATCACAATCTGCAATTACACAACCTTCAATGCTGTGTATCAATGCGGAGAAGGTCGTCTTCCCCGTTCCACCCTTTCCACTGATTATCGCAATCTGTTTTGGCTCTGAATTTGCTGACTCGGGATTCGAAATTGAAGACATCAGATCACCCCAGAATTCCATACAGTTCAATAAAGAAATCCCTCATATCATCTATCAATTTCCCCTTAGAGTACTTTTTCGCGATCTCAGCACTGAAGGGTATTTTTCCGATGATTTCGATACCCTCGGATTTGCAGTACTTCTCAACACCATCGAAGGGCAAACCATACTTGTTTATTAAAACTCCAAAATCGAGATTTAGATCGGAAACGACGTTCACAGCAATCTTGAGATCGTGCAAGCTGAATGGTGTTGGTTCAGCAACAAGAATAACATAATCTGAATCAATCACACTCTCAACCATCGGACATGTGGTGCCGGGGGGTGAATCTATAATCGCATTTTTGCCCATTAATTGCTTGACATGTTTTATCAGAAAAACAGGTGAAGCTTCTCCAACTGTAAGCTCACCATAGGTTAACTTGATATCCCCTTCTACCGTTACAACCTTTCCTGTCTGGTAGTCAACCTCTTTTATTGCTTTCTCCGGGCAGAGATAGCTGCAAGCCCCACAACTATGGCAAAGCTCCGGGATCGGATAAGCTCTATCTATGACATATATCGCAGAGAACTGACAGACATCTCTGCAAACACCACATCCATTGCAGCAATCATTTACCTCAGGAACCTTACGGAAAACTAAGTTTTCTTTCTTATTACCTTTAATAAAAATATGGTCATTGGGCTCCTCAACATCCAGATCGAATAAATCAACTGAGTTGAAAAACGCTAAATTCACCGAAACTGTTGTTTTTCCCGTTCCACCCTTACCTGAAGCAACGGCTATCCTCATAAGTCGATCTCCTCGACAACAAAATCCTCTCCAGCTTTTCTGATTCTCACTCTGACCTCTTTATTTCCATCGAATCCCATTTTTCTTAACCTGCTGAAGTTGGCTTTTTTCAGGAACTCTACCAATAGCTCGAGTTCTTTCTCTTTCTCTGTGTTATCCTCTTTAAGCAAGTCCCTAACTAACTCTTCGTACCTTTTTTTAGCTTCCGTCTCTATGCAGCGATTGCTTAAATGGAGGATGAGTTCCATGTCAGTTCCATCCTCCACTTCTTCCCTTGCCTCCTCTTCCACCTCTTCCAGCTTTGCCCTGTTTGGGTCCCATACTGCCAGTCTTTATTTCCTCAAGTTCTCCTTTTGTGAAAGCATCGACTGCATACTTAACATTCATTCCTTCAGCATTGTATACCTTCACACCAGCAGATTTCAGAACTTTCATGGCTTTTGGTCCTATCTTGCCAGTAAGTAAAATCTCAACTCCAAGGTCGATTATAAGCTGCGATGCTGCTATTCCAGCACCGCTGGGTTGAGACTTTGCCTTGTTATCGACAACCTCTACAGCCTTAATTTCTTTCATTTCTTTATCAAAATCAACAATTGTGAATTTCTCAGTTCTCCCAAACTGAGGGGTTACATTATCTTCCAGACCACCTTTTGAGGTTGTTGCAGCAATTTTCATTTAAATCACACTCACCACACGCCCAATACTCAGTGTATACATCCCATACTCACATCGGCCTCACGAAGTTCTCCAGCGAGAAACTGATCTATCGCATCCTTTACTTTACCAGAAGCTCCCATGAACACCTTTATTCCATAGCTCTTGAACAACGCTATAGCTTTAGCGCCCATTCCACCGCATATAACAACATCAACATTTTTAGCTCTGATAAGTTCAGGTGGCCTTCCAAAACCACCAAAATGCTCACTCGTGTTTCTGATGACCTCTACTTCCTTGCTTTCGGTGTCGTATATTGTGAAAGTTTCAGCCTTGCCGAAGTGGTCGCAGACATAGTCATCCAAGCCACCATTATAGCTTGGTACACAAATTCTCATGTCTATACCTCCATTTTTAACTCTCTACTTCTCCCCTTTTATTTCTCTTTGCCGTTCTCTTTATCTCCTTCTCAGCTCATCAATTCTTCTTCTAATATCCTCAAGTTCTAATTCCAGATTTCTTTTGATTCTCTCAAGCACATCCAGATCGTCTCTGAATTCATCTTGGTATCTTAAACCTCTGTATCTTAGATATCCGAAACATCTGTAATCCCCTCTCATCCATCCAGGCTTACCAGTAGCTTTGTACCACCATCTCCACCCCCTGCAATGCCTTGGCAAACTCATCACCTCCTGTTAGAGTGATTTTACCATCATATCTTTCCAATTCCAAGACATTTAAATTTTTCGGCTAACCTAAAATTAGTTATAATTTCATCTTTACAATCTAGCATTTAGCTGAGATTAATGGAAAATATGGAAAAACTTGGCTTTTTATCATAAATGTCAGAAATTACCGAGAACACAAGCAATGAAGAAGTGAAGTAAAAAGATGGGCTATTGTGAGGATATGTTTTTGAGGAAATGGGACATGTAAAAAGCAATAAAACCTTGAACATTTATCCTTTGCAGACTATCTTTTGAGGATATCTCAGGATATGCACTATCTTTGACTCTGACATTCGTATCGGAAGAAGTTGTGGGTTTAGCAGTACTCGTACTGTTCATTTTATTGAAAGTTCGTAAAAATCCCTCGAGTATCCAGATAGAATTTAACGGGGGTTTTAGCATCATATTGGAGTTTGACTGTTGTGCTGTGGGAATATGAATGCCGTGGTATATTTCTATCAATCTTTCCAGTGTTATAGGCTAATCCTGCATTTCTCATAGGCATTCAGTACTCTTCCGTTTCCTTTTTGGTTGTTTTAGTTCTGTAATCTCTCCTATTTCTTTATATTATTTTCTTGGCGAATAGATTTTGATGTTACTCTCATCATAGGGTTGGAAGAGTTATGGTCTGTATTTGTTTGCAACTCATTTATTCTCTAATTGCTGACAGCCATTGCACTACAGCAAAGTTCCACAGGAAATAAAGGGGGTGGGGTTGATTAATCGTTATAGATTAAGGTTCCGTGTTGCTGCGCTTATTGAAAAACCTTTACACTCTGAAACCGCATCTATGTTCTTTAGTACATTCTTTAATGGAGTATGTTAGACCATACATTCTATTCTAATCTTTAGAGTCCATTTATAAATTGAAATTCCTTGAATAAGTCTCCTGTCCGGCATTCCAGTAATTTCCGCCCCTTTTCGAATTTATAGTTGTAGAGTAACTGGTAGTGTTTGACATTAAACAACCATAAAAAAACATAAAAATTAGTGAATTATCTTAAAAAAAAGCAAACCTTCACAAAAACCTTTATTTTCATCTAGTTTTGATATATACTGTAGAAAGTGGAAATCCCGTTAAAACAAATTATGAAAAAGTAATGAATAATAAGGAAGGTTTAAGGGGGGTTGGAAGGTTAGAGAGGGGATTTCCAATTTGAGTTTGCGTTAATAAAAATGTTTCATAATGGGGGTGAATATTGAATGGGTGGTTTTGCTGAAGGGGGCTCAGCAATGACCCCCGATATGTTCATACATATCGGGGTCAACGAAGCTTTGTTTCTGCTAGCTCTCGGATTTTTTGGAGGTATGCTTAGTGGGTTCATTGGAAGTGGTGGAGCCTTTGTGCTCACACCCGGAATGATGTCCATTGGCGTGCCTGGACCTATAGCAGTAGCATCGAACATGTGCCACAAGTTCCCCAAGGCAATGATAGGAGCTTGGAGAAGGAAAAAAGTTGGGCATCTTGACGTTAAACTTGCAATATTGATGGCTTTCTCAGCCATATTGGGTGTTCAGGTTGGAATTCAGGTTCAGAAGTATATACTTGAGCAGCTAGGCCCTACAGGAACGAACTTGTATGTAACTATCGCATTCTTGATAGTCTTACCATCAGTTGCTGCTCTACTGATAAGAGACGTTTTTAAGGCTAAGAAATACGGTATTGAAGACACGGAACCAGAATTTGCAAAGAAGCTTGAGAAGAAATTCAGGATACCACCAATGATCAAGTTCGATGTCGCTGGCAGAACTCAGTCGCTCTGGCTAACCATCCCTCTGGGTTTTGCCACCGGATTCCTTGCAGCAACAATTGCAGTAGGTGGATTTATTGGAGTTCCATCGATGATCTATGTGATTGGGGCATCAAGTGCGGTTGCGAGTGGAACCGAGCTTGGAATAGCATTCGTTATGGGCTCAACAGGAACATTCACATGGGCTTACCTGCTTGGAGCAGTTGATTTCAGGCTCACGACTTTGATTCTCGCCACCTCACTAATCGGTGTGCAGATTGGTGCTGTGGGAACGACTTATGTTAGGCAGTACTATATCAAGCTTGCAATGGCTGTTGTGATGCTCCTCGTTACTGTTAGCAGAGCGTTTGCAGTACCGGGATATCTTGTAGAACTCGGATGGCTATCGCTTGATCCCGGATTGGTGGAAACTTTCAACTCACTTGTATTTCCAATTATGATTGTAGCAATGGTGTCAGTTACTCCAATAGTGATTGTTCCGATGTTGAATGTTAGGAAAGAGCTATCGAAGATGGGCTTGCTTGAGAGGGCAGTAGCTAAAGCGGAACATAAAACTGGTGGGCTTGTTAAGAGAATGATAATATTCGGAATCCTGACAGGAATTAACTACTACTTCCTGTTCAGAGATCCAAATGCATGGCCTTACTTCATCACACAGATCCCGCACATGGGAACTTTCGGTGCGATAGCCTACACGCTGGGAGTCATTGCACTGGCAATTTACTGGTCTATTGTACATGGTAGTTTTGCTCACAACTTCTTGGATCTAATAAACATCACAGCTTTGAAGGATGAGGTGGCGAAGAGGATAGCAACCGAAGGTTATGATGGCTTGAGGAGCTGGGCTGCAAGCGTAAAAGGCGTAAAAACTGAGGTTTAAACTTCTATTTCTTTTTTATTTTCTCTCAAAACTTTTATATAGTTAGGTTCTAATATATATTTATGGAAGTAACAATTTCTTACCGAAAAGATTCAGAGGTCGTTTACGAGAAGGCCAATGTTGAGGAAGCAGGCTATTTTCTCGGGCCTGTAGCGTACTTCGTTAATATTGTAGCCGATGAGGATGTGGAAGTCAAAGCAAATCGTGTTAAAGTGATAAAAGTTCAGGAATTCAAAATCTCTGGAAACGAGAGGCTGACTCTCCTTGACAGATACAGGCATGCCTTGGGAACTCTTGTTGCTGTGGTGGAGGACGGAAAGCCTGAAAGGATTGATGTGCCATCGAGGGTTAAATATGTTGTTTTCTATCCAATAGCGGATGGAAAGATCTTAAAGGGTTCGCTTATTGGAGTGGGTGTTGTTACAACAGTGAAAAAGGAGGCCAAAGAGGCTATAGTTGAAAAGCTTCGTGAAGTTGATAAAGCAATCTCAATAGACCCAGAAGTGTTCGTAAAGTCGGACTGGCCCTATCTATGGAAGAAATAACCTTTTTTGTAATATAGATTATGCTGTGTATCATTTATTAAGCAACAAATATCATTCAACTCACTAACATTGAATACACTTCTCTAACTTCCAATCTCCGATAGTGCTACCCAATAAAATATCATAACAAGATTAATATAATAAATGCACATATGATTTAGCGGTGAAAGTTATGCAGGCTGTGGTATCCAGAGAAGGATACTTGAGTAAAGTAATAAGGCTACTCAAGAAGATCGATCAAGCAATCTCAATAGACCCAGAAGTGTTCGTAAAGTCGGACTGGCCCTATTTATGGAAGAAATAATTATCTAATTATTTTATTCTGAGTTGTTTTAGGTTCTCCTTTCGTCGCTAATCCCCGCGACTTCCACAAGATACACGATGAAACGTATATTTGTCCTTACATACACGCCTGCATCCAAAGGCAGGATCGACCTGCGGGGGCCGCTGTGACCCGGTCCGAAGAGTGGATGATGGGGTTGAAGAGACCCTGAACACAACCTCTCTCCTGGGGTTAAACTCCAGCCGTGCTGGAGGATACTCTCCATTTCAATGGAGAGAGGAGGTCACGTTACTCCCATCTTATTCCACCGATATCTTCAGCCCATTTGGCCTTTTCAGCCCATTCTGATAGCATTTTGGAGATCTTGTTGAGTGTACTGGTTTTAACATATCTTATGTTTATAACTCCAATTAGCTCGCCTTTTCGTATTTTTCCACTCATTACTGGAAGGAAGATCGCTTGGGTTATCTTCTTACTCTCCTCAACCTTTTTCAACTTTCCGGGAACATATACATCCAGCAGAACACCGAGAGCGTGCCTCATTATTGGAAGAGGGGAAACTATCGCATTCTCCGGAACATCTATCGGCTCAACATCGATAGCACAAACCTTACTTTCTTCAACTTCCTTATCTTCTGCTGAAATGAGAATTCTCCATTCGGCAATTGGGCTGAGCTGAAATCCGTATGGCTCAACATTTATCTTATCGCTTTTGAGGCTCCCATTAATTCTGTCGTCCCAATAAACTATCTCAACTGAAGCCATGATGTTAATTTGATTTTATAATTAAAAACTCTTTTGCATCAATGTAGTTTTAGAAACTCTTAAATATTATCATTCACTACTTGGTAGTGTAATTTAGTGGGGTGGATTAAATGTTAGTAAACAT
Source organism: Archaeoglobus sulfaticallidus PM70-1 (assembly GCF_000385565.1). Taxonomy (NCBI): domain Archaea; kingdom Methanobacteriati; phylum Methanobacteriota; class Archaeoglobi; order Archaeoglobales; family Archaeoglobaceae; genus Archaeoglobus; species Archaeoglobus sulfaticallidus. The sequence continues at coordinate 357,893 of NC_021169.1, read as the reverse complement.
TAATAATAAGGTAACCTCGCTTATAAAGAGCCTAGTTGACTGGGAGGCTCTGGCAGACTTTATGGAGCCGTTGGACACTGTTAACATTTTCGAACCAATTAATGAACCCACATTGGAGCATCTGGAGAGGATGTATCTGAGGGATCCGAACGGAATCTACAACCCTGTTTAACTCTTTTAATTGTCTTAAAACTCGATCATTTAAGTCATTTGATATTTTTGATTATTAAATGTTTATAATTAAATCGCAAAGGATAAATAGTATTAAAATTACATACTTTTGAACAACATTGAATAAATTGAATTAATGTATGTGAAAAGGAGGGGTGGTGGGCATGAACTTAGGTTGTGAACAGCTTTTATCTCATGAGGAGGGATACTGGATTAAGGTTTATATCCCAAGGCGTTGGATGAGGTTCATCGAAGAGTATGCTGAGTACAGGGGGTATAAGGACTCGGAAAGCAAGGAAAGGTACATTCTTGTAGAGCTTCAGTCGAGCATAAGGGACTTCATATTTGCTGCGCTAGATGATATGAAAAAAAGCGATGCTGAGATGTGGAAATATTTTGTTGAGAAATACGGGCTGGAGGAGGATGTAAGGATCAGCTCTAACAGGGTGTATCTACCGGAGGAGTGAATAGATTATTCGCTAATTATTCAAAATCTCCTATTTTTAACTCGTCTGGCTATAATATTTAGTTTTCGATATTACATATCCATAAATTTTAATTTTTGTTAGTTTGACAATAAAGTTTTTATGCTATTAAACTAACATTGATTAATGTCTCTAAAAACGAGGCGCCTGTCAATTGCTGTGGATAATTACACTTACAAGGTGCTTGAGGACATAGTTAAGAAGGAACAGAAGTCGATGAGCGAGGTAGTGAGAAACTCCATAAGAATTTTGTCGAAATTGTCCAGAAATGGAAATCTCGAGTCTCTTGAAAATGCTCTGGTTTATTCTGAGCTTTTGTCGTGTAGAGAGCATGTTATAGTCGATATAGAAATCTGGTCCGCAATTCTTGAGATAATAGATGAGAAAAAGAAGGAAGAATTTTTTGAGATTGTAAGGAAAGTTGGTTTTGAACACGGGATTCAGTATAGGGAGAGAGGGTTGAGGACGGTTGAGGAGATTCTGAAGTACATGGAGTATGAAAACTGGTTCAGGCTCAAGGTAAACTCTGATAAAACTTACACGCTGGTTTTGTCAGCTAAAAGCGAGCAGAAAATACTGGAAGTCTTTCTTAGAGGGGTCTTTGATGCGATGAAGCTAAATACGGAGATAAAGGACTATTACCGAAAGCTGATAATCGTTGAAAACTGAAGCCCAAAACTTTTATTTTGTTAAATCATTAACATTAGTCATGGAGGAATATCTCAATAAGGAATTTTTTGAATGGGTGGATTGTGTAGCGGGCATTTTGAAGGATGCTGAAAAGCAGGCAACTATAGTTTATCACAACGATGCGGATGGTATATGCTCATCAGCCATACTTTCAAGGGTTTGCGAATATTTTGGGTTGAAGACTGAACTAATCTGCATAGAGAAAGTCAACCCTGATATCATTGAGATAATTCACGCTGACAGAGATGGAATAATAATATACACAGATCTTGCAGGCTTGGCCGCAGAAGCCATCGACAGAATAAATGCTGGCAGGGGGAAGGTAATTATAATTGACCATCATCCAGCAAAAGAGATAGAGAGCGATAGCGTTTTCGTTCTAAATCCAGAGCTTTCAGGCATATCTGGTGACATCTTCGTTTCAGCTTCAACGCTCAACTACATATTCTTCCGTGCTATTGCAGGTGATGAGGCGGAGAAATGTGCCTATCTCGCAGTGGTCGGGAGCGTTGGGGACTACCATGACAGGTACGGTGGCGTTCTGGGGTTCGATAGATTCGCGTTAAATGAGGCGATGCGCATGAAACAGGTTAAGATTATGATTGATGGGATGAAGGAGAGGTACTATATCGACTTTTTTGGAGAGTATGCTGATGTGGTGGCAGAACGTCTAACGACTCTTGGCGCTGTTGGTTATGAGGAGAAAGGCTATCAGTTGGGACTTAAGGCCTGCTTTGAAGGTTTCAACGGTGCTACGATGGAGATTGTAAAAAGACTGGAAAGGATAAGGGAAGAGAAATTTGAAAAGATGGTTGAATTCCTGAAAACCAATTTGAAGCAGGAGAAACATGTTCAGTGGTTTCATATTGGGGACTCATTCTCTCCGATGGGGGTTAAGGTTGTTGGAGAGTTCTGTGAGCTGATAAAAGACATGACATTTGTTGATGACAGCAAGTACCTCATAGGCTTCCAGAGCATGCCGAAGGTGGTTCCCGATCTGGGTGAGATAGACTGGAATGTCGTCAAGATGAGCGGAAGGGTTCCGACACCCCTTGAAAGAAAAATTTTCAAAGGGGAAGCTCCGGGACTGGACTATCTCGTGCCGAAAGCCAGTGAAATTGTTGGAGCCTTTGCCGATGCAACTCATAAGATTGCTGCGGCAACTATTGTTGATGGGGGCAAGGAGGAGGAATTCATTGAAGCTTTTGAGAGGCTGGTGGAGAATGAAGTGTCTGGCGGTTAAGGACATCGAGAAGTGTGTTGGATGCGGGTTATGCGTGTACGCCTGCTCGAGAAAGTTTGCTAAAAATCCGGAGCTCTTGGACCGATGCTGGGCATTGGTAACAGAGGTGGACTGCTCAGGCTATACACAGGGTTGAAAGGTATGGACTGGAGTATATCTGGTATGGGCTACGGAGGCTTTTAACCGAGGAATTCTGAATGAAGGAGACACTCTGTTGAAGCTGGAGCTTGGTAATGTTGATGCATATCTCTATGGACTACATCTATGGCAGCCGAGCAAGTTCCACAGGTATCTTGCAATGGGAGTTGAGCAAGTCTCGAGTAAATATGGAGGAAAGGAATTCGCGTGGCTTTTGGTGGGAATGAGATGCCCGGATACCATACGGGCAGGTTATCTGATTGGGCTGAGGCACAGCCATCTCGTGGGGCAGGATTCAGCATGGATCAGAAAGTTAGGGACTACACACCTCAGGAAGTTGTTGACATCTGATAGCTGAGGAGTGCTGGAAGCAGATGCTCTCAAGCCTTGTGGTCTGCACTTTGCGAGAGGGATATATTGGGAACTCATATCAAGCCAGATGAGCTAAAAAGAAAAGGTGAGAAAATCTACAGGGAGAAACTGAAGCTGAAGGTTGATATGGGATTCGATAAATCGAAATTGAAGCCACAAAAAAGAGTTTTTGAGGTTGAGACATTTCGTGGAAAGCTAGATGAGAGATTCATTAGAGAGACTATCGGTTACTACCGGAAGAGGGTCGATTGTATGATTACCTGAGGTTTTGAGGATTATCTGATTTGATGTCAATTTGATGTCAATGGGTGTTAAAAAGATATTTAAATGTGGAAACGAACATACCTTGAAAAAAATTCTGGGGGGTTATAATGAGGAAAGTATGGCTATATATATTGATGGTAGGAATCCTTGCAGTTACATTCGCAGGTTGTGCACAGCAGGAAAAACCAGAGGCTACACCAACACCAACGGTTGCTGAAACACCAGCACCAACACCTACGCAGCCAGCCACCGTTATTGAAACCGATACCTCTGTGGTCGTGGTTGGAGAGAAAGGAAAGGTCGAGACCGTTGAAGTACCATCAGGAAAGAAAGTTATCAGGGTGAGCTATGTTGTCGATGAAGAAAACACAAAGCCGATTGAGAAGCTAATGGATGAAGGGCAGGGATTCGGAGCGATAAACCCTGCTTTCTGGAGGAATACGGACTTTGACGCTCTTGTCAAGGCAGCTAGGTTTGAGACGAATCCGGATGTAAGGACCGAGTTGTTCAAGGCAATGTACATAATAGCCAACAAAGAAGTTCCGTTAGTAGTCTTTGGACAGAACAAGATGATGAGGACATACTGGGACTGGGTTGAAGGCAGATACTACCATCCAACATTCACCGAGAGATACGACCTGATATGGGAGAATCCGAACGCTCCGACAGTTGACATAGGAATCAAGGACTACAAGAACGACCCGAGCACACTTGTAATCGGTACCATCGGATGGCCGGAGTCATTCGATCCTGCAACGACCTATGAAACATTTGGATGGGAGATCTGGCATCAGGTTGGAGACACCCTAGTCACATACTGGAAAGAGGAAACCGAGAAAGTCTCACCCGATCTGGCTGTAGCATGGGCTCACAATGCTGATGGTACTGAATGGTATTTCGTCATAAGAGGTGGTGTTGTAGCATACGATCCATGGAATGACAAGACTTATCCGATAGACGCAACTGATGTTGCATTCAGCTTCTGGAGAGTACACAGAATCGGACACAGCGTTAGCTGGATGCTCGATTTCACAGATCTTAACAAGTCAATAGCAATGACAGAGGATGAGTTCAAGGAGGTTCTTGCGAAAGGAGGAATCTACGCGGAGTATGAAGGAAAATCCGGAGAAGTCAAGTCGATGGATGAATTGCTTAAGATGTTTGGATACAGTGGCAGCACTGCTGGAGTTTACAAGCTTGTCCTTCCACAACCCTACGCTCCAATTCTTGGAGTTATAACAGATCCGTTTCTGTCAATACTGCCAATGGAGTACCTGCTTGGAGACAAGTATGAGGAGGCTTTGGCAGCATCTCAGAATGGAAAGGATCCATCTGTCTGGAACGCTTATGTCAGCGAGGGCAAGGAGGATGCAACCCATCAGCTCATGCATCAGAAGCCCGTCTGCACTGGGCCATATTACATAGCAGAGTACGAGGAGAACAGCTACATCGTTGCGAAGATGAACCCGTACTACTGGGGCAAGTCGCTCTGGGATGAGATGTACTCTGATGGAACAAAGGCCAAGCATGAGACGGTTATATGGATAATCAACAATGATGCAGTCTCCAGAATTAACCTGTTCCAGACAGGCACGGTTGACTTCGTTGTTGCACCACCTGAGAGAATTGATGATGTCAAGGGTCTGACATTCCAGGGATTCAACTCGGTTGTGCAGACCGATCTGCTTGAGCCCACGATTACATACGGAGTCTTCAACACCTACAAGGAACCATTCAACAACCCGAAGGTCAGGCAGGCTCTGGCCTATGCCGTGCCTTATGATCAGATAATCGAACAGGTATATTCAGGTAACCTTGAGAGGAACTACGCAGCAATCCCGATTGGCTGGCCCGGATATACCGAATATGGCATTGAGAAATACGAGTTCAACATGGCAAAAGCCAAGAAGCTCATCGAAGAGTCAGGAATTGATCCATCGAAGTACACGATAGAGATCACATACAACGCGGGTAACTCAGCTAGAGAGAAGATTTCAGCTCTGCTGCAGAACACCTGGAGCCAGCTTGGGTTCAAGTGCACTGTGAGCAGTCTCGAATGGCCGGTGTATCTCAGCAAGGGTGAACACGGACAGTATGACTACTACACAATCGGATGGGTGCCTGACTACCTCGACACCGACAACTGGGTTGGTCCACTTTACTATGGAGCAACGGAATTCAAGGAAGTTAATGTTGCAGTAGAATAATTTTTTTCTATTTTATTTTTAGTTATTTTAGTTTATCTCTTGCTTCGTTTAGGTTTAGCATAGGCTTAATTCTTAATCTGCGATCCTTCGGATAAGTTATCGGTTTCTCTCTGGATAAGGTCAGATTGAATGTTGTTAGAGGCTAAAAGAAGCCTAAAATTAGTTATTTGGTTTTATTATAATAAATTTTAGAAAAACGATCTCCAGAAACATATTTAAACCAATTACACTTTTACACTCCGGGGTGAGTCTGTGGCGGAGCTAAAGAAGTTCCTGATAAGGCGAATGCTAACATTCATCCCAACGATAATCGGTATCACCCTGATAGTTTTTGCAATAGCCTACCTGATCCCGGCAGATCCAGCAAGAGCATGGGCTGGAGGAGAGAAAGCAAGCCAGAAAGCAATCGAGATAATTAAAGAGAAATATCATATGGATGATCCATGGTATGACCAATATATATTTCTCATTTCTGGATTATTAAAAAATGAGATAATAGACCCCAGAACATCGAATCCCGTTATGGATGATGTGGGTAAAAGATTCCCTGTTACATTTCAGCTTGCCCTGTTTGCCTACTTTTTCGTTCTTTTAATTGGCATACCCCTCGGCCTTATCTCCGCTCTGAAAAGGGATAGTGCCATTGATACCTTCGTCAGAATTTTTGCCCTTATAGGTGTATCAACACCCGTTTTCTGGCTCGGTTACATTCTGATATACATATTCTTTGTCAACTTCAGGATCATCAACCTCGCAGGAGTTCCTCCGTCTCCAGAGGTTGCTATAACCCATGTTCCCGTGATAGATGCGTTGCTGAATGGTGATTTTGAGCTGTTCAGACAGCATGTTGCAAGATTCTGGCTTCCCGGATTCGTTTTGGGATTTATGGGTGCTGGAGTTGTGGCAAGATTCGTCAGAAACTCCTTCCTTGAGGCTATGGGAGGGGATTACATAGAATTTCTGAAGGCTAAGGGAGTGCCCAAGTTGGGGATATACAGGCATGCGATGAAGAATTCCTTGGTGCCGATCATGACCGTTCTTGGTTTGCAGTTTGGTGGACTGCTAAGTGGTGCACCGATAACGGAAACTGTATTCGGCTTACCGGGGATAGGGCTTTACGCCATATTTTCAATCCGTACACTTGACTTTCCAGCAATCGTTGCGGTGACATTCGTATTCGCTCTTGTTTATGTAATTGCGAACCTAATAGTTGATATCTTCTACGCGGTAGTCGATCCAAGAGTTAGATACTAGAGTTAGATGCTGAGGGGAGGTTCGATGCAGGAGAGTCGGGAGATACAGGAAACACAAAAAGAGGAGGAATATCAGAGGAGCATACTTGACAGAATCTCCGATCTCTTCATTGAGGTGGTAGTGTCCATAATATCTCTTGTGAGGAAGGACTGGAGAGAAAAAAATCGTTCGAGAATTGCAGAGTGGAAGTTGATGTTTTATGCCCTCAACAGATCTCCACCGGGGATAATAGGACTTTTTTTGGTTACAATGTTCGTTTTACTTGGAATATTCGGTCCTTATCTCGCTCCCTATAAGTATAATTATTTCCCGATATTCGAAAATGGTAGAACATATCTCTCTCCGCCCGGAGAGTTCTTCCCGCTTGGAGCGGATCACTTTGGCAGGGATCTTGTAAGCCTTCTGCTTCAGGGGGCTAGAACCTCGCTGGTCATATCGATTATAGTTATACTTCTCGGAGTTCCGCTGGGGATAATTCTTGGACTTGTTGCTGGATATTTTGGCGGGAAAGTTGATGAGATTATAATGCGTATAACCGATATGTTTCTCGCCTTTCCACCGCTCATACTTGCAATAGCCTTTGCAGCAGTCCTGCCTGAAAGGATAACCGGTCTGATAGACAGCAGCCCACTACTGCAGCAAATCCTTCTCTGGCTTTTTGCTCTCGATACGAGAGAAGCTGGAAATCTTGGAAGACTTCTCGCAGTTATGATCGCTATGGCTGTTGTCTGGTGGCCAGGATATGCGAGGATTACGAGAGGTTCAACTCTAACAGAGAGAGAGGTGTTGTATGTAGAATCAGCAAAGGCTATTGGGCTATCATCCACCACGATCATGGCAAGACACATACTCCCCAACATTATCGGGCCAATCCTCGTTTACATCACACTTGACTTTGGCAGCGTTGTTCTGACCGAAGCTGGACTGAGCTTCCTCGGGCTTGGAGCAACACCACCCATAGCGGACTGGGGAAGAATAGTTTACGACGGCTCTCAGTTCTTCCCGAAGGCGTGGTGGCTCATAGTCTTTCCGGGCTTAATTGTGCTGTTAGATGTTCTCGGATGGAACCTGCTTGGAGACTCGCTCAGAGATGTTCTGGATCCAAAACTGAGAAGGAGCATCGAGTTTAAGGTAAAGAAGAAAAAGGGTGAACAGGAATGAAGAGCAAGGTGCTCGAGGTAAGGGATCTGACAGTACACTTTTACACCTATGCCGGGATAGTCAAGGCGATTGAGAAAGTCTCGTTTGATGTATATATGGGAGAAACATTCGCCCTCGTTGGTGAAACGGGTTGCGGTAAAAGTGTTACTGCAAGGGCTTTAACCCAGCTCATCGAATCTCCCGGCAGGATTGTTGGTGGGGAGGTTTATTATACATCCGATAAGGGGAGAGTGGATCTTTTAAAGCTCTCTGAGGAGGAAATACGAAAGATAAGGGGTAGCGAAATCGCATACATATTTCAAGATCCTCAATCATCCCTAGATCCGTTATATACGATAGGTTATCAGATATCGGAAGCATTGTATGTTCACAAGAGGGTTGAAAACTTGAAGGATGGGATAAAGAAGGCGGTTGAGATACTGAGAACGGTTTTGATGCCCGATCCCGAGAAGAGGGTGAGCAATTACCCCCATGAAATGAGTGGGGGGATGAAGCAGAGGGCCACGATTGGCATAGGGATATCAAACAACCCGAAGTTGCTGATTGCTGATGAGCCAACCACAGCTTTGGATGTTACGGTTCAGACACAGATCCTTGATCTGATAAAGGATATGAAGGAAAGATACGGGGCGACTGTGATACTCATAACCCACGATATGGGTGTGGTTGCAGGCATGGCTGATAGAGTTGGAGTGATGTATGCGGGGAAAATCGTTGAGCTTGGAGATGTGTATGCGATATTCAAAAAACCTCTCCACCCATACACTCAGGGGTTGCTCAGGGCGGTTCCAAACCCGCTTGTTAAAATCGAAAGGCTGGAAACTATTCCCGGAACTGTGCCCAGCCTGATAAACCCACCAGAAGGCTGCAGGTTCAGTCCGAGATGCCCTCTGGCTTCCAGTATATGCAGAGAGAAAACTCCAGAGCTTGTTGAGCTGGAAGATGGGCACTTTGTTGCATGCCATAATGTCGGGTGATCTGGATGCAAAGCACGAAGTACATCCTTCAGGTAAGGAACCTCAAAAAATACTTCCCTGTAAAGGGTCTGTTCTTCACGAAAGGCTATGTTAAGGCTGTCGATGGAGTATCTTTTGAGATACTCAGGGGAGAGACTTTCGGTTTGGTTGGAGAAAGCGGATGTGGAAAGACAACAGTTGGAAGAACGATTCTCAGGCTTATTGAACCAACAGACGGTCAGATCCTTTTTGAAGGAAAGGACATAATGAAATTCAGCAAGAAGGACATCAACCGGTTCAGGAGAAAAGCTCAGATAATGTTTCAGGATCCGTATTCGTCCCTTAATCCAAGGCAGACGGTTTTTCAGATCGTGATGGAGCCGGTCAGGCATCACGGCATTGAGGTGGATGATCCCGAGGCTTTCGTCATCGATCTGCTTGAGAGGGTTGGACTGAACGAGAGCCATCTCTATCGTTACCCTCACGAGTTCAGTGGTGGTCAGAGGCAAAGGATTGCGATGGCAAGGATTCTATCTTTAAAGCCAGAGTTTGTTGTGCTGGATGAACCGACTTCGGCTTTGGACGTCTCTGTTCAGGCGAACATACTGAATACGCTGAAAGACATTCAGGATGAGTACAAGCTGACATACTTATTCATAAGCCACGATCTTGCCATTGTGAAGTACATGAGTCACAGGATTGGGGTGATGTATCTCGGTAAGCTTGCTGAGGTTGGTAACTCTGAGAGCATATTTGAAGAGCCTTTGCATCCATACACAAAGGCTCTGTTCTCAGCAATTCCAATTCCCGATCCGGATATTGAGAAAAAGAAGGAGAGAATAAAGGTTATTGGAGAACCACCCAGTCCAATAAACCCACCAGAAGGCTGCAGGTTCAATCCGAGATGTCAGTATGCGAAGGATATTTGCAGGGAAAAGGAACCAGAGCTTAAAAAGGTGGATAGCGATAGGTTTGTTGCCTGTTGGCTTTACTGAAATTTCTTACTAACTTCATCAAATTCCTTTCTGAAACCCTCATCCAGCTCATACAGCCTTCTGTAGATCTTATCCTCTGGCAGGCCATCCTTAATTTTGATTGAGATATATCCTGTGTCTCCTAGTACGGTGCAATCTGACACAGCCCTTAGAATCTCCGCTGACTGCATCAGTTCTATTTGCATTTTGGATAACCTCTCATCCTGACTGAGGTTTTTTGAGTGGCCAAAAGGCAGAAAGAGGGTTCGGAAAAAAGACCATCTTCCGAATCTTTTCCCTCTTTCTATTTTGACAAGCTTGAGCTTCCTCTCAACCTCAGTCAGGATTTCGGAAAATGTTCTGGCAAGTTCATCCTTGCTAAGGATTGCATCGAGTTTGAGAGCACTATTTACATAGCTTCTCTCAACACTCTCCCTTATAAGTCCCGCAATCCTGAACCTCTCGTCAAGCTTTGCAGAGAAGTAAGCATCCACCCAGAGTCTTTTTCCAGTCCTCAGTTGGAATGAAATGTACGGGATGAATATCTCCGACATCATCTTTGGAGACTTGGGTTGATCTCTTAAATCTTTGCCCCTAGATGATGAACTCAAATAAAATCCACAATAAAAATTTATAGCGATGGGCAGAGGTTTCAGGGATGGTGGAGATTTTGAGGTTGAACGACTCAATCAATGCCATAACCGGACTTGAGTGTTATGGTGTGAAGGAGGGAAAGAACGGCCTTGGGATTGTTAAGTGCAGAGGTAGGGTTGCTGGGGTTTTTACCGAGAACAGGATAAAAGCTGCACCGGTTATGGTCACATCTGAACACATAAAGAATGGATGGGTTGAGGGTATAATCGTAAACAGCGGGAATGCCAATGCCTATACTGGAGAGGAGGGAATTAAAAACGCGAAGAGGATGGCAGAATTGCTTGCGGAGAAGATTGGCTGTGATGCAGAGAAGGTTGCGGTCTGTTCCACTGGAGTTATAGGCAGGCAGCTCGATATGGAATGGATAGAAAAAAAGGTTGATGAGGTGTATAGCAGGCTATCAGCATCCAGAAAGTCTGCGGAAGAGTTTGCAAAATCGATAATGACGACTGATCGCTACCCAAAGGAGTTTGCAGTTAAGTTCGGTGATTGTATTGTTGCTGGAGTTGCCAAGGGAGCGGGGATGATAGCTCCCAATATGGCAACGATGCTTGCATTCATATTCACGAACGCAAAGGTTGAGAACCTGTATGACTGCTTGGGATATGCCGTAGATAGATCGTTCAATGTGATGACCGTTGATGGAGATACATCCACGAATGATACAGTTCTCCTGATCTCAACTGATGAGGTGGAGGTGGATGAAGAGACCTTCAAGCTTGCTTTGAAGGAGGTCTGCTTCAACCTCGCAAAGATGATAGTCAGGGATGGAGAGGGAGCTACAAAGGTCTTTGAAGTGCATGTTCATGGGGCGAAGAGTGATGAAGATGCCTTCAACCTCGCAAAATCTGTTGCAAGCTCTTTGCTGGTAAAGACGGCAGTATTTGGATGCGATCCAAACTGGGGAAGGATAATAGCTGCCCTTGGCTATGCCGGGGTGGACATATCAGAGGATATAACCCTGATTTTCGAGAATGATGATGAATCCATAGCACTGCTCGATGAAGGTAAGCAGACAGGCAGAGAAAGTGAAGCGGAGGAGTTCATGAGAAAGAATGACGACTTCAGGATTGCTGTCAGGCTGAAGCTGGGAGATGGCTATGGGTATGCGATAGGCTGTGACCTGACATACGACTATGTGAAACTAAATGCGGAATACACAACATGAGGGTTGCTGTAATCGGTGCCGGACTTACTGGACTCACATGTGCAAGGCTGCTTGGCGAGTATGCGGATGTGAAGGTTTTCGAGAGCGAGAGCGCCGGAGGGCTTTTGTCCTCATACTACAACTCAGAGAGGGGATACTGGATAGAGAAGTTCTACCATCACTGCTTTAGAAATGATGAACATCTGATTGAGCTTATTCGTGATCTCAGGCTCTCAGGAAAACTTGTCTGGAGGATTGCGAGGACGGGTGTTGCTGTTGATGGCAGAATATATCCGCTGAACACACCTTTTGAGATACTCAGATACCCATATATGAGGCTAATGGATAAAGTAAGGCTTGCGAGGTTTACACTCAGAGCCAAGAAGAGAAATTTCATAGATTTTGATGATGTTGGGGTGGTGGAAGGAATAAGGGACGAGCTTGGAGACGAGCTACTCAATGATTTCTTCCTCCCCCTTCTGAAGAGCAAGTTCGGGGAGAATTATGAGAGAGTGAGTTATGCATGGCTTCTGGCAAGGGTATCAATAAGGAGCAACAGGAGGTATAGCGGTGAGGAGCTGGGATATCTTAAGGGAGGATTTCAGCAGCTTGTTGAGAGGTTAGCTGAGGGTGTAGACATAGCTTTCTCCAAGGCTGCAATAGCGAAGGCCGGAGAGAAATTCGCTGTAATGGGTGAGAGGTTCGATGCGGTGGTATACACTGCCCCGCTTCCAGCACTCGATAGAGAGCTTAGAAGGGCTGCTGGACTTCCTGAGACTAAGTACCAGAGTTCCGTATGTGCGCTGATCGGGGCTGAAGAGGGGATAACAGAGGATATTTACTGGATAAACCTGAAGAATCCGAGTATTTTTGGAGCGATAATAGAGCACACGAACTTTATGGATTTTGAGGACTATGGCGAGCATGTAATATATCTCGCAAGCTACTCAACTCCTGAGGGGCAATTGTTCAACACATCTAACGATAAACTTGAGAAGCTGTACATGAAAGAGCTTGAGAGGTTTGGCATTGGTAGCGAGTCAATAAACTGGATCAGGGTGTTTAAAGCCAGATTCAGCGGGCCTATATATGAGAAGGGTTATTTGCGGAAGATAACGGATTACAGAACAAGGGTTAAGGGATTTTATGTGGCAGGGATGACATCAAGGCACAACTATCCGGAGAGGAGCATGAACGGGAGCATAAGGTCTGGAATTGAGGTGGCCAAGGTTGTGATGGAAGATTTTGGTTTGGTTTAATGTAGAGTGCTGGAAGTTAAAGTTACCAAAATATTCAAATATTTTTGGTTAGTAGGTAATCTGGGGGCTCGTAGTCTAGTGGTTATGACGCCTGCCTCACACGCAGGAGGTCCCCGGTTCGAATCCGGGCGAGCCCATTTAAATTCTTTTGTGGGGGGTGCTGCAACAAGTAAAACAGAAATTCTAGGTTTTATGGCGGTCTTGTCGTCCTTGCCGGGGATAAATTATTTCTTTCATTAAATAATAATTTAATCAGTTGGTGGATTGATCTTTCTTGCGTTGGCGCAGTAGCCTTCCTCATTTCAGGTTTGAAGGCGCTAGCGACATAGAAGTGGGAATGACTGTAACTGGTGTCTCCAGTTCCATATGTATTTTTCAATTTTGTTGAATAGGTTATGACTTTGAGGTCTTGAACAACTAATAGATATTTTTAAATGCCAAAATTAACAATGTTAAACTCAACAGAAAACCTTAAAAGCACAATTGGAATATGTACGAACATGCCCGGGTAGCTCAGCCTGGGAGAGCGTGCGGCTGAAGACCGCATAGTCGCCGGTTCAAATCCGGCTCCGGGCATCCTTTTTTCGAGTTCTAATCCCTACCATAACTTTTAGAGTGGCGTGTAAAGCTATAAGCTCTTCTCTTTCCAATTAGTCCATGCTGGATTTGGGAACTGGAAGACCCATACTGAATGAACAGAGTTTGAATCAAGAAAGACTCAGAGAGTGGCTTGAAAGCATTTCGGAGGTTGCGAGGGATTCCAGCTTGAAGTGTTCAAAGAGCAGGAGAAGAGAGAAGACAAGAACTGGAAAAACACGATATCGTAATTACGGATAGAATCATCTACGACAACTTCTTCTTCGCAATCTTCTACCACGACGATATCAAGGGTGTTGCATAGGTTGGCTTAGAGTTAGCTTGAGAAGGACCCTAAACTCTAGATACTTCAAAACCATTTTGATGTTTTTAACTAATGCGGGCGGGAAGTCCCCTTTCCGCAAGGGAGGGGATGATAGCCCGCAAATTATTTATATCTTCTCTACCGTATATTTCCTTGCTACCGCAAGGTAGCCTAGGGCTGGGACAGCCCGAAGTTACGCCTGTGGACACCGAACCTCTGCCTAGGTCGGCTGAAAGAGCTACCGATGATGGTAGTTCGGTGATAGAAGCAGGAAGCTCCTTGCGTGAGCAGGGGGGTAGTTCACATCTCCCTTATCTTTTTCAACGAACCTCAGGACCACCCCTTCTACTCTCAGTCCTCCTCAAAACATCCTCCAGAGCCTCTTTGGATGCTTTAACCTTGACCAAGTTCTGTGATACTATTTGGTATATGGGTTCACCTATTGGACTGAAATCGTCAAGCCTGACAACATCTACCAATACAAGCTTAACATATAGCTTTGAGCCATCTTCTAGCTCATATTCATTCCATTCTTCTCTTACTGGTTTGAAATTCATCTTTTTTGCAGAAACGATCCTTCCATCAGGCATTCTAATTTTTAGTTCTCCCTCTTCGCTCATAATCGAGAGAGATTGGTGGAAATATAAGAACATTTTGTAGTTTCATGGCATTCTCAAACCCATCATACTCTCTGATCTTCGTGTATCCCTCTCTGCTTATAGAGTCGAGCGATATGTTGATCTGGCTGAACATGCTGAGTTTGCTGTAGTTTTTAGATATCTCATTCACCAGAAAGCCGTTTGTTGTTAGGTTTACGACAAGACCGCAGTCTTCAGCAAACTTCGCAATCTCAAAGAAATCTTTCCTGTACAGCGGTTTCTCCACCTCCATGCTTGAGATTATTGAGATCAGCCTCAGAAACTCCTTTTTGCTCATCTCGTTTCTCCGAGTAGTGTAGCAGTAGCTGCACTCAAGCGGACACCTCGATGTAACATCAACATGAACACTTCTAGGGCTGAGAGGAAACCAAGTTCGGGAAATTCTGTATCCCAAGTTTTTAGTTCAAATAGTCATGACAATAATAACTTGAAACATTTAAATTTTTTTAATTTTGTTAGAATAATTAATTTTATCAAATTCGATACGATCTGTGTTAACGGCATGTAACAATCATTACCTATGGAATATCATACACCTCTAAGTAAAGGTTATATAAACCCCAAGCCACATTTTAGCATGCTTGAAGTTCAGATCTCATCGCTAACTCTACAAAATCCACTCATTCTGGCGAGTGGAATTCTTGGCAGTTATTCTTCTTCCCTTAACCGGCTATCCGAGCATGCTGGGGCTTTGGTGGCGAAAAGTGTAGGGATTGAGGAAAGAGAGGGTTACAGAAATCCTGTTGTGGTCAACACTCCCCATGGCTTACTCAATGCCGTGGGTTTATCCTCTCCCGGAGCTGAAAAGTTCGCTTTAGAGCTGGAAAATTATCGAGGTGATGCTAAGCTTATAGTCAGCCTCTTCGCATCAAATCCCGACGAATTTGTGGAAATTGCCAGATATTTCGACATGGCGGATGCGTTTGAGCTGAATCTGAGCTGTCCTCATGTTAAAGGTCTCGGCTTAACGGTTGGAAACGATCCAGAACTGGTTGGGGATATCGTAAGGAGACTGAAAAAAGAGACATCGAGGCCGATTTTTGCCAAGATATCTGCTTTCTCCAGCTATATCGAGGTTGCCAAGTCTGCTGAGGAGGCTGGAGTGGATGGTGTTGTTGCTATAAACACCCTTAAGGGAATGGCGATAGATATCGGATCTAAAAAACCCATCCTGTCCAATGTCAGTGGTGGATACAGTGGGGAGGCTGTTAAACCAGTTGCAATGAAGGTTGTGTGGGATCTTTATGAGGAGCTTGACATCCCGATAATCGCATCCGGTGGGGCTACAAGCTGGAAGGATGTTGTGGAGTTCATGCTCGCTGGAGCGAGTGCTGTTCAGATAGGCTCGGCATTCTTCTACAGCTACAGGATATTCTACAGCCTGAAGGAGAGCCTCAAGGCATATGCGAGGAAGGAAAAGATTCGGCTTGAGGAAATTATCGGGCTGGCTCATAAAAAATGAAGGTGGTTGAATGTTCAGCTTGAAGGTTGACAAGATAATAAAGCATTCAGAAACGGTATCAACGATATTCTTCAATTCAAAGCTCAGGTCGTATCCAGGGCAGTTCGTAATGCTGAACCTTTTTGACTATGAAGAGATCCCGCTGAGCCTCTCCTCTCCGTACTCTGTGACTGTTAAGGCTGTTGGAACGACTACTGAAGCTCTTGTGAGGATAAGAACTGGAGAGCTAGTAGGCATAAGAGGGCCTTTTGGGAAGCCATTTACACCAACTAATGGAAAGGCTCTGCTTGTGGCAGGGGGTATAGGCTCGGCACCGCTTTACTACCTCCATGATTACCTTAAAAACCTTGGTGCGGAAGTCCATGTGATATTTGGAGGCAAAACCTCTGCAGATCTGATATGGAAGGATCGATTCGAAAGTGTTGAACTCTCAACCGAAGATGGATCGGAAGGATATGAGGGAACTGTAATCGATCTAATGAGAGGCAAGGATCTTGAAGGGTTCGACAAGATATACATCTGCGGGCCGGAAGGTATGTTGATTGCGGCATATAGGATTCTGAAGGAAAGGAATCTGCTGAGCAAGGCAGAATTTTCCTTGGAAAGTTACATGAAGTGCGGCATTGGGGTTTGTGGAACATGTGTGCTGAAGGATGGATCGAGAGTTTGTGTAGAAGGACCGGTTTTCAGCGGAGAAGAGCTGGAGGATGCTTTTGATTAGGTTTGGGGTAGTTGAGCAACTCTTGGCGGAAGGCCACTAGGAGTTTTTTAGCTAATCTATTAGCTAATGGGCCACAGACTATTAAAATCATGTCAGCTTAAACTCTACCATGGTTCAGGATAATGTATTCAAATTGAATCCGGAGTTTTTTGAAAGATACTCCCTCATAGATTCATCCGATGAGTTTATCGATTACATGCTAAAGCCCCTGAGAAAGAGCATCAGGGTCAACACCTTAAAGGCTGATGTTGATGTGGTAGTAAATAACCTGAAAAGGAACTTCAGGCTTGAACGGGTTCCTTGGTGCAGAGAAGGCTTTTTCGTTGAAGGTGAGATTGAAGGTGAGATGGAAATAACGAAGACAATGGAACATCAGCTCGGCCTAATATTCTCACAGGAAGCAAGTTCCATGATCCCTCCAGTGGTTCTCGATGTCAGGCAGGGAATGATGGTTCTGGATATGGCAGCCTCTCCGGGAGGGAAGACAACGCAGATAGCGAGCTACATGGAAAATACCGGTTGTATTATAGCCAACGATGTCAAGTTCTCAAGGGTCAACATCCTGATCTCCAACATCCAGAAGTGCGGTGTGACTAATGCGATCGTTACGATGATGGATGGCAGGGCTTTTGGTAGGTTTGAGAACACATTTGATCGAGTTTTGCTTGATGCACCGTGCAGTAATGTCGGGATGATCAGAAAGAACTTTAAGTATCTCAAGATCTGGAAACAGAGGGATGTTATCGCTTTATCAAGACTTCAGAAACAGCTGATCAGGTCTGCGTATAAAGCTTTGAAGGAAGGTGGAGTTCTTGTTTACTCCACTTGCACACTTGATCCTGAGGAGAACGAGGCTGTGATTGACAGCCTGCTGAAAACAACTTCTGCGAGGGTGGAAAAAATAGATCTGCCGGTGAAGAGAACCAGATGCTTCAGGGAGTTTGATGGTGTTGAGTTCGATGATAGCGTAAAGCACTGTCTGAGGATACACCCGCAGGATAATGATACGGAAGGATTTTTTGTTGCGAAAATTGTCAAGGAGGGTTGACATGGAAAGCGAGATTGGTAGAAAAATTAACGAAGCACTGAAAGAGAGATGGGGTGTGACATTAAACCTGAGCTTCTACGAGAGGGGCAAGAGGAGGATCTATGCGTATTCATGCGGGAACCTTGGAGTTAGAGCGGTGTCAAAGGGACTGTACTTTGCAACAATTGAGAAAGATGGCCTAAGACTATCCATGGAAGGGTCTTTCATTGTTGGAAAAGTGGCGAAGAAAAATGTTGTTGAGGTTGATGAGGAGAAGGCACTAAGATGGATGAGGGGAGAAGCTATCGAGATTAACCAGACTGATGTCTCAGAGGGTTATGTCATTCTGAAGTATGGCTCCTATTTTATCGGCTGTGGAAAGCTCAGGAATGGAAAAATAATCAACTTCGTTCCCAAAGACAGAAGGCTGTAGAGTCTTAAAAGAAATCTAATACAGGAAAATAATTTGAAAACTACATAAAAAATTTAACTCAAAAAATTTTTATATTTAGCTAATCATTTCAGGTTATGAGATTTATTAGATCCATTGCTCTCGGCATTTTAATATTATCGCTGATGCTGATTTCAAAAACTGGAGCTATTGAGGTTACGAAGGTGGAGATCAATCCTGAGATCCTGCTTCCCGGAGATGTAGCTGATTGCAAGATAACGCTTTACGCAACCACCGATGAAAAGATCAGCCTGATATCTTTTGATTCAGATCTCGAAATAAATCCAAAACTCGTTTTGGGTATTGGAGAGATAAGCAGAGGGAGCAGCTATGAGCTTCCAATAACGATTAAAGCCAAGAAGGCGGGAACATACAAGGTTGAGATGACGATTGTTGGAAATACGACAAAAAAGCAGATCTTCAATGTTGTTGTCTTGGACAAATATCCCTCCATAATCCTCAAGAAGACAAAAATCATGCTGAATGAGGTAAACGAAATTGGAATCACAGTTGAGAGTTATATAGACATCAGGAAGATAAAGATTCAGCCGCTATTTGAGGCTGAACCCTCAGCCCTTTACTCTGAAAGCAGCACAATCGATGGTTCCTTCAAGTTCCTGGCTAAGGAAGCAAAACCGCTCAAGTTCAGGATATCATTCTACAATGGCAGGAACTATCACGAAATAGTCCAGACGGTTAATGTTGATTACAAGGAAAGCAAGGGAGTTTTTGTCTATCCGGAAGCGAACTATTCCGTTCTGGCGATAGGGGATGTGACACCCATCACTCTGAAGCTAACCAATTTGAGAGAGGATACAATCTACCGGATAGTTGCCACAGCCACCTCGGACTCGTACAGGGAGGTTAAGGAGCTGGCAATTCTGGAGCCAAAGCAAACTGCGATTCTGACATACAGGTTCTCACCTTCAAAAGCTGGAGAGAATGAGATAACCTTCTCGATAACATTCGATGACGATCTCGGGAATAGCTATTCGATCTCAAAGCGCATTACTGTCAGGGCCTTAGACGAGAAGGCTGTTGGGATAAGCAATCTGGAAGTCGAGAGGGAACTCGATGGTGGCTTGAAGGTGACTGGGGACATAACCAATGGGGGCAGAAGTGATGTCAGCGATGTTGTGATCGAGGTTGTGGCTGGAAACGATACAAAGGATTTCTTTGTTGGAAAGCTTGAATCCGGGGACTTTTACACATTCGAATTTAGGATTAATGCAGAGAAGGGTGTTGTTAGGGTACTCTGGTCAAATGGCATAGGGCAGAAGTTCGAGCTTGAGCGACCTTTCGAGGCTAAAATCAATGCTGTGAAAGTGGAAAGCAAAGAGGGTTTTCCGTATGCTGTTATTGCTGCTGTAGTGGTTATCGCATTTATAGCGATAGCGGTGATAAATGCATGGAAGAAGAGAAATCGATAGAATATGAAGGTTATAGAGCTAATAGATGTCTATAAAATCTACAAAATTGGTGGAGAGGAAGTTTACGCCCTGAATGGAGTATCGATGGAGGTAAAGAGGGGAGAGTTCATAGCTATAATGGGGCCGTCTGGAAGCGGAAAGTCAACCCTGCTCAACATGATAGGCTGTCTTGACAAGCCAACAAAAGGCAAGGTTATCATAAACGGTGTTGAAACCTCGGGTCTTGATGACGATACCCTCACAAGGCTGAGGCGGGATACGGTGGGATTCGTTTTTCAGCAGTACAACCTGATACCAACCCTTACAGCGATAGAGAATGTCGAGCTACCCATGATTTTCAAGGGCATAAGTAAGCGAGAGAGGGAAAAAAAGGCTTTTGAACTTCTCAACCTCGTTGGACTGGAAAAGGAAGCAAAGCGGAAGCCAAATGAGATGAGCGGTGGGCAGCAGCAGAGGGTTGCTATTGCGAGGGCACTGGCGAACAACCCTGAGATACTGCTCTGCGATGAACCGACAGGAAACCTCGACACAAAAAGCGGGGAGAAAATAATGCAGATCCTGTCAGAGCTAAATGAGAGGGGAGTTACGCTGATAATCGTAACCCACGATCCGTCCATTGCAGAGTATGCGAACAAAACCGTCAGAATACTGGATGGAAGCATCGTAGGATAGGTGATCGCATGTACTTCGAACTCGCCAAGAGAAACCTGATGAGAACGAGGGTCAGAAGCGTTCTGGCCATCATAGGGATTGTGATCGGTGTTATGGCGATAGCATCGATAGGCATTTTTGGAGAGGGGCTGAAGCTCTCGGTTCTCAAAAACTTTCAGGATGTTGCGAACGAGGTTATAATCACCCCATCCTACACTCACGGCTACACGAAGATAGACAGAGATTCGGTCAAGAAAATTGAGAAGCTGACATTCCTGGAAAGCGTGACTCCGATAAAAATGAAGTCTGGGGTTGTGCAGTACAAGAACAAGAAGACCTACACCACCATTTACGGGATGGGCAGGAAAGACATAGAGGAGATGTTCAAGGCTGAAAAGGGATCGATAAAGCTCTCAGGTAGCTGTGTTGTTGGTAACTACCTTGCAGAGAAACTCAATCTGAGGGTTGGAGTCAAACTGTCGATCGAGGGAGAAGTCTTCAGAGTCTCCGGGATACTGGAGGAGGAGGGAGCCAGATTTGATATAAATCCAAACAACGCGATATTCATATCAGAGAAGGATTTTGAGAACTTATTCAACGAGAAAGATTATTCGATGGTAATCGTTAGGGTTGAAAAGATAGAGAACATAGAAGAGCTGAAGGATGCGGTAGATAAGCTTATAAACTCCAGGGAAACCAAGGTCAGAGTTTTCGAGATGAAAACCATAATTGAGAGGATAACCGAAGCCTTCAACCAGATCAACCTCTTTTTGCTGGCAATAGCGGGAATCTCCCTGCTTGTAGCGGGAGTCAGCATCCTGAACATAATGCTCATATCAACCATCGAGAGAACCAGAGAGATCGGGGTTATGAGGGCTGTTGGAGCTAGCAGACAGACGATTATGAGAGTTTTCCTTTATGAGGCGTTAATTCTTGGAGCAATCGGAAGTGTTATTGGCGGGATCCTGAGCATCTTTGCGGGATTCCTGATAGAGGCCGGAATGCTTCACACAGTGGAGTATCTGTTCGTTCCATCAACATTCTTTGCAATTGCCAAGGGAATCTTCTTTGGTATGATCACAGCGGTTATCAGTGGATTCTACCCGGCATGGAAGGCATCGAATCTCGAGCCGATAGAAGCTTTGAGGTATGAATAAGGTCATTCCTCCCAGAAGAGTCTCCTCTGTTTTGCCGGAATTCTTATCTCTTCAGTCTTTTCGCTGTAACCATGGCCTTGGCTGTATCTCCTCCAGATCTCCGGAGCGTTCTTGCTCGCACCTCCATGAGATGTTAGCCTCTTTCTCGCCCTGATCAGCACGGGTGTGTTGAGAGCAACTCCTGCAACAAGTGCCTGACCCTTTGTCAGTCCTGGAAGCTCACTTATCAGATCCTTTCCTATGCTCTCAACAGAGTCCCTGATGTTGTCCTGATCTGCTGGATTGACGATCCTCATAATGATCTGGGTCATGCACTGGCTCAGTATGTCAGAATCAATTTTCGAGGGTCTCTGGCTGATCAGGCAAACTCCCACACCGAACTTTCTACCCTCTGACAGTATTGTTTTTAGAACCTCAAAGCTCTTGGAGTCTCTGGAGGCGAACCTGTGTGCCTCCTCAACGATAACAAAAACTGGATACTCTATTTTCTCCCCGCTCAGACCTTTTTCGGCATTTATTCTGGCATTCAGAATCCTCTTCAGGATTACTGAGGTCAAAAGCTGCTGATCAAGGTCTCCCATATCTGACATCTGAATTACCGTCGCCATTCCTGGCCTCAGGATGTCTTTGAGGGATATGTGAATGTAGTCATCTATTATCTCAACATTCTCGATGTATCTTCTTATTCTCCAGGATAGTGCCCTTGCAGTAACATCCCTCTCATCTTCTGCTCTCCGCTGTATCGCATCGATTAGATCGTTGGATGTGAACTTCGTCCCTTCAAGCTCCCTGTAAACGGAGTTGAGAATAGCCTCCATCTTGTCGGTGAGGTTCGGCAGGATGTTCAGCAGTTCATCGTATTCCAGCTCGGAAAGCCTGATCTTGATCTCATCCTTCTCGAGTATCTTTACCCTTGCCGAGTATCCTTCATCTCTGAATTCATCAAGCCCCTCAATCTCCTTAAGCGTGTGGTACTCTCCATGTGGATCAAGTATTAACACTGAAGCGGAATTGTGGGGCTTTAAAAGCTCTTCAACCAGCACTCCAGCAAGATAGCTCTTTCCACTCCCGGTTGAGGCGAGAATGCACATGTGCTCGCTTACTATTGATGATGTCTCAAGCACGGCGGGAACGTCATCATCTCTATTCAGCAGGTAGCCGATGTGTATCGATCCAACCTCACCCAGCTTTTTTTTGAAAAGTGTTTCAGAGATGACCTCTTCCTCAGCAAGATAAACCTTCTGACCGGGTTTCGGGATAACTCGAGGATTAACGAATCCCAGATTTCTGTCGTAGTAGCCGATAATGCTCGCGGTAACCTCGAAAAGCTCAAACTCAGTTTTATTTATTCCCATAATCTTTATTATCCTTTCAGGATCGATGCTCGGCTTTGAGAGGTATATGTCGGGATACAGCCTGAGAGGAGACTTCTTCACAACCCTGCAGATAACCTTCCTATCGTTGTAGATGTAGTAAACGAACTCACCGTTTCTTAGCTTGTCATCCGGAGTTACGAATTTGAACTCCAAACCCTCTCCGGACTTGACGAGACCTATCGCCTTCATATCAGGTCACCTCTTAATTCCCACCCTCAAACCTCCACATCCCTGAGCATGCTGTACTCCACTTCCGACTTTATGATCTCGATAACATCCCTCTCCTCGGGAATCGCTCTCATCAGCCTCTCCAGATAGTCCCTGACTATCCACATTCTGTCTCTGCATTTCCTCATCATCTGAACAAGATATGGCATGGAGAACTCCCCATCCACCAGATGAGCTTTTTTAAGCTCGGAATCATCAACTATCTCAGCATCAGCACCTATCTCTGGCACAAAATCCTTCTTTATGGAAAGACACCTCGCTATCCTTCTACCAAGATTGATGTCGGGAAGATAACTCCTGATCTCGCCTTCATTGTGAAGATACCTCAAAAGCTCAGACTCTTCGTGATAGATCTTTATGACAATCGCATAGCAATCTCCAACCCTGACAACATCTCCCTCTTTCAGATCTCCATCGATCTCAAACTCGTCCTGACTCAGGATCCTGATAACCTTCATAAACTCACCTTCTGAGATACTTTGCCATCCACTTATATGATATCTCCCTTCCAATCATCTTGCCGATTATCTCCCTCTCCCTCTCACTGATTACAGCGTACATGTGAGCCCTCTCGAGCACATACGGATACTGTCTGGTGCTGCCGAGCAGACATTCAGCGACAACATATCTCATGAACACATCATGCATTCCAGCCATCCACTTCGGGAACTCGACCCTCACTACAGAGTTTCCAATCTTGAGGTACGAGAAGAAAACATCATTCAATTCCGTACAGGGCATTGGCTCTGTGTACTCAAAGTTCCTCAGATAGTTTTTGAGGATAAAGCTATCGTATGGTCTGAATAAGTCTTTCGAGTAGCTTCTGTCAATGAAACCGACAACAAAAGCCCTGTTTTTGCTCTTCTCCAGGAACTCGCTTATGAGCTGGAAGTATCTGTCCCTTATATCCTTTCTGTACTGGTTTGCAAAGGAAACTGAAAAGCTGCCATCGAAGAACAGAATATCGCTCTCAAGCTCCTCAAGCATCGTTTTTAGCTCAAGCTCAAACCTCTCGAGATCCAGGCTCTTATCACTCTCCACCCACTTCGTTCTGTAGTCTACTCGGTATTCCCCTTTCCCGTGAATAAGAATCAGTTTGGCAACCTGTACGGCACCGAACGGCACTCCGAACTCCTTGAGGTATCTGAGCTGGCTGCCGTCAACCCCAACAACCCTCACATCCCTGAGAACCTCGAACTTCCAGTTCTCTGAGTCAACCTCCACTCTGAGTCTCTCGATTTCAGGCTTTACATCTTCATAGGACTCGCTGTCCAGAAACCTCTTCACTTCGTAAACCGTTTCAATAACCCTTGAGTTCAGAACCCTGTCAAACGGCATATGATCATCACACAACTCTGGAGATACCATTCTCCTTAACGATTTTTATCGCGTTCTCGACCATTTCCTCAAAGGTATCGTCATGGGTTATCACGAATATCTGCCTGAATCCCTTTATTTTTGAAAGCTGTATGGCAAGGTTCTTTCTTCTGACCTCGTCCATATTCTGGGTTGGTTCATCGAAAAAGGCAACCTTCATGTTCGAGAGAACCGTCATCAGGGCAAGCCTTATCGCTATCGCAGCACACATCTGCTCTCCACCGCTCATCTGTGCAAAGCTTATCTCCCTTCCTCTGTACCTTGCTTTGATTCCGAAATCCTCTGTCCACTCAATTTCCCAATTGTAGTCATCCATAAGCTCACAGAAGAACCTGTTCGCTATCTCAGATACTGCAGAGACATAAGCTTTCGTTATTTCAGGCACTGCAAGATTGAAGATCTCTCTCAATGCCCTGATAAACTCGAGCTTTCTTTTCAACCTGTCCATCTCATCTTTAAGTCTCAAATACTCCTTTTCTCTCTCCTTAAGCTCGGCCAAGCTGGACTCCAGCTTCTCTATGCTCTCGCTCACACCTTTAATCTCCCCCTCAACCTTCCCCTTCTCGCTCATGATTTCAAGCATCTTCTGAGATAGGCTCTCGAACTCCTCACTGTTGAATTTCTCTTCGAGAGATTTTAGCTGAACTTCCATGGACACGATTTCCTGTTTTAGCCTGTTAATTCCTCCTTCAAGTTCGGAAATCCTGTTTTTTAGCTCATCCTTTTTCTTGATTTGAGGGGCTAATGAGAGGTAGCTATCGTATGCTGGCCTCAAAATCTTCAGTCTTTTCGCGATCTTCTCGATCTCCTCTTTTACACTTGTGTACTTCGATTTAGATGGCTCTAGATCCTTTGCAATACTGTTTAGATGCTCAAGCCTGTTCTCCAGATTTTTTAGCTCCTCGATCAGATCAGATTTTTTGCCAATCTCGGATTCAAGTATCTTCAATCTCTCAAGGCTCCCCTTAACTCTCTCGAACTCCTGAATTATATTCTCCTTTTGCTCAAGTTTGGAGTCGATCTCCTTTGTTCTACTCTCAATCTCATTTCTGGTCTTTATTTTTTCTTTTATCTCATTTTCGATCTCCTCTTTCTGCTTCAGTTCAGCCTTCAATTTTGATATTGCACTCTCAAGTCTGTTCTTCACCTCTACGGCTTTTTTTGCTGCGTTCATTTTTTTGTCAACTTCCTCAAGCCTCTCCTCAACAACCCTTAACTTTCTCTCCAGATCATCTATCTTCTGATGTATTCTATCACACTTTTCATCCAGAATGGGGCATAGATTTGTTTTGACAGCTTTTATGTTCTCGATAATGGATTTCCTGTCTTCAGAAAGCCTGACCGAGAGCTTTAGAAGTTTTTCATACTTTTCCTCAATGTTTGAGAGCTTTTCCAGTTTCTCCATAGCCTCTCTGAACTTCTCTTCTCTTCTCTTAAGCTCTTCCAGCTTGATGGATTTCTGTTCGATGTCCTTGGTGATATCCCTGAGCCTCTTTTTCAGCTGATCTCTCTCCACAGATAGCAACTCTATTGCTGAAATCTCTTTCAGCAACACCTCCTCTCTTCTCGCATCTTCTTTGATCCCATCAATTTCCTTCTCTTTTTCTTCTATCTCTTTTAGAGCTTTTTTTGTCGAACTTATCTGAGTTTTCAGCTTCTCGATTTCCACTGAAACCTCAGAAAGCTCATCCAACTTTTTCGACAGATCTCTCTCTTCAGCGTCAAGTTCCTCTAACCTATTCTCAAGGTCGAGGTATTCCCTATATGACGCCTCCAACTCTTTAGTTTTCTTTTCTATCTCAAGGATTTTACTTAATTCCTGCTTGAGCTTGGAGAGATCCTCTTTCTCAGAGCTCAGTTTGTCCTGTTTTCTGGAGATTTTTTGCTTTAAATCATCAATCTTATCTTTTATCTCAGAAAGCTCATCATGTTTTTTCTTCAGAGCATTCAGCTCTTTTAGAATTATCTTTTTCTTTTTGATCAGAGAATCTTTCTTAGCTTTAAGCTTTTTGAGATCCTGCTCAACGCTACTCTTCAGCTCAACATCTTTCTTGAGAGAGATGATCTTCTTCTCACCATCGTGAATTTTATCTGATAGGAAGTTCTCGTACTCTCTGCTTCTTTCATACGCTTTCTTGTAGCTTTCAACCCCGATTATCGGAGAGAATATCCTGTTCCTCACGCTTGGAGATTCAAGGAATTGAGAGGTCATCTTTCCCTGTAAAACTCCTATAGCATTCTCAAAGAAGGTTTTTTGGTCGCCATCTATCCCGAAGGCTAACTTTATGAACTCGAGAACGTCTTTCCCTTCAGCAACCCTGCCCGCTTCGAGATCGTTTATGTAGTATTCCGATGTTCCGCTTTCTGTTATTTTTCTTACAACCTCGTAATCCCTGCCATCGAGCGAGGTGAATCTAACTCTAACGAGCCCCTTTTTCGCTCCCCTCCTCAGAAAATCGGATATCTTGTATGCTATTGAGTCGAAAAGTGCGAAGCCTATCGCTTCAAGAATCGTTGTCTTTCCAGCACCGTTCTCACCAATTATCGCATTCAATCCTTCGCTGAACTCGATCCTCTCAAACTCGTAGCTCTTGATGTTCTCAAGCACAACCTCCCGTATCATATTTACACCCTGCTATTTTCCTTTGCTGACAGCACTCCTCCAGTCCCAGACTTCAGAATCCTCTTCGGAATCCTCGTTTTTACTGTCATCTTCGATTTTACTTTCATAATCCTTTTCATCATCCTTTCCGGACTCAAACAGAATGTCCTCAACCATCCTGTCGACCATCTTCAGATTGAAGGAAGAGTTGAATATCCTCTTCAAATCAAGAACCTCGCTGGATATGTCTCCATAGCTATAGTTTTCGAGAAGCTGTTTTATCACGGACTTCTCAATACTCTCTCTCGCTTCTCCATCTAGGTTGATTGGAGTAAAGTAACCACCAACATTCCAGTGGATTCTTGTGAGCAGCGGGTTGCAGGCTCTCTCAACAATCTTCCTTACCTCTTCCTCGTTAATCTTGAGCCTCATCTCCCTTTCAACATCAATCGTGAGATCAACAACAGGCCTGTTCAGATTCCTGGCTCTCTCTCTCAAAAATTTCGAGAAATCATCGAAGCTTCTATCCTTGAATCGATACTTTGCAATCAGAAAATCTCTTGGTTTGTAGAACTCGTTTCTCAGGCTGTATCTGACCTCTCCATCGAACTCAACGATGAAAACCCCCCTGTCGTAATCAACCTCCGATATGTCACATATCTCAAGGCTTCCAGGATTGAAAATGAAGTCATCCTCAACAAAAGCCTTGTGAACATGACCCAGTGCTATGTAGTCAACCCTGCCCCTCAGCCTGTGAAGCTTGGATGAGCCTATACATCCATACATGTTCTTGACATACCCCTCAACACCTATGTGCGAGACGAATATCGTGAATCCTGATCTTTTAATTTTTTTCGCATATTCATCCAGTATCCTCTCAGTAAGGGAGCCGTAGTACTTCATTCCGTATATTCTTACCCCATCTAGATCTATGTATGCACCTTCCCCATCCCATTCCTCAACAACAAGCCCGTCATCGAAACTGGGCTTGAGGTTTATCAGCAGATCACTTCCAGCAAGATAGTCCAGCCACGTGTAGTTCTCTCTGAAGTATGTGGAGTCATGGTTTCCTTCCACAGCGATAACGGGTATTTCAGCTTTTTTTGGTATCTCAAGCACCTTCTTAACCTGAAGTAATGTCAGCGGATCGATTTCGGATTTTTTGTGGAATAGATCTCCGGAAATGATGATGAAATCTACCTTTTCAGAAACGCAAAACTTTATCGCATTTAAAAAAGCCTGAGCAAAATCCATCTGCCTTTCATAACTGCCGTACTGCCTGTTGCCAACATGAACATCTGCAAGATGGGCGAATTTAATCACATCTTAATCTTTCCTGAAATTTCATATTATGCTTTCGGTCAATTTATTAAGTTCTTCTCAAGCCAAATTTTTAATAGTATTATTCGCTACCATAAATTATGAAAAAGCTGGCAGTTTTGATTATAATCGGTTTCATAATCGCCGGATGCAGTCAGGTGAAGCTTGGAAAGCCGGAGATCAGGAGCATTGAAAATCACTGGGGTGGGATCCATGAGGATTACTCTGAGGTCATAACCAACATCAAGGTTTACAATCCCAATCCAGTACCCATCCCGCTGAAGGATGTTGAGACCAAGATTTACATGAACTCCATAGAGATGGGTCATGGCTCAGCATTGAAATCAGAGATAGCTGCAAACACCGAATCAACCATAGAGCTATCAACGAAGATAGACAACTCCAAAATCCCTGAGTGGTGGGTAAGCCACATCAAAAACGGAGAGAAATCAACGATGCTCTTCGAGGGAGATCTCGTATTCGATTTGAAGGTGACGGAATTCAAGTACCCGATCAAGCTAACGAGAACAGTCGAGACCAACATCCTTTCAGGATTTAAGCTGGACAAACCGGAAGAGATAAGATTCAATGGCATAAAGGTGAGGATCCTGTCACTGGATACGAGATGGGGGGAGGTCACGAAGGACTACACCGAGATAATCGCGACAGCCGAGATCGAGAGCAACCTGAAGGTTATGCTGGAGAAGATAAGCTATACAATAGAGATGAACGGCATAAAGGTTGGGGAGGGAGAGAGCAATATCTTGCAAGAAGTAGGTGGCAAAACAAAGGTCGAGTTCATAACGAAGATAGATAACAACAAGCTCACAGAGTGGTGGATCAGCCATCTGAAGAATGGTGAGAGAACAGAGGTCAGGCTGAACGCTAAAGGCATCGTTTCTGTGCATGATGAAAAAGAAGAGATAACCCTGATAGACCAGGTAATAGCGTTCCAGACGAACTTTGGCTAA
This sequence comes from Archaeoglobus sulfaticallidus PM70-1, assembly GCF_000385565.1. Classification (NCBI taxonomy): domain Archaea; kingdom Methanobacteriati; phylum Methanobacteriota; class Archaeoglobi; order Archaeoglobales; family Archaeoglobaceae; genus Archaeoglobus; species Archaeoglobus sulfaticallidus. Next base: position 328,585 of record NC_021169.1, on the reverse strand, counting down.
TTAGTTATTAATCTTCATTATTTATAAATAATAGGGTAGAGAATTTAGAGAAGCTCCACAGATTCGATCTCTACGCTCTCAACACCCTCAATTTTTTTGATAGCTTCTACGAACTCATCTCCAATAGATCCCTCATCAGGCATTACGGCCATAAGCAACAGAGCTTTAAGGCCGAACGCGATGGGCTGGATCTTCTTATCTCTCAGGCTTATTTTCTCGCTTTTGATTTTCTCTATCTCCGAGTAGATCTTTTCGAGATCCACATTAACATCTGCTGGCATTACCTTGATTTTCATTACAACATCGCCCATATGACTCCCTCCTTGGTTTATGATTTATGGCCCAACAAATCCACATGATGGGCATTTATACAGATTTGCGAGCTTTCTACACCTCTTACAGCGATATATACTCTCATTACAGTTAGGACACGGGAACTTCACGTAGTTCATTCCTATCAGGTTCTCCCCACATGATATACATTTGTGAACTTCCATGACAATTACCTCCCTTTTATGAGTGTTCCAAAAGGCTTATCTCTCAATATATAATCTTTTACCCTCTCAGGTTTGTTGCCATTGCAGATAAAGACATCGATACCGTAATGCCCTATCAGCTTTGGAGAGTACTCATCCAGACATGTTTTAAAGTTTAACTCTTCAGCCCTTATTTCATTGATCAGAATACCATCCCTGTATATCCCATCGACATCTGTGATTTTGATCATCTTTTCAGCATTTAGCTCTCCAGCGACCCATATTGCTATTGAGTCAGAAGTTACGGACCATGAATGCGGTAAAGGATCTTTGCTGATCATCAGCATGTATGGCAGCAGAACGCCAACCCCCTCGAAGCTCATCTCGTCAACGCTTTTCACAGCGATCTTTTTCAGCTCAGGAGACATTGACAGGAGATGGTAACTGTTTATCTCCATGCAGGCTATTGCCATCCAGTGAGAGTTCTCGTCATCAACATTCATTTTCCTCACAATATCTGCCAGTTCCCCTCCACCCGTTATGATCAGGATGCTTTCTCCCTTAACTCTCCACACTGAAATTAGAGTATCTGTCAGGGTTTTCCAGTTGTTCTTTACGCTACCACCAAGCTTCACGACGATCATTCTCTCATCTCTTTTACAAGATTTGCCATCGCAAAGGCTGGGAAGAAGTCGGAGCTCTCACCGTATTTCTCCTTAAGTGATATGTATTCCAAATCATAATCCAGCCTTTCAAAAGCCTCTCGTATCAGAAATTCTCCAATACCACACGCTATGATCCTGTCAAGGCTGTATCTGCTCACATGTCTTTCAATAGCCTCCTTCACCTCAGAGATCATTTTTTCCCTGCATGAAGCTGCAAAATTCCTGATAAAGTCCTTGCCTACCTCATCCAAATCTGCACAGAAAACCCTCGAAATCCTCTGCATGCATTCATGCAAGCTCTTTCCTCTCCCGTCTGGAGTCTCAACCGTGTAATCCTTTTCTTTTATGTCACCGCAGACGAGGAATATGTCTGCAGTTATAGAGAAGAACTCGGAAGAAACTCTGAAGCCTGAGTAAAAGGGCATTATAAACGATACCGGAGTCCTCAACACTCCAAAGTATATCAGCTCAAACTCTTTCATCCTGAGAAAGTCTGTCCTGTTTGCGAGGATTTCTTCCTTAGCAGGGATCAAATCGGTGGTTGTTGAGCCAATATCGACAAAAAGGAAGTTATCATAGGTTTTCTTTAAAAATAGGGTTGAGGCAACCCAGTTGCTTGCAGAGAACAGCTCAGGATCGTCTATTTCCTTTTTCAAGTTGCCGTTAACATCCAGAAAGTAAACTTCATCGAAGACATCTCTGCAAATGCCGGAAATTATCTCAATTCCTTCAGCCTTCGATCTGAAGGCATCAGACAGTTCCGCAGTGATCACAACTCCGGCAGCATCAGGACTTGTGAACCCCTTAATCTCAATGAGTTTCTTCTTCAGTTCAGCATGTTTTTTCCACATAGGGAAGTATATAACCTCTCCATTTCCTTCTGGATCGGAATATTTCAGATTTGCTCCTCCGATGTCGATTCCCAGGAACTTATCCATGTCCTCCTCTCTGCGGGGGAATTTTTAAAAGTTTGGAAATGTATGGGTTAGGATTGACTCAGTTAAATGAGGCTTTTATGTAATCTCTGAGGGGAAAAATTAAAGCCGGTATCCTGTCGATGTGAATTAGACATTAAAAACTATCCCGGCATAGCCAACGACATTAGACCTGTTTGCCACCTCACCGCTCGTGGCATACGCCACCAAATTAGCCTTGGCATTGTAATGCCTCGCAAAGTTCATTGCAACGGCTATAACACCATATCCACAAACGCTTGCCTGAAGCCGGCATATTGTCGAGAAATACTTTCTCACATCCATTTCCTCTATAGCTTTTATAACCTCTTCATCAAGTCGTCTGCACCTCTCATCTGGCAGATAGTGGTGCATATCGCTTGAGGCTATCACAACCACCTCTCTTCCAAGTTTCTCCTTCGCAGCTATTATCTCCTGAGCGATCTCGTATGCAGTCTCATCGTCCTGCATTCCCACACATATTGGAACTATCTTGAAGTCCTTATGCAGATACTGCAGAAACGGAACCTGAACTTCAATGGAGTGTTCCTCTCTGTGGGCTATCTCATCGATGTCTATGATTCTGTGGGGCATCGCTTTTACGAACTCCACATCAACCTCAACAACACCGAGAGGGGTCTCCCACTCATCGACCGATACAGCGATGGGGGATCCATACCCTGTATGGTTCGGGCCGATAATCACATATGTTTCAACATCGGGCAGAAGGGAATGAACCCTTCCAGCTACCCTTCCCGAGTACATATAACCCGCATGAGGTGAAACACATGCAATGACGGAATCATCAGGATTTTTTGATGTGTATTCCGCAATCTGAGCTTTCAGGGATTCAGAATCTGAGGGGTAAAAAAGCCCCGCTACAACACTCCTCCTCATGATTGGTATTAGATCTGGATTTTACTTAAAGCTTGTGGGGTCTGTTTGTTGGTGTCGCCGTTTCGAGTTGGCTGGTGCAGAGGATTAAAACTTTAAAAATTTGCTGTTACACCACGTTGTTACATCACCAAAATTTAAAACCACAGTTTTTTTTGACTTCAGGTACTTATCCTCGCATACGTTATCCAGAACATTAACTGAGACGCTCAAACCGATGCGCTAAGACAAACACTAACAAACCAAAATCTTCCAATCTTCAACACCAACATCACCTCTTACGGGGTTTTTTCACTGAAGCCTCCGAAGCTCGCTCATTGGGCTGCTCTATAACTGCTTCATTTCATGCTTCGGCTTATTTTTGCAACAACTCTTTTTGGCAACTCGTCTCACTTTGTCAATTCCTTTCTATTGAAAAATCCAACCGGATGACTATTTAAAGAAAATTTGTGATAAAAGGAGCATATAAAGGTTGGAAAAGTGGATATAGAAATTGAATCAACGAACCTCAGGTTCTTTTTTACTCTCAGTCCTCCTCAAACCTCTAATTGAAAAACAGCCAGGTGAGAGGCGTCGTCAATACGGTTTTGACAATGGATGGCTAATCCACCCTCAGTTATTCCTCAAGTAAATTCCGTCAGTTACTCAAGGCCTCTAACAGGATGGCACACTATATAACACTTCTGACAACTTAATTTTACATTGTTGTCAATAATACTTTCCTAGGATTGAAAAAGTGTATGAGAGAGTTTCTTTGACCAGGTTTTGTAAAAGATTGGAGAAAAATGTCTCAGTTTTGCAGTAACTCCGTTTTCGTTGAACAATTACCCGAAAAGTAGTTATATGTCCTTTTCGTGGAATAATTCATAGAACTCGAAACACATATGAGAAATACTGAGGAAAATGCCAGAGCAGGAGTATTAGTGTATGGTTGGAAGCTTCCTTTCACATGAACAATCAACTTCTCCACTACCTCAAAATTGTTCAGCTCTTTCTGTATCTACCATATTTGGTGTTTTATAACTTAATCTTTCCATTTTAGAGAGTAGTAGAATGTACTCTATTTACTGGGTGTATCGGGGAAAATGCTCGTCAGTTAAAAAGCACAAAAGGAGAAAGTTATTGTACTCTAAAGCCGAATTGAGTATTACGGAAATAGATTTACGCTGTGTTTAATAGCAATGAAGTTGCAATGTAAGCATCTCCGGACTGCTCATACCTATATGCGGGAGATAAATATAATCTTAGCTGTATAGCTAATAGAGATCTAATTAATGTCTAAATCCTTTTCATCGCATCCTCAACAGCCTTTATCAAGCTATATTTTGGCCTCATCGTGAACACGGGAACATCCACAATTTTTTCAATTGTTGAGCTAAGTATAGGAGCGACTATTATCGCCCTTGCACCCTCCTTTTCGGCCCTGACTGCATTGACTATTGCCTCTTCGAAGTTGTTGGCAGAGTAAGTCCTGACATTCGGAAATTTTTTTGCTAGACTGCTCTCCTCGAGGATGTATCTGGTTGCTATTATCGCTATGAACTCTTCATCCCTCTTGAAAGCTCTGAGTATCTTTCGGAGTGTGGTTGCTGTGGGTTTTCTCTCTCCTCTGACTATCTTGTACAGCGTTGGATATGGAACACCGCAGATCTCTGAAAAGTGCTTCAGATCCATTCCCGATTCGTGTATGACTCTTTCAAGCTCTCTGCTGAACGCTTCATCTCCCTTAATGAGTGCGTTTACAAGTTTATCAATCATACTTTCTAGATGTATTTTTAAGAACATAAATTTTTCCAGATGTATCTAAATTTTTGTCTTTGTGGAAAGATTAATAGAAAGGTTTTTCAACATTTTTCAAGAGCATCACACATGAAAAAGATCGCTGTACTGTTTATCGCTCTGCTATTCATCGGATGCACGCAGAATGCGATCTATGTTGTCAGACTCTCTCCTCCGGATATGGTTGAGCAGTTCAAGCTGAAGCAGATAGATGGTTATGTTGCATGGGAACCTTTCGTTTCAAAAGGTGCAAAATATGGGAAGGTATTGCTGACATCACATGAGATATGGAGTAACCACCCCTGCTGTGTTGTGGCTAGCGGAGATATAAACGAGTCAGCTTTGAATGCTGTTGTATGGGCCCACATCAAGGCTACCAGCTTCATAAAAAACCCTGAAAACAGAGAGAAAGTCGTAGAATACGCATCCGAGTTTACCGGGCTTGAAAGGGACGTTGTGGAGAATGCCTTGAAGAACATCAAATTTACAACATATCCTGATGAGAAAGCGTTCAGGAAGTACTTCAAGTTTTTGAGGGATAAGGGACTTGTCAGGGATGTTAACACAATCGGGTTTGAGAATGAAGATGAATTCTTCTCGAACTTTCTCAGGAAAGATGTCTATGAGGAAGCGATGAAGATGGTTGAGATGAATCAGACTCCCAGAACCAGTGAACACATCAGAATTGGATATCTTACAGCTGATCTGCATCAGCTTGCCCTTTACATAGCCGTAAAGGAGGGTTATCTCGATCAGACCGGGTTGAGATATGAGCTTAAGCAGTACAAAAATGGAGTAGCTGTCATGGATGCGTTCAGGGTTAACGAGATCGATGTTGCATATCTTGGCGGAGCCCCGGCAACCCTGAAGAGAATAAATGATAACACGAAAATAAGGATAGTAGCAGGAGCGAACAATGAGGGTAGTGCAATAGTCGTTCAGGACTACATAAACTCGGTAGAGGATCTGAAGGGGAGGAAGATAGCGATTCCAGGTTATGGGACAGTTCAGGACTTTCTGCTGAGGATCGTGGCTGAGGAGCATGGTCTGAAAGTTGTATCGAAGTGAATGATGAATTATAAATGGATGATATGGAGTGATATGAGAAACAGGATTGCGGCATTTCTAACTTTCATATTCCTCTGGTATCTCATAGTGATAGCTGGAGTGATGGTTCCCTACCCTCATTCAGTTCTCAAAAAGTTCATCTTTCTGCTGATATATCCAGAGCCGGTACTGGGCAAAAACCTGATCGAGCATTCAGCCTTCAGCCTCATGAGGGTCATCGCAGGAAGCTCGATAGCCTTCATGATCGCCATACCTCTTGGAATAGTCATGGGATGGAACCGTGGCATTGATGAGTTTCTTTCAACATTCACGGAAATATTCAGGCCGATACCACCCCTCGCATGGATACCTCTGAGCTACATATTATTTGCATCTTTCTCAAACCCTGTTCAGACGGCACAGATTTTCATCGTGTTCGTTGGAGCTTTCTTCCCATGCCTGCTATCTGTAAGGGAATTTGCAAGATCCACCGACAGAAACCTAATTGAGATGGCAAAAGCCTTCAACGCCAGCGATTCTGAGATTCTGAAGAAGATAGTAATACCTTCCTCAATTCCCGGAATGCTCTCCGGGATAAGAATCGGTCTGGGAGTTGGATGGATGACGATAGTCGCTGCCGAGATGCTCGCAACCTCAGGTTCGGGGCTTGGATATTTCATCATGGTAATGTACGAGGTAGGCGGGAGGACTGAGGAGATACTGAGCGGAATGCTCGCAATAGGTATAATTGGATATCTCATGAGCACTCTGGTTGTTAGGGTTGAGAGTAAGCTTCTGAGGTGGAGGTAGTTCCGGTGCTCGAGGTGGATGTCAGCAAGAGCTTCAACGGAAAGAAGGTAATTGATAGGATAAGATTCAAAGCTGAAGAAGGCTCATTCGTCTGCATACTGGGCGAGAGCGGTTGCGGTAAGACAACCCTTTTGAGAATAATAGCCGGGCTTGAGAGCTTTGAGGGGACGATTAAGTATAGGGGGAGAGAAATAGACAGGGAGAAGATAGGCTTTGTCTTCCAGGATGACCGGCTAATTCCATGGAGGACAGCACTTGAAAATGTGACCTTCCCGCTAGAACTCAGAGGAATTGAAGATGCAGAAAGGGCTTTGAAGGCTCTTGAGATGGTTGGTCTTAAAGGATACGAGAGCTACTACCCCAAGCATTTGTCTGGAGGGATGAGGCAGAGGATCGGGATTGCCAGAGCTTTAGTTATCAATCCTGAAATACTGCTGATGGATGAGCCGTTTGCGTCACTGGATGAGTTAACGAGGGCTAAGATGCAAATGGAGTTGCTGAGGATATGGATGGAGAACAGGGTTACAATCCTTTTTGTGACACACTCGATAGAGGAGGCGGTATTTCTTGCAGATAAGGTTGTAGTTCTATCGCGAAAACCATCCAGAGTTGCTGGAGAGGTTTTCATAGACCTAAAGAGGCCAAGAAACAGGACGGATCAGAGATTCAACGAATACCGAAAGGAGCTAATGCGTCTTTTGATAGCTTAAAGATAAATTAAAGATAAAAAACTCTTTAAATACGAACGGTGAAGCTTGTTCATGGAGTACATAAACTCTTATCTCGATAGGCTGAGGGAATTTTTGGTAAATAAGGATCAGAAGATGGCAGATCAGCTAATTAGCGAGGCAAAAATTGAAAAGATGTTTATCGATGATGTAAAGAATGTTTATGAGAAATACAGAAAAAACGAAATTGCTGAGGTTGATGCGAAGAAAAATCTCGATCTGCTCAAGGTTTTTGTTGTTACCCAACTAAACAATAAGAGGAAGGATGTAATGGAGTCAGTTGGAAAGCAGCCAGAAGACATCGACGGGGAGGTTGTTAAGAGGATCGTTGAGTTCATCGAGGATGCAATAGAAAGAATAGAGTGAATCACCCCTCGATCGCAAGATCCCTTGCGAGCGATCTTGCGAGCAGAGAAAAGATAAAATTATAGGGATATCGTGGGGGAGATACTCTCAGCCTTAGCTCTCTTGTTGGTGAGACCTGTACTCAACATTGTACTCAGGTATAGGTTTCCTGATAACGCCTTGGACTCTTGATATTCATTTACCCCAGCGTTCTGACTACAACACTCGTGTTGTTCGTACTTCTCTACTTTATTAAGGTATCTATGTTTCAACTTGTGGATTGCCCGCATATTAACTTGCACCTCTCGCACCGCAATTTTTATTTAGAAATCGAAAAAGGGCAGGTTTGGTTTAAGATAGCTGGCATATAAACTGCTGGAGGATGTCTGATGGTTGGAAAAAAGCTTTCAGAATGTAAAATGTTTGGCGCAATGATGATTACGATTCCCGGGATTGTGTCTTATTTCGTGAGTAGTTTCTATCCTGCTCTGGATGCGCTTTTTCTGGCTCTGATATTTGGGATAACTATTGGAAGTTTCCTGAATAGTTCAAAAATAAGGTATCTCGCAGAAGAATCTCTCGCTGTAACACTCCCACTTGGAATCGTGCTGTATGGTGCAAAAATCAAAATCCCATATCCAAGCGATTTTCCGACCCAGGTCATAGTCTTGACAATTTTTTCAACCTTGCTCATGGGTACTGCAGTTTTTCTCTTTGCAAAAACGTTCAGAGTAAGTGAAAAACTCTCGTTGTTGCTGGCATGTGGCACAGCCATATGTGGTGTATCTGCCATAACGATAGTCTCTTCAATTGTTAAGCCAAGGAAAGAGGAATTTTCTGCGGCGATTATCGTGATAACTGTGGTTGGACTAACTGGGGCCATACTCTATCCGTTTCTGGGTTACCACTTGGGACTGTCTCCGGAATGCTATGCAATTTTAAGCGGAGCCACCCTTCATCAGACCAGCCTTGTAGAAATAGCATCATTACCGTTTGGAAATTATGTTATGCAGGAGGGTCTGGCCGTTAAGGGTATACGCATTGCACTGATTTCTGTAGCCACTCTTTTGATTTCTTTCATCTATGCGGAGAACAGATTTTACGTTCCATGGTATGTTGTGGCGTTCCTCATTGTAGCATTTCTATCCAGTTTCGTATTAACACCTGAAATTGTAAGGGTGATAGAGCCACTCTCTACAATAGCTTTTTCAATTACGCTGGCATCTATTGGTCTCTCAGTTAACATAAGAGACATCCAGAGAGTTCATCTCAGCCCTCTGATTGCTGCTTATGGCGGGTGGTTTGCCTCACTGGCTATATTCTTGGTAGTAATGGGGTGGTTGCTGTGAGGTTGCCTATTTTCTTTAAATTAGTTGCAATCGCGCTCTTCTTTGCGTTGCTCTCTCTTGCCCTGTTCACAGTTACCTCTAACGAACCATCTGGATTGATATATGTCTATTACAGTTACATGTTCATAATAATTCTTGGAATATCTTTTTTCGTTGCAGGGAGCATAACAGAACCTCTGGAGAGACTCAGAAACGGATTTGAAAACATTATGCGCGGAGAAAGCGCTTATATAGAGGTAAATACGGGTGATGAGCTTGAAGACCTTGCGAAAGCGTTTAACTACATGGTAGATGTGCTGACGAAGCAAAAGGACATGCTGAAAAAGAGTGAGGATAAGTACAGGAGTCTCATAGAAGATGTGAACGACTGGGTTTTTGAGGTTGACGAGAACTTCGTTTACACTTATTCAAGCCCCAAGGTCAGGGATATTCTTGGATACGAACCTGAGGAAGTCGTAGGCAAAAAACCCTTTGACTTTATGCCAGAGGATGAGAGAAAGAAGGCTGTAGAAGAGTTCGAAGTAATAAAAAGAGATAAAATTCCGTTCTGTGGCTTAGAGAACGTGTTCATGCGAAAGGATGGTAGCCATGTAATACTTGAAACGTGCGGCAGACCATTCTTTGATGAAAAGGGAAACCTGCGTGGTTACAGGGGTGTCAGCAGAGACATAACTGCAAGAAAGCATGCTGAGGAGAAACTGGCATACTTGGCGAGCATCACAGATCATACTGTTGATGCCATAGTTTCTCTGGACCTCGACAGTCGCATCGTATCTTGGAATAAAGGTGCAGAGATGATGTTTGGATACAAGGAATCTGAAGTTATTGGCAAGCCTCTGGCAACTCTTATGCCAGAGGAAAACTGGGATTCATGCAGAGTAAACTTCAAGAAAGCAATTTTCGAGGGTTATGCCAGAGATATCGAGACTGTAAGAATAACGAAAGACGGCAGAAGGATACTTGTGGATCAGACTCTAACAACAATTTACGATTCAAATGGAGAGCACATGGGATTCGTTGCGATAATGAGGGATATTACCAAGCGTAAGGAGGCTGAAGAGGAACTCAAAAGGGCTTATAGGCAGTTAGAAGAAAAAACACAGGAGTTGTTAAAGTCGCAGAAGGAACTCGAGTACCTTGCAAACATTCTGGAGAACTCTAACGACGCAATATATTCCGTTAATCTAGATGGTGTTATTACGAGCTGGAACAAGACTGCAGAGAAACTGTTTGGCTGGACAAAAAAAGAAGCCCTCGGAATGCCTGCAGATGTATTGTTGCCGGATGAAATCAAAAACGAGACATCGTTCCTTATTCAGAAAATAAAAAAAGGTGTCAGGTACATATCTTATGAAACGAGAAGGCTGACTAAGGATGGCGAAATAATTGATGTGGACCTGACGGTATCTCCTATACTGGACGAAGAGGGTAAACCCGCTGGTTTTTCGGTAATTACAAGGGATATATCCTGGAAGATTAAGGCAGAAGAGGGAATGCTAAAGAGAATTTTGAAATTTGACGTTGATAGGGGTAAAGTTTACCTGATAAAAGAGTCTGCTCCGGATCTTGCTCTGGAAGTGTTCAATGATCTGGTCAAATGTGGTTACTCTGGGACAATAATAACAAGAAAACTTCCTGATGAATTAAAAGTAGAGAACAACTCAACGCATTTCTGGCTCTCTGAGAAAAAGGGTAAAAACACATTGTCACCGGATATCTCTGAAATTGAGGCTACAATTATGAATCTTCCAAACTGGAATAATGCAGTACTCTTGGAGCTGGATTATATCATTCTGAAGAACGGATTTGACGAAACATTTAGATTCATTCAAAGGTTAAAGGAAGCCTTCTATCTCCTCAAGAAAGGAATTGTGTTGCTCACACTTGATCCTGACATTCTGGATGAGAGGCAAATAAAACTCCTAAGAAAAGAATGCAGCAGTGTCAAACCAAAACATCATGACATCCCCTCGGAAGTTTACGAGATATTCAGATACGTTTACATGCGAAATAGGGTTGGAGAAAGACCCCCGGTCAGGGACATCATGGCCAAGTTCAATATTGCAAGAAACACAGCCAAAAAGCGAATAAGATATCTCGAGGAAAAAGGACTATTAAAAGTCCTCAGGGATGGCAGGATAAAAGTAGTAGAGGTTACAGAAAAAGGTAAAGAATTTTTTTATTTGTCTGAAGACAATATTGTGCAACCTTAGCTGACACTTTTGACCACTTTCTTGACAACATCGATATGTACCTTGTCTCCGACATATGCTGTTTCCGTAAAACAAACTCTACGGAGGTGGCAGAAACTTGTCGGATAGTGAACATGTAGAGGTTGTTAGAGGTGTAAAGACACTATGGAAAACAGAGGACTGGTGGGCAGTGTGGATGGCATTTATTGTGATACTGCTGGCAACGGCACTGTACTTCAGTGGCTCAACGCTGAAACCGCTTGCAGTATATCCACCAAAATGGAGCTTTACCCCTGAAGGCTATGCAAAACTCGCAGAACACTTTGCTACCAATGCAGGATGGTACCTTGCAAACTTCTTGTTCTGGCTGGCAATGTTCACGGGTAGCAGCAAGCTCCTTGGATTCAAGCCGAGTGAATTCGTACCATCGTTTGTATTCGTATACATAGCATCAGTATTAATAGCAGTGTTCTCAGCAAACGAGACGGCCCACCACTACAACTTGGAAGCACCACTGTTTGCGCTTCTTGTCGGATTGCTGATAAGCAACACGATAAAACTGCCAAAATGGATGGACGCAGGTTTCAGAGTTGAGTATTACATAAAAACAGGAATAGTCATGCTCGGTGCAACACTGCCGTTTACACTGATACTCTACGCTGGACCAGTAGCATTTATACAGGCCACAATTATAGCGGTGTCAACATTCCTGACGATCTACTTCGTTGGTACGAAAGTGCTTGGAATGGACAGGCGTTTTGCCTCTGTTCTCGGTGCTGGAGGAGCTGTTTGCGGTGTTTCAGCATCGATTGCAATGGCTGCAGCAGTAAGGGCTAAAAAAGAGCACGTGGCAATGGGTATAACGACGGTCATTGTCTGGGCAATAATCATGATATTCGCTATACCTCTGATAAGCAAAGCACTTGTTCTGCATCCGGGTGTTGCCGGAGCGTGGGTAGGCACATCTGAATTCGCTGACGCTGCAGGATTCGCAGCGGCTGCCGCATACGGTAGCATGTTTGCAAACCTACCACCAGACGCAATTGTGTTCGGAACGGGTAAGACTGTAGCGCAGGTTATAGCGGAGGCAAAGGCAGTGGGTGTTGACATTGACGACATAGCGGTTCGTACATTTACGCTGATGAAGGTCATCGGCAGAGACATCTGGATTGGACTGTGGGCATTCGTTATGGCAATTATAGCAACGACAAGGTGGGAGGTTGAGGAAACCGGAACCAAACCATCAGCGAAGGAGATCTGGTGGAGATTCCCCAAGTTCGTTCTTGGATTCTTCGCAGCCTCGCTGTTTATCTCTATACTCACGGCAGGAGTTCCGCTTTCAGAGTACTTGCAGCACATGAAGCCGTTGCTCGTAGGTCCGATCAAGACTATGAGAACATGGACATTCATATTCACATTCTTCAGCATCGGTCTGACAACGAGATTCAGAGAGTTGACTGCAGCAGGTTCCAAGCCATGGATCGCATTCTCATCTGGAGCAATAGTGAACGCCATACTCGGAGCACTGATGTCGATATTCGTGCTCGGTACATACTGGGCAACCCAGGGATGGGGAGGCCTTTAAAAACCCCACCTAAATTTTTTATTATTTTAATTTGCCTGAGTGGTTACCATGAAGAGTCTCTGGAGTTACAGGCCTGACAGTGAAGTTGAAAACGTTTCCTTCGATGAGGATTACCTGGTTTTCAGTTCAGGAAGCAGCCTGTACTGCCTAAACACCAACACGGGAAAAATTATCTGGAAGAAAAGAATGACTACAACTTTCTATAGAGATCCGTTCTCAGATGTGTCGATAACGGCACTCGATGCTAAGGGTCCAATGATTGCAGCAGGAACAAACTTTATGGACGGAAAAATATACCTGTTTACGAAGACCGGAAAACTGCTCTGGGAGCATCAGTTTGCCACCATTGCGAGTCTGGGATGGAGGCCTGAAGATGTCACGGCAGTTGGCATAGGTGACAACTTCGTGGCAGTTGGGACAGAGTTTATTGGCGAATATATCTACGTTTACACTTTTAAAAGAGAGAGGATGTTTCAGAAGAGAGTGGATGGCACGGTAAGGGCAATAGCAGCTAATAGATGTCTTGCGGTTGGGACTGATAAGAAACTGTATGTATTTGAACTCGATGGCAGAGAGAGGTTCAGCATTACTGCACAGGTTACAGATGTCAAAATTACCGAAACAGGCATCATCACTAGTTCTGGAAACAGAGTTTACATGTTCTCGAGCAACGGGAAAGAGCTTTGGCATAAAAACTTTGATTGTGAGATTAAGCAGTTGTACTGCAACGGCAGAGTTTACGCTATTGCGGGAAAGAGAGTCGTGGTGATGTCTGAAAACGGAGATGTTCTGAAAGATGTTGAGCTGGAGAGCGACCCGGTCGGGATAGGTGGATCAGGGATTCTTACGCTTTATGACAACACGCTTAAAATGTATCCTCTGCTGTGATTTGGGTATAATACAGGATAAGATTATATATTTCTCTGCGTGCAGGGGAGTTCGTGATAATCGACAACTCGAGAAAGCTGATCTTCGATGACAAATTCAGATTTTCTTGCCACAAGGAAATTGTGTGTTTCAACAGGTGCTGTCACGATCTCAACATTTTCTTGATGCCTCACAACATACTCGGGATACGAGAAACCTTGACCTTTCATCAAGCGAATTTCTGGAAAAGATAAGGGAAGAATCCAGATAAATCCATTATCGTCATTCTGGATAACTTTAGATCTTACTGGGCAAATAAAAGCATAAAGCGAGAGCCGTCTCCTCTGATGATAAAAACTTTGGATGAGTTGAAAAGGATTATTGAGAGTTGTTTTAACCGGTTTAGCAAGAGTTTGAGTTTCGCAAGGAAGTGGATTAGTGAATTCTTGATTAGTTTGAGTTATGTCCAAATCAGATTGTGGCAAATTTCTCTATTATCTTCTCAACCTTATCTCTGATCCTGTCCTCATCGACTGTTAGCAGCTCTTTATCCTCCATCAGAATCTTCCCGTCGACTATTGTATGGGTCACCTCGCAGCCAGTAGTGGAATACACTATGCTGTAAACTGGATTGTATGCTGGGATGAAGTTCAGCCTTTTCGAGTCAAGAATTATTATGTCTGCAAGCTTTCCCTCCTTAATCTCCCCTCCATCAATGCCATACGCTCTGTAACCGTTCTTACAGGCCATATCCAGAGCATCTCTTGCCTTCAAAGCATCAGCTTTCATAAGCTTGATCTTTTGCAGCAGAGAGGTCAGCTTGATCTCCTCAAAGAGGTTGTATGTGTTGTTGGATGCTGCTCCATCGGTTCCCAGACAAACATTCACACCAGCTTTCACCATGTCAACAACCCTGGCGATCCCTGAAGCCAGCTTCAGATTGCTTACGGGGTTGTGGGCTACGCTAACCTTTCTTTTCGCCAGTATATCGATCTCTTTATCATTAAGCCATATACCGTGGGCTATGACAACATCTTCCTTCAAAAATCCGATCTCATCAAGCTTCTCCACGGGTGGTTTGGAATTGGCTTTGATGAAGTTCTCAACCTCCTCTTTCGTCTCGGAAACATGGATGTGTATTCCTACATTCAGCTCGTCAGCTCTCTCCCTTATCTGGCTTAAAAACTCCAGAGAGCAGGTGTATGGGGCATGAGGACCAAACACAGCCTTTATTTTCTCACCATTCCACCTCTCTATGAACTTCTCACCTATCTTCAGCTCTTCCTTAGCTCTTTCCTCGCTCCCTCTATCTGCCATTCCGTAGCAGAGGACAGCCCTCATCCCGCTTTCCTCACACGCTCTGGCAACCTCGTCCATGTGGATGTACAGATCGGAGAAGCATGTTGTGCCGGTTTTTATCATCTCGGCAATACCAAGCATAGATCCCCAGTAAACATCTTTCGGCTCGAGCAACCTTTCAACCTTCCATATCTTGGTCTTGAGCCACTCTAGCAGGGGCATATCCTCAGCAAAACCCCTGAAAAGGCTCATCGCAAGATGAGTGTGAGCGTTGAAAAGTCCAGGAAGAACGAAAGAGCCTCTGGCTTTTATCTCAACCTCTCCATGTATGTTATCTGATCCGACATAAGTGATTCTGTTTTCTGTTATACCTATGTTGGCCCTTTTGAACTCTCCGTTGATGTAGCACAGGCCATCTTTTATCGCCAGATCGTACATGGGGTTAGTTTTCAGCATGGTTGGATAAATAATTTTGGTTAATCTGTAATATGGCAGATACGGTTTGAAACAGAAGCCAGAGGTTCCGGGAATTGTCTGAGATCCGCATCAGTAAAAATCAGGGGCTTTCAAAAACTTTTAAAAACCCTCTCCTTAACCCACCCTTATGGATCTTGAATCAAGATTACATCTCATCAGGAGAAATCTCGAGGAGGTCGTTACAGAGGAGGATTTAGTTTCAGCTTTATCGAGTGGTAAGAAGCTGAGGGCTTATGTTGGTTATGAGCCAAGCGGAGAGATACATCTCGGGCATGTCATGACCGTAAACAAGCTGATGGATCTCCAGAATGCAGGTATTGATATAGTCGTCCTCCTCGCTGATGTTCACGCATACCTGAATGAGAAGGGAGACTTCGATGAGATCAGGGAGATCGCGGAGTACAACAGAAGAGCCTTTATAGCCCTCGGGCTTGAGGAATCAAAGGTTGAATTCGTTCTGGGCAGTGATTTTCAGCTTGAGAGAGATTACATACTCGATGTTTTGAAAATGGCGAGAATAACAACGCTCAAAAGAGCGAGAAGGAGTATGGATGAAGTTAGCAGGAGAAAAGAAGATCCGATGGTCTCCCAGATGGTCTATCCGCTGATGCAGGCTCTGGACATAGCCCATCTGAGGGTTGATCTGGCTGTTGGAGGGATAGACCAGAGGAAAATACACATGCTCGCGAGAGAGAACCTCCCGAGGCTTGGATATCCATCACCGATATGCCTGCACACTCCGATACTGCTCGGCCTTGATGGAGAGAAGATGAGTTCGTCAAAAGGAAACTATATATCGGTTAGAGATTCAGAGGAGGATGTCAGAAGGAAAATAAGGAAAGCTTTCTGCCCAGAAAAGCAGATTGAAAACAATCCTGTAATTCAGATAGCTCAGTACCACATCTTTCCGAGATTCGAGAAGGTTGTTATAGAAAGGGATGAGAGGTTTGGCGGGGATGTGGAGTACTTGAGTTTTGAGGAGTTGAGAAAGGATTATATGGAGGGGAAACTGCATCCGATGGATCTAAAAATGTCAATAGCAAATTATTTAAACAAAATCCTTGATAATACAAGAAAAAAGTTAAATCAAACTTAGTTAACAACTTTATGGGGTGATTGTCTGAGCGAGGAAGGAGTAATCAGAGTAAGACTCCCGGATAGGAACAAAAATGAGATGTTCGCGATAGTTGACTCGATGCTCGGAGCAGGCCACATCAAGGTTAGGTGTGAGGATGGTGAGGAGAGACTTGCGAGAATTCCGGGCAAGATGAGGAAGAAGATATGGATCAGGGAAGGAGACATCGTTATAATCGTCCCCTGGCCCTTCCAGAAGTCAAGGGCTGACATTGTGTGGAGATACACGATTCCTCAGGTAGAATGGCTTGAGAAGAACGGGTATCTTAAATTCTGATCTGTAATCTGATTTATCGGACCATCTAAAGCATTTATATATGTTCTTGTTCATCTCGATTCTATGAAAGGATTTGATGATAAAGAGCTAAAAAATATTGAGAGGTATCTCGATAAGCTCAGGATCAAGGAAAGAGATCAGGATGACAGGAAAATTTTTGCAGAAGTTCTTGATAAGAGGACACTTATAACTCTTTACAAGTTATCAAAGAAGTACATTCAGGCTTTAGGTGGAGTTGTCAGCACGGGAAAGGAGGCCAATGTGTTCTATGCTGATGGTCTGGTTGATGGAGAGGAGATGCCTCTTGCAGTAAAGATATACAGAATCGAAACGAGCGAGTTTCACAAGATGGAAGATTACCTCTTCGGAGATAAGAGGTTCGATATGAAAAAAATCTCGAAGAAGACTATAATCTATATATGGGCTGAGAAGGAATTCAGAAATCTGCAGAAAGCCTATCAGGAGGGAGTAAATGTCCCGAGGCCAGTTCATTACCTCAAGAACATACTGCTCATGGAGTTTCTTGGAGAAGATGAGATACCCTCGCCATCCCTCTTTGATTTAAGGAAAAACCTAGCAGATTTCGTAAATCCAAAGGATCTGCTGGAGGAGATTCTGGAGAATGTGGAGAGACTCGTTGTATCTGCCGAACTTGTTCATGCGGATCTGAGCGAGTACAACATCCTCTTGCATAATGGTAAGCCGTACTTCATAGATATGGGCCAGGCGGTACTTCTGGATCATCCCAACTCGATCAGCTTTCTTGAGAGGGATCTGAAAAACATCTCAAGATTTTTTGAAAAGTTCGGGCTGAAATTCGATGCTGGAGAGTTTTTGTCCGAATTGATGAACAAAATTGAGGTGGAGAGGTGAAGAAAATGTACAGGCATCAGACCGAAATAAGGGTTCCCGAGAGCAGAGTGGGTGTTATTGTTGGAAAAGACGGGGAGACGAAGAAGGAAATAGAAGAGAAGACTGGCTGTGAGATGATTGTGAGAAAGGATGGGGCCATAACCCTTATCTGTGAGGATACGATAGGTTTTCTGAAGGCGCAGAACATCATAAAGGCTATTGCAAATGGTTTTTCTCCTTCAACGGCTTTCAAGCTTTTGAATGATTTTGTGACTCTAGAGATTATAGACATATCCGAGTATGTTCCTGAAAACGCTGTGAAACGCATTATGGGCAGGATAATCGGAAAAGATGGCAAGATGAAGAAGACCATAGAGGAGACACTTGAAGTTAATCTGTCTATAAGGGATAAGAGTGTTGCCATAATAGGGGATGTGGAGAATGTCGGTGTTGCGAGAGAGGCTATTATGATGCTCATCGATGGCTCAACACACTCTACGGTTATGAAATTCATGGAGAGGAGGAAGAGGGACATCAAATCAAAAACACTTGACTGGAGAGAAACCATAGATGGGTTGTGATAGTTAATGTATAATCCGGATCAGTGTTATATATTCATAAGTAATAGGATAGATTGCCCCCTGGTGGAAGATGGACAAAACTATTCTGCCCATCCACCACCCCCCTTTCCTTTTTACTAAATTCTTGTTGAGGTTAAAAATTTTGCTGGAAGTTTGCTGACTGGTTATGCTGACTATCAATCATCGAAACTTTGGGGTGATTGATAAAGGTTGATAAAGGCTGAACTTGAAAAATCGGAAAAGTAAAAAACAGTTGTTGATGAACTTGAGGTTGTAGAATTAAACCCCAAAGCTTCAACCGTAAGTAATATAACTTGACAATAAACATAAATACAGCCTGAAATGTAGAACTCCCATAAACTGTTTCAGGTGCGGGGGTTGCCGAGTCAGGAAAAGGCGCCAGATTCAGGGTCTGGTCCCGGAGGGGTCCGAGGGTTCAAATCCCTCCCCCCGCATGTTTGCTTGTCAAAAAGATCCAGAAGTTATCAAAAAAGTTATATCTCAAAATATGCTAATCTGGTATTGAGGGGTCGTGGCGTAGCCAGGAAGCGCGGCGGGCTCCAGCGGTGTGATGAATGATGGGTCTGCTGAGCTGTGATGACCCGTTGGAGCGCTGACCCGAAGAGACCCGCCAGTCGTGGGTTCAAATCCCACCGACCCCACTATTGTTTTTTCTGTTTATATTGGCAAATGGGGATTACTAAATCCTGCTTACGACTTTCTAAATAATGATAAAACAGCATAATAAAGCTGACCTAAAAAACCCCCTTCCATTGCCTGACAACATCCACGACAAGACATTTTGAATAACCAACTCTCTCCCAGATCTTCCCACCGAGAAACTGCCCGGAGAAGAATACCAAGAAGAATATCGGGATATGTGTTAACGGGGCTCTCGAAAAAATTCTCATCAGGAACACAAATGGTACTGGAAGGTGTATCGAGAGAAACCACTCAAGCGAGAATTTTTTCGTATTTTTGCGCCAGTATCCAAACGGAAGGTTGAGGAAAAAGGTTGCGAATAAAGCAACGAGTTCAAGCTCAAATGACATAATACAACTTGTTCATGGAAGTATAAAATTTTTTTCCTGATTTTTTAGAATTTTATTGGAATTTTGCGGAAATTTTATCTAATCCTTAAATCTAGCTTGACTGTTCAAATGCTCAGGCTGGAAACCCTGAACATGACACCCGAAAAAGTTTAAATCCTCGAAACATAGCAGAACCAATGATTGATCAGAAAATCATCGAGAAATTCTACTCCAAGCTTTTCACGATCCCCCGAAAGAGGGTATCGGTCTTAATAGGTATTATCACAATAGTATTCGCATCCTTTCTGAACGGTACAGTTAGCAAGTCATTTTTCGCTCAGAGATATTTCTTTATCGGTTTATCCCTGATAATCTCATTGCTTATTGCATCCAAACTGCTGAAAATAGCTTTCAACAGCAGAAGGGTATTCTTTCTCGCACTGTTCATTCTGATATTCGTTGAGATATTTGATTCCATCGCAATCCACATCCTTCACAACTTCAATCTGATCATAATGGCTCCATCTGCCATGGCGACAGGCCTAACCCTGATTCTTTTCTTCACATCTGAAACCGAGGAATTTAAAGCATCATTGCTCTCTACAACCATTCTGCTATCCATTTATCCAATAGACTATGCTTTCTCGTTTGAAGCCCCCCACAGATTTACGGGGTATGTTGCAGCAACGGTAATAGGCGTTTCGCTAGCTTTACTCTTCATAAAGTTTATTGACAGGAATTACGGGAGATTTAACTCCAAAAGATTGCTCAGGAACTTCATACTATTTTGGCTCACATCAGATCCATCTTTCTTCGAAAGAGAGCTTGAAAGGATCTCTGAGACAAAGGAAGGTTTTGTCAAGTGTCTTAAGATCAACGATGTCCATCTCGTTACAACATCCTTCCATCCTGGGCCAATAAGGAATATTGGTGGGGCTTTGCTGGTTGAAAAGCTCCTCGATGAGAACAGGATTTACCTTCACTCCCTGGTAAAGCACGACAGCAACCCTTCTAC
This sequence comes from Archaeoglobus sulfaticallidus PM70-1, assembly GCF_000385565.1. Taxonomy (NCBI): domain Archaea; kingdom Methanobacteriati; phylum Methanobacteriota; class Archaeoglobi; order Archaeoglobales; family Archaeoglobaceae; genus Archaeoglobus; species Archaeoglobus sulfaticallidus. The sequence goes on along the minus strand of NC_021169.1, from coordinate 308,229 downwards.
ATCCAGGGATGTTGAGGAGATCGTAAGAAAAGCTAAGAACCTATCCAGCTTTATTTCTCTGAAGTGTTTTAAGCCGGTTTCGGTTGAAGGAGAGAGATTCAAATTAATGGCCTTTCCCTTTGACAAGTTAACACTCATCTTCATCTCCGGGAAAAAGGCAATTGATGATATTCCGGAGAGCATAAACAGATTTGCGGAAAAGATTTTTGGAGAATGCATCGTGGTTGACTGCCATAATTGCCACTCACAGGGCTATGAAATGTCATCCGGGGATATCATAGAGATTCTGGAGCTGATGGAGGCTTTGAAAGAAAAGATCGATTTTAGGGAAGTGAACAGGCTGAGGTACTCTTTAGCATCAGCAAGAATCGATGGAAAAAGCTGTGAAAGGGTTTCGATGCTAATTCTGGATTATGATGGGGAGAGATTTGTTCTGCTCATGCTCGATGGTAACAACATTAACTGCGAGTTCAAAAGTGAGTTGGAGAACTTTTTCCTGAAAAGTGGATTGCAACCTGTGATCTTCTCCACGGACAACCACTCAAAGACAGGGGTCTCTCCGAAGATAGGTTACATGCCAGTTGGCAGTGATGTGGCAGAGAGGAAGGCGATAATAGACTTCATAATGCGCAATCTCGGAAGAGAGCTTAAAGATGTTGGTGAAGTAGGTTACTCTCATGACACAGTTAAAGTCAGAGTTATGGGAGAGGACTTCTTCAAAGCAGTCGAGAAAATGTTCGTTGATCTGGGCGAGAAGGCAATATACATATTCATCTCAATCGTACTTATCCAGTTTTTCACATCGCTGATATTCGGAAACCTGATTCTTCTGCTCTGAAAATTCCTGATAAAATTTAAAAACAACTCCACTTTATCAACCGTGATAAGATGAAAGAGGTAAGGGTTTTTGATACAACGCTGAGGGACGGCGAACAGACTCCAGGAGTTTCACTGACGGTAGAGCAGAAGCTGATAATAGCCTCCGCACTGGATAAGCTGGGAGTGGATGTTATCGAAGCCGGAACGGCGATAGCATCTGAGGGAGACTTCAAGGCTATAAAGGAGATATCCAACGCTGGATTAAATGCTGAAATATGCAGTTTCTGCAGGATAAAGAAGGAGGACATAGATGCATCGGCTGATGCTGAAGCGGACTCAATCTTCATGGTAGCACCCTCTTCGGACATCCACATCAAGAGCAAGTTCCCGGACAAGGGGAGAGAGGATGTAATCGAGATGTCAGTCTCGGCTATAGAGTACGCGAAGGAGAGAGGGCTTATAGTGGAGTTTGGAGCAGAAGATGCTTCGAGGGCTGATCTGGAATTCATTGTTGAGCTGTTCAGGAATGCAGTATCTGCTAAGGCAGATAGACTAACATATGCCGATACTGTTGGAGTTCTAACTCCTGAGAAGGCGGAGAGCATAATGAAGAGGCTGACATCTGAGTTTAATGTCCCTATTGCGATACACTGCCACGATGATTTTGGTCTGGCAACGATCAACACGGTTTATGCAATAAAGGCTGGAGCCAGTGAATTTCACGCCACAGTAAACGGAATTGGTGAGAGAGCGGGAAATGCTGCTCTTGAAGAGATAGTAATGGCTCTGGAGTTTCATTATGGCTTTAAAACGAGCATAATCAAGGAGAACATATATGAGACCTCAAAGCTCGTGGAGAAGCTCACGAGAATAGTCATTCCGAAACACAAGCCGATAGTTGGTGAATACGCTTTCACGCATGAGAGTGGAATACACACATCTGCGATAATGAGAGATACCTCAACCTACGAGCCGATAACCCCTGAAATGGTTGGAAGGAAGAGGCAGCTCGTCCTCGGAAAGCATGCTGGAAGGGCAAGCATCGAAGAAATTATGAAAAAGCTTGGCTACAAGGCTGACAAGAATCAGATGAAGGAGATCCTTGTGAGAGTGAAAGAGCTTGGAGATAAGGGCAAGAGAGTTACCGATGCCGATGTCAAGACAATAATCGAGACAGTGCTGCAGATAAAGCAGGAGAAGAAGGTCAAGCTTGAGGATCTGTCGATAGTGAGCGGAATGCATATCATGCCAACAGCGAGCGTAAAGCTAAGGATCAATGGGCAGGAGATAATTGAGGCTGCAACTGGATTAGGACCAGTTGATGCTGCGATAAATGCGGTAAAGAAGGCTGTGTCTGAGTTTGCAGACATAAAGTTGGTCAGCTATCATGTCGATGCGATAACTGGCGGAACTGATGCACTTGTGGATGTGATAGTCCAGCTTTCAAGGGGAGATCAGATCGTCACTGCGAGGGGTGCAAGAACTGACATAATAATGGCCTCGGTCGAGGCTTTGCTCGAAGGTTTGAACATGCTCATCTAACCTTTATTTTTGGTGGTAGTTTTGGTGGTAATATGAGTATGATTACCGAGAAGATAAAAAAAATTGTAGAGGATTATGATGATATTACGGTAGGAATATTTGGTTCACATTCTGCGAAAGAAACTGGTATATCTGCCAAGAGTTTTGGTTTGAGAACCGTGGTTGTGGTTCAGAAGGGAAGGGATAGGCTATATACGGATTTCAACAGGCATCTGTATGATGAGGTTATAGTTCTCGACTCGTTTAAGGACCTCCTAAATAGAGAGGTTCAGGAGAAGCTTGTTGAGATGAACACGATCTTCATACCCAACAGAAGCTTTGCCGTGTATGTTGGATACGATGGCATCGAAAGCGAGTTTGAGGTTCCGATCTACGGCAACAGGTACATGCTCAGGGCTGAAGAGAGAAACTTCGAGAAGGGACAGTATTATCTGCTGGATAAGGCTGGCCTGAGATACCCCAAGGAGTTCTCCTCTCCCGATGAAATCGACAGGCTTGTGGTTGTCAAGGTTCAGCAGGCAAAGAACCCACTCGAAAGGGCATTTTTCTATGCTGATTCTCCAGAGGATTACTACAGGCAGGCTGAGGAGCTCATAAAGCAGGGCGTGATCACCGAGGAGGGGTTGAAGAAGGCGAGGATAGAGGAGTATGTTCTTGGAGCGAGGTTCAATGCTAACTTCCACTGCTATGCCCTGAAGGATGTGTTCGGGGATTTCGATTTCGTCGGTTTCTCGGACAGAAGGCAGGTTAACCTGCAGGGCTTCCTGAATCTTCCTGCAAGAGATCAGCTCAAGATAAATGTACCCGTTAAGAATGAGGAGATTGGGCACTATGGAGTTACGATGCGAGAGAGCAAGCAGCAGATGGTTTATGAGTATGCTGAGAAGTTCATAAGGACATGTGAGAAGGAATATCCGCCGGGTTTAATCGGCCTTTTCGGTCTGCAGGGAGCTATAGCCTATGATAATGATAGGCTGGAATTCTTCGTGTTCGATGTATCGCCGAGAGTTCCAGGTGATCCGGCCATAGGTCCCACATCTCCGGAGATGAGGAACCTGAGCATCAAGCACAAAAAGAGAATTGAGGATCCACTTGATCTGACGATGTTGGAGCTTATAAGTGCAAGGGAGCTTGGGAGACTGAAAGAGGTTGTTACTTAGTTGTGACTTGACTTGTAAGGCTTCGCTTCTTGCATATTTTTTAGATGATCTGAGCTGGAATTGTTTTTGCTAAGTCATGTATGGCTGTGTGAACTGAGATTGCCGGGATTGCTGATAAAATCTCACAACATGGGGTTGTTAGAGAAGTTAAAGTTCGTCTGTATGTAATGTATTGAAAGAGCTTTAGTAGTAGGGAGCTACGGGGAAAAATGTTCTGTAAACTTTTTAGAAGGATTATACAACTGGCTATATAACTAGCTATATAACTAGCCACAATTTTGAAGGGGAATATAAAATGAGAGGCACACAGATTAACACAGACTAGATCGATCGGGGTTTATTCAATTAAAATTGCGTTTATAACTCCTTCCTGTGAGGGTCTGTTTGTTACCTTTGCTTTTCCAAGGGATGTCTGAATTATAGCACCCTTTGTTATGACATTCTTTCTGGCGTAGTGAACATGAGCTCTGTTCTCAACAACATTGGTTACCTCTGCTCTCACGACCTTGCCCTCTGCTGGAACATAGACATTTGCGAACTTATCCCTGACAAGCTTGATCTTGATGTTTCCTCCTCTGCATCTTTCTTTCTTGATCTTTCTTTCGCCAATTAGGGTTTCTACCTGAGGTCTTCCCATCTCGTACTTCCTTTTTTTCCTTGCCGGTCTAATCAGCTTCCCGGTGTATGTTCTTCTACTCCTCCCCTGCCAAACCATTTGCATCACCTTTTGTGCTGAACTCCTTCATCTGCACTACTTAAATATTTTTTGACAGCCTAGTGGTGGGTTCTGGTGGTTGGTTCTGGAGAGTGTGGAAAATCTGGTTTAACGCACAAAAACGATGTGTGTGCAAAATAAATAAGTTTTTAAGGTTTGCATCGCTTTACCGCATATGGGCAGAGAAGTTGAAAAAATTGATCATGTGGTTGTTGCTGTGAAGGATGCAGAGAAAGCTATGAGGTTCTTCTCAGAGCTTCTGGGGATTGAATTTGATGAGATAGGGGAGGAAAGGAACTGGAAGTTTAAGAGCTACATGAGTCCTGAAGGCCTGGAGTTGCTCGTTCCAACAAGTGAAGATAGTGAGACTGCAAAGTTCATAGAAAAGAGGGGAGAGGGTTTGTTTGCCCTGTCCTTCAAGGTCAGTGATGCTGAAAAAATTGCTAAAAAGGCTGAGGAAATGGGAATCAGAATTATAGGAAAAATTGAGAGAGAGGGATTTAAGGAGATCTTTTTACATCCAAAGGATTGCTTTGGCATTCAGATCCTGCTAACAGAGTATAAGGATTATCATGGATGTACAGTAGCGTTGGCAATGGAGAGGAAGGAGGATAAATACATCTAATATTTTTTATAAATTATAAAAGTAAAAAGTAAATTGGGGTTAGTGTCCGGCGTTTATTATTCCCGTTGCACTTGCTGTGAGGATTATTGCAGTAACCAATGCGAATATGAAGAACAGGATCTCCTTATCCCTCAGCATTGCAAAGCTTGATGCCCATACACCTATTACCGCTGCGAGGCAGCTTAAAGCAATCCCAAGCATTGCAATTCCATCACCAGTGCTAAGACGGCTGAGGTACCAGTGACCTTCGGGATGCCCCCCAGCACACTTCTCCCATATTTCGGATGGCTTTTCCTTACCCCACAGCCCGCTCAGCAGGCAGTTGCTGTCGATGTAGTTGCTGTCTGTGGTGAGGATCATCATGACTCCTATCAGTGATATAATGGTGCCTATTAATACCACCCAGTAAGCTATTTCTCCATAAACCACTCCCGCCAGAGGCGGTTTGGGTTTTGAAGTGGTCTTATCAATTTCTCTCATAAACTCACCTCACATGTAGCCCAATATCGTTAGAGCCTGCTGTATCAGCCTCGCGCCGGACAGAAACATTATGACTATGATGATATATCTGATAAATCCAGCCTTAACCTTGAGCATTATTTTCGCACCGATCATCGTACCGAGTATCAGACCAATCATGCACGGCACAGCGAACAGCGGAAATATCGTACCCTGCATGATGTAGGGCCAGATCGCAGCGGTATCTCCTATCCCTATCAGCACCTTGCTGCTCGCAGCAGCCACTTTGAGCGGAGCCATCATGACGAGGTTCAGCACAGGAACCATGGCCCATCCAGCACCAAGCCCGAAGAGACCTGAAACCAGACCAACTCCTGCGAATAAGACCAAACCAAGCCATGATCTCGTAACCTCATACTGCACAACCCTGCCAAGGGACTCCTCCCAGTAAGCCATCGCAAGCCCTACTCTCCTTGTGAAACTGTCTACCTGCCTAACTTCCGGATACTCGATCCTGTTTCCTGCGAAAAGGAACAGTGATGCGATCAGCACAACGAGAATTCCGAGACCGAGCCTCACATAAGCCTCTCCTGTCTGCCCCATCGTTTGCTTTATGTAAACTGCGAGCAGTGCACCTATAACGGCAAAGGTCGCGTAGGGGACTGCCGAGAAGTAAAGCAACCTTATATTCGCAAGCCCTCTTTTCAGGAAAGGCCTTGCTGCAACCAATGCTCCCGTCATTGCGACGAAAAGTCCAGTACCCCTTACTATCAGACTGTCAATTGGAGTGAAGCCCAGCATGAGCGGTGTGAAGATAACCCCTCCTCCAACTCCAGCAAGTACAGCAATCATTCCTATAACCGTGGAAACTACGAGGAATATCAGAAAGAATATTGCAGGGCTAAGACCCATGGTATTGTCTGTACCTATTTCGGCAGCTGTCGCTGTGTTTGAGAATCCAATGATGACCGTTATGGCCAGTAAAGCCATCAACAGCTTTCTGGAGTGAAAGACTGTAATGAAAGATGATGTGCTATTCATATAATTCCACCCCCCTGTTGCGATTAATTTGTCTTAGTTTCCCTATATAAAACTTATGAAGAAAGAGTAAATCTGATTAATTCTTAATATTTTAATTTAATAAAGGCTAAGAAAAACTAAAAGATAATAACTCATTTGTAATAATTTATTATTGACTTTTCTAAACCAACAGCTAAGAATAGCTAAAATTTAGAAGTATAAAAAATAAAAATTAAGGGTTATATTTCATCAAATGTGATAACCCTGATACTGGTCGGGATTTTGACAACGCTACCCAGTCTAACTCCTACAAGGTAGCTTATATTTCTCATTACAGCCAGATCAATTACCCTCTGAGTTATGACACCATCAAAAACTATAGTATCTCCCTTTATGTTGTTCGTCTTCAGTGTCTTGACGAGATCTCTCACGGGAATCTCCTTAACGAGTGTGTCGTTTTCAAGAATCCTCGCTATAAGTTTTCCCTCTACCTCTCTCTTGTGCTTTCTGAACAGCTCCTTTGGATCAAAGAACTTCTTGCCCTCTTCTTTTTCCTCTTCGGCCTCTTCAGCCTTCTCTTTCTCCTCAGCCTCCCTCGTTTCCCGGATCTCCTTGATTTCCTTGACCTCATCCTTTTCTCTCTCCAGCCTTTTGGACTTGCTGTCCCTCATCTTTATGAGGTGAATCTGTTCGACTGGAACCTTGTTCCTCAAAGCCTTAACGATCTCTTTCTGGGTTAGATCCTCAACACCCTTTCCTTCAGGAGCTTTTGCGACATAGTCTATCTCTGCAACCTGTAGCAGTTCCTTGAGTATCAGGTCACCGCCTCTATCTCCATCAAGGAATGCGGTAACGGTCTTCTTCTTGCTAAGCTCTATTATCGTTTTGGGAACATTCGTTCCTTCTACAGCTATTACATTCCTTATACCACATTTAAGCAAATTCAAAACATCTGCTCTACCTTCAACAACTATAATTGCATCGGATTCATCAACAGAGGGGCCTGCAGGTAGCTTCTCCTCACCATACTCGGTAATCTCCTCAGCCCTCGCTGCTTGTCTCACAAGCTCTCCGATCTTCTCTGATTCTATCTCTGGTTCCTCGAACAAACTCTTCAGCATCTCCTTAGCCCTCTCGACTATTTTCTTCCTCTTCGTAGCCCTGACATCCTCTATCTTCTTTATCTTTATCTTCGCTGTGCACGGACCGACTCTCTCTATCGTCTCCAGAGCAGCGGCAAGTATGGCCGTCTCAACCTTATCTAGACTTGACGGGATCTTTATCTCACCAAAACTCTTTCCCCCCCTGCTCTCTATTTTCACTTCTATTCTTCCTATCCTTCCAGTTTTCTGAAGCTCTCTCAGATCCAGTTCATCGCCAAGTAGTCCTTCTGTCTGTCCGAATATAGCCCCGACCACATCAGGCCTCTCAACAACACCTTCAGCTGTGATTTCAGCATAAACAAGGTATTTTGTTGTATCACTCGGTGCCTTCACAGACATCACTCCCTTTTCATTTATTCAGATTCACTTGCCTCTCGCTCGACCAATGAGCAATTGAATATTCGCGATGGTATTATAAATAGTTATTCGTTCTTCAATTGTCTATCCAAATAATGTCCAGTCTTTTATCTATAGCAAAAATTATTTAGTAATTAGAGGGATCACTCCAACAATCCTCTTAACTTTCCGCAAAATTAAATAAGGATAAGTTAAATATGAAAGAATTGTGGAACTGCAGAGTGATGAGCTGATTGCAGAACTTATAGAAAGGGTTGCCGGAGAGGTAGGTCTTGTGGTTTATACTCTCCGCCCGCAGAGAGAGTTCACGGATGAAGAGATTTCTCAGGAACTTGGTATAGAGATCAATGAAGTCAGAAAAGCTCTGTTCTCTCTTTATGAGATTGGGATTGCAGAATACAGAAGGAAAAGGGATGAAGAGACCGGATGGATGGAGTACTACTGGAAAATCAACTATGATAGGGAGAGGGACATCGTGCTGAGAGAGCTTCTGAAGACAAAGAGAAAACTCGAAGCAAAGCTCGAGATGGAGGATTCTGCCGTCTATTACATCTGCATAAATGGGTGTGTGAAGGTTAAGTATGAAGCAGCGATGGAGATGAACTTTATGTGCCCCAGATGTGGAGCACCTCTCGACTACCTCGACAGCACGGTTGCGAAGGAGAAGCTCATGGAGGAGATAGAGAAAATAGACAAGATGATATCCTATTTAATGGAGAGCAAGAGTGTGAACTGATTTAAAACCTCTTCTTGAACTCGTTTTTCAGCTTTAACACACTGGCTATCCCTATCAGATTTTCTTTCGAGATGCTGCCATCAGCAACCTCTTTAAGGGCTTTTTTGGCGTTGAAGGCTATTCCCAGCCCGGCATTCTCGATCATTATCTTGTCGTTTGCCCCATCACCCACAGCCACTATGTTTTCCTTTGCAATCCCTTCTTTCTTCGCTATCTCCTCGATTATCCTTGCCTTCTCAACAGCATCTATTATTCTGCCCTTCAGCCTTCCCGTTAGCCTGCCATTCTCGATTTCAAGCTCATTTCCGAAGGCGTAATCCAAGCCAAGTTCCTCTTTCAGCCTGTCCGTGAAGTATGAAAAACCACCGCTGACCACTGCCACAACATATCCAGATTCCTTCAGGCTTTTTATCAGCTCTTTAGCCCCATCCGTGAGTTTTATTTCATTGTAAATTTTCTCAAGCACCTCCACAGGCAGACCTTTCAGAAGCTTGACCCTCTCCTTCAGGGCCGACTTGAAGTCAAGCTCCCCCTCCATTGCTTTGGCTGTGAGCCTTTTAACCTCTTCCTCCACCCCGGCAACCTTTGCAAGCTCGTCTATTATCTCGGCATCAACTATTGTCGAATCCATGTCGAAAACGATCAGCCTTTTGCTCTTTTCCTCCCTGTACGGCCTTATCACAACATCCATCCCTATACCCTCTATGAACTCCTTGATTTTCTTCTTTGCCCCCTCATCATCCAGATCCACAACGAAATCGATCGCTATCAGCTTATCTCTTGCAGTCAAATTGGTTCTCTCGATATTTATTCCCATCTCGTAGAAGAATGATGAAATTCTGTGGACTATGCCTACCTTGTCCTCGCCAAGCACAGTAACGATGTAGAGATTCTTTTTTTTCGTTTCAGGTCTTTTGAATGGTGAGACATCCACATTAACTCCCACTTCTCTGCCAGACTCTTTGAGCTGAGTAATTAGCTCGTCGAGATCAATCCTGCATCTGGAGACATCCGCGATCAGGAACATCGTAAATACTCCTTGCAGCACACTCTGTTCGATATCAACGATGTTCACATTGTTCTCTGCAAGCACACCGGATATGTTTTTCACTATTCCCTTCCTGTCGAGTCCATAAACGCTTATCGCAATCAATTCCACAAAAAAATTTAAACAGTTGTTATTTTAACTTTTGCTGGTTACCCAAAATGGTTGCCCAAAATGGCAGCATGCATATGGTGATACAATGCGAATAGGTGTTTTCATATGTCACTGTGGTCTGAACATTGCAAGGGTAATCGACATCGATGCCCTCGTAGATTATGCGAAAAAGCTCGATGGAGTTGTTTATTCTGCTGATATTAAGTATTCATGTTCCGATTCAGCTCAGGAAGAGATAATCAATGCGATTAAAGAACACAACCTTGACAGGATAGTTGTCTCAGCCTGCAGTCCGAAGCTGCATGAGCACACATTCAGAAATGTAGCGTTAAGAGCCGGAATAAACCCCTACATGGTCGTTATGGCGAACATAAGGGAGCAGTGCTCGTGGGTTCACTCCAGAACACCGCAGCTTGCAACGATAAAAGCAAAAGACCTGATAAGGATGGCGGTTGCGAAGGCGAGAGAGCTTAAGCCTCTGGAGAGAGTTGATAAGCCCGTAAAGAAATCCGCCCTTGTCATCGGTGGAGGTATTGCTGGCATAGAGGCTGCTCTGAACATAGCAGATTCTGGAATAAAGGTCTATCTTGTCGAAAAAAGACCAACCATTGGCGGCCACATGGCAACGCTGAATGAGGTATTTCCAACAAACGACTGCTCCATCTGCATTCTCGCCCCCAAGATGAGCGAGGTGTGGAACCACCCTAACATAGAGGTTATAACCAGTGCTGAAGTTAAGAGCGTAACGGGCAGTTCGGGAGATTTCAGGGTTAGCGTGATAAAGTATCCGAGGTATGTTGACACATCGAAATGCAAAGGCTGCATCGACGATTGCAGTTCAGTCTGCCCGGTGGAGGTTCCCAACGAGTTCGATTATACGATCGGGACGAGGAAAGCTATCTACATACCGATACCTCAGTCCACACCGCTTTACGCCTCAATAGACTGGGAGCACTGCATTGGATGCAGACTCTGCGAGAAAGCCTGTGAGCCTGAGGCAATTGACTTCAATCAGAAGGCTGAAGAGATTGAGATAAATGTCGGGACGATAATCGTGGCTACAGGCTTCAAAGCCTTCGATGCGAGAAAGAAGACCGAATATGGCTATGGCAGATACCCGAATGTGATAACCTCCCTTGAACTGGAAAGGCTTTTATCAGCCTCCGGGCCAACTCAGGGAATCCTTCTCAGGCCATCAGATTCGAAAATACCTAAGAGAATAGCGTTCATCCAGTGCGTTGGAAGCAGGGATGAGAACACGAACAGATACTGCAGCAGGGTTTGTTGCATGGCAACCCTGAAGAACGCTTTTACGATTAAGGAAAGGTATCCTGACTCGGAGATATATGTCTATTACATCGACATAAGAGCCTTTGGAAGGATGTATGAGGAGTTCTTCAGAAGGGTTCAGGAGAAAGGTGTGAGGTTCGTGAGAGCCAGAGTTGCAGACATTATCGAGGTTGAAGATGGCAACCTCCTGCTCAACTATGAAAACACTCTGTCTGGAGAGTATGAGGAGAAAGAGTTCGATCTGGTTGTGCTTGCAGTCGGGATGGAGGCCAACAACGAACTGGCGACAAAGCTTGGAATATCTGTCGGCGAGGATGGTTTTTATGAAGCCGTTCATCCAAAGCTCAGACCGAGCGAGACAAATGTGAGGGGGATATTTCTTGCCGGAACGAGCAGCGGGCCGAGAGATATTCAGGACTCAATCGCTTCAGCAGGACTTTCGGCATCGAAAGCAATCCATATGATGCTGAAAGGCTCAACAGAAATGGAACCGTATTTTGCCTTTGTTGACAGGGATAAATGCATTGGGTGTGGGATCTGCAGGAGAGTTTGCAGGTTCAACGCGATCTCGATGGTTGACAAGAAAGCGTTTGTTGACTCGAACTCATGTGTTATGTGTGGTATATGTGTTTCTGCATGCCCGGTTGATGCGATAGACATGGGATTCTTCAGCGATTCCCAGATCAAGGCTGAGATAATGGCTCTGGCTGAAGAGAAGTCGATATTCCCACTCATACTGGTGTTTGCATGCTGGTACTGCAGCTATGGTGCCATAGATCTTGCCGGAACGACAAAATTGCAGTATGAGCCAAACATACGGGTAATAAGGACTCTCTGCTCCGGTAGAGTCGATCCGGAGTGGATTCTCTTTGCACTCAAAAGCGGAATCGATGGAGTTATGGTTTCGGGATGCAGAATGGGAGAATGCCATTTCAAGTACGGAAACTATAAAGCATCTGACAGGGTTAATGCTATCAGGGAGGCTTTGAAGGAGGTTGGGATCAATCCAGACAGGGTTGCAACATCCTGGCACTCTGCTGGTGAGGCGAAGGAGATTGTCAGCGACTTCAACGATTTTGTAAGGAAAATTAGGGAGTTGGGAGCGATTGAGAAAGAGCTGGGGGATGGAGATGGAAGTTAAGAGGGATGTTGAGGTTAGTGATGAAACCTTCAGGTTCTTCCAGATTTGTGAAGATGAGGTTAGAGAACTCTTTTACCACTACAAGAAGTGCAATGGTTGTGGCATATGCGTTTATGCTTGCCCCGTTAACGCAATTGAACTCGGCCCGGTACACGACATAGCCCTCGGCTTGGATATACCTCCCGTGATTGTGGATCACACGAAATGTGCCTACTGCGGGATATGCTACTCATTCTGTCCATTCAACTGCTTTGAGTTCAGAATCGATGGTGTTGAGGTGGAGAAATCCTCACTGCCAATATCTTTCGTCAAGTACACATACAGGTTTGAGGATAAGTGTAAGGATTGTACTCTATGCTACAAAGCCTGTCCAACATCTGCGATAAAGAGGAATGTGATTATCACAAGGCAGGACATTCCCGTGAAAAATGAGGGGATAAGCGGGAAGGTCGAGATAGATTTCGAGAAGTGCAACTACTGCGGGATATGTGCAGAGTTTTGTGAAGTTTTCAACATGGTTGAAAAGGAGGTTCAGCCCTACGATATAATGCCGTATGAAGGCATACTAATCAATGAGGAAAAGTGCGATTACTGCAAGCTGTGCGAGCAGGTGTGTCCTGAGGATGCGATTAAGGTTGAAGGGAAGCTGATCGATTTTGAACTTCCTGAGAAAATAGCTGAGATTGAGATAGATCAGGAGCTATGCTCCCATTGCTCATACTGCGAGAAAATCTGCCCGTATGATGCTGCAAAAACAATCAAACCATTTGATGGCAAGCTATCGCTTTTTGAAGCGAGAATGTACAGATGCGATCCGGTGGGATGTTCTGCTTGCATTAAGATATGCAAGTACAACAGGGTGTGGTATGTTTCCAGAAACAAGTCGAGGGTGGAGTTCAATGAGGACTTCTGTGTTTACTGTGGAGCATGTGAGAACTCCTGCCCGTATGATTTAATAAATGTTGAAAGGAAGACGATTTTTTCGAAGGAGTTGAGCAAAAGACCTCCGTGGAGGGATTCATGGGAGAAGGCTGGAGAGAGGATTTTGAAGAAGGAAATTGTTGAAGAGCCGAGAAAATTCGTTATGGAGTTTGAAGAACCTGAGGTTGTTGAGGAAATCGAGTTCTTTGAGAGGGATGAGGGGAAGCTGGAAATGCTTAAGGACAGGATAAACAAAATAGAAGAAGTTTTAAAAAGACCTGCCTATAGGAGGGCAATTGAGACAGGCAATGTTGAGTCCTTTGTAAATGCGGTGAGAAAGTATGCATCTTCGAAAGATAAGAGGGATAAAGAACAGGAAGCTTGAGGGGAAGAGGATAGTCCTCGGAGTTACCGGAAGTATCGCAGCGGTTGAGACTGTAAAGCTTGCCAGAGAGCTAATCAGAAGGGGAGCAGAGGTTATTGCTGTCATGAGCGAATCTGCTCGGAAAATAATACATCCCTATGCTCTTGAGTTTGCTACAGATAACAGGGTGATTACCGAGATAACAGGAAAGGTTGAGCATGTTGAGTTGCTGGGAGAGAACGGGATTGCAGATCTGCTGCTCATAGCTCCAGCTACAGCGAATACCGTGTCTAAAATAGCGAACGGAATCGATGACACCCCTGTAACAACGATGGCCACAACAGCACTTGGCTCTGGAAAGCATATCATCATAGCTCCAGCGATGCACGAGAGCATGATAAAAAATGAGGCTGTGAGGAGGAACATAGAATATCTGAAAAACCTTGGTGTGGATTTTGTTGAACCTCGCTATGATGAATACAAGGCGAAATTCGCAGACATCGAAACGATCTGCCTCCATGTGGAGAGGAGGCTCTACGGCAAGGAGTTCTCGGGTAGAAAGGTTGTTGTCACCTCCGGCCCAACATTCGAGCAGATCGATCCGATAAGGTTCATCAGCAACAGAAGCTCAGGGATGATGGGCTATGAAATTGCCCTTGAACTCTGGAGGAGGGGGGCAGAGATAAAGATCATAACATCCAAGCCGAGAGGGTTGAGTCTCCCGGATTTTGAGGAGATTTTCGTCTGGAGCGTTGAGGAGATGCTCGAGAAGTCCCTTGAGTATGTCAGAGACTGTGATCTGTTTGTCTCGGCTGCAGCTGCAGCAGACTTCACGATCGAGATGGCTGAAAGCAAGATAAAAACTCAGGAAGAGCTTGTACTGCATCTAAAAGCCGCTCCGAAGATTCTCCATAAGGTCAGAGAGATATATGACGGAGAGGTGATAGGCTTTAAAGCAGAAACCGGTGTTGGAGAGGATAGGCTGTATAACATCGCCTACGAGAAGATGTTGGATGACAGGCTTTCGATGGTTGTGGCGAACGATGTCATATCCAAGGGCATGGGAACTGCGGATACGAAGGTTCTGGTTATAACGAAGAAGCGAAAGGAATGGTACGAGGGGCTAAAATCCGAGGTTGCGGAGAAGATTGTGAAAGCATATATTGAAGATGTTCTATGACATTTTTTGCCCCTGCAAGCATCACAGCTTTTTTCTCTCCAAAAATTTCCGATGATCCCTTAAAGTCTGGATCAACTGGAGTTGGGATAACCTTAAGCAAGGGTGTTAAGGCTGAACTATCCGATGACAGAATAAGGCTGAACGGCAGGGATTTCTCATTCCCGACCATCGAGCTTTTATTTGAGAAGCTTGGCTTGGAACTAAAACAGGGATTAAAGCTTGAATCCCAGATACCCGTTGGATGTGGATTCGGGTTCAGCGGTGCTGCATGCTTGGCAGCGGCATTCGAGATTAATAAAAAGATGAAACTCAAAAAAGGGTACTTCGAGCTTACCGACATCGTGCATGAGTGTGAGGTTGAGAGCAGAACCGGGCTTGGAGATGTGGTATGTCAGAGCTATGGTGGGGTGGTTGTTAGAAAGGTTGCAGGCTCACCATCCATGGTTAAAATCGAGAAATACCTCTTCAACGATGATCTTAGCTTTCTTGTGATTGGTGAGATACAGACCTCCAAAATCTTAAGGGATGATGAGATTGTCCAGAGAATAAACAGGTATGGTGAGGAAGCACTTAAAGCATTCCTGAGAAATCCCGAAATGGAGAATCTGTTCAGGATCTCAAAGGAATTTGCTGTGAAAACTGGGCTGATGGACGATGAGGTCCTTGAGATCATAAAAGACCTGGAGAGACAGGGTTATCTGGCTTCGATGGTGATGCTCGGAAAGGTCGTGTTCTCGAACTGCGATGTCGAAATCCTGAAGGAATATGGAGAAAAAACGCTGAAAGCCAGAATCTCTCAGGTTGGAGTTGTTGAGGTTTAATGATTCGGTTTTACCGGTTTACTGACTTATCCATTCCCACGGTAACTTCGATCAGTTTTCCACCTCGTCCCCCTCGGCGTGTCGATGAGGTGTATGCCCCTCTCTTTCAGCAAATCTCTTATTTCATCTGCTCGCCTGAAATTCTTCTCCTTTCTCGCCTGCTCTCTCTCCCTTATTAGATCAACAAATTCCTTAAGCTCCGGAACCCTCTCGTATTTCTCGAAAAGTCCAAGAACCCCACAAACTCTCTTGAAGGTCTCAAAAGCTGTCTCAAGAGTGTCTATCGACTGACATCGTGTGACAAGGTTGTTGATGTATGTCGAGAACTCATGCAGGATTGCCAAAACTTTTGGTGTATTCAGGTCATCATCCATGGCCTCTCTGAATCTGATCTCGAATTCCCTGATTTCTTTTTCCTCTTCAGCACCACAGTTTTTAGAGTAACTTTCGAATGTTTTGAGGGCTGAAATCTCCATATCGAGGTTCTCAAGTGCATTCTTTAGCGATTCATATGATTTACTTGCCCTCTCCATGGCTTTCTCAGAGTAATCGAGAGAGCTCCTGTAGTGGGCTGAGAGCAGGAAGTATCTCAGCACCTCCCCGCCATACTTCTCGATGACATCCCTTATCTTTATTATATTGCCAAGGCTCTTGCTCATCTTCTCTCCATTTATGGTGACGAAGTCGTTGTGTATCCAGTATCTCACAGGCTCGACATCGAATAGGGCATAGCTCTGAGCTCTCTCGTTCTCGTGATGTGGAAAGATGAGATCCTTACCACCTCCATGGATGTCAAAAGGAGCACCAAGAAACTTGGTCGCCAGAACCGAGCACTCGATGTGCCACCCCGGTCTGCCTTTTCCCCATGGAGAATCGAAAACGGATTCAGCTTTGATGTCCTCTTCCTTGGCTGCCTTCCACAGTGCGAAATCCTTAACATCCTTCTTTCTTGGATCGGGCTCTATCCTGTGTTTGTTCAGCTCCTCTAAGCTCATTCCTGACAGTTTACCGTATTCAGAGAAGCTCGGGACATGGAAGTAAACATCTTTGTTATTGTCTCCGACTTCATAAGCATATCCCTTCTCTATTATTTTCTTAACTGCTGCAATTATATCTGGAATGTTCTCGGTCACTTTCGGATGGTAATCAGCTGGAATAACATTCAGCTCAGCCATATCCTTCAGGTATTCTTCGATGAATCTCTCGGCAATCTCCTTCTGGGTTTTTCCCTCGCTTACAGCCCTTCTTATTATCTTGTCATCAACATCCGTGAAGTTCTGGACATATACAACCCTCTTTCCGAGGTACATCAGGTATCTCCTGAGCGTATCGAAAACTACCGCACTTCTCGCATGCCCTATGTGTGAGTAATCGTAGGCTGTGATGCCGCAAACATAAATTTTAACGGTATCAGATAGCTTTAGCTCTTCTTCCTGCTTTGTAAATGTGTTGTACATCCTCAGGGCCATTCCTATCCCCTTTAACGCCTCTAACTGACTTTCTCCCACTTGTAAAGCTCAACGATATCTGCTAAGGTTCTGCCCTTGTCCTCTATCTCTCCTCTAATTCTGTCCTCATGCTTCTTAACCTCAAGAGATCTCCTCGCTATCTCATAAGCCCTCTTTTTCGGTATGACCATAACCCCATTGTCATCAGCCACGATCCAGTCTCCGGGATTTACCTCAATCCCACCACAAACGATCTTTACATTTATTTCTCCAAATCCCTTTGGCTCTCCAGCGTTGGGAACCTCTCTTTTGGCGAAAACCGGATAGCCAAGCTTCCTTATATCATCAACATCTCTCACTGCTCCATCGATAATAACGCCCTCGATTCCCTTGTTAAGGCAACTCCTCGTCGCAAGCTCACCCCAGACTGCGGTCGTGTCTCCAGAGCATTTTATCACTATAACCTCTCCCATCCCGGCAACATCAATCGCCTCTACCGGCTTTGCCCAGTCACCATCCATCGTGCTAACTGTAACAGCCTTTCCAACGATTTTCTTGCCCCTGTTTACTGGATGAATATCCATCATAGCCCTGGCTCTGTGCATGGCATCGCTTATGTTTGGGGTTGAAACCTTCATGAAAAGCTCCCTGATCTCCTCATCCAGACTCTTCTTCTTTACTCCACTAACAGAACCTTTCTCCCAGGCCTCATCTATCGCCTTCCTGATCTTTCTTGCTGACTCTGTAACATTTCTGGATTTCACGATGTTGCTTCCGACGATAACAATCTTTGCACCCTTGGTTATACACAAAGCAGACTTTTCAGCGTTCAATCCACCAGCTCCGGCAACGGGTATGCTTACTGCTTTTGCAATCTCCTTAAGTAGCTCTATCGGGTCCATTCCCATCATCTGCTGGTCTATTCCGATATGACAGTTTATGTAGTCAACTCCAAGCTCTTCAAGCTCCTTAGCTCTCTCAACCGGGTTTGTTACATTGATCATATCGACCATGATCTCTGAACCATATTTCCTTGCAGCTCTTATGGCCTCCTCGATAGTTGAGTTATCGCTTGCAGCAAGTATTATGACAATATCTGCACCGCTCTTTGCTGCCATCTCAACCTCTATCGCGCCTGTATCTATCGTTTTCATGTCTGCAACGATTTTATGGTCTCTATACCTCTTTTTAAGCTCCCTTACAGCATCCATTCCCTCGCTTTTTATCAGTGGAGTGCCAACCTCAATCCAGTCAGCACCGCCTTCAATAGCTTCGCTTGCTATCTCAATAGCTCTCTTCAATTCGAGAAGGTCGAGGGCCACCTGTAGAATTGGTCGATCCATACTTCGACTATGACCGAACGGTAATAAAGTTTTCTTTTCGACAATCTCGTATTCTCCGCAGTTGTAGCTGAAAAAGCTATTGGGGTGTAGCCATGAGGTCGCATTTCAGAGCATTTCAGGAGCATCCCGAAATCAATAAAAAAGAATTAAATATCACAATGACTTTACTTGTGCTGACCATGAGAAACCTCGAAGATTTTGAAAGGGAACTGAAGGGTGTTCTCGATGAGAAGTTCATGAATAGGCTGATAAATCTCAAAAAAACCGGTAATATATTCTCTCCAATGTTCTACCTCATTTTTACGAGGCTCGTTGAGTTATCGAGCGTATTGAACGATATAGTGCTGCCAAACAGGATTGAGCTTGTTGAGATGTTCAGAACGAGGAAGGAGTTTTTGCAGATAGACTACAACACGATAAACGAGTTCATAAGAAGGCTGTGGTACTTCGAATCCAAACGGGAGAAGGGTTATTCTTTCAGTCAGAGTCTTGAGGACTTCATGTATATCGTCTACAGAATGAAGGATGTCCAGAATAAGATTGATCAGGTCATCCTGAAGAACATCAGAAAATGGGAGAAAGATGAGATTGCCAAAATGTATTTTATAATGATAAAAACTTTCATTGAAATCGATGAAGAGGCTAACAACACAGTGAACGAGAGTCTGAGGCTTGAGATATTCAAGAACATAATCCTGAACCTGTTCACGAAGAAAGAAGAGGTTGAAGAGCTTATTTCTGTAGAATCTGAAAGTGAGATGCTCAACATCTTTAAAGCGATTCTTGAAGGAGATTACAGCGACGAAAGGGTATCTAAGTTGAAGGATTTGATAGATAACCTTACTGTAAGCGAGAGACTGGCGATAATGAAAACGATTGAGGCTTTTTTGAACTATAACAAATAATTGTTTTAAATTATCTTGATAAAAGTTAAATACAAATGAAAAATAGATGAACAGGGGGTGTCAGATATTTTAGTTGAGGTTAGGTTTCACGGAAGAGGAGGACAGGGTGTAGTTACTGCTGCTGACATGCTTGCAGTAGCTGGATTCAAAGATGGATACTACACGCTTTCATTCCCAACTTTTGGTGCTGAGAAAAGAGGCACTCCGGTAGCATCTTTTCTCAGACTCTCGGATGAACCAATTGTAAGCAGGGATGAGATATACTACCCTGATTATGTTGTTGTGATGGATCCAACTGTTATCGGCCCGGTAAAGGTTGATGCTGGTATAAAAAGCGACGGAAAAATAATCGCCAACTATCCAAAGGGCCCTGAGGAGCTGAAAGAGAGTATGGGTGTGGATGTTGAGGTTTACACGATAAACGCCACAAGAATGGCAATGGAACACCTCGGGAGGCCAATCACAAACACAGCCATGGTAGGGGCTTTTGTGGGTGCTACGGGCATAATAAAGATAGATTCAGTATTGGAGACCGTGAGAGAATGGTTTAGTGGTGAGCTTGCGGAAAAAAATGCAAAGCTGATTACAGAAGCTTATAATTACATGAAGGAGGTCTGCAAATGGTAGTTCGAGTAACGCTCGGAGGAGTATCGAAACCACTCCTGTCAAAGAACATGAAAACTGGGGACTGGGGGACAGAATACCCGGTTGTTGATGAGGAGAAATGCACGGCATGCAAAACATGCGAGCATCTCTGTCCTGATGCCTGCATAGTTATTGTTGAGAAGGGCGATACCAAGGTTGCGGTTCCGGATTACGATTACTGCAAGGGATGTGGTGTTTGCTTCTCTGTATGTCCAGCGGATGCAATAAAGATGGAACTCAAGGAGATTTATAAAGTTGAGGATTGAGGGGTGTTTTGAATGAAAAAGGTTGTTAGAGGTTTTTATTCCATTGCACATGCTGTCAAGCTCTGCAAACCGAATGTTATTGCTGCATATCCGATAACTCCTCAGACTGAGATCGTTGAAAATCTGGCCAAAATGTATTCAAACGGTGAGCTTGAAGGTTGTGAGTATGTTACCGCTGAGTCAGAGTTTGGTGCGGCATCGATTCTGGTGGGAGCTTCTGCTGCTGGAGCGAGGACATTCACGGCAACATGCTCTCAGGGATTGATCCTGATGAGTGAGGTTCTGCTGAACGCTGCTGGCATGAGGTTGCCGATAGTTCTGGTAAACACGAACAGAGCTTTGTCTGCTCCGCTCAGCATCTGGAACGACCATCAGGACAGCATGGTTCTGAGAGATGGTGGACTGATTCAGATCCATGTTGAAACCAACCAGGAAGCACATGACATGGTACCATTAGCTTTCAAGGTGGCTGAGAACAGCAAGGTGATGCTTCCGTTCATGATCAACATGGATGGTTTCAAGCTCACACATGCATATGAGCCTGTGGATCTCCTCGATCAGGATACAGTTGATTCCTTCCTCCCACCATACAACCCACCCGTCTACATGACGACAAAGAATCCGCTAACATTTGGATGCTATGCTCCACCACACTGCTACACCGAGTTCAGGGTTGTGATGCAGAGGGCCATGATGAGAGCTCTGGATGTTCTGGAGGAAACTTACAGAGAATGGGCTGAGGTTACTGGAAGGGACTGGGGCGGACATGTGGTTGGAGAGTTCCTCGATGATGCTGAACTTGCGATAGTCTCCATGGGCTCTCTGACAGGGATGGTCAGGGATGTTGTCAAGGAACTCAGGAAGAATGGAGTGAAGGTTGGATTGCTAAAGATAAGAACCTTCAGACCGTTCCCAGCAAAGCAGGTAAAGGAGGCTTTGAAGAACGCGAACAAGATTCTCGTGTTTGAGAGGGCTGTATCCTTTGGATATGAGGGGCCGGTAGGTATTGAGGTCAAAAGTGCCCTGTTCGGGCTGAATCCTGAGTTCTACTCATTTGCTGTTGGACTCGGTGGGAGAGATGTGCCGAGAGAGGAGCTGATGAAGATAATTACCGATGTCTACGAGGGCAAGGTTGAGCAGGGATTCCATTTCGGAACGGTTAAGGAGTTCGAGGAGGTGATAGTTTGACCTACTTCGCCTCTGGACATGGAGCCTGCCCGGGATGTGGGCTTGCGATAGCCGTCAGAAATGTTCTCGATGCCCTTGAGGGCAAGTGCTTCGTTGCGAACTCTACTGGGTGCCTGGAGATCATAAGCTCTCAGTATGAGAGGAGCGCGTGGGGTGTGCCCTACATTCACTCACTGTTCGAGAATGCTGGAGCTGTTGCAGCCGGAATAGAGCTTGCCTTGAAGGCATTGAAGAGGACTGATGAGGGCAAGGTTGTGGTGTTCGCTGGAGATGGAGCTACTGCGGACATCGGAATAGGAACGCTCTCGGGAATGATGGACAGGAATCACGATGTGATATACATCTGTCTGGATAATGAGGCATATCAGAACACGGGCAATCAGCAGAGCGGGTTAACTCCGATGGGGTCGAACACAACAACAACTCCCGCTGGGGCAATCATGCTGGGCAAAACAGGAAGGAAGAAGGACATGATCTCGATAGCCGTTGCTCATGGTCTGCCGTATGTGGCTTCAGCAAGTGTGGCGTTCCATGCAGACATAAGGAGGAAGGTTAAGAAGGCTGCAGAGATAGAGGGGGCGAAGTACATCCAGATACACACACCGTGCGTTACGGGATGGGGAATTGATGGCAAGCAGACGATAACCTCTGCAAAGCTTGCTTATGAGACTGCTCTGTATCCAATAGTTGAGTTCGAGAATGGCGAGCTGACGAGGGTGAGAAAGATCAAGGAAAGGAAGCCCGTTGAGGAGTACCTGAAAATACAGAGGAGGTTCAGGCACCTCTTTAAGCATCCAAGGGGACAGGAGATAATAAACCTCATCCAGAAAATAGCCGATGAAAATGCCAAGAAGTACAATCTCGACCTGTAATTTTAACCTTTTTTATTAAAGCCTCCCGCATAAGTCCTGTGATTCGCTTTGCTTGGCTCCAGATAAACTCCATTTTTCTGTCTGAGTGAGGACCAGCAGTAGAACACCAAAAACCTCAATGTTTTTTAACCCTCTCACCCTAAGCCAGAACATGAAAGTTAATTTTTTAGAGCTTTGCAGAAGCATCAGAGATGAGGTAAAAAAGAAGATCGAAAAAATTCCCGATTTTGAGCTTAGAGATTATGTGGGTATGGGCAAAGATGGTACTCCCACAAAAAAGGTTGATAAGGTTGCGGAAGATGTAGCCATCTCAATCCTAAAAGAATACGATTTCAAAATTGTGAGCGAGGAGGCTGGAGTTGTTGGAGAAGGGGACATCTTTGTGGCCTTGGATCCCGTAGATGGGACATTCAATGCAACAAGAAAGATCCCTCTATACTGCATCTCCATGTGCTTCTCAAAATCTGACAGGTTGTCAGATGCATTTTTTGCATATGTATCAAACCTCGCAACCCTCGATGAGTACTATGCTGAGGGAGAATGGAGCAGTGGATTTGCATACAAAAATGAGCAGAAAATAAAGGTCTCGAATAAAGAAGACATATCTATCTGCAATGCTGTGTTCTACTACCCAGACAGAAACTACGGTTTCAAGAGGATCAGGATATTCGGAAGCTCAGCCATAGAGCTTTGCCTGGTTGCTGATTCAAGCATGGACTGCTTCATAGACACGAGGGGAAAT
Organism: Archaeoglobus sulfaticallidus PM70-1; assembly: GCF_000385565.1. Taxonomy (NCBI): domain Archaea; kingdom Methanobacteriati; phylum Methanobacteriota; class Archaeoglobi; order Archaeoglobales; family Archaeoglobaceae; genus Archaeoglobus; species Archaeoglobus sulfaticallidus. The sequence continues at coordinate 285,348 of NC_021169.1, read as the reverse complement.
GTTAAGGGTATGCTGAGGATATACGATGTCTCTGCAGGACTTTTCATTGCGAAGTCTGCAGGGGCAAAGGCAACGGATCTGCGTGGAAATCCACTGGATTCAAAGAGAATAAGCATGGATGAGAGGTTAACATTAGTGGTTGCAAACCCGGTTTTGCACACCAAAATTATAAATCTACTGGGAAGCTAGTTTGAACGATGAAGGTTGCCATCGTCTATAAATACGGATCGATAGGACTCGCAAGAGAAGTAGCAAGCTTTTTAGAAGACAATGGGGTTTACACCGATCTGTATCATCTTCCTGTTCGCGATCTGAGCGATTACGATTTCATCATCAGTATAGGTGGAGATGGCACGATCCTTCAAATCCTTCAGTCCCTTGAAAACCCTCCACCAATTTTCGGGATAAACAAGGGCAGAATTGGTATTTTGACCCATGCAGAGCCTGACAATTTCAGAGATGGGCTTAGAAGAATTCTCGATGGAGATATGAAGGTTGAGAGCTTTATGAGGCTCGATTGCATAATCAACAGCGAGAGGACACATACAGCCCTCAACGAGATTGCTGTGTTAAGCTCAGAGCCTGCAAGGCTCATTGGCATGCGTGTTCTTGTTGACGGTGTGGAAATTGAGGATCTCAGAGCAGATGGGATGCTCTTTTCAACTCCAATAGGATCGACAGCCTATGCATTATCCACTGGAGGGCCTATTGTTGATCCATACCTTTTCTCAATCCTGATAACGCCAATAGCTCCTTTCAAGCTTGGATGGAAGCCCTGGATAGTCAAAAGGGACAGCAGAATCTCAGTTGAACTCTATCCCGACAGAAATTCGCTGATAATAGCGGATGGACAGAAGAGGGTTGAGGTCTCTCCAGATGCGAAGATTGAGATAGTGGAATCTGAACATCCTGCAAGGTTCTTTGAGATAAAAAACAGATTGAAAAGAATTGCTGAGAAATTAAAATATATAAGATGATCAAACGGGTGTTTTTATCGCTTTAAATCCCTCTTTAATAGCTAAAACCCTTTTATGGGCATCTATTCTGTTATGACTCCTGTATATCTCCGATATTATTGTTGCCAGCGAGTATATGCCGAGCCTCGCAAGCGCTCCAAGCATTGGATACTCCTCACCGCACTCGAACTTTCTGGCAATCTTTCTGGCATCCACACAGAAGACATTTTTGCTTGAGTAAACCCTGTCATCAAAGAATCCGTTTATATATATGTCCGAGCTTTCATATGATGGTGGCGTTAGAGAGACGAATATTTTCTTGCAGCATTTCTCTCCAGTTCTGATCCGTATTATCAAAACCGTCCTCCCAAAAAGCTTTCTCATTGTTATGTCGTAGTCTAAGCCTTCCTTATACAGACACCTTCTCAGAGCATCCATGAATTCCGGGTTCTTAACATCTCCAAACACTATCTGGTACGATTTTATCACCTCTGTCTCTTTTTTAACTACAATGATAAATAATGATATTTATGTCTTTTGGTTGTGTGAGAGTTGTGGGGGTGTAGAAATGCATATATATTTTTCAAGACAAAGTGGTAGATAATGAGGGAAATTGATAAAATTTGCAAAAAATGTGCAAAATTTTCCGTTCATGAGATTTATTCCTACATAGGGTTCTGTGTTGAAAGAAAGGTGACAGTCAGATTTCACGATGTTTGTGAGGATTTCACACACTTCGATTTCGAGACGAAATCCCGGGAAATCTTTGAGAAAGGATGGGTTTACTGCATGACATGCAGGATGCCAATCTTCAGCGTAGAGGAGCTTGAAGAGCATGAGGATGACATAATTGTCAGGGAGTTCTTTCTGGAAGAAGTTCATGAGGAGCTGCACTCTGCTGATTAGCTGATTGTTAAACTGGTTGCAGGATTAATAATTGGTATTAATAAGCTTTTAATATTATACAGAAAAAAAGGATCTGATGGAATTAATTATTGCTGGAGCCCAAGGTTCTGGACTGGAGTCAGCGGGGACTATTCTTACCAGAGCTTTTGCACTGATGGGTTATTCTGTGCTGTCGAACAGGGAATACTATTCGAATATAAAGGGCAGGCACAGCTACATACATACAAAGGTCTCCGAAAACTCACTCTCGCTAAGTCTTCCGGTGGATCTGGTAGCGGTAATGGATGCGGAGAGTGTCTTTTTCCATTATAGCGATGTCAAAGAAGGTGGTTACTTCATATATGACCTCTCAACAAACGATAGAACATTAGATTCAATAAAAACGATGGGCAGGAAGGAAAGGGAAAGAACATCCAGAAAGCTGAAGGAACTGGGGCTTGATGATGTGGAATCCGTTATCGACTACATCGGAAAAAAGGTTAATGTGGTTGGGATAGATTTCAAAAAGGTATTTTTGGAGCTTAAATCAAAGTACAGTATTCAGCCAAAGAAAGCATCCAAGTATGTTAGCTCTATCCTAATAGGATCGATTGCAGGGATTACAGGCTTGGAAATGAGTGTGCTTGAAGAGTCCATAAAAGCCAGATTTAAAGGGGTGCTGGCTGAACACAACATATTCATTGTGGAGGAAATATCTGATGAGGTTAGGTCTGTTTTTGGTACACCTTTCAAGCTCGAAAGAAGGCAGAGTGATGAACGAATAGTTGCAAATGGGAACGAAATCGTTGCCATGGCGAAGATCGTGGCTGGCATGGATTTTCAGAGCTACTATCCCATAACTCCTGCAGGCGATGAGAGCCTGTTTCTGGAGAAGCACATGAGTAATGTGTATCAGATGGAGGATGAGATCTCTGCCATATGCTCTGCAATAGGCTCAGCCCTAACAGGGGCGAGAAGTTCCACCTCAACGAGTGGCCCGGGATTCAGCCTGATGGTAGAGGCTTTGGGATGGGCTGGAATGAACGAGGTGCCGGTAGTCATAACATACTATCAGCGAGCCGGGCCGAGTACGGGAATGCCGACAAGAGGATCACAGAGTGATCTCCTGTTTGCGCTATTTGCCTCGCATGGTGAATTTCCGAGAATAGTTATTGCGTCAGGAGATCATGAAGAAGCCTTCTACGACACGATCTCGGCTTTCAACCTTGCAGACAAGTATCAGCTTCCAGTTATTCACTTACTGGATAAACACCTTGCAAATTCGATTTCTACCATTTCCTTACCAGATATAAGCAAAATAGAGATAGATAGGGGTTTAATTGCTGAATCTGATGTTGAATCTGAAGAGGGCTATCAGAGGTTCTCGTTTGGGGATACATATCCAGTCTCGCCAAGATCGTTCATTGGCAAATCCGTGATGTGGTACACGGGAAGTGAGCACGATGAGTTCGGGCATGTAACTGAAGATCCAGAATTCAGAATCAGGATGTATGAGAAGAGGATGAAGAAACTCGAACTTATCGATAGAGAACTTGACGATGATTTTAAGGCGAGGGTGTATGGAGAGGGATCGGATTTGCTTTTGATCGGGTGGGGATTTACCAAAGGGGCGTGTGTTGATGCGGTAAAGGATTTAAAAGAAAAGGGGATTTCTGCAAGCTATCTCAGCATAAAACTTCTATCCCCTTTTCCTTCCAGATTGATCGAATCTGTAATCAGGGATTACAGCGAGGTCGTGCTTGTGGAGGAGAACTATCTCGCACAGCTTGGAAAGCTGATATCCATGGAATGTGGGATTAAGATAGACAGGACGATTCTGAAGTTTAGTGGCAGATGTTTTTACAGAAATGAGGTTGTGGAAGCTGTGGAAAGGATAATGAGGGGAGAAAATAGGGTTGTTGTGAATTGTGGGTGGTAATAGCATGATCTTGAAAAAGTACAAAACCGATCTCTGGATCGACTGGTGTGCTGGATGTGGAAACTTTGGCATCCTTTCAGCGATATACAGGGCTTTTTCGGAGCTAAACCTCGATCCAAGGAAAACTGTGCTAGTTTCAGGAATCGGATGCTCCGGGAAGATACCTCACTTTGTGAATGTTAACGGCGTCCACACTCTGCATGGCAGGGCAATTCCGTTTGCTGTCGGGATAAAGCTCTCTAATCCCGAACTCACGGTTATGGTTAACGGGGGAGATGGAGATCTGCTTGGAATAGGGGCTGGACACTTCGTCTCGCTTGGAAGGAAGAATGTTGACATAACCGTTATACTTCACAACAACGGTGTTTACGGGCTAACTAAGGGACAGGCCTCACCAACCTTGGATTATGGATTGAAAACCAAAGCTCTGGCAGAGGCTAATAGGCTATATCCACTCAACCCGATAACTCTTGCAATCGTATCGGGATACACCTTTGTTGCTAGGAGCTATGCTCTGAAGCCTGAACATCTGAAGGAAATAATAAAGAAAGGTATCAACCACAGGGGATCGGCATTGATCGAGGTTTTACAGCCCTGTGTAACATATAACAACATCCATACATGGAAGTACTACAGCGAGAGAATCTACGAGCTTGAATCTGATTCCGGACTTGATTTTAGCGAAGCAATTGAGAAATCCAAGGAGAAGGAGAGAATACCAATCGGCATCTTTTACATGGAGAAAAAGAAGGTTTTAGAGGGGATTGATAAGAGGGCCAAGCTAAGCAATGAAGACTTCAAAAACCTGTTCAGAGAGAAGATAATTCGAGCGACATAGTTTTATCTTTTGAAGTGGTTGAAAGATTATGGAAGGATACAGGCTGATAAATCATACAGCTGACATCGCCTTTGAAGCTTATGGATACAGCCTTGAAGAGCTTTTCGAGAACGCTACAAGGGCTTTTTATGATGCCTTTGCTGTGCTTGAGAGTGTTGGTATCGATAGAGAACAGATTATCGAAATGGAGGATTCGGATATAGAGATGTTGTTCTTCAGATATCTTAATGAGTTGCTGTATCTGTTTGACACAGATTTCTTCGCCGGGAAGGAGGTTAATGTCAGCATCGAGGATGTTGAAGATGAATTAAGACTGAAAGCTAAGCTGAAAGGGGGGAAGATCTCGCCGGAGATTGTCAAAACCGAGCCAAAAGCAATAACTTTGCATAAGTTTATGATAGAAAAGGTTAAAAATGAAAAAGAATTCTGGAAGGCTTTTGTTGTGGTTGATATTTGAATTACCAATTTGAATTACTTCGCCCTCAATTCCTCTGGCTTGTAGTGCAGACTCAGCTTATCCAAGAAATCCTCAAAATTTATCCTTGAAAGTATGCTCCAGTCAAAATCCTCTGCTTCTCTCTCCTCTATATATAGTGCATGAGATGGGCAGACGGCTATGCACGATCCAAAACCATCACACAGCTTTTCATCTCTGAGCTTAGCTTTGTCGTTTTCCAGATAGAGTGCGGAAGTTGGGCAGGAGTTAACGCATCTCCCGCAGCCTATGCAGAGCTCCTCATCAACGGCTATTATCATCCTCTTGCCCATAATCAGCCACCTCTATGCGCCTTTATCTCGGCCTGCAGCATGCTTTCATCGACTTCTCCTGTGTATTCCTCAGTTTCTCCATTCACCCTGACTATCTTTCTCGTAACCTTAATCTCGCTCTTGCCCTTCTCCTTTCTCTCTTCATTTGCCTTTTCAACCATCATGTGGATGGCTTGGCAGCATGGGACCTCCATTGAGAATATCTCTATCTCTTCAGCACTGGATTCATCAACTATCAGCCTTATCTTCTCAAACATCCTTCTCGGATCTTCGAGCATCGGACAGCCAATAATCAGAGCCTCTTTACCGAATTTCTCACTGATTTCTTTATTTACAACCAAAGCACAGTCTGCAGAGATCGTGAGCTTCTTATCCTGCATGAAAGGTGCCTTTGGATGCACCAACAATATCTTTATCGGCCATTGCATAAAAAAAATTGTTTTTAAGTACTTATCTCTCTTTTCCCGAATCTTTTAGGTTTCTCATAATCTCCCTGTACAGTCTGCCCTGCAATCCGTGGAAGGCGGAGTATCCCTCTGCGAGCTTTTGATCTATTGAGGTTGTGTCGAAGGATGTAAGCTCTTCGCTGTATAACGCGTAGTCTGAATACCTTGCGACAGGTATCACGCTGCCCTTGTAAAGCTTCAGCTTAACCCATCCGGTGACTCTCTCCTGTGTTTTGTCTATGAACGCGTTGAGGGCATTATATAAGGGATCGTTTGTCAGCCCGTAGTAAACAAGCTCCGCCCATTCTTCCTCAACAAATCTCTTGAACTTCAACTCCCTTCTGCTGAGAACAAGCTTTTCTAGATCTCTGTGTGCGGTGAGCAGTATCGTTGCTGCAGGATGTTCGTAATTCTCTCTAGCCTTCAAACCCAGCACTCTGTCTTCCATCATATCCGTTCTGCCAACCCCATGCTTTCCGCCAATCTCGTTCAGCATTCTGATGAGTTCGTAGCCCTTCATTTTCTCATCGTTGATCGATACGGGAATTCCTTTCTCGAAGTCAATCTTTATGATCTCTTCTTCATCAGGAGCCTTCTTTGGATCAACTGTCCACTCATAGATTTCTTCTGGAGGTATAAACGATGGATTTTCCAGTTTCCCGCCCTCAACACTTCTGCTCCAGAGGTTTTCATCTATGCTGTATGGCTTGTCTTTTGTGGCCTTGATATCTATGTTCTTCTCCTTAGCGTACTCGATCTCCCATTCTCTTGTTAGGTTCAGATCTCTCATCGGGGCTATAACCCTGAAACCATACTGGAGAAAAACATTCTCAAATCTAAGCTGATCGTTACCCTTACCCGTACATCCATGAGCTATGGCAACGGCATTCTCCTTTAAGGCTATTTCAACAGTCTTTTTGGCTATAATAGGTCTGGCTATTGCTGTTCCGAGAATATAACCTTCATAATCTCCATTAGCTTTAATTAGCCTGAAAAGGGCTGAAACGAAGTCCTCTTTCGCATCGACCGTGTAATGCTTGTCCGCGTACCTCTTACCCCTTTCCTCAGCCTCAAGAACCTCCTTTTCAGGCTGACCAATATCAACTGTTACGGTTATTACCTCATCAAAACCATATTTTTCTTTTAACAGTGGAATGCAAACTGTTGTATCTAACCCTCCAGAGTATGAAAGCACGACCCTATCCATGTTTTCGATATTCTGGTTCATCTTAAATAATTTACCCGAAATCCATTCTAACAATGTTAAATTCAAAGCCTAAAGACGAAATATTTTTAACCTAGGTAAATTATCCAGAAGTGTGGAGTTTGATAGGCTCGTGAGTGTGCTCAAAGAAGCATCTCTGCCTAAAAGAATTGAAATGCTTGAAATAATAAGAGATAGTGGTGAGAATGGGATAGAGCACTCAAAACTGAATGAACTGGTTAAAAATGGGTTGGGACTTCCACCATCGACTTTTTACAGATCTCTCAACAACATGTTCTCTCTGGGTTTGATAAGAAAGGATGATGATAAAATATATCTGACTCCCATAGGAACTCTCCTCATAGATGCAATTCAATGCATCAACGATCTGCTTGAGTTTGAGTATTTGGATATCGCTTCGGCTTTCGTCCTTACAATACCTCCGGAAATGCGGTTTGGTGTGAGGTACATAAAGGAATGCAAGAAAGTTGACATAACCGAAACCAGTAGGCTAGTCTACGATCTCATAGCAGGAGTTGAGAAGGGCGGGAAGTATATAGACAGGATAATCGATCCAGACCTTTATGCTCTAATGCTTAAGAAAAGAAAAGAATGTGCAACAGAGAAAGTAATATCATCTGTTGATACCGTAATCCCCAGACTTAATGCAGAAATTGAGGCTGCGAAAAAAACCAATTTCGATAGGGATACGATAGAGGAGCTTGAAGAGAAGCTGGAGATAAAGGTTCTGGATCTACCGCTTCAGCTTGGTGTTATCGATGAGAGAATTGGAGTGATTATGTTTTTAAAGGACAAGTATTTCACGCCGATATTTATCACAGAAGATAAAAAGGCTGTGAGGTGGATGGACAGCGTATTCGATTACTACTGGGATATGGCAGAACCGCTTGATAAGTATCTGGAAGGCGGTATGGAAGGCTGGAAAAGGAGAGTAGTTGAGGCTGTTAGCTGAATGCATTTCTGGATGATTAGCCTGGCCAATCCTCACCCTTGCTGATTTATTCTGAATACCACGAAGACCATCAGTGGTTTTTAGGCAGAATCATGAATGTGAGCAGACCCCCAATGGATGATGAGATGTCAGCCAGCAATCCATTAACTTAGTAATTTAGATTATAAATATTTCAGATAATGGATAAAAATTCAAAAAATAAAAAATTTCAAAAGTGAGATCTTACTTCAGACTTCCTTCGTAAGCTCGACACAGTACTTCTGCACAGCCTCTTCCTCAACTGGCTTGGTTATCAGCGAGACGATTATGAACAGTAGGAAGCCCACTGGAATGGCCCAGACTTGGTGTGGTGTAATCAGAGCCTTCGGGTTGCCATACAGCACATCGTTGAGGAAGAAGAACGCGTGGTGTCCGAGCACGAGCTTGGCCTTGAGCCATGCATACAGGTGAAGGACTGTCATGACTATCGCGGTTGTCCACATAGCAGCTCTGGTGGCCCTCTTCCACCACAGGCCGAGGATTAAACCTGGACCAAGAGCGGATATGATGACAACGAATGCCCATCCTGAGAGATCCAAGACGAGTCCGGGTGGATTGACTGCAACAATCAGACCTATCAGCAGGAATATCACTGAAACAATTCTGGCCAGAAGGACCGGATTCTCCTTGGCGAACTTGCTCTTGAGCAGCATGTCACCCCAGTCTCTTGTCATCATAACATTAACGACCATAACCCATCCTGCTGCAGTGGACATAGCAATAGCCAGACCACCAGCAGCCAGAATACCGAGAACGAATGGGTTCTGAAGTGCCTCAACTGCTGCGACCATTGAGTAGTCCGTCCAGCCTCCAACACCATACTGTGCCATGTAGTTCTTGAGGATCACAACCGCGTTTGCACCCTCTGTTGCCATCGGGCCGGTCTCGATCATGACCTTGGATGCTGCACCGATTATCTCGAGGGCTATGTAGAATATACCAGCAGCGAGTGTACACCAGAAAATGCTCCTTCTTGCAGTCTTGATATCCATCGTTGTGAAGAATCTGACGACTGTGTATGGCATTGTTGCGAATCCATAGTGCCACACGAAGAACCATCCAATAATTGCAATCCACGAGCCACTAAGCAGATGTGGTGGGTTTGGATCGGATGGTGTGTTCCAGAATTTCGGATTGTTCGCAGCAACCGCATCATAGAATGCCCCAAGACCACCAAGCTTACCAACTATGGCTATGGCGGCTATAACAGCTGCTATTGTCATCAAAGCTGCTTGGAATGCAGCGTTCCAGCTCGTGGCAATCATACCGCCCCATACGACATACAGCATGACGATTATTGTTCCTATGATAATACCGTATATGTACGGGACTCCGAGAATCGCCAGCAGGAATAGTGCCATACCGACTATTGAGAGGGTTATGTACAGTATCGAGCCGATTATTGTGACGACTCCAACGAGCCATCTGAGCCTCTCATCGTTGTATCTATCGACATAATAATCAGCAAAGCTTGTTGGGGCATACTTCCTCAGAGCTGAAGCTGTTAGCAATGTGGCAACTGGCATTCCTGCGATAATTGCCGCCATTGCCCACCAGAATGGGTAACCTAGTATGAATATGTACGCAGGCAATCCGAGCATCGAAGCGGGACTCAGGTATGTGGATTCCAGAGCGAGACCGTTGACCACACTGCCTATCTGCCTGCCTGCAACATAGTAGTCGGTTGCACTCTTCATCCTCTGTCTTGAATAGTATCCAATCGCAATAACACCGAGAAAATACAGAACGGTTATACCAACTACAATCGAGTCAACCATACAACAACACCTCTATACTCCTCTTGCCTCTTCCGCCTTCTCGGGGAAGTAGAAGGATATTATCGACATTATCAGTGGTATCAAGAATGTTCCAACCACCGCCGCATACCAGAATGGTGCCAATGGTATATGGTTTATCCCTGCAGTCGCTTCAAGTATCCAACATAGTGCCGTCCATCCATAAAACAAAACTAAACTTATCCAAAACACTTTAGGGGGCCATGGCATTACATCACCTCAATTGAAAGTAAAAATAATTAAGGATTTAAATTTTTCTATTTTTTTCGTTATAGTTCAGATTAATCGTTAATTTAGCATTAGCACGCTGACAGTGTCGATTGTTATAGTAGTTATTTTTGTAGATTTTATAAAATAGCTTTTAATAATACCATACAAAGAGGGTGTGCCAATTTCTAAAGGGTATCGAAAATATTGGAAAGTGTTAAATAACCTTCCTGTAAAGAGGGTAAAAATGTATGAAATTTGATGTAATAATTATAGGTGCTGGACCCGGAGGGATGTTTGCCGCTCATAAACTGGCCAGTAAAGCAAGCGTTGCTATTTTTGAGATGGGTAGAAACATCGACAAAAGAAAGTGCCCGAGCGATCTTGCGGAGACCTACTGCATTAAATGCGATCCCTGCAACATAACATCTGGAGTTGGGGGGGCTGGTGGATTATCGGATGGTAAGCTCAACTTTGTGAAACCTGAGTATCCCTCCAGCTATACTGTTGGAGGGGATTTTCTCGGGCTTATCGATCCAGATTATCTGCTTAAAAAGATGGATGAGGTCGACTCCATCTTCCTCGAGAACGGGGCTCCAGATGAGGTTTACGGCATGGATGATGACAAGCTCACCAAGTTCCTAAGAAAAGCGAATTCCGCAGGAATAGAGTTCGTTCCACTAAAGCAAAGGCATGTTGGCAGTGATGAACTACCAAAGGTGATAAAGAATATCGAGGATTACCTTCTTGGAAATGGAGTTAAGATATTCACGAATAAAACGGTTGTTGACATAAATCCTAATGAAAAGAAGATTTACACTGCTGATGGAGAGGAATATGAATATGACAAGCTGATCATCGGTGTTGGAAGGGGAGGAGCGAAGTGGCTTGAAGAGTGGGCAGTTAAATATGGAATGAAGCTGAGTAAAGCCTCCGAAGCGAGAGCGATAGATGTTGGAGTGAGGGTGGAAGTTCCAGCCTCCATTATGGATGAGATAACTTCAGTAATATACGATCCCAAGCTGAGGGTTATAACGAAAAAGCATGATGACTACCTTAGAACATTCTGCACATGCCCGAGAGGGTGGGTTATCAGGGAGGATTATGGTAGTTTCTGTCTTGTGAATGGACACAGCAAGGCTAAGGAGAAAACAAACAACTCAAATTTCGCATTGCTTGGACATTACAAGTTCACAGAGCCGTTTGAACATCCGAACGAGTGGGGCAGGGATCTGGCGAGAATAACGACCAAGCTTGGAGGAGGGAATCCGATAGTGCAGAGGCTGAAAGACCTCAGGCTTGGGAGAAGGAGCACAGAGAACAGAATAAGGAATAACATACTCGTCAGACCAACCCTCAAAAAGGCAATTCCTGGAGATATCAGCTTGGCATATCCTGGAAGGGTTGTTACGGATATTCTGGATGCTCTTGAGCAGCTTGACAAGGTTATACCTGGAGTCGCAGACGATTCCACACTGCTGTATGCTCCGGAGATCAAGTTCTACTCGCTGAAGCTTGAGGTTGACTCTGAGATGAGAACAAACCTGAAAGATATTTATGCCATTGGAGATGGGGCAGGAGTTAGCAGGGGAATAGTCGGTGCTGCAGTTACCGGGTTGATTGCCGGGGAGAGCATTTTGAAGGATTTCAAGAGGGGTTAGAGTTTCTCTTTTTTCTTTTTTGACAGTTTAACTTGTGGTATATCAAAAGGATGTGAAATAGGAAAGAGTTTCTACTAAGTTAATCCAGCTTAAATTTAAATTCTTCTGAAACCCTGAGCTGAGAGAGAATACCGGATAGAACTATAAGAAAACCAAAAATATAGAATGGAGACTGAAATCCAATATATCCTCCAAGAAATCCGGCTATTATTGGCCCAAAGGCAAGTCCAAGGGTTAGAGAGGAATTCGTTATGCTCATACCCAGTCCTAGGTTCTGTTCACTTTTATCAGCTACAAGGGCTGTTGCGGGAGAATAAACAAATGCAACTAACACTCCCTGCAGAGTTCTTAGAATTACAAACTGCTCAAAATTTTTGCAAAAGGGTACAGCGATTGTTGATAATCCAAGCAGGATTGTTCCGATAACAAAAATCTTTTTTCTCCCAATTTTATCACTTAAATTTCCTGCTGGAGTGTTAAAAAACGTTCTTGTAATTATATATGCTGAATATGTAATTCCAAATGTTAATGGGGTTAATGCCATGTATTTAAAAAACGACTCTTCAAGAGGAACATATGAGGAGAGGGCACATATTGTAAAGAAAAGGGAGAGGGAGATGACAAAAATCTCAGGTGATGGTTTCTCATTCCCTCTGTCATTTACATTGATTTTATCAACTTTTGGAACTAGCTTCAAAACAAGTACTGCACTTACTAAAGTGAGTAAAGCTCCTGAAACAAAGACTTCATTAAATCCATAAAATTCAAGCAAGAATCCAGCGAGAACAGGTGAGACAGCAAATCCAATATCAGTCACAGTATAAAACAAACCAAAATTTTCTCCTCTATTACTTTTTTTAGAGATTGAAGCGATTATTACCACGGATGAGACCATAACCATAGCTTCTGTAAAACCAAGAGCAACTCTTACAGAAATCAGTGAGAGAAGGTCTCTAACGAACGTGTAGGAATAAAGAACAAGTGTGGTTAAAAGCAGTCCTGAGAAAAGTATCTTCTTTACTCTACCATACCTATCAATGAAAAACCCCAGTACTGGCTGGACAAGAGTCGCAATTATCCCCCAGATGGCAATAACAATTCCGGAAAGAAAAGCATTAGGAATTTCAGTTTCATTTATTTCTGCTATTAGCAGTGGCAAGGCGAAGTAAACTGCACCCCCTCCAAGAGCATCTGATAATCTTGAAAATGATATGGTAAGTATTGTTTTCCGGTTTTTGATATAATTTGTTACGGTGAACATGAGTCGGAAATTTGATGTCAGGATTTATTAACTCTTCACTCTGGAAGGAGTGACAGAATAACCGTCTGTTTCTCATCCATATTTCATATTCAGATCGTTTTGGTTAGCAATAAAAAGTTAGGCTTAGTGCTGGAGAATTCTATACGATGTGAGGAAGATACAGCATTCCTGTTAGTGCGAGAGTTATAAACGGATGTTAAACTGTGAAAAAGCATCTAATACCTCAACCGGAACATGGTGGGTAGAACCCCTCTTTTCTATAAAGACCTCCTATTCAAAGCCCTCTTTATCCAAACCATGAGTGAAGAGATAAAAAGATAAAGAAAAAGCTGCCAAACGCATGGAATATCTATGTCACCTTAAAATTCTCATTGAGTTGAGGACAGCAATGAGAGTGACACCAACATCGGCAAAGACCGCCTCCCACATTGTTGCTATTCCAAGAGATCCAAAGGCTATGAAAAATCCCTTTACAGCCAGAGCAAAGCTTATGTTCTGCCAGACTATGCGCTGTGTACGCTGCGAAAGCCTGATGGATCTCGCTACTTTCGATGGCTTATCATCCATTATGACGACATCAGCTACCTCAATTGCAGCTTCACTCCCGAGTCCCCCCATTGCTATACCAACATCTGCTCTGGCTATGACTGGAGCATCGTTTATACCGTCTCCAGCAAAAGCTACAATGCCATCTTCAGCTTTAAGTCCCTCTATAACCCTCACTTTATCCTCAGGAAGCAGTTCGGCATAATATTCATCAACACCCAGCTGAGAAGCGACTCTTTCGGCGATCTCTCTGCTATCTCCGGTGACCATCACAACTCTACATCCAAGTTCTTTCAGATCCTCCACCGCCTCCCTCGCATCGTCTTTCAGCTGATCTGACACAATTATATATCCAGCATAAACCCCATTGACAGCAACATGAACAACTGTCCCTTCAACATCACACGAGTCGTGTTCTATATTCATTTCATGCATCAGAGCATCGTTACCGGCTATTATCGTGTAGTCATCAATTTCTGCTCTAACGCCTCTTCCTGCAAGTTCTTTATAACTCTTCACCGAGCCACCTATCTCCCCATATGCGTCGATTATCGACTTGGCGATGGGATGGTTCGAATGCATCTCAACGAGAGCAGCAAACTTTAGCACATTTTCCTTGCTAAATCCATTCTTCGCCACAACCTCTGCAACCCTGAAACTACCTTTCGTAAGCGTTCCAGTTTTATCGAAAGCGACAATTCTTGTAGATCTCAGGGCATCGATAAAATTGGCACCCTTGATCAGTATTCCCTCTCTGGCAGCTTTGCCAATGGAGGCGAAGTAGCTGAGAGGAACAGACAACACGAGGGCGCAGGGGCATGAAATGACGAGCAAAACGAGGGCACGATAGATCCATGTAGTAAACGGTTCACCAAGTATCAGCGGTGGAAGTGCTGCAATGCTTACAGCCATGGCTATAACTGCAGGTGTGTAATAACGGGCAAAACGGGTTATAAATTTTTCAGCTCTTGCCTTTCTGCTTCCCGCCTCCTCTACAAGCTGGAGTATTCTTGAGACAGTTGAATCGCTGAATGGCTTTGTAACTCTTACTGTAAGAAGACCGCTCATGTTCACCATACCTGAAAGGACTTCATCTCCTTCGGCAACACTGCTTGGCTTTGATTCACCAGTTAAGGCAGAGGTATCAACCACTGAAGTGCCTTTAACCACAACACCATCCAAAGGTATTTTCTCTCCGGGCCTGACAACAATGAGATCTCCAACCTTCACATCCTCCGGCTTTGCCCTTACTGTTTTCCCATCAACCTTCAGGTTTGCAAAGGTAGGCTTTATTTCCAGCAGGGCTTTTATTGAGCGCCTGGACCTTCCCACTGCGATATCCTGGAAGAGTTCCCCCACTCTGAAGAAGAGCATAACACCAACAGCTTCGGGCATTTCATGGATCGCAATGGCACCTATGGTAGCTAAGCTCAGAAGAAAGTTCTCGTCAGATACAATTCCCTTTGTAAGGTTTCTGGCGGCCTTCCAGAGAACTCTCCAGCCAACTATTAGGTAGGCTGAAAGAAGTACGGTGTATTCAGCTGCGGGAATTGGGTGTAGAAAACCTTCTAGGGTTACTCCTAAGATGAACAGAATCGCAGAGACAACAATCGGAATGATTTCTTTTTTAGATACTCCTTCATCCTTCTCTCTTTCCTTACCATCCTCATCGAGATCTATGATTTCAACTTCTGGTTCCACTTTCTTTATGGTTTCAATGACTTTCTCGATGTCCTCTGTATCAACAACAAGCTCGGAAGTGGAGAAATTTACAGAAGCGAACCTTACGCCTTCCAGTTTTTTCAGCTCCTCCTCTATTTTAACAGCACAGCTTGCACAGTCAAGGTTCTTCAGCTTGCACTTCTTCATTTCCTTCCACTTCCCTCTTCAATATGTTCCAATGCTGTGTCCAGAATAGCAGCAACGTGTTCATCATCTAAGCTGTAGTAGACATTCCTGCCTTCCCGCCTGTACTTTACCAGTTTTTTGTCTCTCAGAATTCTGAGCTGATGTGAAACAGCAGAAACTGATAAGCCAGTTATTGCAGAGATATCGCAGGTGCAGAGTTCGCGTTTAGATAAAGTTAAGAGTATTTTAATGCGCGAGGAGTCGCCAAAAGCTTCAAGGAATTCGGAAAGCTCAATTATGCGCTCATCAGGTGGTAAACTTGAAGCAACAACCTCAATGTACTCCCCAATACTTTCATCTTTACAGACAGGTGCCTTTTTACTCTTTCCCATATTTGAACAATTGTTCAAATACTTATAAATTTTTTGTCTGGCACATCTGGATCATATTCTTCAATTAGGGTCTCTTTTTTAACCTCAACTTAATAATAATTACACAAGCTTTACTAATTTTATAGACCACTAAAAACACAATTTCATGAGCATGTATAACTGTTTTAACCTCTAAATAAGAAAACAAAGTTTAAAATAGAAGAATTTAAAAACAAAATGTTTACACGTAACTTATTGGTGATCGGAGTGGGATTACCTGTTGTAGCAGATATCAGAGTTCAAAAATTCAAGATCTTAAAGAAGGCGGTTAAAAAGATAGAAAAAGATGGGATAAAGGAAGCCCTATTCAGAAATTAAATAACACCTGTAGCTCTCACTACTGGCTTTATTTTACAATTATAATCCCCCGCATGAAGAAGTGGTAGGGACTGCACCGCACGGAGCATCCGAAAAAGTATATACCTTCCTTTTCTGCCACGAATTCAATTACCTTTCTCTTTCCAACATCTATAGGTCCGGTGTTGATGCCCAAGCTTGGAATTGTGAAGCCGTGAACGACATCCATGCTTTCCACAATGAGTCTCACTTTCTGCCCCTTCTCAACCACAACGAGGTTTGGCTTAAAGCCTCCAGCCTCTGCTATGTAAGCCCGTATCACAACCGTGCCGTTCTCTTCAGCTAAGAACTCTCTGTCCATGCTCAAAAGTGCGAGAGGTAATGCCAAAGCGAGAACAACAAGCGATAAAGCTACTATCTCCCAGAAAATTTTCATCCTCTCACCCCGCAATAACTTTTATCAGGATCAGAGCAGAAATGATATGCAATAAGCTCACCACTGCTGTTGCCCTGAAAGCCCTGTGATGCTCACCGAACAGCTCTTTCGCTATGCTATATGTAGTGATTATTGCAAGTGCGAGTCCAGTAAATATCAGGGGAGCCTGAAGGAAAGGAAGCCATTCAGGATAAAGCGGACTCCATTCAAATTCTGTACCAAAATTCCATCCCCAGCCAAACGGGTCTGAAAAAGCTGTTAGCGGGTAAGCCCAGAATACTGCGAGCAGTGATACCGCGAATGCTATCCATACAAAGAGTCCGTAAGGAGCAAGAGCATAGCTGAAAGAGAGGAAAATCTGCTTTGCAGGCATTCTGGTGTCAGCGACCTTTTTGGAAATCCATGAGAAGGCATAGAAAACTGCTGGATAGGCAACGAGTGCGAGTGTTGAAACGAGCAATGCCCACTTGATCCAGTTAATAACTCCCCACGGTGGAGGGATTAACAGTCTTGCAGTTTCGAGGTTCGCACCGTAAACGTTGCTCATATTCCCCCAGTCTTTCAGCCAGTAGTATGATCCGAAGAAGATTAGCTCATAGAATATAGCTAGTACAAACCTTGTGAAACCCATCCAGGCCTCATCAAATCTGTTTTTCGCTTTTGCAGCAATTTTTGGAAGGTCTTTTCCAATCATTCTGATTTTCACCGTCATGTTGTTTTTAGGACAGGATTTAATGCACTCAAAGCACTCCCCGCAGTAAGTGTTCTCACAGTTTCCGCCAGGATAGAGCTTCCATGGGCATCCATAGCCCTTTGAATTCCCTTTGATACAGTCTTTACTTTTGTGAGATCGGCAGATCTCTCTATCTCTCGATCTAACTGATAAAATGGAGACATTGGAGTGATATCCGATGTAGCCGCTTGCCGGACATATGTGCCGGCAGAAGTACCTCCCCGGATATAGGGTGTAGAGCAGCGTTGCAGCAATAACAAGGGTTAAAAATACCACTGCTGTTACGAGCGGTCTTGTTACGAGCCATGGGAGGAATAGAGAGAGTACGAAGAACCCGATAACAGATACCCACATGTTGTTAAAAGCCCTTGGCCACCTCCTTTTTATTTTGAGCTCGCTGACACCAACGATTCTTCTTCTCGCAATCCACTCACCAAGTACAGGGATGGGGCATGCTGCACACCAGAATCTTCCCGCAAAAAGTATTGTGAACTCTACGATTGCAAACCAGAGAATCCAAACCACAGCAATCGAAAAATTTCTATTACCTGTGGGGTTTCCAAAGAAACCGGCTACAATAACGAGAGTGAAGAAGAAGATACTGGGTAGAATTAGCGAGAGCTGGAGTCCTCTCCATTTGAGGATCTTTTCAAGTATAGGACCAATAAACCTCGCTTTGAGTATGTCAACCTCCCTTTCGTGACCTCCAAGCAGTTTATTTTCGGGTTTTCTCTGAAGGTACAGTAGCGTAAATCCACCTACCGCGAGCGTGGATATTATGAGGATGTGGTAGGGTATGTTCGGCTTGACCACTATGTCCATAACCATAAATGGATGCAGCGGCCCGCAGGTTACAGAGCAGCGAAGCTTGAACTTTCCTTCCCTGTCAAAAGTTATTGGACCGACTTCCAGAACTCTACCCGGCAACACAAAGATCTTTTGATCCGAGGGTGAGGGTGTGTAGCCATCAATATAGAAACCATGGGTGACATCCCTTGAAATTACTCTGAATAGAACTCTATCTCCCTTATTAACTTCTAAAACACTGGGTTCCGAACCTTTAGGATATACTTTCAGTTCAGAGCCTTCTTGGATAGCCCTTACAGTAAATCCAAATTGAAATGCTTCAATGTATACTATCTTGGTTGGAGAATCCCTGAAACTTTTTTCAGCCTGAGCGTTAACAATTTGAGCGTTAGCATTTGAAATCAACAGGACGAGCATAACGGATAAAACTGGTAAGATTGCCTTTTTAACCATGTAAACTCCTCCTTAAATTTGGTTTACCTTCTATTCTCAACCTTCCGAAGCATCTGCTAGTTTCTGAGAGTTAGCACGCTCATTTGTAACTTATATTAAAAAATATTTAATAAAAATAAGTTTGTCAACAGCAGCTGTGTCCTGATGCACTCGATCTCTTTTTTAGATACTTCTCAGGATTCTCATCGAAAGTCTTTTTGCAGTCAAGAGAGCAGAAGTAGTATGTTTTACCCATATATTCTGATTTACTGACTGCCTTTTCTCTGTCTATTACCATGCCACAAACTGGATCTTTTGTTTTGTCATTCGTCTCCGTTTCGTGTTTGTGTCGGGAGTGCCTGCAGAACATTTTTCACCTCCTCCAAAAATTAAAAAATAATAGAGCTAAATCAGTTTACCAGTACCCCATCATTGGGCAGTGCCATCCTCCGTAGTATCCGTAGGGCACATTGTATGTCTGAGGATACTGTTCAGAAGTTTCGTTGATATTCTGGTTCTGATTCGATGGGTCCTGTGGATACTGGTAGTCATACGCTGGCATACCATATCCAGCTCCATATCCTCCCATCATTGGTCCTCCCATCATTGGCATTCCGTATCCCATCATTCCACCCATGCCCATCGGCATTCCGTATCCATATCCTCTCCATCCAAATGGTGTTGCAGTTGCCGTATATACTACCGCAGCAACTGCTGCTATTGCTACTATTACAACTCCAACCTTTTTCCAATCCATCTCGCATCACCTCAATCAGTGTTTCACCTCAAAGGCAAAAGATGTTGTGTGCTAAAACTTGGAAAAAAGAAGCTTCGAGATCTTTCAGAACGTTTTAAACAGAAACCTAACGTTTCATTCTGGTCATCTATAGAAGCAAACTCCTTTTAACTGAAAACGAAGGAGTGAACGCTGATTTAAGATTTCAATTGCCATGACGAGAACCCTGGAGAAGGATAAAGCGTGGCCTGTTCAAATCCGTAATCGGGCTGATAAACGCAGATGTGAGCTCTGCGAGGGCTATCATCAAGAAGTAGTTTTTAAGGGATACTGCGTCCGGCCTCAAGCAAGTAAGTAGATTTGAGAGTCTTCCGAAAGCTCAAAGGTAGCTCCGAGTCTGCTGTATTGGACGGATAGGAGTAGCAAGGGGTTGTGTCCCCTACGGGGGTAAGGCTTATGCAAACCCGCCCGGAAGCTCTTGCGCAAGCGAGGGGTGATTCACCCAAGAGGTATATTGTCTCTCTCAAAGCTGCTGAGTTCTTTTACTAAATCTTTTACTTTTAGCATATTATTCGGTTATATATACTATCTTTTATTTTTTGATTAGGTTTACGTGTCCAAAACACCAAAACGCTCATATATTCATTTAACTTTACAGTGTTAAAATGTCTGGGAAACTTCAGGTAAAAAGCATATCAGAGCTTAATAATGCAGAATTTGTTTTGTTAATTGGTGGAGCCTTCTTTCTATTCACTTCGTTCCTTCTTTTTCCGAATCTACACCACTATATGATGATGGGGCCGTACTACATGAGTTACCTACCATTCATTCTTGGACTTCTGGGGCTTGCGATGATAATTCTCTCACTTGTGAAAACTTCAAGCTCGGAAGTGAGCAATTTGGAGAGAGACACGAATCTGAAAAATCATGAAGAGAATCAAAATGAGCGAAAAGATAATGAGAAGCTTAGCGTCGCTCTCAGACTTCTCAACGATGATGAAGCCAAGATTCTGAGAATCATACACGATAATGAAGGAATAACTCAGGATTCGCTGCACTTCAGGACGGGATTCTCACAGTCAAAAATTTCAATGATAATGAAAAAACTCGAAGAGAGGGATCTGATAGTCAGAGAGAGATTCGGTAAGACTTACAAAATATATTTGAGTGAGTGGTTAAGGGATTGCAAAAATAGGTAAAAATACTCTCAGTCTCAGAGTATGTCTCACGGTCAATGTAAGCTATTGCGAGGACATTAAATGAACTATTAGACGGAGATATTCTGCTTTAAAAGTGCAATCTAAATAAAATTATCCAAGACTCTTTTGTAATCGATGCTGAGCTTCCCGTCTATACTCAAGCCATGAGCAGTCTCACCATCCAACCAGTATCAATACTAGCTCTCTTCTGCGTATTCAATAAGTATACACTCGTATTCGACAAAACTCAGAAGAGTGAAGAATGAGATGTAATAAGGCTGGAGTGCTAAAGAGATCAGAAACCCTGCAGGTGGACAGAAATATTAGTGTATGTGAACTTCAACCTGTGATGAAACGAAACCGGTTTTTCATTCAGACTTTTTCTGCTTCAACTAGTCTGAAAACTGTGCCTAAAAGATGCTCCTCTTTTACTATGCTGAACCCTGCCTTTCTTATATTTTCGTCCGTCTTCCTGTTTATCTCAGGACCCATCATTCTCGCAATGGGGTTCAGCAGATGAAAGATCGGCTGGATTAAACGATTCTTGGGCAACATGTGTTCGAGGAAGAAAGCTCTGCCATCTGGTTTGAGAACTCTGTATGCTTCCTTCAAACCCTTTATCGGATTCTCCACAGAGCAGAAGACAAAAGTTGTGAAAACGATGTCGAAGACATCATCTTTAAAAGGTAGTGATTCTGCATCACTGACAATGAGTTGCACATCTTTGGTGGAGTTTCTCACTCTCTCCTTAGCCTTAAAAATCATTTTCTCGCTTATATCTACAGCGATATAGTGTCCATCCCTGTAATACGGGACATTTTTCCCTGTTCCAACTCCAATCTCCAGTATTCGATCGCCCTCACAGGGGTTGATTCTCTCGAAAAGGTACTTTCTCCATTTTTTAGATAAAAAGAGTTCCATTGGTGCCTCGGCAATCTCATAAATTGCTGCTATTCTGTTGTACCTTTTCCTGTCTTCTCCTACCTTCGCTTGAACTCTCACTCTTTCAGCCTCGCCTCGTAGCCCGCATCTTTGACAGCTCTCAAATATTTCTCCAAGTCCTCTCCTTCCCCTATCTCAATTTCTGCTTCGTTGAGAGTAATTCTCTCCACCCTCGCTCCAGCGTTCTCGAGAGCTGCCTTAACAACACCTACACAGCCACCACACGAAAGCCCGGAGAGCTCAAGTCTGACTTTCTTCACACTCCCACCTCCTACCCCTTTATTCACAATTTTGCCATACTTTCTCAAATACCACTCACAACACCTGCTAGAGGGGTTTCATCCCTCCACTTCCACACTCTTTACAAATCTCGTTCATTCAATCACTTCCTGAACTTCCTGACCGGCGGAATGTAGTTCTTCATCAGCAGGGAGTTTGTCACAACGCTGACACTGCTCATCGCCATCGCTGCTCCAGCCCATTCAGGTCTGAAGACCACTCCAAAGATAGGATACAGCAAACCCGCCGCTGCTGGGATTAGCATGGAGTTGTATATCATCGCCCAGAAAAGGTTCTGTTTGATCTTGTTCAGTGTCTTCTCGCTGAGCTGAATAGCTGCAACCACATCTCTCAAATCATCCCTCATCAGCACAATTTCGCCGCTCTCAATAGCTATGTCTGTGCCACTTCCAATGGCAATGCCGAGATCTGCCTGAGCCAAAGCAGGAGCATCGTTTATACCATCACCAACGAATGCAACTATTTCCCCGCTTTCCTGCAATCTTTTAACCTCCTCAGCTTTCTGATGAGGCAGAATTTCGGCAAGAACAAAATCTATTCCAAGTTTTTTAGCAATTACCGTGGCAGTCCTTTTGTTATCGCCGGTTATCATTGCCACTTTCTTGCCCATTTTGTGGAGTTCATCTATAGCCTCCAAAGCAGATTCTTTCAGCGTATCTGCTATACCAATAACTCCAACAATTCTGTCGTTTGAAGCAACGAGTATTGCTGTTTTTGCCTCCATTTCAAGTTTCTGTAAAGCATCCTCCACCTTCTTATCAACGGCAAGCCCGTTTTCAACCATCAGTTTTCTGCTGCCAACCAGTATGCGATTACCATTGAACGAGGCAACGACCCCCTTACCTGCGATAATCTCGAACTTCTCAGGCTCTTCAACACTTATTTTCTCAGCTTCAGCCTTCCGCACTATCGCTTCTGCCAGCGGATGTTCGCTTCTCTTTTCTGCTATCGCGGCGATTTTCAACACTTCCTTTTCGCTTCCATCGAAAGCTGTCACATCTGTAACTTCCGGCCTGCCTTTTGTAAGAGTGCCCGTCTTGTCAAAGACAACGATACTTACTTTTCTTGCAATCTCAAGAGCTTCTCCATGCTTTATCAGTATTCCGAGCTCTGCACCCTTACCCATTCCAACAGTTAAAGCTGTAGGTGTTGCTAAACCAAAAGCACAGGGACATGCTATTACCAGAACTGCAACGAGGGTTGTGAAGGCGAATATTGCCGGAGCATCGGCGATGAAATACCAGTAGACAAAAGAGCCAACTGCTATTGTCAGAACCGCTGGAATGAAGTAAGTAACTATTTTATCAGCTAATCTCTGTATCGGAGGCTTGCTGCCCACTGCCTCCTCCACCAGTTTTATGATCTGTGCAAGCAGTGTATCCTTCCCGACTCTTGTAGCTCTTATCTTCAGAAAGCTGTTCTTGTTTATTGTAGCTGCGATGACCTCATCGCTAACCTTCTTGAGATTTGGAGTTGGTTCGCCTGTGATCATCGACTCGTCAACATAGCTTTCTCCCTCTATTACCACACCGTCAACAGGTATTTTTTCTCCCGGTTTGACTATTACGATGTCTCCAACTTTAACATCCTCAACTGACACAACAATTTCTCTACCATCTCTGACCACAACTGCTGTCTTTGCCTGCAGACCCATCAGCTTCTTTATAGCCTCACTTGTTTTCCCTTTCGCAACCGCCTCCAGAGTTCTGCCGAGTAAAAGGAAGGCTAAAAGCAGGACTGAGGTCTCGAAGAAGAGATAGTCTTCCGGTAGAAAGCCGAGAGTTGAGAGGACACTTGCTGCAAAAGCACTTCCAACACCCATTGAATACATAACATCCATGTTCAGCATTCTGTTTCTGAGAGCTCTTGCTGCCGCTGAAAACATGCTCCTGCCAGAGTAAAGCATCACGGGTGTTGCGAGAATCAGCTGTATCCAGCTGTTGTAAGGTACACTTAGGCCGATAAATCTCCCATAGGTCAGAATGAGGAGAACTGCTCCTGTTGCAGCGGCGAAGAAAAGTCTTCTCTTCATCTGCGTGATATGATCTTCCCCTTCCTCTTTACTCTTCTCTTCTCCTTCAACCCCGAGGAACCTGTAGCCGACGCTCTCTATCGCCTGTTTTATATCTTCCAAGCTTGTAGTTGATGAATCAAAAATGATTCGAGCAGATTCTGTGGAAAGGTTAACGCTGACACTCTTAACTCCAGGCAGTTTGCTTACAGTGGTTTCTATGGATTTAGCACACATGGCACAGCTCATTCCACCTATCTTCACAGTTATGGCTTTCTCGTCTTCTAAAACGCTGTAGCCTATACTTTTTATGGTCTCAATCATCTTTTCAAGACTGATCTTGGAAGGATCATATTCAACATAGGCTGATTCAGTAGCGAGATTGACAGATACATTCTCAACTCCTTCGAGCTTCCTTAGGGCGGTTTCGATAGCTTTAACGCACGATGCACAACTCATTCCCGTAATCTTGATGTTTTTCTTCTCCATATCAATCGCCCCAAGATAATATACAAGACGATACTAAATAAGGTTAATTTTTGACAATTTGTTAAATAATTGTAAATCGGGTGTCTTATTCAGACTTTTACAACCCATCCTTCAATTCCTTGTGAGAAAAACTTAACAAAAATTTGATTAATTGTCTGTTTGAGGTGTAGAGGTGTGTTGGTGGGGATTGGATGGCGGACTAGTAGAAGATCCTAAAAGGAAAAACAAATCAAAGAGCTAAAACACATCATTCTAATTAAAACTACCGGTAATCTTGACTGACAAACCAACAAAAAGTGGGGCGGCGGAGATTTGAACTCCGGTCGCCGGCTCCCAAAGCCGGAAGGATAACCAGGCTACCCTACCGCCCCTCTTGCTAAGGAAATTTATCGGGCTTAAAAAATCTTTCTGTTGTGGGATTAGTGTGGTATGGTATTAGCATAGATTCAGCTAGGATTATATACTACAGCACACAAAATCTTATTCAGAAAAATTAAAAATATTTGTTGAATTAAAATTTCTCAACCACAAACGGTGGTAGCAACCTTGTCAGAACCTTCTGGTCGGTTATTATCCCGATTGGATTGCCCCTATCTGTCACGATAAGAACCCTGACATCTTCGTCTCTCATCAGTCTTATGGCCTCTCTTATCTTTGTATCCTTCTCTGCAGTCACGATCTTTGGTCTCATAACTTCTTCAACCCTCGCATCGAGCTTATCCTCAGCTATAGCTTTAACAGCATGTTCCAATGTGAATATTCCGATTAAAGACCCATCAGACTTTACTGGAGCGCAGTAAATCTTCTTCTCGCTCAGTATCTTTGTAGCATCCCTGACAATCATGTCCTTATCAACTGTAATCAGCGGAGATGACATATGCTCCCCAATCGTATCCTTAGGCAGGGCTACTATGCTCTCAGTGTCGATTATTATTGTATTCGCTGTATCATCCCTCCCGCTGACCTTTCCGGAAACTATCATCTCGTTTACCGGTGTTGGGCCAACAAGAATCCTGTCTCCGACGGTTATCTTCTTTATATCTCCTACAACCCTTATTCTGGCCTGACATACCTCAGGATGGGATATTGACGGAAAATCAAGTTCCTCTACCGACAGATCCTCCAGCAACTCGTCATTTCTGATTACCGGCACTCTAACTGCTTCCTCTGGCTTCGTCACAGATAAAAGCTCGTAAGCCTTTGCTGTTGGTTTGTAACCTCCCTTTGGTCCGGGAACACCCTCGACAAGACCCAAAGCTCTTAAAGCCTGCATCTGGTTTCTTACCGTTCCGGGATTCCTGTTGATCAGTTCGGCAATTTCTTCACCTTTTATTGACAATCCTATCTTCTTTTTGTATAGCGTGATCAGGGCATACAGGATGTCCTTCTGAATTTGTGTAAGCTCAAGTTCCATTCAAATACCTCCCAAATCTTTTCCAAAGATTTAATCTGAAGAGTATATATATTTTTTCACGGTTATTCAATAAACAACCACCTCTCCTTTATACCTTATAACCTGAGGGCTCACTAAAACTTTAATTAAAAGAATTTTCACCAAGAAACTCTTTAAGAACCAATTGTTATTATTGTTCATTATAGTTATGTTCGTAGATCTTATCACTCGTCACTTTAGAACCTTGCCTGTTGAGAGATACCACAGATTTAGATCCAGTTCTCCCGGGCTCATCGAGAGCTTTTCGGCAATCTCCACAAAAACTTTCTCGATCTCAAGATACTTTCTCCTGCTCAGTGTTTTCGGTTTTTCTATAATCCCCTCGCTGCTTAAAAGCTTCAGTATGTGCCTGTCAAGGATCGCAAAATTCAGATATCCAACATTTCTCATGAAGTGGCTGGCCTCCTTATAACCCAAACCCTTTACATTTCTAACCAACCATTCTCTTGCCTCAAATTCTCCTGAAGAGTGCACGATATCCTGTATTATGTCCTTTATGTTTCTGAACCTTCTCGCGAGAACGATGTACTCTGCTCTCTTGTTGTAGAATCTGTGTCCAAGATCTTTTAACCTCTCAGAAAGCTTTTCCTTATCCATATAATAGAATCCATCAAAACCAAGCTCTTTTTGAATCCTAATGCCCAACTCCGCTGAGGAGTTGGCAGTTAAAATGCAAAAACAGAGTTCGCTAAACCAGAACTCGTTACCCTTGTGCCTAAAAGATAAAAACTCGTTAATTCTTCTATTGACTTCCCGATGGATTATTGGCTTGACTGCTCTTACTTTCTCGATCAGACTCCTCAAGTCACTCGAGCACTTCAACTATCTCAGCCTTTATCTCTCCCTTTCCACCGGTATGCTCGGCCAGAGTCCTCCCGCAGATCAGGCACTTCACATCGATGGAAGGATGATCAAAAATTACCTGCAGATTCTCACAATCCGGGCACTTAACCCTGATAAACTTGCTCTTCTTCATGAACATCACCCCCCATCAGACGAGTTCAAATCTCTTAGCTCTCCATGTAGGCCTGTGCTCAGCCTTCTTGCACTCTGTGCACCTGAACCTTATGTTAACTCTCTTCGTTGGCTTATCCCCACCTGGAACCTTGCTGAACTTACCGAGGTTTCCGACCTTACCCCTTCTCGCCTTCTGCCTGTTGATCCATCTGAGAGAACTCTGCCTGCCTTTGCTTACCTTTTCAACTTCATGAATCGTGTGCCTGCCACAATACTTGCAGTAAGTCCTAACCTTCTTCGGATACTTCATATCTTCACCTCATCACTTTCGATGATCTCAACGATATCAGCCTTAATGAGTGCCTTAGCATTTAATCTTGGAAGTGTAACTACATCCTCCCGACTCAATTTATATGTTTTTCCATCAACGCCTTCAAACTCGTCTATACTTGTTTTAACCCTCACGAGAACATAGTCATTCTCGATCTTCTCTATTTTTTCTTCCCTGACTTGCTCATAATGTACATCTTTCTCCGGATACGACATTATACGCTCCTTGTAGTTTTTAATAACCTCAACAAGCCTGAAAAGCAACTCTTTCTCCCCTGAGTTTAAATTTTCCGTGCTCTCTGAATTACCGCATACCATGCTCCAGGCAATCCTGATGATTTTGCTTGTTCGTGTTTCAAAAATTTTCTTGAGTATCCTTCGGAGCGTTCTTATGTTATCGTTTATTCTTGAAATCTCCTCATCGTCAGCACGATCTCTCATTTTTTCAAGCTTTCTGATTTCATCTTTTATCCTGTCGTAGAAATCGTCATCTATCTTCGTAAGTTTAGTCCTATTTTTCTCAAGAATTATCAGCAGTTCATCAATGTCCATATCTTGCTAACCCCCTGCAGATAAGATGGACTGCCAGATACTCCGGCACATCAACCCTCTCACCGCTCTTCAACTTAAAAAATTCATCGTTCATCTTAACTTTAACGCTCTTTAACACAGTTATTTTCACATTCTCATCACCAAAAGCTAACGCATCTCGAAACGGGTTAAAGTCCTCTATATCGTTTAAGCTAACTTCCATTGCTTTCAAACCGCTTTTTCCATGAATCGAGCCGGGAAGTCTGATCAGCCTCTTGATATCTGCTGTGACCGGAGCATCGATGTGGATTGAGAGCTTTGATATGCATGAGCTAACAATCTGTTCGATCATGGAATTCAGTTTTTTGGATTTGCTCCTCACCTTATCTTCTATCCTGTAATCCCCCCTGATGAAAGCTCTGCTGTCTTCAACGAGTCTTCTGAGATCAGATTCAATAATATCTGTTTTTCTTATTCCCAAGCTTTTTAGATACTCTTTCAACTTATCTTTTTTCATTAAATTCCTCAGAAATGAGATGAAGCAGACTCTTAACCTCCTCGATTGAAGGCTGTCCGCGTACATATCTGGCTGGGTCAGGAGTATGTAATCGACTATCTCCCTCCTCTCAGCAGATCCGAGTATGGATAACCCTTCATCATAAACATGCAGGTGATAACCCCTCCCACCAGAGAACACGATTCTCATTTCGCTATCGCTCACGCCGAAGTCCTTCGACAGTAGCTCGGAAAGCCTGACGATTTCTTTTTTTGCAATATCAATAAGCTCATCCATATCCTTACTCTTTGCCGGTATGTGGTCTGCATCGATATCGAATATCAGATCTGCATACAGCCAGCCTTTCTTTTCCATAACCTCATCCGGCTTTTCGTAGCACGCTGAGGAGTAGTAAACATGTGCTGGGGGAGAGTTTATGATCGATGCCTTGAACTCCTCAAAACTTTTGAATGATATGTGGCGGTGCATGAAAAAGTCTGGGAGGATTTCGAGCGGAACAAAAGCCCACTCTCTTTTCTCGAAATTTGGTGGAGGTTTTATATCTGCCTTTGAATAGTACTCCCTGAATTTTCTTAGCAGGTAGATCTTTGAAATGCTGTCCACAAAAATCTGTTGGTCAGAGATTATTTATCTTTTTAGAGGTTCTGTTATTCATTGCCGAGAAATGAAAAATGTCAAAAACCTTGGTTCAGCACGATATCCTGCAGCAGGGCTCCACTCTGTATGGTCTATCCAGAATGTTATGTTCAGTCGGCTCCAGATTTCAAAGAAAAAATTTATTAAATCTTCTAATTTAATTTATGATTATGAAACTTTGCAGTGCCTGTTTGTTAGGAATAAACTGCAGATATGATGGCAGAAGCAAACCCAGTAAAAAAGTTCTGGAATTAGCGAGAAAAGAGGTCTTAATCCCGGTCTGCCCAGAACAGTTGGGTGGTTTACCCACTCCAAGAGAACAGTCAGAGCTAAGAGGAGAGAGTGTAGTTACAAGATCAGGAAAAGATATCACTGAAAATCTTGTAAGAGGTGCAAAACAGGTTTTAAAAATCGCAAAGTTGTTTGATGTTAAAGAAGCGATTCTAAAACAGAGGAGTCCATCGTGTGGTTGTGGTCAGATTTATGATGGGACTTTTACAGGAACCGTAATTAGGGGAGATGGTGTTACAACAGCTTTACTGAAAAAACATGGGATAAAAGTAGTCTCTGAAGAAGATTTATAGGGTACGGATTTCACTTCTCAATGTCAACAGGACCTCAAAAACAGATGAAGCTCTCCCAGCTTCCCATAAATTCAGAAAATAATAAAAAATTTATGAAGAGAAGGCCTTCTCGAAGTTTGGAACAACCTGCTTCTTCCTGCTCATTACTCCCGGCAGCCAGACAGATCTTCCCTCGATCTCCTTGTCGAATGCCTTCTTAACTACCTCGGGATCATCTGTAACGCACAGGAGCTCGGTACCTTCCTGGATGATATCCGTCAACATCAGGAAGATGCTGTGGTAGCCTTCAGCCTCCTTAAGCTTCTGCATCTCCTCGTAGAGGGCATCCTTGAAGTTGTCGAGCAGGGAGAGAGACACAACCTCTATCTGACCAATGCCAACCTTGTTTCCGGACATGTCGAAATTCTTGAAGTCCCTGAAGAGCAGATCCTTTGCTGACTTGCCCTCAAGCTCTGACTTCCTCTTGAACATCTCCATTCCGAGTTCCTGAATGTCATCCACTCCAGCTATCTTGGCAAGCTCCTCTGCTGCTTTGCGATCAATATCAGTTGTTGTGGCGGACTTCAGAATTACCGTATCGCTCAAAATCGATGCGAGCAGAATTCCAGCAATTTCTTTGCTTATCTCAACACCAGCATCCTCATAGAGCTTTTTGACCACAGTTGCTGTTGATCCAACTGGCATGTTGAGGTAGAATATCGGGTTTGGTGTTGTGACATCACCGATCTTGTGGTGATCCACTATCTCAACAATCTCTCCCTTGTCGAGGTTATCCAGTGACTGTGCAACCTCGCTGTGATCCACAAGGATTACCCTCTTGCCCGTAGCATCGGTTACAAGCTCGGGCACATCAAAGCCGAATTTCTCAAGAACGAATGTTGTTTCTGGATTGAGGTCCCCCTGTCTAGCCGGTACAGCATCCACCCCCACCTTTTTCTTCAATTCCGCATAGGCTATTGCAGAACAGACGGAATCCGTGTCCGGACTTTTATGTCCAACAACATATACTGCCATGTAAAAATTGTTTAACAACTCACTAATAACTTTTTCTCTTATTTTCGGAGGTTGGTTTAAATTTGGGTGCCTGATAAGAAGTTAATGAAAAATCGATAAGATTTTATGCCTCCTACTCTCAAAATCACTCTGATGGAATGTATATAATCTCTATATTGGCATCTTTCAGAAACTGAAGACCCCTCTCATCAGGATACTTTTTGCCGTATATCACCTTTTTGATCTTCGCATTGATTATCATCTTCGCGCACATTATGCACGGCTGGTGGGTTGTGTACAGCGTTGCTCCGGCTATACTGACTCCATGAACTGCAGCCTGAATTATCGCATTCTGCTCAGCATGAACCGCCCTGCAAAGCTCATGCCTCTCTCCTGAAGCTATGTTCAGCTCCTCCCTCAGACAGCCTATATCCAGGCAGTGAGCGAGTCCGGTTGGTGCACCGTTGTATCCCGTGGACAGAATTCTCTTGTCCTTGACTATAACCGCCCCGACATTCTGCCTTAAACAGGTAGATCTGGATGCTACGAGCTTTGCAATACTCATAAAGTATGTATCGATGTCAGGCCTTTTTTTGTCCATCCGATAGGTTTAGGCTGTCAGTTTTTTAAAGCTTTGCTGTAATGTTTATGATTTGTTCACTAAAATCGAAAGGATTTTCAATGATAATTTCAAACTGACGAGTATGAATGCAAATGAGCTTGGAGAGGTTATAGAGAGATATCTCAGGGTGCAAACATTTCCCTTAGGATTCAGGTTTGTGAAGAGCAAAGAAGAGGTTCCTGAAAAAGCCAGAGTAATCCCGGACATAGCGATATGTCAGGCATACAACCTTGCCAGAAAGTACGGCTGGACGGTTTACTTTGACATAAACACAACCTGTCCACTGGGAATAGTTGCATACGGTTTTGCTGAACCCGATGAGCTATACAACTCCGGTAAACTGGCATACGATGCTGGATATGCGGAGACAATGGATGTTGCCCCGGCTTTTGAAGATGCCGTGCCAAAGCTCGCCGAGAGGTTTGAGGGATGTGTTGTAGCTCCATTGAACAGGTGCAGTGAGGTTGACTTCGTTGTAGTTTATGGTAATCCAGCTCAAATCCTGAGGCTGGTTCATGCAGTTCTGCACGATAAGGGAGGAGCTTTTGAGACGAAAATCCTTGGGAGGGGTGCCTGTGCAGAGTTTCTCGAGGCGTACATCGAGAAAAAGCCCAGACTGGTTATTCCGTGTTATGGAGACAGACTTTTTGGACTCACTCAGGATGACGAGATAGCGTTCTCATTCCCCTACGAGATGGGGCAGAAAATTGCCGAAAACCTCGAAAAAACGCACAGAAGAGGTATAAGATATCCAATACCTAACACAGCATTGAGGCTGAGGCTTCCAATGATAAAGAGCTATGAAGAGAGTGTCTCAAATATGAAAGGAAAAAGGTAGTCAGGGAATCATTTTGATGAAGTACTCATGAACCCGCGTATCACTGGTTAGCTCGGGATGGAAGGACAGGCCAAGGATGTTGTCCTCTCTGACAGCAACAATGTGGTTGTCATACCTCGCTAGAACATCAACCCTCTCTCCAACTTCTGTTATCACCGGAGCCCGGATGAACACTGCATCGAACTCTCCTATTCCTTTTATTTCAAGCCTTACCTGAAAGCTTTCCCTCTGCCTGCCGAAGGCATTTCTCCTAACATGCACATCCAGCAGTTCGAGCAATTGTGTGCCTGTTTTTTCAACCTGCTCATCTCCATGCTTTGAAAGCAGGATGAGCCCTGCACATGTGCCCATTACAGGCTTGCCATCCTTGGCCAGATCAAGAATTTCTTCGGATATGGATTCTCTGAATATCAGCTTGCTTATCGTTGTGCTCTCCCCTCCAGGAATTATGACTGCATCGCTGTTCGAAACGATGCCGTACTTCCTAGTGGCCTCAACTTCTCCGTTTATGCCGAGCCTGTCAAATGCCCTCTTTACTGCTAGGACATGTTCCTCCACATCGCCCTGAACACCAACAACGGCAACCTTCATATCAGAGAATCAAACCCCTCTACTCTCCATTCTCTCGCTCTCTTCGAGCTTGAACACATCCAGACCCTTCATCGCATCTCCAAGTCCCTTGCTCACCTCTGCAACAACCTCTGGCTCATCGTAGTGCTGAACAGCCTCAACTATAGCTTTGGCATACTCTGGCGGATTTGAGGACTTGAATATTCCAGAGCCAACGAAAACTCCATCCATACCAAGCTGCATCATGAAGGCTGCATCCGCCGGGGTTGCCACGCCTCCAGCAGCGAAATTAACCACAGGCAACCTCTGCATGTCCTTTATCTCGAGCAGAATCTTGTATATCCCATCGATTATCTCGGTCAGGGTGTAGTCCTCGAATACCTTGTCCCTGTTGGATATCCCAGCAAATCCCTGTTCCTCTCTGACAGCGGTAAGAAGCCTTGTGTATGCGGAAGCATAATTCTCAGCAACTCTCGTGATCTCTGTCTCAACCATTCTCTTCAGCTCGCTTATCGCCTTGTTTATCAGACGGATGTGCTTCACCGCCTCAACAACATTTCCAGTTCCAGCCTCTCCCTTGGTTCTTATCATCGCGGCTCCTTCGAATATTCTTCTAACAGCCTCACCCAGACTTCTCGCCCCGCAGACAAACGGGACGGTGAATTTGGTCTTATCTATGTGGAAGAATATATCTGCTGGAGTCAGCACCTCACTCTCATCGATCATATCAACTCCAAGAGCTTCGAGTGCTTTAGCCTCGGCAACATGCCCGATCCTGCATTTTGCCATAACGGGAATCGTTACGGCATCCATTATTTCCTCTATTTTCTTGGGATCAGCCATTCTTGCAACTCCACCAGCAGCCCTGATGTCTGCTGGCACCTTGTGCAAAGCCATAACAGCAACAGCTCCGGCATCCTCGGCTACTCCGGCCTGTTCAGCGTTAGTAACGTCCATGATCACTCCGCCTTTTTGCATCTTGGCAAATCCTCTCTTTATGAGTTCTGTGCCAAATCTTAGATCTGAAAGGTTTATTTCTGGCAAGGGTATCACCCAAATAGAGGTGGGAGCTGCGATATTTAATTTCTTTGTTTCCCTGAAATCCTTAAATGGTTTCAATTTATCAGATGAGAGTGCCTGAATTGGTAAGATAAAGCATCGTAAAGCTTTATAAACCGTGAGGTCTATTATAAAACTGATAAAGATACTTTGTTCTGGCTTATGATAAAACAATCCATATATTCAAATGAAAACAAAGCTCATTCGAGGTGATGCGAGATGAAAAGGGTTTTGATCTCACTGCTGATGGTGGCACTTCTGATAATGCCATCGCTGGTGACAGTATCTGCAGTTGGAGTTGGGAACAAAGAGGTTGGCGTGAAGGTTGATGTAAACGAAACAATGGGACCTATGGGACCTATGGGACATGGCGAAGCTATGGGTCATGTAAAGCTTGGTGAGGAGAAAGGTAAGAAAGGAGAGCAGCTTGGCAACCTGAACAGGGTTATGAACAGAACAATGAACCAGATGATGGACCAGGATCACACGCAGTACATGAACAGAACGATGGATCAGGAACACACTCGGTACATGTACAGAACCATGAACAGGACAATGGAGCACGCAATGAACGGGACGAATGCGATGGAGAATGTGATGGAGAATGCCATGAACAAGACAAACATGAACAAAAATCAGGTCAAGGCACAGTTCAAGACTGCTGGGAAAATGCATAAAGTAAGGCTTCAGGACATACAGAAGAAGAGAGAGCAGTATGAGAATGAATACAGATACTATTCAGAGAACTACGAGAAACTGAAGAAGAAGGGAGTTAGTGTGAAAGAGATCTTAAAACACCCAAACGCCTTCAAGTTCGCCAAGAGAAAAGTTGTTGCCGGATGTGGCGTTGGTCTGACCTATCTGGAAGCTCTGAAAGTGAGACTCAACGATACCGACATTGAAAACAAGGAGATGCTGATAGAGATAATCGATAACGCAATACAGATAATCGAGGAGAGGAGGGAGCTGTTCAACTCAACAGACAACCCGGATGAGTTCGTTCAGGAAGTTAGAGAGTGGAACAAGGAGTGGCTGGTAATCAAGGAACAGATAAAGGCAATAACGGTTGAGCTGGCAATTTATAAGGCAGAGACAGTCATAGACAAGGGACTGGACAATTATGACAGGATATATGCGACACTGACGAACCTCTCTGCGGACAATGAGACATTCAGCCTCCTTGAGTCATACAAAACGAGGCTTGAAGACGCAAAGAGCAAGCTAGAGGATGTTAAAGATGAGCTGAACTCAGCTTTCAACTCTACAGATCCGGCAGAGATCAGAGAATACACACTGAGTGCTAGAGCAAGTCTGGGTGAGATTCTGAAGGATATAAAAATCGCATTTAGCGATCTCAGGCAGATATTCGTTCACATAAAATTGACAGTGGAGGGGTAGCATGAAAAGGTTATTAGCACTGGTGCTCATGTTGTCAATACTACTGGCTGGATGCACACAGACCACAGAGACCACAGAGACTCAGAAGGAGGTCAAGCCAGCAGAGACATCTGAAAAGGTTACTGAGGAAAAGGTTACTGAGGAGATACAGAAAATAAATGACACAGCTATTGAGCAGACGCTCAAGGAGATCGAGGATTTAACAACCCAGCTCAAGAGCCTCGACAACCTTACATTTGAAATTTAATTTTTTTAAGTTTCAGTCAGCATTTCTGGATTTTTAGCCAGCTCTTCGATTACAGCGAGACAGGATTCTGTAGCTATCGATGGGGAGCTACCTCCTCCAAGAACAACTACAAGCTTTCCATTGCAGATTTCTTCAGCAAGATTTTTTAGAATTTCTGCAATTTTCACATACTCCTTTACCGTCAGTCCAATATCTCCGTAATCGCCCTCGTGTGTGTCATGCCCGAAATACCAGAAGATCAGATCTGGTTTGAAATTTCTGGCTTTCCTGTCGAAGTCCTCGACCAGCTGTGGGTACTCGTCAGGGTTAAGGCCTATGTAGCTGGCATCGATTTTCAGACCATCCTCTGACACATAGTCTGTGGAGCAGATGCAGTAGTGCAGAACCTCTTTATCCTCAATCAACTCCCTCGTACCATCACCATGATGGGCATCGGTATCTATTATCGCAAATCTGACATCCCCATATTTCTCCCAGATGTTCGTCATTGCCAGAACAACATCGTTGAAACAGCAGAAGCCCCAGAATGTTTTTCTTCCGGCATGATGTCCTCCAGCCCCTATGAAGCAGAAGGCGTTTCTTATCTCTGATTTATACACCTTCTCGGTAGCTGTAACCACACCACCAGCAGAGTGCCAGGCTGTGGAGCATAGTGTGTCATTTTTTACTCCTTCCAGCAACTCCAGAGAGTGAACCTTGAGTATGAGATCCTCACTAACAGGTTCGGACTCAAAAATTTCAATATTGCTGTACTTCTTTTTCAGAAACTCGAAAGCTCTTGGAAAATCCTTAAGCCTGGTTCCAATTGTCAGATAGCTCCTTCTGCTGAAGCTTTCATGATAGAATATTCCGGTTGTTAGATTTTCTGTCATTAAAAACGAAATGGCTATAGAAATATTTAATATTATGCATTTAGGTTGAAGCTGACGATTTTGAAGTTCAAACCTTCATCCACCAGGCTTACGAGCAGGTTGTCGAGCAAACTCTCCGTGCATACAGCGATAACCCCGGCACCATGGTGAGATGCCTCGATGCAGACTTCTTTTGAACCAAAGAATATTGGTTCAACCCTTATCTTCCGGCAGGCAACCAGAGCTTCCACTCCAATAGCAACAACTATCTTTTTCGGATTATCCTTTATCAGTTTGGAGAACTCCCCGTAGTTAATCTTTCTGCTCCCACCCTCTCCAATATCCGGAACCTTTACAACGATTATTTCTCCCTTCTTTGGGGGTTCGAATCCCTCGAGGGGTTTAATCAGAACATCTTCTCCATCTGAGGCCGAAGTTAAGGCTATGCCGTTGCCCGTCTTGTTTTTCTTGGCATATATAAACCCATCCTGATACCAGTAAGATATTCTGTCGTCCTCTTTGATATCTCCAGAAGCTATAGCAACGATAGATTTTGAGTACAGCTTCTTTATCAGCTCTTCAGAGAAAATATGAAGGTCAAACAGGTTTTTGGTTAACCATTCAGTTCCTTTTTCCGTGACCTCATAGAATCCCTTGTGTATTACCCTTATATATCCCTCATCGACCAACTCTTTAAAATGCTCTGAAATAGCCTGAGGGGTGAGGTTAAACTTTCTCGCGATGTCTCTCTGATTTGTTTCCTTTCTCAGTACTAGTTCTGAGATGATTAGCAGCCTCATTGCATCTTTTCTGCTGAGGAGAACATTCATAAAACTAGTAAATCCTTTTATTTAATAACTTTTTGTCGTTAGCTGGCAGATGGACTGGATGTTTGATAATGGATTGTGAAGAATAGAAAATGAATGGAAGAGTTGGAGTCAGAATCTGGCAAAGCAGGTTATGGTTTTAAACACAGAATGTATCGGGTTGGTTAAAGCTTAGATGTACTTTTCGGGCTTTTTAAACTCTGAA
This sequence comes from Archaeoglobus sulfaticallidus PM70-1, assembly GCF_000385565.1. NCBI lineage: Archaea > Methanobacteriati > Methanobacteriota > Archaeoglobi > Archaeoglobales > Archaeoglobaceae > Archaeoglobus > Archaeoglobus sulfaticallidus. The sequence continues at coordinate 248,550 of NC_021169.1, read as the reverse complement.
ATCTCTATAAGCTGCTCGTTTATGTGAATCTCTGGATTCAGACCCTTTTCCTGCAGGGGAGCGAGGTAGTTTACACCAGCATAGATTATCAGGTTGGCTTTGAAGTTTATCGATTGTATTATATGATTCTCAAGCGGATAGGATATACTTATGATCCCCCTGATACCCTTCTCTTCAATCTCAGAAACTCTCCGTTTGACAACATCTATCAGATGCACATTGAAGCTTCTTATCGTTGCTATCACATCCCCATATCCCTTCTTCTCAGCCCGGAACACGGAAGTCAGCCTGGATTTCACGAACAGCCATCCAGGGCTTAATGTTGTTCCGGAATAGCTTATAAGCTCAGAGAAACCCTGAGGGACTTTCTTCTCAACATGCAGCAGTCCGGAAGCTTCGGGTGTGAGTACAACACCATACTTTCTGAGTATGACATCAAAAATCGTGTTCGAGACTATCCCGACAGCGAACTTATTCTTCGGGATCTCGAGATATCCAGCCCTCTCGCTCTCGTCAATCACTGTTATCAGATCTGACACGATGAATCTCGATTGCGAGACCTCGTTGAGGATTGTCATTGCCTTTTCGTAGTGTTTTTTGTCGAGGATTGCGATGTTCGTTGGGATCGTACCTTTAAACTCATCGATGCTGAAGTTAGACATGAAAACGTTGTATTCCACTCTCTCCGAGAACTCTCCAAGCCTCTCGAAAACCAAACTCCTTCTGAGAACTTCTTTTCCCTTTGGAGTTATGATTCGCTTGTACTTTACTGGCTTTTGCGTCAGTCCAGCTTTATCCATTTTGCTGAGATGGTATCTTATAGTTCTCGGTTCAAGATTTATTCCCTTCTCCTTAAGCGAATCTGCAATATCCTTCGAACTAAGAGGGGATTCAGCTTCAGACAGAACTCTAAGGATCTCAACGACTATCCTTGAGGTCACAGAAATACTTGGAATGCAAAATATTTAAGGTTATCTTATTTCGGAAAACGATTACCGAAAATTTTGTATAGTAATATATGCATTAATTATGTTGGTGGTTGTATGGCATTTAAAGGAATCGATTTCTACAATATTGATGAGCTGCTTACAGAAGAAGAGAAGCTCGTAAGGAACTCTGTTAGGGAGTTTATGGAAAACGAGATTTTGCCACTTGTGGCAGACGCTTTCCACAATGAAGAGCCACTGAACATGAGAGAGATCGCTCCAAAGATGGGTGAACTCGGCTTGCTTGGAGCTTTTCTGCCTGAGGAATATGGATGTCCGGGGGCGAGCTATACTGAATTTGGGCTGATATGTCAGGAGGTTGAGAGAGTTGACAGCTCTATGAGGAGCTTCGTTGCCGTTACATCCGGACTGGTGATGTATCCGATATGGAGGTACGGCAGCGAGGAGCAGAAGAGGAAGTATCTGCCAAAGCTTGCGAAGGGGGAGATAATAGGATGCTTTGGACTGACTGAGCCGAACCACGGCTCTGATCCGGGAAGCATGGAGACCACAGCGAAGAGAGATGGAGATGAATGGATACTCAACGGAACGAAAACATGGATCTCAGAAGCTGGAATTGCCGATATTGCCGTGGTGTGGGCGAGAGATGTGGATGATGGAAAAGTCAAGGGGTTTATAATCGAGAGAGGCACAAAGGGCTTCCAGCAGAATGAGATCAAGAGAAAAGGATCGATGAGGGCTGGAGATGTTGGAGAACTCGGCCTTGTGAACTGCAGGGTGCCAGAGGAGAACAGGTTGCCTGAGGCAAAATCCCTTGGAGCACCACTATCATGCCTGAATCAGGCCAGATATGGAATCTCATGGGGTGCCATAGGGGCTGCAATGGATTGTTTTGAGACGGCACTGAACTACACCAAGGACAGAAAGCAGTTTGGCGTTCCGCTGGCATCGTTCCAGCTCGTTCAGGAAAAGCTTGTAAAGATGTTCATGGAGATAACAAAGGGTCAGCTCGTAGCCTACAGGCTCGGAAGGCTGATGGATGAAGGAAAGGCTACAACCGAGCAGATATCCTTTGCCAAGAAGAACAATGTTGCTGTCGCCAGATACTGTGCCAGAGTGGCGAGGGAGCTTCTGGGTGCTAACGGAATATCATTGGACTACTCTCCAATAAGGCACATGGCGAACATCGAGAGCGTTTACACATATGAGGGAACAGACGACATCCACACGCTCATTCTCGGGAGGTATCTGACAGGTTATCAGGCATTCAGAAGGGAGCTTTAGAAGGGAGTGAGATGAAACTCCACGAATATCAGGCTAAAGAAATATTCAAAGAGCATGGCATCCCTGTTCCAGAGGGTTATGTTGTTAGAAGTGTTGATGAGGCTGTTGAGGCTGTTAAAAAGCTGGGAAAAGCTGTCATCAAGGCACAGGTTCTTGTTGGCGGGAGAGGGAAGGCTGGAGGAGTTAAGGTAGTCGATGATGCGGAATCGGCAAGAGAAGTAGCGAGCCAGATGCTCGGTTCGATGATAAAGGGACATAAGGTTGAGGCTTTACTGGTTGAAAAAGCCATAGATGTAGAGAAGGAGCTTTATTTGGCATATATCGTTGATAAAACGGAAAGGAAGCCAACAATAATCTTCAGCAAAATTGGCGGAATCAACATCGAGGAATTAGCGAGGGAGCATCCGGAGAGCATCTTTAAGGTGTCGTACGATCCGTTAATAGGCCTGCAGGACTACCACATAAGAAAACTCCTTTTCAAGGCTGGAGTCGAGGACTTCAAGGAATTCTTTTCTTTGATCAAGAAAATAAACGAGATTGCGTGGAAGTATGAGGCAGAACTCGTTGAGATAAATCCGATTGTTAAAACGAAAGAAGGGCTGTATGCCGTGGATGCCGTGATTATAGCAGATGACAACGCTCTTTTCAGACATCCAGAGCTTGAGAGTCTGAGAGACTCAACGGAAGTGGATGAGCTTGAGAGGGAAGCAAGGCTGAAGGGGCTGAGCTATGTGAGGCTAGATGGGGACATAGGAGTTATAGCCAACGGAGCCGGGCTTGCTATGACGACCATGGACATGATAGCCTACATGGGTGGTAAACCTGCCAATTTCCTCGATACGGGAGGGGGCTTGGCAGACCCTGAAAAAATGAAGAACTGCCTGCTGCATGTGGTCAAGGATGAGAAGGTCAAGGTTGTTTACATCAACATTTTCGCAGAGATCACGAGGTGCGAGAAGGTTGCGGAGGGTATCGTGAAAGCTCTGGATGAAATGGACAGAAAGGTTGTGCTCGTTGTAAAGCTTGTAGGCGTTAACGAGGACATTGGCAGGGAGATTCTGAAGAAGTATATGGAGGAGAAGGGTGCGGAGATATACTTCGTGAACACGCTTGAAGAGGGTGCGAGAAAGGCGGTTGAGATAACGAGGAGGGAATGAAATGGCGATACTCGTTGATGAAAACACTAGGGTTATAGTTCAGGGAATTACAGGATTTCAGGGGAGTTTTCAGACGAAAAGGATGCTCGATTACGGCACGAAGATTGTTGGAGGCGTCAGCCCAGGGAAAGGTGGACAGGAGGTTTATGGAGTTCCGGTTTTCAACACGATGGAGGAGGCGATGGTCACCGATCCAAACACCTCAATAATCTATGTGCCCGCAAGATTCGCATACGACGCGATCCTTGAAGCACTGGATGCTGGAATAGGCTTTGTCGTTTGCGTAACTGAAGGAGTTCCACTGTATGAGGAGATGAAGTTGAGCTGGATAGTCAGAGACTACAACGCAATGCTTCTCGGCCCCAATTGCCCGGGAGTTATAAGTCCAGGAAAGTCCAAGGTTGGTTTGCTGCCGGACAGATGCTTCATTCCTGGCGATGTTGGAGTTGTTTCGAGGAGCGGGACACTGACGTATCAGGTAGCCGAGAACATGACGAAAGCCGGTATAGGACAGTCAACCGTTGTGGGAATAGGCGGAGACCCGATTCCGGGGTTAACATTCGTGGATGTCCTTCAGATGTTCGAGGAAGATAAGGAGACAAAGAGAGTTGTTCTGATTGGAGAGATAGGTGGCAATGCTGAAGAGGTGGCCTCGGAATACATCAAGGAGATGTCCAAGCCTGTGTATGCTTTTCTGGCGGGAAGAACTGCCCCGAGAGGAAAGAGGATGGGGCATGCGGGGGCCATAATAGAGGGCTTCAGTGGAACTGCAGAATCAAAGACTGAAGCACTGGAGAAGGCTGGAGTCAGGGTTGCGAAAACGCTTGAGGAGCTAATAGATCTCCTGAAAGAAGATTAATTAATGTAATTTAATTTTATTTCTAAATTTTTACCACTTTTTTCCGATTTTAGTCCGTTAGAAATACCCCGAAAGACTTATAAGGTTCTGAAAATAAAAGTTATTTTGGGGATGTTTATGGCTGAGAAAGTTAGAGATAGGGAACATCATGAAAGGCTTTTCAAAGCCTCGATGAGTCCATATAGAAGACAAATCGTCGCTGCAATTGGAGTACAGGGTAAGGCTCTCGAAGATCTAAAGAAAGAACTGAATTTGAGTGAGTTTCAGCTGAAGTTCAACCTCGACTGGTTGATAAAAGAGGGATTTGTGGTTGAAGAGGAGGGTAAGCTAAGGCTGACAGAGGATGGAATTGAGCTGCTTGAGGCTGGTTGAGTATTTTTTATTTATTGTTTGCAGATCTGTAATTCAATACTCTGTAATTCAATACAAATCTCGAGTGGGTGTTTAACCGCTCCATTCTCTATTGTTTTTAGAATAGAGCATAGGTCATTTCTTCTCGTAAAATCTGTTGAATCACATCTGGCTGCTGAAAAATAATTCTGTGGTGGGAATAATTTTAAGAAACTACAAAATACATCTCAGACCAAAATGCTTATCTACTCATAATACAATAATTTTATGGGGTGCCAACCAGCATTGTTATTCGTCCCGCCGTCACCGCAGTTTTATCTGTTATCGGCACCCCTTATATTGAAATTTTCTGATTTCTAGCAAATCTGGTTGTGGTGTTCAATTTCAGCAAAAGTAATATTCAAAGCCACTCCAAATAGTGCTATGGTCAAGATTGCAGTGTCAGGAAAGGGTGGAGTCGGAAAAACAACCCTGACAGCTATGCTCGCGTATCTGTTTGCGAAAGACGGCTACAATGTTACTGCAATAGACTGTGACTCCTCCATAAATCTCCCTACCGTTCTTGGAGTGGAGGAAGAAATAAAGCCGATATCCGAGCTTGAGGATGTCATTGAGGAGCGAGTCAGAGGTCCACTTGGGACATACAAGCTGAATCCGAAGGTAGATGATGTATTCGAAGCCCACTCCAAGAAAAATGAGCATGGTATAAGGGTTCTCGCTCTGGGAACCATAGAAAAAGGAGGAGAGGGATGCTTCTGTCCGCAGAATGCATTTCTGAGGGCTATTCTTAGGCATGCCATTTTCAAAAGAAAGGATGTGCTTTTGCTCGATATGGAAGCGGGTATAGAGCACCTCGGCAGGGGGACTGCCAGAGGGGTTGATTTACTGATAGCTGTCGTGGAGCCTGGAATGAGGTCATTTGAAACTCTGAAGAGGATTCAGAAACTTGCTGAGGATATCGGTATAAAGAAGATTGGAGTTGTTCTGAACAAATACATCGACAACGAGAGTTCGAGAAAGCTGATCGACATGATCTCTGAGAGATATGCCCTGCTCGGCAGAATACCATACAACGAGTGCTTTATCAAAGCAGATCTGGAGAACATCCCGCCATATGAGCTTGAATGCGAATTTGAGTCATTCAAGAAAATAAAGGAGGAGGTTTTGAAGCTAATCGAATAGCTGACTATGCTTTGTAAGCTCCCTTAACCTCATCGAACTCAAATTTTTGTATTATTTCGAAAAGGGAATCGTCAACCACTATGTAGTCCATCTGCCTGCAAACCTCCAGAAAGTCCCTGTAACTGAGGTTCAGCCAGTCGAACTTCCTGAAGTCAGATTTGAGCACGAACCTGAACGGTCTCTTGGAGTCGAGCCTCTTCGTTATTTTTGGCAGTTCTTTTTTAAGCCTCCACCTTGCAACGAGATTGCTCTGGACTCTCCTTATTGCCTCCTCAACCTCAATTCCATCGAGGACTGTTAGCAGGACCATCTCGGCAATCGTGTTGATTCTGTCTGGCACACCAATCGTATCCCCTCTCAGCAGAATCTTGGCTGAAGTGAAATCTATTCCCTCTCTCTCCAGATCCCGCCCAATTTTGGATGTCCATCCCTTCTTGTTCCCGGTTTTATCAACTATCCCACCGATTATGAAGCAATCCGCTTTTTCACCACTGTAAACCTCCTCTGCATTTGGATCGAGCAGAATAACCCTGTCAAAATTTTTCTCTTTGATGAAGGATGCTGTAGATTCGGAGTAAAACCTTTCGAACTCCTGAATCTTTTTGCCCGTAATGGCAAGCCTGTCATCCCACATGAAATCTCTGATAACTCCCAGAGTAGCTCTTAGCTGGGTTTTTACCTTGGATTTCTCTTTCTTGCTATGTAGATCATAAAACTGACAGTCGATCACTACATAGGGGAAACCTTCAGTTCTCTCAATTAGCTCATCCCTGCCGAATACGGCGTTGGAGCAGTCTCCAACAAAAGCCTTTGCCTCGCTAACTGGTTCACCATTCAGCTTGAAAGCTTTTCCTTCTGACCCTCTGCAGACATTAGCTTTTCCATTTGCAACATAAACAGCCATCTGCTGTATTGGGTCTCTTGAGATGAGCTTTAAGCTGGTTGATATGCTGTCGATTCCATGTTCCTTCAGCAACTCGATGAAGTAGTCTTTCAACCTCACATTTGAAAATGCTATTCGCGGGTTTTAAATTTGATTCATGCTATTATTTTCTATAATCGTTGAAATTTAGTAAACTTTTTATATTATCGCCTTTACGCGAAAATATACACGATAAATTTCGAAAAACTTATATCGATTTTTAAAAATCATTAATCGGGTGAAAATATGGGAGATATCATGAGTTATCTCGTTCCAGAAGACACTTGGCCTGAAGTGATAATACCAGATGAGGTAAGGGAGTATATTGGCGATAGGAAGGAGTTGAATCTGGCGGAAGAGATTCTTGACAGAAACATCAAGGAGGGAAGGGGTAGAAAGACAGCGGTTTACTTCATGGACAGGAGAGTGACATATCGTGACCTCTACAGGCTTAGCAACAGAATTGCGAACTTCCTGAAAGGCATCGGTGTTGAGAAGTACGACAGGGTTGGCTTCAGGATGAGAAACATGCCTGAAGCGATCGCGGTGAACTTCGGAATCATGAAGGCTGGGGCCATACCCGTTCCGCTCAACCCGATGTGGGCCAAGAAAGAAATCGTTCATGTCTCCAATAATGCAGAGGTAAAGGCAATATTCGTTAGCGGTGATGAAAAGACATTCGGTGCGGTTAAAGAATCCGTTCCGGAAATTAAGACGCTGAGCAAGGTCATTGTGACTGATCAGGAGGATTTAGAGGATCCATTCGTTTCGTTCAGTGAGATATACAACGAGAGTGCCAAGTTCGATCCAGTGCCTCTGGAGATCGGAAAGCCGGCAGTGGTTCTGTTCACTTCGGGAACAACTGGATTGCCAAAGGGATGTGCCCACTTTGTTGAGAATGTTCTCTCAGCAGTTTATCTGGTTGGAAAGTATGTCTGGAAGTTGAGGGAGGATGATGTCGTTGGAGGCCCTGCTCCGGTTAGCTTTGCGATGGGTTATGGAAATGGCTGCCTGATTCCGTACTTCCACGGGGCTGGAGTCAGTATATGGCCAATGTTTAGCGTTGAAAACTTCTTCAAGTTCGTTGAAGATCATGGGATTACGATATTCTCTTCGCTCCCAACAGCCTACAGGCTGATCCTAGTCAATCCGAACCTCGATGAGTATCTGAAGAAATACGATCTTTCAAGCCTGAGACTGTGCACCGGTGGTGGAGAAGCTCTCGGAGCTGAAACCGCGATAAAGTGGAAGGAGAAGTTTGGTTTGGATATATACGAGTCCCTTGGTGCGACAGAGATGGTCCACATATGCGTTTCCAACACATGCGCTCCAAAGCCGGTTGCCGGGAGCATTGGATGGCCTGTCCCAGGGTACATAGCGAAGATAATCGATCCGGAGACCAAGGAGGAGTGCAAGGCTGGAGAGGTTGGAAACCTCTACATAAAAGGCCCCACCGGCATAAGGTACTGGAACCACCCAACCAGACCGCTTGACGAGAAGCAGAAGAAGAGCGTTGTGGATGGCTGGAATGTCCTCGGAGACTTCGTAAGAAAGGATGAGAACGGTTACATCTATTTTGTCTCGAGAGACGATGATCTGATCAAGTCGAGCGGATACAGAATTGGCCCGGATGAGATCGAGCAGCCCCTCAGCCAGCATCCAGCAGTTCTTGAATGTGCGGTTATAGGGGTTCCAGATCCGGAGGGAGTCAGAGGGCAGGTGGTTAAGGCAGTCATAAGGCTTAAGGAGGGATACGAGCCAAGCGAGGATCTGAAGAAGGACATTCTGAAGTACCTTGAGGGGCAGATAGCTAAATACAAGCTTCCGAGGATTATTGAGTTCAGAGAGGAGCCACTTCCGAGAACAGCCACTGGAAAGCTGCTAAGGAGGTTCCTCAAGGAAGAGTAGCGTTTAACATTCTTTCCATTTATTCTTTTTTGGAACGGATATTCCTCTCTGCTGGGAAAAAGCTTAAATATTGAGCTAGTGCTCATCAACTATGAAAAAGATTTTGTTAGAGGATGATGAGATACCAAAAGAATGGTACAATATTTTGCCAGATCTGCCAGAGCCACTCCCTCCACCACTGCACCCAGCCACAAACGAGCCGGTAAAGCCGGAAGATCTTGAACCCATATTCCCGAAGGAGCTTATAAAGCAGGAGATGAGTGATGAGAGATTTATAAGGATTCCAGATGAGGTTAGGGAGATATACGCTATCTGGAGACCGACTCCACTGATAAGGGCTGAAAGGCTCGAGAAGGCACTGAAAACTCCTGCGAGAATATACTTCAAGTATGAAGGTGTTAGCCCACCGGGTAGTCACAAGCCCAACACCGCTGTTGCTCAGGCTTACTACAACATGAAAGAGGGTGTTGAGAGACTCACAACCGAAACAGGAGCAGGACAGTGGGGTTCAGCACTTTGCTTCGCAACCAAGCTTTTCGATTTGAAGTGCACGGTTTTCATGGTTAGGATCAGCTATGAGCAGAAACCGTACAGAAGGGTTATGATGGAGACATGGGGAGGAGAGGTGGTCCCTTCTCCAAGCGACAGGACGGAGTTCGGCAGAAAAATTCTGAAGGAGCATCCGGACACTCCCGGTAGCTTGGGAATAGCCATAAGTGAAGCAATAGAGTCTGCGGCCAGCGATGATAAAACGAAGTACAGTCTCGGAAGTGTTCTAAATCATGTTCTGTTACATCAGACCGTTATAGGGCTTGAGACGAAAAAGCAGCTTGAGAAGGTTGATGAGAAGGCTGACATCCTCATAGGATGCGTTGGTGGTGGCAGCAACTTTGCAGGGCTGTGCTTCCCGTTCGTTAAGGATTCGGAGAAGGATGGGTCAAAGATCATCGCTGTGGAACCAACTGCATGTCCAACGCTGACGAAGGGGGATTACAGGTACGATTTCGGAGATACTGCAGGACTGACACCTCTGTTGAAGATGTACACTCTCGGGCACGACTTCACACCTCCGCCAATCCATGCTGGTGGGCTGAGGTACCATGGCGATGCTCCAGCACTCTGCATGCTCGTAAAGCACGGAATTATTGAAGCCAGGGCGGTTGATCAAGTATCCACATTTAACGCTGGACTTCTGTTTGCGAAGACTGAGGGCATAATTCCCGCTCCGGAGACAACTCATGCGATCAGGGTTGCGATAGATGAGGCTCTGAAAGCTAAGGAGGCAAACGAGGAGAGAGTTATAGTCTTCAACTTCAGCGGCCATGGGCTGCTCGATTTGCAGGCATACGATGACTTCATGAATGGAAAGCTGAAGGGAACCTGAGGAAAATTTTTAAAATTTTACTCTTTTCTTGATGTATGGATGCTGTAATCTATGGTTTTGGACCGATTGGTAGGTTAATCGCTGAATGCTGTGTTAAAAAAGGAATAAATGTTGTGGGAGCTGTTGATATAAATCCAAATTTGATCGGGAAGAGGCTGAGCGATTTTGGAATCGACAGCTCTGCTGAAATAAGCTCGAAGCTTGATTTTGAGGGAGATGTTGTGTTTTTGTCAACCGGATCGTTCGTTGATGGAATCTATCCTCAGATTGAGGATTGCATTAAAAGGGGATTCAACATCGTAAGCACATGCGAGACGCTCAGCTACCCCTACTACAGATATCCTGAGCTTAGTGAGAAGATCGATGCGCTGGCCAAGGAATATGGCGTGACAGTTCTGGGATCGGGAATAAATCCTGGATTTCTGCTTGACTCTTTGGTTGTGGTTCTGTCTGCATCCTGCACCGAGGTCAATCAAATAAGGGCGATCAGGAAGATAGATGCCTTGAAAAGAAGGGAACCCTTCCAGAAAAAAATTGGGATTGGGAAGGATAAGGAAGAGGTTGAAAGGTTGTTGAGCGACGGTAGAATATCTGGCCATGTTGGCTATGCAGAATCCATCATGCTGCTCTGCACATCAATGGGTGTCAGGCCTGAGAAGATTGAGGAAGGGCAGAAAATAGTGCTTTCAGAGGGAGGAAAGATCGAGAAAGGAAAAGTTGCCGGAATGATTGGATGGGGTAGTGCTTTCGCTAACGGAAAGGAGATTATCAGGATTGAGTTCCATGCCGTTGCTGAGGCTGAGGAGTATGAAGAGGTGGAAATAAAGGGAGATAACGAAATCAGATGGAGGAGCACGGGGACGAAAGGGGATCTTGGTACAGCATCTGTTATAGTCAACCTGAGCGAGAGAGTTGTGGCGCATGAAGCTGGGCTCATAACGATGGCAGACCTCATACCATTCAGACCATCCTTTAAAGTTTAATTTTGTTAGATTGTGCTTGACTTTAATTTTAATTGAAGTAACTCCACCCAGCCAGTTTGTGGTATTAACCGTATGGTGTTAACCATAAATAGATTAAAATAGAAAACGACCAAAACCTGAGACCATGATTCTGGAGGAAAAAAAGAACACAACCCTAATTATCAAGGGCCCCTCTGAGATCAGGGTTATAAAAGGTATTGTGAGTGTTTTCGGATGCAGGATTGATCAGCTAAGCATAGCAAAGGAAAAAACAATTCCTGTTTATCTGGAAGAGGATTCAACCATAGAGATCCCAGATAATACCTTTTACATTCCAGTTAACGGAAGCACGATTCCAGAATCATGGGAAAAGCTCGTTAAAAAGTTCAGAAATAAAAGCAACGAATCCTTTTTCATCTATGGAGAATCGGATTCCGGCAAGAGCAGCATAGCTGCATACCTTTCCAACAGGCTTGATGGAAAGAAGGTTATAGTGGATCTCGACATCGGGCAGGCGAGCGTGTCTCACCCAGCCTCAATGGGCATCGGAATAACGGATGGGAGAATAACATCCATCTCTGATGTAAGGGTGGTGGATGGTGCCTTTGTTGGTAGCATATCTCCTGTCGGGAGGGAAACAAGGTGCATAAATGCTGTCATGGAGATCAGAAAGAAGATAAGAAAGCTCGAAGGGTGGAAGATAATAGACTCTACTGGATGGATCAGGGGCAGGAGGGCGAATGAGTACAAGCTGGCTAAGATCAGCATACTCGAGCCCACAGCAATTATCGCCTTCAAGACCCCTCCTTTTCTGGATTTTATTGACTGCGATGTGTTCATGCTTGAATCCTTTGCAGGAAAGAGGAGCAAGAATCAGAGGAGCAGCTACCGGGCGGAAAAGTATTCGAAATTTTTAGAGGGAGCATCCATTATCGAGCTTAATCTGAAGAATCTAAAGTCCAGATGGAATCCGATAGGGGACAGAATTTCCAGAGATGAGCTTGAGATTTTAAAGGATATTCTTGATACCGAGGTAGTTTATGCTGGAAAGGGAAGCTACTCTCTCAGCATAGTAACTGTGAGTAAGGTTGAAGTTGGAAGGGAGGTTGTAAGATCCATTAAGGAGATGTTTGGAATAGAGGATCTGCTCATGCTGTCCAAAGATGATTTGGATGGACTGGTTGTTGGATTCTATGCAAAGGATGGCAGATACCTTGGATTCGGGTTAATAAGGAACATAGATTTTGAAAAGGGCCTGGTAGAGATTCAGACCTCTGTATCTGGGGAGATTGCGAGAATCGAGTTTGCAGAATTCAGGCTTGATGATAACAGGAGAGAGATATTCTTAAGGAGCTACTGATCTTTTTTCAGCCTTTTATCTTTTTAATTCTTCTTACTTTCTTACCCTTTTGATTTGTATACTCTTGCAAGAGCCCTTCTGAGTTTTACTTCAGCTCATTTCTGTTGCAGGGTTCCATCTCTGGAAATCACCTCGTCAGCTTTTATCATCACTTTTTCACCATCATCAAAGCAGATGGTTCTCGTTACGAAAGCCTCAATTTTTCTGTATTCTTCTTTCGTGTAGCTGCAAAATCATTGGCTCATCTGTCATGGCAACAACAGCATCAAATCCCGAAAATCAAGATGTCGTTGAATGCCTGAATTACTCGGTGACAATTCTCGCTTGAACCTGTTACGTCTCTCACATCTTAAGCAACCTCGCGTTCATCGCAACTATTACCGTGCTTAAGCTCATCAGCAACGCTCCAGCTGCTGGAGTGAGCAATATTCCATAACCATACAAAACACCCGCTGCTAACGGAATTGCAAAGAAGTTGTAGCCGGTGGCCCAGAGCAGATTCTGAAACATCTTTGAATAGGTTTTTCTCGAAAGCTTTATCACATCCACAACATCCCTCGGATCATTTTTAACCAGGATTATGTCTGCAGTCTCTACAGCAACATCCGTTCCAGCTCCAATGGCTATTCCAACATCCGCCTGTGCTAAAGCAGGAGCATCGTTCACGCCATCCCCAACCATCGCCACCGTATATCTCTCCTGAACCTCCTTTATTTTATCAGCCTTCTCGTGGGGCAAAACTTCTGCAAAATACTCATCTAAACCGATCTCTTCCGCCACCCACTTCGCAACAAACCTGTTATCTCCAGTTAGCATCATGCATCTCAAACCCATCTCTCTAAGCTTCTTTATAGCCTCCTTGGACTCCTCCCTTATAATATCAGCCAGAGCTATTGCTGCAACTGGTTTGCTACCTTCAACCAAAAACACCACGGTTTTGCCCTGCTGTTTTACTTTTTCCACTTCCTCATTGTCAACCTCAACACCCAACTCTTTCAGGTAACCCGGACTAACAACTTTGTATTTTGCGTTGTTTATGGTCCCTTCAATACCCCTGCCAGGAATTGCCCTGAAATCCTCCACATTTGTAATCTCAACACCCATCTTTTTAGCACTGTTTACGATCCCTTCAGCGATCGGATGTTCAGAATTAGCCTCTAATGAAGCAGCAATCTCCATAATCTTATTTTCTTCGATGTCTGCAAGTGGTATTATGTCTGTAACTCCAAATTCTCCTTTAGTGAGAGTACCAGTTTTATCAAAAACAACAGCCTGCAAGTCTTTTGCTCTCTCAAAAGCCTGTCTATCTCTGATCAGCAGCCCGTATTTTGCAGCGAGAGATGTAGATACTGCAACAACCAGTGGAATTGCCAAACCCAAAGCGTGAGGGCATGTTATAACCATTACTGTAACAGCCCTTTCGATTGCAAAGACGAATTCTTTGCCATAGGCAAGCCAAACAATTAATGTGATCGTTCCAACCGTTAAGGCTAAAATTGTTAAAATAAAGGCAGCCTTGTTTGCCAGATCCTGCGTTCTTGATTTGGTTTCCTGTGCCTGTCTAACGAGTTCTATTACTTGGTTGAGATATGTATCCTTTCCAGTCTTTTCAACCTTAACAACAATTGACCCCTCACCGTTGATTGATCCACCGATGACCTTATCACCAGCTTTTTTGGTAACGGGTTTTGACTCACCTGTCAACATTGCCTCGTTTACTGCTGTGACTCCTTCCAACACAACACCATCAACAGGTATTTTCTCTCCGGGCTTGACTAACACCTTATCTCCAACTTTGAGCATCTTTACGCTAACATCAACAACATCCCCATTTTTGATCAGGTGTGCCTGAGAGGGCATGATCTTGACAAGCTCCTCCAAAGCTCTTGAAGCCCCCAAAACAGACCGCATCTCGATATAGTGGCCAAGGAGCATGATGTCTATCAGCGTTGCAAGTTCCCAGAAAAAGAATTTGCCCTCGAGCCCGAAAACAACTGCTGAACTGTAGAAGTAGGCAACGCTTATTGCAACGGCAATTAGTGTCATCATTCCCGGATTTTTCTTCTTTAGCTCATCAACAATGCCTTTGAGGAATGGATAACCGCCATAGAAGTAAACAAAAGATGAAAGGAAGAATGTTATGTATAATGAACCTGCAAACTCAAACTTGAATCCAAAAAAACTCTGAATTGCTGGAGACAGGACTAAGATTGGAACCGTTAGAATTGAAGAAACAATAAATCTCTTTTTAAAATCCTGAAGCATGCGTGCATGGTGATCGTGTGTTTTATGCTCATGAGTTTCATGCTGCGGTTCGTGCATTTCATGTTCCTTCTCTTCGTGCATGCTGTGTTCATGTTTCATGCTATCCCTCCAGCTCTTTCTTCATTCTCAGATATTCCTCTTTTGTTATCTCTCCCTTAGCATATCTTTCTTTTAAGATCTCCAGAGGTGTCTTCTCAGCCTTAGACTCCCTGATAACAATATACAGTAACAGAAACACTATGCCAATCATCGGGAGAATTACCAGTATAAACCACAGCGGACCATTCATCCCTCTCTCATTTGCATCCCGGTACACAAGAAATCCAATGACAATGAATAACAGCCACCAGAATAGCATACCAAATCCGAAAAAAGGGAACCCGAACCAGTCCATGGAGTGTATAAACCCATCCATAAATCTAATTATTTTCAATAATATTTAACATTATTCCCCCAATTTTTTTCGCATATGATATTTCACAAAAATTTAAATTTTTTGGTAAATTTTTTATATTACACAATGTTTAATAAAAGTATGGGACGGTATGGCATTTACATTGTAGTAGGTTCAGTGTTGGGAGTTTTGTTGGGTTTGTTCCTATATTCCATGTTGTTTGAGGGGCATTTAGGTTATGATCAACGCAGTCAAATGGGTCCTATGGGTTCAGGTTATGGGGATGGAAGATACTATCCGCCAGGATGCTGTCAGGGACCAGTAAGTTTTGAATCAAACGGTGAGAGGATATACTACACGGGCATCAACGATGAGGGAGAGAGAATTCCATTTACCGGTGGTCCAACTTGGTTAAGAGTTCATGGCGGTAGCTGTGTAAACTGCCATGGGAGAGACGGTACAGGCGGTTTTGTACCAATGATGTGCGATGAAAAATCCCCAGACATTAGATACTCTGCCTTGGTAGAGGAAGGAATGAGCGAGGATGAGATAAAAACTGCCATAACAAAAGGAGTTCATGAAAATGAGACACTAAACTACTGTATGCCGAGATGGCAGATGGGTGAGCGAGACTTGAATGACCTGATCAGTTATCTAAAGAAACTTGATTAGGATCTTCACACAAGTAATTTTACTCTGGCGTGTCCTATTTTCAGGACAGATTGTCAGTGAAGTTTGAATCTTAAAATAGAATAAAGCTGAAAATAAATTTTAAGTTCTGAGAGCAAGATTGATGTCTTCTGCCTTAACAGTCTTTCTGCCTACATGTTTTGCTATTTCTACAGCCTTTTTGGCTATTTCTGTTGCCCACTCCTCAAGATACTCAGCCAAAACGACTTTGGCATCCTCACTAACCCTCTCCGCACCAGCATTCCTTATCAACCTCTCCACTGGAGCAATTGGCAATTCACCCATAATCTTTCACCTCCTCCAAGCGTTTAGTGAGTTATTTAGAATATATATAGTTTTCGAATTAATAAGAATCTCGTCAATTATTTTTTACTAAATCGCTCACATCAAAGGTGGTTTTCGATCAGCGATAACATTTACTTCCTTTTGTTTATTTAATATAATTGTATTGTTAAAATCTTATCAGCTTCCTGTCAACTCCACTATTTTCAGATCTAAAAACGAAAGTGATATATCAGCCTTTGTTATTTTCATTCTCATGGAGGAGCATGAAAAATTTCTGGTAAAGGACTTCATGACCGAGGATGTCCTGTCCATTGATGAGGAAATGAGTGTTGATGATGCGATGAATCTCGTGATCGATAAGAAGTATAATGCCCTGCCGGTAACGAAGAACGGAAAGCTGATAGGCATCGTGAGCAGGATGGATCTGATAAAGATGTTCTCCGTTGGACTGAGCCCGGTGTATGTGGACATCTGGAAGACATCCTCAAAGAAGGTCAAGCACATAATGAGGAAGGCTGTTGTTACAGTAACTCCTGATGACACGATAAAG
Organism: Archaeoglobus sulfaticallidus PM70-1; assembly: GCF_000385565.1. Classification (NCBI taxonomy): domain Archaea; kingdom Methanobacteriati; phylum Methanobacteriota; class Archaeoglobi; order Archaeoglobales; family Archaeoglobaceae; genus Archaeoglobus; species Archaeoglobus sulfaticallidus. Next base: position 232,050 of record NC_021169.1, on the reverse strand, counting down.
GCCGCAGCCGATCTGATAGTTGAGTACAGGATCAGGAGTTTGCCGGTTGTGGATAAGGAGAAGAATCTCGTTGGAATTATAACTGTTGGAGATGTTTTGAGGGCTTTTATGGAGATGAAACGGAGCAACATGGGCTAAAAAACACTCTCAATTAATCTATAGTCTCCGGAAGAGCTAACAATTCGGAGAGCTGAGAACAGAAAGGTTGGATTATTAATCTCGCAAATAAATTAATTGTCTATAACAGGATTTTTTGGAGAAAAGCTTGGAGAAAAGTAATTAAAAGAAGGTAAAAATCGTAAATCTGGATTATTCCGATGAATTACTCCGGAACTTCTGAAACCTCCCTGCCGAACAGTAGCAGATACAGGAAAACACATGCTGAGATCAGTAAGGGTACAAGGAAGACCAGCGTTATGATATACAGCTCGTAAGATGTTGCCAGCGGGTTTGATAGCTCGAGACTCAGCCTTTCAGCAAGAAAAGTCCTTATTGGTTCTGGGATGCTTGAAACGAAAGCATCATCTCCAAGCTTTGCAACGAAGTATGGATACTGGCTGAATGAATTCAGCATCTCCCCGGCAAAAATTGCTATCATTGAGGCGGGCCCGGCGAGCACTATTGCCCTGCTATATCCCGGATTCTTTCTGATCTTCAGGAAAGCTATGATTGCCAGAGCCTGTATCACGAACATGACAACTTTTATGGTGAAAAGCCAGCTGAAATCGTACTTCGCGTTTGCACCAACCAGAGCACCGAAAGCATTGCTGAATTTGTAGTTCACATAGATGTTGAGCACCTCTGCATAAACAGCTCCAAGCACGAGGGTTGCTATGAATGCTATGGCTGCTAGGGGCATGAACTTGTTGACGATCTCAATTGCCTCGTTCTCTCCTCTGCCGTATTTCAGCATGTACGCCGAGGAAATCGTAAAGAAACCGGTAGCCAGAGCTGCTGTAATGCTCTTCAAGTACAATGGCAGGAAGGTTGGATTCAGAAATGCTGCAATGACATCGAGATGTGGTTTTGGTGTCAGTATCAACCCTTCAGGTACATTTAAGAAGGCAGAGACAGCTCTAAAGCCAATCGGGATTAGATACACCGATACGAGCAAAATCAGGCCTAAGGTATAATGCACATCACTACTCCATCTGTCCCACCCGTACCAGTAGGCTGTGATTGCGAAGAAGTGAAGCACTATCGCCAGCACAGCAAGCCCGAATGGAACGAATGTTAGATGTCCGGCAAGTCCTATGAAGGATGGATAGAAACTCAGCAGAAATACAGTAAATGCTGTGCCGAAAACACCTCCAAGTGCGTATGTGGCAGCATAGAAGTTCATAAGCTGCTTTGAAGTTTTTATGTATGCATAGTTACCCTCTTTCTCGCCCCTTCTTTTGAGCAGAGGTATGGCTGTTGAGAAGGCAATACCGAGGTTGACTAGCACTATATGCAGTCCAAAAACTAAGGCTAGGAAGTAGAGTATCATCCTACCCCCTCCACAGGAATTTATATGTCGAGTATGTTAGGACAGCGAGAATCCCAACGAAGTAGAGCGATATTATCGCTGCTTCTCCGAGAGTAGGGGGGTTGATCGTATGGGCAGTACCAACATCCATGACTCCGTATATCGTCCAAGGTTTTCTTCCGATCTCCCTCACAGCCCAGCCGAGAAAGCTGACAACCTGTGCAACTATTGGAAGGATAATCAGGTAGCCGTAGGACACCTCTCTATCTCTGTAAAGCATGTATGCTGCTAAGAGCGCCATTATCCCGAGAACTGCTGCAACGGTGATTTTTACATAGTACAGGTAATGAATCAGGAGTGGAGGTCTGAGATCATCCGGTATCTGGTAGTAGTCTGGAATCTCTGCATTGAAATTTCCATAGGACAGATATGCTACTATCCTTTCGAGAAATGCTGGTGTGTTTGCTTCCATGGCAGCGAATTTTTCAGGATTCCATTCCGCAACAGCCACGCCCATCTCATGCCCTGTGACAATTCCCTGAAATGCGAGAGATGCTATTGCGAAGTACAGCCCATACTTCAAACCGAGCTTTGCGTGCTTCACATTCTTTCTTGAGTATGATAATGCATAACCTCCAGCAACCGTGAATGATGAAACGGTTATCGCTGCAAACAGTGTATGGAGAAGGGAAGCGAAGTAGGTTGGAGATTTGAATGTTACTGTATAGACCCCAACCTCCTTTACGGTATTCGCAACGATTGCATCAACAACATTCAGAGCGGGCACATCTTTGAGAGAGTTCTTTGCAGCATCTGTTAATGCCACATATAGCAAACTCTCGCCAACGGTTTTACCGCTGAACGCGTCAGAGATAAGCTGTTTCACAATCGAAACCGGAAGGGCAACGATCACACTGTTGTCCGTTTTACCCAGCACATCCGTTCCGAGAGATTGTAAAACTTCAACATCTAACGCTGACACTATTTCATTTGGAACGAAGAGTGTTAGCTTTGGATAACCCTCATCAAACCTCCAGCCATTATCGTAAGCGGGAATTATTCCCGGAGGGGCCTGCATGTAACTGTTTACACTCATTATCATCGAGGCTGAAAACCAGGCTCCTGTTATCGCAAGGATACCCACAACAATGTGTGCCTTTGTAGGCAGCTTTTTCCACGCGTACCAGAACATGTAGATGAAAATGACTTCCATCAGAAAAGCGAATATCTCAGCATACAGCGGGAAATAGATGTATCTGCCAGCAGCTTCAATCAGATTTGGCCATAGCAAAACTAAGCCAAACTCTGAAGCAGTCCCCATTGCTGCACCAACTGCGAAAACTATGATGAAACCCTTCGCTATCGTTCTTGAAATCTTAGCCCACTCCTCTTTTTTCGTTTTCAGCCATATTACCTCAGCAACAACAGCTAACAGAGACAGACCGAGAATGTACTGCAGGATTATCCAGTGGATTTCGATACCGATCATCGAAAGAACTCTATCGTATCCGGCAGGATAGCTGGAAAGCCACTGATCCAGCATCCTATCACCTAATAAAAATAAAAAATTAGAAGTATCTTTCTAATAAACCTTTCAGAGCCTCTGCGTGCCTGTACTCATCTCTTGATGCCTCATCCCATATGTCGTGGGCCTCATCGAGTCCGAGTTCTTTGGCTTTAACTGCAATCTTCCTCTTATGTACATTTGCTTTCCTTTCACCCTCAAGCATGTATTCCAAACTCTCTTTAAGGGTATCCTTTATCATGCCGTTCAGCTCAGCAAATCTTGATGCGTGATAAGCTTCATCCATTGCAATGTCCCTCAAAACTCTGGCGATCTCCGGATAACCCTCTCTTTCAGCCTGTCTTGCCATTGCCAGATACAATCCAACTTCCATTGTCTCTCCTCTGAACTCATTCGTCACAGCTTCTTCGATCTCTGTGCCTTTTGTCACACCTATCCTGTTCCTGTTTTCACCATACTCTACCATGCTTGGATATCTGTTCTCTGTTCAATATAAATCTTACGGTTTGATATGTTTCGAACCAATAGTATTTTATACTAACAGTAAGAGTTACAATTATGCTTAGAGAATTAGATGAAACCAGATTGAAGATCCTTGAAATACTGGATAAACCTAAGACAACAACCGAAATTGCAAAAACACTTGGCTTATCTAAATCTACAATATCTCATCATCTTAAAATCCTTTCAGAGTTGAAACTGGTAAAAGTTGTAAAAACCGAAATTGAGAGGAATTTTATCAAAAAATACTACATTTCAACCTTAAACACTCCAAACCAACTACTTCCTCAGGAGGTTTTTAAGGGTTTTAGATTATCTAACCGTGAATTTCTAAGGGCTTTACTGCGATCGTTTACTTTGTTAAATCTGGAAAATAAAATTTTTCTTAGGAAAATTGGACTCGATATTGGTTATTTTCTCCTTGCGGATAAGGTGGAAGGAGAAACATATGAAGGTATTGCTGATTTATGGGAGAAATTAAGGCTTGGGAAGGTTGTAGAGATAACTCCAAACTCTTTTGTCGTTGAGGATTGCTACATGTGCAGAGATTTGCCCAACATTAATGACACTTACTGTAAGACGGATGAAGGGATAATTGAAGGAATTTTGTTGGGTAAAACTGGAAAGAGATACTTGGTTAAGGAGGTAAAATGCTGGGGAACGGGAGATGAGGTATGTGAGTTTGAGATAAAAAATACTGTCTAATTTCTTTCAACACCAAATTTAGCCCAGATATTGCATGTCCCCTCGAAACTCACCATGCACGCGCCAACAGGGTCTTTGGGTGTACACCTCTTGTTGAAAAGCGGACAATCTAAAGGTGTGATTATCCCCCTTAGCACATCTCCACATCTGCATGCCTTTTTGGCCTTATCCTCCACCGGAACAAAATCGCTGAAGGCATCCTCAAAAACTTTAACAACATCGAACTCGCTGTATTCCTCCTTGATCACAGCTCCTGACCTCGGAACAACTCCTAATCCCCTCCACTCCCAGTCATCAACCGAAAAGACATCATCCATGACCTTCTGAGCCATAACATTTCCGTCGTAGGTCACGGCCCTCGTGTACTCGTTGAAAACCTCCGCATCACCTCGCTTTATAGCTTTGATCAGTTTTAAAATGCTCAGCATAACATCTTCCGGCTCGAAGCCGGAGATTATCTGAGGGATGCCGTACTTCTTTATTTTCTCATATGCTTTAATTCCTGTGATGGTTGAGACATGTCCGGGATTTATGAACCCGTTAACTTCAACCCCCAACGATATCAGATGCTCCATCGCCGGTATGAAGTACCTGTGGGAGCTGAAAACGCAGAAGTTTTCAGGAGCATCCAGGATTGCTAAAGCTGTTGACGGCATCGTGGTTTCGAACCCTATACCGAAGTGAACAACAGTCCTGCTAGAGTTTCTGGCGATCTTGATGGCATCGAATATGCTGTAAACGATTCTTATGTCATATCCTTTCGCCTTGTAGTAGAAGAGAGATTTGCCGTTGTGCGGAACTCTCGCCATATCACCAAAGGTGGTGAATATGATATTTTCTTTCTCAATCAGGTGAAAGACCTTCTGAAGATCCTCATCCGGGATTATGCAAACCGGACATCCCGGGCCACTGAGGAGCTTTATGTTGTCTGGGAGCAGAGAACGGAGGTTGTATTTCGTTATCGTATCCTCATGGGTTCCGCAAAGGTGCATTATCTTTATCTTTCCAGCGTCTTTGGCCTCTTCGTGAATCTTCTCAGATATTTTGGAAATAAGCTCTTTTTTGTTCATAAAATCCCTTCTTCCTGAAGTTTTTGATATATTGCTGCAAGCTCTTCAACTTCCTTCACATCAACCTTCTGAATGGCATATCCCACATGGACGAGAACATAGTCGCCAACCCTCACATCCGGCAGCAGATCTATTCTGACCTCCTTCCTGGTCCCTCCAAAATTCACTATCGCGATGGGAAAATTTACCTCCTCGACCTCAGCCGGAATAGCCAGACACATTTACCTCACCTTCACAGCATCTCTCAAAAACTCCAGCCACTCATCAAATCCCTTCCCTGACTTGAGATCCATCTTTATGATCCTCGCTGAACCATTTATCCTTTTTGCGTCCCTTACCATCTTATCGACATCTGCCTCAACAGCCTCAGCCAGATCTATCTTGTTGATTATTATCACATCAGCAAGCCTGAATATCTCCGGATGCTTCTCCACAACATCATCCCCCTCAGTTACGCTGACCATCACAACCCTGTAATCCTCTCCAAGATCGAAATCCACCGGGCATACGAGGTTTCCAACATTCTCGATCAGGATGAGATCCACATCGCTGAAGGACTGAATCACATGGCTTATCAGGTGAGCGTCTAAGTGACATTCCTTGCCGGTGTTTATTGGCTCAACACTGACATCGTATTTTTTAACCCTCTCGTAATCAGCCTTGCATATGACATCGCCCAGAATAACTCCAACCCTGTAGTCAACACTCTGCAAGGTTTTCTCTATCAGCAGCGTCTTTCCAGAGCCTATGGCACCCATGATGTTTATCGCAGTTATGCCCTTGCTCTTTAGGTACTCCCTGTTTTTCTCGGCAAGTCTCTTATTTTCTGAGAGCAAATCCATTTCAGCATCGATCTCGATTCTGTGCATCTAATTCCCCTCCATCTCGATTTTTTTGAGAATCATATCCTTCCCACCGTTTACGGAAACAAAACCACCGCATTTCTCACATAGGTATATGGGAGAATCGTACCTCTCACCGCAATTAACGCATTTTATCTCGGCTTTTGAAACCTCGATTATCAGCTTCGAGTTCTCAAGAATAGTTCCCTTGCTCGCAACACTGTAGCAGAACTCAAGCTGATCCGGGTTTATGAGTAAAAGCTCACCCACTATTACTGTTATGGAATTAACCTTCTTAGCGTTATGCTTTTCGGCAAGCTTTAGCGCGTTCTCAACTATGGCTGATGCAAAGCTCATTTCATGCACAACACATCCTTCAGCATTTCAGTTAAAATTTTTTCGCTTGCGGAACTTAATTTTGAAATTTTTTGATGCTATAGTTCTTAGCAGATATTCATTTTTGGGTTATAATCTTTAGTTTTTGGTCGGCAACACCTTCTGTTTTTCGAGACCCTGATTGTTTCATATGGTGCGGACCTGTCAAATATTCACCCTATTTTGCTCTTGAGAAGTCTTACTTGGTATCGGAATTGTGTTTGTGATTTATGATGTAGTCCTGATCCTGAAAACCGAGATTGAAGTTACTGCTATTTTTGGCTTTTTATGATCAACCTCTCGTTTTTGTTGAGCAAACCATCAAAATTTTAAATGTTTGTTTCGGTTAGGGACTGTAATGTATAAACTGACTGTGAAGGGAGTAGTTCAGGGGGTTGGCTTCAGACCATTTGTGTATCGCCTTGCCAAATCTATGGGGCTTAAAGGCTATGTCAGGAATATGGGAAATGGAACGGTTGAGATAGTCATTGACAGGAATCCGGAGCTGTTCATTGAAAGGATGAAAGATGAGAAACCCCCTATTTCGAGAATTGATGAGGTTTTTGTTGAGACTGTAGAATTTGAAGCTGAAGACTTTCTGATTTTGAGAAGTGCTGAAAAAAAGGCTGACGCCCTCTCACTGCCACCTCCCGATGTTGCGATCTGCGGTAAATGCCTTGAGGAACTTTTTGATGAGAGCGATAGAAGGTATCTCTACTCGTTCATATCATGCACGGACTGTGGAGCGAGGTTCTCGGTTGCCATAACACTGCCCTACGATCGAGAGAACACTACATTCAGCGAATTTCCCCTATGTGAGGAATGCAGGAATGAGTATGAGAATGTTATGGACAGAAGGTACTATGCCCAGTCGATTGCCTGTCCAAAATGCGGGCCGGATTACTTGTTGTTCAACCACAAAAAAGAAAGGCTTGCTGAGGGGTATGAGGCCATTAAAATGGCAGCCAGACTAATAGACTCATCTCATTTTATTGCCGTAAAGGGCATCGGTGGATACCATATAGCATGCATAACTGACGATGATGTTGTTTTTGAGCTGAGGAAGAAGCTGAGGAGGGAGCAGCAACCCTTCGCAATAATGGCCAGGAACATGGAAAAGCTGAAGGAGATAGCCGTTGTTAATGCTGAGGCTAATGAGCTGGAAAGCTATATAAGGCCGATTGTGGTTTTGAAAAAGAAAAACAGAGATGCATTTTACGCTGTAGCTCCAGAGCTCGACACGATTGGTGTTATGCTACCGTATTCTCCAGCACATTATCTGCTATTTGAAAACATGAAGGCAGATTTTATAGTGATGACCTCTGCGAACCTGCCCGGAGAACCGATGTTCATCGATGATGGAGTTTTTGAGCTCGACCTCGATTACTATCTGGTGCACAATCTCAGGATAAACAACAGAATCGATGATTCTGTCATCAAATTCGTTAATGGGAGGAGGATGATAATCAGGAAGTCGAGGGGGTTTATACCTCATGCGTTCAGGCTTGAATCAAGATATAACGGGGTAGCTCTCGGTGCAGAGCTGTACAACTCGATCTGTTTTCTCAAGGATAGCATGATAATCCAGAGCCAGTACATTGGAAATACGGCAGATTTCAGAACATTCAATGAGTTCTTCAAGAAATCTCTGAACTTCTTCCAGAATTTTCTGTCAATGGACTCAGTGGATTTTGTCTTCTGCGATCTTCATCCTCTTTATAACACCTCACAGTTCGCTGAAAAGCTGGTGGAGAAAATCAATGCGAGGCTCATCAGGATTCAGCACCACTTCGCCCACGGAATGTCTGTTATGAACGAGAAATCCCTCGACAGGGCCGTAGCCATCTCGGTTGATGGCGTTGGCTATGGTTATGATGGCACGATCTGGGGTGGTGAAGTCATTTACATCGATCTTGAGGAAGGCAGATTTGAAAGAATTGGAAGGCTTGAGGACTTCAGGCTCATCGGAGGGGATCTGGCTGGAGAATATCCTTTGAGAATTCTTTTCTCGCTTGTTTACGATTATCTTGGAGACTACGATTTGCTGAGAGGGTATGAAAAATATCTGAGAGAGAATGAAAACTTTGAGCTTTTCGAGAGCCTGATGGATCGCAATTTATCGACGATTCTGTCAACTTCCACAGGCAGAATGCTCGACGCAGCATCGGCAATGCTGGAGGTCTGCTTCAGGAGAACCTATGAGGGGGAGCCAGCAATGAAGCTCGAGGCGATTGCAGTCGATACGGATCCGGATGGACCTGAGATAGGAGGGAGCAGAGAGGGAAGAGTGTATCCAGTGTTCGCAGATAGGGTTGTGGATGGCAGGAAGGGAGAGGTCAGCGTCCTGAAAACCAAAAGAAAATTCGTTGAGTGTCTTGAGAGATACGCTGATGGGGAGGACAGAGGTGTTATAGCTGGAGAAATCATAGCATACCTTGCCGAAGGTCTGGCTGAGATAGCATGCAGGTTTGCTGAGAGAAAAGGCTTGCCTGTGGTTTTGAGCGGTGGTGTAGCTTATAACACGATCTTTAACCGCCATGTATATAAAAAGGCTGAGGAGTATGGGGTTAAAGTCCACATAAATGAATACACCGCTGCTGGAGATAATGGAATAAGCTTCGGACAGATCTATCTCTCAAAATATCTGGATGTGGAAAAATGAGAGTGAGAAAAGAGGATGGTGCTGGCGGAAAGTACATGATGGACTTCATAAAGCAAAACATAGTCAGCAGATTCGACTGCAGGATTAACGAAATCTCGCTGGGGGATCTTGAGGACTCAACAGACTTCTCAGAAAATTTTTTGCTAACAACTGACTCTTATGTGGTTGACCCTCCAGTATTTCCGGGAGGAAGCATCGGAAGTCTTGCCATATGCGGAACCTCAAACGATCTGGCAGTAAAGGGGGCCAAACCGTCTTTCATGTCGATGTCGCTTGTACTCCAGGACGGATTCGAGATAGAAAAGCTGAGAACAATTCTGGAGGATATGGAAAGGTGGGCAAGAGAGATTGGTGTGAAGATTATAACCGGAGACACAAAGGTCGTTGACTCCGGGGTTGGAGTTATAATAAATACATCTGGTGTTGGTGTGAGGAATGAGTATCTGGAGAAAAACCTCGGCGTTCTGAGGGAGTATAGAGAGTATCCGTATTCATGGGTGAGGGATTGCGGTGTTGTGGATGGAGATGTGATAATAATCAACGGCAGTATTGCGGAGCATGCTTCGGCGATCATGGTCATCAGAGAGGGACTGGAATTCCAGATGGATGTTAAATCCGATGTCTATCCGGTCTGGATGTTTTTGAAGGATGCCATGAATGTTGGCGGGATTTCTGCTATGAAGGATCCCACTCGAGGTGGCATCGCAGCATCCCTCAACGAGATCGCTGAGAAGAGCGGTGTGGGAATACTGATTGAGGAAGATGCCATCCCGATAAGGGATGATGTGAAGAGCTTCTGCGATGTTCTTGGCTTGGATCCATTCTCGATGGCTAATGAGGGGAAGGTTGTTATGGCTGTACACCCAGAAATGGCTGAGGAAGTTCTGAAAGCTCTAAGAAAGTCAGGACAGAAGGATGCGGCAATAATAGGTCATGCCACCTCCGAGTTCAGTGAGGTTGTCCTTGAAACGAGCATCGGAACTAGAAGGATCCTCCCCCAGCCTGTGGCAGATCCAATACCGAGGGTCTGCTAATCTTTTTTACTAATCTTTTTACCCTTCAGATAGTTGAATGTGCAGTCTTCAACAAAAACACTGTAAAAATTCCCGATCTCGACATCTTCAACTATAACCGGCCTGTAAGAATCAGTTCTCGCAAGAAATGTGTTTCCTTTCCCTTTTTTCGTTACAAGCACGGTATATCTTTTTCCAACATGTCTTGAGTTGTTCTCCTTTCCTATTCTATAGACCAGTTCTGTCAGCTTCCTGCTACGCTCTTTTTTAATCCAGTCAGGTATATCCCTGAGTTTACTCGCAGGAGTTCCTTTTCTGGATGAGAACCTCGTTATATTCACGATGTCGGGCTTTATTCTCTCTAGAAGCCTGTAGCTTTCCATGAACTCCTCAAGACCCTCCTGTGGATAACCAACGATTATGTCTGTCGATAGCACGATATCCTCAAACTCTTTCCTGAGCTTGACTATGATCTCTTCAAACTCTTCTACGGTATATTCTCTGTTCATCCTTCTCAAAACAGCATCAGAACCGCTCTGAACCGGGATGTGGAAGAACTTGAATATCTTCTCAGATTTAAATGAATATATTAGATCTTCAAGGATATCCAGCATGTGGTTGGGATTCATCATCCCAACCCTGACCCTGAACTCTCCATCGATTTCGGAAATCATCATCAGGAGTTCAGCCAGATTCGTGTTCATGTCTCTTCCATAGGCCGATGTGTCCTGTGAGGTAAGCTGTATCTCCTTAAAGCCGGACTCAACAGCCAGCCTTACCTCATCGACTATGTTCTCTGGTTTGAAGCTTTTCAGCCTCCCCCGCGCAAACCTCGTTGCACAGTAGGAGCATTTCCCGAGGCAACCTTCAGATATTGAGACTATTGCTATCGCATTCTCCCTCAGCCTGCATTTCACACATCTGAACTCTGATTTGTCAACCTTCCTTCTCTCATCGAAGACAACATTCTTGCCCTCAAGAACATTTCTTACAGCATCGCTTATCCGGTCTATGTTGTCTGGGGATACTATGGAGTCTGCAATGCTGTCTTTTATGCCTGCTATTCTGGGAAGACATCCCGCTAGAATAACTCTCTTTCCTGAGCTTTTGAGCTCCTGAACCCTCCTCAGTATTTTCCTTTCAGTGTACTCAACCACACCGCATGAGTTTATCACAACGACATCAGCATCGTCAATACTCGATAGTGTGAACTCCTTTGCGATCAATCCTCTCATTATGTCCGAATCTGCCTGATTGCTCGTGCATCCATAGGTTTCTATGTACACTTTTGCCATAGCTGTTAACTCGCTCTCATGGGATAAAAAGGTGACTTTCTTTCTTGTCACGAAAAGATAATTACATTCATGTAAAAAAATCATAGTAAAATTAATAAATAACTGGTATTAATTAGATTGTAATGATTAGGGACGAACGGGCAGTAGTAGGTATTTTATCCATGGTACTGGTATTGGGTATTGTCGCAATTGTAATAACTTACCTTAATGTTGATTTTTTCCCGTCTTTAATCAAGAATAATGAAGCTTCACATATGAGGGAGGTAGGAAATCAGTTTTCCGAGATGGTTAGTAGGATGGAGATGCAGGCGATTTTTGAGGTTGAGGGTGTTATGGCCTCACCCATTACACTAGGTTCCAAAACTCTCTGGTTTCCCCCCTCTTCAGGAACAATAGGGGTGGAACAGAGTGGAAGCGTACACTTAAACGCTACCAACGCCTTTGTCAGAGTTCTGGAAGGAAAAGATTATTCGGCAGTAGGACAGGGGGTTACACATGAAATCTCTCAGGGAACTGAAGAAACTAATATTGCAAAGATAACTTATTTTATGCTTACGATAAATGTTAACAATATTGGGACAAACGATTACGCTCTGGTTAACGTCTCCGTTTACGATAAAGATGGGGATTATGTTGGAAGTGCAGTTGTGAAATTTATAAAAAAAGCTGGAAGTAAAGGACAAGAGTGGACAGGGGTGTATCTGATAGTCTCAAATTCAACAACAGAGTACCTCAATCAGCCTGTATCTTGGTATTATGCTGAGAACGATATTTCAAACTATAGAATCAATTTACTCAACCCAAATTATAGATTTACAGAGGTACTTTCTTCCGCAGAAACGCCTTTAACTTTGAGTTTTACCTATAGTTCAAATGGACCGGAAATTTCCGCCGATTACACAATAGTCTATGAAACTCAGGAAGGAGACGAGGTTGGAGTAGGTGGAAAACTTAAAAATATCGACCTTACATATCTGTGTAACGCGATAAAATTCTCATCAAGTAATCTTAGGTTCATCGACCAATCGTATGTTTTTGAATGTAGTGGTACGATATTACATCAGGAAGATGGAAATATTTTTTACCAGTTACCCTCAATAAGTTTTGATAGGCGAGGAACTAAGACTGAAATTGATATGCTCATAATCAATGTGATTCCTAAGGATTACAGCGAGGTTAGTGGGAATCGGCTGTCTTCTGTAAAAACAAAATTTAGGATGGGAAGGAGTACAGTTTTTGAAACGAATACTTTGAATCTAACAATAATAACAAATTATCAGAATGCGTGGTATGAATACTTGGATAACAGCCTTCAAAAACTGGGTTTCGAAAAAGGAGTGGACTATGAAATAAGTAAAGGTAAAAATGTTAGCCTGAAGATTTATGGTGTCAGTAAGGATGGTGAGAGGGATATAGAAGTGCATATGAAGTATGCAGAAATCGAAGCAGAAATTGGAATTAGAGGATGAAGAGATGCCCGAGGAAGAAATACCATCTGAAAAACCACTGGTGGAGGACGCTAACTTAATGTTAAAGATAGAGGATGCTCTCACATTGTCTAGAGTTATTGGTTATCTGGAAGCTAAAAAAGAGGAAATTAAGGAGAAATCCGATCAGCTTAAAAAAGAAATACTCGATTATGAGCGGGAAAAACTCGAACTCGAAAGAGAAATAGAGAGACTTAAAGAAGAGATAAAGAATTTGAGAAAGGAAAAGGAAGCCAAAATTGTTAAGGTAAAAAAGAAACAAAGGTTTTTGAAGAGATTACTTGGACTAGGGAGGAAAAACGAAATAGAAATACCTGAAGAGGAGCTAAGGCTTGTGCTGGCTGAGGTGGACAGGCTCCTTGGGTTTTTACCAGAAGAGGTTGTTGCTGAGTTCTCCCAGACGGAAGAGGGGAAAAAATACCTAGAGCTTTTAGAGAAGCTTGGTGTCTGATATGGGGTTAAAAGACAGGATAAAGGACGCTTTGCTAGGAAAAAAAACCAAACCAATGGTTAAGAGAGGATTTCAGATAGATGTAGAGGGCAGACTTGTTGAGGCGTATGATATTGAAAAAGGTTTTTCAAAGGTCGAAATACTGTTTGATGATGAAAATGATGAGTACTTCTACAAGGTTATTGAGCCTGAGCTTTCTGATAGAGATCTTTACATTCTCGAGTTCATCAAGGACACGATGCTAAAAACGATACATGTTGACATAGAGAAAGCTGAGAATAAGGTTGAAACACTCTGGGAAATCTTTCAGAAAATAATCACAGATTATGATATCAATGCAGATTCAAGGATTTTCTATTATATTAGGAGAGACTTCATCGAATATGGTAAGATTACTGTTCTGATGAAGGATCCCCTGCTTGAAGACATCTCCTGTGATGGGCCATACATCCCGGTTTATGTATATCATAAAAATTACGAGCATCTGAAAACCAACATAGTTTTTGAGGAGTATGAGCTGGATTCCTTTGTCATCAAGCTTGCACAAAAGGCCGGTAAGCACATTTCAGTTGCAGATCCTATACTCGACGCTGCACTACCTGATGGTTCAAGATTACAAGCAACTTATGGCAGGGAAGTTACTGCAAGCGGTTCAACCTTTACAATAAGAAAATTCCAGGAGATTCCATTTACTGTTCTTGATCTGATAAAATATAACACGATCAACCCGCAAATGGCTGCATACTACTGGTTAATGGTTGAAAACAAGATGAACATAGTTTTTGCTGGAGGAACTGCAAGCGGTAAAACCACAATGCTCAACGCAATCTGTCTCTTCATACCCTTCAATGTTAAGATTGTGAGCATCGAAGACACTAGAGAGGTTTCCCTTCCTCACCCCAACTGGATTAAATCTGTAACTAGGGAAGGGTCTGGGGAGATCGTTGGAGGTAGGAGAATCGGTGAGGTGGACATGTATGATCTGCTGAGGGCTGCGTTAAGGCAGAGGCCAGAATACATCATCGTTGGAGAGATTAGAGGGAAAGAAGCTGTAGTTGCTTTTCAGGCTATGGCAACGGGGCATGTTGTTTATACCACAATGCACGCCGACTCTGTCAGCTCGGTTATTCACAGGCTTGAGTCTGAACCGATAAACATCCCGAGAATCCTGATCCAGAACCTCCATGTAGTCTCCATACAGAAGATGCTGAGTCTTGGTGGTAAGAGGCAGAGAAAGGTTGATGAAATAGCTGAGATTATAGGCATCGATCCGGCAACAAAGGATGTGCTTGTAAATACGGTTTTCAAATACGATGAATCTATAAACGATTTCATATTTTCGGGAAGATCGTATCTACTGGAAAATATTGCAAAGGTAAAGGGAGTATCGGTTGAAGAAATTTTTGAGGAAATGGAGAATAGGGCGAGGGTTTTGCAGTGGATGATGCATAAGGGCGTGAGTTATGATGAGTTCACGGTTATTGTTAACAAGTATTATAAAAATAAAGAATCTATTATGGAGGAAGTTAATGCCCTAGAAACCTATTCGGGAGGGGATTATGAGGATATACGATAAAATTGCCTACAGACTTTTCGGTAGATTTGCTGATAGGAGGGTTAAGAACTATCCGCAAATCGAGACCACTCTTTTAATGGCCGAGATGTTTATCCGGGCTGAATATTATGTTGCTAGAATTTACTTTTCTTGTTTTCTGGCTGGAATAATAACATCCCTGTCATCACTACTTCTCTTTTTCTTACTACCAGAAAATATGAAAGCGAGATTGGTCCCGATTCTGGTAGCTTTTCCAATGATAACGATCACATTTGTGTACGCTTTCGGTTATTTCTATCCGGAAAATAAGGCAAGAGAGAGGGCGAGAAATATTGAGTTACAGCTTCCATATGCTCTTTCCTTTATGGCAGCCCTCGCATCTGCTGGTGTAACTCCTGTCGGGCTATTCAGAGCTCTTGCAAACCAGAAAAGTGCATATGAGTCTATATCTAGTGAAGCCTCAAAAATATATACTGACGTAACCCTGTATGGAATGGACATTATCACAGCACTAAAGAATTCTGCAGAAAGATCGCCTTCCGCTAGATATAGAGAAGTCATTCAGGGAATAATTTCAACGATAACCGCAGGAGGTAGTTTGAAAGAATATCTGTTCAGAGAAGCTCAGGAGTTGATGAGGGAGAACAGGACTAAAATGAAATCTTTTTTTGAGACATTAAGCGTTCTTGCGGAATCCTATGTTGTGCTGGGCGTTGCCTTCCCGCTTTTTATGATGATACTCTTTTCTGTCATGCTTTTAATTCAGACTTCAGGTTTGGTGCTCTCAATTCAGGTCTTATATGTAATAATCTTCATTGTTCTCCCAGTAATATCCATAGCCTATGCAATATTATTGAAGATATCGATGCCGGGGGTATGAGATGGAGGGTATTACTGAATCAATAAAAAACTTTGGCCTTCAGAAAATTAATTCAGCTCTTAAAGCGGGATTTCTAGACTTAACCCAAAATGAATTTATAAACTCGTTTATTGCGAAAATTATTGAAATTAAAGACCTCTTGGTCCAGTATCTGAGTAATCTGAGTATTACCCATCTAAATTTAGAATTTGACATATTTTACATTCCAATAATTTTGATAATAATATCAAACCTGTATTCTTTTGTAAGTTTAGAGAAGAGAAGGTGGAAGGGAGAAGCTGATGGTGTCGCCAGAACACTTTCGATAAATATTTCAGTTTTCCTGTTGAATGTATTTGTAACTCTCTATGCCCTTATACTTGTCTTTTCAATTTTGAAAAGGCTTAGAATTTTAATTTTTGAGTGGCCACCTAATTATATTTATGTCTGGACTCTACTATATGCTTTAACCCTCATTTTCATCGTTGTTGCAATAGAGAATGCGTCAAAAATCATGATCAAAAGGGGCGAGAGAAAAAGACTTTCACTCCTGTTAGCTTCACTCTCAATCCTGTTCGCTATAGTTTCTGTTCTAATCTGGGAAGGAATAATTTCAATACAAATCGGAGGCCTCATTCTTTATCCGAGCGATGCTTATGGTATTCTCAATGTTTCTGCAATACTCAATATCTTAATGGTGCTCGTTCACAATGAATTTCCAAACGTCTACAGATACTTTACTGAAATTGAGTTCAGAAAGAAGAGGTACTATCATGGAGGATGGGGGATCTGGTTGTTTATTATTATTCTACTCACACTAATCCTCTCAATTCTGATTATTGTTCAGCTTGAAGTTTATGCTGGAATACTGAAATTGCCTTTCTCGTATTTCCTCACGATCGCTTCATTGATCTTTGCGAGCATAATCCTGATACTGCTGTATCTCGCATGGCCAAGGAGAGAAGAAGGTATTCTGAAAAGAAGGCTTGATTATATAGAGGTCGAAAAAGTATTTGTTTATTCAACTTCTGCAATTCTTTCAATAGCTTTTGCTTTTACTTCGGTTATGATAATAATTGGAAATATTGGGGAAATTGAGTTTTACGATGTAACACTTGACCACATAGACTTTGCTGTTTTCGCATCCCTCTCAGCTACAGGACCAGTTTCCTTCTATCTCGCATATCAAAACAAGAAACTTTTTGCAATTGAGGAGCTTTTCGCGAAGTTTTTGATTGATCTTGCAGAATCGAGAAGAGTTGGTATGCCACTTGGACAAGCTATAAAGAGAGCGAGTGGAGGAGATTACGGCCTCCTGACACCGTACATAGTTAAAATGAGCTATCAAATGTCAGCAGGACTCACATTTATTGAGGCACTTGAAAAATTCGCTGCTTCTATAAAATCCAAGATTATAAAAAGAGGTGTTGCTTTAATAATCGAGGCTTTTAGATCTGGTGGGAGCATTTCAGAGGCACTCGAAGTTTCTGCCATGCACATAACAGAGATGAAATATCTGGAGAAAGAGAGGAGAAGCAACATGACTGTTTATTTACTTGTTATATATGTTGCATTCTTTGTTTTTCTTTTTACAGATGCTGTACTCTACAAGTTATTTCTACCATCTCTATTTGAAGCTTCTGCCGTAATGGGAGCTGGGGCAAAAACTACTTTAGAGGAAATGAAATTCCTTTATTTCTCAGCGGCCTTCATTCAGGCATTCGGAAATGGTGTTGTTGCAGGAGTTCTTGCAGATTCGAGAATATCAACAGGAACCAGACACTCTTTCATAATGCTCTTGGTTGCATGGGCTCTGTTCAAGTTCTTCGTTTGATGTACGGGTCTTTACTACTGCAGTCAACGCTCATAATCGAGCTCAAAAACTTATAACTCTCCTTTCCCTCACCATGTATCAAAAGCTCCAGAATATCTGACTCATCATCTATATCGATACTGGAATAGAACGAGTCGAACACAACTACTTTCAACTTTCTGGATTTGGCTATTGCTAAATGCTTCATAAAGCTTCCATAGTGGTACGAAACTCTAAACATCCTGTTTCTCACGAGTAACATGTTCGTTCCACCCTTTCTTCCGGGAGCGATAACAACATCTCCATCAGTTTCAAAGAATTTTGACAGAATCTTCTCGTTCAATAAAGGCAAATCAGCCATCACAACAGCGACCTCTCCATGACTATCGATGAAATAATTCACGAGATCGTCAAGGTTTCTATCATCCATTACAACTTCGGCATTCTCAAACTTTGCGTTAATAAAGCTGCAGGCTTTAACGCTCTCGTCATCCGGAACAACCACGGTAACCCTGTCAACTCCGCTCAATGCACTGAGAACATCCCTTAGCATGGTCATGGCGAGCTTCTTTCTTTCATCCAAGCTCAGTATTTTAGCCAACCTCGTTTTTGGATTTCTGTACTTGAATGGCACCACTGCGATCATCAAGGGCAGTTTGGTTTGGGGATAATAGTATTTTTGCTTTGGGTTTTTGTTTAGGTTTGCTTTAAGCACAGAAAACTTATATTTTCCAAGTTTAAGTTAACTGAAGGTGAAGGTGATGGGGAATTTTGACATGATATGCAAGTTCGTTTACTGCAATGGAGCGATGGTAGGCGAGAGTGTTGATGTGTATGAGAACATGATCATTGTAAAGGTGGGAGAAAGGTTCATCGGAATTCCACTGGATAGGGTTGAAAAAGTTGATGCTGAAAACATCCATATCTCCGAATTTGATGAGGATGAAGCAAAAGAGGTTGGTGAGAGATGGTTCAATGAGAAATCAAAGCCAGTCAGCATTGAGGAATTGAATGTCTTCGGTTTTGGCGAGAACTAGTTGCCGGGGATATCTATGGAGTACAAGCAGGTAATTGTTGTGAGGGACGATTTAAAGCTTTCAAGAGGGAAGTTGTCCGTTCAGGTTGCACATGCTTCTATTCTTGGATATGAAGCCTCAAATAAAAAGATCGTCGATGCATGGAGAAAAAGCGGTCAGAAGAAGATAGTTCTCAAAGTTAAGGATTTGCAGGAAATGATGATGGTTAAATACAAGGCTGAAAAGGAAGGTCTTGTTACGGCATTGGTCAGAGATGCAGGTTTGACTGAGATTCCACCGGGAACAGTAACAGCTTTGGCGATAGGTCCTGACGAGGAGAAAAAGATTGATAGGGTGACCGGTAACTTACCTCTGCTGAAATGAATGTCGAGCACAGGGTTGGGATAAGGGGATACATAACCTCCACAGGAGGTATAGGCGGCTTAATAAAGGAGGAACCGGATTACTTCAAGGTAACCGAGGTTGCTGATGTGGCAATTGGTGAGGGCAAGCATCTGATCTTAAGGGTGGCTAAGAGAAACTGGGATACCATAAACTTCGCCAGAGTTCTGTCCAACAAGCTTGGAATAAGCCAGAAGAGGATTGGTTATGCTGGAACAAAAGATAAGAGGGCTTTTACGGTTCAGTATTATTCAATAGCCAATGCCAGAGAAGTGGCTGAAAAGCTTGAGGGCTTGCATATAAAGGATGCTGAGATAGAAGTCATTGGGTGGAGCAACAGGGCTTTGAAGCTTGGAGATTTGATCGGAAATGAGTTTGAAATAAGAATTACGGAAAGCGATGCTGACAGCGAAATAATAGATGAAACCATTGAGGAGTTGAAGGTTAAAGGCTCCCCCAACTTCTTTGGAACCCAGAGATTCGGCACGATAAGGTACATAACACATATAGTAGGCCTTCATATTCTGAAGAGGGATTATGGGGCTGCTTTCTGGACATATGTTGCAAAGCCCTTTGTTTCAGAGAATGAGGAGGTAAGGAAGATCAGGGAGGAGCTCTGGGAGTCAAGAGATCCTAAATTTGGGTTGAGGGAGTTGCCAAAGCATTTGAGGTATGAGAGAACATTATTGCAAAAACTCATTGAAGAGAACTCTGAGGAAAAAGCACTTCTAAGCCTGCCAAAGAACCTGAAGATGATGTTCGTTCACGCCTATCAGTCCTATGTCTTCAACAGGATCCTCTCTGACAGGATAGCGGAGTTCAAAACCCTAAGAGAGATCTGTGATGAGGACATCGTGGATTTCATCCGGATCAGGAATGGTAGGTTAACGATTGCGGGCAATCCAGTTGAGGTTAGAAACAGGAAGAGAATAGATTTCCTGATATCTGTTGGAAGGGCCGTTCTCTGCCTGCCTCTTCCCGGCTATAAAACGGAAGTGAAGGGGTGGGTTAAAGACAGGCTACTCGATATTCTGGCAGAGGATGACATCAGCTTTGAAGACTTCAGGCATGAGCATAAGGAGTTCTCATCCTCAGGGGAGTTCAGGTCTGCGGAGATACCCATAGACTTTGATGAGCTTTACTATGAGATAGATGGAAGAGATGTCTTCATGAAGTTCTTCCTGCCAAAGGGCTGCTACGCAACATCTTTCCTGAGGGAATTTCAGAAGTCGTGATGGCTCAGAACTCAATACCCTCATCATGGTTCAGAGGGGTCCTTTCATCATCGCCGTATAACCTTCGCATTGGGGATTAATTACCTTTTGGATACTTTTCCGAATTTCGAATACCTTTTAAACTATCAAATCTACTTGCTTTTATGACAAGAATTGGTGGTGCTGGAGAACTTTTCGGTACTAATGGTGTTAGAGGAGTTGCAAATGAGGAATTAACAGCAGAAATGGCTCTGAATCTTGGAAGGGTCATCGGTAGCCTTAGAAAGGGTAGAATTGCAATAGCAACGGATGCAAGAATCTCATCGCAGATGCTGAAGTGTGCTGTTATCGCTGGCATAACCTCTGTTGGAAGCGATGTTATCGATTTAGGAGTAGCACCAACTCCCGCACTGCAGTACTATGTTAAGATGAGGGATGTTACCGGTGGTGTTATAGTCACAGCAAGCCACAATCCCAGAGAGTACAACGGAATCAAGTTCGTTCACAGCGATGGGACGGAGTTCACGAGGGAGATGGATGAGGAGAGTGAGAGAGTTTACAAGAGCAAGGACTTCATGCTTGCGAAATGGAATGAGGTGGGACAGGTTTTTGAGGATGATTGCAGGAGGCTTTACATCGATGGAATCAAAAGCAGGGTTGATCAGGGTCTTATAGCGAAGAAAAAGTTCAGGGTTGTTATTGATTGCGGGAATGGGGCAGCCGTTTTTACAACCCCACAACTGCTCAAGGAGCTTGGCTGTGAGGTTATATCCATTAACGCACATCCTGATGGAACTTTCCCGCAGAGAAGTTCCGAGCCGGTTGAGGAGAATGTTGAGCTGCTAAAGAAGGTTGTCAAGGAGACATCAGCGGATCTGGGTATAGCTCATGATGGGGATGCGGATAGGGCAACCTTCGTTGATGAGAATGGCAACTTCATATCTGAAGATGTCATGCTCGCTTTAATGGCTGAATACTACGTCAGAAGCTTTGGTGGGAAGGTTGTAACTCCCATTTCAAGCTCGAAATGTGTTGAGGATGCTGTGTTGAGGGCTGGAGGGGAGATAGTATATACTGCTGTTGGCTCTCCCGTGGTTGTTAAAGTCATGAAGGAAATAAATGCCGTTTTTGGAGGAGAGGGAAATGGTGGACTGATCTTTCCAGAGTTTCAGCTAACAAGGGATGGGGCAATGAGTGCGGCGAAGGTTCTGGAGCTTATGGCTAAGGAAGATAGACCAATATCTGAGCTGGTGAAGGACATTCCGAGATATTACACCTTAAAAGAAAAGATGGGATGCGATAACAAGCGAAAGTTACTTGATGGATTGAGAAAGGAGTTCCCGGATGCGAACTTTACAGATGGTGCGAGGATAGACTACGATGATGGCTGGATTCTCATACGACCTTCAGGCACGGAGCCAATAGTGAGGATTTTTGCTGAGGCTACGACGAAAAGCAGGGCTGAAGAACTAATCAAGGAAGGAATGGATGCTGTGAGGAGGATTTTGGGTTGAAATTAATGTGATCTATATCAATGCGGTCATCACTCACTATTGCGAAACCTTCAAAAAGCTGATCGGGAAATTGGGATTTATGGATGAGCTTGAGATAATCCGGAAGAAGAAGCTAATGGAGAAAATGGAGAGGATGATGGGTGAGAAAATGGAGAAGATAAACTATCCCGTTAATGTAACTCAATCAAACTTCAATGAGATTTTGAAGAACAGGTATGTTGTTCTAGACTTCTGGGCTGACTGGTGTGCTCCATGCAAGATGATTGCCCCCATTATCGATGATCTTGCAAGGGAGTACGATGGGAAAGTGGTCTTCGGGAAAGTGAACACAACTGAAGAGCAGGCTATAGCGAACAGGTTTGCCATAACGGCGATACCAACCCTGATATTCTTCAGAAATGGAAAGCCTGTGGACAAGATTGTTGGGGCGATGCCGAAAGGTGAATTGATCAGGTGGATAAATAAGAACATGGTTTAGCGTAACCATATACGATAAACTAATATTTTCTTGGATCTTTTTACTGTTATGACCAAACTTCTCACACTTGAAGAAGGTATAAAGGCCGTGAAGCTTGCCAGAAATGCAATCGAGGTATATCTAAAAGAAAAGAAGGTTATTGATACAAGATATGATGGAGTTTTTGCCGAAAAGAGGGGTGTTTTCGTAACGCTCAGGAAGAACAAGGAATTGAGAGGATGTATAGGCTTTCCATATCCATACAAGAGGCTTGATGAGGCAATAATCGAATCCGCAATATCTGCTGCAACTCAGGATCCGAGGTTCAGACCTCTAAGCACAAAAGAGCTTGATGTTGTTACTGTTGAGGTCACTATCCTCACACCTCCGGAAAAAATAGAGGTGGATGTAAGAAAAATTTCAGAGCAGGTTGAGATCGGTAGGCACGGTTTGCTTATAAAGAGAGGAATTTTTTCAGGCTTGCTGTTACCCCAGGTGGCGATCGAGTTCAACTTTGACAGTGAAGAATTTCTATCGCAAACATGCATGAAAGCTGGACTGCCTCCTGACTGCTGGCTGATGGATGGGACAGAAATATACAGGTTTGAGGGGCAGATCTTTGAGGAAGTTGAACCCGGAGGAGAGGTAGTTGAGGTAGATATGAGATCGTGCAAGGTGTAGCAAAAGCGGGATGAAGTTGATAGAATAAGGGTAACTAAAGCATACTAAAGCTTACAGCAGCAGGAAAGCCATAACAACCGTGAATGCAGTACCTATCATATCTGCGATGGTGGTTATAACAGGCACGGTTGTGTTGTCGGGATCGAAGCCAACCTTCTCTGAGACTATGGCTATCAGGTGAGCTATCGTCATCACAAAGAGCAGGAATATCGGATATAGCAGAAGGAAAATGGGAACGAGTCCAACTGTTTTTCCGAGAGTAACCTTAACGATGAGGGTTGCGAGGGAGTTCATGATCACAGCCAGAGGTATACCGGTCATCGAGTAGATAAGAATCTCATAGACTATTTTCCTGTCTAGGGGTTTCCCAATCTCACCGAGATGCAGCATTGTCGATGTTTTGGCACCTATGATCGACCCATAGTTTCCTGAGCTATCAAGAATTGCTGGATACATCACGCTGAAGATTGTTGAAGCATAGATTACATCGCTGTAGGATTCGAGTATTCCTCCAGAGATAGCTGATATCGCCGCTAAACCAGCAATGATAGTGATCATTTCCTTGAGGGCTCTCTTCTCATCCATTCCAAGTTTTACAGCAATTAGCATGTACGCGAAGAGCATAAAGGCGGATAGGGTGAGGCTGTAGAATGTTATACCAGAAACTTCGTACAGCAGCATGAATCCGACAAGGAGGGGTATTGTGACAAGATCCGCTATGGATGTTATTACCGGTGGAGCTATTGAGTTCGGATCAGTCCCCTTCCTGAAGGGTATAACTGTCACCAATGCTGTGGAATAGGCCAGAATGAGGCTTGCAAAAATCGTGGAGGATATTGCGATTAAGAAAACAACAATCGCTATGCTGAAATCCATAACCTTCAAGCTCCCAACGGCCCAAAGAATAACAACAGGAAGCATTGAAAGAATAAGGCTCAAAAATATGTTGCTTGAGATTCTTCTGTTCTTTCTGATCCTTGGCTCCATTTCTCCTAAGTAGAGCAGGGTTGAGAAACGATTGGCCATTGCTCCAAAGATGTTTCCCCTCAACCCCATGAGCCCGGGGAGGATAACAAGGATTATTGGATAATGGTTCATTATCTTGTCAAAAAAACTGCCGAGAAAAGCTCCTGCAAAGAAGTCAAGAACAACGCATACTATCAGGAAGGGGAACGATATCAATATAGCTTCTTTCAGCCTTGAACCATTCGTTGGATGGGTGATCATGGTCTTCACCTCTCATTCGTTCCCCTCCTCAGCCCTCTCAGCCTCACTGAACCTCTTTGAACCTTTAACTTTTCTCAGATTTAATTTAAGGTGTAAAAAGGTTTTGGTTTCCGGATGCCGTTTTGCAGCAATATTCAGTAAGCCAGTAATAGAACTAATAACCAAATACCATTAAAGTTATATACTAACTCCCGCAACCATTTATCATGGCAAAGAGGAAGGATAAGACACCACCTCTGATGTCCTCAGCGGGTATAATGAGGTACTTTGAGGAAGAGAAAACACAGATCAAGATCAATCCGAAAAGCGTTTTCGCTTTCGGTTTAATTATTGGTGCGGTAGTGTTCATCATGAACATCTTCTATGGATAGTGGAATAGTGAATAGTGGAATAGTGATAGCGGATAACCCAAATGCTTTATTTTAGCAATTCCAAGAAAATAAAGCTGGAAATAATATTTGTTGGCAGATCGAATGTTGGCAAGTCAACCCTATTCTCCAGGCTGTTTGGCAAAGAGGTTAAGAAAGGTAAGAGGCCGGGAACGACAATAAAGCCGAACACCTTGGTCTATAAGGATCTTCTGGTTACCGACCTGCCGGGTTATGGGTACATTCATGGGGTCAGGAGAGACTTCAATGAGAGGGTTAAGGACTTCATTGTCCACTACATTGAGTCTAATGCTGAAAGGATCATATGCGGGATTCATGTGGTTGACGGAAAGTCTTTTCTGGAGATTGTAGAGAGGTGGGAGAGCAGGGGTGAAATTCCCATAGATATTGAGATGTATGATTTCCTGAATGAGTTTGATTTTCAGGTGTTTCTGGCTGTTAATAAGATGGACAAGGTTGAGAAGAAGGATTACACTCTGAATGCCATTTCTGAAAAGCTTGGCATGATCCCACCATGGACGAACTGGAAGCACAGAATCTTTCCGGTTTCTGCGAAAAAAGGAGAGGTTGATGCTTTGGGTGGAGCTATAAGAAATGTGTTGGTTCAGAAAAAGAGGCACGATCTTCTGCCTGTTCTGAAAACAAAAAGCACGAGGAAAATCAAACTTTGAGATGGATGAAGATGTGGTCTTTGTGGTAGGGTTCAAGCCCTCCAGACTTAACAATTCTGAACTTCTCTTTCAGTTCATCAATCACTCTCTCGAAAACACTTTCTGGCTCGGCAGTTGAATCGATGCTGCGGGCCTTGACCATTATCAACCCATGACCACCATCCTTCAGAAAGAAGTCCACGTTGGCTGTGAATATCTCTATCTGGTTCTTCTGGGCGATATCCTGGTAGATAAAATCAACCTTCTCCACTATCCCACTGTAGTTTTCAGGCTTTCCGGCATCATCGAGGATTGGGATTATATTCTGCCTCTCTATGGCGAGTTCAAGGAATTTCTTGAACGGCTTTGCGGAGTACTCTATGGCATAGATGTATCCGTAATCCAGAATATCGGAGATGTGGCTTACTGTGGTACCGCTCGCCGCACCCAGATACAGAACCTTCCATTCCGGTTTGATGTCTATTCTGTGTCCTTTCATAAACATCGCTGAGAGCTTGCTCCTGTACGGAATCCACTCCCTGTACTTGCCGATCTTTTTTTCTCCATAATGCGGAGGATTTCTGCTCTCGGTGACGATGGTCTCTTTGCCATTGATCTCGGCGAGGTAGGTTTTATTCGCTATTTTCTCTATTATTTTAATGCCTTTAAGGCTCATGCTATCAACCCTTTTTAAGCTTTTTAAGCTCTTCGTACTTCAGTCTGACTGTCTCAACCAGATCCTCGTTGAGTTCTCCTCTGAAGAAGTCAATTCTCGAAGCGATTGCAAGCTTTCCGGCCATGAATCTCGCCATCTTTCCCCTCATCGATTTTGGAAGGGTTCTGATGTATGGGTGCTGGAATATTATTCCATGTTTGGGGGTTTTTGCTTTCCTGCCCTTTTTGATTCTTGAGAGGGCTTTGAATAAGCTCTTCTCAGCACCGAGTATCTGGATCGTACTGGCTGGAAGCTCTGCGATCCTTTTAAGCCCTCCACCTCTCTCTATCAGCCTGACTGCTATAACCCCCCCAAGAATCTCGCTCATGTTCGGAATTAGCTTTCTCGAGTTTGAGTTGATCTCATCCTCAACCTTCTTTCTGAGTTGCTTGGTGCTCTTTATCAGCTCTTTAAGTTCATCGCATATGATAGTGTCCCTGACATCTTCAAGGTCTCTCAGCTTCTCGCTGAGAAGGTTAATCGTGAGATCGAGCTCATCTAGGGTTTTGAGCAGAGCTATGAGGTATTTTTCATCACTTCTAAGCTCTTCATCGACTTTTTTCTCAGCAACTGCAATGGATACTTTTCTCAGGGTGTTGTAATACTCCTTTTCGGATTTAAAAACCTTCAATCCAGCATCTTTAACTGAAAAAGGAATTTTAGGATTTTTACAGTTAGAGAAGGATTCGAATAAGTTATCTGATCTCTCAACCACTTCACAGTCTCTCACACGCCCGAACCATACCTTGTACTCAGCCATAACCTCACCTAAATCAAAAGGTACTCCCTCAGCTTTTTTATAACCTCATCTGAACTGGTTATCTCTCTACTATGTATAACTTTTCCTGAGATCATCAGTGTGATTCTGCTGGAGATCTCTATTAGATCTTCAACCCTCTCATGACTTATCACTGCAATGCCAGCTCTCTTTTTAATTCGCTGGATCTCCTCCAGTACAATATCTCCAGCATCTCCATGAAGACCCTGAAAAGGCTCGTCAAGCAGAAGATACTTCGGGTTTGAGGCTATAGCCCTCCCGAACACAACCATCTGTCTCTCTCCACCGCTCAGATTCTTTGCCTTATGGTTTCTGAGTCTCCTGAGCTTTGGGAATAAATCGTAAACTCTCTCAATCTCACCACCGATCCTTATGTTCTCCTCAACTGTCAGATTCTCCGCAACCCTCATCTTCTCTGGAGCCAGAACTATCCCCATCCTGTATCTCTGATGTGGTGGATAATCGGTTATATCAACTCCATCGAGATATATTGATCCAGAATGAGCTTTTACCAAGCCAGCCATCGTCCTGAATACGGTCGATTTCCCACTGCCGTTTGGGCCTGTTAGTAAGTTAATCTCTCCCCTTTTAATGAAAAAATCCACATCCTGTATTATATCTCTTATCCCGACTTTAACACTAACTTTTCTGGCTTCCAGCATCACTTCTTCAACCCTCCACAATCAACCTCCCATTTTCAATCGAGAAAATCCTGTCAGATATTCTCTCCAGAATTCTCTTCTTGTGGGCGGTTATCAGCATCGCTATGCCATCATCTCTCATTAGTCTGACTTTCTTCATCACATTCTTTGAGTTTTCTCTATCCAAGGCTGAAAATGGCTCATCGAGCAGCAAGAGTTCGGGCTCGGTTGAAACACTTTTGCATAATTCAAGCAGTTTCAGCTCTCCCTGTGAAAGATATGTGGCTTTTCTGTTTGAAATGTGGTCTATATCGAATTTTCTGAGCAAGTCTGAAGCTTTTCTTGCGGCCTCTTTTTCATCATACCTCAGCAGAAAGCCTGCCAGAACATTCTCGAATACGGTTAAACTTTCAAAGGGCTTGGGAATCTGGAAAGCGTAGCTTATTCCTATCTCCGCTCTTCTCTCTACCGAGAACCCCGTGATGTTCTTACCCTCCATTATTATCTTCCCGCAACTCGGCTTTTCAAATCCGGAAATTATTCTCAGGAGTGTTGATTTTCCACATCCGTTTGGCCCGAATATACCAATAACCTCTCCTCTGTCAATTTCTAGATTGATCTCTCTCAGCACAACCAGATCTCCGAATTGCTTGGAGACATTCTTAACCTTCAGCAAACCTCTCCCTCCAGTTCATGATTTTGGGAGAAAGGATCAGGATGATTGCGTACAGCATGAGATGGAACTGGGGAAATATCGAGTTCAGGTAGTCTGAGAGCAGGACTATTATGAAGCTACCCGCTATCGCACCAGTTATGGGCTCTCTGAAGAATACGGTTGCTATGAACGGAAATATCGCGAGGTGGACTGAGAAAAGCTCCGGACTTGCATGGTTGAAGTGCAGCACATACAGATTCCCCGCTACCGATGCGAAAAAGGCTGATATCAGGGAGGTTACGGCTTTAACCCTGTGAGATCTGATGCCCAACACTCTGGCAGAATCCTCATTGTCTCTGAACGCCTTAAATCTCAGTCCGTAATGGCTGATCTCAAAATATTTCATGAATGAAAACAGCATGAGCAATATGAGCAGAGATGTTAGGTATATGCAATCCCTTGAGATGTGGATCATCGAGAAACCCTCTTCACCGCCATAAATCTCGCCATTCTTTGTTATTGTTATCAGTGGTGAGATGATCCAGATGAGCACACCGAGTATGAATGTTATGAAGACGAAACCTGTTCTCTCAGTTTTTTCCATTAAAATGAAGAAAATTATGGATGATGCGACGAATCCAGGAATCCATCCAGCGTAGAAAAAATCTCCGAAGTAGAAGTTCAGTATTGCGGAGAAGTACCCTGCCAGACCGAAAGGTATTGTGTGTCCGAGGCTTATTCTTCCTGAATATCTTTCCATGAAGACCCATGATAGAGTTAGTATGGAGTACAGGATTGCGAGGTTGATCAGCCACTTGAGGTGGAATGGGAGTAGCAGAGCGATGGCTAGAAGCGAGAGTAATGCTGCCTGAGCAGCAGATTTCCTTCTTGCCAGTCTGATTCTTTCGAAGTATTCTTTTTCCATCAGATCACCAGATCACCATCATCAGGATCGAGTATGATATGGATATGATCGCTATCTTGATGTAATGCATGATCCCGACGCTTCTGAATATCGATGCGAGTGAGGCTATCACGATCCCGCTCATCAGCGGGAGATAGCCTATCGATGGAGAGACTGCGAGTGAGAACGATGACATTGCTCCGAGCACACATATTGCTGAAGAGGTTAGAGCTATGCAAATCAGAGAGTACTTTTCAACATCAACACCATATATCTCTGCGAGCAATGGATCATCTTCAACGAACTTAACCCTTATTCCGAATTTTGAGAGATAAATCAGTGCCAACGAGAGGAAAACTAGGATAAAGAGAATGATCTCGGACAGCTCCCATAATCTGATTCCAAAGATTGTATAATTCAGATCCTCTATTATGAGGTAGTATCCGCTGGAGTGGGTAATTCTGAGAATCTCCTCAACTGCAATACCAAAACCCAGACTGATAATTGTGGCTTCGAGCATGCTGCTACCAATTCTTTTAATCAAAATGTAAAGGGTCACGCCAAGAACGATTCCGGCTAACATGCTCAAAGCTATCGAAGAAATAAAGCCGAATCCTGTTTGAGACAGATGGTACAGGTGATATGAGATATATGCTCCCGAAGCATAAACTGAACCTAGGGCAAGGTTAAGGAACTTTGAGATTCTGAAATTAAGGCTTATGCATGTCGCAAAAATTGATAAAAAAATTGCGGAAGAGAACAACTCGTAGCCTATGGCCATACAACATCCGATTCCCTGTACTCCTCTGGGTATAGAACAACAGCTCTACCATCAACCCATTCTGATATCTTGCCTTTCAGCTTCTCGCTTCCCCACAATGCCTGATGGTTTTCGTTGAACTTGTACACGCCGCAAGCTCCGGTGAACTCTCCCTCCTCCAGCACCTTTATGAGCATCTCCTTATCGTCTCCAGACTTCTCAAACGCCTTTGCGAGAATAAGGATGGCATCATATGTCAGAACTCCAGCGTAGTTGTTGGCATCCTCGCCAAATTCCTTCCTGTAGTCCTCGAAGTACTTCTCGGTGTACTCTGTGACCTTTATTTTGTCAAGTGCTGCGGACTGGAAGGCAGTGTATTCTGCACTCTCGAGATTTTTGAGCGTTTGAGGCAGAGCCAGAACTCCACCGATTGAATACACTATTCCCTTTCCACCGTTCTGTCTGTATTCTTTGAGGTATGATATCGATAGCCTTCCGGGATCTCCTAGTATCAGAACATCATGCTCGCCAACAGCGTTGGCAGCCTCGACAGCCTTCTTCTGAACATCCTTTGGATCTACGGATGGGTTATAGTAGCTCACAGCGACGGGTTCCTTGTACTTCTTTATGACATTCAGCATTCCCTGATTGAATGTGCTGAGTGGCTGGAAGCCCTGGAAGTAGTAACCCTCAGCCTTCGATAGCTTCAGGAACTCAACTGCAAGTTCGCCCCAGTATGTGGTGTTGTAGGCATTTCTGAAAACATACCTATTTCCTTCATTCACCTTCTGCTCGATAATTCCGGCTGAAGCTACGCTCACGATATACGGGGTTTTCGTTTCCATTGCAGTATCTGCTGCTGCAATTGCCTGTGTGCTTGAATACGCTCCGACAACTGCCAGAACGCTATCGGACAGCTCGAGAAATGCTGACTTCGTTTTTTCTGCAGAATCGCCACAATCGGCGAAAACAAGCTCAACCTTTATTCCCATTTCCTCTTCGATATGCTTCTTTGCGAGCCTGGCTGAATTCTCCATCACCACTCCGGAAGTCTGGAACTTGCCGGTTTTGGGAATTAGAACGCCAATCTTCAGGACATTAGCTGGAACAGGAGTTGGAGTCTTGGTTGGAGCCTTCTCTTCTGTGCAGCCAATAACCAGAACAGGGATCAGTAAACTGATCAGCAACAACAATCTAAACTTCATATTTTAGCTTTTATGACTGTTATTAATAATAAATTTTTTGATTTCTCGATTATTTTTCTTGCTAAAACCGTGCTAAAACCGTGCAATTGAAAAACTTTTAAAGTTTCGTTGCTATTGACATCTGTGCTTATCGCTATTGAGGGGATAGATGGTTCGGGAAAGACCTCTCTGGCCAGATTTCTGGTTGAGAAGCTTAAAGAGCTTGGATATGATGCGATCCTGCTCAAAGAGCCAACCGATAGCAAGTGGGGGAAAAAGATAAAGGAGTCTTATAAGTCTAGGCTCTCACCTGAGGAAGAACTGAGACTTTTCCTTCTGGACAGGGAGTACGATGTTAAAAACAACATAATTCCTGCTCTGGAGAGCGGCAAGATAGTGATTATGGACAGGTATTACTTCTCAACCATTGCATATCAGGGTGCACTGGGTTTTGATCCAGATGAGCTGAAAAGGATGAATGAGGAGATAGCTCCAAAGCCTGATCTGCTCATAATACTGGATTTAAATCCAGAAAAAGCTCTGGAAAGGATAAAGAATAGAGATGAGCCAAATGAGTTCGAGAGGAAGGAGTATCTGAGCAGGGTCAGGGAGATATTTCTGTCGATTGAGGATGAGGATGTTGATATACTGGTGGTGGATGCTAACAGGGATCAGGATGAGATAAGATCGCTCGTTCTGGATCGTGTTCTGGTTGATTTATCTAAAGGAAAATCGAAGAAAAAGGAGGAGGTAAGTTAATCGTACTCTCTCCAGGTCTTTCCACATTTCGTGCATCTGAAGAATCTTACCTCGCTCTCATCAGCAGCCCTCAACTGCCTTAACCACCAGTATGCCTCTCTGTTCCCGCATTCCGGGCAGATGGCAGTTGTTGTCGGGAGCGTTTTGATGTTCTCCCCCTCTATAACCGGAACATCCTCTCTGTTTGTTTTCGTAACGAGCACAACGCTCTTCTCTCCAACTTCTTTTTCATACCCGCATTTCCTGCAAACAGCTTTGTTCTGGTAGTATATCATTATGCTCTTACATTTTGGACAGAATTCCAACTAAATCACCCCTTGCTGAGTCTATCATCTTTTTGTGATCAAAGGCAAGCTCGGGAAGCTCATCAAGCGAAAAAACTCCAACTTCTCTGGCATCACTTCCGGCCTTGAGCCTGCCCTTGCCCTTCACAATAAAACACACTGACACGAAATGACCTCTTGGATCTCGATTAGGATCTGAATATACACCGACCAGCTTATAAATCTTCCCATCAAGTCCGGTCTCTTCCTTAAGCTCTCTCAACACAGCAGACTCCACACTCTCCCCGTACTCGACTATCCCACCGGGAAGGGCATAGTATCCCTTAAACGGTTCGTTCTTTCTTCTTATTAAAACGATTCCGCCCCTGTAGGGCACTATCGCATCTACTGTGAGAACTATGCATTCACTCAATTATGAACCTCCCGTCCTTTACAATGGTCTTGGCCTTTTTAAAACCTTCTCTGACATCACCAATTCTTGCTAGGGAGTGAGCGTCACTGCCGATAGAGTATTTTATTCTCCTGCAGCGCAGTAGAATCTCATCTGGAGGGGAGTTATGGGCTGTATTCAGTTCGATAGCAACATCATTGTCCTTTATGAAGTCTATGAGGTCTAACGCATCCTCCACACAGTCGTTCAATTGAAAATCGAATGGATGGAACATCTCGGAATACAGATGGGCTATTACATCGACATCATATTTTTCAATGCACTTCCTTACCCTCAGATTGTATTCCTTAAAGCTTATGTTTGCGTGTATTGAGGCGAGGATTATGTCAAAGTCAAAATCTGGAATCATGATTTCCCCATCGGCAAGAATTCCGCATTCAACGGCAGACAGTATCTCAATGTTGTAGGCTGAGGAGTACTTTTCTATCTCTAATTGTCTTTTAACAGCCTTAGCCTCGTCCAGTCCAAATTTATGCTCCATAGAGTGATCCGCAATTGCAATAACCTTCAGATTCCTCTCCTTTGCCTTTTTTGCAATATCTCTTATTGGAGAACTTCCGTCGGAGTAGTTTGAGTGGATATGTAAATCGAACATTACAAACGAATTGTTTAAGTATCTGAGTTAAATCTTTTTGCTTCATGGATTTTATCATTGTAATCTCAGCAGCCCTGATGTTCGCATTCGTTATATCAAAAAACAGCATTATCGGCGGTTTTTCATGGATACTGTTTGGCTTTGGCTGGATAACGAAGCTGCCGTATTATCTTGACATAGGAGATTATTTCAACTCCGTGATAATAGTTTCAGCGTTCATACTTTTTACATTAATTGGAATAGCCATAATCGCTGAAAGGGATGTCAGCAGGCTGAATACCTTTCTGAATTTGAGTGCATTTTCAGCCCTTTCAGCCATATTTTACTTCCCATTTGCGATGAATGGATTTCTTGGAGATTTTCTAATATCCAAAACTGCTCAACTGACTGTTATGCTCGCCAACTTTCTTGGCTACAACATTCAGATGTACGGCGACAGGATTCTCTATCTTAACGGCAAGTGCGTTGAGATAATTCTCGCATGCACCGGAATAGAGAGTATAGCCCTTTTTGCTGGGGCTACACTTGGAATGAGGGCAGACTGGAGCAGAAAACTGAAGGCGTTCATGGTTTCCGTACCGGTGATATATGTACTCAACCTTTTGAGGAATGTTTTCATAACCGTCAGCTTTGGCTACTCCTGGTTTGGTGAGAATAGTTTTTACATAGCCCATCACATAATTTCCAAGATTCTCGCAACTCTGGCTTTAATCCTGATCTCGCTAACCGTCTTTCGAATACTGCCGGAGCTTGCAGATCTGATATATGATTTGAAGGATATTCTTGAGGAGAAATATTTAAGGTTCATGAAGAAATCAGACTAATTTTGGTGGTTGGTGTGATAGACAGGAGCGGATTGAGGCTCATATATGCAGAAATAACCATGATAACAGTCCTGTTTCTCATCAATTTCATTTTGAACTCAGACCATCTCGTTTTTCTTATTATACTATCTTTGTTTTCGTTGCTTTTCACACTCTTATTTTTTCGGGATCCACCGAGGGATATCGGTGAAGGGATTGTATCTCCGGCTGATGGCAGGGTGGATTTTGTTGGAGAGAGGAGGATAGAGATCTTCATGAGTCCTTTTGATTGCCATGTTAATCGGGCTCCAGTAAGCGGGGTTGTGGAGAAGGTAGTTTATAAAAAGGGGAGTTTTATCCCCGCCTACAGGAGAAACGACTTCAGCGAGAGGAATGAGATATTTATAAGGAATGAGAAAGGTTTGTTCAGGGTTATTCAGATTGCTGGGTTTTTTGCGAGGAGGATAAACTGCTATGTCAAAGAGGGGGATTTTGTGGAGAAAGGTCAGAAAATAGGGATCATAAAGTTTGGGTCGAGAGTTGTTCTGGAGATTCCTGATGGTTATGCCTTTGTTGTTAAAGAGGGAGAGAAGATTAAGGCTGGCAGGACGATTGCTGTTGAAGCATAGCTTTATCTATGCCTGATACAACTATGAACTGTGCTTGCAGAAGAGAGGATAATAAGGCTTCTTGAGGAGGTTGGTGAGAAGGGAATACTTCAGAGCGAGATACCATCTATTCTCGACCTCTCTAAATCTACGGTCTCTGAAATTCTAAGCAATCTTGAATCTAAAAGGAAGATAGTCAGAGAGCAGGTATCATCCAGATCCTACAGGGTCTGGAGTGTTAAGATGTATCCCAACCCTGTTGAGGGTATTCTGAGAGTTGGCGTGCTGAAATCCACTGAGTATGCTTACCTGATAAAATCCGCACTGGATTGCGGGATGATAGTCAGGGTGTTTGATGATGCAATAGAGCTAACGAAGGCTTTGAGTCAGGGAAGGGTGGATCTGGCTGGAAGTCCTTTACTGACCCAGGTTCTCATGGGAATACTGATGAAGAACATCAGGATAGTTTCGGCAATAGCACAGAATGGAAGTGGAATAGCGATTAAAGCTTTGAGAAACGCGATATTTGGTGCATCAGAAATGTCAACGATGGACAGAAATTTGAGGAGATACATGGACAAAAAGGATATTTCTGGCAGGGTAATCTATTTCAAATCTCCTGAGAAGATGATCGAGAGCTTTGAAAAATGTCAGATCGATGGTATAGCGATATGGGAACCATATCTCACAATTCTGGCAAAGAAAGGATATGATGTTGAGTACTTCAATGAGTGCTTGGGCGATTTTCTGTGCTGCACTCTCGCGGTCAATACAGATTCGTACAGGTTGAATAAGGACCTTTTCAATGAGTTCATTGATCATTACTGGAAATTTGACGGGAGTCTGGATATGGATGTTGTATCGGGGATTCTTGGTTTTGAGGATATGGACAAAGAAATCCTTATCGAATCTCTGAAGAATTACAGGTTCAACCCTGAATTGGATATGGATATGGTTATAAGCTATCTGAAAGATGCTGGAATTGAAATTAGAAAGGAGAGCCTGGAGGAGATCATTAGAGTTGTTTAATGTTTATGCTTTAGAGTACTTCATAAGCTCGCTGGCTTTCAGGCATGGAATGAACCCTATCCCCTTTTCTTTGAAGACATCTTCAGCACCCTCTTCTCTGTCAACAACAACCAGCACTCCTAATACTTTACCTCCTCTCTCCATAACTCTCTCGACAACAGATAATGCGGATGAGCCAGTTGTTGTTACATCCTCAACCACAACAAACCTCTCTCCATTTATTTCCCCTATAAGGTCAGAAGTGACCCCATACTCCTTCTTCTTTTTCCTGAAGATTATGTATGGTTTGTTTGATGTGATTGAGAGTGCAACTGCTAATGGGACGCCGCCAAGCTCTATACATGCGATCTTGTCGAAATTCAGTCTGCAATCTTCAGCAAGCCTGAGCATGGTTTTCGATATCAGGGTTAGGAAGTCCGGATCTGTCAGGCTCTTTTTGACATCAACATAGTAGCTGCTCTTTTTTCCGGATGAGAGAACGAACTCACCAAATTTGAGCGATCCATTTTCTATGAGCTTTTTCACGATCTCACGCTTCAGCTCATCCATTTTTCTCACCATGGCACATTCTTGAGCCCGAGCTTGAAAGCTATAATGTTTGCGATCAGGTGAAGTACTGGTGTGACAATAAGTCCCGTGACTATCACCTCTCTTGTAAACAGACTGCTGAAGTGTGGGGAGATGAGATAAGCGAATAAGAGCGATACAGCAAGGAAGGTTAGCTGATCGAATACCGGAAAAACACCTCCCCGTTCTATTCCAGCCCTCCTCTTTATGAAGCTCCCGAAAACATCTCCGCTTAAAGAGCCAAAAGAGAGTGCAAAGATTAAGCAGAAAGCATCGAAAATGCTGAGAGATGAGAACAAATTCAAATTGAAGATTGGCTCAATCTTGTATTGAATCATCCCACACAGGATACCGCCCATAACCCCGAATACGAATCCCCGTATAGTTTTTCCATCACCGAGGATTCTCTTGCCATCTATGAATTTTTTTCTGAAATCTATAGGCATGCCTCCACCAAAAACGACCGCGAAATTGTTTGGTGTGTAAGCGGGAATGAGCAGCCAGATTGTTTTGATGATCAGGGCGATTATATTAAGCATAAATCAAAGCAACGAAACCTTGATATATCTCTTTCGGATTTTAAATTTATGGGAAATTCTTATCAGATTTATAGAATAAAATTATCAGCGCGGAGGTATGAACATGAAATCAAAAATTGATTCTCAATCAGTTGCGAAGGACATTTTACCATATAACACGACATCACTTTGTCCCGAGTGCATTAAAATCATCAACGCTACGGTTTACGAGGAAGATGGCAAGGTTATGATCAAAAAAACCTGTGAGGAGCATGGTGAGTTTGTCGAGGTTTACTGGGGAGACGCAGAGATGTTCAGGAAGGCTTACAAATTCGCTCATGATGGGCCCGGTATCGAAAATCCTCAGATATATGATGCAAAGTGTCCGTTTACATGCGGGCTTTGCAAAGATCACATGAGTCAGACTGCTTTGCTGAACATTGTCCTGACAAACAGATGCGATCTTGCCTGCTGGTACTGCTTCTTCTATGCAAAAAGGGCCGGTTATGTGTATGAGCCAACAATTGATCAAATAAGGGAGATGGTTAGAACCGCCAGAAGTCTGAAGCCCGTGCCTGCAAATGCCGTTCAGCTTACCGGTGGTGAGCCCACGCTGAGGGAGGATCTAGTTGATATCATAAAGGCGATAAAGGAGGAAGGAATAGATCATATTCAGCTGAATACCAACGGCATAAGGTTAGCCCTCGACCCGGAACTGCCAAAAAAGGTCAGGCTTGCCGGATGCAACACCGTTTACCTGTCATTTGATGGGGTTGATGAGAAAACGAACCCGAAGAATCATAATGAGATACCCAAAATTTTGGAGAACTGCAGGAGGGCTGAACTGGGCATAGTCTTAGTTCCAACTGTTATTAAAGGTGTTAACGATCATCAGCTTGGAGACATAATCAGGTTTGGTGTTGATAATATTGATGTTGTCAGGGGGGTTAACTTCCAGCCCGTCAGCCTCGTAGGAAGCATGCCTAGAAGGGAGAGAGAGAAAGTCAGGATAACGATTCCAGATGCGATAAAGAAGATAGAAGAGCAGACTGATGGGGAGATAAGCAGGGAAGATTTCTATCCAGTTCCAAGTGTAGCACCGATGTCTCACTTCGTTGAGGCGATAACTGGCCATCCACAGTACGAGCTGACAACTCACTGGGCGTGTGGGATGGCGACATATGTTTTTAAGGAAAATGGCAGGATGATCCCGATAACGAGGTTCATCGATGTGGAAGGGCTTTTTGAGTACCTCAACGAAAAGTCAGAAGTTATGAAGTCGAGCAAGATCAAGACAATTCGGGCTTTAAAGAGCGTCATCGATTTGAGGAAGTTTGTAGATAGTTCGAATGCTCCAAAAGGATTTGATTTTGCTAAAATACTGTTTGATGTTCTCGTGAAGCACGATTACTCCA
Organism: Archaeoglobus sulfaticallidus PM70-1; assembly: GCF_000385565.1. Classification (NCBI taxonomy): domain Archaea; kingdom Methanobacteriati; phylum Methanobacteriota; class Archaeoglobi; order Archaeoglobales; family Archaeoglobaceae; genus Archaeoglobus; species Archaeoglobus sulfaticallidus. Next base: position 194,213 of record NC_021169.1, on the reverse strand, counting down.
CTCTTGGTGACTTCCACGTTAAAGCACTATTCATAGGAATGATGCACTTCCAGGATCTGTACAACTATGACATCGAGAGGGTGAAGAGGTGCGAGATTCACTATGCAAGCCCGGATGGGAGAATAATTCCGTTCTGTGCGTTCAATGTCATACCTGAAATTTACAGGGACAAGATTCAGGCAAAGTATGGTATCCCACTGGATGAGTGGGAGAAAAAGACTGGCAAAAAGCTTAGAGATGACATATACAGGGTTGTCAAGAAACCGAGAGATTAAAAAGGAGGGAGAGGTTGATAAGGGGCTTCTTCATAGGCAGATTCCAGCCGTATCACTATGGACACCATGAGGTAATAAGGAACATAATAACTAAAGTTGATGAGCTAATAATCGGAATAGGCAGCGCTCAGGAGAGCCATGAGCTTGAGAATCCATTTACTGCTGGAGAGAGGATTCTGATGATCTCAAGTGCGTTGGATGAACTCAAAGATGAACTTGGTGATAAGAAGGTTTATCTGATACCTCTTGAGGACATCTACAGAAACAGCCTGTGGGTTTCGCATGTCATATCCATGGTTCCACCCTTTGATGTTGTTTTTTCGAACAACCCCCTTGTTGTAAGATTGTTTACTGAAGCCGGGAAGAAAGTGGTCAACACGAGCATGTACAACAGAGATGAGTATCAGGGAACGGAGATAAGGAGGAGGATGCTTGAGAACGAGGCGTGGGAGCATCTCGTGCCAAAGCCTGTGGTCAAAATCATAAAGGAGATAGACGGAATCAGGAGAATAAGGGAGATTGGAGGGAAAGATGCTGGCAATGGAGTTATAATCAGCTCGAAATCTGAGCTGAAATCTCTTATGAATTCAAAAAGTGAGTTATGAGAGTAATAAGCTTTGATCTTCCAGTTGGAACTTTCAGGGTATTTTTAGAAGATCGTTATATCGTTAGATCTGGGTTTGAGACTGGTAGTTTCGGTGATAAGGCTACCAGCAAGGTAAGGGCAAGGTTAAAGTCTGAGAGCAGGTTGGAGAATGCTCTGAGATCTTATTTTGATGGGGAAGTTGTGGACTTGAGCGATCTGGTTGAGATAGAGTCTGATGGTTTTGCATCAGAAGTTCTTAAAGTTGTCTCTGAAATTCCCTATGGCAAAACACTTACATACTCTCAGGTGGCTGATAGAATTAACAGCAGAGCTTACAGGGCTGTTGGAAAAGCATTGAGGAACAATCCTGTTCCGGTTATAATTCCATGCCATAGAGTTGTGGCGAAAAATGGAATAGGAGGTTACAGTTCCGGCATTGAAATAAAAAAATATCTTTTGAGACTTGAGGGTGTGGAAATTTAGAGCAAAAGTCAAGAATAAATAAAAAATTTAGGAGTACTCCTCGATAATGTCTCTCAGGTATATCTTGTGCTGACCCAGCTTTCCGTCATAGTTCCCGCTGGATATCCTGAGCACTCCATCAACTTTCGATGCAACCTCCATGCACACATACATTGCCTTTTTCAGAACATCCAGATTTATTCCGTTTATGACTATTTCTGGAATTGATTTAACACCATCCGGAACCTTTGAGTCGGGTATCTTGTTTTTGAGTGTTGGACAGAAGTAGTGGTTCGTTGTGGGGCCTATTTCTGGATACTTTGTCTCAGGTTTGGATCCGGCTGAGCATATGCCAAAGGAGGTTATAACTCCATCTATCTCCTTCAAAGCCTCAACAGCAAGTTCTCCAGCCTCAAGGGCAGATTCTTCTGAATCGCAGAAGTACCAGATGTTTCCTCCGGCTACACCCTCAGCATATCCGATGTATCTCTCGATTATGAACTCTCCGAACATTATTGGCACCCTGATAACCTTCCTCCCCCACATTTCCTCTTCCCACTCATAACCATCTCCACATCTTCCAATATTCAGCTCTGCATCGAACTTGGTCTCGCTATCGGTAGCGTTGAACACTCTCGTTGTTGGGACCACAAGCACTCCCTGACGGATTCTCTTGCTCATCTCTCTTGTCAGAACATCCATGAACTTCTTGCTTTTCTGAACCCATACCTGAGCGATAGCTCCATGTCTGCCATCCGGTGTCTCAGATGGGGAAAGCCATCTGTCTATTCCACCTTCAGACTCCCCAAAAACAGTCGAAGGCAGGGCAGTGGCCCCATAAGCAGCACTTTTCAAAAGCCATCTGTGCTTTGCAGTTATTATAAACCTCGAATATATTCCATCAAACGCCTCGCAGTAGGTATCATCTACTGGAACACCATTCAGTTCTAATGCCATGGTTGTGATAGAATTTTCAGAAATAAAAACATATCTGTGTTTTCGAGTTTGTTTAGCTATAATCAAGCGAAATAAAAAATAAATGAATAAATGATTACTTCAAATATTCTTGCCCATCTCTCTCGCGATTTTCACGAGCATTCCAAGGGCTTTCTGAACTTCTGGCTCTCTGAGGGCTTTAAGCAATCCGAACAGTCCAACGGGTTCAGCTTCTCCAGAACATCTGCATATAGCATCTCCTATGGCGTTGAACAGCTTTAATGAGTTATCACTGCTGAACTTTGAAGCTATAAGCCCTATATTTGAAATCATCTCTGCATTCTTGGCTACAACCTCGTCAGACAGCGTATCCTGAAATATCTTTATCAGCGCGGCAAATCCAAGTATGCTTTCAAGGTTGCCACTTTTCTCGAGCCAAACAAGTTTATCTATAACTCCATTTATGTCGTCTTTATTCTCAGCAAGATTCTTCAGAATCTCTCCTAAACCACTTGATAGCGAAATTAAAGCATCCGCGTTATTTGCAAGCTCCTTCAACTTCTTAATTTCCTCTTCAGTCAACTCCATAATTAATACCTCCTTATTGTTTACAGCACACCTCTCGCCGTCAGCCAGTAGAGCCTGTTGTAAGCGATCTTGCTCCAGTGAATGAATTTATTTGGCTTCACAAGTTTTGGTGGGGTTTCGTAGTCAAACCAGATGTATGTGCCGAGGTCGAAACCCATCTCGATGAAGCACATAGCCTTTCCAAAATACCTCGCAGTTGGGGGCAACCCCTTAATCTGTGCAGCAATGTTCTCGGAAATAACCTCTGCCTCAAAGTGAGCAACACTTCCAGCTTTGCTTACTGGCAGGTTCGTAGCATCTCCAACAGCGTAGATGTTGTCGTATCCCTCTACTTTCAGAGTATATCTGTCTGTTGGAACCCATCCGTCTCTATCTCCCAGGCCAGAATCGATTATCAGCTGTGAGCCTTTGTGGGGTGGTATTGCTATCAGCAGATCGTATGGCTCCTCCTCCCCCTCGAGCGTTATTATCTTCTTGTTCTTGGCATCAACCTCTATCGGGTTGAAGAATGTCTTGTACTTGATTCCCCTCTCGTTGAAGTACTCCACAACAACTTCAGTAACATTCTCAAGCGTGAAAACCCTGTTTATGGGGTATGTGTACAGGATTTCAACCTTATCTCTCAGTCTGTGCAGCTTGAAGAAGTCATGCAGCATGAAGGTAACTTCGATTGGAGCTACCGGGCACTTGTGCGGGATGCCCATTATGCTGACAACGATTTTTCCACCTTTGAACCTGGCAAGCTCATCTCTTAACCTTCTCGCACCCTCGACATTGTAAAACCAGTGGCCACCCTCTACAAGCCCTGGAACCTCTTCCGGAACAATTCTCGATCCAGTGGCTATAACGAGGTAATCGTAATCGTATCTACCCTTTTCGGTTTCAACATAGTTTTCATCAGCAACTATTTTGGTTGCCCTCTCTATCTTGAGGTCTATCATTGGATCCAGAAGGTATGTGAGCTCTTTGAAAAGCTCACCTTCCTCCATCCTGTTGAAGATCATGTAAAGCAATCCGGGCTCGTAAAGCTGTTTATCTCTATCAGAGATGAGCGTGATTTTTGTCTTACCTTCTCTAATTTCCTCTTTAAGCTTGTGTGAGAGGTAATTTGATACCAGAGTTCCCCCAACTCCTCCACCAATTATAACGATATTTTTCATAAAATCACCTCTAAAATAAAAAATAAATTATTTCAGCTTCTTGACAACGATACTCCAGTAATCTCCCTTCTTTTCAACTCCAACAAGCTCATGTCCAGCCTTCTTTACCCACTCGGGAATGTCTTTTGCGGAACTTTCATCGCTGGACAGGACTTCTATCTCTGTTCCAACCTCTGCGTCTTTTATTGTTTTAACCAGTTCCATCAATGGTCCCGGGCAGAAGCTTCCTCTGGCATCTACAACTATCCTTGACATCTCGACCACCTCATATGAAGAGAACCTGAGCACCTTCAGTCATGCCGAGAAATGCTGTAACCCCGAGCTTGTCATCGAAGACATCCACAAATTCATCCATGCTCAAACCGAGCATGTCCATGACCATTCCGCAGGCATAGAGCTTTAAATTCCCAGTTTCTTTCGCCTGTTTGAATGTGTCTATGAAAAGCGGTGCATTAGCCTGTAGCATTCCCTTACCAAGTTCACCAGCCTTCCAGGCCTTCTTTTCTACCACATCTTTCTTAAAAGCCATTAATCCATCCATCGTTGCGAAAACGAGCACCTCAGTGCCAAGCGTTGCGGCTACACTACCGATTATGCTCGCAGCCTGAAGCTTCTCAAGCTCACCACTTGCAAGAACTATCGCAAGTTTTCCCATTCTTACCACCTCAATTAAAAGTCCGACCTTATGGTATATAAACTTTTCTTGGTTTTTTCAAAATCGTTAAAATTCGGTCATCAAAGTATAAATAGTTAGAAAGCCATGGATGTAAAAATGAAAGCTTGGCTGATCGACATAGATTACATAACCAAAAACGAGAAGGCTGTAGTCAGAATGTGGTGTAAGGATAGCGATGGCGTTTTTGTCGCGTACGATCGCACATTTGAACCATATTTCTATGTTATATCTGACTATGAGCCGTATGTTAAGGTTGAGGACGGAAAAAAGACGATAGCTGTTGAGCGAATTGAGAGAGTAAAGAGAAAGATTTTAGGTAAGGAAAAGGATGTTTTCAAGGTTTTTGCAAAACACCCTCAGCATGTTCCTAAGCTCAGGGAGAGCATTTCGAAATTCGCTGATGTTAGAGAAGCGGACATACCCTTTGTATACAGATATCTGATAGACAAGGATCTGGCCTGTTTTGATGGTATAGCTTTGTCCGGTAAGCTAGTTGGTAAAAACTTCAGGGAGTTTGAGGTGGAGAGTGTCGAGAGGGTGAGGGAGAATGGATATCCGGATCTAAAGATAATGGCTTTTGATTGCGAGATGCTCTCCAGCTTTGGAATGCCGGATCCTGAAAGGGATCCCATAATCGTCATAGGGGTAAAATCCGGAGATTACGAGGAGATAATTAATGGGGACAATGAGAGGGAAGTAATCAAAAGGTTCGTTCAGGTTGTTAAAGAAATAGATCCTGATATAATTGTTGGATACAATCAGAACTCCTTTGATCTTCCATATCTCAAAAAAAGAGCAACTAAGCTTGGAATAAAGCTCGACCTTGGCAGAGATGGAAGTGAGTTAACCCTCAGAGGGAATCCAAAGATTGCAGGAAGGCTGAATGTCGATTTGTATGACATCGTTTTGCGAACTATCGATGTGAAAGTCAAGAAACTCGAGAATGTTGCGGAATTTCTAGGGAAGAGAATAGAGATTGCAGATATTACTGCGAAGGATATAGCTAAGAGATGGAAGGAAGGAAAGAGAAAGGACGTTCTGAACTACTCTTTGCAGGATGTGCTGCATACGTACTACATAGCCGAGGAACTGCTTCCGATGTATTACGAACTATCCAAGATGATCAGAATCCCGCTTGATGATGTTACGAGAATGGGTAGGGGGAAGCAGGTGGACTGGCTCTTGCTGAACGAGGCTTACAAGCTCGGGGAGATAGCACCGAATCCTGCGGAAATTTCACAGCCCTATGAAGGGGCTTTCGTGCTTGAGCCAGAGAGAGGCTTGCATGAGAATGTTGTCTGTCTGGACTTCGCATCCATGTATCCCTCCATAATGATAGCCTTTAACATAAGTCCCGATACACTTGCAAAGGGTCCATGTGATTGCCATACTGCTCCGGAGGTTGGACACAGATTTTTGAAGTCTCCGGATGGCTTCTTCAAGAGAATTCTGAAGATGCTCATCGGCAAGAGAAAAGAGATAAAGAAGATAATGAAAACTCTTGACTACAACTCTCCAGACTACAGGGTGCTTGATATCAGACAGCAGGCTCTTAAAGTCCTGACGAACTCTTTCTATGGTTATACCGGATGGAACATGGCGAGATGGTACTGCAGGGAGTGTGCAGAGGCTACAACAGCATGGGGCAGACACTTCATCAAAAAATCTGCGGAGATTGCAAGGAACATGGGATTCACGGTGCTTTATGGAGATACGGACTCCATATTCGTCAAAAAAGATGGATTGAGTATTGATGAGATGAGGGCAGAGGTTAAAAGGCTGATAATGAAATTGTCTGAAGAGCTGCCGATACAGATCGAGGTTGATGAGTATTACAAGACCATATTTTTCGTTGAGAAGAAGAGGTATGCTGGATATACTGAGGATGGCAGGATAATTGTAAAGGGTCTGGAGGTCAGGAGAGGAGACTGGTGTGAACTGGCTAAAAAGGTTCAGAAAATGGTTATCGAGATACTTTTGAAAGAGAGAGATCCTGAGAAAGCTCTGAAGACTGTTAAGAGTGTGATTGAGAAGATAAACTCCGGCAGCTTTGGGATAGAGGAGTATGTAATATACAAGAGCATAACGAGGAAGATATCGAGGTACGAGAGCGTTCAGGCACATGTTAAGGCTGCGATGAGGGCTGAGAAGATGGGGATCCATTACAGCGTTGGATCCAAGGTTGGCTATGTTATCGTTAGGGGTGCAGGAAATATAGGTGATAGAGCATATCCTTACGATCTGATCGAGAGCTTTGATGGGGAGATAATCCGGGGCAGTGATGGTGGAGTTTACAGGATAGACAAGGAATACTACATCGAGAACCAAATTCTGCCATCTGTTATGAGAATTCTTGAGAGATTCGGATATACCGATGGAGTAGTTAAGGGAGAGGCCGAGCAGAAAACCCTCGACTCATTTTTCTGATTTCAGAACTCTGATATCCTTGACCTTCAGCAAGGCTGAATATCTGTATCCCTCAAGTATCTTCTCTGGTTTGAAAAACTCCAGCTCATCGTTTATTCCTCCTCCGATTTCGAGCGTTGCTTTTCCTCTATAGATATATTCATACTCGACCTCTGGCACGAACTCGATCAGTTCGTCAATTCCCATCAGCCCGATGTATCTTCTGAGAATCCATGTGCCAAAGTTGTCCAAGGGAAGACTCTTAGCTTTTTCCTCCACCTCTACTTTTGCTCTGATCAGGCTGTATCCTGCCCTCATAGCGTTCGCTCCGAAAATTTTCTGTTTCATTAGCGGATGATCTCTTGTTATCCCAATGCTCGCAATCTTCTTCGGAAATCCCACTATGTACCCTCTCATCAGGGAAACATCGTTATCAACATACATGAATGGGCAGTAGGCATAACTTTTTCCTTCAAATTCAATTTTGATGAAAAAGGCAACCTCTTTGTACTGGACTAACTGTGGAGTCTCATAGTTTAGCTGTGGAAAGTTTGGACTGTGGGAAATTATGTCTGCGAAGTATATCCACATCTCACCATCAGTCTTGAGCTCTGTTATATTCTTCAACCTATCCGGATTAGCAACAGCGTGCACGGCTATTGCGTCGAAAGCATAGCTCCATGGCCCTTCTGGAACAAGAGCAGACCTTCCGAATTTTGTGAGTGGTGAAGTCCACTGCATGGTTTTACAGTTGCTGGCAAAAATTTAAAGGTTTGGCTTTTGAGTTTAGACTGGTTTTTCAGCCACATAATTGTTATCTCTTCTCATCGAGTCTCGTGTTTATGAAGTGAATAATTTCGGGAAACTATAGCTTACCGAAAAGCTAATTATCTGATGGATGTTTCTTGTCCAAATGAAAAGGATCAGATTTCCAGACGGATCAGAGAATGTAATTCTCCTTGAAGATGAGAAAACCGGAGCTAAGTTTCTCGCCAAAAGACCAACGAAAGACCAGTTGATGTGGATAAGCACCGGAAAGTATGAGATTGTTGAGGAGCTTACGCTTGAAGAGATTGAGAAGAGGGTAAAGGAAATTGAAAAGAAAGTCGAGAAGGAAATAGAGAAAGAGAGCGAGGAAAATAATTACGATCAGTAATTAACTTTTGGAATGATATTTATACTCTTGATATCTACCTTTAGGGAGGTGATGCTCATGAAGAACATATTCATCGAGGAAATAGTCCATACACCAATTGAGGAGCAGCAGATAGAAATTGTTGAGAGGAAGGGAATAGGACATCCGGATAGTCTGGCGGATGGTATAGCTGAAGCTATGAGCAGGGCTTTGAGCAAGGAGTATCTGAAGAGATGTGGGTATGTTTTACACCACAACACCGATGAGACACAGATCGTTGCTGGAAGGTCAAACCCTCAGTTTGGGGGTGGAGAAATAATCGAGCCGATCTATGTTTTACTTGTCGGCAGGGCAACGAAGCAGTTTGATGGTGTTTACATTCCCGCTGACAGGATCGTTTTGAAAGCTGCAAAAGAATACGTGAAGAATTCCATGCAAAATCTGAATCCAGAAACAGATATTGTTTTTGATGTGAGGATAGGGGAAGGAAGCACGGATTTGAAGGATGTTTTTCAGAGAAGCAAAGGGGTTCCACATTCAAACGATACATCCTTTGGAATAGGCTTCGCACCCTTGAGCGAGACTGAAAGGGTAGTTTACAATGTTGAAAGGAGGATATACAACGAGTTCAGAAAGAAAAATCCAGCTATTGGAGAGGATGTAAAGGTTATGGGGTTGAGAGAGAAGGACATGATAAACCTAACGATTGCCTGTGCCTTTGTGGACAGATATGTTGGGGACATCAGAGAATATATCGCGATAAAGGAAGAACTCCAGCAGTTCGTTGAGGATATCATTACTGAATACACGGAAAGAAAGGTTGTTGTAAACATAAACACAGCCGATGATTACGATAACAAGGTTGTTTATCTCACCGTTACGGGAACCTCCGCAGAAAATGGTGATGATGGTAGTGTTGGCAGGGGTAACAGGGCGAATGGTCTGATTACACCAAGCAGACCTATGAGCATGGAAGCGACGAGTGGTAAGAATCCTATAAACCATGTTGGCAAGATCTATAACCTCCTTGCAAACAGAATAGCCAATGACTGCGTTTCTGCTGTGGAGGGGATAAAGGAGATATATGTTAAGATACTCTCCCAGATCGGAAAGCCGATAGATGATCCGTATGCACTGAGTATTCAGGTAATTCCGGAGAAGGGTTACAGCTTGGATAAGATGGAGAGCAGGATAAGGTTTGTTGCAGAGGAGTGGCTTTCCGATATAACAAAAATTACCGAGATGGTCATAAACGGTGAGTTGAGCACTTTCTAAATATCACTTAACCGAATAAATTAACTCTTTTATCAACTTTTTTGTGATCAGATGATCAGATGTGCTGAATGCAAGGGAAATCTGAAGTGCGGGAGAAAGGAATGCCCTCTGCTAAAAAAGTTCAGCTTTTTGAAATCCTTTGATATTAGGGAGGGCGAGCTTGAGAAGCCCACTCCACCATCCGTATTCGTTGGCAGGATTGGCTATCCTAAGGTTTTTGTTGGCCCGCTGATAGCTTTAAATCCTGAAAATCCTGAGTATCTGGATTCTCCTTGGAAATGGAGCGGGAAGGTGGATGATGTAATTGCATTGAGAATGTCCCTGCTCAGAGGGATGAAAACCATGAGTGTTGACAGTGCGAAAAATCCGGACAGGTTTTTGACGAACATCCAGGAAATGACTGCAAGTATAAAACCCGTGGACCTGAGCACAGAGGTTGGGAGGGTAGTGAGGAAAGAAGTATTCGACGATACAGTTCAGCCCATGGGCATGTCTGCTAGAATCAAAGCTCTTGAGCTTGCCGAAAATCCGAAAATTCCGAGAAGAGTTGAGAATTTATATTACGATGATCTGAGCGCAGCAAATGCTGTAAGGTATCTGTTCGATCACGGCTTCTCCACATACTATCTGCAGAAGATACTGTCCATAGGCATGCTTGGCTACCAAAGCAGGAGAAGAATTGTGCCAACGAGGTGGAGCATAACAGCAATCCATGACATCCTCGGGGAGCAGATAAAGAGAGAGATAGCTGAATTTGAATCGCTGGATGAAGTACTGCTCTTCAGCTATGAGCATTTCGGAAACCACTTTGAAATTATAATCTCTCCGGGAGATTACAGTTTCCAGCTAATTGAGATCTGGATGAGAAAAAGCTTCTGGAGTCCCGATAATGTGTGGATAGGTTCTGATAGTGAGAGCTTGGCAAGAAAGAGAGGATACTCTCCGCTATCTGGTGGATACTATGCGGCAAGGCTACCGGTTCTTGAATATTTGAGAAAAATCAGGAGGAAAGGCAGGATTCTCGTAATAAGGGAGATAACTCCTGAGTACTATGCTCCTCTTGGAGTGTGGGTGGTGGAAGAAGGAGTCAGAAAGGCTATGAATAATCCTGTGAGATTTGATAGCTTTCCTTCTGCTGTTGAGGTGGCGTGTAAGCGAATAAAAACCCCGTATAATTTTTGGAAAGACAGAATAGTCAGGTCTTTTCAGGTGTCACTGGAAAACTTTCTGTAGCTGGCTGTTATTGACAAGATTGCAAAAGGTTTTTATCGATTCGATTATGACATGGAGTGTGGAGCGGGTAGAGGAATATCTTGAAGCAATCTATGACATACAGGAGTCATCCAACAGGCTTGTTAAAACTACTGAGCTTGCTAAAAAGCTCGATGTTAAACCGTCAAGCGTTACAGAGATGATTCTTAAGCTCAAGGATTCTGGTTATGTGGATTACCAGCCGTACAGAGGTGTTATGCTGACAAAGAAGGGCTACGATGTAGCAAAGAGAATAAAGAAATACCACAAGATATTCGAGACTTTTTTTACTGAATTTCTGGGATTGAATGAGGAAGAGTCCCATAACTTAAGCTGTGAACTTGAGCATCATGTGAGCGATGAGGTTGCAGAGAAGATATGCATGATCGTATCCTCCTCGGACTGCAAAATCTGCGAAGAGTGTGATAGGGTTTACTATCTGCTTGATGGGGCTGATGATGGGGAGTATGAGGTTCTGGCAGCTCCAACAATCGTTAGGAATCTGGGTATTGCTCCGAATACGATCATACAGAAAGTGGGGGATACAGTAAGGGTTAATGATATGGAATTCGAGCTGTCAGATGAGCTAAAATCAAAGATTCTGGTGAAATTGATAAGAAAATTTTAGATTCGGTTACTATTTCAGTTCGTCCCACTTTTTCCTCTTTCTGTAGGCTTTTATGATGCGTGATAGGGCATACCCTATTGCTATGAGCAGAACTATTATGCCTGTATAGATCGCAATCTTTCTTGCGTTCTCTCTTAAAAAGCTCGAGATCTTATCGAGTGTGTTTGGAGTAGGCGTTGCTACAGCGGTCTTTGTGGGTGTGGGCATTAGCCCCTCAAGCTCTTTTTTCAGGTTATTGACATCGGTAGTTAGCTTATCAACTTCATTGTTTGCGGAGTTTATTATCACTATTGCATCCTCAAACAACCCCTGAGCTATGTAATCTTTTGCAAGCTCTATTTTCTTGTTTTTAATTTCTTTATATGTGTCCTTGAACTCTTCAAATTTTATATCATATTTTGTGGTTGGAGTGGTTTTTCTCAGTTCAACAAGTATGGCATCAATTTCGTTTATTTTGTCAAGTACTTTGTTCAACTTGTCCTCCACTTTGTACAATCTGTTCATAGCATCAATTCTGTTCAGTTCATTTTCTGCCTGAATGAGATTGTCTTCTGCATTGGTCAGTGTGGTGTTGGCTTCTATATACTTCTCATTGTTAAAAAATCGTTTTCCATCGTTTATGTATGATTCTGCGATGTCGAGATATTTCTTGGCAGTAGCTGTAGAGACTCCAGCTTTTTCAAGACCATCAGCTCTTTTTCTCAGTTCTGATATTTTTTGTGTCAGTGAGGTTATGTAATTGCCGAACAATTTTGGATTAACGACTTTAATTTTTAAATCTGGGAAAATATTCTTTTCTGCATCAGTTACGCCTATTTTGAGTACAGTGATTTCCTCTATTCTTTTATCTACCTCCGGGACTTTTCCGCTAACCTCTACCTTTATCGACTCCACACCATACTGCCATGTACCTACAGCTAGCTGTAGGTATTCTCCTCCCTCATAAGATACTGATCCACCGTTTCTGTAATTTATGGTGGCTCTTATTTTTGGGGAAGTCAGTTCTGTGGAAAATTCATATGTCCTTTCATCGAGTTTAACTGCATCATTTTCGGTTTTTGGTTTAATTTCTATTGAGAACTGTACCTGCTCAGAGGCCTTGTAAAAATCGTTAAACTTTGGTATAACTAGTTCAGCAAAGTTACTTTTTGTCAAAGTTTCAGCGGCAAATGACAGTGATGCTGATAGCATGATAACCGCAATAGTGATCAGCACTCTTGTAATTTTACTCATGTCATTAAGAGAGTTTAATTGAATTTAACTTTTATTGTCGAAAACGGGTGTTTGGTGTGGGCATGTCTGAACTAGCTCCTAACTCCCCCTATAGTTAATCCTTTAATGCGCTGACACATCTGTATCCATTAAAACAGCAAAAAATTTAAATATGGTATTGGTTTTATAAAATGTAGCTGGCGGCGGGGGAAATCACTTAGTTGAAAGTGTAATATACGGCAAGTGCCGTAGTTATGTTCGTCGCCAGAAAAAAGGAGATTTTATATAGTGGTGGGTGAGAAAATACCTGCCGTAGGGAGGTAGGAGAAGTATGAAAAGAATGTGGAAATTAGGGGTTCCGGTATTAGTGGTACTATTGATTGCATTGAGCGTACCTGTGAGTGCAGCGTTTACGACCAACGCTGGGCCAATCAGCGACACCGCACTGAAAGTTGATCTTGCAAAATTGTCTGACGACTCACCCAGTTATGGCGATGACCTATCAATTGACGTCCAGTGGAGCTATCTTGATAAGGTGACAGGTACAAGAAGGATTGCAGTAGTTGAGTATACGGTATATAATTCATCAATATACAATGCAACAACAGGTCAGATTGATACTGCAAAGCTCCTCGATGAGGCAAAGTATGTAGTCTCATTGAGTGAAGCTGGAGGTTCTGCAACATACACCTTCAATACTGTTGATAAGAGCGTTTATCCAGGAAATTACAAGGTGGTTATATTCCTGAACAACACAGTGTTCAATGATGCACTTGGTTTTGAGGTTTTGCCAGTAGAGGCGCAAAAGCCATTCGTTGACATCTCAGTCTCTCCAACAACAGTGGTGTTTGGAGACAGGCTCAAGGTATCATACAAGATGTCGTACACAACCACAACTCCAGTCAAGGTATTCGTTACTGGAATGGGTGCCTACAAGGAGCTGGTGAATAGCACAGTCTCTCAGTTGGATGCCAGCAGCTATGTGGACATAACAGCACTTGACTTTGGCGTAGCTGAGCTGCAAGAGGGTATATATGTTGCAAAGATTGTAGCTGGATCAGGTACGAATCTTGCAGAAAAGGCTGTAACCTTCCAGGTAGTAAGTCCAGCAATTGAGAGTGTAGATATACCTGCGACATATGTCAAGTTCACAGACCTCAAGTTCAGTGGAGTTACAAACCTCCAGAAGACTGGAAGCAGCTACGATATGCAGGTTGCAGAAGGTCAGAACATAGTAGTTGTTAGAATCCTTGACCTGAACGACAACGAAAAGATCAACAAGACAGTGTTTGTTGACGATAGTGGTAAGTTCAGCGTAAAGTTCACAGATTCTGAGGTTGGTGCCTTCAGCACAGGATACTACAAGATAAAGATCGAGGCAATTTCATACAATAATGTAACAGCTAATCTGAAGTATTCGGATGAAGCAGTATATAACATAGAGTTTGTTAATCCGTCACTCACACTGACTGCGGACAAGAGCACCGTAACAAGGGGCCAGTCAATAAAATTCACGATCGATACGAACCTTAAGATCAACAAGATCGTTAACTTCATAATTGAGAATCCAAAGATCATCGGTGATACTGTTAATGCAACAAGAACATTCGTGTATGCAGTTGACGCTTTGGGTGATGCTACAGTAAGTATTACTGTCGCGAACGATGCTCCGCTGACGACCTATACATTCAAGGCGGAAATTCCAGGAACCTCGGTAAAGGATGAAGTCTCAGTCGAGGTTGTCAAGCAGACACTGAATGTCAGTCTTGACAAGAATGTTGTTACAAAGGGTAGCTCGATAAGAATAACTGGTACGACAACTGCAGACAGAGTCTACATCTACGCAGATGAGGATGATGTGTTCCTGTTTGGAACCACCAAAATCAAAGCCAGACCAAGCACCACAACAATACTTACCGCCGGATACAATGCATACGCTCTGCCAGATAATGACAATAATCTTGACTTCAAGATAAAGGTCTCTGATGCATCCGGTGTTGATGCGGGGACATACTACCTGTACTTCTATGCTCCAGCAAATGTGAGCATGATCGATAGAGCTTCAGATCCACAGAAGTCATTCGTTATAACTGTTGCCGAGGGTACAATTGAGAGCGTGAACTTGAGTACAACGAAGATACCATATCAGGGTAAAGTGGATATTGATGTCAAAGTGAATGTTGGAGACACATCCAAAGCACAGGTCACATTCACACTCGAGGGAATGAACATCAAGGTTGGGCCAGCAGACTTCGGTATGGCGGCATTCACAAGTGTTGACTCTGACGGTATTGCAAGCTTCAGCCTGAGCCTGAGGGACTACACGGGTTCAAGCAAGCTCTCTGTTGGCATATACACACTGAAGGTCAAGCTCTACTACAACAACTCTGAGGTCGATTCTGCAACGAAGACGATCCCGATCGAGATTGTGAAGCCGGAGATGACTGTGACAATCAAACCAGATCAGCCGGTAACTGGCGACGTACTCGAGCTGGAGATAACAACGAACAGAGTGGGTGATTCTGGATATGACAACATATATGTTACAATGGTCGGTCCGAACCACAAGGCCGTACAGCAGGTGTCTCTGAACGATGAAGGCAAGGGATATGTGACATTTGAGACCCTCGGGCTGGCTGCTGGCAAGTACACCTTCTATGTGAGGGATACACAGGATACGATAGCCGGAGGTCTTACTGAGACCCAGCTGGCTGAGAGCTATTACAACCTTGATCCAACCTCACCATCTGCGATCACATACGATGCAGATGACGATGTGCTGCTGGTAATGTCTATCGACCTGCTTGCGACCAAGCCAACACCAACCCCAACTCCAGAAGAAACACCAACCCCAACTCCAACCCCAGAAAAGACCCCAACCCCAACTCCAGAAGAAACACCAACCCCAACTCCAACCAAGGAAGTGACCCCAACACCAACCCCAACCAAGGAAGAACCACAGCCAGGACCAGGATTTGAAGCGATCTTCGCTGTAGCAGGACTGCTGGCAGTAGCATACCTGCTCAGAAGACGATAAATTAAATTTTTTCTCTTTTTTTAACTTTTCGAGAACTAATATATAGCTGGTTGATAACGCTATTCTATGAAAAAAATCGTTGTAGCTATAACTGGAGCGAGCGGGCAGATATATGGGTTAAGACTCCTTCAAAAACTAAAAGAGCTTGATGTTGAAACACATGTGATTGTCTCAAATCCAGCAATAATAACAATGAAGTATGAAGGTGTAGATCTTGAAGATATAAAGGATTTATCGGATCACTTCTATTCTACTTCAGATATCTCTTCCAGGCTCGCGAGTGGTAGTTTTAAGCATGATGGAATGGTCATCGCTCCATGCACAGTAAACACTGCATCATCTATAGCATACGGTATCGCAGACAATCTGATCGTGAGGTCGGCGGATGTTACACTAAAAGAGAAGAGAAAGTTAATTCTACTTGTTAGGGAAACACCACTCCACGAAGGACATCTCGAAACTCTGCTGAAGCTGTCAAGAATGGGTACCATAATCATGCCCCCTGTTCCTGCATTTTATATAAAGCCTAAGCATCTAACTGACATTGTTGACCATACTGTATTCAGAGTGCTTGATCTTCTCGGTTTTGACATAGAATACAACAGATGGAATCCATTTGGTAATGATTAATCTATAACTGGCTCACTCTTTTAACTCTTTACTTTACTCATTGAAGATTTTTCAGTAAAACAACACTTACGAAAAAATTTATATAACCAATTACAATCTGCTCTAAATATATTTAAATCTGGAGGAATGAAAATGGATGCCGAGACTGTGAAAAAAGTACTTGAAGAGAATAATGTTAGATGGGTTTTATGTGCTTTCAGTGATATCAGGGGTTTCCTGCAAACATTCTCCATACCAGCCAAGGTCTTCATGGAAAACAGCGTTTTTGAGAGAGGTATAGGATTTGATGGCTCGTCTATTAGAGGTTTTAGGAGTATTGAAAAGAGTGACCTCGTCTGGATGCCAGATCCGGCAACTCTTAAAGTCATTCCGTGGATAGACGATCCAATTCAGAAGACAGCGATAATGTTTGGAGATGTGCATGAACCTGGTCCGGCAGAAGTGGCTGACTGCGATCCGAGAGCCTATGTTGCAAAGAGCCTTGAGAAGAAGCTCGGCGATGACGGGATGAGTGTTATATTCGGCCCGGAGATCGAGTTCTTCGTGTTTGAGGGAATAGATCCAACAAGACTTGCATGGGACATGTGGGTATCTCCAAACGGAGGTGCTGGTGACTCCTGGGGTCCCCCGAGGGTTATGCCGGAGAGCAGTGAGATCGAGCCGGGTGGCTTCTTCATAAGGCCAAAGGAAGGATACTTCAGACCACCTCCAGAGGATACAACCATGGAATACAGAAACGAGCTTTCGTACTACCTTGAAAAGCTTGGTGTGTTTGTAGAGTATCATCACCATGAGGTTGCTACAGCGGGACAGGTTGAGCTCGATTTCAGACCAAAGACGCTTGTGGATGTCTCTGATGCGTTCTACCTCTACAAGTTCGCAGCCAAGAATATTGCAGCGATGAATGGGCTTCTCGCAACATTCATGCCGAAGCCACTGTATCTGGATAACGCGAGCGGTATGCACATAAACCAGAGCCTCTGGGAGGGCAAACCCTTCGAAGGAAACCCCGTATTTGGCGATGCAGATGATGAGTTCATGCTGAGCCAGAAGGCGAGGTATTACATAGGTGGACTGCTCGAACATGCCAAGGCGTTGACAGCCATCTGCGCTCCGACGATAAACTCGTACAAGAGGCTGGTTCCGGGATTTGAGGCACCAATCTACATCTGCTGGAGCCCGAGAAACAGGAGTGCTCTGGTTAGGGTTCCAATGTATGTGAAGAGCCCATCTGCTGTCAGGCTTGAATACAGAGGTGCAGACCCAAGCTGCAATCCGTATCTGGCATTCGCCGCACAGGTTGCAGCAGGTCTGGATGGTATAAAGAAGAAGATTGAGCCCGGAGATCCAGTAATGGAGGATGTTTATGAGCTATCGCCAATGAAGAGGAAGGAACTCGGTATCGGAGAGCTACCAACAACGCTGAGAGATGCTCTTGACCACCTGGCCAGTGATGAGGTCCTGATCAAGACTCTTGGCTCCCATATATTCGATGCGTTCATGAGCCTGAAGTATGATGAGTGGAACCAGTACTGTCTGTACATAACTCCGTGGGAGATACTGAAATACATTGACATCTAATTTTATTTTTATTAATTTAATGCTAAAATGATAAATTAATACATAAAATTAAATTGAATTCGTGCAATTCTATTATCGAATTTGAATAGATAAGTTTAATAATGTTTTGTGATATAACTCATACTAGCTATGCTATAGGAGGTGTATAAAATGGGTGTTCACAGGATAACCAGCGAGGCTGCGAAATATTATGCACTAAAAGAAAAGATCATCGGTACAGGAATCGTTCTCTTCGGTGAAGCAAGTGAGAAAGTTGGAGAGCTGTCTAAAGAAGATCTCGAGAAACTGGGTGATCTCGCAGCAGCTTTGCTCCCACACACTCCCGGAAACTCCGGGAAGTTGATGGTTGTTGTGGCAAGACTCTTTTGGGCTTTGGCAGGAGTCACGGAAAGGGAGTTCAAGATTCTTCAGCTTGAAGAGATCGAAAAGATGGTTGAAGAATTGAAAAGCAAGATAGGATCTGAATAAGATTTTAATATTTTATTTTTTATAGTTTGATTCATGGTTAGAAATGTTATACACTTCATAAATCCATATGATCCGGGAAGATTTCCTGAAGATTTGGGTATAAGTGAATCCAAGATAATTTCCCTTTCATCCAACGAGAACCCTTTGTTGCCACCAGATGATGTTAAAGAAGCATATATAAGGGCATTTGACAGGATAAACAGATATCCTCATCCATTCTATGATGATTTAAAGGAGTTAATCTCAGAATATGTGGATGTTGAGAAAGATATGATTGCTGTTGGGAATGGTGCGAGCGAAATACTTAAGATGATCTGCGAAGTTAATCTTGAGGCCTTCGATAAGGTCATCATACCAATGCCCGGTTACACGATGTACATAGTCTTCTCAATGCTGATGGACGCCTCGATCCGGCTGGTAGAGTTTCCTGAATATAAAGTTGATGCTGGGAAGATAGAGGATGGAAAACTCATTTTCCTATGCTCTCCGAACAACCCAACAGGAAATAGCATTCCTGAGAGAGAAGTCAGGAGAATCCTCGAAAGCTTCAGCGGATTGGTTGTTATTGATGAGGCCTATGCGGAATTCTCGAAAAAGTCCTTTTTGAGGTTAGTAGATGAATTCGAGAACCTCATAGTAGTCAGGTCTTTCTCTAAATTCTTTTCAATGGCTGGAGCGAGGGTAGGATACGCTGTAGGGAATTATGAGACGATCTCAGCAATAGAGAAGGTTCGATTGCCGTTCAACATATCCTATATCTCTGTAGCAGTTGCAAAAGCGTGTCTGGACAATCTGGATTATTTCATTAAGGTCAGAGACGAAATAGTGAGAGAGAGGGAATGGCTATACAGAGAGCTTAAAAAGTTCGATTCCCTTAAAGTATATCCATCTGATGCAAACTTCATCCTCGTCAGGTTTGATGATCTGAGTGATTCACAGGAGGTATCAAGATATTTCGAGTCAAAAGGAATCATCTTGAGGGATGTAACCGGGTTGATAGGACTCGATGGAGTTCACTACAGGATCACCGTGGGAAGAAGGGAGGACAACCTCAAATTTTTGTCAGCTTTGGAAAAGTTTCTCGGTTAGTTTTAGATCATAGTTTTTGATCATCCGTTCGGTTAGCGCTAATGGAATTTTTCAACGATATATATTAGGGACTCCCACCCACAGTGAACCTCTGACTTCTCCCCATTCTTCACATATCCCCTCAATATCACGATATGATCTCCAATATCGATTTCCTTGAAGATCTCTACCTTGCTGTCCCACAGGACAACCCTTATCCTTCCACTATCATCTGACAGGTACATATCCGCATAATTCCCTCGCTTAATGCCTATTCCGCTAACCCTTCCGATCAGATTAACTCTCTGCCCAAGATCTGCTATTCTGTTAAAAAATGGCAGGGGGTCTCCTTTTCCGACCCTCTCAACTGAATCTTGTCTGATGATGATTCTGTCTCCAAAATTTACATCCGGATCGATATCTAGCACAACAATCTTCACAGCATCATCCTTGGCCAAAGCTATCCTACATTTCTCGTTAGCCCTCTCTTTCCCGAGGAATATCCCTTCCATTTCCTCAAATCCTTTAATCTCAACATTCTCTGCAGAGCTGACAAAAATCTCGTTCTGCTTCAGAAATCCCTTAATCTCGATAATGCAACCCTCGAAGACATCTCCAACCTTTACAAGTTCAGCACAGTCCTTCCAGAACTTGACACCAACAACTCCACTCTCATCCTTCAGCTTCAGCTTCGCCACCATTCCCTTGGTGTAGAAGTACTCTATCTCCTCCACAACTCCACTCACTCTAACGACTCTGTTGCTGCCATTAACGACATCGGATATCTTCTGGATTGGCTGATGACCGAAGCTGTAGACGGTTAGCTGCAAGGCAGTCTCTTCTGTGATGTAGTCTCCAAAATGTTCTTTTATTTCATCATACCTCTTTAAAAAGTCCTCAAATTCAACTTCTTCTGAGATCGGCTTATAGTACTCTTTAAGTTTCATTCCTTGTTTCATTCCTTACACCTAATCGTAGTGGTGGACTGATAGCTTAAGCTCATCCTCTCCAAGAAGTCTGTATCCAAGCCTCTCCTTTATCACCAGATATGCCATTTCGGGAGGAATAGCTCCAATCTCCGTGATTATCAGATCTATGTAGTGCCTTGGAGTTATATCAAATGCTGGATTTCTTATCTTAACGAGGGAACGCAACTCCTCAGGAGCAACCTCTGCTGGATCCCTTTCCTCAATAACTATGCTCTCACCAAGCAGAGTCTTGGGACTGAACTTGTAGGTCTCTGCTGCAACCATGAAAGGAACTCTCGCCTCCTTAGCTATCAGAGCAATCTGGGATGTGCCGATCTTGTTGACTAAAGATCCGTTAACGGTTATGGCATCCGCACCAACAATAACATAGTCTATTTCTCTGATAAAGTATCTCACTGCGGAATCAACGATTAGCGTAACCGGGATTCCTTCAGCTGAAAGCTCCTTTGCAGTTAGATGTCCCTGATACCTTGGTCTTGATTCTGTGGCAAAAACCTCGATATCCTTTCCCTTTCTGTAAGCTTCTTTGATTACTGAAAGGGCTGAAGCTGAGTTGCAGTGAGTCAGAATGGTGGAACCACTTTTTATCCTTCTGGATCCAATCCTGCCAATCTCTTTCTGTGCGGTATCTACCCATTCTATGAACTCTTTAGCCCTTTTTACTAGACTCTCTCTCTTTTCCTCATCGCTCTCCCCACTGTAGTCCATCACATAGTATATCGAGTTGTACAGGCTAACAGCCGTTGGCCTCGTGTTGAGAAGTATCTCAGCAGCCTTCTTCATCTCTTCATCGAAATTTTTCTTTATCTCCATCGCATACTCCATCAGAACCTTTGCACAGAATTTGGCTATTCTCCCAGCCCCTCTAACCTCCATATTCTTTATTTTCTCTGCGGATTTGACGACGTAATCTATGCTCATACAATCACCCGAAATACTCTTTTGCGAGAAGTGCAGAGCCTTTCGCAACAGCCAGTTCATCCTTCAAAATCTTAATCTCTGGATCAAACTCAGGCATCAGATATTCTGATATTCTCTTCTTTAAAACCTTCTCGCTCAGACTCATGCCGATCCTTCCTCCAACAACCACTCCCTCGAAATCCATCATCATAACCGCAAAGGCAACAGCCCTGCAGAACCTATCAAAGCCACTTAAGCTATGGATATCGATATCCAGCTTCTCAGCGGGTTTTGAGAAATCTCTTTCTATAGCCCACCCACCAAAATGGGCTTCTAAGTGGCCTACTTCCCCACAAACACATGTTTTATCATCACTCACAACGGCATGCCCGATCTCTCCTGCCAGACCCTTTCCCCTGTACAGCTTTCCTTCCAGAATTATACCAGAGCCTATTCCGGTGCCGATGGTTATTCCGATCATGTCTTTAAATCCAAACTCCTTTGATGCAAAGAAGGCGAAGCAGTTGGCATCGTTCTCTATGATATGGTTCAGATTAATATTTATATTCGGAATTACTGGTAGATTGGGTGCTCTGAATATCTTTCCATCTCTAATCCATGCTGCAATGCCTATACCCACAGCCTTTACATCTTTTTCAGGAATAATGTCAAGAATAAAGTCACTAATAAGATCACTTATTCCATCGATTATATCTCTTGTCTTTACGGTTTTGATGTGGTGGAAAGTAGAGTCATCTAAAAGCACGACATCTGTGTTTGTTCCTCCGACATCAAGTCCAAGAAAACCCATAATGGATATTTCACAGGGATTTTAAAAATGCTGCTGGCAGGATTAAACGAACTGAGCAAATTCCATAAAACTTAATTACTAATTGAATAAATTGAGTGAGGGGATTGATATGAAGATTGGTTTTGTTGGAGCGGGAAGAATCGGTGCCACTTCAGCTTTTACCTGCTTACAGCACATGGATGTGGATGAAATAGCTATTGTTGATATAATGGAAGATCTGGCAGTTGGAGAGGCGATGGATTTGGCTCATGCAGCAGCTGGACTGGATAAGTATCCTAATATAAAGGGTGGTTCAGATTACTCGCTGCTCAAGAGGAGCGACATCATTGTGGTGAGTGCCGGACTTGCGAGGAAACCGGGAATGACCAGGCTCGATCTGGCAACAAAGAATGCTGGCATAATCAAGGACATCGCAGGGAAGATAATGGAGTACGCTCCGGAGAGCAAGATCCTTGTTGTCACAAATCCAATGGATGTGATGAACTACATAATGTGGAAGGAAACCGGAAAACCGAGAAATGAGGTATTCGGAATGGGCAACATGCTCGATTCCTCCAGGCTAAAAGAAAGGCTCTACGCCCATGGTGCGAGAAACATAAGGAAGGCATACATGCTTGGAGAGCATGGAGACAGCATGTTCTTGGCGAAGAGCCTTGCAGACTTCGACAACGAGGTTGACTGGGCCAAGGTTGAGGAAGAGACGAGGTTTGTGGCTGCAGAGGTTATAAAGAGGAAGGGCGCAACGATTTTTGGCCCTGCGGTGAGCATATTCAGAATGGTTAGGGCTGTGGTTGAAGATACAAAGGAGGAGATCCCAACAAGCGTTATACTCGATGGAGAGTACGGAATAAAGGATGTTGCTCTCGGCGTTCCAGCAATTCTCGGCAAGAACGGAGTTGAGAAGGTTGTTGAGTACGACTTCAGCGAAGAAGAGCTGGAGGGCTTTAAGAGGTCTGCAAGCATTCTGAAAGAGAGATTGAAAGAGTTGGGATACTGATTATCTCGACTATTACTTCAACCTTTTTGCCATATAATTCCTCAATTTTTTGTATCCATGTTTTCTGTAGTATTCTCTTGCTCCAACACCGCTTATCACAGCTATTCTATCAAATTCCTGGATTGCAATCTCCTCTGCGGCAGATAAGAGCTTTGATCCAATTCCGCGATGCTGTGGAGAGGAGGAATCCTTCAAGCCAAGTGGAAGGGATATGCCGTAAACATGGAGCTCTCTTATGAGCGCATGGTTTTCTATCTCTTCCAGTGCCGCCTCACAGAACCTCAGTCTTATAAACCCGGCCAGAAAGTCTTCAGTCTCGTAAGATATGAAGTACTCCACTCCATCTGATGCCCTGTATCTCTCTATTTTCAGCTCACAGGATGACAGGATCTCTTCTACTCTACTCTCTCCAACATTGTGTCCGATCTCCCTGCATCTTATGCAGTTGCACCTCCAGCCTCTCTCCTTCAGCTTCTGATGCACTATCTGCCTCAGATTTCCTTTGTCAAGTCCTATTGCAAGCTTGACAGGGATATCTCTCTGTATCCTCTGCACCCTGACCCATTTCGGGAAGAACCTCTTCGCCCTTGCTATAAGCTCGGCAACCTCTTCAGTTGTGTATGGTCTGTACTCCCCAGATCTGTACATCTCGTATAGCTCAGTGCCATCTACAACTAGAGTTGGGTATATCTTGAGGTAATCCGGCTTGAACCTCTCGTCTTCGAAAATCTTCCTAAACATTCTCAAATCTCTTTCAAAGTCGCTTGAAGGCAATCCGGGCATGATGTGGTATCCGACTTTAAAAGCCGAATTCTTGAGAAGCTTTGTGGCTTTAACTGTTGCATCAACGCCATGCCCCCTCTTTATGATTTCAAGAACATCATCGTAAATGCTCTGAACGCCAAGCTCCACCTTTGTGCCACCGTAGCTCAGCATCTCCTTTATCTCTCCGAGACCACAATAATCCGGACGGGTTTCGAAGGTCATTCCGATACATCTCGCTTTAGCCTTCTCGTTTATCTCCTTTGCTTCCTCAATAGTTGAGCTGATACTTGGATCGCTATCAAAACTGTTAAGGGCGTTGTAAATGTTCAGTATAAAGTGATCCCTGTATTCCTTATCTCTCGCCGGAAATGTTCCGCCCATAACGATAATCTCAACCTTATCCACCGCATGGCCTATCTCCTTCAGCTCGCCCAGTCTTGCAGTAACCTGCCTGAAAGGATCATAACCGTGCTGGATGGCCCTCATAGCTGCAGGTTCCCTGCCGGTATAGCTCTGCGGGGTTTTGATACCTCCAGGACAGGGAACGCACCTACCATGGGGGCATGGAGCAGGAGATGACATGACAGCGACAACGGCAACACCTGAGATTGTTCTAACAGGCTTTATCCTCAACATCTTTTTGATTCTCTCGTTATCTGGAATGAATTTTCTGATATCCGGATTCGATGGGATTCTGGATAGATTGTACTTCTTTGCTATCCTCTTTTTTATGATCTCTATATCGGATCTTGTCAGCTCTATACCAGGTTCTGTGCTGGCTTTGATGAGCTCTTCAGCAATCTCCTTGCAGGCTTTGTGATATGTGCTGTGTGCATCCATGGAATCATAAAATCAACAGAACTGTTTAAAATTTTACCTCTCCTCAATATTTTTCAAAAATTTTACCATGTTTCTCCAGTGACTCCCCATCCAGTAGAGCTTAACGCAGTTCTCACAGTACCAGAATTCATATCTCGTTTTGAAATCCTCTGGTAAACCCTCTTTTCTGAGGACATCGAGTATCTCTTCTTCACTTGGCCTCCTCAGCAGATTGTTGCAAACACTGCACCTGTCCATGACGATTCTGAACTCGAAGCCCTTCTCTGAGAGCTCTTTTATCTGCTCCGCTATAGTATTCGAGTTAATGAAGATGACCTCTCTGTTGGAGGAGATGCACCTCTCGTAGAGTTCCCTGTCTCTTGTTAGCAGAATCCTGTCCTTAAAGCTCGTAACCAGAAAGGTGTCCTCCTTTCTTCTGTTCATGATGTTCAGGTCTCCGACATAGACTGTATCGTATCCGGATATTCTCAGCCATGTGGTGAGCTTTCCGAGCATCCTGTCGCACACGACCTTCCTATTTTTCATGTTTTTTATGTTTATTATGGTTTAGCTCTTCAAAATAGATCCACCAGCTGTCTGGTTTTATGGCTCTGGCTATCTCTTTTGCTGCATCTGTTTCGAAGCTCAGGTTCTCTGCATATAGCAGAGTTTCTGAATTTATTTTTGAGTACTCCATGGCCTGAAAAAGGAGTTCAAGTTTGTCTGCATCCTTCACATACTTTTTAACATCATCCCTTTCTTCGAGAATTTTTTCTGCAAGATTACTGGGAAGAAGGGATAGCTGATCTCTGAAAGCCCTCTCGGTATCAACATCCATATACTTTCTGGCCAGCTTATGCAGATCGGTGGTTCTCGCTTCAGCCATATCGTGTATCAGTGCATAAAATGCGGATTTTGTTGCGACCTCATAGCTACTGGTTTCGATGAAGGCTACGATGAATGCAATGAAGGCTGTTCTCATAGAGTGCTCTGCCACGCTTTCAACATTGCCGATACCAAATCTCAACCATCCAGATCTCGGAACTCTTTTTAGCTCGCCAACTTCGAAAATCAGTCTGACGATTTTCTCAAATTCCATAAAATCACCTCGCAAGGGTACCACCCATTTTAATGGGTGGGGGAATTGCGAAAAACGATAAATTCATTCCCGCAACAACATCAACATCTTCTTCGAACCCACACTTAAGACACTTGAATCTTCTTCCTTTTCTGTTCTTTGAACTGACATATTTACACACAGGACACTTCTGTGATGAGTAATAGGCCTTCCTTGTTTGAACTGCAATCTCTTCCCACAAAGCCTTCTCAACAATTGCTGAGTGAATTAACTCGTAAGGAGCTATTGTATAGATGTGTGGTAGCCTCTTTAGTTTTCTCTTCAGCCACTTTAAATCTTCCAGTACGATTACGGGCTTTTCAAACTGCTTGGCAAACTCGATTACTTGATTGGCAGCATGGTACACGTAATCCCTAACGAACTTGGATTCGTTGTATGTGAACTTTCTCGAACCAAGCTTTTGCTTCAGCCTTCGATGTTCAACACCTTTCTTGTGAGCCTCAAGAATTTGTTCTCCTGAGATTTGCAGAACTTTGCCATTGCAGTATGCCGTTATTAGGTTGATTATTCCTATATCAACGCCAATAGCGTTCTCAGGCACGTAGTCTATTTCAACCTCTTTCGTTAGTGTGATTAGCAGTCTGTAATCTGGAAAGAGCAAGGAATCGGAGATTTTGTGTTTGGTCAGTTCTGAGAGCTTGTCGTTCAGTTCACCGTTGTGAATCAGGATTTCTTCTTTTTTGAAGCTTCTACCGTTAGGCAAGCTTATTCTTGCTTTAAGACCACCATCAAACACAAAGTAGAATAGGTGCTTCTCTCCGTAAGTAAGCCTTATCGGAAAATCATTAACATCAATTTTAGGAATATGTCTTGCTTTATAACTTCCCTTAAAAGTATTTGTAACGAGTTTCATCCCTTGCTGTATTACTTCTGATGGTAATCGATAGTTTTCCTTACAAAAGTTGTACGCAAAATTGTGCAGTCGGTAGTAATCTCTGATTCCAGTCTTTTTACAACACTCAATGAGGAACATGGCTAATCGCCTGTACTCACTAAACAGCCCGTCTATTTTCTCCGCTTGCTCTCCAACAGGTTTCAGCTTAACTGAAATCACTTTCCGAGCTTTCACGAATCCTCACCTTGTAATGACACACAGGACAGGTAGCATAGTATTTTGACTTACCCTTGTAGTTCCACTCGTGCCCACAGTGATGGCATCTTAGCTTCTTCATGTAGGTAAGTGAGTGAGTAAAACTTGTATATCTTTTGGTGTAACTGTTGCAGGGGCTGCGGTCAACCAGCCTCACGTCTCCAGCACGCATTTGGCACTCCTGAGGCGGTGAGAGCGGTTCGGTGTGGGTGCCTGGCTGTGGTCACTCACACGAGCCTAACCAAGCCGAAGGAGTGCAAGTGAACACAGCCAGAGCGTACGGTGAAAGCGTGCTGGGGACTAAAAGTCACCGTCTTTAGACGGTGGCAGTTGACATGGTTAGGTTACCCAATCTGAAAAAAAAGTTTTATAGCTCGAAGATCTCCTCTTCAGTTTTTCCCGTGATATCCATAACTGTTAATCCTGTTTTGAGTTTTGCAACCTCATGCTCGCTCATTTTTTCAACAAAGACATCGTCGGACACTATCGCACTGTTTCCATACGGGTCTTCGATGATGATTGTTAGCTCTTCATCGCCGTTTATTGTGTTACTGATTTTCTCCAAAATTTTATCGCAGATCTCAACTTTTTCCTGATTCTCAGAATTCCATGACTTCGCCAGTTTGACGATATCTTCAACCTTGCTCAGAACACCTTCAAAATTGGTTATGAAGGCATTCGATGCCGGACCGGGCTCGATGTCCACTCCAAGCTCTGGAAACCTTATCGTCCCGGAGGTGGAGCGTATTACCTTGGTGAAAAGGTTGTCTTTGTTGATCTTTGATATGTATCTCACAGGATCTTTTATCTCTGTTATTATCGAGTCAGAATGCTTGAATCCGCACTCGCATGAAATCGATGTTATCAGCACCTTTCCGAAGTACGGGACATCATGCACAGTGCTCAGGATCTTAATTTCCCTGCCACAGGCTGGACAGCTAATCATGTTTTCTTTGCTCTCTTTTACCTTCTTCTCGATCCGACTATTTTCTTTCTATCGATCCTTATGCCTGTTGGGGTTACGATGAAGTAGTCATCGCCCAAGCCCACTATATCTCCTTTAACATCCTCTGCAAGCTGTCTGAGGTCTTTCAGGATCCTGTCAAGTGTTAGCTTATCATGCTTGAGGAATGCAACATCTATGATGACGATATTTCCTTCATAAATCTGCCTTCTTATCTCAGGAACCTCACTCAGGCCTGTAACTTCTGCAACCTTTATTACTGTTTCAGCTTCATCGAGTATTTCGGATTCATATTCTCCGAGATCGAGTTCTTCATACTCGTCAACCACACGGGTTTCTGTTCTGCCGAGTAGCTTATCCATGATTCCCATAGCTACCACCTTATCCTTAATAATTCATTCTGGTATTTAAATTATTGGTAGAACTATTTTCCAGCTTCCTGTTCTATGATCTCAGCCAGCGCTTCCTGAGTTGCTAGACCTTCCACTTTAATTCCGTTTAGGAATACTGTTGGTGTACCGCTAACTCCAGCGGTCAATCCGTCGAAGTAGTCCTTCTGGATTTCACTGTCATACTTGTTGGAATTCAGACATGACTTGAACTCTGTCAGGTTGAGACCAAGCTCCTCAGCATACAGATACAGCTTCTGCTTATCTCCATTCTTTAGGGCCTCAATCCACTCATTCTGTTTTTCAAACAGGAGATCGTGGTACTCCCAGAACCTGTTCTGTTCGTTTGCACAGTTAGCAGCTTTGGCTGCGATTATCGAAACATTACCGTGAATCGGAAAGTCTCTGAAAACAATTTTAATGTCTGGATACTTCTTTTCGATTTCTGAAAGGACTTTTTCGAATTTTGCACAGTAAGGGCAGGCATAGTCGGAGAACTCGATTATGGTTACCTTAGCATCTTCTTTCCCCCTGTATGGGTCATCATCTGCGCTTACATTGGTTCTGTAGTTTTTGGGTTCTTTTGTGATATCTATTGAATTTAAAATCAGGGTTTTTCCGTCGGAGGTTATGTAAACGTAATCCTCGCCTAAAGTTGAATTCTTGCTTACGAACTCAACATTCAGGGCATACACATCCAATTTTTTGATATCTTTCACTTCTACCTTTACTCCAGGTTTGAGGAGATACCTATTTATGTATTTAACAGAATAATCTACAGCAGTTTTGTTAATCTCGGTCTCACTTTTCTGCATGTTCGAAAAAGCAAATCCTACAATCGCGCCAATCAGGACTCCAGCAATCAAAGCAAATAATATATTTTTATCCATGATTTTTAGGATTGAATTGAGTTTAAATAACTTTCCTGAATTAACTTGAATTGCCACAATCGCCACAGCGGGAAATACCATAAAATTCATAAACCCTGTTTAATAGATTAGTTTCAAGCGCGAGTAGTCTAGTGGTAGGACAACGGCTTTCCGAGCCGTTAGCCCGGGTTCGAATCCCGGCTCGCGCATGTCCGTTTCTTTCTAAAAAACTTTCATAGTTTTATTTCTAGAAAGGAGCTTATTGAGTCAGTTTTCTCCATTAAATTCACAGACTCACTGAGTTCACTGTTTACTGTCAGTGTTGGCTTCCGTTTACACGCATCTCCACAGGGATGCATGTTTAGAGACTTCTGAGACTGCCTTTGGCGAGAGGAGTATCTTGGTAAAGGAAAATCAAGGAGAAAGTTCTTTGAATCTGACTGTTCAGAGATGGATTGAGGGTTTCATGATGTTGTAAAATATGGTGCTGATTTGGCAACCCCAAACTTGATAAATTTTATAGTATTTTTGTAGCATATTGATCAAATTCCGAAAGGTTTTATCCAATGTGATAAAAATTTCCATTTCTTTACCTTCAAATCAAAAAGTTTTTTAAGTTAACCATGTTTTATCCGAGTTAATTTGAAACACGGTGGCAGGGGTGATTAAAGATGGATAGAGAATTGGTAAAGGGACTTTCTTTTAAACATGTGTGGGCTATCGGAGTGGGTGCTGTCGTCGGTGATGGTATTTTTCTCCTTATTGGAGAGGGTGCAAAAATCGCCGGCCCAGCAGCTTTGGTAGCTTATACGATTGCGGGGTTGTTCTTGCTTTTTATAATGATTAGCATGGGTGAGATGGCTGTAGGCATGCCTGATGCTGGTGCAATGTGGGTATGGAACAAAAGAACGCTTGGTGGACTGGCAGGATTTCTTACGGGCACTTCTTATGCAATCGGGTGGATAATCGCAGGAGGATCAGTGGGTTTAGCCATAGGAACAATTACTTCCTGGTTTTTCCAGATTGGAAGCCCAGAGATCTCAGTAGTTATATGGGCGATAATCTGGTTAACAGTTTTCATGCTACTGAACTTGGTCGGTGTCATTCCTGCAGCGAACACTCAGTTAGTACTGGTCCTTGGATTGGTTGGACTTATGCTACTCTTTGGCATCTTCGGGTTTGCAAGTGGTAAAATAGACCCGAGCAATTATACACCCTTTATGCCCAATGGTTTTTCAAGCCTCTTTCCGGCGATTGCCTTTGGAACCTATGCATACATGGGCGCTTTAACTCTTGCAACTTCTGGAAGTGAAGTTAGAGACCCAAGGGACCTGCCAAGAGCGTTGTGGGCATCATCTATAACATTTCTGATCATATATACAATTGCAATGGCGGCAATGCTTGGACTTGTCCCATATTCAGAACTCAGCGTCTCAGAATCTCCGTTTACCAAAGCTGCTGAAGTTGCGTTTGGTACATCTGCAGCATATATCATTAACTTTGCTGCTTGGCTTGCTGCAGCGACATGTCTTCTTGGAGGCACACTTTATGCGGCCCCAAGACTCCTCTACTCAATGGGTGAAGACAGAATCTTGCCAAGTGTTTTCTCAAAAGTGCATGAAAAACACAAAACACCACATGTTGCAATAATCTTCACATGGATTGCTAGTATAGGACTGGTTTTGCTGGGTTATCAGAACCCGGACATCGTTTATGTACACCTTTCGCTCCTTCTTGTGTTCGCATGGGTTGTAACTTGGTTAATTTCACTCATCAGTGCGGTGCAGTACAGAAGGAAGTTCCCTGAAGAGGTCAAAAATCTGCCTTGGAAGCAGCCATTGTACCCACTTTTCCCGATATTGGGGCTGATAGGAATTGCGATCATATTCTACGGAACCTTTCAGGGAGCAGAGACCTCGGTGATTATCGGAATCGCTTATGTGGTGTTGCTGACAATATATTACTTCGTTTACGGTAAAAGGGTGATGGAGGAATGACTTGGAGAAGGTCGTCAGAAGTAATCGGTGGTGTTTTCGACATTAAATTTTATCCTCTTATCGTGGATAGATGCGAGGGATACAGGATTCGTGACATTGACGGGAAGGAGTATATAGACTTCAATGCAAGCTGGGCTGTGGCAAATGTAGGATACGGAAACAAAAAAATCATTGATGCTGTGTGCGAGCAATTTTCAAAAACTTCTTCTTTTTCTTTGACATCTTACTATCATGAGAAGTCCATAAAACTTGCTGAACTCCTACTCTCTTTGGTTCCAGAGAGTGAGAACAAGAAGGTTATCTTCGGTCATTCTGGTTCGGATATAAATGATGGCATCTTCAAACTTCTTCCATATGCAACCAAAAAGAACAAGATTATAACCTTTCTTGGATCATATCATGGGCAAACCTATGGCTCGTTTTCCCTGTCGGGTCACAAAGCGGAAGGGTGGTTGAATCCTGCTGGAGGTGTTGTTAAAGTTCCATATCCATACTGCTATCGCTGTCCGTTCTCTCTGGAATATCCGGAATGCAAGATTCACTGTGTTAGATTCATAGAGGAGTATATATTCGAAACTGTTGCACCAGCAGAGGATGTGTCGATAGTTTTTCTAGAGCCTATACAGAGCGATGGGGGAGATATAGTCCCGCCAGAGGAGTTCCATGATCGATTGTATAAGCTCTGTAAAAGGAATGGAATATATTATGGTGTTGATGAGGTGAAAGTCGGTTTCGCAAGAACGGGCAAGTTTTTCGGTTTTGAACATTATGGCATAAAACCAGATTTCATCACAGTTGGTAAACCGATGGGTGGTGGGTTCCCTATCAGTGCATGTATAGGAGTCAGGGAGGTCTTGGACTATCCCGGAGCTTTTCATCTTTCAACCATCGCAGGCCATCCAGCGGGATGTTCAGCAAGTATAGCGACAATAGAATACATCAAGGAAAATAAGCTGGATAGAAATGCTGAAAAGATGGGGGACAGGTTGATTAAAGGGCTTAAAGAAATTGCTGAAAACCGTGACATTATTGGGGATGTCAGGGGAAAAGGGCTTATTGTGGGAGTTGAGCTGGTGAGAGATAGGGAGAGTAAAGAACCTGCAAGTAAAGAATGTGCGATGCTAACCTATCGTTGCTGGGAGCTTGGACTCGTTCTTGCGTATGTTGGGCTTTATTCCAATGTCGTGGAGATCACCCCACCGCTTGTAATCGATGAAGAGGGAATCGATGAAGGTCTGAATATTTTTGATCAGGCTCTTAAAGACATTGTAGAAGGAAGGTTTGATGAAAGTAAAGTTAAGGAGTTTGCGGGGTGGTAAAGTGGAGCTTGATGAAATTCTGAAGCTTATTGAAGAAAAAGGGATAGAATATATCAGATATCTGTACATTGACAACGATGGTGTTGTGAGAGGTAAAATGGGAAATGCAAAAAATGCTAAAAGCGACCTTGTGAGCGGAGTGACATACGTTTCATGCATGCAGTCTGCTTTCGGTGCACTTGATCTGCTGACACCAAACTCGATATATGGCTGTGTTGGTGAACTCAAGCACATACCTGACTTAAATACATTCAGAATCGTTCCATATGCTGAAAAAACTGCAATGGTTATTGGAGATTTTTACACGAGAGATATGAAAATATTCGAGGCTGATCCGAGACCAATTCTCAAGCAAAAACTCAGTGAGCTTGATTTTGAAATTAAATCAGCATTTGAAACAGAATTCTATCTTTTCGACAGCAACTCAAAACCATATGATGATGCATTGTGCTTTGCCACTCCAGCCATGAACGCATCTAACGAATTTGCAATCAGGGTAAAAGAATATCTCGAAATGCAGGATGTATTTGTTGAACACTTCTATCCGGAGTATGGTCCAGGACAGTATGAGATAGCGGTAAAACCAGCTTGTGGAATAACCTCTGCTGACAATCAGATAATACTCAGAGAGACTGTAAGGGGTGTTGCGCAGGGTTTAGGACTGACAGCGAGCTTTATGCCGAAACCCTCCAACGAGCTACCTGGTTCGGGTGTCCACATCCACATAAGTCTCTGGAAAGATGGTGAGAACCTGTTTGCTGACGGAAGTGATTTGAGCGATTTGGCCTACCACTTCATAGGGGGAATATTAAAGCATATGAAAGCATTGCTTGCCTTCACAGCCTCAACAGTAAACTCCTACAAGAGACTACTGCCCCATAACTGGGCATCAGCCTATGCCTGTTACGGGTTTGAGAATAGGGAAGCTGCGATAAGAATACCTCTGCCCATTCACAAAAAGGAAAAAGAAACACTCCATCTTGAAATAAAACCAGTTGATGGTTGCAACAATCCGTATCTTGTCCTGGGGAGCATAATTGCCGCTGGAGTGGATGGGATAAAGAATAAAATCGATCCCGGAGACCCAGTGGACAAAGATCCAGCAGATATGAGTGAAGCCGAGAGAGATAGGTATGGTGTAGAAAGATTTCCACAAAATCTCGGTGAAGCGATTGCTGAACTTGAAAAAGACAGAATGTTTGAAGAATTCTGGGGCAGAACGCTTTACGAAGAGTATCTCAAAACCAAAAAGTTTGAGTGGGAAGCATTTTGCCAGCATGTAACGGATTGGGAAATTAATAAATATCTGAAAGCCTTCTAAGACGCATGCGATTCAGTGTAAAGCTCCTTGATAATTTTTTTGATATTCATGAAGAGTATGTAAAGATTGGATCACAAAAAGAGAATACTTGTGGAGCCTTCTCTCTTGGATGTATTCTAAGGGGGATTGGGTTTAGGGATTTGAGCATTGATTATCTTGCATACCTCGCCAGGATGAATATTCACAGGAATGAGCAGAGGAAATGCGATGAGGCGAGGGAGGGGGTAAGCAGGGGTGAACTGAGAGAAAGCTTCGCCAGAAGGCTGTATAACGAATTCTGGTACGAGTACGAGTACAGGGTTACAGATGATTACAGCGAGAGTGGTATAGGTCCAGAAGGACTTGTTCTGGCATGTGAGAAAGCAACGAATGGAAGAATTTCATGCATTCCAGTTCCGTCACGGAAAGGAAATGAAATCTACTTCACGAAAGAAAAATTCTCCCAGTTAATAGATTATATACTCTCAGAAAAGGAAGTGGAGGTTGTTCTGAACTACCATACATCGAAGCTTCTTGACCCAAATGGAAAGTTCTACTTTCTGGAGAGGATAATTGAATTCAACGAACATCCAGAATTTTTTGAAAAATGGAAGTGGAATGTTGGACATTTTGTTGGATTTGCGGGAGTTGTTGAATTTGAAAATAGCAGATGGATATTAATCAGGGATACATACAAAAAATACGGTTTCAATGGCTACCACCTTCAGCCAGAAGAATGTGTTAGGAATGCTCTGCTCAGGGATGATGGAAGGGAAGGAGGAATGCTTATCGTAGTTGAATCTGAAAGGAAAGAAGAGATAGAGGAGAGTCTGAAAGAATTGGGGCTAAAAATCAGCCTGTGGGATAATGGGAGCCCATATGTTGAATAAATTATCTTTAAAGATAGAAAATAAAGAGAAGAGATACATCGACATCTTAAAAGAACTGGTAAAGAAAGAGAGTCTTAGCGGCAGGGAGGGTAGAATAGGAGAAGACAGCATAGCAAACCTTGTTTGGGAATATGTGAATGATATTGGTGTCAGTGCAACCTTCCACGAGGTTGATAATTCACATAACATAGTCTGTGAGGTTGGAGAAGGAGAAAGATGCATCGTTTTTTCTGCTCACATGGACACAGTCTCTGCTGGAGATTACGGAAAATGGCTCACTGACCCTTTTGGAGCTGAAGAGGGTGTGGTTAGGTATCTCGGCAATTCTGCTGTTGAGGTAGAAGTTTGTGGTAAGAGAGTGAGAGGGAAAATCAGAGATCAGATGGATAGAATCTGGAAAATGCGAAAAGAAAAGGAAAAAAAGATAATTTACGGGAGAGGGAGCTTCGATAATAAAGCTTCTGTAGCAATTCTTCTGTTTCTCCTTGATATTTTAGGAGATATAGAAATGGACGGAAAGATATATGCTGTTTTTACTGTGCGTGAAGAGGTTGATGCTGAAGGAATCAAACATTTTATTAAAACCTATAAGCGAGATTTTGATAAATTTAGGGAAAGGTATGCGGTTGTCTTGGAAGGGTCTTACTCCTTCATGCCAGTCATAGCCCATAGAGGTGTTTGCTGGGCATACATCAGGACCTATGGGAAGAGATGCCACGCCTCAACACCTCATCTCGGTAGAAATGCTGTTGTTGAGATGTGCAGAATTGTAGATTACTTGGAGGCAAACAAAAGAAGAATCATTGATGAGCTTTACGAACATTCAGAAGACAGACTGCTTGGAAAACCGACCTTCAGCATAACTTCAATTGTGGGTGGTGGGATAAGAAAGGTTGTGGGCGGTAAAATAGATAGAATCGATCTGAATGTCATACCGGATTTTTGCGAATCCTCTGTTGATATTAGATACGGGAGGGGCATAACAGCTGAACTCATTCACGATTTCTTTACGAGAGAAATCAAAAAAGTATCGCAGGATTTCGAGTTTACAGTAGAGGAAGAGACTTTTTATCCTTCTGCGGGGATTGGTAACTCTTTTGATGATGCAATGGAAGATGATTTTGTTAAAGCGGTGATGGAAAGTAGCGGAATAAACCAAGTTGGTATAGCACCGGGTGCGAGTGAAGGGGCTTTTTTGCACTCAGCTGGTTTTAAGACACTCGTAGAATTTGGACCGGCTGGAGCTTTCTCCCACGACGCACATGAATATGTTGAAATAGATGAGATAAAAAGGGGCGTAAAGGTTACAACAACTTTACTTAACAAAATGGGATTTGTATAAGATAGTATTATCAAGATAAACACCTCATGATTATTATGAGAATTTATGAAAAAGTTCTTATTCTGGTTTATTCTGGATTTGCATAATTTTATGGGCTAACGGGAGTGATCTGATGGAGGGTAAGTGTAATACAGAAATCAAAGAGCTAATACCTGATGTCTTTGAAGTGATGAATGATGCTGTTGTAATTACCAATATAGCTGGAAAAATACTGTTTGTTAATAAAGAGTTTGAAAGGATTACTGGATTTAAAAGGGAAGAAGTGGTTGGAAAAGCAGTTACAGGACTTGAAATCCGTCCGGAAGAGATGAAGGATAGAGTTGTTAAAGAAATAATGCCAGAGCTTATGGAGAAAGGCTATGTCAGGAATGTAGAGGGACTTGTGAGGCGTAGGGATGGAACAGAAGTTCATGTTCTGATAAGCCTTTCTTTAATGAGGGATGCTGATGGAAAACCAACTCACACGGTTCGCGTTATAAGAGATATAACAGATATTAAAAAGCTTGAGGAAAGGAAGAGAAGAGCTGAAAGAGCTTTGAGGGTTTTAAGCAGGGTAAATGAAGAAATAGTCCGTGTTGGTGATGAAAAGGAGTTGCTGGAGAGAGTTTGTAAGGTGATTGTGGAGGAGGGTGGTTATGCATACACATGGATTGGTTATGCGGAAAGCGATAAGACCGTCAGACCCGTTGCAAAGGCAGGAATTGATGGTTATGCTGATGTGATCAAGGTTACATGGGATGAGAGTGAGACGGGAAAAGGTCCAACAGGGTCTGCAATAAGGATGGGGAAACCAGCTATCGTTAGAGATATTGAAACGGATCCAGTTTTCACCCCGTGGAGGGATTTCGCACTGAAAAGAGGTTTTGCCTCATCAATAGCTTTACCACTCATCCATGGGGACTCTGTTTTCGGTGCTTTGAACATCTATTCCTCCGAAAGGGATGCGTTTGATGGGGGGGAAACTGAACTGCTGAAAAAACTTTCAGAGAACCTGTCTTATGCGATTGCGGTGTTGAGGGAAAAGAAGGTGAAAGAGAGAATGGAAGTGTTATACGGAACGATTGTTGAAAATACCGGAACAGCATTGGTGATCATAGATGAAGATACAACCGTAAAATTCGCAAACCACGAAGCTGAGAAATTGTATGGACAGTCAAAAGAAGAGTTAGTTGGTAAAAGCTGGATGGAATTTATTCCAGAGGAGGAGATTGAAAGATTGATGAGGTATCACAAGCTAAGACAGATAGATCCAACTCTCGCTCCATCCAGATATGAAACAAAAATAGTTGATGTAAAGGGGAATGTTAAAAATGTTTTCATTACGGCTTCGATGGTTTCTGCAGAGCAGTG
Organism: Archaeoglobus sulfaticallidus PM70-1; assembly: GCF_000385565.1. Classification (NCBI taxonomy): domain Archaea; kingdom Methanobacteriati; phylum Methanobacteriota; class Archaeoglobi; order Archaeoglobales; family Archaeoglobaceae; genus Archaeoglobus; species Archaeoglobus sulfaticallidus. The sequence goes on along the minus strand of NC_021169.1, from coordinate 156,910 downwards.
CATTTTATCCATCATTGATATCACGGAAATGAAAAAGCTTGAGAAAGAATTGGTGGAAAGCGAGATCAAATACAAAACGCTATTTGAGAAGTCACCCATAGGTGTTGTGCTGACTGGAACTGACATGACGGTACTTGACTGCAACGAATCCGCATTAAAGATTTTTGGCATGGATAGAGATGTTATCGGAAGGAAGTGGCCAGATCTCGGTATTTTCCATCATGAAGACCTTCCACGTATTTTGGAGGAATTTTACAGAGGTGTGCAGGATAAAATTTTTGAGTTAAAGTTAAAGGTAACGGTTGAGGGTAGAGAGAAGTGGATTAAGGTTCTATCGGTCTTGATTGAGAAGGATGGCAAACCTTATGCTTTTCTGAGCATGATACACGACATCACAGAGGATATGGCAACTAAGAAAGAGATGGAAAAGATGATAAAACAGCTGGACCTCCTATATTCAATCGATTTAGGAATTCTTTCTGTAAAACCATTTGATAAAATATTGAAGGAATCTCTGAGAGGTTTGAGAGAGATAGTAGATTATGATCTTGCCTGCATTGCTGTGTACAGTGGAAGTGAGGTGAAGACCTTAGCGGAACCGGAAATCAGTCAAAACATACAGCGGCTTTTTGCTGATAGAAATATTGAAGTGGAAATGAAGAAGGTAGATGGCATTTTGGAGCTTGAGACTCTGTCAAGGCTGGAGGTGGAGCTTTTAAAGAACGGAATGAAATCCTACATTGTTTTACCACTGATTGCGAGAGATGAAAGAATAGGTTCGCTCATGTTGGCATCGAAGAAAATAATCTCTGATGATGATTTTGAGTTTGTAAAGAGCCTCGTAAACCAGTTTGCCATCGCGCTTCATGAGGCTGTGCTTTTTGAGCAGAGAAAAGTTGCATACAAGCAAATAGAAGACAACATAGAGAAATTTGCAATTCTCGTTGACCACATCAGAAACCCACTCGCAGCAATCTCCGGACTTGCAGAAACAAGAGTGGATGATGAGGAAACAAGGGAACTTATACTCAGTCAGGTTGAAAGGATTGTGGATACTGTTGAAAGACTCGACAGGGGGTGGCTCGAGTCTGAACTCATACGAAATTTTCTGAAAAGGTCTGGAAGTCAAGGTTAATTATTTATTCCTATTAATTAATGATTTTTTATGAGCTTTACTGGTAAAGCACTTGAAATAAACCTCAGTGATATGAAGTATGAAGAAATAGAAATCGATGATCATGTTTACGAGAAGCATGCTGGGATAATTGGCATCGCCTATGAATTTGCTGAAAAACTTGCTGGAAGATACGATCCGCTAAGTCCCGAAAATTTTGTAATTTTATCTGCGGGGATTTTAACCAATACTGGAATTCCCGGAGCTACTAAAACGATAGCTGTAACAAAGAACCCGCTGAACAACACCTACGGCCCAGCAGTTGGAGGTGGTGCATTTGCGAGAAATATGAAAAGGGCTGGTTACGACATGGTTATCTTGAAGGGAAAAGCTAAACATCCTGTGTGGATTGATATAAACAGTAAAATCGAGATAAATAAGGCGAATTTCTGGGGGAAAGATATCGTTGAGACAACGAAACTTCTTAACTCGAACAGCGTTCTTGCAATCGGTAAGGCTGGAGAAAATAGGGTGCCAATTGCTCTCGCTCTGATAGATGCCATACACCACATCGGCAAGGGCGGGCTTGGAGCTGTTCTAGGTTCAAAAAATGTGAAAGCAATCAGAGTTAGAGGAAGTAAAGATGCAAAGATTGCAAAACCAGATGAATTTAGTAGAGTTGTTAGAGAGTTCAAGAATAAGGTCAAATCTGACAAGGTTACAAAAATCTATTCCGATATCGGCATAATGTCTGCATGGGATGCATGGGCAAAACTTGGATATCTCACAAGGAGAATGAAGAGTGAAGTGGTAGATGCAGACACTCTAAAGGAATTTGGAGTTGAGAAGTATAAAGAACGGATAAAGAAAAGAAGTACAGGGTGCGTAGGATGTCCAGCACGATGTAAGTCTGTTCTCGAAGTAGAAGTTGATGGGAAAAAAGTCGAGAGCCTTGCATCTCTGTATCTTGGAGTTGCATATGAATTTGGTGTGAAGTGTGGTGTGGAAAGTGCTGAAAAGGCGGTTTTATGTCATGATTTGGCAAACAGAATGGGCATCGATGCCATGACTTTCGCAGAGCTTTTTGATATACTTGCAACACTTAAAGAATCTGGAAAAACTGATATCGATATTGAAAGGAGTGCTGAATGCGTTATGAAGTACCTTAAGCTTGTCGCAAATCGAGAAGGTATAGGTGAGTACATTGGAAAGGGTATTAAAGGACTCAAAGGACTTTGTGAATTCGAGGATTATTTCATAAAGGGAATTGAACCCATTTTTGATCCTCGTATATCTTTTGGAAGCGAAGCTTTTGGCTTGCTGACAAATCCAAGAGGAGCTCAGGAAGGTCCGGTAACGATCACAGTCATTCCCGGAAGGAAGAAGGAGAGTATCATAAGATACATGAGGTCTATCGGAGCAAGTGATGAGTTGATTGAAGCAACATTTCGCAATGGTTTCAATTCAGCCCTCTATACGATCTCTGCTGAAAACTGGCTCTGGCTACTTAATGGAATGGGATTGTGCAGGAGAGAGAGCATAGCAAGAAGCCTGAATATAGACACTGTGAGAGATATGTTCAACTATGCAACAGGTTTCAACCTCTCAAACGAGGAAATGATCAAAGCATCTGCAGAAGCATTTGGTGTTGCAAGAAAGCTGAACTGTAGTGAAGGATACACTTACAAAGACGATTTACCACCTAAAAAGTTCTTCACACCACTTCAGACGTGGGTTGGAAAAAAGGTCTGGAGGGATTACCTAACAAATGAGACAGTGGATTATGATCATGTAATGAAAATGCTTGGAGACTATTACAGTATGCGGGGCTGGAAAAATGGATGTCCTTAAAATTAAAGTCGAGTTGGTTTGACTAATGAGAAAAGTTTATTTTTCTAAGCATCATTTCGAAATAAAGTGACTCAGAGAAAACCATTGAAGACGAGAAAACTGATATTGTTGGCAATAATTGTTGGTGTTATTTCTGGAATAGGTGCTTTTGTCTTCTATACATTGCTTGAGATTTCAACAAAGTTCTTTATTCAGGGGCTGGGTGGATACAACCCGTATCCAGCGGGAGGAGATATCGAGATAACGAAGTTTGCTTTCAAACTCCCGAAATTGCCTATATTTTTAATACCCGCTATTGGTGGGTTAATCAGTGGCTTTATTGTCTACAGATTCGCCCCTGAAGCAGAGGGACACGGTACTGATGCAGTCATAAAGGCTTTTCACAGGCTTAAGGGGAATGTGAGGGGGAGGGTGCCGATAGTCAAAACCATAGCTTCAGCCATAACCATTGGTTCAGGAGGCAGTGCGGGGAGAGAAGGTCCTATAGCTCAGATTGGTGCAGGCTTTGGTTCTTTTCTTGGAAACTTGCTGAACCTCTCAGACAGAGATAGAAGGATATTGCTGCTGTGTGGTGTCTCGGGTGGTATTGGCAGCATATTCCAGTCTCCAATGGGTGGAGCCCTTTTCGGAATAGAGGTTCTCTACAGAAGGGATTATGAGGTTGAAGCTCTTGTGCCAAGCTTCACATCTTCCATAGTAGCGTATACTGTTTACAACCTACTTCTGGGATTTACAAACCAAATCCATTTCGGAACGCTGAGGATATTCTCAACTCCTGCGGTCAGAATAAACTCTCCTGCTGACCTCTTAATCTGTCTTGTAATAGCTGTTTTCGCTGGGATTATTGGGTTGATCTACATTAAGGCGTTCTACACAACCCACGAATACTTCAAAAAAGTTAGAATTCCTAACTACTTTAAACCTATGATAGGTGGATTACTTACTGGACTTATAGCAATCTACATCCCTGAAGCAATGGGAATGGGTTATGGTATAGTGCAGCTCGCAATCGATGGCAAAATCCTAAGCATTTACGGAAACTTAACTTTGCTGTTCATATTCATCTTCATATTTGCAAAAATACTGGCTACGTCCTTCACCATAGGCTCAGGAGGTAGTGGTGGAGTTTTTGCACCATCAGTTGTCATAGGCGGTATGATCGGTGCTTTTGTTGGTTATGCTTTCCAGTCATTTGGGGTTGTAGAAGAACCAGCATTTTTCGTGCTTGTAGGAATGGCATCTTTCGTTTCTGCAGTAGCCAAGACCCCAATAGCTTCGATAATAATGGTACTCGAAATGACGGGTGGTTACAATCTTTTACCAGCTTTGATGATCTCATCAATCCTTGCATACAAAATAACCGGAGACAACTCAATCTATAGTGAGCAGGTTCCAACGAGGGTTGACAGTCCGGTACATCGGGCAGAGATGGTAATAGATGTTCTTGAGAATGTAAAGGTTGGAGATGCGATGGTTCCGGCTGAGAAGGTCGTGACTGTAACTCCTGAAATGAAGTTGATTGAGGTTATGAAAATGATTGAAGAAACGGGGCATATGGGTTATCCGGTAATGGAGAATGGAAAAATTGTTGGAATCATAACATTTGAGGATGTTGAAAGGGTGCCGTTTGAGGAAAGGAATGTTAAGACTGTAGCTGATGTGATGACAAAAGATATAATCGCAACTTACCCGGATGAGACGCTTGAAGATGCATTAAAGAAGTTAGCTTCGAGAAACATTGGCAGACTTCCAGTGCTTTCAAGGGATGACTCAAAGCTCGTTGGGCTGATAACGAGATCTGATATAATGAGGGCTCACGCCAAAGAGGTGCTCAGGCTGGAGAGATAACCACTTTTTCTTCCTTGGATTCCTCAGGCTTTTCAGTCCCTTCAGACTTTTTTAGATCGAGATACATGTCGTATTCGATGTATGGGCTGACAACCTCAAAACCGAGCTTCTTGTAAACATGGATCGCTCTTGCGTTTGTTCTTTCTGTGACAAGCATTATCCCATCAAAGCCAATTTTTCTGCAGAGATCTATCATCGTTTTCATCAGAATCTGTCCAACACCCCTGTTCTGGAAATCCTGGTGGATGAAGATCGTTATATCTGCTTTTTTGCCATCTTCGGTAGGTACAATAACAACATGACCGATAATCCTCCCATCTTTTTCAGCAACGAGAGCAAAACCGTTTTTTGCCAGATAGTCTATCCAGTTTTCTATTGCAACCCTCGTTATCGGAGGCAACCCGAGGCACCTGAGCGAGGGATCAAAGTTCTCGTACATCTGAATGAGTTTTTCTCTGTCCTCCTCATGTATATACTTCCTGATCGTGAAAGGCTCTTTAATCTTGTCTCTGGCTGTGAACTCTTTGAACTCAATTGAATCCAGCTTCATAGCTCCTTTGAAATTTCGCTTAATTCTATTTATTATTTTCTTAGGATTATTAATCATTTTATAATCATTCGTATGAATAATAAGGAATTTTGAGGATATACTGATGGAAGATAAATTTATATTTTTATCTTCCAACCCGATCTAAACTCAGTAAACTTTATCTTTTTTGAATTAAAATTTAAGGTCATGATAGATGAGTTTGGTGAGGTAAAAAAAGCTGAAGTCTTCATTCTCGCAGACAACTTCGTTCCGAAACCCGGGAAGTTTATAGCTGAGTATGGATTTTCAGCCTTCCTGAAGATTTATGGTGATGAGGAGATTGGAGTTCTGCTTGATACTGGTGCTGGCTATGCAATAGAGCATAACTGGGAACAGTTCTCTCTCTGCTGGGATGAGGTGAACTACATCGTGCTCAGCCACAGACATTTCGATCACACAGGTGGTTTGCTCAAAGTTCTGGATAAAACAAATGCACCGATTATAGCACACCCAAACCTCTTCAAGCCGAGCTTTCTCTGGGTGAGAGGGAGGTTTGTTGATGGCTCTCTACCATTCCCTGAAAGCCTGATCAGGGAGAAGGCGAGGATATACATGATCAGAGACCCATTGAAGATAGCTCCCGGCGTTGTGATAAGCGGTGAGATCCCAAGGGTTACAGATTTCGAGAAGAGTCCGGAGACTTTCAGCCTCGAGGATGGCAGGTTCGTTAATGACCGAATGGATGATGATATGGCAGTCTTCATAAAAACGAAGAAGGGCTTATCGATCATTACAGGATGCGCTCACTCTGGAGTTGTGAACACGGTTAAGAGAGGGATGGAGTTGAGCGGAGAGAGCCCGTTCATGGTCGCTGGCGGGTTCCATCTCATCTTTGCTGATAGAGAAAGAATTCAGAAAACGGCAGAGGAGTTGATGGTAGCTAAGCTCATAGCCCCAACCCATTGCTCCGGGTTTGGAGTAGCTGGTGAGATAGTAAGGAGAGATCCATCCAAGTACATACCGATTGGTGCAGGAATCAGGTTTGAGATCTGATTTTTTTAATTTTTCATATATTATCATTATAATCTTGAAAATTTTCAATACTCCGTAATCTGTTTTAACTCTTTTCACGCAAAAACGGTTTTAAGATGGTTAAAAATCATAATTTTTAAGTGTTAGAAAAACCCAAAATTGGGCATGGCAAATATAGAAATTCTGGATATGGGTGAAGCAGACATACACTTCATCCCACCTGATGAGTTCAGGAAATTTGTCAGGGATAAGAAAAATAGGGCTTTTGAGGATAAGCTGATGGATGAAAAAGAGGCGGTGAAGAAATTCGTGAAGGATGGGGACTATCTCGCATACGATTTTTCCTCATTAACAAGAGGCCCTCAGAGTCTGATAAGGGAGATTATTCGTCAGAGAAAGAAAAATTTGTGGATTCTTGCCAAATTTACACTGCTTGAATCTGTTTTGCTTGCTGGGGCAGGATGTGTGGACAAGATAGATGTTGGATTTCTCGGATTCGGGCCGTACATAGCCAAAAAGGTTCAGGAAGGGGCTGTGAAAGTTTACGACTGGAGCAATGGAAGTGTTACCTACAGACTGGTTGCGGGAGCGATGGGAATACCCTTCATACCCGCAAGAGATCTGCTGGGAACAGATACATTGAAGCACTCTGGAGCCATTGTTGTTAAGGACCCATTCAGCGGAAAGCCTGTAGCTCTGATGCCAGCCTTGAATCCGGATGTGTCTGTGATTCATGTTCAGGAGGCGGATGTGTACGGGAATGCGAGGGTCTATGGGCCAACTGTGGCAACACTGGAAACAGCCATGGCATCCAAGCGGGTTATAATCTCTGCAGAAAGGATAGTTGAGACGATAGAATTCAGGGAGCATCCTAACTGGACGACCATCCCGTATTACTGCGTTGATGCCGTCGTTCATGCCCCGTTCGGAGCATACCCTGGAGGAACTCAGGGGTACTACGAGATGGATTCTGAACACTATCTTAAGCTAACATCCATAAGAACCGATGAGGAGATGCAGAAGTATCTTGAGGAGTACATATACAGCGTTGAAAGTCACGACGAGTTTCTGGAAAAGAAGGTTGGTGTGAAGAGGCTCAGAGAGCTGATTCAGAAATCTCAGATTCTTGAGGGTTATAGGTGAATAGGTGATATCATGGCTGAGATTGAGTTTACGGATACTGAATTCATGATATGTAATGCTGCGAGGCTGCTTGAGGATAACAAGACAATATTCGTCGGCTGGGGAATCCCACAGGTTGTTGCGATACTGGCTGAAAAGCTTTACACGCCCAACATAGTTCAGGTTTTCGAGTTTGGGGCTATAGGGCCGTTGAGCAGAACACCTTTCCTGAGGGGAACAATGGGTGGCCCTTCAAACACCTATCGCAGCCTGCAGTGGTGCAGCATGAATCTGGCTTTCAGCTACGCTCAGGCTGGCTACATCGACTATGGAATGCTTGGAGCGGCTCAGATAGACAGGTACGGTAACATAAACTCGACGATGATCGGAGATGATTATGAAAAACCAAAGGTCAGATTTCCGGGAAGTGGTGGCGGAAATGAGGTTGCGAGCTATTGCTGGAAGACGATAATAGTCATGGCTCATGAAAAAAGGCGTTTTGTGGAGAGGTGTGATTTCATAACCTCCCCAGGCTATATGATCGATGGCAAATCAAGAGATGAGGTTGGTCTGCCTGCTGAGACGGGGCCCTACAGGGTCATAACCTCAATGGGAATGTTCGGCTTTGATGAGAAAACTAAGGAGCTGAAGCTCATTGGGGTTATGAAAGGGTTAACTGTAGATGAGGTGCTGGACGAGATGAACATTGAACCTTTGGTGGCCGAGAAGGTTGTCGAGCTTGAGCCACCGACCGAGCTTGAACTCAAGACTCTCAGAGAAGACATTGATCCGTATGGTTTGATTATCTCCAAGGGTAGAAAGATAAAGCTAGATATCTAATCTTGGCCAACTTTAGCTAATTTTTCAAATTATAATTATTTTTTGGGTGAAATAATATACAAAATCCAACCTTTTATAGTATAACTCTCTTTAACCTTTCCCTTTCTAATTTGAACGATTAAAAAAGGAAATTTTAAATAGTTTCAATTCAAAGTTCGTCCTGTTCAAGAGGTGATCGAATGGGTGTAGCAGTAATTGGTGTTGGCTATTATGGCTTTAATGCAAACACACCAGATCTCAGCTGGAAAGAGATTATGTACGAAGCGGCAACGAGGGCTTACGCGGATGCTGGAATAAATCCAAGAAAGGATGTCGATAGCTTTATAACCTGTGCTGAGGACATTTACGAAGGATTCGCAATCTTTGACGAGTTCGTTCCAGATCAGCTTGGAGCAGTTGTGAAACCAACATGCACGATATGTGGTGACTTCCTTTACGGAATCGCAACAGCCTACATGCACATCGAGAGCGGACTGGCAGATGTGGCTGTTGTCGAAGCCCACAGCAAGGCAAGTGACATCCTGACATTCGGGAATGTTATCAAGTTTGCAATGGATCCTATATGGCTCAGAAATGTCGGAAAGGCACATCCGTACTACTTCGCAGCACTTGAAATGGCTCAGTATGTTAATGAGTGCTGCATAACCGAGGAGCAGATTGCAGAAGTTGTTGTCAAGAACAAGAACAACGCCCTGCTTAACGACTCAGCACCTTACGGTGCTAAGGTAACGGTTGAGGATGTTCTGAACAGTCCGATGGTGTTCGATCCGATGAGGAAGATCGAGATCGCCCAGAGGGCAGATGGAGCGATAGTTTTTGTCCTTGCGAGTGATAAAATCGCCAAAGAGGCTGAGGATCCAGTATGGGTTAAAGGTGTTGGTTGGTGGAGTGAGACAAGCAACTTCGACACGATGAGCTTCAACGCATACTACGCATACAAATCTGCGAAGATGGCTTACAAGCTTGCCGGAATAACGAACCCCGCAAAGGAGATCGATTTTGCTGAGGTCGATGACAGATTTGCGTTTAAGGAGTTGCAGCACCTCGAAGCCCTGCAGCTATCGAAGAGGTACGAGACAGCCACACTGATGCAGGAGGGATACTTTGCAAGGGATGGAGCTCTGCCGGTAAATATCTCAGGAGGAAATCTCGGAATTGGCAACCTGCTTGAGGCAACTGGTGGGCAAAAAGCTCTTGAGGTGGTTCTGCAGCTCAGAGGACTTGCTGGCAAAAGACAGCTCAGCGATGTTGAGGTTGGTGTGGCTCAGGCCTGGAGGTATATCCCAACCGCAAGTGGTGCTGTAGCAGTTTTCGGAGTGTGATATTATGGAAGTTGAGAGGATTAGCGGTTTGAAGTTTCACAAGAAGCAGGATGTTGCGATCGTTGGGGCTGGAATGACAACATGGAAAAGGAGGCTTAACGAGACCGGTAAGGAGCTATCCTATCTTGCTGTCAAGCAGGCTCTGGAAGAGGCAGGCCTTGAGATTGGAGATATTGAGATGGTTGTCATGGGTTCAGCCCCTGATACATTCGATGGCCTGCACATGAAGGGAGAGTACCTGCTCGACGGCTCTGGTGGGAGTGATAGGCCATACATGAGGGTGTTCGTTGGAGGAGGAACTGGAGTTTTCGCTCCGATAGCCGGTTACTGGCATGTTGCAAGTGGTTTGGCCGATGTCTGTCTTGTTGTCTGCGAGGAAAAGATGTCCTCATGCCATCCACATCCGCAGTCAGGTTTCAAGTACATCTGGGATCCGATTCTTGACCGCCCGCTGAACCCGAACCTGATCTGGATCTTTGCGCTGGAAATGAGGAGATACATGCATGTTCACAACATAAAGCATGAAGATATTGCCCTCGTGTCTGTAAAGAACAAGGCAAACGCTCTCGATCATCCATGCGCTCAGGTTGCCGAGAAAATCACGGTTGAGGATGTGCTCAACAGCGAGCCTATGGCTCTGCCTGTGAGGAGACTGGATGTTTCTCCACCAAGTGATGGTGCAGCGGCTCTGATAATGGTTGCCCCCCACATAGCGAGACAGCTCACAGATAACCCCGTATGGGTTACCGGAGTTGGATGGGCTCTAGATACAACAATGTGGACGAACAGAGACCTCTACTTCCCGAGGTATGTTGCTGAAGCTGCAAAGATGGCATACAGGATGGCTCACATAACCGATCCGCGAAAGGAGATAGATGTTGCCGAGCCATATGATCCCTTCGACTACAAGGAACTGCACCACATGGAAGGGCTCGGACTGGCAAAGAAGGGAGAGGCTCCAATTCTCACGAGAGAGGGTGTAACTGCAAGAGATGGAGATCTGCCAACCTGTCCATCTGGTGGTTTGCTCGGAGTTGGAAACCCGATAGCGGCAACCATGGGTGTTAAGGCATGCGAACTTTACTGGCAGCTCGCCTACAGGGCAGGAAAGAGACAGGTGGCTAAGGAAGTGACGAATGGTGTCTGTCAGGCGTGGGGAGACCTGATGCAGGTCGGAACTGTTATGGTTATGTCCAACAAGAGGTGATATAATGGCTGTAGGTAAGAAGGATATTTCATGCCCTCCATATGCTGAGGGAACACCGATATCTGATGCTGATCTCAAGGAAAAGAAGGTCACATATGTTGAGGATCATCCGGATATAAGATATGCCTGGACAGCAGGACAGGCGATCAGCAAATTCCTGAACGAGTTGAAGAAAGGGAAGCTGATAGCCGTTAAATGCAACAAGTGCCACAGAATAATGTTCCCGCCAAGGATGTTCTGCGAGCTCTGCTACAAGCCCATTGATGAGTGGGTTTATGTTAAGGATACAGGCACGGTACAGACCTTCTCAATCTCGTACATTGATCCCGATGCGAAACCACTTCCAGAGCCGATTATTGTTGCTGTGATCGCTATAGATGGAGCCTCACCGAACATGGGAATCATGCACATTCTTGGAGAGGTCAAGCCAGAGGATGTTTACATCGGAATGAAGGTCAAAGCCGTCTGGAAACCAGAGGAGGAGAGAGAGGGATCGGTTACCGATATCAAATACTGGAAACCGATGGAGGGATGATCATGATCGAGAAAATTGTTAATCCGAAAGAGCTTAGGGAATGGGAAGGAAAGATAGAACTCTACTGGATCTACACGAGTGGAAAAGCTGGAGATGAATTCTTCAAGAAGCTGAAAGAGGATAAATTCATCGCAAGCAAGTGCAAGAAGTGTGGAAGGACATTCTTCCCGCCAAGAATATACTGCGAGTACGATTTCAGTGACACGGAGTTCGTTGAGATCAGCGGGGAGGGATATGTTAGAGCATTCACAGTTGCAAGGCTGGATGGAGATGAGAACCCAATGGAGGAGCCGGAAATATACGCAATAATCGACATGGACGGCACAGACGGCTGCTTGATCCACCTGCTTGGAGAGGTCAAGCCAGAGGATGTTTACATCGGAATGAAGGTTAAGCCCGTGCTCAAGGACAAATCGGAAAGGGAGGGAATGATTACTGATATTCTCTATTTCAAACCCTCATAAATTTTTTTAACAAATTTTTATAATGTTAAATCATGAGGTGATGTTATGGAATTTGAATTTAACGAAGAGCAGAAGATGATTGCAAGTTCAGCAAGGGATATAGCAAAGGACTTCCCTCCAGAGTACTGGAGGGAGAAGGACGAAAAGGGTGAGTTCGCAGAGGAGTTCTGGAAAGCTTTGAGCGATGCCGGGTTTACTGGGATAGTCATTCCGGAGGAGTACGGTGGCGCGGGAATGGGGATGACAGAGCTGCTCATAGCAATTGAAGAGTTATGTGCAAATGGCTGTGGAATGGCCGGTAACTGGTATCTCGTTTTGACAGAGGTTTTCGGCGGGATGACCATAGTCAGGCATGGAACTGAAGAGCAGAAGGAGAAGTATCTACCGGGAATAGCGAAAGGTGAGCTTGAGTTCTGCATGGCTCTGACAGAGCCGGATGCCGGAACGAATACATTGAGCATAAAAACCAGAGCTGAGAAGGATGGAGACGAATGGGTGATAAATGGAAACAAGATATTCATCAGCGGTGCTGATAGAGCCAAAGGAATGCTGATAGTGGCCAGAACGACTCCAAGGGAGAAAGCGGAGAAGAAAACACATGGTATTACGCTTTTCCTGGCAGATCTGCCAGATCCTGCAGTTAAAGTTAATCCAATACCCAAGCACGGAATAAACTATTCTAAAACATGTGAGGTGAGCATAAACAACCTGAGACTTCCTGAAAGCGCTCTGGTCCCTCCACTGGATGGTGGCTGGTATAACCTGCTCGACACATTGAATCCTGAGAGGATGTGCTTCACAACCGCAGCCATAGGCATAGCGAAGGCCGCAATCAAGAAGGCTGTTGAATACAGCAAGCAGAGAAAGGTCTTTGTCGATCCTGTAGGCAGCTATCAGGGACTGCAGTTCCCGTTAGCTGAGGCCTATGCAACCCTTGAGACCGCGAGGCTGATGAACTTCAAAGCTTCAACTCTCTTCGATAAAAACGCACCGTACAGGGAGGTGGGCAAGTACGCGAATATGGCCAAGGTTGTTGCTGTTGAAGCTGGACTCAAGGCGGTTTACTGGGCGATGCAGTGCTTTGGTGGCTACGGATATGCTAAGGAATATGATGTCGAGAGATGGTGGAGGGAAATAAACCTCATCCGGCTGGCTCCTGTAACCCAGCAGATGGCTCTTGCATACATTGGAGAGTATCTTCTGGGAATGCCGAAGAGTTACAGGACCTGATTTTTTTCTTTAAATATTTGCCAAATTATTCTAGTTCCACTCCAAGTTGATAACCTATTTATTGCTTGAAGAATTAAACCGCCTATGCATCCACTCCTCAGCAAAAAGGGCTTCATACTCGATGTTGATGGCGTTATTGGCAGAGGTAAAAAACCCATCAAGCCAGCAATTTCTGCGGTGAAAAAGCTCATCGAGATGGAAAAGAAAGTTGTTTTCGTTTCCAACAACTCAACGAGAAGCAGGAGAATCTATACCCGGAGGTTCAGGGATTATGGTTTGGAGGTTGATGAAGATCAGATGATTCTCACGACCTATGCTACAGCTCAGTATATCAAAGAGAACTATGGAAAAATGAGGATTTTCACAACTGGAGAGATCGGGCTGATAGAGGAGCTTGAGCTTGCAGGACATGAGATTGTTGATTATGAGGAAGCTGAGATGCTGGTGGTTGGATCCAACAGGGAGATAAACTTCGAGCTGATAACCAAAGCTCTCCGGATGTGCCTGAGCAAAAAGCCTTACATAGCAACCAATCCCGACAGGATATTTCCATCAGAGGATGGCCCGATTCCCGGAACGGGCATGATCATAGGGGCGCTTTACTGGATGACCGGCAGGATGCCGGATTGTATATGTGGAAAGCCTGAAAAGGTTATAATGCTCAAGGCTCTCGAGTATCTAGGCCTTGAAGCCAAAGATGTCGTCGTCGTGGGGGATCAGATAGATGTGGATGTCATAGCTGGAAAGAGCATAAATGCTGAGACCCTGCTCGTGCTGTCTGGAGTAACAACCAGAGATAACCTCGAGAATATGATCAAAAAGTATGGTGTGAAGCCGGATTATGTTCTGGAGGATCTATCAAAGCTTTTCGATTAATCTGACTGTATTCTTGTTTTTCTTTTCACACTCACAGCATAACCTTTATTACTCTCCATCATCTCTCTCCCGGACATCAATGCCCTGCCAACCCCAATAAATTCGCTGTTCCTGAAAATCACGACATCGTTTGGCCGTATTTTCTCATCCGCCCACTCTATCCCAGCGGAGAAGATCGTTCCCTTGGGTTCGAAATCTGCAATCTCGACATTGTATGTGCTGATCTTCTCTGCCATGGGAAGGTACACATCGAGCATGCCGTAAACGGTATCCACTCTCAGAGCGTTCTCCCTGTTTATAGTGGCGAAAATATTGGGATATCTCCCTTTGAAGTTCATGCTGAATTTGGTAAGCGATTTGAGATCCAGATCGAACTGATATCTGAACATGTGCTCGAAGAGAGAGCGATACCTGTCTTTTCTGCAATCTTCAACATTTTTAAGCTCTTCTTTAAGCCTTTCCATTGATTTCTTGGATGTTACTCCATTTTCGGCTGTGAAACTGGCGTCCTTCCCGGTAGCATCCAGAGCTTCTCTCACGACCTCCTTATAACCACCCTCTACATGGGCTATGATGTAATCGAATGAGTCGATTAAGCTGGATAGATGCTCAGCCACGAACTCTATCTCCTCTCCACTCCAGTGTCCTGTAACGGGGGTGTCATAGTTCATTGCTGGATAGCATAGCTCAAATTCCCTCGGCAGAACGAGGGGAGAGGAGATGATGATCTCGTCAACTCTTTTTATGAGATTCCCTAAATGGCTCAATATGGTTTTATGGGTTCTGGACAGGGAGTACGGCTTTTTAGCCGTGCATGGAAGAAGCAGAGCTACCTTTGTTTCTGGCTCATAAACCTCCTTGATTCTTTGGAGGAAGTATGATACCTCCATCCTGGTGAACGATTCGGTTGTTGTCGGGTAAACGATGCTCTTCTTGAACCTCGAATGCATTTTCTCGAAGAAATCGTAGTTCCTATCGGCAATTCTGAGCATAACTGTTAGCTCGGGTTGGGTTTTAGCCTTAACCTCAACATGGTTCCTCAGGCTCTCGTTTCTAATCAGCTGTCTCACGAGCAGAGCCTGCTCCTCAAGCTTTATCGTGTTGTGCCTCTTCAAAAGCTCTAAGCCCTCGAGATTTCTACAAGCCTCGCAGCTGCATGGAAGCTCATCCAGTGAATCGAAGTTCAGGACTCTTTCATGAAAGTAAAGCCCTTTGTGGGCTGAAGCTATTGCCATAGCGTTGTCGAAGAAGTCAACTCCGAAATAGCAGAGCAGGGGGATGTTCTGAGGGGTGGCGATTGCTGTGGCTATCATCGGCTTTGTTAAGCTTTTCTGTCTGATTTCGATCAGCAGCTCAACAACCTTTGAAGGTGGAACAGCGGTCAGACCAGAAGCTATGAGAAACTCCTTCTCCACAAAAAATTTCTCAAAAGCTTGGGGATCGAGTTCTTTAATGCTGTATGGGACTAGGTTTATGATTTCATCTATAAACTCAGGGGGGTTCTCGATGTCAATCACGAATGGAGTCTGGAATTTTTCTCCGTTGAAATCGAATTCCGCTATTCTCGCCCATCCGTCTCGCTTTATTAAAGAGCAGGTGGCTTTCATGATTCACCTCATTCCAGCAGAATTATGTTTTCAGGCGGGTTACGGGATTTCATAACCTCTTTCCATCTATCCGACACATTCAGCCTGAATTTTACATCCCTGTTCTGCTCTGCAAACCTGTACAGAATGTCAAGGGCCTTGACTATGGCCTCGTCCTCGATATACTCCTCATCCGGAAATTCAGCATGCCCGGAGGGGTAGTTCTCAGCGAACGAGAGACCGAAGACTGGAACAAGATAAAAATCAGCCCTTTCGTTTTTATCAGATGATATTAATACCTCTTTCTTGTCGATTTCGATATTCATAATCCTCCTTTCATGCCTAACAACTGCTGGTCTGTAGATGCTTTCTATCCCTGTATAGAAGAATCCCTGTTTCGATACCGGATCGTACTTTTCCATCAGGTCGATATAGTCTCTTACAACCCTCCATCCAGATAGCAAATATGGATGGGACCTCACTCTTGTCTCAACAAGCTCGAACAGGTTGTTCTCCCTTATCGCCTGCTTTATCGTGTTGATCTCCTCAAAACAGACATACAGGTTGTGCTTCCCGAGCAGAATCTCTCTGTCTCTTTTTTCCATACTTTTGACCTCTCTGGGGGTATAATCACTGCACACAGGGCATTTGCACGGGAAGTACTGAAGCTCCTCAAGCTTTTTAGTGCCATTTACCGTAAGATACCTTCCATCCTTTGCATACAGTGCATACGCTGCGGAATCAAAGAAGTCACAGCCAAGGGCAACAGCCATCGCGAACACCATCGGATGCCCTGCTCCAAACAGGTGGACAGGGGCTGAAGGGGGGAGCGCGGACTTAACTTCCAGAATTATCCTGACAACATCCTGAAACCTGTACGCGTCGAGCAGGGGAACAACTCCTCCAATGGGATAAAAATCGGCATTCAGCTTTGAACACTCTTCAGCGCTCTTTCTTCTCAAATCCAAATAGGTTGAGCCCTGAATGGGTGCGGAAATCAGTCTATCATCTCCAATCTCCGAATGCAGATCTATGGCTTCTTTCTCTCTCTTTAAGGTTATTTCAAGGTCTCTTTCAGCTTTCTCCCTGTCGATATCTGGCAGGGAGGGTATGTCAAGCGGGACAACTATGTCTGATTTTATCCTGTTCTGAAATTCAATGATCGTTCTGTTGTCAACCTCGACATCCCCATATACCATCAGCTGATAACTCCCGCTGTCAGTCATCACGGGCAAATCGCTGTTTATGAGCCTGTGAACTCCCTTACTTTCGGCAACCTCCCTCAAATCCCGACTTCTGTAAATTATGTATGAGTTCGTGATTACAATCTCAGCACCTATTCTCTTCAAGTCCTTAACTGGGATAAAGTCTATGTTTGGATTTATCACAGGCATCAGAGCTGGAGTTTCAACAACTCCTGATGGAGTCTTCAGCCTCCCTATTCTCCCCATTGCATCTTTGTGCAGAATCTCAAATCTCATTGCTGAGAGTTAGTAATAGATGTTAAAAAAGTATTGCAAGGTTGTTGCGAGTATTGACGAAAAAATTATTTGCTTCTGAAATACTCTTCGGCAGTTTCAAGCGATCTCGCAACGAGCTTTGCTGAATTCACAACATCGTTTACATCTATAACCTCAACCGGGGAGTGTATATACCTCGCTGGAACGCTAACAACTCCTGTCGGAATTCCGGATTTGGTCAGATGTATTGCAGTTGCATCTGTGGTTCCACCTTCTGCAACCTCCATCTGGTATGGAATCTCATACCTTTCCGCTGTACCCTTCAGCCACTCGATAACTCTTTTTGAGGCTATCAATCCCCTTCCACTCGCATCCACAACCGTAATCGCTGGACCGTTGCCGAGCTTGACATCCATGTATGCTGATTCTGTCCCCGGGAAATCCACTGCAACGCATACATCCGTTGCGATGGCAACATCTGGCTCTATTGCGAAGGCTGAAATCCTCGCACCCTTCAATCCAACCTCCTCCTGAACCGTTCCAACGGCAAATATCGTTGCCTTGCTTTCCGTGTTTTTCAGGGCCTCTATCATCACGGCCGTTCCTGCTCTGTTGTCGAAAGCCTTGCCGGTAACCTTGTTGTTCCCAAGCTCTCTGAATTCCCTATCTATGGTTATGGGTGTACCTATGTCTATTCCCAGCTCCTGAACCTCTTCCTTTGAGCCAGCTCCAACATCAATGAACATGTCCTTGATCTGGATTACCTTCTTCCTTTCATCGTCCCTCATCAGATGAGGGGGCTTGCATCCAATAACTCCGTAAACATTTCCCTTGCTTCCATGAAGAACAACTCTCTGGTTGAGGGCAGTTTGATCGAACCATCCACCCAGTGCTGCGAACCTGATGTAGCCCCTGTCATCGATGTACTTGACTATGAAACCAATCTCATCGATATGACTCGCTATCATTTCGGTAAATTCGTTGCCATTCTTTACACATATGATGTTGCCCATCGAGTCTATTCTGATTTCATCGACATGGTCTTCAAGCTCAGCCTTCACGACTTCTCTGACATCATCTTCGAACCCGCTAACGCCATGGGCATTGCTCAACTTCCTCAGAAGCTCTTTAACATCCTCCATAAAACCACCTTAAGGTCACTCCAGTATCGCATGCTTTTCTTTTAAGTTATCTTCAGTCAGACCTTTAATGTTTAAAAGCTCTGCTACAAGTGCATCGAGGAATATCATTGATGTCAGCTCGAACATCGTTCCGAGAGGAGCAAGCTTGGATATTCTGTCATCCTTTTCTGTCTTAACCTTCCCCTTGATCACCACGACAACGTCGCTCATCTTAGCCAGACTCGAGTTCGGTGAGCTGGTTATCACAGCTATCTTTGAACCCACCATGGATTTGGCTTTCATGGTGATGTTCACAACAGAGCTTGTCTCGCCAGAACCTGAAATCGTTATGAGCAGATCATCTTTCTTTATTTTTGGTGTGGTTGTTTCTCCAACCACATAAACATTGTAGCCGAGGTGCATGAGTCGCATAGCAAAGGATTTAGCGACAAAACCGCTTCTGCCAGCACCCATGATGAATATGCTCCTTGAACTCACTATAGACTCGATAAGTTTACCAACGCTCTCCATGTCTATGGATGTTCTCAGTTCCCTTATGTGATTCTCAAGGGTTTCGAGGAATTCGAGTATCATCTCACCTGTCAGAACTACCACCCCTTCTCAGCTGGGTCATGTGTTTAAGTACAATGAATTTATATAGTTTCCCAAATCCTCTCATCAGATGAGAACCGAAAAAATTTTTTTCGATATTCTCTCTGTAACCTCCGAATCAACTCCTCCTGACAGAATTATCAGGGTTTTAATTCTGGTTTTGGTTCCAAGCTCTCTGATCTTTCTGGCTATCCTCTCCAAACATTTTTCATCGAAGCTCTGTTCGTGAAGTTCCTCAAAAGCATCCTGTCCGAGATACCAGATAAGAGCATCATGCGATCCAGCATCCTCAAAAACTGAGTCGATTTCATCTTCCAATTTGCTGACATGTCTGCAAATTTTCGATTCATGTGATTCTTCTCTATTGCAGAAACAAAAAATTGAGATGTTGTCGTTGTATGCAGCATATTCAAAAACACCATCTCCATGGTGGATGTCCGTATCTATTACGGCTATTCTGGGCATGGAATCTTTC
The DNA here is from genome assembly GCF_000385565.1 of Archaeoglobus sulfaticallidus PM70-1. NCBI lineage: Archaea > Methanobacteriati > Methanobacteriota > Archaeoglobi > Archaeoglobales > Archaeoglobaceae > Archaeoglobus > Archaeoglobus sulfaticallidus. The sequence continues at coordinate 137,686 of NC_021169.1, read as the reverse complement.
ATAATGCTTATAGCAAGATTGACATCGTTGATAAACGAGTATCCTCTGAACCTATCTCTCATGGCATTATGCCCTGTCCCAGCAGTGGCGACTATCGCCAGATCATACTCATCGAGAAGCTTAACGGCAGTATAAACACACCATGCGGATTTGAAGGTAGCTTTGAATGCGAAAAATTTTTTCGACTTATCTATCATTTCCCTTGAGTGTATCTGATACAGCAACTCCTCATCGAACTCTAAAATTTCTGGCTCTTTATACTCTATCCCGAGCTCTTTTAAGGCTTTCTCAAACCCATAAAGCCTTCTACAAACTGCAAGATTTGACTCCTTCATCTCTGGAGAATACACAACAACGAATTCCATTATTTTAAGAATCCAGAAACTACTAAATATCTTTTTTGTAAAATCAATTTCATGGATGTTACAGAAAATGCCAATGTTACTGTCACATTTCTCCCCTCTGGAAAGAGGGTTACTGTGAGGAAAGGTTCTACGATACTCGAATCCGCACAGGAAGCTGGTGAGGGTATAAGGAGCATTTGCGGTGGGAAGGGGAGTTGTGGGAAGTGCAGGGTTGTGCTTAATAAAGGAGAGGTTGAGAAGAATCTGGAGGCTCATGAGAAGTTTTTAAAGCTTCTTGGTAAGCAAATCCTTGCCTGTCAGTCAAGGCTCCTGACTGATGCCGAGGTCTTCATCCCGGTGGAGTCGAGGCTCGAGAAACAGCAAATTCTGTCGGAATTTGTGGTTGGTGAGAGGGAATTCAATCCTGCAATCAGAAAGGAGTTTTATGAGGGCTCCTTCCTTCCAGAAGTTGTGTCCAAAAAGGGTTACAGGCTTAATTTCAGCCCTGAAATTGAAGAAGGAGATTTTACGATCGTTTTGAGAGGCAACGAAATAATTGCGGTTGAGGAAGGGGATACAAGGGATGAAAACTTCGGGCTTGCGGTTGATGTTGGCACGACTACTGTAGTTGGTGCTTTAATCAACCTGGGCGATGGTAGCATAGTGGATGTCAGATCGGACTACAACGGGCAGATAATTTACGGAGAGGAGGTGCTTTCAAGGGTAGAGTTCGTCAGGAGCAGGAAGGATGGGCTTGAGAAGATTAACAGGGCGATAATCGATACGATAAACAGGCTGATCGGTGAAATAATGGGAAATCTAAGCAGTAAGAGGATTTATGATATAGTGATCGCCGGAAACACCCTGATGACACACTTCTTTTTCAAAAAGGACATTGAATATCTATTTACAACATCTAACCCTAAAATCGAGAGGAAGGCTTTTGTTGATTATGCGAAGAATCTAGGGATCAATTCAAATCCGAACGCAATGGTATTCGGTTTTCCGTCTGTGGGGAAGTATGTTGGAGGAGATATAGTTGCTGACATTCTGGCATCAACGATACTCGAGTCTGGAGATATATCCCTGCTGGTGGATCTCGGAACAAACGGTGAGATAGTGCTTGGGAGCGAAGGATGGCTGATCTCAACCTCTGTGGCATCTGGCCCGGCATTTGAAGGCTACGAGATCGAGCATGGGAGCAGGGCTGTTGAAGGTGCGATAGATCATGTCAGGATCAAGGGTGGGAATCTAGAATATACCGTAATAGGAAACACGAAGCCGGCAAGCATTTGCGGTAGCGGGCTGATAGATTTGCTTGCTGAACTTTTCAAGAACGGAATAGTTGATTTTACTGGTAGTTTGCAGGATAATGAGAGGGTGAAGGATGGAAAGTTCATCGTTGCCTATGCTGAGGAGACCTCGACTGGTAAGGATATATTTCTGACCCAGAATGATATTGATACCCTTATCAAATCGAAAGCTGCGGTTTGTGCAGGAATAGCTGTTTTGCTCAAAAAAGCCGGGCTGAGTGTGGATGACATAACGAAATTCTACATAGCAGGGGCTTTTGGGTATTATATCAACATTGAAAATTCCACAATAATAGGCTTATTCCCGGAATTCCCGAACGCGGAGGTTGTGCAGATAGGAAACGGATCGCTTGCTGGAGCATACATGGCGATGACATCTGAGAGAAAGCGAAAAATTGTTGAGAGGATTGCCAGGGTTTTCACGTACTTCGATCTAAGCACAGATCCCAACTTCATGGAGGAGTACAATTCAGCCCTATCTCTCCCCGGAAATCCCGAGCTTTTTCCAACCATCTATAAGAAGTATGTGTGATGCATATGGTGGGTTTGATACTGGCGCTGGATGTTATGGACAGAAATAGGGCGATCTGGTTAGCCAGAGAGGTTTCAGAGTATGTGGATTACCTGAAGGTTAATTACCCACTCGTCCTCTCTGCTGGAATAGAGATAATCCGGGAGCTGAGCGAAATCAAGCCGGTAATCGCTGATTTTAAGATTGCTGACATACCCTATACCAGTTCACTGATTGCGAGAAAAGCCTTTGAGAACTCAGCATTTGCGGTTATATGTCATGGGATGGCTGGTAGTGATACACTGAAAGCTGTGCTTGATGTATCCGATGAGTTTGGTGGTGAAGTTTATGTTGTTACAGAGCTTTCAAGCGAGAGCGAATTCTTGAGAAAATTCTCAGACGAAATAGCGATGCTTGCAAGGGACATAGGCTGTCATGGCATAATAGCTCCTGCAACGAGAGCCGAGAGGGTAGCACAGCTGAGAAAGATAGTAGGGAGTATGAAAATTCTATCGCCAGGAGTTGGAGCACAGGGTGGAAGTGTTGAGGAAACGATTAAGGCTGGAGCGGATTACATCATAGTCGGGAGAAGTATTTATACCTCTGATGAGCCTAAAGCGGTAGCAAGGGATATCTATGAGAGAATTAAAGGTCTGGAGGTGTGATATGTGAGCAAGATAAAGTTCGTGAAACTGCATGGTAACGGAAATGATTTTGTCCTGGTGGATGAGTTTTCCGGCACAATAATCCCTGAAGACAGGAAACCAGAGTTCGTCAGGGCCGTATGCCACCGGAGGTTTGGTGTCGGGGCAGATGGAGCTTTGTTCGTTCAGAGGTCTGAGAAGGCTGATGTGAGGTTCAGATACTTCAACAGCGATGGAAGTGAGGCTGAAATGTGCGGAAATGGGATAAGATGCTTCACCAGATACCTTGTGGATGAGGGCTATGCTAATGACATCGTGAAGGTTGAAACTTTGGCAGGAGTGCTTGAGCTTGAGGTGAGCAATGGGGAGAAGTTTCTGGTGAAGGTGAACATGGGGAGAGTCAGGAAAAGGGCAGAAGATGTTCCGGTTAATACTGAAAAGGAGTTCTTCTGGGGAGAGAGAATAGGATCGATGGAAGTGTATGCAGTGAACTCCGGTGTGCCACATGCGGTGATATTTGTTGATGAGATAGACCACATGGACATAATTCCACCTGCGAGGAAAATAAGGTATCACGAGCTGTTCCCACATGGAATAAACGTCAACTTCGTTTCGGTTGCTGGCGAGAATGAACTCAGGATCAGGACATATGAGCGGGGAGTTGAGGATGAAACCTTAAGCTGTGGGACGGGAAGTGTGGCGAGTGCCTTTGTTGCAAAGGAGCTTGGATATGTCAGCGATCCTGTGAGGGTTATAACCAAGGGTGGTGAGCTGATAATCGAGTTCGATGGGGACATCGCCTACATGAGCGGCTCTGCCAACAGGGTGTTCGATGGAGAGCTGAATCTGAAGGAATTGAGGTTCGTGTAGAGAGAATACAGTTAGGTGAGCATGATCTTCAAAAACAGGTTATGTTTATCTGCAATGGCAGGAATAAACAACGCTGAATTCTGCTCGAAATTTCCTGTTGGTCTGGCAGTTCTCGGCGGATTCAGTGCTGATAAACGGAGCATGCTGGCATCGAAGAAGATTGTATGGAGAGGGAGAAGGGAGTTCCTATTTGAAGATCCAGTTAACGGAATAAAAGAAGAGATTGAGCGGTTTATCGAGCTATCTGATGCAGAGTTTGCCGTGAACGTAAGATCCTATACTGATAGGGGCTACATCGATGTGGCAGAGGCTGTAGCTGATTATAATGGGATCATCGAGATAAACGCTCACTGCAGGCAGCCGGAGATGATGGAGCTGGGTTGTGGACAGGCCTTGCTTTTCGATATCGAGAGACTCTGTGCAATAGTGGAAAAAACATCGGAGATCTGCACGACTTCTGTTAAGATAAGGGGGGGCTTGGATATAGACTATGCTGCTCTTGCTGAGAAGCTGAAGGAGCATGGCTGCGATATGCTGCATGTTGATGCAATGATTGTAGGTGGAAAGGCAGATCTGGATCTGATCAGAGAACTTTCCGGGATAATCTTCACGATAGGTAACAACTCGGTTACCAGCGTTGATGACGCGAGAAAGATGATAGAATGTGGTGCAGAGCTCGTATCCTGTGCGAGGGCCGTGCTGAGAGATGAAAACTTCTTTACCAAGCTTTTGGAGGATGAACTGTTGTCGCAGATGGTTGTGTTACATTAGCATTACTCGTCGCTAATCCTCGCAACTTTAGTCGTGGGATACAGCCACGAACATATGAGTGGATGGTAACCATGTGTATTTAATGGCTAAACAAGGGCATCGGATTTCAGCCAGAGGATGTGTGTACAACATCTACTATCACTTCGTATGGTCGACAAAATACCCATCCTGGCAGGTGAAGTTGCTTCAGGTATTCAGCACTTCACGAGGAAATAGAGCTAGGGAGATAGATCACGCTTCACGAGCAAGGAAGTTGTGCTACATCACGTTCATTTTTGTTACTGCAAACCAAAGTGGTCACAATCCCAGCTCGTTAAGATATTCAAGGGTGTGTCTGCCAAATTTTTTGAGAGGTTTCCCGAGCTGAAGCAGCAATTTTACAGAATCTGTGGAATCCTTCCTATTACGTGGGAACTGTTGGGAGATGTAACATGTAACAATTGTTATAAAGAAGTATGTGGAAATGCAAAAAAGACGAAGGAGCCCAAAAGGTGAATAAGCGGTGACCGTTACAACCACGATCCAGAAAACCGTTAAACTGCCTGTAAGCCACGAAATAACGAAGAGAAAGCTAGATCGTATTGAGAGGCTTTCAGCCAGATTGACGTACGCGATTTCCCTTTACCTTGACATTGTTATTGAAAAAGGTATTACCACCAGAAAAGAAGCAAACGCATATCAAAAAACAATTGCCGAAAGAACCGGACTCACTTCAGCCTTCATACAGTGTGCAAGGGACAGAGCCCTCGAGATGTATCGCAGCTACAAAAGACTGCACGAAAAATGGAAGAAGAGGGTGGAAGAACTCAAAAAGTCCCTTGAAAGGGCGAGAGCTAAGGAAAACAAAAACGGGATCAGAAAGCTAGAAAGGAAGCTTAAGAGAATGATGGATCGGGAACCCTCTCCTCCCTCTGTTAACAGAAAGCAACCTATCTTCTTCGACAGGAGGATTGGAGAGATCGTCTTCTCCACCTGCAAGAAGTTCAGGGTGTGGGCTAAGATCTCCACTCTGAGAAGGCACGAGACAATCTACATCCCTCTCCTCACTTATCCTTACGCCAACAGACATCTGAAATGGAAAATTAAGGGGTTTAAGCTCATATATAACTACAATCTGAGAAGATGGGAAGTCCACGTTACGATTGAAAAAGAAGTAGAAGTTCATGTTAAAGGTTATGCTGGCATAGATCTGGGAATGAAGAGGCTGGCTTACGTTAAGCAGGTAAGTGAGGGGGAGAACCGTGTTCTCTCCATTCCCAAGGAAGACCACCACCACTTCTTCAGGAGAATGCACGAACTCAACAACAGGATCGCAAGACTTCAGAGGTTGAAGAAGATCAAGGTTCTCAAAAAACTAAAAAACAAGCGGAGAAACATTGCCAGAGATTTCAGGAGAAAACTTGCGAAGGATGTTGCCAGCCACATCACCAACACAATCGTGTTCGTCGGCTACCCTAAAAACATACGGGATGAATACTACAGAGGTAACGGGAACAAACTTGCAAGGAAGAGACTCAACCGCTGGGCCTTCAAAGAGTTCGGCGATATTCTTATCCTCAAGCTAAAGGAGAACGAAAACCACGCCATCTTTGTTGGTGAAGTGTACAGCACCAAAACGTGCTGCGTCTGCGGATCCACAAACACCATTGTAGAGGACAGAAGCTTCTACTGCAAGAACTGCGATACCAAACTCGACAGAGATGAGAACGCATCAACAAACATCCTTTTGAAGGGTTTAAAGAAAACAGGGCTCGATGAAGCCATGCTGAGAGCGGGGGCTGCCGTGACCCAGCCCTTAAGTGTGGATGATGGGGGCGAAGAGCTCCCTGAACACACAACCTCCCTCCAGAGGGCTACGCCTGTGGTGAAGGGACGCCCTCCATTTTAATGGAGGGAGGAGGTCACGAAAGACTTATTAAAACCACCGTGCTAAATCGACTTGATGAAAATCTCACCCAAATGCCCTTCGTGCTTGCTGAACAGGGTGTACATGGAAGCCCGGATGTCAACAGATGATGCTGAGAAGATAGATCGGGCTGTTGAATTAGCACTGAAAATTCTGGCTGAGGAGTATCCTAAAAAGGGAATCAATGCGGTGATAGCAACAAGAATTCACAGGAAGGTGTACGAGGTGCTTGAAGATGAGGATCCCTACAGAGAGGTGAAGAAGAGGGCAAACGAGGTATCCCTCAAGTACCTGCCAGAGATTAAAAGGATAGTTTACAGGGATGATGCGTTCAGATCAACTGCAAAAGCCAGTATAATCGCGAACACGTTTGACTATGGTGTTATGGGTCATGAGGTGAACGATTCAGCATTTCTCGATTACTTCATCCGGAAATTCAGGGAGAGCCTGAAGATAGATAATCTTGAGAAGATAAGGAGTTTGTGCAAGGGGAGGGTTGTTTATCTCACGGATAATTGTGGAGAGATCGTTTATGATGCTCTGTTTATGAAGGAGATAAAGAAGATATGCGAGAGGCTGAGCGTTGTTGTGAGAGGAAGACCTATCATAAGTGATGCAACTTATGAGGATGCAGTAATAGCCGGGGTGGATAAGATAGCAGACGAGGTTCTCGATAACGGAGATGGAATAGGGATTATAGATGAGGAGTTGCCTGAGAAAACTAAAGACAGAATAGAGAATGCGGACATAATCATCGCCAAGGGAATGGCGAACTACGAGTGCTTATCTGATTCAGCTTACACGATAGGATTTCTGTTGACTGCGAAGTGTGAGCCGGTGGCGAAGTCCATAGGAGTTGAGGTAGGGGATATGGTTGCCCTTTTGAGGTGATGGGTATGGAGGATCTCAGGGAGAGAACGCTGAAAGACCTCTTTTCGGCTCTGGATGGTATAACCGGCCCGGTGCTGGAGTGCAAGTACTATCCATGCCATTTCGCTGGCCAGGACTGCTCGTTCTGCTACTGTCCTTTCTACCCATGCCTGAACTACGACATGGGCGGGGAGCTGAAGGTAACTTCTGATGGCAGCTATGTCTGGAGCTGCATGAACTGTGATCTGATTCATGATAGGGAATTCTCTGAAAATGTCATCTTCGCCCTCAGCAGGTATCCAAGGCAAAGGCTTGTAGAGGAGGACTGGGTTTTCTACAGCAAAATCCTTCAGGAGTTGCTCTATGGAGAGGAGCTTGCCGAAACCCTTGACTCATCGTACAACCTGATGAGGGCCATACTCATAGACAAGCACTGTGAAGAATTCGATAATACAGAATTCCTGGCCGTAAAGGTTGAAGAATTCAAAATAGTTACTGTAAGGAAAATAAGATCGATTGAAGAGGCTGAAAACGAGATAATAATCCCGATAAAGGAAAGAAACAAGTTCTATGGGTTCCTGAACGATAGCTATGTCATCTGCGAGAGGATTTAGGTTGCTGAATTGTGCTTAAGCTTGCTAAACACTAATGCCATAGAAGTCTTCTGCATTCCTCTTCGTTATCCTTGCAACCTCCTCTTTGTCCTCTTCTATCAGCTTTGAAATCTCATTCACTGCATACACCAGATTCGCAGGTTCGTTTCTACCTCTCTTTGGGGAGAGGAACGGGCTGTCGGTTTCGATAACAACATTTTCCAGATCCATCTCTCTAACAACCCTCTTCAGCCTATCTGAGAAGGTGACCATGGTTGAAATCGAAACAATGGCTCCAGAGTCTTTAGCAAGTCTGAAAGCTTTCAGACTTCCATTAAAGCAGTGTATCATCGCTTTGACACCATATCTGCTGGCAAGATCTATCGCCTCTATCTCAGCGTCTCTCGCATGAATGACAACCGGCTTATCCATCTCACTGGCCAATCTGAGAAAGCTCTCGAAGATCTTCTTCTGCTCGTCAAACGGCAGTCTGCCTTTAACCCTGTCGATTCCTACCTCACCTACGGCAACGATCTCATTCTGATGCTCCATTATCTGTGAAATAACATGCTCGTGCCCCTTGGTGTTCATTGTTGGCGAGAACCCAAGTGTTGCAAAAATATTGCTCGATTTGAGATTCAGGGCTTTGTGATTTGAGGATATGTCGTACCCTGAAACGACAATTCCAACAACACCGTTCGATATAGCTCTCCTGATAACCTCCTGCCTGTCCCTATCGAAGTTCTTTATCTGGATGTGGCAGTGAGAATCTATTAGTTCGTACATTCAATCCTCTGACTTTTCTTTCTTTTTCGAATCGAGTCTTTTCTTTATCATTAAATAGTTTACAGCGTTGATAACTGCATCAATGGAGGCCATAACTATATCCGGCCCGGCAGCCCTTGCTGTGAAGGACTTCCCAGAATCATCCTCCACCGTTACATAAACCTCTGCCAGAGCATCGCTCCCGCCCGTTATTGCATCCATCTTGAACTCGGTGATCTTTATCGTTTCACCAACAAGCTCCCTCACGGCCTTCAAAGCCGCATCCACCGGCCCAACACCGATGGCGGATTTAACCCTGCTATCGTTGAAGACATTCGCGTTTATAACAGCAGTTGGAGTGATCTTGTTTCCCGTGAGAACGGTAATCTCGTCCACAACAATTGCCCTATCCTCCTTTCTGAGTTCTCCGATTACAACCTCAGCTATTGTGAAGAGATCCAGATCTGTTACCTTCTTGCCCTTATCTCCAAGCTCCTTAACTTTCTCGAAGATCTTCGTCAGATCCTCCTCGTTGACTATGTATCCAGCATCCTCGAGCATCTTCTTGATTTGATGTCTCCCAGCATGCTTTCCGATGACTATCCTTCTCCTATGTCCGACCATCTCCGGAGTTATCACACCGGGCTCGAAGGTTGAAGCCTCCTTTATCACGCCATGTGCATGGATTCCGCTTTCATGGCTGAAGGCGTTGTCACCAACTATCGGTGTATTGGGTGGCAGCCTGAATCCCGTGAACCTTTCAACGAGCCTTGAGGTCTCAACCAGATACTCGGTTCTTATGTTGGTCTCTATGCCCTCCAGACTCTTGAGAATCATAACTACCTCTGCCAGACTCGCGTTTCCGGCCCTCTCCCCTATTCCATTAACGGTAACCTGAACCTGATCCGCGCCAGCTAAGACAGCCGCATGGGTGTTGGCAACAGCTAATCCAAAGTCGTTGTGGCAGTGCACATCGATTGGAACTTTCAGATGCTCCCTTAACTCTTTTATGAGGTTGTGAAACCTGAATGGAGTTGCAACTCCTACAGTATCGGGCACATTTATTATGTCAACTCCAGCCTCCTCAACCGCCTTGTATATCTCCTTAAGGTAATCGATTTCAGTCCTCGTGGCATCCATCGCAGAGAACATGCACTCTCTGCCGTGATCCTTGATGTACTCTACAGCCTCAACAGAGTCGTTGATGATCTCCTCTCTGCTCTTCTTAATCGTGTAATCTATCTGAATCTTTGAGGTTGAGATGAAAATGTGAACGAGATCAACTCCGGAATCAAGGGCTGAGTCTATATCTTCCTTAACTATTCTCGCCAGACCGCAAATTTTTGAGTCCAAATCAAGATTTACAATCGTTTTTACAGCCTCAAACTCCCCCTTGGAAGCTACGGGAAATCCGGCTTCAATATAATCAACACCCAGCTTGTCAAGCTGCTTTGCAATCTGAATCTTGTAGTTTATCGGGAAGGACACTCCGGGAGTCTGCTCACCATCCCTTAGCGTTGTATCGAACACGCTGATTCTCTTCAACCTCTCACCCCTCGAATGTAGATTTTAACGCTATAAAACATTTTACCTTAAAAATTTATGACTTCATCAAGCCTTCTCTGCTTTGGAATCCTTTCGATGTTGAACAATTTAACACTTGCCTTTGCGACAGCTCTAATATTTTCCTTTGTTGTGTATACACCGAGCATCCAGATATCCCTTTCAGCATCTCTTAGCGTTTTTACCAGTGGAGAGCAATCTTCAAGCTTTTTAAGCCCATCATCCATATGCACAAGTGCTGAAACCTCCCTGACATCTGTTTCTGGAGGTATATCCACGATAACATCATCCACATCGACATCCGCAATCTCAGCAATCTCCAGTTCTGCCCTCCTTTCGGAGATCTTCACATCTCCAACCCTATCTCTGCCAACATAAATTGCTCTCTTGAACAGATCCCGTCTGTCAATTCTGTCGATAATTTCTTTTGAGAAGCTGTTGGAACTTCTCAAAAAAGAAACCATGTCGTAGTCGTCCATCCTTACGAGATCCCTTGCCTCAAGTTCACCGAGCTCTATGCATCTCTCCAGGGCTTTCTCATACATCTTTCTGGCTATTCTGCAGACATGGTGATGATAAACGGTAGGATACATCATGAATCTTGAGATCAGCAGTGATTCTGCAGACTTAAGGCCCTTTTTGTCTATAACCAGCCGATCGTTCACGAACTTGGTCGTGTTTATTAGCCTCGTTATATCGAAAACACCATAAGCCACTCCGGTATAGTGAGAGTCCCTAACCAGATAATCCATCCTATCTGCATCTATCTCTCCGCTAACGATCCCGTAGGACTCCTCGCTCAGATGTCTTGCAACATCTCTCAGGCTGAAGCCAAGCTCTTTGATGACATCTTCTAGCTCTGTGCTTTTGAGGTAGAAGTCTATCCTTTCATGGGTTTTTCCCAGGTATCTCTTGATTATTCTTTCACTGCTGTGTGAGAAAGGTGCATGAGCGGAGTCGTGGATTATGGCGGAAATCAGAATCTCCATCTCGGAGTCTTTGCTAATTTCAAGTTTCTCTGTTAGCTTCTTGGTTATGTAAAAAACCCCTAGGCTGTGCTCAAACCTCGAATGGTTGGCTCCCGGATAAACGAGATTCGCGAACCCAAGTTGCTTGATCCTCCTCAACCGCTGAAGCTGAGGTGTATCGATTATCCTTTCAGCCCATTCTGGGAGCTCGATCATCCCGTGGACTGAATCCTGAATGAGCGTTCCCACGATGGCTTATCGGTTTGGTTGTATATAAGCTCTACTTAACAGTCACAGATCAGGACAGCATGAAGGCTGTACTGTAATTGCTTCCGTTATACATTATGCACTTTTTCTCGAGCGAGTTAATGCGTCTGAGGATTTTATACCACTCTTCTGGAGGAACTCTCGATATGGCCTTTCCATTCTTTTCAGCCAGCTTTAAAGCATTTTTTAGGTATGGATAGCTGTCGAGATCTATCTCTGAACATTCAGCATCTCCTATTTTTTCAACCGAGATGTACTTTGCGTTGTAATGTTCATGAGCCGAGTAGCCTATCAGAGCCATAAATGCAATGATGACACCGAGAACTGTAAGGAAGGAGTTGGCAGCTATGGATACCTCCTCTTTTCTGTTCCTTCCAAGTATTATGCTTCCAGCGATCAGGATGATTGCGAAAAGGATTATTGCTGATGGAGAAAACCTGATCACGGCAATTAAAGTCAGGGCTGTTGCTGCTGAAACAGCTATGTGTATTGCTGTCAGCTTCTCGGATTTTGTTAGGGTGTACAGAGATGAGAGCAGTATGGATATGGCCAGTGCCAGATAAACCATTGCTGGCCCCTCAATCCTGAAAAAGAGGCTCAGAAAGTTTGCTACAAATACTGATATAAAGCCAGCGATAAACGAGATCAAATAGGATTTCATAGTGGCAATTCAGTTTGATAGTATAAATATTTTCTGTCAAAAATAATTTTAGAAAACACAGTCAATTAAAACCATCGCAGGATATTGTAGTATGTGTCTCTCTGGGCAACCTTTCTTCCAGTGGTTTTCAGCAGTCTAACCATATCCTCAACCTTAATGCAGGCAATTTTCTTTCCGGTAGCTCTAAGCACATTCTCCTCAAGCATAACCCCTCCAAAGTCGTTGGCTCCGAAGTATAAGGCCAGCAACGAGACATCAAAGCCCTGGGTTAGCCATGATGCCTGTATGTTCTCTATGTTGTGGAGAACTATTCTTGAGATTGCGAGAATTTTCAGGTAGTGGGTGAAGGATGCAGGCTCTTTGATGGTTGATGTTAACTCGTTGTTTCCGGGCTGGTATGTCCAGGGGATGAATGCTGTGAAGCCTCCAGTTTCATCCTGCAAATCCCTTACTCTGAAGAGGTGTTCTACGATGTCCTCATGGCTTTCAACATGCCCGAACATCATCGTGGCGGTTGTTTTCATTCCAAGTCTATGGGCTTCTCTCATGACCTCAATCCACTCATCAGCACTGCACTTCTTCGGGCTCAGCTTTCTTCTAACCCTATCGGATAAGATCTCTGCACCCCCTCCGGGAAGGGAATCCAGCCCGGCATTTTTTAGCTTTTCGAGAACCTCACGATAGCTCAACCCTTCCAACTCTGAGAGAAACACTATCTCTGGAGGAGACAGGCTGTGAAGGTGTATGTTTTGGAATTTTGATTTTATCAGTCTGAAAAGCCCCTCAAACCACTCGATCCCGAGATCGGGATTCATCCCTCCCTGAAGCATAACCTGGGTCACTCCATGCTTTACAGCATCTGATATCCTGTCCAGAATATCATCGTAGCTCAGGACAAATCCGTCGTCCCTGTAGAACGCACAGAATTTGCATTTTGAAACGCAGATGTTCGTGTAGTTGATGTTCGTGTCTATGACGAAAGTTACAACATCTCCACATCTCTCTTTTCTAATTTCATCAGCCATTTTTCCGAGTTCGTATATCGGGATATCGAACAATTCTAAAGCCTCATCAAACTCCAGGCGCATAGAGTCACCTAAATGAGATCATACTTTCTGCAATACTCCTCAAAAAGCTCAATGCTCCTTCTCTCTTTACCCCCAAGCTTGAACTTCAGAGTCTTGAAATACTCCTCCAGAAACTCTACAGGCATCTTGAAGTGTTTTTCAGCCTCCTCTATTATCAGATGGATGTTTTTATAACCCTTTTCAGTTGATTCAAGCAAATCCCTATCTATTTTGCTTGCGTCGAAGCCGTTGAGGGATGCAGATATGCCGAAAACCATCGGCAAACCTGTGATATCATACCACTCCTCTCCAAGATCCATCACCACCCTGAAGACCATTCTCGCCTTTATCGCCTCATCGCCTATAACAAGTGCATTATCGCATTCTTTAAGCAAATCCCACGCACTACCACTATCGAACTCCCTGAGCCTGTTCTCCAAACCCTTTTCTTTTAGGATTATCTTGAGTAAATTGACGCTTGTCAGCGATTGGTTTGTTATCGCAATATCTCCTTCAAGCTCCTTTTTCTTGGAAACGACAACTACACTCAGAACCCTATCATTGGAAGCCACACAAAAGCTGTAGTTTTTCAAACCATTCTTCAGTGATGCGAACAGAGGGACTGGAGCATAATGTATCTGCTTTCTCAGGAGCATGTTGACCATATTTCTCGGATTTGTCTCTACAATCTCATACTTCTTGCTCTTCTCGAGGAAGTAGTATGGAAGGAAGTTGTTGAGAAATCCGAATTTTCCTATCCTGGTCTTTCTGTCTGGCCTGATGTTCATCGGACTCCTTAAACCCACCATCAGAACACCCTTATAATGTTACAGAATGTATCTCTCTGAGCCGGTATTTTCCCAGCATTTCTCGCGATTTTAACGATTCTCTCTACCTCTAAGCTTGTTGGAGTCTCTGCCCCAGCAGAATGGGTTATCCTCTCCTCCATCAGCGTTCCGTCGAGATCGTTTGCTCCGTAGTTCAGCGCTACCTCTGCAAGCCTCTCACCGAGCATGACCCAGTAGGCTCTTATGGTTCTGAAGTTATCCAGAGCTATCCTCGAAACGGCTATGGTCTTCAGAACGTCTTCTGGACTTGATTTGTTGGTTACCAACCCTTTTTTCTTCAGGTCAGTGTTCTCCGGGTGGAACAGTAGTGGAATGAATGAAATGAAGCCGTTAGTCTTTTCTTGAAGTTTTCTGAGCTTGTATAGATGCTCCGACCGGTCTTTATAGCTTTCCACATGTCCGAAGAGCATTGTTGCGTTGCTTTTTATTCCTGTTTCGTGGGCTATTCTCATGACTTCAAGCCACCTCTCGCTGTTTATCTTGTTTGGAGCTATAATCTTTCTGACATCATCTACCAGTATCTCAGCTCCGCCTCCGGGCATAGCATCCATCCCGGCTAACTTAAGCCTTGACAGGAACTCCTTCACACTCATCTTCTCCTTTCTGGAGTAGAAATCCACTTCGGTTGCGGTCAGGGCTTTTATTGTGACATCAAACATATCCTTTATAGATTTAAAGACATCCTCAAAGTACTCAATCCCGATTTCCGGGTTGTGCCCTCCGACAATGTGCACTTCGGTTGCTCCCCTTTCTACAGCATCCTTTACAAGCTTTAAAATCTCTCTGGTGGATAGCAAATAGTTTTCTCTATTGCTGAACGCACACAGCGGGCATTTTGATACACAGATGTCGGTGTAGTTTATGTGACGGTTTATTACGAATGTTGCATAGTTTCCATTCTCTCTGTTTATGCTGTCCGCCAACCTCCCTATTTCGTGAAGATCCAGATGGAAAAGCTCCTCGATTTCTTTTCTCCTCATAGCTCTACTCTGACATACTCTTCCACTTTCCTTACTTTTTCCTTTCAAGAAAATCTCCAATAATCGTCCCAACAACGAAAAAGACTGCAAAATACAGGGTAATTATCGTGAAGCCAACCATTCCCGCTCCGGCAACAAGGATTCCGGCTGGTGGGAAAATTATGCCAACCAGCAGACCAAGAATGATCCCTACAACTATGCCAAAAATTACGGCTTTCTTCAGGATGTTTATTCTGTCCTCCCTGCCTGGGTTGATATAGCCATATATCATTCCTAGCAGCAAAGCCAACAGTTCTATCGACATAGCAAGAATACTCCGGTAAAAATTAAAAATCTTTTTGCGTGTTCATGATGAGTTTTTCAAAACATTTAAGTACTCCGTTATCATTATCATGATAGGTGATATGATGGTAAAGATCGTGCACGCCCAGACAGTGCTGCCAGAAAGTGTGCTTGAGGAGTTGAAGAAAAAGACTGGAGAGAGCGCAACAAAAGATGCGATAGCAAAGGCTGTAGAACACTACCTATCATGTCCGTATACTCATGAAGATCCTTTAGGCAAGAAACTGGAAGAGGTACTGAAGAAGAAAAAAGATAAATTTCTATTTTTTGAATAAACTTTGGTTTCAGAAATTATTTAATAAGAAATTCTTTTCCTATCTTCAGGTATAGTGTGGGGCTCTTGAATAGCAATTTCATAATAGCCGGCAAGACTTTCAGGATGCTTGATGGCCTATCCATGTCCAGTTCCCTTGCATAGCCTTCAAAACCTTTTGCGGAGCTCAGCAACTCGTTGTAATCTCTGTCTGAGAGCTTACTGTATAGCCTGTATATTTTCATTCCGAATTCATATTCTTTGCCCATCCTGTTCAGATATTCTTGTTTGAATCTGTTTAGCGATGGGAAATTCTCACTCAGACATTCCACAGCTTTAAGCAAGTAGTAAATTCCCCCTCCAGTATATGGCTTCGTCATCCCGGCAGAATCTCCGATCAGGCAAACATTTTCCCTGACGATCTCGTTTAACCCAACAGGTATTGAACCTGCATTGAGTTCTGTAATAGCCTTTCCGAATCTTATGGATGCTGATGGGTGCTTTTCTATTAGATTTTTCAGGTAGTGTACGGCGTTGATTTCTGATGCTTTGGTGACGACTCCTATTCTTGCTGTTGTACTGTCCAAGGGAATGGCGTACGCAAAAAATCCGCTGGAGTACTCTGATCCAAAATAGAGTTCAACCATGTTTTCATCAAGACACTCAAAATTTGCCTCGAACTGGATGGCTGAGAGCACTTCTGGTTTCCTGAAGCCGTACTCTGAGGACACCCTTGAGTAGGTACCATCCGCTCCTATGAGAAAGTCGTATTCCAGGAACATCTCTCCTGAATCTGACCTCAGTTTGGCTTTTTTACCATTCGAAGATATATATTTCGTTTTCATCAAAATATTTGCATTTTCGGAGGCTTTACTTATGAGATCAAAGTCCAAAATTTTTCTCTCTATAACAACGCCTCTCCGTTTTCCGTAAAGTTCCAGATAATCTCCGTTTGGGGAGAAGAAGAAAGCTCCATCTATTTTGTTAATGTAACATCTCTTACTGAAATTTGACAAGATATTGTAACACTCTTCGCTGATAAGCCCGGCACACTGAACGGGAAAACCTGCTGATTGATGTTCCTCAACGACAACCACTTCATTTTCTTTACCGAGATGTATCGCTGAAAGACTCCCTGCAATTCCTCCACCAACGATGAGTATTCTCACGAGGGGAGGTTGTTGCAGGGGTTAAAATTTTTTAGGCTTAGATTTTATCCAGAGTTACAACGGACACGAAGGGTGTAAACTCGAAATTTCTGGCTCTCTCTATGCATTTCTCAAGCTATCTTAAGGATTGTTAAATTTCATTAAATTTCAAATAGAGGGGAAATCAATGTTGACTTCAAATGAGATTACCATATCTGTCTATTTCGCCTCTTTTGATCCTTGTGGAGGATATGGGCTTTCCATCCTCTGCGAGTAAGAAATCAACCTTGACTATTCTAATTTCCTTCTTACCGAGTTCCCTTCTCTTTCTGTTTATGAGTTCAGCCATTTTGCATGTCTCAGGAGATACGACAAGATAATCAAAATCGACATCGAGTGTTCTTCCATACGGGCTGTCTATTTTTACAATAGATGGTTCAAAACCGTATTTTGATAGCACATATCTCCTGACATTTTCAGCTCTTATCCTAAACGGCAGGACACTCCTTATCCTAAGCCGTGCCATTTCGTCACTCGTGATTCCGATCATTACTTCCTTTCCGCCGAGTTGTATCGCTACATCTATCAGTTTCTTGTGCCCTTCATGCAGTGGCTCGAATGTCCCACCAAGAGCTACTTTCATCCCCTCGCTACTACTTATTGCACTATAAAAGTTTAATCATTTTGATTTAGATGTACTGTGATATGATGGAGAATACCTGATTTACGATGTCTATGCCGTTCATCTGGAGTATGAAGTTGAGTACAGCACCTATAATAGCTCCCACGATCAGGGATGAAAGAATTCTTACCTTGATGACGAGGATTATTGCAATGACAAGCAATACCAGAGTTGATGCGGCACTAACCTGTGATAGCTGTGTAGAAGCTTCAGTGATGACCGTGCTCATCATGTTGAACAGTGTGGCGATCCCACTTAAACCAAAAAGGAATCCGACGATAACTCCTATTATGGTTACTGTGGTATCTCCCATATTTTGGGTAGACTACTAAATAGTATAAAAAAGTTGTTGGAATATCAGAAAGTTGTTTTGTTTATCTTGTGGATCGTTTATCTATACTGGCCTGTGAACACGATCCACCATCGCCAAGATAACAGTTGATGAGCTGAAGAAGGGGCTTACCTTTAGCACTTTGATTGTATTTCTGGGGAAAAGACAAAGAGAATTGGGGGCTTGAGGAGATTATTAGTGCAGAAAAATTAGGATAATGATTATGGCCAATGTTTAAACTTTTGTTGGTTCACCAAATGCTCTGTCTCCTGCATCTCCCAGACCTGGTAGGATGTATCCTTTGGAGTTTAATTCTCTGTCAATTTTTGTTATGAATATTTCAACTTCCGGGAACTTTTTCTTAATCTTTTCAATTCCTTCCGGGGCTGCTAGTACTCCTAAAACTACTATTCTCTTTGGAGGGTTGTATTTTTTGATCTCTTGGATCACCGCAGTTAAAGTCGATCCAGTAGCAATCATTGGATCTGTGATAATCACAGTATCTTCTGGTTTTATCTCTGGAATCTTGACATACTTCACATCTATTTCGAATTCTGGCGGTTTTCCTCTTGAAGCTGAGATAATACCTACTCTTGCGTGCTCCAATGTTTTAATCAACCCCTCCATTAGCGGAATTGCTGCCCTGAGAACAGTTATGATAACGATATTTTTCCTGTCTTTGGCGATAACCCCTTTTGTTTCCTCTAGAGGGGTTTCAACTTTGATCTTTTCAAACTCCATGGTTTTTGTCAGTTCGTAACCCATGTACCTTCCAAGTTTAACCAGCCCTTTTCTAAATGCTATGCTGTCTGTGTTTTTGTCTCTGAGCTCTGTAAGCACTTCCATCAGAAATGGAGAGTCCTCAAAGGAATAAACACCTTCCCAGCGTCTATCTTCTATCATTTTTTATCACCCGGTTTATTCCTCAGGAGCTGATCCAGAATTATAGCAGTTAAAGCTCCAACAGCCATTCCAGATTCTAGAATGCTTCCAATTATTTTGGGGAAGTGTTCCAAAAATTCTGGTGGGAGTTGAGGAGCACCCAAACCAACTATTAAAGCACTTGCAATTATCAGCATGTTTCTGTCGGTGAATTCGACTTTCTCTTTTATCAGTCTGAGTCCTGTGACGCTTATCATTCCGTAAAGTGCTACAGTTAAACCACCCAATACGGGAGCGGGAATTGAAGCCAGTATTCCAGAAAACTTTGGAATTAATGAGAGGAATATCAGTATTACTCCTCCAATCTGGACCACATATCTGCTCGCAACCTTTGTTAGAGCAACAAGTCCTATATTCTCTGAATAGCTTGTTGTTCCACATGCCCCCAAAAATCCAGCAATTGAACATGCCAGGCCCTCGCTCATTATTCCTCTGTTTATATTCCTGTCCGTTATTTTTGCCCCACTTATTGCTGAAATTGCGTGGTAATCGCCAACACTTTCTATTATGCTTACCATAAATGCGAACAAGAGTGTGATTATTGCTGTAGCTTCAAATATGGGTATCCCCCATGGCAGTGGTTTTGGAATGCTGAATACTGGCAATTCATTAACCAGGCTTAAATCCACCATTCCAAGGGGTATGCTGATCAGGTAACCAACAATAGCTCCAACAATTACGGGCATTGCCCTTAACGGGCCTCTGGCTTTTAAAGCCACATATACTGTTGTTGCAAAAGTTATCAAGGCTATAAAGAAGGCTTTTGGAATTGAAGCGCCAGAAGGATCTGCAAAGAAGTTGAAGGTGTATTTTACAGCTACATGGGCTAAACTAAAACCTATTAGCATTATTGTAACTCCCGTTACTAATGGCGAGAATAGCCTTTTAACTTTACCTACAATTCCCAGACCACCAATCAATGCCTCAAGAATACCACCAACAATTAAAGCACCTTCAACCGCTGCCAATCCCAAGCCCTTGCCGATGCTTATCAACCCTGGAATGAATGCAAAACTCGATCCCTGGACTATTGGATATCTTGATCCTATTGTGGTTTGCAAGAGCGTTGCTATTCCCATTGTCAAAAGCACTGCCTGAATCATAAGGGCTATGGCATTACTTTCAAGACCTATCGCTGTTCCAACGACCAGAGGTACAGTCACTGTCGCTCCGAACATTGCGAGAACGTGCTGAAGACCAAGAAGAACGGCTTTTTTTGGCTCAACTTTTTCATCAATTCCGACACTCATTCCGTCGTCCATTAAAATCTCGCACCGGTTATATGGAATTAAAAAATTTTCGGAGAGTTGCTGCGTGATGACATAACAAACTAATTTTACACATCTTAAGCTGACGAAAAAACATTACATTTCTATGTGGGTGACCATACCAGAACAGATTATGGTAATTCTAGCTCAGGCTTCCGTTTTATGTTATCTTGATATTCAACGACAGCGTCATTATATCTGTAGGATAATTGACAAGGCTATCAATTTCTTACAAAAACGAGGCAAAGTTTTTGGGATACAATTATGGAATCATACAATTAGTGAGGAAAATTTGCTAAAATTATTGAAATGAAACTTAGTGGACTCGCCGGGATTTGAACCCGGGGCCTCCGCCTTGCGAAGGCGGCGCTCTCCCACTGAGCTACGAGCCCTCAATTCGATTGTGCATGAATGAATTAAAAATGTTTCTGTGTTTGCCTATATGCTGCCTGATACAAAAGAAATATAACTCCGCTGAATAACAACCTTTATGCGAATACCATGCAGAACGATTTCAAAAGGCTATGCAGAGGGAGAGTTAATTGTCAGCAGGAAAAACTTCTCGTTTCTCGGTGATGTGGATCCTGAAAGCGGGCTTGTTAAGGCAAAAGATAGCGATATCTACGGCAAGAACATTTCAGGAAAGATATTTGCCTTTCCAACTGGAAGGGGATCTACTGTTGGGACATATGTGCTTTTGAGGATGAAGAAAGCAGGTTCAGCACCTCTCGCCATAATCAACGAAAAAACGGAGGCCATAATTGCTGTAGGAGCAATCATAAGCGACATCCCTCTCGTTGATGGAGCGGATCTCAGTAAATTAAAAACAGGTATGAAGGTAGTCGTGAACGCCACTGAGGGTTATATCGAGATACCGGATTGGCTTTAATATTCAACTTAAGATTCAGGTCTCCTTTGCCTGGATGTATATCGTGTAGCTGCCATTAGCCGACTCATCTGCTGAGATGTGGACGTTCACCTTCACTTCAGCGGGGCTGTCAGAGCTTCCTGCCGGTATTGTGAGCTTATTTGATGAATATATTGTGTTCCCGAAGGTATCGTGGAATTCGACATCCATCATTTCTGGGGTCTCTCCCTCGATAAAACTCTCGAAGTAGATCTCTCTGCTTTCACCATAATTCTTGATTGTAATTTCCCTGACATATTCCGTTCCTGACTGGAGGTTGAGGTTAAAGCTCTTTGGAGAAATATCGATTTTGCTCTCGCTTATTTTCACATTTACTTTCATGCTGAAAATGTACTCGCTCGCCAGTGCGGTTGAGGTCAGGAGCAGCAGGATCAGAAAGGCTCTCTTAACTTTCATAGTTGCATATCAACTTGAAAAAGGTTAAAAATTTTTCTATTTAGATTATTATAACTTTTCTGTTTATTAAAAACTTTCTTAACATAATTTTCACGGATTTGAAATTTTCTCATCTTGTGAAACATCGAATAAGGTCCTTTTATGTTCTTTGAGTGTCTCGCCTATGAACTCTGCATATGAATCAACCTTAATTCCCTCTCTATCCAGCCACTCATAGAACTTTTCCCGCTCCTTTGAAGCCTCCTTTAGGTCCTTATACCTCACAATCACGAGCAGGTTGTAGTTGGATCCTATTAGGTTGAAGATGTTCTCGACGAAGTCGAGTTTTTTGAGAGCCTCAACAACCTTCTTATACCCTTTTATATCGTTATGGATCGCTATCAGCAAAACACCGATCGTGTCCAGTCCAGCTTTCTGGTAATCTATTTTCCATGTCCTTCTTTCCTTCAACACGATACCCCTGCTTTCAAGGGCTTTGATTCTATTGAAGGCTGTTTTTGGAGAGACTCCAGCATAGTTGGCTATCTCCTCGAGAGTGAATCCCTTCGCTATTCCCTCAAGTATCTTTACCATCCTTTTATCTGCATGAATTTCGTTAATATTGGCCATTAAGTTACAACATAATTGTAAAATTTAAAAGTATTTTGGATAGGAATCGTAAAGTATAAATGTATTAAATAATTGAAAATGTCAGACTGGGGGAGATAAGATGAAGAATGTTCTTGTTATTGGTGCGGGCACAATGGGGCACGGAATAGCAGAGGTGTGTGCTATTGCTGGCTATAATGTCACGATTGTGGACATCAAGGACGAATTCCTTGAAAAAGCCGTGAAGAAGATCGGCTGGAGTCTGAAAAAGCTTGAAAGCAAAAAGAAGATTAAGGAGAATGCTGAGGATGTTTTGAAAAGGATTAAAACGACAACCAACCTTGAAGAGGCTGCAAAAGAGGCTGATTTTGTTATTGAGGCTGTTATTGAGGATACTGATGTTAAGAAGGACATCTTCAAAAGGCTGGATGAGAACTGCAAAGAGGGTGTGATTTTCTCCACCAACACATCCACAATACCGATCACGGACATATCATCTGCCACCAGAAGGCCTGAAAGCGTTATCGGTTTGCACTTCTTTAACCCTCCAACGCTGATAAAGCTTGTGGAGATTATCAGAGGGGAGAGAACGAGCGATGAGACGGTAGAGAAAACGAAGGAGTTTGCAAAAACAATTGGCATGGATTATGTTCTTGTCGAGAAAGATGTTCCGGGATTCCTGGTCAACAGGATAAATCTCAGGGTTTTCACTGAAGCCATACGGATGGTAGAGGAGGGATTCAAGCCAGAGGAAATCGATTCCGCTGTTAAATACAGGTTAGGGCTTCCGATGGGTATCCTGGAGGTTGTCGACTTCAGCGGGGTTGATATCGTCTTTTATGTTACCCATGAGATGATGAAGAGGGGTGTTAATGTAAAGCCATCGAAACTCGTTGAAGAGATGATAAAGGAAGGCAGACTGGGAATGAAATCCGGCAGGGGATTTTACGAGCACAAGGGAGTGTATCACAGGGTTAAGATACCCAGAAACCTGGCATACAGGGTTAATCCAGTAAGGATCCTTGCACCTGCAATAAACGAGGCCTCCTGGCTTTTGAGGAACGGCATAGCAACCAGAGAGGACATAGACAAGGCAATGGTGCTTGGTATGGGATATCCCAAGGGATTGCTTGAGATGGCAGACGATTTCGGGATAGATATGGTGGTTGAGACTCTTGAAGCGAGAGCTAAGGAAACGGGACTTGATGAGTACAGTCCAGATCCCCTGCTCGTGGAGATGGTTGAGGCCAAAAAGCTGGGGAAGAAGAGCGGAGAGGGCTTCTACACTTGGAATTACGAACAGGTGGACTTCGGGCCGGTCAGGTATGAGAAAAGGCACAACTATGCGTTAATCACAATGAGAAGGCCGGATAAGCTGAATTCTCTCAATGAGGAGATGTGGACCGGTTTAAATCAGGCGTTCAAGAAGGCTGAGGAGGATAAGGATGTAAGGGCCGTTTTGATTACGGGAGAGGGCAAGGCATTCTGTGCTGGAGATGACATCTCTGTCATGGGATCGTGGAAGAAGTTCACGGATGGCAGGGATTTCTTCGAGAAAGTAGCTCTGCCACTGGTCGCAACGCTGATGGAGTACACCAAGCCAACGATCTCGTTGGTGAACGGCTATGCTTTTGGAGGTGGGATGGAGCTCAATCTGCTATTTGATATCGTAATAGCCTCAGAAAAAGCGAGCTTTGCTGTGCCAGAGGGATTGATCGGTGCTATGCCACCAATAGCATCGACGATTGGAGTTGCAATGCTCGGCAGGAAGTTTATCAAGTACTGCCTTACCGGAGATCAGCTCGATCCAGAAGAGGCGGAAGAGCTGGGATTCGTTGATGTTGTCGTTCCACACGATCAGCTCGAGATGGCAGGGATTGAGTATGTGGAGAAGGTCTCGAGGCTCGCACCTCTTTCTGTCAAGGCGATAAAGGAGTCTGTTAATGCGGTCAGAAAGACTTTCACAGAAGCTCTTGAGCTATCCAAGAGGGAGATCGTAATGCTCATACCAACCAGCGATTTTGCCGAGGGCATGATGGCTTTCGTCAAAAAGAAAAGGCCTGTATGGAAGGGCTACTAGTGGGCCACTAATTTTTCCCATACTTATTTTTTTGTCCTAATCTGTTGCTGTTTGCGATTATATGTATGTTTCAGCACAGTTCAGCATCAGCTTCAGCACAGTTCCAGCAAAAACTTATAAAACTCCCCATCTGCAAGAAGCTTATGAAATTCGATGAACTGCTGATGATTCCTGGCCCTGTTCAGGTGCATAGCAGAATACTGAATGCCATGGCAAAGCCGTTGATAGGGCACAGGACACCGGAATTCTCAGATATAATGAAAAACTGCACTCTTGGGTTGAAGGAGCTTTTTGGCACTGATGGAGATGTTTATCTGATTTCTGGGTCTGGAACGGCGGGGATGGAGGCTGCAATATCAAGCTTCTCGAAGGTTAGCAGGATCACATGCATAGATAATGGAAAGTTTGGTGACAGGCTCTGCAGAATTGCCTCGAGATACACAGAGGTTGATGCGCTGAGATTCGAGTGGGGGGAGTCAATAGATCTCGAGAAAGTGAAGGAGTCCCTTGAGAATGGAAGCGAGGCTGTAGCATTTGTCCACAACGAAACCTCAACAGGGATTCTGAATCCGGCAAGGGAGATAGCGAAGATAGCTAAGAAGCATTCTGCTCTGGTTATAATGGATGGAATAACCTCTGTTGGTGGGGATGAAGTTAAGATGGATGAGTGGGGCATTGATGTGGCGATAGTGGGCTCCCAGAAATGCCTCGGCATACCTCCCGGACTTGCAGCGGTGGCTGTAAATGAGAGGGCATGGGAGTTTTACAATGAAAAAGCCCCGTTCTATCTGGATTTGATGGCATATAAGAAAAAGCTCAAGGACTGGCAGACCCCATATACTCCAGCAGTCCCGCTTTTTGTCGCTTTGAATGAGGCTATCGAGATGATAAAGGAAGAGGGGCTGGAGAACAGGATTCAGAGACACAGGAAGTTCTCCAGGGCTGTCAGAGAATGGGCTGTCAATGCCGGGCTTGAGTTATTCCCGAGGCTGAATGAGTACAGCAGCTACTCGAACACTGTTACGGCAATAAAAATGCCTGAGGGCATAACTGACAAGGAACTCAGAGGAACGCTCAAGCAGGAGTACAGCATAACCATTTCGGGTGGACAGGAGCATCTTAAGGGCAAGATATTCAGAATAGGGACGATGGGCAACATAGGGAAGAGGGAGGTTGTCGCAACTCTTATGGCTGTTGAGGACATATTGACCAGAAAGGGATGTGCAGTCCCAGCGATAAATCACGCACTTGAAGTTCTGAAGTGATCCTATGAAGGTTGGGATAGCTGACACAACCTTCTCAAGGATAAACATGGGTAAGATAGCAATAAACGAGCTTAGGAAGATCTGCTCCCTGCCCTATGAAAGGTACACTGTGCCGGGAATCAAGGATTTGCCGATTGCTGCAAAAAAGCTCATAGATGAAAGGGGATGCGATATTGTCATAACCTGCGGATGGGTTGGAGCTACTGAAAACGATAAGCTGAGCTACATCGTTTTGAGCATGTCCCTTCAGCTTGTTCAGCTCATGACCGGGAAGCATGTGATCGATGTGACGATTCACGAAGATGAGGCAGAGGATGAGCAGGAGCTTTTGGTGGTTGCCGAGAACAGGGTCAGAGAGCATGTTAGAAATGCAGTGGATTTGCTCCTGAATCCGAAGAGGCTGGAAAGACTGGCTGGAACTGGGCAGAGACAGGGATATGAGGATGTTGGTGAGATCAGGAGGTAGAAGGAAAATTTCGGAATTCTCAACTCTCAAAAATCTTTTAAATTCATTTTGAATTTATTCTGAAGGTGGTGTGGATGGAAAAAATTAAACTCGGTTTGGTTGTTGCTGAATTCAACAGGGATATAACTTACATGATGGAAATCCTCGCAAAAGAACATGCTGATTTTCTTGGAGCGGAAATCACGGACATTATTAGAGTACCGGGTGTTTTTGACACACCGATTGCGGTAAAGAGGATACTTGAGAAGGGAGATGTGGATGCTGTGGTTACTGTGGGAACAGTAATCGAAGGAGATACCGAGCACGATGAGATCGTTGCCCAGCACGCTGCGAGGAAGATTATGGATCTCTCTTTGGAGTACAACAAACCCGTAACCCTCGGAATCGCAGGGCCCGGAATGGGCAGGATTGCCGCTCAGGAGAGGGTTGATTACGCAAAGAGAGGTGTTGAGGCAGCGGTGAAGCTTGTTAGAAGGCTGAGAGAGTATGATGAGAGCAAGTAACAGGTGGTAGAACGATGATAACGAAGAGGGTTAATGCTGTAAGTCCATCAGCAACCCTCAGGGTGTCCGAGCTTGCCAAGAAGCTTAGACGAGAAGGAAATCCGGTAATCGACATGAGCGTTGGAGAACCCGATTTTCCAACGCCATCTTTCATAATTGAAGCCGCATATAAGGCAATGAAGGAAGGGAAGGTATTCTATACTCCAACGAGAGGTATTCCTGAACTCCTCTCGGCAATATCTGAGAAACTGAAAAATGAGAACGGGCTTGATTACGCTCCTGAGAACATAATAACCACTCCCGGAGCTAAATATGCGATTTATGAAGCGATAATGGCGGTGGTTGAGGAAGGAGATGAGGTTATACTCCTCGATCCATCTTGGGTTACATATGAAGCCTGCATAAAGATGGCAGGAGGAAAGGTTGTCTGGGTGCCACATGCTGAGGGATTTGAGGATGCTCCGGTTGAGGACTACATAACAAGCAAGACCAAGCTGATAATAATAAACTCACCAAGCAATCCGCTTGGAGTAGTCTATCCAGAATCCTTCCTGAAGAAGATCAGGGACCTTGCCGTTGATAGAAACATCCTCGTTATGAGTGACGAGGTATATGAGAAAATAATCTTCGATGGTAAGCATAAGAGCATAGCAGAATTCGATGGAATGCTGGAGAGAACTATTCTGATCAATGGACTGTCAAAGACCTACTCGATGACTGGCTGGAGGCTGGGGTATGCGGCATCAACGGAGGAGATAATAAAGGCGATGACAAAGATACAGTCTCATTCTGTCAGCCACCCAACTTCCTTTGTGCAGTATGCTGCTGTGGCAGCTATAAAAAGTGATCAGAGCTTTCTGAACGAGATGGTTTCGGAGTTCAAGGCTAGAAGGGACATAATCATGGATGGTCTGGACAGGCTGGGAATAAAGTATGCTCCTCCAAAGGGTGCATTCTACATCTTCATGGATGTCAAGCAGGACAGCATGAAATTCTGTGAGGAATTTCTGGCTAAGGAGTATGTTGCGACTACTCCTGGTTCGGCTTTTGGACTGAAGTACAGTACATGGGTCAGGGTTAGCTACGCAACTTCAAGAGAAAACATCGAGGAGATGCTTGTAAGGCTCGAAAGATTCCTCTCCTAATTTTTCTAAATTTTTATGATTGAGTATCCAATAGCCTTCATCGGAGGCCTTATCTCAGCACTCTCTCCGTGCGTTCTACCTGTGATTCCTGTAGTTTTTGCAGTATCAAGGGCCAATATTGTCAGAGCTTTTGTAACAGCATTAAGCATGACTGCCACCTTCTCGATACTGGGGTTCTTTTTCGGGCTAATTGAAGGACAGCTTAGAGTAATCTCGTCTCTTATACTCGCAATCTTCGGGGCGATGCTCCTGCTGAACATAAACCCATTCCAGAGCTTGCCTCTTGGCATCACCAATAGGATTTATCTCACGGGTGGTGTGGTAGGTTCAATCCTTCTTGGAGCTGGGCTGGGAGTTATTTGGAGTCCATGCATAGGCCCGATTCTTGGAGCGGTGCTGTCTTTAGCTTCATCATCTTCCGGGCTGACTGTTATGCTTGCATATTCCTCCGGTTTCGGGATGGCTATAGCATCAATTTTGTTTTTAGGGCTGAAAGCGACAGAGAGGGTTGTTAGAGTATCCAAGGCATCAAACAGAATCTTTGGGGCCATAATTCTGGTTTTTGTTGTGCTCGTTGTTACGGGGTACTTGGCCGAGATTGAACTGATAGTGGCTGAAAAAATGGGCTTTGTTGAAGATCTTTTAGTAAAATTATTCATCATTAAAGTTGAATAAAATGAAAAAAATTTATAGCCTTCGGTTGGATTTTATTGAGATGCATGGAACGCTCAGGTTGCTAATTCTGATAGTATCTCTGCTTGTGATTCCTGTAGCTGACGCTTCGGTAATTCATGGAAAAATTTTCTCATGGGAGAACTTCAAACCGCTTGATGGGGCTGTGGTTGAGATAAATACAAAGCCTGTTCAGAAGAAAGTTACCGAGAATGGCAGCTATATTTTTGAATCCATACTTCCCGGAAATTACACGATAAAAGCCTACTACTGGCAGGATGGTGAGTTGCTTTACTGGGAGGAGAACATCACGATAGTTTCAGAAGGTAAATATGTGCTTGACATGGTTCTGTTCCCAAAGCTTGAGTCGCCAGATGTTAGTGGTCTGGATAAGGTGGAATTCTCGCTGGGTAAGGATGAGGAAGTTGACCAGTCATATCTTGCTGTTGTGGCTGTTGTGGTTGTTGTGACAGTAACGGCTGTAGCATACTTCTGGAAAACCCGTTTGAGGAAAACAGAAAAGATCGAAGAAGTTGAGATGGAGGATATAGATCTCCCGGATGATCTGAAAGAGGTGTTGAACATACTGATGAAGGAGGGAGGAAGAATAACGCAGAAGGAACTAAGAAAGAAGCTTGGATATTCCGAGGCCAAGGTTAGTCTGATGATTGCAGACCTTGAGCGAAGAGGGATCGTGGAGAAAATTAAGAAGGGTAGGGGAAACATAATATTTCTCAGGGATGAATTCCTGAGGAAGTAATATAGCGGATCTATCTTATGTTTCCTGTGCAACCTCAAAATCACTTTCAAACCACTCAAAACCTTTATTTAGAAACAGGATAAATGTGAATTGATGCAAATACCTGATGAAATGCTAAAGCGAGCAGAATACATCTCCTCATTGATAAAAAGGTCTGATGAAGTCCTTATTGTCACCCACATCGATGCTGATGGTATCACTTCTGGATCAATAGCCAGAATAACCCTGGACAGGCTGGGAATAGAAAATGAAGTTGTTTTTGTCAAACAGCTATCCGATTCCGAGATAGAAAAAATAGCAGATGAGAATAAGTTTACCTGGTTTACCGACCTTGGCAGCGGGCAGATAAATTCTATAATCGATAAAAAAATTGATTTTGTTATAACAGACCACCATCTCCCTGTAATGGATAACAAGAGACAGTTGAACCCCCATAGCTTCGGATTTGATGGCAGCTATGAGCTTTCCGGGGCTACCACAACCTATATTCTGTCCAGATACCTCGGAAACAGGCTCTTCGCAATGAATGTAGATTTAATCCCCCTCTCCATAGTTGGTGCAGTAGGTGACCTTCAGGACTCGAGAGAGGGCAGACTTCTCGGGCTGAACAGAATCGTTATAGATGAAGGAATAAAAAGAAAGGTTCTCGCAGTCCATAAAGACCTGAGATTCTTCGGCAAGCAGACGAGGCCTGTGGTCAAGATGCTCGAGTACACGTTCGACCCCTACCTCCCGGGAATAAGCGGGAATGAAGCCGGGGCAATAAACTTCCTCGACTCACTTGGCATAGAAGTCTCTGAGTGGAAAAAGTGGATAGACCTTTCTGAGGAGGAGAGGAAGAGAGCAGTTAACGAGATCGTGAAGCTCTGCATATCTGCTGGTATACCGTTCAAATCAATTAAGAGAATAGTCGGTGAGACATACATACTGTCTCATGAGGAGGAAGGAACGGAGCTCAGGGATGCGATGGAATTCTCAACGCTCCTGAATGCAACTGCCAGATATGGATATGAAGATGTAGGCCTGAAAGTTTGCTTAGGAGATAGAGATGGAGCCTTTAAAAGAGCGAGAACCCTGCTTCAGAACCACAGGAGGAACCTGTCGGAAGGGATAAGGCTGGTGGATGAGATAGGAATAGTCGAGCTTGAGAACATTCAGTACTTCGATGCGAAGGACATGATTCTCGACACAATTGTGGGCATTGTTGCCGGAATGTGCTTCTCAAAGGCGAACCTGAACAAGCCGATTATAGCCCTTGCCAGAAACGATGAAGGTATTAAGGTTTCGGCAAGAGCCACGCAGAGGCTGGTTGAC
Organism: Archaeoglobus sulfaticallidus PM70-1; assembly: GCF_000385565.1. NCBI lineage: Archaea > Methanobacteriati > Methanobacteriota > Archaeoglobi > Archaeoglobales > Archaeoglobaceae > Archaeoglobus > Archaeoglobus sulfaticallidus. The sequence continues at coordinate 107,662 of NC_021169.1, read as the reverse complement.
AGGGGTGTGAACCTGGCGAAGGCGATAAAGCTCGTTTCCGAAAAGATTGGCGGAAAGGGTGGAGGACACAGCATAGCTGCGGGAGCTTTAATTCCTGAGTCCGAGGTTGACCGGTTTTTGAAAGAGCTGGATAGGGTTATCGGTCAGCAGCTTGCGAGGGCCTGATTGTGCTGTTTATGTATAGGTAAGGCGCCTGTGTCGCTGTACTGATCAGTTCACTTATTTCACCAGAAAAAAATATATTGTCAGCGCAGCACACCTCAGATCGTGAGGGTCCTGGCAATTAAGAATGCGAAAAATGAAGGACTTGAGTACATCGAAAACATCTTTGAGGCAAGAAATATAGAGTTCGATTATGTTATGGCAAAGGAGATCGAGGAAGTTTCTGAGTATCTGGATTACACACACTTCATAATTCTTGGCGGCCCGCAGGGTGTGTATGAAGATGACAAGCATCCCTATCTGAAAAAGGAAATGGAGCTTATAAGGCTGGTTGATGGAAAGAAACCTGTTCTGGGGGTCTGTCTTGGAGCACAGCTAATAGCAAATGCGTTCGGTGCTGATGTTTACAAGTATAAAAAAGAACTGGGTTGGTATAGTGTTCGAAAGGTGGCAGATTTGCCATTCCCGGATGAGATGGTGGTTTTTCAGTGGCATCAGGACACATTTAATATCCCGGAGGATGCCAAGATAGTCTTTAAAGGAGATAATGTCGAGAATCAGGGATTCATCCTGAGGAAGAATGTCGCGGTTCAGTTCCATCTCGAGGTTACCAAAGATACAGTCAGAAACTGGCTCGAGTCTGAAGGTAGCCTGGATGATGAGGTGAAAGATAGAATAGTTGAAGACACGGACAAATATATTGATGATCTGAATAGGAATACGGAAATACTGATTGAATGGTTTTTGAATCTCTGATTCAGTTCTTTCACTCAAACATTTTTTAAATCCTTTCCGTTTAATTCCTGCAATGAACATAGCCATTCCCTCTTCCTCTCTGATAAACGAAAACGATGAGAAGATTAAAGCATACAAGGTTTGGCAGATTGCAAGATACTGTGCTATATTTAGGGTAGAAAAGATTTACATTTACCACGATCCAAGAAAGGATGATTCAGGCTATATTAAAGATATACTGGAGTACTTAGAAACCCCGCAGTATCTGAGAAAAAGCCTCTTCCCGATAAAGAAATCGCTGAGCTACGCTGGAGCTTTACCCCCTTTAGCAATCCCATCCCATAAGCCGAAACATTTAAAAATCGGTGAGTTAAGGGATGGGGTTGTAAGGAAGGTTGGGCCTGACGGAACGCTATGGGTGGATGTTGGTTTACCTGCCCTGGCCCTGATGAAGGGTGATAAACCCAAGGGGGCCCGCGTTACCGTCAGGGTCTGTTCGAAGACCCCGTTGGTTGTGGAAGAAGCCGAACCCCGGGAATACTGGGGATACAGGGTAGAGAAGGTAAAGCTTGGAAGGATACTCGATAATTCGGTGATCCTCTCGAGGAGAGGGAAACCGATAAGTGAGAGCTTGGAGGAGATAAACCAAAACTCAACGCTCCTCTTCGGAAATCCTGAAGAGGGGGTTCACGAGATAGCGAGGAGGTTGAAGATAAAACTCGATGGAATACCCTCAATAAATTCGATACCGAATCAGGGTACCGAAACTGTGAGGCTGGAAGAGGCGATAATCGCTACGCTGGCGATAATAAACTCCCTGAAGGGTTGAATGGGAAGAATAAGAGTGTATGAGGTTAATTAGAGGTTAATTAAATAATAGGAAGTAAGGTGGTAGGTAATGAAAGAACACAGACCGAGAAGAGGTTCGATGGCATTTTCCCCGAGAAAGAGAGCCAAGAGTATCATACCAAGGATAAGGGCTTGGCCCGAACACAGTGAAACAAAGCCACTCGGTTTTGCCGGCTATAAGGCCGGTATGACGCATGTCGTGATTGTGGATGATAGGAGGAATTCCCCGACATATGGGGAGGAAATAGTAGTGCCCGTAACGGTACTGGAAACCCCGCCGCTGAAGGTTGCAGGGTTCAGAGCTTACAGGAAAACACCCTATGGCTTTGAGATCATGAGCGAGATATGGGCAGAGAATCTTGACAATCAGCTTGGTAGGAGAATAAACATTCCGAAGAAGGTTAATGGAAATGCTGACGACATAGATCTCGATAAGGTAGATCATTTCAGGCTCATAACATACACACAGCCCTACAAGATAACCGGTGTGCCAAAGAAGACTCCAGAGATAATGGAGCAGAAAGTGGGCGGGGATGTTGAGACAGCGTTTGGATATGTGAAGGAGAAGCTTGGTGGAGAAATCAGGGTTTTTGAGGTTTTTGAAGAAGGTTCGATCATCGATGTTACATCCATCACAAAGGGTAAGGGATTTCAGGGTCCTGTTAAGAGATGGGGCGTTATAACACTGAACGCAAAGCATGCAAGGAGCAGCAAGCACAGAAGGATCGGAAACCTCGGTCCATGGAACCCCCACCATGTCAGACCGACTGTTCCTCAGGCAGGTCAGATGGGATTCCACCAGAGGACGGAGTTCAACAAGAGGATAATAAAGATGGGAGAGAACGGTGAGGAAGTAACCCCCAACGGTGGTTTTGTGCACTACGGTGTTGTCAGGGGAGACTATGTGATGGTCTCTGGCAGTGTGCCGGGCAGCGTTAAGAGGCTCGTGAGGTTTAGGTATGCTGTGAGACCACCTTCAGCAGCGTATGATGGAGTCAATGTGATTTATGTGAGCACAACATCCAAGCAGGGCAGGTGATTTTTGTGAAGGCAAAGGTTTACGATCTTAAAGGAGAGGTTGTAGAGGAAATAGAACTGCCATCCGTTTTCGACACAGAATACAGGCCGGATATTATAAGGAAAGCCATTCATTCCCTCCAGAGCAGGAGGAGGCAGCCATATGGCCCCAGCCCCCTTGCGGGAATAAACTATTCCGCTGAAAACTGGGGTCCGGGACATGGTTATGCCAGGGTTCCAAGGCTTAAAACCGGCAGCAGGGCTGTAAAAGTTCCGCAGGCTGTTGGTGGCAGGAGGGCACACCCACCAAAGGTTCAGAAAATCTGGGAAGAGAAGATAAACAAGAAAGAGATGAGAAAAGCTCTCTGCTCTGCGATTGCAGCAACCGTTAACGCTCAGCTTGTTTCAGAAAGGCCACACATATTCAGCGGAGAGCTTCCGAAGATTGTGGTTGATGACCTCCAGAACCTGAAGAAAACCAAGGAAGTAGTGGAAGCTCTGAAGGCAATCGGTGTTTACGAGGATGTTGAGAGGGCTAAATCCAGAAAGAGATACAGGGCTGGAAAAGGAAAGATGAGGGGGAGGAGATACATTGTGAAGAAGAGTGTGCTGATCGTTGCTGGAGAGAAGTCTGACATTCTGAACTCTGCAAGAAATCTTGCCGGTGTTGATGTTGTGGTGGCGAGAAACCTTAATGTAGAACTCCTCGCACCCGGAGCAAAGGCTGGAAGGCTTACTGTCTGGACCAAATCCGCAATTGAAGCTTTGGAGGGATGGTTATGCTGATTAAGTGCTTTATAGTCACAGAAAAAACCTCTACAGAGATAGACAAAAACATTCTTACAGCTATAGTTGACAAAAGGGCGAATAAAAAGCAGATAAAGGAAGAGATTGAGAAGAGGTTTGAGGTTAAGGTTGAGAAGGTTAACACCCTCATAACCCCCAAGGGAGAGAAAAAGGCGTACATCAAGCTAACTCCCGATTATTCGGCTGAAGAAATACTTTCAAAACTTGGTGTGTTCTGATGAGGTGGTTTAATGGGTAAGAGGATAAAATCTCAAAACAGGGGGAAAGGAACCCCGACATATAGGGCTCCCTCACACAAGTATAAGGCTGATCTGAAGCACATAAACTTCGAAGGATTAGTGAAAGCGAAGGTTATCGACATAGAACACGATCCTGCCAGAAATGCTCCTATTGCTAAGGTGAAGCTTCCAGATGGTAGTGAGAGATATATAATAGCCACAGAGGGTATGGGAACTGGACACATAATCGAATGCGGAGAGAAAGTTTCGTTAAGGCCAGGGAACATAACCTATCTGAAAAACATCCCCGAGGGCAGTCCGGTTTGCAACATAGAATCCAACCCGGGTGATGGTGGCAAGTTCGTCAGGGCCAGTGGAACTTTCGCACTGGTTGTTTCCCATGAGGAAACAAGAACGCTCGTTCAGATGCCCTCTGGTGTGCTGAAGTGGTTCAACCCGAATTGCAGAGCGATGATTGGTGTTGTTGCCGGAGGAGGAAGAACGGACAAGCCATTCGTTAAGGCGGGTAAGAAATATCACAAGTACAAGAGCAAGGCTGCAAAGTGGCCAGTGGTCAGAGGAGTTGCGATGAACGCTGTGGATCACCCATTCGGTGGAGGTAAGCACCAGCATACTGGTAAGCCAAAGACGGTCAGCAGAAATGCTCCACCGGGCAGGAAGGTTGGTAGTATTGCTGCAAGAAGAACCGGAGCCAAGAGGTGATATTTATGGCATTAAAAAGCAAGGTTGTAAGGCCGAAAGATTTCAAGTATCGTGGTTATACGCTTGATGAGCTGAAGAAGATGACGCTTGAGCAGTTTGCTCAGCTTTTGCCAGCAAGAGAGAGGAGAAAGATCCTGAGAGGGTTTACTGAGCAGGAAGAGAAGCTCTTGAGAAAGCTGAAGAAAAAGGATGCTGTCAGGACTCACTGCAGGGATATGATAGTTCTGCCAGAAATGGTTGGCAAGATAATCATGGTTCACAACGGCAAGGACTTTGTCAGGGTTGAGGTAAAGCCGGAAATGATCGGTCATAGGCTCGGAGAGTTCGCTCAGACGAGGACATTCATAAAGCACAGCGGTCCGGGTGTCGGTGCTACGAGGAGCAGTAAATTCGTACCGCTCAAGTAAAGGGTGATAGCATGGCGAGAGTCAGGTATGCTTACGAGCCAGAAGATCCCACAAAGGCTGCGAAGGCAATGGGATACGAGATGCCAATCAGCTTCAAACATGCGGTTGAGATATGCTCTGAGATAAAGGGTATGAAGATTGACGAGGCGATAAGGTTCCTCGAAGAGGTTGCAGAGATGAAGAGGGCTGTAAGGTTCAAGAAGTACTACAAGAAGGTCGGGCACAAGAGTGGGCTGGATAAATGGTTCGCGGGCAGATATCCGCAGAAGGCAGCAAGGTATATACTGAAGGTCATAAAGAATCTGGAGGCGAACGCGGACTACAAGGGAATCGAGAAGGATAGGCTTATCATAACCCATGCTCAGGCTAAAAAGGGTAGGGTTCTGAAAAGGTTCACCCCAAGAGCGTTTGGTAGGGCAACTCCGAAATTTAAGACCCTTACAACTGTAGAATTTGTAGCAGAGGTGCGATAATGGCTGTAGAAAGAAAGTTTGTTGAGGAAAGGCTGAAGAAGTTCAGGGTTAAGGAATGGATGGCTCAGGAAGTCAGGAATGCCGGTTTCGGTGGTGTGGATATAACGAGAACACCTCTGGGAACACAGATAACCCTGTTCGTTGAAAGACCGGGTTTGGTTATTGGAAAAGGTGGTAGGAGGATAAGAAACCTCACGGAGAAGCTCAAGGAGTTCGGCATCGATAACCCACAGGTTAGCGTGGATGAAATTGAAAAGCCCGAGTTCAACCCACAGCTCATGGCATCTCTCCTCGCAAGAGCGCTTGAGAGGGGATGGTACTTCAGAAAGGCTGGATACAGGTTCCTGTACAGAATAATGGAGGCTGGAGCAAAGGGATGCGAAATAGAGATCAGTGGAAAGCTAACTGGAGAGAGAGCAAGAACTGAGAAGTTCCTTGCGGGAACTATGGTTCACACCGGTGAGCCAGCCATCTCAGCGGTAAAGACAGGGTTTGATGTTGCGATAAAGAAGCTCGGTGTGATGGGCATTAAGGTCAGAATAATTCCGCCAGATGCAGAACTTCCGGATGAGTTCAGCGTCAAGGAGAAGAGCAGGCCAGAGGTTGAAGAGGTTGAGAGCAAGGAGGCTCAGGAAAGCCCGGAGAGTCAGCCTACTCAGGAAACTGAGGCCTCTGAAGCTTCTGAGCCTTCTGAAGCTAAAAAAGAGGCTGAAAGCACTGAGAGAGGGGATGAGCAATGAAGATGAACGAAATCCGGAAGATGAGTAGGGAAGAGAAGATAAAGAAGCTGAGAGAGCTGGAAAACGAGTTGCTCAGAGTTAGAACTCAGGTTAGATCGGGTGGATCGATTGAGAATCCGGGAATCGTCAGGGCGATAAGGAAAGACATAGCGAGGGTCAAGCTCGCTCTCAGGGAGGAGGGATACAGAGCTTGAATGAACTGATCATCGCACACGAACTCATAGGACTTGAGTGTGAGGTGGTTGACAGCCCTAACAGATACGAGGTAGGGTTAGCGGGGGAAATAGTTGACGAAACGATGAAAACCCTGCTGATCAGGACAGATAGGGGATATAAAAGAATTGCAAAAGCGGACAGGAAGTTTAAGCTCAGAGTTGGTGATTCATGTGTTGAGCTGGATGGTAATCTCATCGCGTACCGTCCTGAAGAAAGAATAAAAAGAGGTTTGTTGATAATTAAGAGGTTTAAAGGAAATTTGAGGAAATTTAAGATAAAGCAAAGGTGATTAGTGTGAGAGACATAGGATATGATGTTAAACCCCCTGAAAAAGAATGTGATGATGAGAATTGTCCATTTCATGGGAAGCTTCCCGTGAGGGGACAGATGCTTAGGGGAAAAGTGGTGAAGACCTACGAAAAATCGGCGGTAATCCAGAGAGAGCACATACGATACATCCCGAAGTACGAGAGGTACATGAAGAAACGATCCAAACTGCACGCTCACAATCCACCATGCATCAACGCAAAGGTAGGCGATACTGTAACGATCATCGAATGCAGACCTCTGAGCAAAACAAAATCGTTTGTTATAGTTGAAAAAGTCTCAGAGGTGACAGAATGAAGGCGAGAAAATCCAAGATCCCGAGGGCGTTGCCTACTGGGGCGAGACTCGTCTGCACGGATAATACCGGTGCGAGGGAGCTTGAGATTATTGCCGTGAAAGGATACAAGGGAGTCAGGAGAAGGTATCCCGCTGCTGGAGTTGGAGATATTGTCGTTGTGAGTGTCAAGAAGGGAACTCCAGAAATAAGGAAGCAGGTGCATTATGCGGTAATCGTCAGGCAGAGGAAGGAGTTCAGGAGGCCTGATGGGACAAGGGTTAAGTTTGAGGATAATGCGGCTGTAATCACGGATCCAAACGGAAACCCGAAGGGGAGTGAAATAAGAGGTGCTGTTGCGAGAGAGGCTGCAGAGAGGTTCTCGAGAATCGGAACTCTCGCAGCAGCAATCGTGTGAGGTGGTATCATGATTCCAAAATCAAAACAGCCAAGAAAGCAGAGAAGGTGGCTGTACAAGACATCAAAGCTCCATGAGAGGCACAGGCTACTCAATGCCACATTATCCAAGGAATTAAGGAAAAAATATGGCAGAAGAACGATAAGGATCAAGAAGGGAGACAAAGTAAGGATAATGAGAGGAGAGTTTGCCGGGCAGGAAGGAAAGGTAATCGAGGTTGACATGAAGAGGCTGAGGATCAAGGTGGATGGTGTTACAACAACGAAAGTCGATGGAACAGAGGTTGCAGTTCCCATTCATCCATCGAATGTGATGATAGTGAGCCTTGGAGAAGTTGATGATGTTAGGAAGAGAAAGCTTGAGAAGGTAGCGAGGTGAATTTATGCATCAAAAGAGATTATCTGCTCCAAAAACACTGAAAATTGCGAGAAAGGTTAAGAAGTGGACGGTAAAGGCATCTCCCGGACCGCATGACAGGTCTGCAGTACCACTGCTCATAGTCGTAAGGGATTTTCTCGGACTGGCGGACAATGCCAGAGAGGCGAGGAGAATAATCGCTTCCGGAGATATACTTGTGGATGGGAAGGTCAGGAAGGACTACAAGTTTCCGGTAGGATTGTTCGATGTTGTATCAATACCGAAGATAGACAAGAGCTACAGAATAGTCTTCGACGAGAAGGGAAGATACATACCCAGGGAGATTGAGGACTCGGACAGAAAGCTGTACAAGATAACTGGGAAGACGCTCCTCAAAGGCGGAAAGGTTCAGCTGAACCTGTTCGATGGAACCAACATCATTGCGACCAACGAGTTCAAAACAAAGGACAGCCTTCTGCTTGAGATACCGAGCAAGAAAATACTTGAGCATTTGAAGTTTGAAGAGGGAGCACTTGTTATGATCATCGGTGGCACTCACGCTGGAGAAATTGGAAGACTCAAGAGCTACAAGGTCGTCAGAGGTTCTGCACCGAATCTTGTTACTGTGGAGGGAGAGGAGAGAGATATCACAACAATCGAGGACTACATATTCGTTGTTGGAGATAAATCGGCATCCAAGCCAGTTATCGACTTGGGAGTGTGATCGCATGAACCCGATGAGAGAGCTGATGATAGATAAGGTTGTCATAAATATGGGGATTGGAGAGAGTGGCGAGAGACTTCAAAGAGCGAGCAAGCTCCTTGAGGAGCTTATAGAGCAGAAACCAGCGATAACACATGCTGTTAAGACCATAAAGAACTTTGGGATAAGGAAGGGAGAACCGATCGGGTTGAAAGTCACACTCAGGGGAGAGAAGGCTGAGGAGTTCTTGAAGAGGGCACTTGTTGTTAAGGAGAACAAGCTGAAGAGGAAACAGGTTAACGCTGGAGAGTTCTCATTTGGAATTCATGAGCATATAGATCTCCCTGGAGTGGATTACGATCCTGATGTTGGTATTTTCGGAATGGATGTCTGTGTGTCCTTGAGAAGAAGGGGCTACAGGGTTAAGAGAAGGAGAATTTCCAGATCGAAAATTGGGAAGAACCATCTGATAACCAAGGAAGAAACTATCGAGTTTTTGAAGAAACTTGGTGTGGAGGTTGAATAAAATGAAGAAGAGTGAGAAGGTGTTCGGCAGAGGGGCCAACGAGTGTAGAAGGTGCGGTAGAAAGGCTGGACTTGTTAGGAAGTACAGGCTGTACCTTTGCAGGCAGTGCTTTAGGGAAATAGCCCCGGAACTGGGATTTAAGAAGTACTGGTAATCGAGGTAGGTGAAGATCATGAGCCTGAGCGATACGCTCTCAAATACGATGATCGCAATAAAGAATGCGGAAAAAGCCGGATATGATGTTTGTGAGGTAAGGCCAGCCTCAAAGCTCGTTGGCAATGTCTTAAAGGTGTTTAAGGATTATGGATACATCAAGGAGTTCGAGTACATTGACGATCACAAGGGAGGTGCTTTCAGGATAACCCTCACGAAGAGGATAAACGATTGCGGTGCGATCAGGCCGAGGATGAGTGCGAAGAAAACGGAGTATGAGAAGTTCGAGAAGAGATTTCTCCCAGGAAAAGACTTCGGAATCCTGGTGGTCTCAACAGTCAAGGGAGTAATGTCCCAGAGGGAAGCAAGGGAGAAAGGTCTTGGTGGAGTGCTTTTAGCTTATGTGTACTAGAGGTGGTGACAATGGCCGATAATGAACGCATCATTGAGATCCCAGAAGGGGTGGAAGTATCGATTGAAGGTGACGATGTTAAGGGCTACACTATCAAGGCAAAAGGACAGAAGGGAGAGAACTCAAGGTATCTGAAATTCAGGGGAGTTAAGATCGTCAAAGAGGATTCGAAGGTTAGAGTATACACAGAGGACGGAAAGATAAAGCAGAAGGCGATGGTTGGTACATTTGCCGCTCACATAAGGAATCTGATTAAAGGCGTGACGGAGGGCTTTGAGTACAAGCTCAGAGTTGTTTACGCTCACTTCCCGGTAAAGCTCAGGGTTGAGGGTAGGGAAGTTGTGATCGAGAACTTCCTTGGAGAGAAGCATCCGAGAAGGTCGAAGATAGTGGGTAGATGTGAGGTAAAGATTCAGGGCAACGACATCATCGTTACGGGGATCGATAAGGAAGAGTGCGGACAGACTGCTGCAAATCTCGAACAGACAACGAGGATTAAGAACCTCGACCAGAGAATCTTCCAAGATGGGATATATATCGTTGAAAAACCATGAGGTGATATTATGGTGGATAAACCGAATCTCTCACCTGAGATCAGAAGGCTTCTTAAGGTTAGGAGAAGGCAGAAGGCCAGGAAGCCAGAGTTCAGAAGGTACGAGTCTCATAAGAAGCTGAGGCTCAGAAGGAAAAGCTGGAGAAGACCGAGGGGTATGGATAACAAGATGAGGCTGAGGATCGCTGGAAAGAAGCCGGTGATGGTTGGTTTCGCCTCACCAGCTGAAGTTAGGGGATACCATCCAAGCGGTTACATAGAGGTTCTAGTTCACAATCCGAAAGAGCTTGAAAATGTTGATGCTGAGACACAGGCTATCAGGATCGCATCATGTGTTGGCCTCAAGAAGAGGCTTATGATTGAAGATAAAGCCAAGGAATTGGGTATTAAAATATTAAATCCATCACAAAGGTGAAGATTATGAATTTAAAGATTCAGAGAAGGCTTGCATCTTCCGTACTGAAATGTGGAGAGAATGCAGTCTGGTTGGATCCAGATCAGCTTGAATCGATAGCTGAGGCAAGCACGAAAGAGGAAATCAGAGAACTCATCGAGAGCGGTGCAATAAAAAGAAAGCCTGTCAAGGGAGTGAGCAGGGCCAGAGCAAGGAAGAGGGCTTTGCAGAGGAAGAAGGGAAGGAGAAGAGGACATGGTAGAAGGAAGGGAAGAAAGGGTGCAAGGATGTCTAGGAAGAGGAAATGGATCATCAGAATAAGGGCTTTGAGGAGAAGGCTTAAAGAATTGAAGGTCGAAGGAAAGCTCGATACAAGGACTTACAGAATGCTGTACAGAAAGGCAAAGGGCGGTGAGTTCAGGTCTGTAGCTCATCTGGAGTTGTATATAGAAACTAACAATTTGTTGAGGGGTGATTAAATGGCCAGGGGTCCTCGTTACAGGGTTCCTTTAAGAAGGAGAAGAGAGGGTAAGACCAACTACAGGAAGAGGTTGAAGTTACTGCTTTCAAGAAAGCCGAGATTGGTTGTCAGGATTACCAATAAGATGGTAATAGCTCAGATAATAGAATACTCTCCGGAAGGTGACAGGGTAATTGCTCATGCAGACTCTTATGAGCTTCAGAAGCTTGGATGGAAAGGAGATGCCAACAACACACCCGCAGCATACCTCACAGGGTTGCTGATAGGCAAGAAAGCTCAGAAAGCTGGTGTCAGTGAGGCTGTGTTAGACATAGGTCTGAAAACACCTACAAGGGGTTCAAGGGTCTTTGCAGTGCTGAGAGGGGCTGTTGAAAGCGGCTTGGAAGTTCCGCATTCGGAAGAGGTATTCCCTGATGATTCAAGAATCAGAGGTGAACACATCAAAGCATACTATGAGCAGGCTGGAGGCTTCAAGGGCTATGAAAAGAGGGGCTTGAGCCCGTCGCAGTTGCCGGATCATGTTGATGAGATAAAATCAAAGATAATGGAGATGGTTGAATGAATGTCCAAGAATGGGTTCCCAAAACAAGACTCGGCAAGCTCGTTGCGGAGGAGAAGATAAGAACGATAGATGACGCTATCGCAAGCGGTTTGCCGATTAAAGAACCTGAAATCGTAGATATCCTGCTTCCGAATCTTGAGGATGAGGTTCTTGAGATTAATCTTGTTCAGAGAATGACCGACAGTGGCAGAAGAACGAGCTTCAGGGTTACGGCCATAGTTGGGAACAGGGATGGTTACATTGGGATTGGAAGTGGAAAGGCATCTCAGGTTGCTCCGGCAATACAGAAGGCGATAAAAGATGCGAAGCTCAATATCTTTAAGGTGAACAGGGGTTGTGGATCCTGGGAGTGTGGCTGTGGAGGAGACCACTCGATCCCGTTCAAGGTTACCGGCAGTGCTGGCAGTGTAAGGGTAACTTTAATTCCGGGCCCGAAGGGTCTGGGAATAGTGGCTGGAGACATGGCAAGGAAAGTCCTTGAACTTGCCGGGGTGAGCGATGTCTGGACATTCACGAGAGGAAACACGAGAACAACGATCAACTTCGCAAAAGCCACTTACGAGGCTTTAAAGCAGACAATGTATATGAAGAGGTGATATAATGAAGTACTATGCGGTTGTGAGGCTCAGGGGCAGGCATGATATCCGGAGGAGCATAAGGGATACGCTAAAAATGCTCAGGCTGCACAAGAAGTATCATTGCGTTATCGTGCCGGAAAACGAGACATATATTGGTATGCTCAGGAAGGTCAAGGATTATGTCGCATATGGGGAGATAACTGCGGAATCTCTTGCCAGGCTGATCAGACTGAGAGGGAGACTTGCAGGAAACAGAAGGGTTACTGATGAGTACATAAAGGAAAAGACAGGCTATGAGACGATTGAGGATTTTGCGAAGGCGGTTATGGAAGGAAAAGTGAGCCTTAAGGATGCAGAGATGAAGCCCGTCTTCAGACTTCACCCTCCAAGAGGTGGTTTGAAGAATATTAAGTGGCACTATCCGAATGGCGAGCTGGGTTATCAAGGTGAAAATATAAACAAACTCCTGTATAAAATGAGGTAGCTCAAGGTGATTGTATGCCCAAGAAGAAGATTAAAAAGATCAGAGGAAGCAGAACCTGTGGAGGCGGCTCCCACAAGAAGAGGAGAGGAAGGGGGAGCAGAGGCGGAGCAGGGAACGCTGGAATCCTTAAGCACAAGTATCTGAAGGCGATAAAAGAAGGATATGAGATTGGAAAGCATGGATTCAGGAGACCAGAAAACATAAAGCTGGAGTACAGGCTCAAAAAGGATCTGTTTGAAACTCTGAGGGAGCTGAAGGATGACGGCAAGCTGGATGACTACGCATACCTCTACCTCAAGTCTCGCCCCGAACTCAATGTTGGGGATCTGAACAACATCATCGAGAAGCTGAACGAACTCGGGCTTGCAGAAAAGGAAGAGGATGCATTCTCAATAGACCTCTCAACCATAGGATACTACAAGCTCCTTGGCAGAGGAATTGTGAACAAGAAGATGAAAGTGAAAGTAGAATACGCGACTCCGAAGGCAGTTGAGAAAATTGAGGCTGTAGGTGGTGCGGTGGTAACTGAATAACCACCATAATTTTTTTAAAGGTGAATTGGGATGGTAGAACAGGTTTTAAGGTCATTACAGCCTTATTTTGAGAGAATACCTAGTGTAGAAAGACCAAAAACTCATGTTCCTTTCAAGAGTAAATTCTCATGGACTGTTGGCATCCTTATCCTCTATTTCATTCTTTCAGGCATTCCGGTTTTCGGACTGTCTCCAGACTCTATAGACATCTTCGAGCATTACAGAGCATTTTTCGCCGGAGCCTCTGGTTCTATACTGACGCTCGGTATAGGCCCAATCGTCACAGCATCGATCATACTCCAGCTCCTCGTTGGGGCAGGCATAATAAAGCTCGACCTCACGAACCCGGATGACCGGGCAACTTATCAGGATTTCCAGAGGTTCCTCGTGTTTGTTATGATCGCCGTGGAGGCGATACCGCAGATAGTTGGAGGTTTGCTGAAGCCCAATCTGGATATAGCAAACGCTCTTGGTGTATCTCCGGGGGTTATAAGCTTCCTGATATTCCTCCAGCTTTTCATCGGTGGCGTTCTGATCGTTTACATGGATGAAGTTGTTTCGAAATGGGGTATAGGGAGTGGTGTCTCGCTGTTCATCCTTGCTGGAATTTCTCAGTCCATAATTATCGGTCTGTTCAACTGGATAAGTCCTGCTGGAGAGATGCCTCCGGGAATAATCCCGAGATGGGTCTGGATCGCTCAGAACATACCGGCAGATCAGTTACTGACACTCTCAGGAATATCATATCTGCTGATAAATGGTGGGATCCTCGCTCTTATAACGACGATAATAATAATCTTCCTCGTCGTGTTTGCTGAGGGAACGAGGGTTGAGATCCCGCTTGCGCATCAGATGGTCAGGGGAGCGAGAGGGAGGTTCCCGATAAAGCTCGTATATACCAGCGTTCTCCCGATGATTTTCGTCAGAGCGCTGCAGGCGAACATTGTTGTTATGGGGATGGTACTCTACAACAATGGAATAACCTTCCTTGGAGAGTATGTTGGAGGCACACCGATAAACGGGTTGATGTATCTGCTCTCTCCCGTTAGAGGTCCTCAAAACTGGATACCATCTCTTGTGAAGCAGAACCCATACTTTGCCGACCTGCCGGACTGGTTTATCTTACTGCATCTGGTCATAGATGCGACCATACTGATAGTCGGAGGCATACTGTTCGCCATGTTCTGGGCACAGACAAGCGGTATGGATGCCAAAACGGTAGCCAACCAGATTGCGAGAAGTGGAATGCAGATACCCGGATTCAGAAAGAGTCCGCAGATACTCGAGAGGTTCCTCAACAGGTACATACCGAAGGTTACGATCCTTGGTGGAGCTCTGATTGGTTTGCTTACTCTGATTGCCAACATGCTTGGTACGATAGGGAATGTCAGTGGAACTGGGCTTTTGCTTGCAGTCAGCATTGCCTACAGGCTCTATGAAGACCTTGCCAAGGAGCAGATGACAGAGATGCACCCGATGCTGAGGAGATTTCTTGGGGAGGAGTAGCGGATAAAAGAGGTGTTAAAAATGCCAAAAAAATTCATCTCAAGATTTTTTTTAAGCCTCGGAATTGTGTTCTTCATAGGCATATTCATAAGCCCTGAGTTCAGGAGGGAGCTTGGCAATCTCGTATCTCCATTTCTCGATCCTTTAGCAAAGATAATGCCGATATATGAGGTAATCCTCATTCTGTCGGTGGTTACGGCAAGCTACTCAACTATTATTCAGAAATTTACTGTGGATACGAATAGGCTTAAGGAAATGCAGAAGAAGATGGCGAAGTTTCAGAAGGAGTACATGGAAGCCATGAAACAGGACAACAAGTTCAAGCTGAAGCAGCTTGAGAGTGAAAGAGAGGAGATCAACAAGATACAGAGCGAAATGATGGGTATGCAGATGAAGCCAATGTTCTACACGATGGTCGTAACTCTGCCAATCTTTATGTGGCTGTACGCAAAGGTTAAGGTTGAGAACATCCTGATCAATGTCCCGTTTGCTGCGGAAAAGATACATATTGGGGATCCGGTATTGTTCTTCCCGTGGTGGATTTTCTGGTATCTGCTGTGCTCGATCGTTGTTGGGCAGGTAATAAGAAAAGTGCTAAGAATGTAGACAAGAGGAAATGGATTATGGGGGTAAAGATAACGATCTCTGGAGCACCGGGGACTGGAACATCTACCATAGCGAAATTACTATCTGAAAGGCTGAACCTGCCGGTAATATCTGCGGGAATGATGTTCAGAAAGCTGGCAAGAGAGAGAGGAATGACACTGGATGAATTCGGAAGATATGCAGACTCCAATCCTGAGATAGATATGCTGATAGACAGAACGCAAAAAGAAGAGGCGGTGAAGAGGGATAGCTGTATTGTTGAGGGAAGGCTGTCTGGATGGATGGTTGAGGATGCTGATCTGAAGGTTCTTCTGTTTGCCAAAGACGATGTGAGGTTTCAGAGGATTGCCAGCAGAGAGAAAAAGCCGTTTGAGGTTGCAAGAGATGAAACATTGAGGAGAGAGCAGATAGAGATGGAGAGGTACTTGAAGTACTATGGTATAGACATCAGGGACTACTCGATTTACGATGTGGTTATAAATTCCGCGAACTTCGGGGCCAAGGAGATAGTTGAGATAATTCTGACCGCACTGGATCAAAAGCTGAATGCGCGAGAAAGTAATCAGGATAAAGGTAGTTGAAAAATCAAAAGCTGGAAAGATGAGGGAAGAGGAATTTTTGATCAAGGAAACAGCCGAAACTGATGAGAGGTATGGGTGCTATCCCTACAAAAGACCCCATTCAGGACTACATCAGGAATGGTGTGGTCTGCATTGACAAGCCGTCTGGCCCTACAAGCCATGAAGTGGTGGTCTGGGTCAGAAAAATTCTTGAAGTAAGCAGAACTGGACATGCAGGAACTCTGGATCCGAAGGTTACCGGTGTTCTGCCCGTGTTCATAGAGAACGCAACCAAGCTTGTTAGATTCCTGCAAACATCCGGAAAGGAGTATGTGGCTTTGATGAGGTTACATGGGGATGCGAGTGAGAAAAGGATAAGGGAGGCCTTTAACCTGTTTAAGGGGAAGATCTATCAGAGACCACCTCTGAAATCTGCGGTTAAAAAGGTTTTGAGAATAAGGGAGATATACGAATCCGAGATACTTGAGGTAGATGGCAGGGATGTTCTCTTCAGAGTTAGAACTGAGGCCGGCACATATATCCGAAAGCTCTGCACGGATATTGGCGAGGTAATAGGCACCGGAGCACATATGCAGGAGCTGAGGAGAACTAAGACGGGATTGTTTGATGAGAACTCAGCATTCACACTTCACGATTTGCTGGATGCCTATGTGATATATAAGGAAACGGGAGAAGAGAGATACTTGAGGGAGATAATCAAGCCGATGGAAATTGCTGTAAAGGATATGAAAAAGGTTGTTGTTAAGGATACAGCCGTCTCGGCTATATGCTATGGAGCGGATTTATCTGCGAGAGGGATATGCTACATAGAGAAGGGCATAAAAGCCGGAGATGATGTGGCAATTTTCACTTTAAAGAATGAGGTTGTGGCCATTGGCAAGGCCTTGGCAGACTCGGAGAGAATGCTGAATGCCAAAAGCGGCATAATGGTTGAGACAGAGCGGGTTATAATGGACAGGGATATGTATCCGAGGTTCTGGAAGTCTAAAAGTCAGGGCTAATGAAAGATGGTTCTGGACCGATGATTACACTTTAGTGCGGGGAGCATGTCAATGTTCAGGCTGATATATACACCTCGGCTCCTCAGCCAGATAGTCTCCTGACATGGCGTATGCTCTCGCTCTGGAACCTCCGCAGATCTTCCTGAACTCACATCTCCCACACTTTCCTTTCAGTAAATCTGGATTTTTCAGTTGGGTAAATATCTCTGATTTACAGTATATTTCCTTTAAGCTCATCTCTCTGATATTTCCTGCATTGATCGGCAGGAATCCACTTGGATAGACCTCGCCTATATGGCTTATGAAGAACATTCCTCTTCCGTCTGTAATCCCCATCATTCTCTTTATTCCATCCATCGCTATGCTCTTGGAATGGCCAATTATTTTACCTCCATCTTTCATTTCCGGGAGGCTCTTTAGCTCATCAAGCAATCTGAAATAGAAATCAGAGACATACTTAATACCCTTCTTTCTTTGGATCTCGATCCTTCTAAGATGGGTCGCAGCAGAGCTTTTAACATTCAGATTTTTCAGCATGGAGAGATCGTAAAGCCAGTTCAGTATGTCCTCGAACTGCTGTGATGTTGGCAGGTATTCCATCCTGGCTCTTCCTGTTGGAACAACGAAGAAGACATCCCATAGCGTTACTTCATTTTCTATCGCTATTCTTGCTATTTCATGCAAGTGCATTATGTTGTGGTTAGTGACCGTTGTGTTGATCTGGGTTGACAGCGAGATGTTTCTGGCGTTTTCGAGTATGTCCATCGACATCCTGAATGTTCCCTTAATTCCCCTGAAGGAGTCATGCACCTTCTCGCTACCATCGATGCTTATCGCAACCCTCGCAACTCCAGCCCTCTTCAACTCCTCGAGTGTACTCTCGTCAGCGAGATCCGTACCGCTGAATGCGATAGCGATCCTCAGCCCCTTGCTAACTCCTTCCCTCACTATATCAAACACATCTTCCCTCATCAGTGGATCTCCGCCTGTGATAACAACCAGCGGATACGGTTTGCTAAACTCGGTTATCTGGCCGATAACCTTTTTTACCTCTTCAAAATTGAGCTCATCTGGATGTCTTTTTCTCTGAGCTTTCGCTCTACAATGCTTGCATGCCAGTTTGCAGGCTCTCGTAAGCTCCCAGAAGATTATGAACGGCTTCTCCATTATATCGAACATCATCTTAAGCAATCCTCCTAATCGATAACCTCAAAATGTATGATCGTGAAAAACTCTTTTTCATCTATGGAACCATAAATCCTTTTCAATTCGGAAAAAAGCTCCTCTCTCGATTCAAATCCATCCAGCTTTGCATCTTCTTCTCCTATCTCGTCGAGCCTTTTAACGATCACCTTAATAATTCTCGCTTTTCCAAAAACCCTGCCATCGCTCGTGAGGTTAACCACACTTCCCTTACTGAAAATCTTTATTCCCCTTCTTATCGTGCTTTTTTTCCTGCCGAGCCTGATCATCTCGACGAACTTTGAATCGAAGTTGATGCTCTGCATGTGCATCACCCTGACACGAACCACTTCCATATCTTGACTATTGCCGAGTGCATCAGGTTGTAAACCCTTCCTTCCTTCAAAAGCTCCTCAAACTCCCACCAGCTTTTCAGCTGGAGACACTTCTGGATTAATACTCTCTCTTCGAGCTCATCCAGCTTCACCCTATTGCTGTCGCTTAACAGATAGTAGTACCTCACGATGGGTCTGGCAATGTCGGAGACATACTCGTACAGGCTTATGCCCTCGATGTACTTTTCCATCCTCGACACATCTGTTTCTGTCAGCTTGGGCTTCTCTGCATCGTAGCTTTTATGCAGAGAATGCAGGAGGAGGTATGCCGTTTCGAAGTCCAGATCCTTAAGCTCATCGGAAAGGTATTCAACAACCCTCTTGACAAAATCAGAGTTCAAACTCCATAGTTTTTCCCTAATTTCATCCTTCAGTCCCTGAATGACGACAACCGTGTACTCTCCAGAGATCTCATTCCTCTGAGGGGTTATGTGTACCGGTATGAACCCTGTTCTGCTCCAGAACCTCAGAAGCTCGGAGGATACTCCAAATCCCGATCCAACCCAGTCGTATCCCTCTGTATATGCCCATTCAAGCAGGTTCTTGAGGGCGAATGTGCCTATCCCCATGTCCATCACATCAGGGTGTGTTGCTATCCTGACAACTCTCAGCCCCTTATATTTTGGAAAGCTGTAGTCCCAGTGGTGTTTCAACACTACATCTGGAATTATCTGACCCTTTGGTTTGTAGCCTTCTGACATCTTCGCTATCACATCTTCCTCTATCGACCCCTCAATAGCGACATGCAGCGAGCACACTGTTTTGCCATTAACGCTAACCCTGAAGGCGATGTGATTCGGCATATCGAACAGGATGACTAAGTCTGAAGGTCGGTTTCTGTAGTGAGCGAGGACATATATGCCGAAGAAGTCGTAGAGCAGATCCTCATTCTCTATGAACGCATCCTTATCTATGTACTCGAACTCAAGCTTTCCATCCTTTATAGCTTCAATATCCTCCTCATTCAGTGCAGCAGGCTTTGAGTCAAGGAGGAGGGTCTTGTAGAGCCATCTCTCAATAGGATCTCCTTTGGCATACCTTATCGGTTCCTCAAGGCTTATCTTCTGAATCTCAACGCTTTCATCCATCTCAAGCCTTTTCAGGAACCTCACACTGAAACTTCTTCCTGAGCCCTCATATCCGTGTATTGTGGACGAGAAAATCGCATACCTTGTGTCCTTCAGGATTTCAAACAGCGTGTTGACATCTATGCTCGCAGCCTCGTCAACGATCACGACATCCGCATATCTGGCTTCTGCTATAGCCCTCCTCGGCACAACATACTCCACGCGAAGGTGTTTGCCCGTGACAACGGTAATCATTCCCGAGGACTCCTTTATCTTGTGATCAACGAAACCATGCCTCTTCAGGGCTATCGTTAAAAATCTGAAGTATGTCTGAACTGATTGAGGGGTTTGCGCGACCACCATAATTCTTATAGCCCTTTTAAGAACCCTCTGCATTCTGGAGATCAGATGGGGGGTCAGGATACCGAGTATCGCTGTCTTACCCCTCCCTCTATCTGCCGTGATCACGGCAACCTTTTTCTCCCGCTTTCTGTCAAAGAAAGTCTCGAACTCGTAAAGGGCGTTAACCTGATCTTGGGTTGCGCATAGCTTGTACAGCTTCTTCTTTATGTTCCTCCTCTCCGGAATGACGATCTCCTTTTCATCTTCTCTCTGTCCTTCCTGGAATCTCTTGACGATCTTGGATTTATCTGCATCGTATATGATCGTTCCCTTAGCCTCTAATGTGTGGGCTATAAATCTTCTGTAGAACCTTGGAATAACGCTTTCTATGCTGTATGGTTCGCTGACAAGCTCCTTGTGCCATTTGCTGATAAAGTTATTCCACTTATCTACTGGAGGTGAGAGAACGATTATTATACCACCTTTCTCAATCGTTTCAATGATTATTCCGAGATCGTTCGGGTTGAAGCCCTCCGTAAGGTCGATCACAAGTGCTGAGTAGGTCTCTCCAAGCACATTTTCAGATTCCTTGAAGTGTATCTTTCTGTTCTTCACAAAATTGAACAGATTGGTGTTGTTTACTATCTCAATAAACCTCGTCCTTCCAGCAAGCAACAGCCTGAAGCCTTTTGGTATGCAGTCTGGGCATATCTTAAGATAGTACTCAAAAATTTTCTTGGAAAGGTTAATCAGCCTATCGTGATCCTCCGAGCATAGGAAGACCATAAATCTGTGATTATTCTTAATCGATTTCTCGGTAGCTTTTTTGATCTCCTCGTGCAGATCGGCGAGCTTTAACTCCGTCATCCTTCTAAACTCCACCCAGCCTGCATAAAATTTTTGGTGTGCTTTCAGGTTTTAACTGTCGAATTGCCGACATAAAACCTTTTTAACCTCTGGCTTAACCTCCTTCTGTGAGGGTTGTTGTTGGATCCAGGAACCCGCTCAAGGTTGAGGGGGTTAAGCAGGCTTTTGAACTGTACTTTGATGATGTAACAGTTGAGTCCAGAAGCGTTGATTCTGGTGTTGAGAGCCAGCCGTTCAATAACAGAACGATCGAGGGAGCGATAAACAGGGCGTTGAACAGCTATTCAGAAGAATTCGATTTTGCAGTAGGCGTTGAGGCTGGCCTGTTCTCGTTCAAAAACACGATTACCGGATTCATAGATTTTCAGGTTTCTGCAGTCTATGACGGCAGCAGGGTTTCGATAGGCTTCGGCCCGGGATTTGAGTATCCTCCTTTTGTCGTGGAGGAGGTCTTGAAGGGGAGAGAGGTTGGGGATGTGATGGACGAGCTTACAGGGATAAAAAACCTCGGTGAGAAGACAGGGGCGATATACTTTCTGACCAAGGGCAAGATCTCGAGAGTGGATCTCACACGGATTTCAGTTATAAACGCTCTCATACCGTGGATCAACAGAGAGTACTACTTTAAAAGCTTTAAAAGCGAATTATGAGCGTGTATGAGAATGGACATCATAAAGCCGTTTGATCCCTGGAAGTCCAAGCTCTGCACATGTCCAGAAAAATTCTCGCTGAATCCATATACCGGATGCTCGCATAAGTGTACATACTGCTATTCAACATACATACCAAACTTTTACAGCCTCAGAACAAAAAAGGATGTAATTAAGAGGGTTGAGAAAGACCTCGAAAAAATTCCGGAGAACTCAATAATCTCTATGTCGAATTCGAGTGATCCGTATCCTGGAGTGGAGAGAAAGCTTGAGATCACGAGAAAAATTCTGGAGTTGCTGAAGGAATACGATATGAGGGTTTTGATCGTCACAAAGAGCGATATCGTTGCGAGGGATGTTGATTTGCTTAGTGAGATGAGGTGTGCTGTCAGCGTATCGATATCAACCCTGAAATTTTTCAGAACATTTGAGCCAAATGCTGTTGATCCAGAGATGAGAATCAGGGCTATGAAAGTGCTGAAGGATAACAATATTCCGGTTATTCTGAGGCTCGATCCGGTAATACCCTTCAAGACTGAAAATGAAATTGATAGCATACTTAACTCATGTGATTTTGTCGATCATGTTGTTTCATCAACGCTGAAGCTCAGATACGATTCTCTGAAAAGAGTTATCAGCTCAAATCCAGAGCTGAGCTTTTTCAGGAACATCTATCTGAATCTCGGTGAAAAGATCCAAAACTCCTTTTATCTTCCTGCTCAGATAAGAAGAGATATTCTAAATGCTGTTAAGGAGAAATGCGAGGAGATGGGGATAAGCTACGCGTTCTGCAGGGAGGGTTTTAGATTCAGAGCTGGAAGCTGCGATGGTACTCATCTGATCAAGTAGCTTTAAGTACTACCTAATCAGAGTAACTATATGACTGACCGGTCAGTCAATGAAGTGAAAAAGAGAATACTTGAGGTTGCCTTAGAGGTATACACAGCAAAACCCCCTCATGAGGTAACGGTGGATGAGATAGCAAAAAAGGCTGGAGTATCCAAGGGATTGATCTTCTACCACTTCAAAAACAAGTACAACCTCGAAAAGGAGGTTATGGGCTTAATTTATAAAATGATTTTCGAGAGCTTGAAGGGCGTAGGAAGCGTGGATGAGCTTCTGGACAGAATGTGCCAGAATCTCTTGAAATTACCAAACATCGTTCGTTTTATAGCCTATCTCAGCGGGAAAGTCATGGTCTATGGGGAGTACGATTACTTCAAAAAGGCCTTTGATGAGGCCATGGAGTTTGTAACTCCGCTCTTCATGAAAGAAGACATTGCTGATCCAAAAAAAGTTGCCATTGCTATAATGGCCCTGTTTGACGGATTGAGTATTTACTCTCTCTTTTATGATATTGGAGATGTTGATGACTACAAGAAAATCGCACTAGATCTGATTAAATGCAGGAAAAAGGAGGAGGTATGAATGAAAATTAAATTTCTGATTCCTTTGCTTTGTTCGCTTTTGCTTGTAAATCCTGCAATAGCACAATCGCTCATTTCCCTGAGCTACCACACAATCCCTCAGAACCCAACTACCGGGTATTTCGTGATCTCCATCGATATATCCAATGCTGGAGGAGAGGTGAAGGGACTCGAGCTGTTTCTGTCTGAGAGCGAAAAGGATTTCTCCTTCTATGATGAGAAATCCAGTCTTGATCTGAGGCTTGGAGATCTGGCATCGGGGAGCACATCAGCACAGGTAAAGGCCTACGCGAAAAAGCCGGGGATATATCAGATTGATGTAGATCTGAAGTACTATGATGTCAATCTCAGTGCATGGAAAAGCATAAATTCGGTTTTTGCTTTAATGGTCTCTGAGAAATCGATTTTCTCGATAGAGAAGGATTATTTCGAAATCTCTGCAAATGAGGATAAAGAGTACAGAGTCAGGATCAAAAACCTCGGCGGGGACTTGGGGAACATCAGAATAGGATTCAAAACTCCTGAAGGCATAGTTGCTGACAGCTCTGTTTTCGACTCGTGGAAGGCTGGAGAGGAAAAGGAGATTTCGTTCAGGCTATCCGCAAATGATGTCCGGGCTGGAAACTATGGGCTGTACCTCGTAATCGATTATGTCGATACCCTCAACAACGAAGGAACCGACAAGCTCCCGCTAACACTGAAAGTCCTAAAGAAACCCATGATCTCCTTGACATCAGACATTCCGGATAAGATATATCCCGATTCGGATTTTGTTATTTCAATCCAGATAAGAAATTCCGGCAACTGCGATTTAAAGAATCTGAGGGCGAGACTGGACTTCCCTGATGAGTTTGTCGGAGAGAAGGAGAAGTTTCTCGGGTATTTTGAGGTTGGAGAGACCAAAATCATAAACTACAGTATCACAGCAAAAGATTATGCCAAACCCGGAAGCTACAGATTCAGCTTAAGGCTTGAAGCTGATGATTTTGCACAGACATCAGATATCGAGGTTTTCGTCAAGGATCCGGGCAGGATAAGCATAGATATTGCTGGAGTTTACACCTCACCTCAAAGAATACTCGGGGGAGACAATTTTAAACTCTCATTGCAGCTGGAGAACAGCGGAAAGCGATCAGCAAAGGCTGTTTATGTGAAACTGACTCTTCCCGAAGGTTTTGAAGGTAAGAATAGTTACTTCATTGGAACACTGGAGAGTGGAGATTCGGCAACGGCTAACCTGGATCTGAAAGCTGGAAAGCCCGGTCTGCATGAGGTGAAGGCGGAGATAAGCTATATGGATATGGCTTACAAAAAGCATTCAGTAACAAAGACATTCACACTGTACGTCTTTCCGAAGGATAGCTCCTACATCTTCGGCTTTGCTGGATTGATCGCCTTGCTTATTGTAGCATATCTGCTGAAAAAGAAAAGGCGGAAAAAGTAGAATTAGGATAGATGCGGATGATAAAGATCGAGAATGTGTGGAAGATCTACAGGATGGGTGCAGTGGATGTTGTTGCGTTGAGAGATGTAACTCTGGAGATAGAAAGGGGAGAGTTCGTCGTCATTCTCGGCCCTTCTGGATGCGGGAAAACAACCCTGCTGAACCTGATCGGCGGACTGGATAAACCCAGCAAGGGCAGAATATTCTTCAATGGCATTGAGGTGTCGTCTCTGAGTGAGGAAGAGCTGACCATGCATAGACGGCAGAACATAGGTTTCATCTTTCAGTTTTTTAACCTGATCCCAACTTTAACCGCGAGAGAAAATGTGATGCTCGCATCGGATTTGGTTGATAACCCAAGATCTGCAGATGAGGTTCTTGAGATTGTAGGGCTGGGAGATAGAGCAGATCATTTCCCTTCAGAGCTCAGTGGTGGAGAGCAGCAGAGGGTTGCGATAGCAAGAGCTCTGGTGAAAAGCCCACCCCTGATTCTGGCTGATGAGCCCACAGGTAGCATGGATTTCGAGACCGGAAAGATGATTCTGAAGGTTATGCGGGAGATAAACAGGCAGGAAAGGATGGTCCTCATCCTCGTCACTCACAACTCGATTATTGCTGAGATCGCTGACAAGATAGTCTATCTGAAGGATGGTGGGGTGGACAGAGTGGTTGAAGTTGAAGACCCGGTTGATCCCGATGAGATCAGGTGGTAAGGTACTGCGACTGAAGGTATTCAGGGATATAAGGTCGCAGAAGTGGATGTTTCTGGCTGTTACAGTCGTTTTAATGCTTGGAATCATGCTCTTTCTATCCTTCTACCTGTCCTACCTGTACCTGAGTGACACCTATCAGACATTCTACACAAAAACGAACTTTGAAGACCTCTCCATAGAGGTCATGAGGGTTGATGATGTGGCCTTAGCCAAAATCAGAAAAATCGATGGTGTTCTTGAGGTGGAGAGGAGAATAGCAATTGATGGAGAGGCAATAATCAACGGTAAAAGGATTCCCGTAAAGATCATTTCGATTCCGGAGTCACAGCCAAAGATAAACAGGCTGTACATATCAGAGGGAGAATACTCTTCGTTTTTAGTCCTAGAAAAATTTGCTGAGTATTATGGTCTGAATGTCGGAAACACGATGGAGTTAGAGTTTGGTGGGAACAGAATAAACCCCAGAATCGGTGGACTCGTTTACTCACCAGAGTACATCATGATAGTCGAGGAAGGATCAATCGTGACATCTCCGGGCTCTTATGGAGTAGTCTTTGTAAAGGAGGATCTGTTAAAAAGGCTGGGTTACGATTACAACGAGGTAAAGATCAGGGTCGTCTCGGAGGATACCAGGGATGAGGTGCTGAACAGGGCTTTGAGTACTCTCAAAGGCTACGGTGTGGTTTACTACTACATATCCGACAATCAGCCGAGCAAGAAGTTGCTCGAAGAAGATCTGAAGGGGTTCAGGAGCCTGGCAATACTGTTCCCTTCTTTTTTCATGATCATTGCTGTATTCGCGACTTACATCCTTCTGACAAGGATGATAAGAGAGCAGATCGGAAACATAGCCGTTCTGAGGGCTATGGGGTTGAGGAGATCCGAGATAGTTCTCCATTACCTCACATATCCGGTAATTATCGGCTTTACAGCAACACCTCTTGGCGTTATTCTGGGATTTATGTCCGCCAGCATCTTAACCTCTAGCTACATCGACTTCCTCAATCTGCCTTACTATGTATCCCTCCCGCACTACGATATCTTTGGATACAGCATTGTGGTTGGCGTCCTCACTCCCATCATATCCGGATTTTTTGTAGCCAGAAACGCATCCCAGATCAGCATCGTTCAGGCGCTGAGGGGATACACAGAGGAACTGTACAGATATGGTTTTGGGGATAAGCTTGTTGAGGTTGCAGAAAGGCTGGTCAAACTGAATCTTTTGATCAAGCTCTCGATCAGAAATGTATTCAGGAACAGGAGGAGAATGATCTTCTCATCCTTCAGCATCATCGCGAGCCTGATACTGATCATGAATTCGATGGTGTTCGTGGATTCAATGGACTATGTCATGGATCTGGAGTTCAACAAGATTCTGTCCTACGATATCAAGGTATCTCTGGAGGACTATAACGGCAAAGAAAAGCTGAAGGAGATAAAGAAGATCAAGGGGGTAATTGAAGCTCATCCGGTTGTTGAGGAGACAATTCTGATCGAGAAGGGAAAGACAAAAGCTGTAATGCTGGTAGCTACAGACTACAACGATCTCTACAACATCTACAACGAGAGGGGAGAGAAACTGCTCCCACCTAAAGGGATTATATTGCCCAGTCTCATAGCAAAAAACCTTTCCATTGTGGAAGGGGAGAAGATAAAGATATACACCGACTTCGGTGAGAGGGAGGTTGAGGTTGTTGGAATAGAGAAGCTACCGCTGATGCCAGTCAGCTATATGAGCTTGGAGTTTTATGATGGGTTCAACGAAATAGTCGTGAGGGTTAAGGAAGGATCGCTGGAAGAAGTGAAATCCAAGGTAGAGCGCATCGATGGGGTTAGGAAGGTTTACACGGTCCAGAAAGCAAAAGAGGACATGATGGAACTGATGGGCTTCTTCTACGCCTTTATATTCTTCTCACTGTTTTTCGGAGCATCGCTGGGCTTCTCAGCGATATTCAACACGACGAACATAAGTGTTATTGAGAGGAGGAGGGAATTTGCAACCCTCAGGATGATCGGCTATACCAACAGGGAGATAGCGATGAGCATCTTTATCGAGAACACAGTCATTTCGATCATCTCGATTGTGGTGGGGTTGCCAATAGCCTATGCCTCTGCATACGGTTACTACCAGTCTTTTCAGACTGAACTCTACTACTTCCCGATGGTGGTATATCCGAGAACATATCTTATATCAATCATAATGATCTTCGCCATAGTCTATCTCGCCCTCATTCCTGCAGTGAAATACATCTCAGGAATGGACATATCAAGGGTTACGAAGGAAGTGGTGGGCTAATGCTTGAGTATCGTGAATCTGTAGTTTCCTAAAATTATTTCTCGCCATCAAACCACCTCCAGCAGTAACTCAATATCCGGGTTCCATAGAATCTTTCTATTTTTCCATTCGTTTGTGGATGGTTTACTTACACGATATGCTTTATCCTGTTCTCTTCCAGAAATTCCTCAAACTTCGATTTCCCTTTAGCCTTCTTCTCTCCTGCCGATGCGTAGAACTGCTCATCTATCCGTTAGAATTGATTCTGGTTTGCCATAATTATCTATAGCCTCTTTTAAAACTTGTAGAGCATTTTCTGTTGTTGCATTTTCAAATACTTCATAACCAACAATTAAACGGGATGCGTCGTCTAAATAGGCTATTATCCTTGCATTATAGAAAAACCTGTATGTCATCAGACGGAGTGCTTTCTTTCGTAGCCCTTGTTTCTCTTCTTTTTGTTCTTTTCTTCTCTTGCATAACCCAGCATCTTCAACTTCGAATCTTGTTCTTGCTTATGCTATATCCTTTCTTCTTTAAGATTGTTTGGAGAACTATTGCATTACACCTGTATTCTTCGTATGCTTCTTTTATAGCTTTTATTTCTTCTTCGGATAGTTCCTTCCTCGGTCTTCCTAGTTTCTTTGGCTCTGGAATCTTTCCGGTATCTTTGTATCGCTTGTAGATTTGATTTACCCTTCTTGGAGTTATGTTTTCGATTTCTGCTATTGTTCTGGTTGATGTTCCTTTCTCTTTTTCTCTTATTATCCATTTTATCGCTTTTTCATCGAGTTTCACACAGGAGTTTGTTGAAGTGGGAAATAATTTCGGGAAAAACACATATCTCATAAAAATGAGAAAACGTTTAATATTAAAAATTTTAAAATATCTAACAAAGGAAAGAAAAAGGGAAGAGGAAAACATCTCGGGATGTTTTGCTCTTCTCAGGGGGCAAAGCATTCCGGTGGTGTTTTTCTCTTCTCTTTCGGGTGGTGGTGATGAAAGGAGTGTTTGTGTTTACCCTGCTTGTAGTGGCCCTTGGAGTGCTGGCAGTAGGGGCAAATGCGGAGGTTGTAGATAGCGAAGGAGACGTTGGAAAATATACGTCGATAGCACTGGATTCAAATGACAATCCGCACATAAGCTACGTTTATTATCCGTCAGTCCTAAATCCTACAAACAGTGAATTGAAATATGCATGGAAGGATTCCAATGGCAAATGGCATATTGAAACTGTTGATAGAGCAAAAGATTTCAGAGATACGTCGATAGCCCTTGACTCGAACGGAAATCCGCACATAAGCTACCATAATTTTAGTTGGACTTTTGTGGGAGCGGTAGGTGAGTTGAAGTATACTTACCCACGTACAGATTACTTGGGGGATTACTTCTGGCATATTGAGACTGTTGAGAGCGGATTTGACAGAGGTATAGTTGTTGGAGAGTATACATCGGTAGCACTAGACTCCAATGACAATCCGCACATAAGCTACTGTAATGCTACATTCCTTAATTTAGAGTATGCATGGAAGGATTCCAATGGCAACTGGCATACTGAAACTGTTGATGATGGAGGCATAGGTACATCGATAGCCCTTGACTCGAACGGAAATCCGCACATAAGCTATTCTTATAATAATGGTAGTATAAAATATGCATATAAGGACATCTTCGGGTGGCATACCGTATTCGTTGAAGTTGGATGTTCCACTTGGATGGTATACCCTTACACATCACTAGCCCTTGACTCGAACGGAAATCCGCACATAAGCTATTGCTATTACTACAACAACACATTCGGCGAGATAAAGTATGCAGAAATGTTTTTCAACCCAATTCAGCATGAATGGGAGCGAGTTATTGAAACAGTTGACAGCAGTGGAGGTGGCAGACATCCATCACTAGCCCTTGACTCGAACGGAAATCCGCACATAAGCTATTACGATGCCACAAATGGGGATTTAAAATATGCATACAAGGACGCTAATGGATGGCATATTGAAACTGTTGATAGCGAGGGAGACGTTGGAAAATATACATCCCTTGCACTGGATTCCAACGGATATCCGCACATAAGCTATTACGATGCCACAAATGGGGATTTAAAATACACGACAAAGCAACCCACCATAGTCAACCTCAAGGGCGGTATTACGGACTTGAATGGAAACCCCGTTTCAACTGCGAGCATGCGTGTGACTGTCAAGAATGTGGATGGTCAGACGGTTTATCAGGAAACTTTCAACGATGTGGTTGGGAATGGAAAGTTTAACGTTCTGCTGGGTGCAACCCAAACGCTTGAGCTGTGGGAAGGTGTGGCTTACAACCTTATCATAGAGGTTGACGTTGACTCCACAACCTTCAGCACTGCTGATGTAACCTTCGGCGACGGAATGCCTGCTGAAGACGTGATAGTGTTCCACCCATGATGAACCATGAGGTTTCTACCAGTACTTTTACTTTTTCTGGCAGCATTTTTACCCGGATGTTCAAGTGTTGAACACAAAGCTACCGAGAACAAAACTGAGGTAAGCAAAGTAAGTGAAAAAGTAAAGCAGACGGTAAACGAGACGGAAATCCTGAAAACTGCGGGAGTGGAAAATGCCAGCGTAACAATGCTTACTCCTCAAAACCTGACGAAGCTCGCTAAAAAATACCCAGCCATCTACGGAAACTTGCCGAACAAAACACTGTATCAGATAAAAACTGAGAATCTACTGATAATAGTTGACGCTGAGGAGAAGAAGGTGTTGAGGAAGTTCAAACTCGTTGGTATTAAACTGGGTGAGTAGCATGCTCAGACTCGTAATAGGGCTTGCAATCCTCCTGATTTTTCTCACTAACGTGTCAGCGACAGAAGTTACCTCCTGCACAACAATAAGCTCTCCTGGCTACTACCATCTCGCCAATGACATCGTTAACAGCACAGCCACTACTTGCATCTGGATTAAAACCAGCGATGTAATCCTGGATGGTAGAGGATATAAAATAGATGGCGTGAGCAGCTCTTCCAGTAACAGATACGGCATATTGGTTTACAAATCAGGCGAAAGTCTGACGAATATAACTCTGGCCAACATCACAGTTACTAACTGGGGTATGGGAGTGTATTTGCAGAATGTATCCCACATTACGCTCATAAACGTGCATCTGATTGACAACTACGGCGATGGAATAATCTTGAAGTCTTCTAACAATATAACCATCAAAAATTGCTCAATTGCAGACAACGATGTCGGAATAACCATAGGATACTACACACGTAATTTAACACTTGTAGATTCAGAAGTGGTGGGAAATTACATCGGAATAAACTATGAAAACACTGTAGAGTATTATCCAAACAACACAATTTACAACAACATCTTCAACAACACCAAGAACGTATATTCTCAGGTAAACTTTTACAGTGTCTGGAACACAACCAAGCAGGCAGGCACTAATATAATAGGTGGCAGTTATCTTGGAGGCAATGCGTGGTTCACCCCTTCCAGAGATGGTTTTAGCGATACGTGTATAGATGACGATGGTGATGGCATCTGCGACACTCCCTACAACATAAATGCCCACAGCACCGATTACCTGCCGCTTACGTATGGAAATGCACCGCCAGATCTTTCCGAATACTCCATTTCGGGTACAGTCTACTATTACGGCACTCAGAGTGGTGAGATATACATTGAAGTATTCTATGAGATGCCTTGGGAAGGAGCAGCACCCCTTTATTTTGAAAACATCTCCGCTCCGGGAAGTTATTCCATCAATGTAACGGAGGGTATTTACTACGTTAGCGCTTTTATGGATGTTAACGGAAATGGCACCTACGATGAAGGTGAGCCTTTTGGAGTTGCCATAAACAGAACTGACTGGAGCATGGCTGACGCGATAAACGTTAGAGGAACCAGTGTTACAGGTGTGGACATAACTCTCTACGAATCTCAAGATACAACCCCACCAGTAATAACCTTTGTTGCTCCAACTCCAACCAGCAACTCGGTGTTGAGCCAAAGCTACATATTTGTGAACGTAACTTCAAATGAACCTCTTGCAACAGCCCTTCTTGAGTGGAATGGGGTTAACATAACCATGAATGGACGTGGAACAAACTGGTATCTGAACATGACAGGGTTAAGCAATGGAGTTTACCAGTTTAGGGTTTATGGAAGAGATCTGGCAGGAAACTGGAACTCAACTGAGGTGAGGAGTGTAACAATCTCAACTCCGCTAGTTGAGGATAACTACGTTCTGAGGATACTGGTAACAGCCAATCCGTCCGATATGGAGGAGGATAATGGATTTGTTATTGATCTGACAGTAATTTCTGGGATGTGCATTATAATAGAAGAAGAAAACTACAGGCTCCACTTAACCTCAAACAAACAGTTACGAGGACTTTCAGTTCAGCCATCAGATACAACCCCACCAGTAATAACCTTTGTTGCTCCAACTCCAACCAGCAACTCGGTGTTGAGCCAAAGCTACATATTTGTGAACGTAACTTCAAATGAACCTCTTGCAACAGCCCTTCTTGAGTGGAATGGGGTTAACATAACCATGAATGGACGTGGAACAAACTGGTATCTGAACATGACAGGGTTAAGCAATGGAGTTTACCAGTTTAGGGTTTATGGAAGAGATCTGGCAGGAAACTGGAACTCAACTGAGGTGAGGAATGTAACAATCTCAACTCCGCTAGTTGAGGGTGGTTACATCCTAACCCTGTCTCTATCCTCGGATTTCTCCAGACCATCTGAGGAAGATGGATACGCAATCAGTCTTGTTATTATCTCAAGAGCTGGTCACGTATTCGAGGAAGGAGGGTACAGAATTCATTTAGCACTTCAAGGTTTGAAATCAACAATCGCTAAAGCTCAGGTTTCCAATACACAGCCAGTGGCAATTTTCACGATAATCCCATCTCCAGCGACAATAAACGAGGAGGTTGAGTTTAACGCATCATTAAGCTACGACCCAGATGGCTTTATTGTAGATTACACATGGAACTTCGGGGATGGAAACATAACAACAACTAATCAGCCAATTATCACCCATGTCTATTCATCTTCTGGAAACTACACTGTAACGTTAACAGTAATAGATAACGATGGGTCGACAAATTCACTTTCAAAGCTGCTAGTTGTAGCTGTAAAAGGTGACTTCAACGATAACAACGAAGTTGACATAGGTGACGTTAGCTATGTAGCTTATATTGTCTTAGGAAAGATGCCGCAAGATCTTAGAGCAGACTTCAATGGAAACAGAAGAGTAGATATAGGTGACTTAGCCAAAATAGCCTACTACCTAATAGGGAAAGTTGACGAACTTTAATTTAATTATTTTATTCCAGTTTTTTTAAAATTCTTTTTATTTCTGCTATTTCCTTTCGTATTCTCTTGAGATTTACTTCAACATCTTTAGGGTATCTTTTTTTAACCATCATCTAATAATAATTCTACAAGCGGTATTAATTTTATAGAACTGAAACAGAATTTCACTCTCATCAGAATTAGCTCATTCTTTTCAACATCAACGGTTGCACAGACATAGTATTTCTTTCTCTTGGCTTTGACAACTGTCTCGTCAGTAGCTATCAGGTTTCTTTGTTTTCTCAGCTGTTATCGAATTTCTCTTCAAATTTCTTTATCCAGTTTCGAAAACATCAGTATGGAACTGGATAAAGTTCAGATAAAATTCTGGCAGTTCTTCTAACTGAGGATGTTTGAATGTATGTCGCTATACACAGTATTTTAACAAATGCGGGCGGGAAGTCCTCTTCCGAAAGGGAGGGGATGAGAGCCCGCAAGCTATTTATACCCTCTCTTTTATACTTCCTTTCGCTACCGCAAGGTAGCCTAGGGATGGGACGGCCCGAAGTCATGCCTGTGGACACCGAACCTCTGCCTAGGTCGGCTGAAAGAGCTACCGATGATGGTAAGTTCGGTGGAGGAAGCAGGAAGCTCCTTGTGTGAGCAAGGGGTAGTTCACTTTCCAAAGGTATTTTGTTCCTTTCAAATGCTTTTAGCTCTTTTTACATTTCCTTTACTTTTAGCATAAAAATGCATAATTCTTAGTATTTATAGTATGCTAATGTGGATACGTCCGGTGGGTGGGTAGATATGTTTAAATACTCTGTGTATACAACTGTATAACAACCTAGTAACAGCCGTAAGGGCTGGACAGCCCATAAGGGCTGGTGTGAAAGTAGTCCGTGAGTCCTTCCTTCAGGGAGGATAACGGATAGTGGCTGTGTGAACCAGCCTGTGGGGATAAGGCTTCCTTCGAGAAGCAAACTCCCCACGAAGCTCCTTGCATGAGCGAGGAGTAGTTCACATTGTCTGATCCATGTTATTTGCTGTAATTTCTGGTGATGCTGATGTACGCGAGAATGAAGATTAGGGATACTGTGAGAGTCCCCCCGACAAGATTTGAGGAGGATATTGAGGAAGTAATTGAGGATCTGCTCTGGGAGCAGTTTGAGGGTAAGCTGGACAAAGAGTATGGAATGATAGTCGGAATTGAGAGCATCGAGGAGATAGGTGACGGCAGGATCATAGAAGGAGATGGAGCGGTTTATTTTGATGTTGTTTTTAATGCGATCACATTCAAGCCGTTAATGCAGGAGGTCATCGAGGGGGAGGTTATCGAAATAGTTGAGTTTGGAGCGTTCGTTAACATCGGCCCCCTCGATGGCTTAATTCACATGAGTCAGATAACCGAGGACTATGTCGTGTTCGATGACAAGAACAAACGACTCATTGGTAAAGAGACCAAGAAATCTCTCCAGGAAGGGGATTTTGTCAGGGCAAGGATTGTCGCGCTAAGTCTGAAAGAAAGAGAGCCGGAGAAGAGCAAGATTGGTCTGACGATGAGACAGCCCTGGCTTGGAAACCTTAAGTGGATCGATGAGGACATTCAGAAGCTCATGAAGGAAAAGGAGAACATATGAGGTGAGTGTAATGGTAGATTACGCGTGTAAGAAGTGCAAGTACATAAGCCACGAGTCTGTGGTCTGCAAGAATTGCGGAAGCTCCGATCTAACCAAGGAATGGTACGGATATGTTGTCATAATCGACCCTGAAAAAAGCCAGATTGCAGAGAAGCTCGGTGTAAAGATACCCGGCAAGTACGCGATAAAGGTTGACTGATTGGGATGGCAGTAAAGGGACTCAAACTCCCGGATAGTCTGAGAGATTACCTCGCTAAACCACATGGAAGGCTTTATACAGGCAAGGGCGAGGATACGGTAGAGAAGATCGAGGAGCTTGGAAAGTACAGTCCGCTGATATGTGTTGGTGACCTCGTCACATATTACATATTCAAGGCTGGCTACAATCCGGATATTGTGGTAATTGATTTCAAGACAATAAGAAATGAAATCGATGAAGAGGTTATCAGCTTTATCGAGAGCAAGACTGAGGGGTACGTACGGCTTGATGTCGTGAACCCCCAGGCTTACATAACTCTTGATCTGGTTGAGAAGTTAATCGAGGCAGTCAGTCTGCTTCCAAAAAAGGTTCTGATTGTGGTTGAGGGGGAGGAGGATTTGGCAGTTTTGCCGCTGGTTTACATGCTGCCGCTAAACTCCCTTTTGCTTTATGGTCAGCCGAGGGAGGGAATCGTTGCGGTGGTCATCAGCGAAGAGAAAAAAAATATTATACCTGACATACTGCAAAGGATGGAGAAACTTGAGGATGGAGATCTGGTAATGGATTTGGTTATGGGGGAAGGATCAGGCTAATGGAGGTGAGTTGATGGAAGTTGAGGTTGAAAGGGAGAACATAAACCCATTGCTTAACAGGAAGGAGATATACCTCAGGGTTAAGTATCAGAACAGTCCAACACCATCTAGGAATGAGATCAGGGAGAAGGTTGCAGGACTTTTCAATACCGAACTGGAGAAGATAGTTGTAAGCTACATAAAGCCACAGTTCGGGCATGGTGAAGCGATCTGCTATGTCAAGATCTATAACAGCGTTGAGGATCTGAAAAAGACCGAGCCAAAGCACATAATCGCGAGGAATTTTGAAAGCGAATCTGAGTCGGAAGAGGGAAGTTAAGGAGGGATTTTATGACAGTCTCAAAGTTCTATGAGATAAAGGGCGAGAAGCTAATCAGGAAGAGGAAGTTCTGCCCGAGATGTGGAGAGGGCGTATTTCTCGCGGAACACAAGGACAGACTCTCCTGTGGGAAGTGCGGATATACTGAATTCAAGAAATAATTTTTAATTTTAAGAAATGATCTCTCTCGGGATAGAAGGTACCGCGTGGAGTTTGAGCATAGGTGTTGTTGATGAGGAGGATGTAATACTCCTCGAAAGCGATCCCTATGTTCCAAAAGAGGGGGGAATACACCCGAGGGAGGCAGCGTTACACCATTCAGAGAAGATAGGTAACCTTTTAAATAGAGTATTCTCGAAAATAAATCCGGAAGAGATTGATGTTATCTCATTCTCTCAGGGTCCGGGTATGGGGCCTTGCCTGAGGATCGTTGCCACTGCGGCAAGAGTTCTTGCTTTAAGGCTTAAAAAACCGCTTGTGGGTGTTAATCACTGCTTAGCTCATGTTGAGGTTGGACGGTGGAAAACTGGGGCTGAAGATCCCATTGCGCTTTATGTCAGCGGGGGGAATTCGCAGATAATTGCCAAGCGGGGAAGCAGATACAGGGTGTTCGGAGAAACGCTCGATATTGGACTGGGCAACGCCCTCGATAAGCTTGCGAGATATATGGGGTTGAAGCACCCTGGGGGCCCCAAGATCGAAGAGCTTGCCAGAAAGGGGAAAGAATACTACGAGTTGCCCTATGTCGTCAAGGGCATGGACTTCTCCTTCAGCGGGATGGTGACATCAGCCCAGAAACTGTTCGATACTGGTAGAAGGATGGAGGATATAGCCTTCAGCTTTCAGGAAACTGCCTTTGCGATGCTGGCTGAGGTTTCCGAGAGAGCCATGGCGTATCTGGACAAGGATGAGCTTCTGCTCGTTGGTGGTGTGGGAGCCAACAGCAGGTTGCAGGAGATGCTGAGGGTTATGTGCGAGGACAGGAATGCGAGTTTTTATGCTCCACCAAAACATCTGATGGGCGACAATGGTGCCATGATAGCCCATCTCGGATTGCTGATGTATCGTAGTGGATACAGGACATCCATCGAGGAGTCAACAGTAAAGCCCAACTTCAGAATAGAGGATGTGGAGGTTTCATGGTAGCATGATCGTCTATCTTGGCGGAGAGGCAGAAGTAAGGATTTTTGAGGATGTGGTTCACAAGATCAGAAGAAGAAAGAGATATCGAATTGAGAAGCTGGACAGCATCCTGAGAAAGAGTAGAGTAAAAACCGAGGTGAATATAATCGCCTCGGCGAGAAGGTGTGGTGTACCAACACCGATAGTCCTCGATGTTGATGGTTATACAATCATTATGGAGAGAATCAAAGGCACACCCTTGAAGGAGATAATGAACGAGGAACTGAGTAGGGAGGTTGGAAGACTCACGGCAAAGCTCCACAGAAAGGGGATAATACATGGCGACATAACGCCTATGAATTTGATTTACAAAGATGGCAGGGTTTACTTCATAGATTTTGGACTATCTTTTTACGATGACAGGATAGAGCCCAAGGGTGTGGACGTTCATATCTACTTTGAGTCTCTGAAGGCGTACTTCGAAAACTGGATTGATCTGAAGGAAGCATTTATTTCAGGATATAGGGAATACGAAAAGGCTGAGGAGGTTCTGAAGAGGGCTGCGGAGATCGAGGAGAGGGGAAGGTATGTTGAAAGAAGAATGATGTGATTGTATAATTGTGTGGTTGTATATTCACCAATTCGAAATTGGAATGAAGAAATTGAAACGAAACTCAACAGCAAAAGGTTAAAGAACTATATTGTTAATTTTAAGTATGGATAATAATCCTGGTTCAAAAGATTTATTCGAAAGTTGTGAGGACTCGTTGTTGGACAACCTTCAGGATTATGCCATATTCTTTCTGGATGCTAACGGGAAGATCATTTCTTGGAATAAGTCTGCAGAGAAACTTATGGGGTACAGGGCTGAAGATGTGGTTGGCACTCATTTTTCAATCCTTTTCAGCAAGGAGGATGTTGAAAGTGGTGAGCCAGATGATGAATTGAAGATTGCGCTCAGAGAGGGAATGTATGTTAAAGAAGGGGTCATGCTGAGAAAAGACGGCTCCAGATTTCTTGCGGAAATAGTTACTGTCTCTTTGAGAGACAGTAACGGTAATCTGATGGGATTTGCCAAAATTGTGAGGGATATTACCGAAAGAAGGAAGCTCGAAATAGCCAAGCGAAGGATGAAAAGGGCGTTAAGAGTTCTTTGCAGGGTGAACGGTGCAATAATCCACTGTGAAAGGGAAAACGAATTGCTGAACAAAGCATGTCAGATTATTGTTGATGAAGGAGGCTACAGGTTTGCTTGGATAGGATATGTGACGCCAGATGATATAAAACCCGTTGCAAAAGCTGGCGAGGGGGATGTTGAACTCCCTGACTTGTCATGGAATGAAGATGAAGGTCAGAGGGATTTGGAAGGAACTGCAGATTCAGCAGCGATAAAAACCAAGAAGCCCATCTTAAGGGATACGAGGTATGGTTCGGCAGTATCTCTTCCACTCGTGTACAAAGATGAAGTATTTGGGGTCCTGAACATCTATGCTGGAGAGAAGGATGTTTTTGATGAAGATGAGGTAAATCTGCTGAAGGAGCTTGCAGAAAACCTGGCTTTTGCGATTGCTGACCACAGGGCTAGAGAGAATGCCGAGAGAGTAAACAAGGCGATGCAGTTTTTATTAAAGCTATCGACAATGGAGGTTGATACGAACACACTGCTGCACGAGGCTTTGAATGAGGTTGTGAAGCTGACTGATAGCAAGTATGGGTTTTTCGGAGAGTTCGGTGCCGATGACTTCAGAGCTCTCGTATGGTCGAGGGATGTCATGGCGGAATGCAGGCGGAATGAAATTCATTTTCAGGTCAGCAAGGGGAGTTTGTGGGCTGAGGCAATAAAAGAAGGAAAGACATTGATAATAAATCAAGGTGAATTCAGACTTCCGAAAGGGCATGTTCCGATTAACAATTTCCTTGCCGTCCCAGTTTTCAAGAATAATACTGGATTTATGATAGGTCTTGCTAATAAAAGCTCCAATTACACAAAAGCCGATGCAGAGCTTACGAAATTCTTTGCAGTTAACATGCAACAGATTCTGGAAAAAAAGAGAGTGGATGAAC
Organism: Archaeoglobus sulfaticallidus PM70-1; assembly: GCF_000385565.1. Lineage (NCBI taxonomy): Archaea > Methanobacteriati > Methanobacteriota > Archaeoglobi > Archaeoglobales > Archaeoglobaceae > Archaeoglobus > Archaeoglobus sulfaticallidus. Next base: position 69,261 of record NC_021169.1, on the reverse strand, counting down.
TGCAGAGAACAATTATTGAAAGCACGGGAACTGCAATGATTATCGTGAAAGAAGATACCACGATAAGCTACGCAAACAGAATTGCCGAAAAGCTTTTCGCTCTACCGAAAGAACGCCTTTTAGGTAAAAGCTGGATCGAGTTCACAGCCAAAGAAGATAGGGAAAAGATACTACGCTATCATAAACTCAGAAGAATAGATCCGAAGCTTGCTCCAAAAAGCTATGAGGTGAAGCTCATCGATGCTAAAGGGAGGGTTAAGCATGTCCTGCTTATAATCTCAATGATGAATCCTAACATGAGCTTAATCTCTCTGATTGACATGACTGAGATGAGGGAGGCTGAGAAGGTCATAAAAGAAAGTGAGATGAGGTACAAGCTGATCTTCGAGAGTTCAATGGACGGGATCATTATAATGGATATGGACGCAAGGATCATAGACTGCAACGAATCAGCATTGAAGATCCTCAATACTCGCCGGGAGGAAATAACTGGCAGAAAGTTCACTGAAATTGGTATAATCGATGAGGAAGACCTGCCGTATTTTATGGAGCGATTTTACAGAGGAATCAGTGAGAAAAAATCAGAGATGGAGTTAAAAGTGAGGGTCGATGGCGAAATAAAGTGGCTCGAGATTTTGTTAAACCTTATAGAGGTGGATGGCAAGCCCGATATGATCCTCAGCATTATAAGGGATATAACCGAAAAGAAACTGATGGAGGAGAAAGAGAAAGCATATGTCAGGCGATTGAAAATCCTTCACGAGCTCGACAAAGGCATACTTGCCAGAAAACCCCTGAACGAGAGTTTAAAACCAGTGGTTGAGAGTATCAGAGATTTTGTAAGGTGTGATGTTGTAGCCATCCTCGCATACAGGGAAGATGGGCTTGAAGCTGTAGCGACAAGCTCGAATATCAAATCTGATGAAATTGATAAAATCCTAAAGATGGTACGCATCGAGAAGACCAGAGTCGATGATTTGCTCGAGCTAAATGAGTTTTCGGAACTTGAAAAACAGCTTCTGAGAGCTGGTCTGACATCATACCTCTGCATGCCCCTAATGGCGAAGGATGAACCTGTTGGTGTGCTGTTTCTGGCATCTAAGAGAAGAAAAGCCTTTGATGAAAAGATGGAGTTTATAGTGGATATTTCAGCGCAGCTTGCAGTGGCACTGCATGAAGCAATCCTGTCTGAAATGAGGCAGAGGGCTTTTGAGCAGATAAATGATAATATTGAGAAGTTTGCAATTCTGGTTGACAAGATAAGGAATCCACTCTTCGGGATTTCCGGAATTGCGGATACGATGATAAGCGATGAGAGAGCCAAAAAGCTGATAAAAGAACAGGTTGATAGGATTTTGGAAATAATCTCCGCTCTGGATGAAGGCTGGCTCGAATCCGAGAATATAAGGGAGTTCCTGAAGAGAGGGTATGGGAGCTAAAATGGTTATGAGAATGGGAGAATTCGATGTTGCAGTCATAGGTGCTGGAATTTCCGGGCTGGCTGCATCCTCGCTGTTAGGTAAATCAATTTTGATTGAAAAGTTGCATAGAGCAGGAGGAACATCCTACTCCTTTAAAAGGGAAGGCTGTATGTTTCTAACAGGCCCACTGGGTTTTTCGTATCCGGAGCTTGTGAGGTCTCTGCTGTCAAGGTTTTCGGTATATACCAGATTCCGCAGAAAGAGCTACAGGATAAAGGCTGGAGAGATCGATTTCAGAATTGACAGCCTTGATGTTGTGGAGAGGGAGCTTAAAAGGCTGTTTCCACATCAGGATGTCGAGAGGGCGATTGAGGACATAAGGAGGGCTATTGGTCTGTTGAGCAACAGGTTCTTCTGGAGGGGCAGATTTTTTGAGATCGATTTTGACAGGATCGGGAATGGGGTACTGAACTCTCTCAGACCAGCAAACTTTGAGCCAGATTTAGAAAAAACACCTTCAGCAAAAGAGTTCTTCTCTGAATACATAGATAACGAAATCCTGCTGAACATACTATCTGCTTTAGGCCCTAAGGACTCAGAGCAGTCCCTTGCATCATGCATTCTGATGTGGAACATAATCGACAAAGGGATCTGGTATCCGGAAATAGGATTTAAAGGAATAATTGATGGCATGGCTGCTGATTTGAAAGCTAAAATCGTTAAAAATACTGCAGTAAGAAGCATCGAATCGGGAGACAAATTCAGAATAGAAACCAGCAGAGGTGTTTATTTTGCCGATAAGCTCATTTCGTGCATGGATCCCTTAAAGCTGTCGGAGATTCTGGATGTGAGGGTTAAAAGCCTGGAGGACTTGAAGCCAGGAGGTTCAACGCTCACAGTGTACTGTCTGACAGATATGAAGGCTGACTCGGACCACATACTGTACTATCCCTCCCTTGATGAATCGAACAACCTGTCAGAAAACAGATTTTACGATAAGGAAATTGAGATCACTTTTTTACACAACCTTAGCGACGAGTTCTGCCCGGGATCGGTGATGATCCGTGCGGCAATGGACTATGATGAGTTCAAATTTGAATCAAAAGAGGAGTACAATGAATTCAAAAAGCAGGTTTCAGAAGAGCTGGTTGAGGTTGTAAAAGCTGTCAATATCGATAAAATTAAAATAGTTGATTCCTCCACCCCGATAACCTATGAGGTCTGGGGTGGCAGATACAGGGGCTCGGTAGCAGGATGGGACTGGAGCGACGCTTATCCGAGATGTCTGGTTGAAACAGACATTCCTGGTTTGTATGTTGCAGGACTCTATTCCTTTTCCATCCCGCTCTTCGGAGGTTTTCCGACATCGCTGCTCAGCGGGTTTATGGCTGCGGAGCTTGCCCTGAATGGTTGAGCCAAAAAGTGAGTCAAAAAGCTACCTGAATCTCGGCTCCCTTCTCTCGATAACCGCCCTCAAACCCTCCTCGAAGTCATCGGATAGCATTGTCTGATATGTATGCTCCATCTCTATTCTGAGATGCTCTTCAAGCGGGTTATCGAAGGCTATGTTCAAAAGCTGCTTTATCCTCGCCACGGCATCTTTTGGGGCCTTGAGGAATTTCTTTGCAATCACATCTCCTCTGGATTCAAGCTCATCTGGCTTAACAACCTCGTTGACGATCCCGCATTCGTAAGCCTTCCTGGCTGAGAAGGTCTCTCCAAGGCACATGAGTTCAAAAGCCCTCTTTATCCCCACATGCCTTGGCATGAAGTATGATGTTCCGATGTCCGGGCTTAATCCCAGTCTGATAAATCCGCTGAAGAATATCGTGTCTTCGGATGCTATTGCGTAATCTGCAGCAAGAACTATGCTTAATCCGGCTCCAAAGGTAAAGCCTTTCGTCAGCACAATTATTGGCTTCGGCAGATCCCTCATCTTCTTGATAATCCCAAAGTTGAAGACATCTCCAAGATCCTGGAAGTTCTTTCTGTCCCTTATCTGTTCGAGGTTCTCAAGCGTTTCCTTGACATTAAGTCCGGCGCAGAAGCTTGACCCTCTGCCGCATATTATGATAACCTTGATATCATCCCGTTCGCACAGTTTGAGTGCATCAGCAAGCTCCTTAGCAGTCTTCAGACTCAGGGGATTGTGTTCTTTTGGCCTGTTGAGGATTATTCTCGCTACACCATCATCAACAACAAACTCGATGTTCTCAAAATCCATGGCCGGGATATCAACTCACTCCTTTTCAACTTTTTCCTTTTTCCTTTTCGCTATGGTTGATAGGAATGCAAGGTATGCATCGAGCTGGATTCTCTCATTGGATCCCTCAGTCAATCTGAAATCAATCTCTCCAAGCTTATCGATCAGAACGACTTTCAGCCTTTCATCAAGGCTGGAGGATATGATCTCTTTGAAAAGCTGGTTCACGACATCCTCTCCAGACATGCCGTACTCTATGAGCAGGTGTTCGAGCTTCTCTCTTGCCTCCAGAAAGTTTCCTGATAAAGCCAGCTCAAGCAAATCCTTCACTTCCTCAGGTCTGGCGGTTGCCGTGATCTGGAATATGACCTCAGCATCAATTTTTTCTCCGAAAGTCGCAGCTCCCTGAAGGGCGTTTATGGCCTTCCTGAAGTCTCCTCCTGAGACATATATCAGAGCCTGCAAACCATCTTCGGTTATCTCAACATTCTCCTTCTCACAGATCTCGAGGAGCTTCTTCTTCATTGCCTCCTCCGATATCGGCCTGAACTTGAAGACAGCACATCTGCTCTGTATTGGCTCGATAATTCTGCTAACATAGTTGCAGCTTAGAATGAACCTGCATATCTTTGAGTACATCTCCATCGTTCTTCTCAAAGCAGCCTGTGCATCAGCAGTAAGGGCATCAGCCTCATCCAGAAATATTATCTTGAACGGAGCATCTCCAATTGGAGCCGTTCTAGCGAACTCCTTTATCTTGTGTCTAACAACATCAATACCCCTCTCGTCTGAATTGTGTAGAAGTACCGGTACATTTCCAGCAAAGAACATTTCGTTACCGGGCACTGAGACATCGTATACGAAGTCGTTGTAATCCACAGCCTCTATCTCCCTGACCCTGAGAACGTGTAAATCTGAATTAACGAGGTTTCTCAAGTTTTTCAAGACTTCTTTTTCCTTCTCAGTCAAACTTTCTACATCCACCATGTCCAGAATTTTCTTCAGTGTTTGCTTTGAAACTGTTTTCCTGTTTTCGTATAGCTGATGCCTCATTTCGTAGCGCCAGTTACCTTCGATTTTATCGCTTATTCTTTCAAAGAAATTCACGAATATCTCCGCTGGCAACAACTCAGATTTCTGATAACCCATGCCACCTTTCCAGATTAATCTAACCTCTCTATCGAAAATAGAGCTTTCTATACCCGTCATTCTGGAAAGCCATGCCACATCTATCAGCAAATCTTTCGACGCTGAGGAAATCCTCACAATATTTGCCCATTCACCATAGCCATCGCCGTCAGCCAACCCTCTTAGAAATGCCATCTTCGCTTCAAACGGCAATTCATAAACAAATCCCGGAATTCTCTTGTTTTTAGCCTTAAAACCGTAGCCATCGTAAAAGTTATCTCTAACAAACTTAGCAAGCTGCGTGCTCAGAACTTTGATCTGTTTCGCCGAGTACTTGCTCCTATCAAAGCCCGACGAAGTGTATGTTTCGTATATTTTTAGTCCAAGAGATTCCGAAAACTCCTTTATCCTGCCAATCTGTTCAAGTTCATTGCTTCCAAACGTATATACTACCTGCCCTGAAGTGTCACCTCTGATGCTTACCGCTCCTTCCGCAGCGTAAGCACCGAAAGACCATGAAACAAGCTCGTTAACCTCCAGCTCATCTATAACCCTAACTCTCGAAGTTACGGATCGGGGCAGGTAGTCAGAAAATGACAGCTTATTAAGAGACCCACCAAGTTTTGACACGAAAGATATGAAGAAATCCCCTTCTTTTATTTCGCTTGCCTTCTTTGCGACGAGGCTACCGTTTTTGTCAAGCAACATAACTGCGTGATTTCCAGTCAGTTCAATTACTCCACCACCTTCTACACGAACTCTGAGAATCTTTCTGGCTTTGTGTCTTATTATTTTGGATACTCTCGCCCATCTGACCCTGTATTTTTCATCAACAGTAAGAACTTCCAGATCTCCGGCATCTGCGTACTCGACATCATCGCCACAGCCGTTAAAGTACATCCTGTCTAGATCTTCGAAAGTTAACCTTTCAACAGCACCATTAACTCTGACCGTAACAGGTGTACTCTTAGAAACCGATGCATTCATCTCTATGAAATTATCTCTCCAGTTCTCTCCGAACAGGTCTCTTGTCAGGGCTATTGCTGAAGCGGTCTTTCCTGTACCGGGAGGTCCGGCGAAGAGTAAATGAGGTATGTTCCTCTTTTCAACATAACCCTTAAGCCTTTGAACAATGGCATGCTGACCAACAACCTCATCGAGCGTTTTAGGCCTGTATTTTTCCACCCAAATTTCCGATTCGAGCATTACTCTTATCGATGAATCTTAAGTATTAAAATTTTGGTGCTATAGCATCAGTTAAAGCTTAATTGGTATAAGGGGACACACAATAAAGCTCTCAATCTCTGAAACTAATCAAGAACTAAGGAAATCTGTTCCAGAATCTTGCTATCCTTAAGCCTGGAAAAGAATCTCTCTACGCAATTCCTCAACCAAGTTTCATGTCTGTATCTAGTCTTTGTGAAGCCCAAGTGCCTCATATCCACAAACTTCTGGCTTGTTCTCACAGTATTTGAGGACTCTCTCAAAACACATGAGCTTAAGCTTCTTCTCCCTTCTGAAGCCCGTAGCCAAGCATTCTTTAAATAGCTTTTTTAGTATAAATATTATAATTTAATTAATTTAACATACAAATCTTTACTGAGAGCACCCATCACTTGCTTACCGATAAGTTTATATGCTGGACAATTATTTCACAGTGTTCGTGACCACCATATGGAAAATGAAGAGCCTGAAATTGATCGTAGCTTGAAAAATCTGCTGAGGGATGGATTAGCGTCTCAGATAATGTTCTCACTGGTTACTGTACCGATTATATCCTCGTATCTGGCACTGATGAAAGCAAGTCCTTTATTAATAGGATTTGTTGCAGGAATTCCGTATCTCTCCCAACTCGTTCAAATTCCTTCGGTTTACATTGCAGAAAAATACAGTAGAAAAAAGATATGTTTAATCTATAACCTCCTTTCAAGGATTTCCCTTTTGCTGATTGCTATAGCTCTTGCAATTGATTTTGATAACTCGGTTTCGCTTGTAGTAATACTTTTCACAGCATATACAGTCTTTAAAGAAGCTTCGAGCCTGCCATGGAGCTCTTGGATGAGAGATTTAATCCCGGACAACATGAGGGGTAAGATATATTCAAAGAGAATTGCGAATGGAAAGTTCATCGCACTATTCGCGGTTTTATCCTTTGCAGTCTTATTTAACTACCTCGGATCTCCAGCGTTCATTCTGCTCTTCATGACAGCATTTTTGGCTGGAGCTGTAAGTCTGTATTTTATAACTGGAATTGATGATGTTGATGTTGAGACGAAAGGCAAGAGAAATCTGAGAGAACCCTTCAAGAACATTAACTTTGTTAGACTGACATCCTCTCTATCCCTCTGGAGGTTTGCATCAGGGATGTCCACTCCTTTCTTTTCAGTTTACATAATATCCGTACTGAATTATCCCTTATGGGTTGTAATAACCCTCGCATCAGTGAGTCAGCTTAGCTCAACTTATTTCTTGAGAATCTCCGGTAAAATGATGGACATGTTCGGTAACAAACCTCTAACGATTTTATCTTTTTCATCTTTCTCTCTCGCAGCACTTCTGTTTACATTTACAACAATGCCAGAAAGGCATCCACTAACACCGATGATCCTGGTCCTGATTTACATCATAGATGGGTTCTACTCCAACATCCCTCCCATTGCGGTTATGAACATGATCGCAAAAATAACTCCAAAGGGAAATTCAGCATCTTACTATGCAGCAAATAATGTAGCATCATCTTTGTTTGGAGCTCTCGGATCTCTTACAGGAGGTATCATAGCATCAGGCCTGCTATATCTAAACTTTGGTATTAAAATAGATATTGAATCCACAATTGGATTTCTCCAGATACCAGCAATTCATCTTGCAGGATATGACTTTCTTTTCCTGATTTCTGCTTTCCTATCCGTCCTTTCTGTAAAGATTCTCAGGAAGTTCGAGGAGAGCAATGCAGTTGATGAGGAACTTGTTAAGGAAGAAATTAGAAAAGCAGTTTATCAAGATGTACTTAGCGTTATATCACATACACCTCTAGTTACAGTCCTGGATGGTTTCAGTGCAAAATTTATGGCTCAGATGAGAACGCAGGATGTTTTTCAGAGCTCCTTGGGTGTTAAAATAAACCCAAACAAGCAATTTGAGTTTGCCCCGGGCAAAATTGAAGATATCGAAAAGATTAAAGAAAACTAATTTCATCGTTTCATGTCAAAAACACTCTGATGTTTCAACTCACAGACTCATTCACTCGCATCTCGAGGCTCACAATGTTTCCAGAACATTCAGCTGGGAAAAATCTTATGCCTCATACAACACAAAACTTTTTAACAAATGCGGGCAGGAAGTCCTCTTCCGAAAGAGGCTGTCCAGCAATTCAAATTTGTGTGAAAAAGGAGGTCGCTCAGGCCTGCAATTTAAAAATAAACGGGATGAATTATTATTCTCAGTAATTGTCGGACAGCCTCGAAAGGGAGGGGATGAGAGCCCGCAAGCTATTTATATCCTCTCTTTTATACTTCCTTTCGCTACCGCAAGGTAGCCTAGGGCTGGGACAGCCCGAAGTTACGCCTGTGGACACCGAACCTCTGCCTAGGTCGGCTGAAAGAGCTACCAATGATGGTAAGTTCGGTGGAGGAAGCAGGAAGCTCCTTGTGTGAGCAAGGGGTAGTTCACTCGATTCAGGATGAAGTTTGAAGAAGGGGTAATATGAGGAAAAGTCTGCCAGAGAGAATATCAACGATAAACATTGGGAAAAACGGTTTGACGGAGAATGTGATAAAGGAAATCAATTTCCAGCTTGAGAAGCGGGGAGTGGTTAAGGTCAAGCTACTCAGGAGTTTCAGAGAAAGCACAGGCAGGGACAGGAAGGAACTCGCAAGAGAGGTAGAGAAAAATATTAATGGCAGACTCGTTAGCCTAAGAGGTATGGTGCTAACCTTCGTAAAATAAAATCAGGAGGGTTAAGATGACGACTGTATATGATGTTCCAGCTAATGAACTGATCGAGTATGTCGCAAAGAAGCTCGAGGAGATGGAGGAGTTTAAACCCCCAGAGTGGGCAAACTTCGTTAAAACAGGAGTTCACAAGCAGAGGTCTCCGGAACAGCCAAATTGGTGGTACTTAAGGACTGCAGCCATATTCAGAAGGGTCTATACCGATGGACCGGTTGGTATTCAGAGACTGAGGACTGTATTTGGGGGAAGGAAGAGAAGAGGCTCAAAGCCACCGAGATTCGCAAAGGGCAGCGGTTCAATCGTAAGGAAAGCACTTCAGCAGCTTGAAAAGGCGGGGTTTGTTGAAAAGGTTGATGGAGGAAGGATCGTTACACCCAAGGGCAGATCTTTCCTTGATAAATCTGCAAATGAACTCAAAGAGAAGCTCGTTGAGAAGATACCCGCTCTGGAGAAGTACTGATCTCCGGGGGGGTTTTGATGGATGAACTTGAAGAGATAAGAAGGCGGAAGCTCGCGGAACTTCAGGCACAGAGGGAAAGGGAGCTTGAGGAACTCAGGAGACAGCAGGAGCTTCAGAGTGAGATTCAGGCTCAGAAGAAGGCAATATTGAGGGCGATACTTGAGCCCGAAGCCCGTGAAAGGCTTGCAAGAATCAAGCTCGCTCATCCTGAAATATCCGAGTCAATAGAGAACCAGCTCATAGCTCTCGCTCAAACTGGAAGGTTGAGGCAGAAGATAACAGATGAAATGCTCGTAGAAATTCTGAAAAGGGCTCTGCCCAAGAAGAGGGAGACAAAAATTATCAGAAAATAAAGTGGGGTGTTTTAATGGGAAAGAAGACAGTAGGTGTTAAGTTCAGGCTTGCAAAGTTTTACAGGCAGAATAGGAGAGCACCTTTGTGGGTAACCTTGAAAACGAAGAGGAGGGTATTTTCCAGCCCGAAAAGGAGACACTGGAGACGCAAAAAATTGAAGGTGTGATGTGAAATGACCAAGATAGTTCTTGAACGGGTTTATTCTGTAAGGCTCAGGCAGAAGCTTAAACCATATCCAAGATGGCTCAGGGCGAAGAAGGCAATGAAGTTCCTCAGGAAGTTCCTCAGCAGGCACATGAAAGCAGAGCCGGACAACATCAAGTTCGATACGAGGCTGAACGAGAAGATATGGGAGAGGGGTATTCAGAAGCCACCGGCGAGGATCAGAATAAGGGCTGTAAAGTTCGATGATGGAATAGTTGAGGTTGAACTCGCAGATTAATTTTTGATAGCAGATGTCTGAACTGCTTTCGATTCAGGGCGTTCCACTTGTGGGACTCTATATCAGGGCCTCAGAGGATTACGCCGTTGTCGGGGTTAGGGATGAGAAGGTAATCCAAATCGTTGAAGAGGAGCTTGAGGTAAAGGCTATCAGAACAACAATCGCAGGATCTGAGCTGGTTGGAGCGATGGTGGCCATGAACTCCACAGGAGCAGTGGTATGCCGGCATGTCAGGCAGAAGGAAATAGAAAAGATCAGCAGGTACATTGATGTCAGGGTTGTGGACACGAACATGACCTGCCTGGGGAACAACATCCTCATCAACGATTATGGAGCTATTGTCCACCCTGAACTGGACAGGGCGTTGATTGAGGAGATATCAGACTTTTTTGGAATAAAGATTCTGGTGGGCACGATAGGCGGTATAAAGACAGTTGGCATGTCAGCTTGTGTGACGAACAAGGGAGCGCTCGTGAATCCGAACTCAACCGAGTGGGAGATGAAGAGGCTCTCTGATATTCTGAAGGTACCCGTGGAGAAGGGGACGATAAACTTTGGAAGCGATATGGTGGGGACAGGAGTGGTGGCGAATACGAAGGGATATATAGCCGGCAGAGACACAACCGGATTCGAGCTTGGAGTGGTTGAGGAGGCTCTTGGCTTTATTTAGATGTTTAAGGGGTGGTTGTGATGATGTTTGAGGTGAGCGGGAAGTTCAGGAATGGTGAGATCTGGACGAAGTTCAGAAAGGTTGTTGAGGCTCATAACGAGAATTTTGCAAGAGAAAAGGTTCTGTCTTTGATCGGGAGCAACCATAAGGTTAAGAGAAACCTTATAAAGATAGAGGAACTCAGAAAGATTGAAGAAAATTAATTTTTTAGATGTAGTGGGTGAGGCTGATGGACAAGGATGAGGAGAGAATAGCTCAGGAAGCCCAGCAGAAGCTGGCATTGCTGCAGCAACTCCAGAGTGAGGCGGAGGAAATCCAGAGGAAAATATTTGAGGTTGATGTTGTTCAGGCTGAGATTGATAGAACTATAGAGACCCTCGAGTACTTTGAGAAAGTGGAGGACGATGTTGATGCCCTGATCAACCTTGGTTCTGGAGTGTTTGCGTATGTTGACATCAAGAACTCGAAGAAGATGCTTGTTGATGTTGGTGCTGGAGCGGTAATCGAGAGAGAAGTGAGTGAGGTTCTGGATATACTTAAGAAGAGAAAGGAGTCAATTCAGAAAGGAAAGGACAGGTATATTCAGCTTCTTGAGGGCGTTTATTCTCAGGCAAGGCAGTTGCAGAAGGAAATTGCTGAACTATCAAGCCAGTTGAAGGAGTAGTTCAGGTATGTTCAAAAAGCTCAAGGAAAAGCTGAAAATTTTTAGAAAGAAAGTAGATGAGGAGGAAGCCCGGGAAGAGGTTAGGCAGGTTGAGGCCAGAGAGGCCAAGCCTGAGCCTAAAGTTGAGGCTGAAGTGGTAGAGGAGAAGAGAAAAGAAGTTGAAAAGGAGGCTAAAAAGGAGAAGGTCAGCTTAAAAGATAAGATCAAGGCTGTAGTTTTTGAGAGAGAGGTAATTATTGATGAGGGCAAGCTTGAGGGAATCCTATCCGAGCTCGAAATGATTCTGCTCGAGAGTGATGTTGCATTTGATGTTGTTGATGAGATTACCCAGAAGTTGAAGGACAGCCTTGTTGGAAGGAGAAAGAAAATAGGTCAGAAGCTTTCGGATATCGTTATAGATGAGCTCAAATCCATTTTGAAGGATATACTCGACAGGAACAGATTCGATTTTGATGAATTCGTAAGGAATGTGGATAAGCCAGCGAACATACTATTTGTTGGAGTTAATGGTACTGGGAAGACAACCACAATAGCGAAAATAGCGAAGAGGCTTACGAGTCAGGGCTACTCGGTTGTGGTGGCAGCCGGGGACACATTCAGGGCTGGAGCGATCGAACAGCTGGAGGAGCATGCCAAGAATCTGGGTGTGAAGATAATAAAGCACAAAACTGGAGCCGATCCGGCAGCGGTGATATTCGATGCGATAAAGCATGCTGAAGCCAAGGGTATAGACATAGTCCTCTCAGATACCGCAGGGAGGATGCACACGAAAAAGAACCTCATAGATCAGCTTGGCAAGATAAAGAGGGTTACAAAACCGGCACTGACGATATTCGTCGATGAGAGCCTTGCCGGAAATGATGCGATAGAGAGAGCGAGGATGTTCAACGATGCCGTGGGGATTGATGGTAGCATTCTGACAAAGCTGGATGCGGATCCAAAGGGTGGAACGGCTATATCCATAAGCTACATAACCGGCAAACCCGTGCTGTTTGTTGGGACTGGACAGAGTTACGATGATCTGGAGAAGTTCAGTTCGGAATGGCTGATCGGCAGAATTTTTGATTGATTCTTTTTGGTTGATTCTCTCTACTCAAATGATTTCAACTGCCTTAAGTAAAAGTAATCGCCCAGGTGGTTTACAAGCTCCAACCCCTCAGGATGCTCTCCATACAGTGGCTTTATTATGCAGTCAGCCATAACTCTGTCGGAGAGTCTGATTATGTGTTTATACAGTTCATAAGGCGGTCTTATCGAGTATATCAGACTTGAGTTTTCATAGATCTCGATTCTTGGATTTCTTATATCATCACACTCGAATGAAACCCCCTCTGGCGGTTCAAATCTTTTCACATCCACGCAGACTATGTTGAAACCTCTTTTTGAAAGCTCAAGTGCAACATCAAACCTGTTCCCGCAGCAAACCTCAACCACCTTCCCGCTGTAGTTTTTGGAGATGAAGGCTGTGAGCCCATCGAAGACCATATAGTTAAATATCTTCTCTGTGCTATATATTACTGTGCTTTCGGTTGTGATAAGGAGTTACACTAGCAGAGATGTGAAGGATATGCTTGAAATAGAGAAAGAAGCTTTTCAGCCAGCTAACCCGTCATACGATCTGTTCGTTTACATCTCTCACAGTGACGATCTGCTCGTGGCAGATATAGGCGGGAGGGTTGTTGGGTATATTGCGGTAATGGACATGGATTCATCAGCGAAAATAATCTCGTTTGCCGTGAAGAGGGAGTTCAGGGGAATGGGGATAGGTACAATACTGTTAGATAAGGCACTGGTAAGGTGTAGGGAAAGAGGGAAGAAATCAGTTTATCTTGAGGTCAGGGTTTCAAACGAGAGGGCACAAAAATTGTATAAAAAAAAGGGATTTAAGATTATCGATGTAATCCCGAGCTACTACAGAGACGGAGAGGATGCGTATCTAATGCTGTGCAACACTACAGACGACCTCTAACATCTCTCTCACTCGTGGGTTTTTAACGACATCTTCCGGCTGAGATTCTTTAAAAATGTCTGTTATGCCTTTGCAGAGTGTCAGAATTGCTTTTTTGTGCTCAGCCTTGCTTTTATGGATGTGCACAGGCTGAATGCCAAGCTTATCATATGATGCAAAATGTCCGTTTGCGATTCCTGCCTCTTCAAAGAACCTCTTCATGTGAAACAGCGTTAAGTGCAGAAATACAAGTTCTTCCTTGTGCATAGGAATCCCCCACCCTGGAATTTGAAGGGAACAAAGAGTAAAAAAATTTATTGGTCGAACTTTAATAATATGATACTACGACATTTAATGTCAAAAGTATAAATACAAATTTCATAATTGGGTAGTTTATTATTAATCATTTTATTTTTGCCATGGTTTTTGTGGGTATGTTGCTTTTTGCTGGTGGATATTGAATTTATAAATATTTTTACAATATTTTTACACAGGGTTACAGGGTTTACTGAAACCCGTTAGACGGTTACAGTTTAAGTGTTTGTGCAAAGCAATACTGTAAACGAAGTGCCGGAAGCTGGCATTGAACAAATGTTTGTTTTACCACCCACCACATACTTAATACTCGCTAACATGGTGGAGTTGTAGTATACCTTTCAGCTTGAGCAGATGTCTAAAAAACCAAAAGTACTATATATTTTACTTGCCAATTTTTGGACAGTGAAATTATGCTGTCAAGAATGGAGGTTACATTACTTTTAAAGCTCAGCAGAGAAAGAACCATATCTCAGTTAGCCAAGGAGTTAGACATATCCATTTACAGAGCTTCCACCCTAGTTACATCTCTTGAAAGGAAAGGTTTGGTGAAGACAGGAAAAAAAGGAAAGCATAAACGAGTATCACCAAGTGATGCAAAGCCAGCAGAGTTATTCAGGAGATTAACCCATAAATTTAGCCACATGCCTCTTGAGGTAATTTTAAGCGGGAAAACTCTTGCACTTCTTGCCGTCCTCAAAGCTCCTTTGGGTGCTCATGAGATTTGTTTAAGAAGCAATCTCTCTAGGAGCACATTTTACCACATAGTTGACAGGCTCTCCAGTTATGGCATACTTGGGAAAAGAAAGAAAGAGAGAAAATACTTCTTAATAGAGAGGTACAGATTATTTCATGAGTTTGCTAAGGAATTCTGTGATTTGCAAAATTCTATCAAAGCGAGAGAGTTTTCTCAGGATTCTGCTGTAGTGTGGGGTGGAGTTGGAGAGTTTATTTTGTCGACAAGAGAATATAGGGGAAAAAAGGCTGGAAACTTTCATCTGACTGGAGTCGAAAGGTTTGGCGATTTTGGATTGGATCTTATTGGAACTGGACAATACCACTACTATTATTCTGAGAAAGTGAAGGAGCTTTCTTTGGAGAACATAGTAACGCATGCACTGCTCATTGATTTCAGTCCAAGGACAATTTTATACTCAGCGGTTCTCCTGTTAGCGCACAGGGACAAAATAAGCGAAAGGAAGCTTTTTGAGCTGGGTAAAAAATATGATGTAAGTGTAAAGAATTTACTGGGACTTCTGGAGGGTAAAGAGGCTGGAAGGTACCCCTACCCATCCATAAAAGAAGTTGAGGAAACTTTCAGGGCATATTTTGGTGAAGAGATATGGACAAAGTAACTAGAGAAAGGATTGTGTCCGAACTCCACCTGCTGGAAGAGAAGGCGAAGCTACTTGGTGCTGAGCCCCTGAGAGCTTACCTGATTGGTGGCGGGAATCTGGCTCTTAGAGGACTGAAGAGTGCAACAAAGGACATTGACATTGTGGTGTTAGGCAGAGAACAGTTCACCCTTCTGCAAAGTCTTTTAGAAACTCCGGTACCACGACTCCCAATCTACAGGAGAGTGTATAGGTCTCAATGGGAATACGACCTGGGAATGACAGCCAGATATGAACATCCAGTGGAAAAATTTAGTCTCGATGTTTTCGTGGAGAGGATTCTCAACAAGCTGTATTTATCCGAAGGTATGGTTGCGAGGGCTGAGGTTCCAGGAGAATTCTCATCTCACGAGCTTTTTGAGATATATCTTGTTTCAAAAGAAGACATCTTCTTGTTTAAAACCATAACTTCAATTGAAAGAGTGAGGGATGTTGAGGATTTAGTGATGCTTGTTGAAGCTGGATTGGATTTTGAGATAATAATCCAAGAGCTCAAAAACCAGCTTTCCATGGATAACTCTCTCAGGATCTTAATCCCGGGGATACTGGATCGTATTGATGTCCTGATGGAACAGATTGGGACTGTGAAAGGGCTTGTTCACTTCAAAGAATATTTAGAAGAAGCAAACGAGTCTCTGTGAGCAAAGCGAGAGATGCTTGCACAGGATTAAAAGAATTAGTCAAAAATGGAAGATTCTATTTTTTAGAAACAAGATTTGATTTCTCTGCTGTTTTATGATCTCACGGTGTTTTCTGCTGGTGTTTGGTTTTACCACTCATTACATGCTTGATTTGTTGCTAAAGCATGTGAGCAGTGGAATACCTTTGCTGTTTCCGTTTAGCTGGGAGGAATCGTGGGGGTGGTACAGAGTGATGATTGCAGGATGGCTGCTAGTGGTGCTGGCAGTTGTTGTTCGTGCTGCAACCAGAAACGGCAGTAAGACATTTGGGGGGAAGAGATTCTGTATGTTGGCTGTTGATATATTATCTCAGGTAAGTTTGCCTGTCAACAACTTACGCTTGAAAATCAAAACCTATTAAAAAAGAGCACCATACGCAAAAAGAAAATGGAAAATCCAGCAAGTTCAGGAGATTCAGTATGGTTGATCCATCACTGCAGAAAAGGCACAGCTTTACTTTCAGCTGGTTGTCAGATCGATTACACAAGTCTCAAGTTCATTCAAAAAGAATCACAAAATTTTTATGCTATTGTAAAAAATGCTAATAAAAATAAAAATCAGGACTGGTGGATGTTACCTGACCAGTTTAAACCTGTGCTGGCTGAAACCGAGCTTCGGCGATGAGGGGATTCCAGGACAGTTCTTACTATCTTTCTGGTTTTTAATGGATTGTTATTGCAAAGCAAGAGAAGAGTCTGGTTGAGAGAGGTGGTAAACAATGGAGTTACATCTAGTATATGGCCAATAAATAGATAAATAGCGATTTCCACTTCAAAGTTTTGCTTGTCTATGCTGGCATTTTCATTCCTGCTTCGTCCTTTTGACACTTTGCGGATTCCTTTATCTTCGCCATGGGGTTTGCTGCTTGTTTGGGGATGCTTTGTTTAACGGTTACAGTTTATGTGTTTAGATACAAAGCTGATCTATCTGGTAGCCGATAAGGAAGTACTGGCAGTGGATTGGTTCTTGTCAGGATTTGTGCAGTAATAAGAACCAAACAATCTAAACAGTGGTAGAATCTACCTAATTTTGATTACTTGGTAAAATCCCTGTAAAGCCAGGAATTAGGATCTTGATCATTTCTTTAAAACAAAGATTGTTATTTTTTCGAACAGAAAGGATAATTTCAATATATCAGAATGTAATGAACGAAAAATTTTATAAATTATGGAGCAATTAAAAGGGATATAATAACTGGAGGTTGGTTTATGAAAGCGCTTATCTTATCCGGTGGACACGGTACAAGACTTCGCCCTCTGACATATTCTCAGCAAAAACAGTTAATTCCAGTGGCGAATAAACCTGTGCTGTTTTATGCCATTGAGGATGTTATAGAGGCCGGTGTTAAAGACATAGGAATCATTATCGGGCCTAATAAAGATACAAAAGAGATATTGAAACTTTAGGAATTTAAGCGGTGATGAAGTGATGGAAGGAATACTAGTCAAGCCTTTAAAAAGATTTGCAGATGAAAGAGGATTCTTCACCGAGATAATGCGTGAGGACTGGAATGTATTCCAGGATGAGGTAGTCCAGGCAAACCTCTCCATCACCTACCCGGGCATTGTAAGGGCATGGCACAGACATGAGAGGGGACAGGTTGATTACTTCGTCTGCATTAAGGGAGCCATCAAGATATGTGCATACGATGATGAAACTCAGGAGCCTAACGAAATAGTTTCAACAGGCGAAAACCTGCAGGTGGTGAGGGTGCCAGGCCACTACTGGCATGGCTTTAGAGCTGTTGGAAGTGAACCAGCAATGCTTGTTTACTTCGTTAACAGACTGTACGATCACGAAAGCCCAGATGAAATCAGAAGACCTTGGAACGATCCCACAGTTGTGCCTAGGGTCATAAACGGAAGAAAAGATGATCCCCGCTGCAACAAGCCCTGGGACTGGTTCTATCCACCGCATAAGTGATAGATTATGAACATCTTGAGGTTGTTTTAAGTTGGTGTAAATTATGAAAATTCTCGTTACTGGTGCATCAGGACAAATCGGCTCATATGTGCTGGAAAGGTTTGTAGATAATTGTGATGCTATTGGAGTTGATTTAAGGCGTTGTCCGATTAAGGATCTGAGAGATTTGGTTTTGCAGGGTGATTTAAGGAATTGCGAGTTTGTGAGAAAGGTTGTTAGGGATATGGATGCTGTTGTTCATTTGGCAGCTCAGGTTTCTGTTGAGAACAGCTGGAGTAATCCTGTTTATGATGCTGGAAACAACATAATCTCTACGATTAACCTTTTAAAAGCCTGTTCAGACGTTGAAGTCAGTAGATTCGTTTATATCTCATCTGCCGCTGTCTATGGAAATCCCCAGTATGTTCCAGTTGATGAAGAACATCCAAAGAATCCTATTTCTCCCTATGGAGTTAGCAAGCTTACTGGTGAATACTACTGTAGAGTTTTCTCAGACAGAATCCATACTGTCACAATCAGACCATTCAATGTTTTCTCAGCGAGAATGGATCCAAGCAATCCCTACTCTGGCGTAATAGCCAAATTCATTTCAAGAGTTAAGCAGAAACTTCCTCCAGTAATTTATGGGGATGGGAATCAGACGAGAGATTTTATCCACGTTAGGGACGTAGTCGATTTTATAGAGATAGCTGTTAAAAAAGGAGTAAATGGAGGAGCGTATAATGTTGGAACTGGGAGGGAAACTTCTATTCAGGAGCTTGCTGAAATTATCATGGAAATCGCTGGCATCAACAGTAGGCCGGTTTTTGATAAGCCTAGACCGGGAGATATAAGAAGGTCATGTGCAGATATATCAAAAGCCAGAAAGCTTGGATTTGAGCCGAAAACTGATTTAAGAAGAGATTTAGATGAAATCTTTGAGGAATGGTAATATGAAAAGGCTAATCTTATTCACTGTAACCATTTCGCTTCTGCTGTTGCTCAACACATACTATTATCTATACTACGAGCTGCATAAAGAATATCCCGGCAACGAAGACATTATTGAAGGCTTTGAAGGAAAAGTTTCTATCTACGGAGTCGTTATCAATAAAAGTTATGATGGATTTTATATTTTAATTGAGCATGGACCCAAGAATAAGGCTGTAAAAGTCCTATCAGACCTGGATGTTGAGAACGGAGACAGGGTTGAAGTTCTAGGGTTATTGCAGAAGGACGAGATTATCCCGGAAAAGATCATAGTCTACAAAAAGTGGTCCTACTATTCAATCTTTATTCGTTCTGTCATTGCTATACCAATTGTTGTTTTCATTTTCTTCAAATACTGGAGGTTTGATTTCAGGCAAAAGAGATTTAGGAGAAGAAAAAATGCCTGACTGGTTAGCCCACGTTCTGTTTGCTTACATTTTATGTAAAGTTTTGGGGATTAGATTTAAGGTATTTAGCAATGAAAACACGGCAATAGTTATAGTAGGTTCCTTAGTACCAGATACTGTGAAGGTAGGGTTGATCTTTGATTTGATTGATGTTCATGCATGGGATTTTATCGCTCCACTGCATACTCCTGCTGGCTCATTACTTGTTGCGGGTTTGATTTCTCTGCTGTTTTATGAGGTGTATACTGTATTTTTGCTGTTAATTCTGGGGTTCACAACTCATTACATGCTTGATTTGTTGCTTAAGCATGTGAGTGGTGGAATGCTTTTGCTGTTTCCGTTTAGCTGGGGGGGATATCAGCTGGGGTTGATACAGGTTGATGACTACAGGATAACGCTGGTTTTTGTGGTACTGGCAGTTATCGTTTATGCTGTTACTCGAAACAAAACATCTTAAAGTTTATAATATTACATTATATGTTGTATTATCTCTTATTAATTAATTCAGAAAATTATACAGTAAGATATTTAGGGAACAGAGATTCTGTATGTTGGCTTGATCGTGAATGGAGGGAGATGGACGCTATATTAGCAACAATCTCAGGTAGGTTTGCCTGTTAACAACTACGCTTAAGAATAAAAACCTATTAAAAACAAAAACATCATGCGCGAAAAAGAAAATGGAAAATCCAGCAAGTTCAGTATGGTTGGTCCATCACTGCAGAAAAGGCACAGCATCACTTTCGAGGGTGCTGGTTGTCAGATCGATTACACAAGTCACAAGTCCATTCAAAACAGGAAATCACAAAATTTTTATGCTACTGTAAAAAATGCTAATAAAAATAAAAATCAGGACTGATGCTCCCGGATGTTACCTGACCGGTTTAAATCTGGTGCTGGCTGAAACCGAGCTTCGGCGATGAGGGAGCCGGTCGGGGTCAGTTTTTACTATCTTTGGTTTTATGGAATGGTATTATATAGAAAGCTTAAGAAGGCTCAGAAAAGAATCAAAGAAGGGGTTAGTATTTCAACTTATATCAAGATAATAAAACCTAAAAATTTTCAATCTAAGCATTTATTATCTTTAATTATCTAATTAAAGATTAGGTGGTGAAAATGAAAATTTTGGGGCTTTGGCTCTGAACTGAGCAGTGATGGGAGGATCCGACGCAGGTAGGCGATATTTTCCTGGAAGTTGTTATGAAGCTTTAATTCTTTCTGGCGTACATGGGACAAGACTCATTCCTTAACATATTTTCAGCGAAAATAGCTCATACTGGTAACAAATCAGTTTTATCTATGTTATAGAAGATGTAATAAAAAGAAGGGTTCCTGACTTCTGTCAATCTTATCACCCCAACTTCATTCTGTTGAGTATTTTAAGCGTAGAAACTTACACAATCTAAGAAAGCTGATTCTAATCGCAAGATGATTAGGGAACGTGGGCAGGTTAGTTCTTATCAATAAAATTTAAATTGGGGGAGAATATGTTAAAGTAGATCCCACGTACTTTAGACTAGTGGAACTAAGATCATTAATTGCAGATGCCAAGCAAAGCCAAGAAGAGGGCTGGGGTGGAAAACTAAAAATAAGATTTAAAGAGCAAACTTTGAACAAACCTTGGAGCCATTCAAAACAGAAAGATTTGATGCTGTGATAAACCTGTGCAGCGTTAGTTGGCGGAATTTTATATGGCTATGAGAGACTTGGAAAAATATTTTATAACAACATCTTAATGTCTACTTATTTGATGGAAGTTGCGAGGTTGACAAGGGTAAAGAAGTTTATTAATCCAATCTCAAATTATACCAATCTTACTCGTTTAATGGAGTTCAGGGAAGAGGAGTGGTGGGATGGACAGCTTCATGAATCTGTTTTGGTTTATGGATTCGTAAGGAAAGCGAGTTGAGCTCAGGGTTGGGCATATTACAAGCAATATTGTTTTGAAACGATTAATCTTATTTTACCAAATATGTATGGTCTAGGTGACCATTTTTGACGAAAAGCGTTCTCACGCATCGGGTGCGTTGATAATGAAGTTTGTGGAGGCAAGGGGAAGAAATCTTCCAAGTGTTATAGTTTAGAGCAAGCCTGTAAGGGAATGGCGTTATGTGGAAGATGGAGCAGAAGCTTTAGTGAGGGCACTTTATATTCCATTTACAATAAAACCAAACAATAAATATGGGTGTAGGTAAAGGAACATCCGTTCTTGAATTAGCAAAAATGATAAAAAAGATAGTGGATTATGAGGGAGAAGTAATCTTAGATACATCAAAAAAGCCAGATGAGCACTATGCAAGATAATGAATGTTGAAAAAATGAAGGAGATATTCAATTGGATACCGCAGACAAGTTTAAAAGAAGGAATAAGAAAAACAGTTTAGTGGATATATAAAAAATAGAGGTCATCCAATGAAGGTTGAGAAGATAAATCTTGAGATCGATAGAATTAAAGAATGGAGATTTTCACTGCTCCTCGTATAAACTATATTACATAACTATGCCCTCATTTAGAAGAATTATAAAGATAGAAAAGGATCAAGAAATGTGATGAAGCATGAAAGATGATATGAGGCTGGAGGATGTAGGAAGAAAAGAAGAAACTCACTGGAACATTAAGAGTAATCTTCAAAGGATTATTCTACACATTAGGGATTTGTTTATACAGACAACAAGAATTATCACTTCTAAAGAAAAACTTAGAGAGCACGCACGTACTCCTCTCTATGAAAATGCCTACTATTTAATGGCAGGAAGCGTTGTATCGGCATCACTTGGCCTCATTTATTGGATTGTGATAGCGAGGATTTATTCACCAGCGGAGATAGGCTTAGCTAGTGCTTTGATCTCCACTGTAGGAATGCTTTCCTCTTTTTCACTTTTAGGTTTTAACTTAGGCTTGGTAAGATTCTTACCAGAAGATGAAGATAAAAACGGAACAATAAACTCATGTCTTACCATGTCAGGATTAATTTCAATGATGTTATCAATAATTTTCATTTCTGGTATTACTCTCTGGATGCCAAAATTATTATTCCTCAAGGAAAATATGGTTTTTTCCCTACTTTTTACGTTTTTTGCTATCATTGGTTCAATTCTCTTTATGCAAAGGTATGTGTTTATAGCATTTCGCTCTGTCAAGTTTAACTTTTTGCAGCAGATAATAGCAAATGTTCTAAAAATTCCTTTAGCTATAGTTTTGATTTCTTTAGGTGTGTTGGGCATCTTTTTAGCCTATGGTTCGGCATTACTCTTAGCAGTTATACTTGGTAATGTTCTCATAAGGATAATTCTTCCAGGTTATTCTCCATTACCTACAATTAAAAAGAAGGTCATTAATGACATGCTACACTACTCTTTTGCAAATTATGTTGCTGGTATTTTTGGAGGAATCTCAAACTTTATTTTACCACTAATGGTATTAAGTATACTAGGAGCTGAGGCTAATGCTTACTTTACCATAGCATTTACTGCATCAATGATGGTATTTACGGTCCCATGTGCAATAGCAACATCCTTATTCGCAGAAGGTTCAAATGTACCCGAAAAACTTCGCATCAACGCTATTAGGTCAATAAAGCTCTCGTTTATTCTACTTATTCCACTGTCAATTCTTATCTTCCTTTTTGGTGATAAAATCTTGTTGCTCTTTGGGAGAGCATATTCTGAAAATGCCTTTAAACTGCTATCAATTTTCATCATCTCAGCAGTTCCAATTAGCATCATCGAAACCTATGTATCTGTTGAGAGAGTGAGGAGAAAAGTAGGAAATGTATTAGTTACATATGTGATAATGGCTACATCTACTATTGTTATGAGCTACTTATTAATGACCAGAATCGGTCTAGTAGGTGTGGGAATAGGATGGCTTATAGGAACGGGAATCGCAGCTTTAGTAGTAACGACAAGACAAGTTAGATTTATACTGGAAATGTGAGATTTGAAATGTGGGCGGGGGAAACAGAGAAAACAATAATGTTTCGCAGAAGAATAGAAGAAGTAAGTTTACTATAAAATTTCAGAGAATTTTCCTCTAAGTTATGCCTAAGATGGAAATTACTCGATAAAGGCTGAGTCATTTAGATTGGAGAGTAAAAAGAAAGAAGGAGATGTATAAATTCTAAATAGACTTATTAGAGAGAGTGGATAGAATAGAATTTATAGACGCAAACTTAAATGATACTGTACCATGGTTTATTGACATTCTCGTCCTAAAAGGAAGGAAGATGAGAGATAAATTGGCATCGTTTCTGGACAAGAGGGGTGTTGGAACGAGCTTTTTTATCCCAACGATTCACACAACCGCTCTATTCATGGGTAAACGGGAACTTCCCGAATGCAGAATATGTTTCGGAAAGGGGTAGTGGTAATCTTCATCGTTATTTTTAAATAATGAAGATATAGAAGGAGTATGCAGAGATCAGAAACTTCTTTAAAGAAGGGGGGACATGAATTGAAACACATTCCAATTTCTCAACCAGTGATTGGTGAAGAGGAAATAAAAGCGGTAGTAGAGGTTTTACGTTCGGGCAGGTTATCACAAGGAGATCGAGTAGCCACATTTGAAGAGAAATTTGCCCAATATGTTGGGACCGAATATGCAATAGCAGTAAATTCTGGGACTTCTGCCCTACATGTAGCCCTCTCCTCTCTCGGAATTGGAAAGGGAGATGAAGTCATAACAACAACTTTCTCTTTCGTTTCAACAGCATCTTGTATTTTAATGCAGGGTGCAAAACCCGTTTTCGTAGATATAGATCCAAAGACTTACAATATTGAACCAAGCCAGATAGAACATAGGATAACAGAAAGGACGAAGGCAATCATACCTGTTCATCTATATGGACAACCATGTGAAATCAATAAAATTATAAATGTTGCTGAAAAATATAACCTCTGGGTAATAGAAGATTGTGCTCAGGCCTTAGGGGCGGAGTATCACGGGAAAAAGGTTGGAACTTTTGGAGATGTTGCTTGCTTCAGCTTCTATCCAACTAAGAGTATAACTACTGGTGAGGGAGGAATGATCGTAACAAACGACGAGAGAATAGCGGAAAGGGCAAGAATGATAAGAAATCATGGACAGCGCGTAAAATACATTCATGAAATACTTGGGTATAATTATAGAATGACAGACATAGCAGCAGCTATCGGCATTGTTCAACTTGAAAAACTTGAAGGTTTTATTCAAAAGAGAATAAGTAATGCGGAATATTATAATAAAAATTTAAAAATTAAGGGAAAAACCTTTGTTGCAAATAATGTAAGGCATGTATTTAATCTCTATACGATAAGAGTTAGAAATAGAGAGGGGCTAATCGAACATCTGAAGAGGAATGACATAGGGTATGGAATCTACTATCCAATTCCACTTCATAGACAGCCAAAATTTATGAGGTTCTGCAGACGCAGTTTGCCTGAAGCAGAGAGGGCTTGTGGAGAAGTTTTATCAATACCTATGCACCCTACTCTAACCGAAGAACAGCTAAAACGTGTATGCGATGTTATAAATGAATGGATGGAGGTGAATGATATACGCCATGCGTGAAAACTTGAGGTTAAGAGGAAAGGTTGCATTGGTTACTGGGAGTTCAAGAGGAATTGGAAGGGCAGTAGCTCTATCTTTAGCGAGAGAGGGTTCGGATGTTGTAGTGAGCTATTTAGAAAAAAAAGAAAAAGCTAGAGAAGTGGCAGATATGATAGAAGATATGGGCAGACGTGCTATAACAATTCAAGTAGATGTAAAAAATTTTAATGAAGTCGCACATATGGTAGAACATGTTATAAAGAAACTTGGGAGGATAGATATACTTGTTAATAATGCAGGGATTATCAGAGATAGAACTATTAAAAAAATGGAAAAGGAAGAATGGGACGATGTAATCAACACAAATCTTACTGGAGTTTTCAACTGTACTAAGGCTGTAATACCCTACATGGAGAAACAGGGGGGTGGAAAAATTGTAAATATCTCTTCAGTTATTGGGTTAGCAGGAAATTTTGGTCAAACGAATTATGCGGCATCAAAAGCAGGTGTAATTGGATTTACCAAATCTTTAGCCAAAGAACTCGCAAGAAAGGGAATATTGGTTAATGCGGTAGCTCCAGGATTTGTAGAGACTGGTATGCTCAAAGCTATTCCAAACAGAATAAAAAAGCAAATATTGGAAAGAATACCACTAGGCAGATTTGCAACTCCAGATGAGATCTCAAAAGTGGTGGTATTTTTAGCTTCTGATGATGCTAACTATATAACAGGTCAAGTCATCATCGTAGATGGAGGCTGGTATATATGAGATGGACATTAAGGCCTGAAGTGCTCGATACACTCAGAAGGTTGTTTCACATAGATTCTAAAGATTTAGAATGGGTTAATGGGAGCTTAATATGCAAAGATGCGGAGATCAAGAGCTCCACACTCATTCTGCCAGGATGCATGATCGTGGGAGAAGTGGAAATAGGAGGTAATAATGTAATAGGACCATATACCGTCATAGGTGCTCCTCCACAGCATAGAGATTTCTATTCAAGTAAACTACCAGAAACAGGTAAAATTGTAATAGGAAATAATAATATCATCCGAGAGTTCGTCACTGTACATCTTCCCACAGAAGGTGAGACTGTCATAGGCGATAATTGCTTCCTCTTAGCATACGTGCACTTAGGTCACGACGTTATACTAGGTAACAATGTTACTCTATCAAATAATACCCAAATTGGTGGTCACAGCACCATTAAGGATAATGTTATAACTGGTTTAAATACGTGCATACATCAATACACCACGCTGGGAGCTTACTCAATGATAGGAATGGGATCAATAGTTGTTAAAGATGTTCCGCCATTTGTAGTATATAAAAACTTCATATGTTATAAGATAAATGAAGTTGGACTAGAAAGGGCAGGATTTAACACAAGCGAGATCGAGGAAATTAAAAAGTACTACAAGGAATTTCTAGATATAGATAAAATTACTAGCCTAAGGGTTAAAAAACACCTTATTGACTTTTTGAATACGAGAAACTCTAATAGGAAAATTGCTGAGGTTGATATATCATGAGAGGTCTCGAAAACATAAGAGTTGGAGTAATTGGAGTAGGTGTAATGGGAAAAAACCATGTAAGAGTATACAAAGAGCTAGGTTGCGAGCTCGTTGGCATAGCTGACGTGGATAAAGAAAGGGTTGAAGAAGTCTCAAGATTATACGGAACGAGGGCCTTCATGAGTTACAAAGAGTTGCTCAATTCACGCATAGATGCCGTGAGTATAGCAGTTCCAACTACCTTTCACGGGAAAGTAGCTTTAGATGCGATAAACGCTGGAGTAAATGTCCTTGTAGAGAAACCAATAGCAGATAGCGTAAAGAGCGCTTTAGAAATAATTGAAGCAGCTAAGAAGAGAAGTGTAAAGCTTATGGTTGGACATGTTGAGCGATTCAACCCAGTGGTAGAAGTGATAAAAGAGAGGATAGCGCATGCCGATGTAATATCAATAAGCACAGTTAGGGTTGGACCCTTACCACCAAGAATAAAAGATGTAGGTGTTGTCCTCGATTTAGCGACCCATGATATAGATTTGGCAAGGTATCTTACCGAATCTGAACCTGTAGAGATATATTCCTTTATATCGAGCTCTCTATATAACAAAGAAGATACAGCTCTAATAATGCTTAAAATGGAAAATGGTGTGTTGGTAAACATAAATGTGAACTGGTTAACACCTTTTAAGGTTAGAGAGATAAGTATTGCAACTGCTGATAAATTTATAAGGGGGTGGTTGATTGAACAAAAAGTACGCGAATACGTAAGACATGGAGATGACTCTTACATTGTAAAAGAGCTTAAAGTTCCATACGATGAGCCACTAAAACTAGAGTTATCCGCCTTTGTGGAATCTATTATTAAGGATAAACCAGTTCCAGTAAGTGGGGAAGATGGATTAAAGGTTTTAGAAGTTGCCGAGTTATGTATGATGTAATTTGTCAATTCGAGATATTTCTATAATGTGAGAGGTTTAAGTATGAAGGATGATATTGTGAGGCCGAATATAATATTTATAGTTATTGATGCTCTTAGGGCTAGGAATTTATCTTGCTATGGTTATTCAAAATTAACAAGTCCAAATATAGACAACATTGCTAAAAAAGGAATATTATTCGAAAATGCGTATTCATGTACTAATACTACTGATCCATCCATTACTACCATTTTCTCGGGAAAGTATATTCTCTCGCATGGAATCATTCATCATGGAACATTAGTTCAAAAAAGTGAAATAAATAAGCTTAAAGAAAGTGGTACATATTTCCTACCTGAAATTTTAAAGTCTTATGGATATGTTACATGTGCATTTGATATACTTGGTAGATGGCACAAAAGAGGATATGATTTTTACATTGGTCCATCTGGGTCATCAGCAGCAGTAGGAGGTATAATTAAACGAATAAAAAGAACAGCAAGTAAATTTCCTTCTCCGATCTATAAATTTTTGAAAGTTTTATACTTGAAGATAAGAGGGGAAAGCGAGCCTGTCATTTATGATGACGCTAAAATTCTTACCAATAAGGCTATAAGGTTTATAGATCAAAATTTAGGTAAAAAATTCTTTCTATTTATTCATTATTGGGATGTTCACCAATACAATCCTCCTAAAGAGTATATTGGGAAATTTAGCATCGACGATAATATTCAAAGTGAAGAGGAGATACTCAATCAAATTACATACCCAACCACCTTACCATCAGTAAAGGAGGGTCTCTTAAGACACATAGTAAGCAGAGAGATTAAAACTGTTTCTGACTTTATAGCCAGATATGATGAGGCTATATACTTTGTAGACCATGAGATAGGAAGATTAATAGAGCACCTTGAAAAAAAGAAGATATTAGACGATACATTCATCATATTGACTGCAGATCATGGTGAAAGCTTATTTGAACATGGCATTTTTGTAGACCATCATGGTTTATATGATGTCAATATTCATATACCTCTTATTTTTTTATATCCTGAGATTGGAGAGCATAAAAAATAAAAAGTTTTGTTCAACACTTTGATTTGGTTCCAACCATTCTAGATATTTTAGATATACCTACTGAAGGATATGACTTTGATGGAAGGAGTTTGCTACCTTTATTACGCAATGAGATTAAACAATTGCATTCATTCATTTGTGCTGAAGAAACTTTTTATCAATATAAACGAGCAATTAGAACAGACAAATATAAATACATTCAAGCGTTATCAGAAAAAAGTGTTGTATGCAGAAGTTGCGGCATTGTGCATGGTGGCTTTGAAGAATTATATAACTTAAAAGAAGACCCGGAAGAAGAAAACAATATTATTGAAAATGACTATGAGATCGCTATGGAGCTCAGAGACACATTATCCAAATGGGTAGAACATATTGAAAACAAAAAGTTTGAAAAAGCAAAAATTAAAGAGAAAATAAAGAGACTGAGATCTTTTGACAAAATCTAACCATTGGGGTATTGATATGAAAGTAATACAAATAATGGGTTATTCATTATCCAAGCTTGCATTGAATATCGACGTCACATCTTTTGAGGATGAATGGCACATCGTAACCGCTAAACAAATCATTAGACAAACAAAAAAATATGAAATAGAATGTTGGCAGCCAGAAAGAACTTTTAAGAAAGTTCAAGTGTGTCAAAAGAATGGAATAGTTCACAAGGTATTCCCTTCATTCTATATACCCTTTAGAGGTTTGAAAGAATTTGAGATTTCTCTACCCTTGTTAAAAGAGATAAAAAACAAAAGAAGCTTTGATCCATCTACACAATCCTTTTCTCTTTATGTATAAGCCCATTGCCTGTCTCTCTAAGAATATGCCACTCGTGATAACATCACATGGTGGACGTTACAATCCGTTAATGCGCCTGATTGACAGAATAGATTTGTTGGCAAGGATAGCTTTTAAAAATGTGGATTGCCTTCTTGTAGATACTCAAGCAGAAAAAGAATATTTCTCTCGCATATTAGGCGATGATAAGCGAATAGACTTACAGTTAACAATTGTTGGCGTTGACTTCGATAGGTTTAAACCGTTAAACAAAGAAAGAGCTAAAGAGATCGTTAGGCTCCCTTCGCAAAAGAAAGTAATATTATATGTTGGTAGACTTTATAAGTTAAAAGGCGCAGATATAATCATACAAGCGTTTAAGACATTAAAAAAGAAGTATGATGTTGAACTGATTATGATTGGGTACCATCAAAATGATCCACTCATAAAGGACGCAAGAGCTGCCGGAGCGAGGATAATACCCGTCATTCCACAAGAACAATTAGTTCCTTATTATAACGCTGCCGATGTCTTTGTAACAGCATCATTCGAAGAAAATGTTGTTGCTCCTGGGGGAATAGGTATGGCACCTATAGAAGCATTAGCTTGCAACACACCAGTTGTTAGTCCGAGTCTACGACATTTTCCTCAAGATGATGTTGAAAAAGTGGGGAAGATTCCACAGAGTCCGGAAGATGTAGCAAAATGTATTGCTGGGATACTTGAGGATCCCACTCCATACCATAATTGTCGTAGGGTTGCAAGGCGTTATTATGATTGGAAAGTTGTAGTGGATCACCTAATAAAAATATATGACAAATTATTTAGTAAGTATTATGGATAAATCATAAAATTTCTAATAATTGAACAAAATACTAAACATAACCAACAAGTGGTAGTAAATGGGCTGTACAAAATTGGCTGGCAGTGAGGTCATGTAAATAAACTTTTCAAACATCAACGGAGCAAAGATAAAACTACTTTATAGAAAGATACTCCAAGTTTAGCTTAAATAATCAATGCCGTTTATTAAAGCGGGGGCAGAGTATCATGGGAAGAAGGCTGGGACTTTTTTAGAGAATTCATACCCTTGAAAGGGTACAGGAGGTGGTTGTTTGAGGAGTGAAGTTATTTCGGGATGCTATATGGCTATTTCCATTGTCAAAACTTATTTAGGAGTTAGTATAAAGATGCTTAAAGATGAGTGGCTCATGATTGTTACTCGACAGACAGTGAAAAGGTGGAAAGATACTTAGAGTTCTGTGGGGTACTAAGAAATACATCTCTGAAATGCTTAAAGATTCATCACCCTCTAAAAAGTGCCAAGAAATTGTGAGAGAATATTTTGATGGGAATACTACCATCAGAAGACTATCAGAAATTTATGGTAGGCCATCTGATGCAAAGCTAAAGATATTCCAAACATCAAGAGGCAAGTGGGATGTGGAATGTTTAGCTTTAATAGTTGCTTCTCTAGGGGGTAAATAAATGAGCAAAACTAATTACCAGTATCCACTTGTAGCGGTAGTAGTTCCAGTACACAACAATAAAGAAGATACAGCAGAATTTCTCGAATCACTAAAAAGCGTGACTTACCCAAATTACAAAATAATAATAGTAGATGATGGTTCTACAGATGGAACTGAAGAGATGATAAAGACGGCCTATCCTGAGGTAATTTTGCTGAAAGGAGACGGCAATTTGTGGTGGTCAAGAGCTGTTAATTTGGGAATTGAAAAAGCCCTCGAAATTTGTGCAGATTATGTACTGCTGATTGATAACGACTGTGTGGTAGATAGTGGTTTTATGTCAGCCTTAGTAGAAACTGCACTAAGGAATCCTCGCTCTATAATTGTTTCGAAAGTTCTATATTATGATCATCCGAACAAAATCTGGGAAGCTGGAGCTGATATCAACTGGTTTAAGGGTGAATACGTCCCAATTGGTCATGGGGAGATTGATAAGGGACAGTACCAAACTGAACGATATGTTAAATGTAGTACTCTTGTAGGGGCTTTAATTGATGTTACTATATTTAAAGAAATGGGGCTTATGGACTATAAAAACTTCCCACAATTTAAGGCAGACATAGATTTTACCTATAGAGCATATAAAAGAGGGTACTCAATAATATATCAACCCAAAAGCCAAGTGTGGCATAAAGTTGATTCTACCATTAGGAAAAAATTACCAAAAACTTCTTCTTTCCGATCTACCTTTATTTATTTAACAAAAGATATGCGATCGCCAATGAACTTTAATGCCACTATTAAATATTACCTAAGACACTGTCCTTTTTATTTTTTGCCCCTTGTCTTACTCAAATACTTTGCAGTGCTACTATTAAAGAGTTGGCAGCACAACCCCTTATACTTAGATCGTAAAAAAATCCCATTTCTCCAGCGCAAATCTTAGCGTACCAGTAAGATCTGGGCATCATTATTTTTATAGACTACCTCAAATTGATTGGTAAGTTCTAATTCCTTTAGATATACGTATTCCATTCTATTTGATGAACAGTATATTGGTGTTTTGTTTTTATTGGTTCTTAGGTATATGTAACCTTTTGTTACTTGTATTTGCTTAGATTCATCTAAAACCCAAACAGCAATAAATCCCGGTAAGTAGCGGAGAAATAAGTATTTAGTCATGGGGTCTGTATATATGGTCTGAGAATTATCCATGTTCTTTAATATCCAAATGGCAGCCCTGTCTTGTTGCCCACTAAAACGTGCATACTCTATTGTATTGTTAAAGGAGATTGTTGGGTAAGGGTCATCAGCCAGTTCGTAGACAAATCCACTGTTAAACAATAGGTATATCGCTAGGAAGAGAGATATTATTTTGATTGTTATGTCATCTGTACTAAACTCTTTGAATTTTTTAAGTTTTTTGGTAGAACTTACTATCCAGTTGAAAACAGCTTCGCAACCTATGATACTTACTGGTGCTAAAGTAAGGAGTATTATCTGGTATGACCTAGATTGATGGTAGGCTAACTGCATGAAATACGGTATAATTAGAAGAGCTATCATCCATATAACAGTTGAGATAAAAAAGGCAATATGTTCTGCACTAAATTCTCTTTTTTTTCTTTTTACCAATAGTTGATTTATACCAATAAAGATAAAGAACTGAGTCATGATATTTAAATATTTGGTTATCGTATGTAACAATGTCAATTCCTTTCGCATTAGAACTATTGTAGCTTCTCTCGTTTCTAATTGCCAAAAAGTGCTAATAAGATTTGATAAAATGTGATTTGCTAGTTTAGTAAGGGTATTAAATGCACTAGAGTTTCCGGTGTGCTTATACCAAGCCAAAACTGAAATTAGATATAATATTAGGTATCTATGATTTAGTAACTGACTCTTCTTTCGCAGTATATGTAATATGACGATGGCTAGTGAAGAAAGGAACATGTAATAGTATGTCAACCCGTAGTGCGAAATGAGTAACCCAAAGCTGAAGATTATGAGCAATATTTTCTTTGCTTTTATACGGAACTTTTGATATTCTGCAAATACAAATATAATTAAGACCAAGAATAGTTCTGCTATTTGTTGTCTTGCAAGCCCAGGCATTTCTCCATAGAAGGCAAGCATAGATATAAACAAAAAAGCAGAGAAGAAAGCTTTCTGCTCGCCAATTACCTTTCGACACGTTTCAAACATGACTAATGGTACGAGTGAAAAAATGAGTGGATAAATGATCTTGAATACCCACACCACATCCATATGCAAAATATATGAATATGTGGGTATCAATAAGACTATACTTAAACACGAATTAATGTCGTCTGAAATTGTTGAATCCCAAAAAGAATTTTTCATGACTTGGTTAACGAAGTAATATTCGAGTTGAATGTCAGCGCCTGTTACATGTGTAGATATAAGTGAGCGATGAAACAGAAGTGCTATGCTAGCACTAATTATAGCGAGAGAGTAAAGTTCGATTGGAACAAGTTTGTCAAGGGAGACGAAGAGAGCAGTTAGGGCAATAAGGAAAATTAACAAAAGTAAAAAAAGATTGAAGTTATAGAAATTAACCAAAAATGCGCCTAAAGCGCTTAATACAGGAAGAAAAGCCAAGAATAAAGTTGAAGGAAAATGTAAACTACTAGTATTTATATTGGGTAACGTCAAATTTCCTACCCTCTTATAATAACAAACCATCAATAATATTAAAACAATAGTACTGATAGTAATAACAAGAGGTTGAACCGATATTGGACTTAGAACGTCAAATAATGGCAAGAGAAAGTTTATTAACCAAACTGAAAACATAACTACTGCTAAGCTCAACCCGGCACTTAAAAAAAGTTTCTCGTTAAAAGTCAGCTCGTCTAGCTTTAGGATTTTTACCACAAGAAATCCTGGAATAAAAGTGAGGTAAACAAAACCTATAATCTGCCTGAGGATGGGAACATCAAATGCGATTACCAGCCAAAGGAGTAATTGAATGGCTAAGATTAATTTTAAAAGATTTTGACCTCTAATCTCTTGCGGTAAATTTTTAGATATCATTTAATCAGTCCCCCCAAACTTATAACAATTGAGAATAAATTCTGATTATCTTCTTTATGTTTCTTCTAACATCAAAGTTTTTTTCAACGAATTTTCTTCCATTCAAGCCGAATATTTTTCTTTTTTCAACGTCGTTTGCGAGATGGATTATCTTTATGGCTAATTCATTGATATCGGGGTATTTAACTTTGTACCCATTATAACCATCGATAATTAGCTCAGAGATCGCTGTTTTGTCGAATCCAATTGCAGGTCTTCCACAAGCCATAGCTTCGACAAAAGGCAATCCGAAACTCTCCCATGTTGATGCCGATACATAAATATCAGATGCAGCATAATATTTAGGCAACTCCTCGTCAGGAATATGACCACAAAATATAACATATTTCTCCAAGCCAGCATTACGTACCATATATCTCAAAATCTGTTTATATTGGATCGTTGTCTTCCCAACTGAACCGACTAATAGTAATTTAATGTTTTGTATTTTCTTTGTAACTATTCTCATACAATCAATTAAAAGGTCTTGCCCTTTTCTAGGTGTTAGTGCAGACACACAAAGTAATACAATATCATCATGATTAATTCCATATCTTTCTCTAATTTCATCCCCCTTTATGGAAAGATTGAACTTCTGTAGATTAACGCCATTGTAGACGACTTCAATCTTGCTCTTTTCTATTCTGTGTTTTCTTATAAGCGCATTTTTCATATAGTTGCTCACACATATTATTTTTTCAGAAAAGTGGAGTCCTAAAAATTCACCGATATCCGCACGGACTAGAGATAAAGGATTTTTCCAACTTAATCGCCAGGATTGATGGTTTACACCATGTGAATGCATTATATGCTTTGTTTTTGAGGAATTTATAAAAGCACCACAAACATCCATCGGATAATAATGCGAATGAAATATATCGGGCTCTTCTCTTTTAATTGTTTTTATTATGTCTAAAATATTTGTCTGATATAATGTTTCATTATACTTACATAATATAACTGGTACTTTGGATTTTATATTACATTTACCACAAACAATTTTAACATCATATCCTTTTTCGTATAAACATCTTGCCATTTCTTCAACAACCCTTCCTATTCCGGACCCATATAATACTCTATCCGTACCGATTAAAATTTTCACTTACGAAGATCCCTCCTAATTCCTTTTTGTTCTTAATGACTACTCCTTTAAGTTTTTGGGTAATACAAATATTTCTTTATCTCACAACTTTTATTATTTCTGTATAACTTTCTTCTTCCTAAATCTAAGCTTTAGTGTCTGTGACTAAAGAAATTTCTCACGTTATTAACTATGTAGTCTAATTCCTCATACTTTAATCCCAGTGAAGAAGGTAACCACAACCCCTGCTTAGAAATTGTATTTGAAATGTCGAAATGTCCTTTATATACCTTATATGGTTTTTGAGTATTTATAGCAGGGTAGAAAGGTCTTGAGCCTATGTTTTTTGTTTTAAGGTAGTTTATTAACTCATCTCGTATACTTTCCTCAACTAATATGTCTATAAACCAAGGGACAGTTTGATTCAAATCTGTTGGAATGAACTTTATTTCCTCCACATTTTTTAAACTGTTGTAGTAAAACTTGTATATTTCCTTTTTTCTTTTGACTCTCCATTTTATCGATTTTAACTGTTCTAAACCTATGACTGCTTGGAGATCTGTAAATTTAAAGTTATACCCTATATCTTCATGCAGGTCTACTCCTGGTTTTACACGACAAAAATCCTTTAGTTTTTTTATTTTTTTGTATATGCTCTCATCGTTTGTTACTATTATGCCACCTTGTCCTGTTGTTATTAGTTTATGGGGCGTAAGGGAATACACTCCAATGATTCCAAACGTTCCGAGGTACTTGTTGTTCCATGTTGACATAAATGCTTGACACGAGTCTTCAATTAATATGATGTCGTTTTCATAACAGAATTTTACTACTTTGTCCATATTTCCACTTCTACCATTTAGAGACACATATATTAATGCCTTTACACTTCTATCTATTTTTTCAATTTTTTTAATGTCAAGACACAAAGTATCTTTTTCAATATCTACCAAAATAACATCTGCACCAGTCCACTTTACAGCGTTAGGGGTAGCTATCATAGTAAAATTTGGGACTATAACTTTATCTCCCTTGCTAATACCACACGCTAAAAGAGATAAATACAATGCGGCAGTCCCACTCGTTACAACTACTGCATAGTCAATATTAAGAAGTTCACAGATTCTTTCCTCGAATTCCTCAGTTTTTTTAAATTCAGTAAGCCAACCTCCTGACTTCAAGTATTCAACAACTGCTTTTATTTCCCCTTTACTTATATATGGCTCTACTTGTGGAATGAACTCCATTCTTGTCACCTCATAGTTATTTAAATTTTTCCATTTTTATTCTCTTTCTATCAACCTCTGGACCAAAATAAGGACCATTTTTAACTTCAAGAACAAATGTATTATCCTCTAGGATTTTATATCCATGCCCGCCATCTAATAAAATTAAAATATCTCCTTCTTTAAGTTCTAGTGTTTCTATTAAATTTTCGTTTTTGTCAAATATATATGCTTTTATTTTTCCTTTTCTTAAGAAAATAACTTCTTGAGTGCGAGTAACTTCTCTTTTGACCTCATTATGAATATGTGGTTGTAAAAATTTACCTTTATCGTACCCCCATATACCTACCTGAACGAAATCTTTCTCATCAGAGTAAAAATTAAGTCCTTTTTTCCAAGCATCTGACGGTATATAGATAGCATATCTTGTACCATCTCTCTCTAATACATTAATCTTCAATTCTAAACACCCCCTTACTTTAATGATTGCTTCCAAGTTTTTTTAATGTACCACTCCACAGTCTTCTTAATGCCTTCTCGGATATTTGTTTTAGGTTGCCAGCCTAGAATTCTTTTCATCTTACGTATATCTAAAATTTTCTTTGGAGCTCCGTCTGGTTTTGACCTATCGAAAATGAATTCACCATCCCAGTTTGCAGCATCTTTTATCATATAAGCAATTTCCCTTATAGTGTATCCTTTACCTTCTCCGATATTCATGATTTCGACGTCATTATACATTTCCATCGCTAAAACTATGCCCTCTGCAGCATCTTCTACATACCCCCATTCTCTAACAGGGTTTCCTGTACCCCAAATTTCAACGATCTTTTTTCCTTCAAATTTTGCATCGACTATCTTTTTAATTAGAGCCCCAAGTGCGTGGGAGCGTATTGGGTCAAAGTGGTCACCTGGTCCATATAAATTTGGTAAAACAAGATGTATTGAATTGAAGCCATATTTTTCTTTAAGAGCCCAAGCATGAACCCAAAGAGCTTTTCGTGGCATACCATAAGTTAAAACTGTTTCGTGCATAGGACCATCCCACCATTTATCCTCTCTATATATCTCTGCAACTCCGGGATATGTGCAGTTTGGCATTATGTTTACGAATTTTTTTACTCCAACTTCAAAAGACGCTCTTAGAAGATTAAATCCCATCATTAAGTTGTCTTCGTAAATTTCAACAGGTTTTAAGGCGTTATAGGCTATTCCTCCTACATGTGCGGCAGAATTTATTACTATCTCCGGTTCGACATTTTTTAAGAAACTTATTAAAGTCTTCCAATCTCTTATATCTATTCCAGACCTACGGCTGAAAGGGACTACCTCATAGTTTTTCTTTTTTAGCACTTTCACTATATTGCTACCTAAAAACCCAAATCCCCCAGCAACTGCCACTTTAACCATTATACACCCCTCTATTTCATTATATTATATATTCCCTCCACTCCTCATTATGTTTCTTAGTTCCTTCCAAAAGCAGCCTTGTCCTTCTAATGTCAGCTTCAACCATAATTTTAACCAATTCTTTGAATTTCACTTTAGGTTCCCATCCAAGCTTTTTCCGTGCCTTTGTGCTATCACCAAGTAAGAATTCAGCCTCAGCTGGGCGGAAATACCGTTTGGATACCTCAACTACGATATCTCCTGGTTTTATTTTCATGCTATCTTTGAACTCGCTATCCATAATCTCCGCAACGACACCTTTCTCCTCTATGCCTTCTCCCCTCCACTCTATTATAACTCCTATATGCTTGAAGGCCTCCTCCACGAACTTTCTAACTGAGTGTGCTTCTCCTGTAGCTATTACGTAGTCATCTGGTTCATCTTGTTGGAGCATTAGCCACATCGCTTTCACGTATTCAGGTGCATACCCCCAATCTCTTTTTGCATCTAGGTAACCCAAAACTAGTTTATCCTGAACCCCAAAAGCTATCCTTGAAACAGCCCTTGTTATTTTTCTCGTAACGAAAGTTTCACCTCTACGAGGGCTTTCATGGTTGAAGAGTATTCCATTCGCTATCCACATTCCATAGGCCTCTCTGTAATTTACACAGAGGTGATACGCAGCAACTTTTGCAATTGCGTATGGACTTTTAGGGTTAAAGGGTGTTTCTTCGTTTTGAGGAGGGGGAGATGAACCAAACATTTCACTACTACTTGCTTGGTATATCTTAATATCAAGTCCTAAGTTCTTCACAGCTTCAAGAAGTCTTAAGGTTCCTGTGGCTACTACGTCAAAAGTATATACAGGTACTTCAAAACTCACTTGTACGTGACTTTGAGCAGCAAGATTGTAGATTTCATCAGGTTGAATTTTTTCAAGTATTTTAATCAGAGAGGTTTCATCTGTCATGTCTCCTCTAAACCAATCAAACTTCTCAGGGCTATGAAATTCTATTATGTGGTCTATTCTGCTTGTATTAAACGAGCTAGCCCTTCTTATCACTCCATACACTTTGTAGTTTTTATTAAGAAGGAACTCTACCAAATAGGAACCATCTTGACCAGTTACTCCCGTAATTAAGGCCGTTTTCATTTATAACACCTCTTATCTTAACTTTAGGATTACACTTTATAATCTTTGTTATTGATTGTGATATCCCTCAAAATAATTTTACATGGGTTTTTGGTTGAGTATGTTGATAAAACTTACCTTGGTTGTATACCTCTCTTTAGCATGTAGTGCATGCATACAAGCTCTTTCTAGCTATGCTACAGTCGCTTCTATACAAAGCTGGATCTTTTGCATTTTAAGTTATTGGAGATGTTTATCTTGACAATGTTCACGTATATGCTTTTTAAATTTCTCTGTTTAGAATTATTACTATTGAATATGAAAGCATTATTAATTCTATTAAAAAAGAACACACTAATTCTTTCTACTCAAGAATTCTTGACTTTTTGTATAATTTTTAAATGCAAAAAGAGAAAATATCTATCTTCATTGCCATTTTTAAATAATTAATAAGTTTCTCTCGTCTTTCTCCAAATTATATTTTTAATGACCCAATTCGCAAGTCTTGGGTTAGACATGTAAATTATTTGCTTCATGATGCTCTTACGGCCTGTAGAATTTTTCATTCTTTCGAATAAAACTCTTATCAATGTTGATGTTTTGTAATGATATGGCATTGTAAAATTATTTTTAACAAGGTTATTTATTTCGGATTCATTTTCTCCTAACTCATTGACGACCATTTCAATTTTTTCTGGGACAAA
This sequence comes from Archaeoglobus sulfaticallidus PM70-1, assembly GCF_000385565.1. Classification (NCBI taxonomy): domain Archaea; kingdom Methanobacteriati; phylum Methanobacteriota; class Archaeoglobi; order Archaeoglobales; family Archaeoglobaceae; genus Archaeoglobus; species Archaeoglobus sulfaticallidus. Next base: position 30,428 of record NC_021169.1, on the reverse strand, counting down.
TCCGCAAAATTCTTGATGCAGTCTTTTAATTATACTTAATGAAGCTTGTGCAGCAGTTAGTATGTTGTTTTCCCTAAAAATGCTAGTAAAACTGCTAATTTCCTTTCTATTCATATTTTTTAGGTAATACAAAGTGGTATAATAATCTGCTAGGGTAAACAACAGCTCTGGTATTATGGAGTGTGTGAGTACTACAGCTAACTCAGCTTCTGGTTTGAGCACTTTAACTTTTTCGTTTTCTATTCTTATTTCGGTGACGTAATTTTTTAATTTATCTTTATCTAAATAAATAATATAACTTGCACTTACTTCTTTATAAAGATCTATATAATACTTACCACCCTGTTTACCACCGACTGTACGTTTATCTATATTTTCGTACCCTCCTCTAAGATCGTATACAACTACTTGATTTGGTGCCTCACCAATTTTATAATAACCTCTATTAAGTAGTTGCTCAATTATCCACCTATATTTATTTTCAGAGCAAAAAAACAGTACATCTACGTCACTAGGAGTATGTGGGAAAGGTTTGAAAAACTTAAATATAACATATTCTTCAGTAAGTTCGTTTAAAACCTTAGAAATCCTTATAACAGTCTTTAATGTCTCCATATATCTTACAATATTTTCTTTGTAAAGTGGATCCGACTCACTTAACTTTCCACATTCTTTAAGTTTTTCTAAATAGAATAATCCAATCTTATTCTTTTGAGCGAACTCATATGCATCCGGAATATAATTCTCTTTACAGTCTTGGGTAAACGGTGAGCCTATAAACTTAAGGAGTTTTCCTGTTAAATTCATGGAAAAACCTCCGATTCTAGTTCAGATAGTAATTCTTTTATATTTTTCGTACCATCTAGGACAAACATACAACATTTTTTCCCTATTTTTAAATAAATCTGTCTTCGAGCTTTAAGATATTCTATTGAGGGTACATCATCTTTTCGACTATAGGCAATTTCTTCAGGCGCATCTATCAGGAATACAAAATCAGGTTCTGGAATTAATAAAAAACACTTTTTAAGCAAATCTAAAATATATTCCTCCGAGTAATTCATATCTATAGCAATATCGGTAATTATAGTATCATATATGTATCGATCACAGACAATATTTTTTCCAAACATCAACGGAATTTTAATCTTTAATATTACTTGGATAATATAATCACATAGTAAGATCAGAGTGTATATCTTAGAAACTATTTGACATCTTAACAATCTTTTTTTTGAATGAAGGTATTCAGTGTAATTTTTAGAGATATCTTTATTTCGAAGGAAGAGAAATCTACCGATCGTCATAACTGGTTTAGAGATTCGAGGGACGAGCCTAGCATATACATAGTGAGCGTCAATACCTTTCTCTCTTAAAGATGTTACTAATAATTTTGCAAGAGTAGTTTTTCCTGTACCATCGATTCCCGTAAAACAAATAAAAAATCCCCCCCTCTTTCCAGTCATATGGTCTCCTCCACTAGTTTATAGTAAATTTCCCTAAGCCTTTGAGCAATATTTTTCCAAGAATAGGGTGTGACCTTACGTCGTGTAGCAATTCTTATATCTCCATTTTTTTTAATTTTCTCAACTCCTTGAATTATTTCTGTTTCTTTTTCAACAAATATTAGCCCCTCACCTTCATTAAAAATGCTTAATCCATCGAATTTTCTAGTTAACACTGGAAGATTGCAAGCCATGGCCTCTATTACAGAAAGGGGGAAAAGAATTGTATCACCTTCCAGTACTGGGAAAATATAACAATCAGACATTTGATAAAACTCCTCTATATGTTCAAAATATCCTCTAAATATAATGCATCCCGTTTTTTGAAGGGTTTGTATAATATTTTTTTCAACTTTAAGATATTCACTGGAAACGATAATTACTTGATTTCCCATACGAGCCAATTCGCCTAGTATTTTAAGATTTCTTTTTTTCGTCAGGTGTCCCACATGTAGAATAGTAAATTTCTCCTCATCTATATTATATCTAACTCTTAATTTTTTCTTAAGATGGCTTGGCACCGGTTTAAATTTCTCGAAATCTACACCATTGGGAACGTATATTGTTTTAAGACCAAGAGACTTAAACATCCTTTTTGATGTATTGGATTGAGCTAATATTAAATCTGGTTTGCGTGGAAGTGATTTAATAAACCGGTTAATATCTTTTGGATAGGGTGTAGACATAATGATTTTGGGATTAGAGTGATCTCTATAATTCAGGTAATATAGAAGGAAATTCACAAACAAAAAACTTCTATAAGTTGGTCCAGGTATATAGTGAACTATTGTTGGATGAAACATTTTTATTTTCTTCCAGAATTTTAACGTTTTAATCTCTTTAATATTGGCCTTGAGTATATCGAGATCATCGTATTTGGATAATTCTTTGGCTAAATATTGTGCAATATTTTTAAACCCCTCATCTAGATTACTTGAGAAATCACCTATGAGACATACTTTCATATTACAATCTCCCCTAACAATAGGAACTTAACTATTATGCAAGCTGATAATACAACTCTCATAAACTTTTTCCATTTTTTTCGCTACCTTATTCCAAGCTAGATTTTCAACTATGTATCTTTTTCCCTTTTTAACCATTTTCTCTCCAATTTCTGGCTTCTCTAGCAATATTTTTATTTTCTCTTTCAAATCATTTTCATTCCCGTATCTCACTAAAAAACCGCAGTTAGTTTCTTTTATAATCTCTCCACATCCACAGTCATCCGTAGCTATTACTGGCGTTCCACACATTATTGCTTCAAAGGGAACTAATCCGAATATTTCATGTATAGAAGGATAGACTAAGACTTCTGCATCTACATATGCACTTAGATTATCATCCAAGTATCCAACAAAATAAACGCTGTTGCTAATTTTTAATCTGTTTACAAGTTCAATTAATTTATCTTTATGTCCATCATCTGGACCGGCAATAACTAGAACAACATCCTTCTTTTCTATATTTAACCTAAAGAAAGATTTAATTAGAAAATCTATGCCCTTCCTTTTATGAATGCGACCTAAAAATAAAATTATACGTTTATTGATATGAAATTTCTCCTTAAATTTTCTATTCTCTGGGAGAACTTTAAATTTATCTACATCCAAGCCATTAGGGATTGTTACAATTTTGTTTTTGCTAATGCCCATGTGTTTGTACTGCTTTACTTCAGCTTTAGAGACGGCAATCACTTTTGAGGCATCATTCAGTATCTTATATCCCCAAGTAAAATCAAATAATTTTTTGAGATTTTGTTTTGCAATCATTCTTGGTAGTGAGCCGTGGGCTTGCAAAACATAGGGGACACCATATTTTTTAGCATAATTATAAACAACGATATTTTGAAAAGTGCGATATTCATGCATGTGGATGATATCAAAATTTTGAATCCTCTTTTTTACTATAGAAATCATACTTGGGGAAAGAAATATGTTATGGTTCCACGCGAGCTTATTACTCAAATTCGGGAAATATTGAACTCTAATACCATCTATTTCTTGCACTTTTTTGTTGACTCTTGAATCTTTGCTCAAGGTATCAGTTGTATATACCGTTACTTCATGTCCTTTTTCCACTAACCTTTTAGATAACTCATAAGCCACTCTTACTGGACCCCCATATCCCCAAGCTGGCACAAAATAAGGGATAACTTGAAGAATTTTCATCGTAATCAAAATTCAGCACTCTGCTTAATATTCTCCCAATTTGCCTTAAACCATTCGAGTGTCTTCTTCAACCCACTTTTGATGTCTACTTTTGGTTCATATCCAAGCATCTCCTTTGCTTTTTTAATCGATGCTTTCCTTCTTATTGATCTATCCCAGCTCCTTCTCTCCTTAAATACTATTCCTGCCTTGTTTCCTGTCAGCTCGTTTATCCAGTTTGCCAAGTCTATAATCTTTGTTTCAGTTTCAGATGCAAGGTTAAATGCTTCACCTACTGCTTTTTTAACCACGCCACATCTCAATGTGCCATCTACGATATCAGACACGTAAGTGAAATCTCTCGTTTCTTCACCAGTTCCTGTTATTGGCAGAGGCATACCATTCAAAGCCCAGTACATGAAGTTTGGTATAACATTTCTGTACCTCCCAGGAACTTCACCCGGCCCATATACATTGAAGTATCTCGCTCTGGCTACTTGTAGCTCATACAGGTTGTAGAAATAGTTGCAGTACAGTTCACCCAGCAGTTTGTGTATTTGATAAGGGGTATCCAAATCGAGCGAAACAAAATCTTCTTTCAACGGCAATGGCGCTTGAGCACCATAAACTGAACACCCAGATGAAGCGTAAACGACTCTGGATACATCGGTAAGTCTGCAGTATTCTAAAATCTTCAATGTGCCAAGTCCGTTTACCATTAAGTCTGTTTCAGGATGTTCAACAGAGTTCTGATTTGCGAAGTGTGCAGCTAAATGGAAGACGTAATCTGGCTTTTCGTAAAAGACTTGCTTTAGCTTTTCCTCATCAAGTATGTTACCTTGAACAAATTCAATGTTGTCTGCAACCGGAATGTTCCATTTGTATGAAGCTGACAGATCGTCCAGTATAATCACTTTTTTAGCTCCAAGCTCACTCAAAACCTTACACAGATTGCTCCCAATGCAACCAGCTCCACCGGTCACCAAAACTGTTGCCCCTTCATATTCTTCAAACATTTCTGACATTTTATCACCACTTTCAAATTTTTTATGACTATTATTTAAATTTTCTCAGAGATTCAAACAATTTTTCATATTTTGAACAGCAAACACCTATGGCAAAGTTATTTCTTGCATATTCTGCTCCATTTCTGCCGAATTTTTCCACCAAGTGTGGATTGTTATATAGCTCCAAGATAGCTTCTACAAGATTTTCTGGATTTTTTGGCTCTATACAATACCCGCATTCTGCCTCTCTTACTATTTTTGGTACATCTCCATCTAAAGGAACGTTGGCAATAACAGCTCTTCCAGCCGCCATTATGTCGTTTAATTTCCTTGGAACTACTGGTGTTTTTACTCTATTTGCATCCAGTGTAACTAAACATACATCTGAGGCTGCTAAAAGCATTGAATATTTCTCCTTGGGTTGAAATGGTAGCATTAATACATTATCTAATCCTAACAACTCTACCTTTCTTTCGATATCTCCTTTTTGAGGACCATCGCCAACCAAAAGAAACACTATATCTTTTTTGTCTTTAAGTAAGGCTGCCGCATCAACGATAGTTTCAATATCTTGAGAGTACGACATTATCCCAGCATAGGTTACTACGAATTTATCAATTATACCTAACTTCTTTCTGAATTCGTTATACCTATCTGATACCTTAATATCACTGTTATGCCAGTTCGGTATTACTGTAATTTTTTCTTCTGGAACTTTCTCTGCTATGTGTTGTTTATTTCCTTCGGAATGTACGGTAATATGATCAGATAGCTCATATACTAACTTTTCAATAACTCTAAATATCTCAATAAGTATTGGATTTTTGAGTAGCCCCAAATCTATGGCAGCTTGTGGGTATAAATCTTGAATATTGACTATTAACGGTACTCTTTTTATCTTGCTTAAAACCCATCCTGCTAATCCTAAAGGCAATGGGGGTGAGTACACCACGATTACATCTGATTTGGCAAACAAACCACCAAGAGTTACAGAAAGTGGGACAAAAAAGTGCTCTAATCCTCGTAAAATTGGAGAATCTCTTGGTGCTTGCAAGCTACGCACTCTTATGACATTTATGCCATCTATTTTTTCTCTAAGGAATGCTTTCCGTTTGTACTTTGACATCAGATGTAACTCGTCTTTGTTGAGATTGTATTCTCTGGGAAAAGTTGTTACAACTGTTACCTTATGACCTCTCTTCGTCAACTCCTCCGCAAACTCATAAAACAAGTGAGAGGCACTACCAATCTCTGGGGGAAAATACATTACAAGCAGTGTTATGTTCATATATCCACCTCAATTTTAATTGGCTGACCCTCTTTTAACGACTTCAGTATTTTGAATGTTGTAATCGTTGTATGTACGTACTCCTCAAATTTTACTGGTATATCTTTACCTCCTTTTATCGATGAAAAGAATATTTCAAATTCTGACTTATGTCCTCTATCAACTCCAAACCAGTTTTTCATTTTCTTCTTTTTACCATCTTTTGAGACAACTAATGATTTGAAGTTATCAATAACGGCTACAGCATTATTACCAAATATTTCAACTCTTTCCCTTGAAAATGCACGATCTCCATTTGAAACATACAATATAGATGCTATAGATCCATTCTCAAAAGAGATGTTTACTAAAACATTGTCATCTGCTGAATAGTGTGGAGCATCTATGGCTTGTGCATATACATATTTGGGCGATGATTCTGTGAAATATATGGCTAGATCTACGAAATGGCAGACTTCTCCTAGAATTCTACCACCTCCTTCTGCAGGATCATAGACCCAACTGTCAGATGGTAACTTGCCTGCATTTACTCTAATATTCAATGCAAGCGGCTCTTTACAACCTATGGTCTCTTTAGCTTTCATGCAAAGAGGTGAGAATCGTCTGTTAAATCCGACCATAATCTTACCATCCGAACTATTGTATGCTTCAATTACCCTCTTTAGCTCTTTGGATGTTAACGCCATCGGTTTCTCTACAAACACGTCTTTATCATGTTCAAGTGCTTCAGACGATATCCTTGCGTGGAGATCATGCCTCGTCGCAATAACTACACAGTCTATATTGGGGTCCTCCAGTATTTTCATATAATTGGTCGTACAGTAATCAAAATCGAATTTTCTGGCCATATACTCTGCAGACGTGCCAGTTGCGGTGGCAACACCAACTAAATTAACGTATGGTATTTTCTTGATAATTGGTAGTATTGTACCTTTAGCGAAGTTTCCGGCACCTATTAACCCGACATTTATCTTGTCTTTTTTATAATCTTTCTTTTTCTTTGTTTTCACTTTTATAATTTCAGCCTTTGGTTCTCCCTCTAGATAGTCATAATAGAATAATACTCCAATTGCATTTGTACCTTTCAACAGCTCTTCATAAGCTTTCTCTGCTTCGTCTATCTTAAATCTGTGAGTTATAATTTTGTCTAGATCTATCTTCCCTTCACTAACAAGTTCTAAGAAATACTTCATGTTTCTTTTAACAGTCCAGCGGACATACGGGTAAGGGTAATCAACTCCTTTCAACTCATAAAAAGGGTCATAAACACCTGGTCCGAAGGATCTAGAAACTACAAGTTCCAATTCCTTCTTGTAAAAAACTTCTCTGGGGATATCTAATCCAACAAGTCCTGGAACAACGATTTTACCTCGCTCTCTTGCTATTTCTGATGCCAACTCAATTGGCTCATCGCTTTTTGTGGATGCAAATATAATCACAGCATCCATGCCATAACCGTCTGAGAATATCCTTGAGACTTTTATGGCATCCTTGGTATTAGAGACTTCGTCTGCTCCTAGTTCCTTTGCTAATTTTAGCTTAGGTTCAGATACATCTACTCCCAAAACGTTATACCCAGATGCTTTTGCAATCTGGACAGCCAGCAATCCCAAAAGACCCAATCCGATTATGCATACATTTTCTCCCGGTTGTAATGATGCCAGTCTGATAGCATGTACGGCAATTGCCCCTACCCCTGCAAAGGAGGCATGGTCGAAACTAACGTTCTCAGGGATCTTCACACATAGGTTATATGGAACTGAAATAATCTCTGCATGTGATGCAAATCCGCTACCTGTGCAAGCAACTCTGTCTCCCTTTCTAAATTCAGCATCAGAATTCCCAACGTCTATAACTATACCAGCGGAGCTATAACCTAAAGGTTCTGGAGAAGCTAATCGCCTTTTAGCTTGCTTGTATGCTTCTATCCAACCTTCGGACTTTGCAAAATCCAAAACTTGTTTTGTTAGATCCGGTCGGGATAACGCCTTGGAGATTGTATTTTTTCTAGCAAAATCAATCATATTTTTTTCTGTGCCTATACTAACTACTGAAATGACGTTCTTTACAAGGACTCGTCTAGGACGCACTAATGGTGTAGGAACGTTTACCAACTTTATCTCACCAGTACTAAAATCTAATACAACCTGCTTCATTTTAAGTGCCCACCTCACTCATTATTGCATTTATTATCCTCTCTCCAGCCTTACCATCGCCAAATGGGTTTTTCCAATTGTTCCTTTTGTTGAGCATTAACTTGACTCCTCCTAAAATTCTTTCTGGTTTTGTTCCGGCTAAAACATTTGATCCAACCTCTAAAGTCTCTGGTCTCTCCGTATTATCCCTTAGGGTTACACAAGGGACTCCCAATACACATGTTTCCTCCTGCACACCACCAGAATCAGTTAAAACCAATTTTGCATTAGCCTCTAACTGCAAAAACTCAAGAAAACCTAAAGGATTTATGAGTGTAACTCCATTTAAATTAAACCCAAATTCTTCTATTCTTTTCTGAGTTCTCGGATGTATTGGAAATATTACAGGAATAGCAAATTCATTATGGATTAATTCTAATCCTCTTATAATTCCCTTTATTCTTTCTCTAACATCTACATTTTCTTGTCTGTGTGTGGTTACCAGAAAGTACTCCTTAGGCTTTAAATTAAGTTCCTTTAGCACGCTTACTTTCTTTTTAGCAATCTCTAAGTTCTGATAAACTGCATCAACAATCGTGTTTCCAGTGACAAATATACTGTTCTCGCTTATGCTCTCCCTTATCAAATTTTGCTTAGCCACTTCCGTTGGGGCAAAGAGGAAATCTGAAATATGATCTGTTAAAACTCTGTTGATTTCTTCTGGCATTCTTTTGTCATATGATCTGAGTCCAGCTTCGACATGTCCAGCTTTAATATGTAGCTTAGCAGCAGCTAAAGCTCCTGCCAAGACCGTGTTTGTATCTCCCTGCACTAAAACGATTTTAGGTTTTTCTTGCATCAGGATCTTCTCAACTCCAATCATGATTTTACCAGTTTGTTCTGCATGAGTTCCAGAACCAACATCTAAGTTGTATTTTGGTCGAGGCAACTCCAATTCTTCAAAGAATATCCTGTCCATTTCGTAGGAATAATGCTGACCTGTATGCAAAACGAAGTAATCTAGTCCTCTTTTCTCACATTCCCTAACCACAGGGCTCATTTTGATTATTTCTGGACGAGTGCCAAGAACTATTGCTATCATTCTCTTACCTCACATACAATATATTTATCTCAAGAACAAGATGTATCCAAAATATTCATATAAGCGAACTATACACTTCATACACTCTTTCGACAATCACGTCATAACTAAAATTCTCCTCAACATGTCTTCTTCCTTCCCTTCCCATTGTCTTTCTCAAATCATCATCTTCAAGCAATTCGATCACTTTAGATGCCATAGCCTTAGCATCTCCTGGTTTAACGAGAAATCCAGTTTTTCCATCTGTCACTATCTCCCTTGTGTCTCCAACATCAGTGGCAACAACTGGAACTCCACATGCTAAAGACTCCATACAAATCGTAGGCAATCCTTCCATATATGATGGTAAAACTGAAACTGCAGTTTTGTGATATATGTCTGGCATTTTGTCGTGGGGGACGTGTCCCATGAGCTTTATTGGTAAGTTAGAATTCTTCAGTTTTTCAGCAAGACTTCCATCCCCAACAACCATGAATTTCACATCCTCTAGTTCATTATGAATAGTTTTGAAGACATCTTTAAGTAACTCAGCACCCTTCCACTTTTCAAGCTTTCCAACATAAGTTACAACTCTCGAATCGTTTTCAGAATAGCTGAACTTTTCTGTGCAGACACAATTTGGTATCCATTCTGCATCAACACCAAACTTTCTCTTTATTATTGGAATGTCGCTTTTTGCTACACTCAATACCTTATCAGCAATTTTTACCGTAAGCAACCCAAGCGTTTTGTCATATATGTTCTCTTTCGCCCATGTTCTCCATGGATGAAATTTCTTAGCTTCAGAATAATTTAAACCACCATGAAAATGTAAGACATACTTAAAATTCTTGAAAATCCTTGCTAAAGCTGTCATATTTGACATGAAAAAGATGTAGGAATGGACATGAACAATATCAAAATCCTTGCTCAATAACTTGGTGAAAACATTTGCAAATGGGTTCATGTTCCAAACCACAGTATACGCCCGTAAAACATGAATATGAAAATTATCCGGATATTCAACTTTATCAAAATTACCAACGCTGGAAGTGTAAACATGCACTTCATTTCCCTGATCTGCTAAACGCCTCGCAACCTCATAAGCATAAATCCCGGAGCCAGTCGGGTATGCTGGCCCCCAGAAAGCTGTCACCATTGCAATCTTCATTTTTCCACCTTTCAATTTTTATCTTAAATTATTTCTAATCTAAATTAAATTAAAGTAAGATTATATAACACTACAAACTGACTTTACTCAATGTTACTTTTTGGACACATTGGAATTACACTCGGAATTGCCTACTTACTTGAAACCAGGTTCAAAAGTTAGATGGACTACAGGCTGATATTCATAGGTTCATTACTTCCGGACATAATAGATAAGCCATTGGGAATGATTCTGCTACCATTAAACAACGGCAGAGTTTTTGGACATACTCTGCTGTTCATTCTCATTCTCCTCCTGATTGGCTTAAAATACAGAAAATCCCTGTTTTTATCCTTTGCATCTTTTCTCCATTTAATTGAAGATGAGTTATGGAACGAACCAGAAACATTCTTCTGGCCTCTTTTAGGCGACTTTCCTGCTAAAGAACATTCAAGCTTTTACGAGTATATCGAGAGGATTATATCAGAATACACACCTTCCCTTTCCCACATCTTCATTTCAGAGGTTATTGGCATTGTTATAATCTTGATATTCTTAAAAGAGAGAGTAATTTCCACAAGCTAAACGATTCCAAGTTCCTCTCTAGCTACTCTCAGGAATTCCTCTGCAAACCCGACGACAAATTCTGCTTCTTCTCTGCTCACAAGTAAACCACCGTACTGTATGTTGTGTCTTGAAAGTCTAATTTTGTCGAAGGTATTAATTAATTCAAGAATTTTATCTTCCTGTTACTTAACAACAAATTCTGTACCAGCACACATCAGCTAATCAAAAATTCTTTTGCCTTTTTTACGAATTCCCTTGCATCTTTGAGAATATCTGTAGCCGTCTCTTCTGAAATCTCCTGAAAAATTCCGTAATCACTTTCCTCCCTCAAATCAAAGGCCTTGCTGAGTCTAATGCAATCCTCCTCATTGAGTCCCAGTTTCTCCTTGTTTTTCCAGATCAGGAATATTGTTCCCCTGTGGGTTCTGGAGTCTTCACCTACACTCAAAATCATGGCTTTAGATGCGTGGAACATTGCATAGTAAGCTGTGCTACAGCATCGTTCATACATACCCATTTTGAGTTCACTTTCAGCATCTCTGAGAAGTTTCTCAGCTTTTTTAATTCTAAGTGTTATTTCATCCAATTACTATCCCTTCCCTCTCTACGGATCGAATAAATGATAGATTCATTTCTTTCATCTTTGTATACCTGTCGATTCTAAGTATTTTGACCGAAATTAATCTTTTGGCTATAGGAATAAACGAATAAATCACTTTTCTAATGTCGTTTTCAATACTATCGTCTCTTACCACTACGAGGATGTCGATGTCGCTCTCTGCACTGTAATCTCCTCTCGCGTATGAACCAAACAGGACAATTCTCTCCACCTTGTCACCAAATCTTTCCTTAATTTTTCTGGATATCTCCAACAGGTAATCAGCGATCATTCTTCTCTAATCAATTTGTACTGCTGATAATTTAAGTTTTTTGAAACGGTACAGGCATAATTCAGCCCACATACAGATTATTTTTATCTTAGATTATTTTTATGAGTAAATTAAAAGGTTATATAACACTACAAACTGACTTTATGTTTGCTCTTCAGATTGGAATTGAAGTTGTTTGACTAAAGAACATTCAAGCTTTTACGAGTATATCGAGAGGATTATATCAGAATACACACCTTCCCTTTCCCACATCTTCATTTCAGAGGTTATTGGCATTGTTATAATCTTGATATTCTTAAAAGAGAGAGTAATTTCCACAAGCTAAACGATTCCAAGTTCCTCTCTAGCTACTCTCAGGAATTCCTCTGCAAACCCGACGACAAATTCTGCTTCTTCTCTGCTCACAAGTAAACCACCGTACTGTATGTTGTGTCTTGAAAGTCTAATTTTGTCGAAGGTATTAATTAATTCAAGAATTTTATCCCTTTCCTTATACAAATACTTCAGTGCAAGGCCAAGACAATAATGACTTCTTTCCACGTAACCTTTCGCAAAAAGCAAAGCTCTCGCTGAGTGAAATGCACTGTTATACGCTGCGATTTCAGCCATTTCGTATTCTTCGATTTCAATATTCTTTCTTGCAGATTTCAGAAATCTCTCTGCTATTTTCAGCGTTTTCAGCTTTCAACAGCCTTGGAATCTCTTTTTATCAGCCCCTTATCCAGGCATTCCTGAAATTTCATAGCTCCGCACCTTTTATGAGAATGTAGTTTCTAAGAACACTTTCAGCAAATTTATTGCCCTCTTTTTTCATCTTCTCCCATCTGTAATACGGTAAAACCGTGAGCTGTATTTCTCTTCCCAGTTTTTCCTGAAGTTCAAGAATTAAATCTCTATTTACATCCTCTTCTTCGCCTATAATCAGGATGTCTAAATCGCTCATCTCATCAAAGTTTCCTGAAGCAAAGCTACCGTAGATTGCAAGGGATATGCAGTTCTCTGCTATTTTTTCAATGCCAAGTTCCTTTAGTAAGGTTGCGTAATAAGCTTTTTTCAATTCCCTTACGGCAAAATCATCGTTATTAAGTGTGAAGAGTTTAAGATTGCCTTTTCTCTTAACACGCAATATACAATCTCTCTCAAAGATGTCACAGTAAGTTTTTGCACTTCCAGGACTTATTTTCAGCCTCCTTGACAGCTCTTTAAGGTGCACCTCTGCAGATTGATGAGTGATGAAATATTCAAGCACTTTGAATCCAACAAATTTTCTAAATTCTTGGATCATATAATATGTTGAACGATCGTTCAACTTAAAAAACTATCGTTCATTTTATTGATATGATTTTCGTCTCGCTCAGAAGAACCGGTTCTTAACGAAACTTCCTTTTTCAACTTCTCTCTTAACCAAAATTTCTGCTTCAACCCAGCTATCACTCCCAATTTTTACACCGGGATATATAGAAACGTTAATTCCCGTCTTAACATTGTAACCAATGAAAGCTCCAAGCTTTCTTCTTCCGCTATCAATTCTCTTACCCTTAATCGTAACATCTCAGAAATTATAGGCTTCATCATAATTTTAGCATTCTTGATAAAACGCAGATTTTCTAACGCCCGACTAAACATGTGATCATTCCGTTAGCTGTGTTCTGAAATGAACTTGTCGATATAGTCCAGCAATTTCGGTAAATCCCGCATTAAATTCTCAACATCGGTGTCTGTGGTGTGGATGAGTGTAAACCTTAGTATGGTGCGTTGTCCCACTCTATTCATCAAACTTTGGATTTAGCAATAGCCTTAAACTCCAATGGTATATCTTTCCCGGTAAAGTAAAGAACTTCTATTCCTATTACTTTCCCTTCCTTGCTCTTTTTTAGGATTATCTCCTCCCCCACTTCCTCACAAACGTATTCTTCCTGAGGATCATCAAACCATATGTCAAGAGTTTCCATCTCCTTGTTGTGAACTAAAATTATTTTTTTCTCCATATCTCCTCACTTTCTTCCATAAAGGCCTTCAACAAAACTTCTTTTAAGCTTTTTTCGATTAGCTCCTCAAGTTCATCTTTTGAGAATTGAGCAGTCAATATTCCCACCTTAATTCATTGACTTCTTCTGATATTTTCTTCCAAGTCCTTTCCCATCTTCTTAATCGATGATAACTGCATCGTAAACAAATGCTATCGTTCACAGTTCAATTCCTGCTTTAATCAAAGCTTTCTTTATCTTCTCAATTTCCTCTTCAAGCCTCTCAAACCTATTCTCAAGCAGCTCATTTGTTTTATCTATTTTTGACGAAGCTTCCTTGACACTCTTATTTACTTCTCTGATCTCACTCTTCAGATCTTCTCTTGTACCTCTGATCTCCTTTATTGTTTCATCCTGTTTCTTCAACATCGAGTCCTGCTTCTCAAGCATCATATCCTGTCTCTCGAGCATCATATCCTGCTTCTGCAACATCGAATCCTGCTTTTCTAGCATCTTCAAGCCAACCTGGACGATCTTGGACAGCTGAGCAGTATTAAAGCTGCTCCTAAACCTCTCAATATCTCTAACTCTCCCAGTATATTCTTCAACCTGAATTTTTTCAACCACAGCATTCTCTGGTTTGTTTGATTTGATGAATTCCAGAAATTCTTCGATCTGCTCCTTTTCGCCATCAACCAAAACAACTAAAGCTTCTCTCCCGTTAATTTTAACATTTCTTGCATCAAAATATGGAATGAACAAATAATCTGCTTCCTCAAGAAGGAACAAGCGATAGCCAGCATTGTGAACTTTGCCAGTTATCGTTATCTTAACCGCCATTACAATATTCACCTCAGCCAATTAAAAATAATTTTGGGTAGGATTTTTTGAGATCTGTAATATTATATTTTAAGATAGATTACGCCGCAAGCATCGTTTAGTATTATTCCGGATATATCAATAATAAGATTCGGTCTTCATTACACCTCCATCATAATCCTCAACCTTTATTGCCTCAAATTCGGCATTATCCGGCTTTTTTCTTTTTACAAGCTCGATTAAAGCATTTATCTTATCCTCCAGATCTTCAACAGGCACTTCGACAGCCTGCACGTCATTCAGAGTAATGCCATCTGCAAAGAACTCTCTATTTTAAGTGATTCAGCTAAGCCCAGAAGAAACGGGGATAACCAGCATCATGAACACCTTTGATGATTCTCAGTTCTTTTTTCACCTTATTTACAGTCTCTCAAAAAAAGTCTTTTTTGATGTTGATGGAGCCGACCTCTGCTGTCAAAGCTGAAGTCAATAGCCCCAACTACGCCTATCCAGCCCTCCTCATCGCCTGTCGGCTCGGTCTCTGCTGGACAGGCCCTTTATTTTTTGTTGATCTGATTAATTATTCCGCTTTGTTCCTACCTTTGTTACATTCTGCTTTGTTACCTCCACTCACTATTCAGCACAGACTCCAGAAGGTCTGTGGAAACCCGGATGTACTTCCTGACAACTGAAATGAAAATCTCCTTCTGCCTTGAGAAGGTTATCCACCAGGTATCGTCAAAATCCTCTATACTGGATAGCTCCTTTGCAATCAGCCTTATCTGAGCCTCGGATACCTTGTATCCCCTATCCTTCAGAATTTTTCTCAGTCTTGACAGGGCAATCAAAAAATAGCCTATCTTTTTACCCCTGTCGGAGGAAATGTTTCCGACTGATCCACATTTGTTGCAGTAAGGATGGAGTTTTATAATGCCGTTCTGCGTCTTCATCCAGTCCTTTTTGTTTGACTCATGGACACAAGGCATCCGGTTCAACCTCTTTCAGTTATGTTTAAGATGTGGGATATTTAGATCCAATAATGATTATTTACTACTGCTATTTTTATTGTAAAACTAAATGCGAGATATATAATTTTTTCGAGTTGATCCTCTTTTTGTTTTTTATGGGTTGGTAATATGGTGGTATGGTGATCTTTCTGCCCCCCTCAGCACATGCTTTTCGATTTAGGAAAGACTTTTTTATGATATTTAACTTTGTTGGTACATATTTTTGATCGAAAAATAAAACCCTGCGGGCTGCAAATGGGTGACAAACTCTCCAGCACCAGTTAACACTACTGAAAATCCAGAAAAATTTTTTGTAAAGCTGTAAAGCCCCTGTTGAAAATTAAAGGCTAAAACCCTAACTTTCCAGCAAGAAACCTTCCGATTATCAGCCTCTGTATCTCGCTCGTCCCCTCATAAATCGTACCCACTCTTGCATCCCTGTAGTACCTCTCAACATCGTACTCCTTGCTGAACCCATACCCACCAAACACCTGAACAGCCTCATAGGTAACCTTTATCGCAGTCTCACTCGCGTACAGCTTCGCAGCACTGCTTAATGCAGGATTTGGCTCACCCTTGTCAACCAGATATGCAGCCTTGAAAATTAACAGCTTAGCCGACTCTATTGCCGTGAACATATCTGCTAACTTGAACTGGATTGCCTGATGCTCTATGAGGGGCTTGCCAAAGGCTTTTCTCTCCTTTGCGTACTGCAAGGCTCTTTCGTAGGCACCTATGGCAATTCCAAGCTGGATGGCACCAACGAGAATCCTGCTCTCGTTGAAGAATCGCATTAGCTGGTAGAATCCAAAGTTCTCTGTTCCAACGAGATTTTCCTGCGGGATAAAAACATTCCTGAAGTACAGCTCGGAGGTATCATGGCAGTTCAGACCCATTTTCTTTATCGGCTTTGTCTCAAACCCTTCCATCGATTTCTCAACAACAAGTGCAGAAAAGCCCTTGTATGCAGGCTTGGCGTTTAAGTCTGTTCTCGCTATAACCACCACCCAGTCTGATATGCCCCCGTTGGTTATGAATGTCTTGGAGCCGTTGAGGATGTATCCCCCTTCAACCTTCTCCGCCCTGGTTTTTATGCTGTTAACATCACTTCCAGCATCGGGCTCGGTGATGGCTATTGCAGATGTTGTTTTTCCCTCAGCAACAGCCCTCAAATACCTCTCCTTCTGCTCCTCAGTTCCGAAGTACTTCACCATCGGGCATCCGAGAGTTGAGGCTGCTATTGCCGATCCTATCCCGCTGTCCGCTCTCGTAAGCTCCATGCAGATAATGGGTATCGATATGAAATCCATTCCCGCCCCGCCATACTCTTCCGGAATGTCAGCCCCAACAAATCCAAGTTTGGCAGCCCTTCTGAAAATCTCCCATGGATATTCTGCTTTCTCATCATATTCCCTGCCATAAGGCATTATTTCCTTCTCGGCGAACTCTCTTACCGCATCCCTCAACATCCTATGCTCCTCATTGAACGAGAAGTCCATTATTTCACCATATAAAAGGTTATAATTTTAATATTTAGCTTTTTCGATTTATTGGTATTCAAACAGTAATGCAATTCCTGTATCAGGTATTATTCAGCACTTTTACTCCTTAAAACATGAAAAACCTGCAAGCGATCGAAAATCTTTCGGAATTCGAACAAGCAATAAAATCAAATTAACCGATGAATAACCGCTTGCTCCTGTTTGACAATCGAAGATTTTATATATCTTTTTAGTAACATTCAAGTAAAAGTAAGGCGAATTTTATAAAAAAAGGCCGAGATAGGGATAATTCGGTTTAAAAGGAATTCCCTGCTTTTATGGAGGTGATAAAGTGACATGGGTAGAAGAACTCAGACAGAACATTACCGAGATTGAGGAACTCGAAAAATACATCCCCCTCTCTCCAGAAGAGAAGGAGAGGCTGGAGGAGGTGATTCAGGCTCATCCGATGTCAATATCTAGATACTATCTCTCACTGATAGATCCAAACGATCCCGATGACCCCATCAGGAAGATGGCAGTTCCATCCGTAAAGGAGCTCGACCTCGCTGGAGAATATGATACAAGTGGTGAGAGTCAGAACACGAAGCTACCGGGCTTGCAGCATAAGTATGCCCAGACAGCGTTGATTCTCGCAACAAACGCATGTGCGATGTACTGCAGGCACTGCTTCAGGAAAAGGCTTGTGGGCATTCCAACTAAAGAGACAATAGAACGACTGGACGGTGCGGTTGAGTACATTAGGGAGCATAAGGAGATAAACAATGTTCTTGTCAGTGGCGGGGATCCGTTCCTGCTTCCAACGGAGGTAATCGAGGAGTTTCTGTACAAGCTAACCGATATTCCGCATGTGGATTTCGTCAGGTTCGGCACGAGAACTCCGGTAACCTTCCCTGACAGAATACTCATGGATCCGGAGCTGCCTGAGGTTCTTCAGAAATACTCAACCAGGGACAGGAGGGTTTACATCGTAACCCAGTTCAATCATCCAAGGGAGATAACTGATAAATCCACGAGAGCTGTAGATGCCCTGATAAAGGCTAACACTATAATCAGCAACCAGACGGTTTTGCTTAAGGGTGTTAACGACTCAGGAAAGGTTCTGGCAGAGCTGATGAACGTAATAAACAGAATTGGTGTGATCCCTTACTACATATTCCAGTGCAGACCTGTAAAGAGGGTGAAGAGCCACTTTCAGGTTCCGCTCTATGACGGCTACTGGATTGTGGAGGAAGCGAAGAAATATCTGAACGGGCACACGAAGAGAATAAGATACATAATGTCTCATGTTACTGGTAAGATTGAGATTATTGGGGTTATGGACGGTTACATGTACTTCAAATACCATCAGGCCAAAGACCCCTCCAACCTCGGAAAGATGTTCAGAAAAAAGGTCAGCAAGACTGCTGCATGGCTTGACGATTTTGAGGAATAGTTGCTAGTTTATAGACAAATTTAATATAGTTTTTTTCTGGAATACTGAAACATGAATCTGATTGAGGACGAGTTAAATGTCAAGATAATCGAGGGAATTTTAAACTCAAAAACACAGGATGAGATTGCTTATGACCTTAATGTCTCGACGAAGACTGTGTACAATAGAATGAAGCTTCTTGAATCTCATGGATACATCAAAGAGGTAAAAAAAGGAGTCTGGAAGGTTGACTATGCGAAGATAGGGATGGACTACATGGGTGTTGTTTTGCTCGGCATACACAACGATAGGGAGGGTATGGAAACACTCATCGAGCATTTGAAAAAACTCGATTATGTCGAAAATGTTTTCGAGATCATCGGCAGCGAGTACAACCTCTGCATAATAGTTCGATTTCGTGGCTTGGAAGAGGCCATAAACGAGACGGGCAAGTTTCAGGCGTGGCTCAACAAAAAAGGGATAAGGATAGACAGATTCAATTCTTTCATAAGTGGAAAAACGCATAAAGATCATAGAAGATCCAGGATTTTAGGAAACTATAAGGGCTAATCCCCGCGACTTCCGCGAGATACAGCCCGTAAGGATATGACTCCCCCGTTGTAGTATAGCCAAGGCTTGACCTGCGGCTCCTGAATTGACAGGAGCGTGGGTGGCCCGAAGTGTGGATGATAAGGCTGGAAAGGCCTTTGAACACCCTCTAGGGCTAAACACCGTGCTGGAAGGATGCCCCTTTTTAATGGAGGAAGGAGATCCACAGTATAACTTTGAGCCTTGCTTATTTAGTTTTTTAATTTTAAATTATGTTTAATTTTTAGGTAATAGGGATACTGATTATAGATTCCTAAATACCAAACCCATAATATTTATATACTTCAACTAGCTTAAACGCATAAGTATGTCTTGTAATGTCACGATATTAAATTTCGAAAGTTACTTAAAACCCTGTTATTTTTGTGGTAGTTGGAGCGATTTCGAGGAGGGATGAGTTTGCCAAAGGTCGTTGCAAAGCCAGAGGTATGTATTGGCTGCCACCTCTGTGAGATATGGTGTGCAGTTGCACACTCAAGAACGAGGGATATACTGAAGGCCTTTAAGTATGAGAAAAAGAAACCTGTGCCGAGAATAGTTGTTGATGAAAATCTGCCCGAGTGCTTTGCCATCCAGTGCAGACATTGTGATGAGCCTAACTGTGTTTTCGCCTGTATCAGCGGTGCTCTGTATAAGGATACAGAAACAGGAAAGGTTTTGCACGATGAAAGCAAGTGTGTTGGATGCTTGAGCTGTGTGATGGCCTGTCCTTATGGCAGCATTGTGATAGATTTTGAGGAGAAGAAGATCGTTAAATGTGATCTGTGTGAGGGGCTTGAGTTCCCCACATGCGTTAAGATGTGTCCCAATAATGCGCTGGTTTACATATCCGGAGGGGAAGAATGAAGTTCGATGTTGTGGTCATAGGAAATTCTGCCGGTGGTATAGGTTGCATAGAGGCTATAAGGAGCAGAAACAGGGACTTGACGATTGCGGTCATATCTGAGGAGGAGTACCACACATATTCAAAGGCGCTGATCCCCTACTACCTCTCCGGGAGGATAAGCAGGGAGAAGATGTACTACAGACCACCCGACTTTTATGAGAAAATGGATGTAACGCCGATACTCGGAAAGAGGGCAGTTTCGATAAATGTCAGCGAGAAGAAGGTAATACTCGATTCTGGTGAGGAAATAGAGTATGGCAAGCTTCTCATAGCCACCGGTGGAAAGCCATTCATCCCGCAAATGGAGGGTTTTGATCCCAAACTGGAGAACGCCTTCTCCTTTGTAACGATGGACGATGCCCTTGGCATCGAAAAGGAACTTGAGGATGCAAAAAAGGCTGTAATCCTTGGAGGAGGAGTTATCGGGCTGATGGCTGCCGAGGTTCTGGCGGAGAAGGGCTTGGAGGTGCATGTAATCGAACTTGCAGACAGGGTTCTTGCCCCGGTGGTTGACGAGAGAACATCGGAGATAGTCCAGAGGGTTTTTGATGAGCATGGAGTCAGCATCCACACAGGCCTGACAATAAAGAAGGTGAACTCCAGCAACAACAGGGTTTACAGCGTAACGCTCACAGATGGCAGGGAGATTGAATGCGATCTCATGATTGTTGCGGTCGGTGTCGTGCCGAATATAGATCTTGTGAGAGATAGTGAAATCGAGGTTAATCGTGGCATAGTTGTCAACAGGAAGATGGAAACCTCGGCCAAAGATGTCTATGCGTGCGGTGACTGTGCAGAAGTCTATGACTTCATGATCGATGACAGAAGACTCCTGCCCCTCTGGCCCAACGCTTATTATGGCGGAAGAGTTGCCGGGCTGAACATCGCTGGAGGGAGTGCGGAGTTTGAGGGCACATCCATGAACGCGATGCACTTCTTCGATGTTTACATAATAAATGCCGGACTCAACATAACGGATGAAATCGCGGAGAAGGAAGGCTACGAGGTTCTGATCAGATTTGATCCGGAAAGGAAGGTTTACAGAAGGATTGCAATCAAAGATGGGCTTATAAAGGGAATAGTGCTTGTGGGAAAGGTTGACAGGGCAGGAATATACCTCAACCTGATGAAGAGGAAGATAGATGTCACGGAGTTCAAGGAAAGACTCCTCGACTACGACTTCGGATACACAAAGCTTCCAGAGCATATCAGATGGGATTTGCTGAAGGATGATGTGGTTCTCGGAATAATATGAGGTGAAAGCATGAGGTTTGAGATAAACAGGTGTGAGAGGTACCTCCCGAACAAGGACATCGAAGCATGTGGACTGTTCGGTGTTATGAACATCAAGGGCGAGAGGTTTGGAGGAGAAATGGCGATAAAGGCAATATCTAACATGAAAGCCAGAGGAAACGGTCTTGGCGGTGGATTTGCTGTTTATGGCATCTATCCCGAATACAAGGACTATTACGCCCTTCACATAATGTATCAGGATGGAAACCTCGATGCAAAGAAGAAGGTTGATGAATTCCTCTCTAAAAACTTCGATATCGTTCACGATGAGGAGATTCCCACAAACCCATCTGCTGATGTATCCTATCCACCTCTGGTGTGGAGATATTTTGTAGCTCCCAAAAATACCGAAGAAAAGCTGAGCGATGATGATTTTGTTGTCGAGAAAGTTATGCACATCAATACCCGGATAGAGGATGCTTATGTTTTCTCATCCGGAAAGGACATGGGTGTGTTCAAGGGAGTTGGATTCCCAGAGGATGTTGCTGACTTCTTCATGCTCGACGAGCTTTACAAGGGCTACATGTGGACAGCCCACAGCAGATTCCCGACCAACACACCCGGATGGTGGGGTGGAGCACACCCATTCAGCATTCTCGACTGGACTGTGGTGCACAACGGGGAGATCTCATCATACGGAACCAACAGAAGGTATCTGGAGATGTTCGGATACTACTGTACGCTCTTTACAGACACAGAGGTTATGGCGTATGCTGTTGATTTGCTTATGAGGAGGCAGGGATTGCCTATAGAGATAGTTTCGAAAATTTTCGCAGCACCGATGTGGGATCAGATAGAGCACATGGAGGAGAAAAAGAAGAAGCTGTACACAACCCTCAGGATGGTTTACGCTCCTCTGCTGATCAACGGGCCTTTTACCGTTATCGTGGCTCACCATGGAGAGATGTTCGGCATAACCGACAGAATAAGGCTCAGGCCAATCACTGCTGGAGCCAAAGGCGACTTCGTCTTCCTTTCATCTGAGGAAGCAGGTATCAGGGCTGTATCTCCTGATCTCGACATGGTCTGGACGCCGAGAGGTGGAGAGCCGGTTGTTGTCAGGCTGAACAGGAAGGATCATCTGAAGAGCCTTAAGGAGTCGATTTGAGGGTGATATGATGGAAATGAAAACTTACATGCTTCCCGAATTCATCATAGAAAGAGATGATGAGAGATGTATAAGATGCAGGGTCTGTGAGAGGCAGTGCTCTCAGGAAGGGCACAGGTATGATCCCGAACTGGATAGGATGTTTCACGATGAGTATGTTTGTGTTGGGTGCCAGAGGTGTGTTGTTTTCTGCCCAACAAATGCCCTTACTGTCAGACCCCATCCCTCCACATACCGCCCCAACGCCAACTGGACGAGAGAGAGAATCCAGGATTTGAAGAAGCAGGCTGAAACCGGAGGAGTTATTCTAACCGGAAGTGGTAACGATAAGCCTTATAGAATATACTGGGATCATCTCGTGCTTAACGCCTCTCAGGTTACAAATCCATCGATAGATCCATTGAGAGAGCCAATGGAGCTCAGAACTTTCCTCGGAAGAAAGCCTGATGGACTGGAGATAAAGTACAGCGAGGACTATGAGGATGTTGAGATCGCAACCGAACTGCATCCGAATGTTATGCTCGAGACGCCAATAGTCTTCTCGGCGATGTCATATGGAGCTATAAGCTACAACGCGTTCAAATCTCTGGCAATGGCATCCAAGGAATTCGGAACCCTCTTCAACACCGGAGAGGGTGGTTTGCCAAAGAGTTTGAGAGAGGAATATGGTGGAAATGCTATAGTACAGGTAGCGAGCGGGAGGTTTGGTGTGGATCCCGATTACCTGAATGTCTCTGCCGTGGTTGAGATCAAG
The DNA here is from genome assembly GCF_000385565.1 of Archaeoglobus sulfaticallidus PM70-1. NCBI lineage: Archaea > Methanobacteriati > Methanobacteriota > Archaeoglobi > Archaeoglobales > Archaeoglobaceae > Archaeoglobus > Archaeoglobus sulfaticallidus. The sequence continues at coordinate 7,296 of NC_021169.1, read as the reverse complement.
ATAGGTCAGGGTGCGAAGCCGGGAATAGGAGGCCATCTGCCGGGGGAGAAAGTCAGCATAAGAATATCCGAGACGAGGATGATTCCCGAAGGGACTGATGCTCTCTCACCCGCCCCACAGCATGATATCTATTCGATAGAGGATCTCTCGATGCTGATCTATGCGCTGAAGGAGGCAACCAACTATGAAAAGCCCGTAAGCGTTAAGATCGCAGCCGTGCACAATGTTGCTGCAATAGCATCCGGAATAGTCAGGGCTGGAGCGGACATAGTAGCGATTGACGGGCTCAGAGGTGGTACAGGTGCTGCACCCAAGATAATAAGAGATAATGTCGGAATTCCGATAGAGCTGGCTTTAGCCTCGGTAGATCAGAGGCTGAGAGAGGAAGGAATCAGGCACAAAGCGTCGATACTTGTCGCTGGAGGATTCAGAAACAGTGCGGATGTGCTGAAGGCAATCGCGCTTGGAGCAGATGCTGTGTACATCGGAACTCCAGCGCTCATAGCGATGGGATGCACATTATGTCAGAAATGCTACACAGGAAAGTGTGCATGGGGTATATGCACGCAGGATCCATACCTCACAAAGAGGCTAAATCCGGAGATTGCGAGCAGGAGGCTGTACAACCTCCTGAAGGGCTGGAGCAATGAGATCAAGGAGATGCTCGGAGGTATGGGAATAAACGCCATTGAGAGCGTTAGAGGCAACAGGGATCATCTGAGAGGAGTTGGACTGGAGGAATGGGAACTCAGGGTGCTCGGAGTTAAGGGTGCAGGAGAGTAGAGGTGGTATTATGGTTTCGATAGCCAAGTTCTCTTTAAGGGATATGTTCCTTGAGGGAGTTAGACCCCTTGAAAAGATACTGAAGTACATCCAGATTGAGGGTGAGGAGGCTGTTATCGACGCCAAGGAGCTCAAACACAAGGAAGTTAATGATCTGCTCAGGTATGCTGCCCTGAATGGAGTAAAGAAGGTTCGTGTTATAAATACTGTGGGGCAGAGGTACATAGGCACAAGGCTGCACCTTCCAAGTCCCGCTCCAAAGCTTGAGATACACATTGAGGGAACACCCGGAAACGATCTCGGGGCATTTCTGGATGGTCACAGAATAATCGTTCATGGAAATGCTCAGGATGGTGTTGGCAACACGATGGACGATGGAGAGATAATTATTCATGGAAGGGCTGGAGATGTTGTTGCAATGTCGATGAGAGGAGGGAAGATATATATTAGGGACAATGTTGGTTACCGAACAGCAATCCACATGAAGGAGTACATAAACAAAGTTCCCGTTTTAGTTATAGGCGGAACATCTCAGGACTTCTTTGGAGAGTACATGGCAGGAGGGAGAGTTATCCTGCTCGGTCTAACGCTGAAGGAGGGAGAAAAGCACAAGGCATACTATATAGGCACCGGAATGCATGGCGGGGTTATATATCTGAGGGGCAAGGTTGAGAAGTACCAGCTCGGGAAGGAAGTAGGAATAGTTGAGATGGAGAAAGAGGACTGGAAGTTCGTCGAGGAGCATGTCGGGAAGTACTGTGAGTACTTCAACAGGGACAAGGAGAAAATTATGGAAGGCAACTTCCTCAAGCTGATTCCTGTATCTAAAAGACCTTACGGAAAGATATACGCATATTAGCTTTTTTATTTTTTATAGGATTTTGCCGCAAGAAGACCACCGATTTTAACCGGTGGATGAATTGCGGCTTCTACCACGATTTTTCACTCCTTCAATGTACTTTTTAATGGTTTCTGCCGAAACATGTCCTGCTGTACCAACGTAGTAGCTTGGCGACCATATATGGCCACCCCAGAGCTCTTTCTCCCTTAGTTCAGGAAATTTCTCAAACAATCTTTTCGCAGTCACCCCTTTCAGAATCTTGACTATGTTCGTTGGAGCTTCAAAAGGCGGAGCAGAGATGAAGAGGTGAATGTGGTCAGGCATGACTTCAAGCTCAATAATCTCCCAACCCTTGGTTTCCGCTATTGTTTTAATCTGCTCCTCCAGAAACTCCCTAACCTCATCAACCAGTACTGGCTTTCTGTACTTCGGACACCACACGATGTGGTAGTTAATCTCGTATACTGCTGAACTCTTTCTTCCCATACCTATAGGTAGCAAATTTTAAATACTTAAATCTTTCTACCTATAGGTGTGAAGGTACAGAAGGTCATCAAGTGCAAGGTCGTTCACCTCACCAGGGTTAAGCGTGAACTGCTTACACAGGAATACGAAAACCTTCAGAAGTTCCTTCAGGGTGATAACTCTGTTAAGCTCTATTCTGCAAATAAGCAACAGGCAAAGCGTTACTACAAGAAAGTTAAACCCGACAAGGAGTATCCCTTGAGCATACGCAAGGATTTGATTAAAGTTGAACGCAAGAACACAAAAATTGCCAAGTACTGGGCTCGCATCCCTGTTGCTGGTAGAAGGGGTGGGATATGGGTTGCCATAAAGCCACATCGGGACATTCCCGAAGATGTCGAAATCTGCGAATCAAAGTTGTTTAGAAGGAATGGTGAGTTCTACTTACATCTAACCATTCAAAGGGAAATTGGCTTCGTCAAAGTTGAAACTTCTGATTGCGTTTTGTATATTCCTCCTTCATTTACAGTTAACGAACGCACCGTGGTTATAGCAATCGACATAGGAGAAGCAAACCCCATAGCTTCTGTGGAGCTGTGGGGTTTTGGAATGCAGAGAAGGAATGTGAAATTCTTAGGTAAAGAAATAAGAGCAATAAGGACACACTACAACTGGGTTAGGAAGTCGGTGGGGAGAAAGAAGATAAAGCATGCTGTGAAATGGATTAAGCAATTAGGTAACAAGGAGTCGAGAAAGGTGGCAGACGTTCTGCACAAAGCAACCCGTTCAATCGTGGACAGAGCTATTGAACTCAAACAACAGGGTTTCGAACCAATCATTGTCTTTGGTGATCTCAAGAACGTAAGAAAACCCCACATCAAGGGCAAACCAAGATGCAGGAAGAACAACCGCAAGGTACACACAATGCCATCGTTTAAAGTAAAGCACATGTTGCTTTACAAAGCCCTGTGGGCTGGGATACCAGTAGCTATTGTAAATGAGGCGTGGACATCAAAGCAATGCTGGAGATGTGGTTCAACGAACACTGTTGTCAGAAAGAGGATGTTCAAATGCAAAGACTGTGGGTTGGAGTACAATCGAGATTTAAACGGTAGTGTGAATATAGGTAACAGGCTCCTCGGCTATATGCTGAGGAGCAGGGCTGATGTGAACCAGCCCGAAACTCCCCCAGTATACAGCGTACTTGTTAGCGATTCAGCGTGCGAGGGGAGAAGCCACCGTCTTTAGACGGTGGTAGTTCACAGCTTGCCGAAAGAAGACTACTGTCCTATCCGATGGGTGAATCACCCCGCCTTTGCGAAGCTGTCCAGCAATTACTGGGAATAATAATTCATCCCGTTTATTTTTAAATTGCAAGCCTGAGCGAGCTCCTTTTTCACGCAAATTTGACTTGCTGGGCAGCCACTTTTGGAAGGGCCCTTGCAAGCAACGGGAAGATAAATTGTGGTTTTGATCTTTGATTTGATTGATATTTATGGCCTCTGTTTCTCTGTCTCTCTACGAACACCTAGTGCTTCAAGGATGGCCTTGCATCCTTCAACATCGAAAAACCTCGTTTTGAGGAACTTTATAACCTCTTCATCATTCACGCTGTTTAATCTCCTGATGGCTGATTTCAGGATGGAGGTTATCAGGGGCTCGGAATAATCTTCGATCAGTTTATCCGAGGGAATGAACTTCCAGCCGAAGCTTTCAAGTTTTTTAACCATTGGTTCTTCGGTCTAGACTAGCTCTTTCCTCATAAAATCACCTAATACTCTTCAACTTCAAGCCCCTCAATTCTTTTAAAATGATCCTCTCTGGTTACGAGACTTAAATCGTAGGTTATGGCTGTAGCGGCAATAACAACATCAGGGAATGGTAGCATTTCACCCTTCTTTATGAGAGAAGCGTCGATTTCTGCTGCCCTCTTTGCTATTTCATAGGTGTAGGGTATAATCTCGAATCTTGATAGCGAAGCTTCGCCAAGCTTTAACTTCTCCTCGTCTCCTATGTAGTGTAAGCCCCTCAGCACTTCATGTGCGGTTACAACCGAGATGGCTTTAATTGATGGTGAGGAATCAGTCTCTTCAGCCTTCTTCAACGCCTTTTTGTCGTGTTTGAAGAGGTCTATAACAAAAGAGGTGTCGAAGAGCCACATTACAGCAACCCCTTAAGCCTTGCCAGATCAACCTCTTTCTGCCTCTCAATAAGCTCCTTGATTTTGTCTGCCTCGCTATCATCGAGTATCTTCGGAATATCACTTATCTTCTGCCTTTTCAGCAGTCTTTTGATCACATCGCTGAAAGATTCACCTTTCATCTTCGTCTTTGAGAGCATCTCGTAAACATCATCTGACACGGCTATTGTTTTTGCCATAATTTTGTGTATTGATATAGATATATTTAAGATTTAACTTTCTGAACTCTGAAAATATCATTCAGTAATATCCAGCAAGTTCAGGAGATTCAGTATGGTTGATCTATTACAAAAAGTCGCTAAGAAAGCTAAGAAAGCTCCCCGCTGAAAGAGGCTGTCCGACAATTACTGAGAATAATAATTCATCCCGTTTATTTTTAAATTGCAGGCCTGAGCGACCTCTTTTTTCTCACAAATTTGAATTGCTGGACAGCCTCGCGAGCGAGGGGTGATTCACTTTTCCTGTTTCATCTAATCCAAATCTTGTGGCTAAAAATTTGGAAAACATGATATAGTTTTTCACCAAATCTCTTCCAAGTATGTGGACATGTTGCGGGAACTATTGTTTCTGCCATAACGGGGGAAAGGTAATGTATGGAAGGGAATCAAATAAAGTTATGAAAAACCTCGAGGAGGTAATCCAGATACTGAAGGAGAACGATAGAATTCTGAAAGAGAGGTTTAAAGTTAAAAGTATAGGCGTATTTGGTTCTGTAACGAGGGGGGAGCAAAAGGAGACAAGCGATATTGACATCATAGTTGAATTTTCCGAACCTGTAGGCTGGGAAATAGTAGATTTGAAGGAATTTCTTGAAGAACTGCTTGGGGTTAGGGTTGATGTTGTGACGAAAAATGCTGCGATGAGAAAGCCATTGTTGTGGAAATCCATAGAAAGGGAGGTTGTTTATGTCTAAACGAACTCCAGAGCTGTTTGTTCAGGATATGCTGGAAGCAATTGAGAAGATTGAACGGTACACATCCTCGATTGAAGATTTAGAGGATTTTATGAGAGAAGATATGGTTGTTGATGCAGTTTTAAGAAATCTTGAAATCATAGGAGAAGCTGCAAAAAACATCCCTGAAGACCTTCGCTCAAAATATGGAGAAATACCGTGGAAAAGAGTTGTAGGGCTGAGAAATGTTGTGATTCACGGTTATTTTGCGGTAGATCTTGAAGTTGTCTGGGTGATTGTAAAGAGACAGCTTCCTGAGCTTAAAGAGGTTCTGCTGAAGATGATGGAGGAGTTGGAGAGATCCGAAAATAAATAAGGAGGTGTAGTAATTATGAGAAAATCCGTCAAGATTAAAGCTTCGCCACATTTATTCCATTCTTTAAACAGAACTGACGGAATAGCTGTGTAGCATAAAATATCATTCTCATCTCCGTAATAGTAGTTTCGGTAGTAGACGTGTAAAATCTTTTAACTTTCTGTTGCTGCTAAGTCCCCTTGCGCAAGCGAGAGGATACAGCAGGGGAGGCGGGAGGGGGAGGCTGGAGGTAAATTTTATATAGTTTTAGCAAAAAACTAAAAACTATGAAATACAAACTCGACAGAGATGCTCACTCTGTCTACTCTCTTCACTATCACCTCATCTTCGTAGTAAAATATCGCAGGAAAGTATTTACAAATGATAGAATTATAGACTTCCTAAAACAGAAAATTCACGAAATCTCAGAAACGTTTGAGGTTGAAGTTCTTGCCATAGAATGCGATGTCGATCACGTTCACATCCTCTTCAAAGCAAAGCCAACACTGAACATTCCCAAGTACATCAACGCTCTGAAAACAATAACTTCAAGAGAAATAAGGCGAAATTTTCCAGAGGTAAAGAAGAAGCTGTGGAAGAACGTTTTCTGGTCACCTTCATACTTCTTGGCAACCAGTGGGCAGGTAACTTTGGATGTTCTGAAAAGATACGTGGAATCGCAGGGTGAGTGAATGCTGATTAGCTACAAATTCCGCATATACCCTTCAAAAGCGATTCAAGCTAAACTGAATGAACAACTCGAAATATGCAGATGGCTTTACAACCGCTTACTTGAAGAAGTCAACAAAGCAAAGAAAGAAGGAAGAAAGATAAAGCAAACGGATACTCAAGCTCTCATCGTAAAGCTCAAGGAAGAAAACCCCAGTTTGAACAAGGTCTACTCCAAAGTCCTGCAGATGGTGAACTATCAGCTATGGGCAAACATAAAAGCGTTGGCTAAACTAAGGGAAAACGGAAAGAAGGTTGGATGGCTAAGGTATAAGACAGGAAACTCCTTCAAAACCCTAAACTTCAACCAGTCGGGATTCAAGATAGACTTTGAGAGGAAGAAACTAATCCTGTCAAAGGTTGGCGAAATTCCGATTAGGATTCACCGTTGCATTGAAGGCAAGGTCAAGGGTGTAATAATCAAGAGAACGAAATCTGGAAAGTGGTTTGCAATAGTTCAGGCAGAAGTTGGGGCCAAGCCTCTAGCACCAACTGGCAAAGTTGTAGGAATAGACGTTGGAGTAAGGTACTTCCTCGCAGACACCGATGGAAGACAAGTAGAGAATCCTTGCTTCTATGAGAAAACACTAAAGAGGATAAAAAGGCTTCAGAGGGATTTATCAAGGAAGCAAAAGGGTTCAAAGAACTGGGAAAAATGCAGAATCAAGTTAGCAAAAGCTTACGAGAAGCTTGTCAATCAACGCAACGACTTCTTACATAAGCTTTCTCGTTTTTACGTCGATAACTACGATGTCATAGCCGTCGAAGATCTACGAATTCAAAACATGGTTAGAGCAGGTAAAACGCTTGCTCAACGTATATTAGATGCCTCTTGGGGCAAGTTCATCCAGCTGCTCTCCTACAAGGCTGAAAGAGCTGGTAGGAGAGTGGTTAGGGTGAGCCCCAAGGGGACTTCTGAAGGTCTGTCGTTTGATGACCCGTTAAGAGACTGCATCTCAGCATGTAGAATACTCTCACGGGGGCTGGGACGGCCCTGTCAGCCTGTGGAGGGGGACCTCTACTCCTCGTAA